>NZ_JBWKFG010000003.1:0-1063834 GCF_056434405.1 Streptomyces sp. NPDC044044 | reverse complement strand
GCCCGCCCCATGCCCTGCGCGTCCGAGGAGGTGATCCCGATGGCGCCCAGGTCGTGCAGCACGTCCTCCGCGCCCATCGTCCCGGCCCGGATCCGGTCACGCGCCATCGCCGCGTCACCCGGCAGATCCGTCTTCAGATCATGGACCGAGACGATCATCCCGTAGTGCTCGGCCACCGCATCCCGGCCGAAGGGCAACGTCGGATTGGTGGAGGAGCCGATCACATTCGGCACGCCCGCCATCTTCAGCACGTTCGGCACATGCCCGCCACCACACCCCTCGATGTGGAAGGCGTGAATGGTCCGCCCCTCCAGCACCTTCAAGGTGTCCTCGACGGACAGACACTCATTCAACCCATCGCTGTGCAGGGCAACTTGGACATCATGCTCCTCGGCCACCCGCAACGCCGTATCGAGCGCGCGCGTATGGGCGCCCATGTCCTCGTGCACCTTGAAGCCCGACGCACCGCCCTCGGCGAGCGCCTCGATCAGCGGGGCGTCGTGCGAGGACGAACCACGGCCCAGGAAGCCGATGTTGACGGGCCAGGCGTCGAAGGCGTTGAACGCGTGCTTCAGCGCCCAGGGCGAGTTGACCCCGACGCCCCACACGGGCCCGAACTCCTGGCCGATGATCGTCGTGACACCGGAGGCCAGCGAGGCCTCCATGATGCGCGGCGACAGCAGATGGACATGCGTGTCCACGGACCCGGCGGTGGCGATGAGCCCCTCGCCCGACACGATGGACGTGCCGGTGCCGACGACGACGTCGACGCCGTCGAGGGTGTCGGGGTTCCCGGCCCGCCCTATGGCGTGGATGCGGCCTTCCCTGATGCCGACGGACACCTTGCGGATGCCCTGCACGGCGTCGATCACCAGCACATTGCTGATCACGACGTCACAGGTCTCGCGGACGGCGGCGGCCTTCAGATGCAGCCCGTCACGGGCCGTCTTGCCGAACCCGGCCAGGAACTCCTCGCCGTACTCCTGCGAGTCGGACTCCACCCGGACCACCAGGCCCGAGTCCCCGAGCCTGACCCGGTCGCCCGCACGGGGCCCATGGGTGGCGGCGTACGCGTACGGATCGATGCTCATCGGTCAGCTCCCAGATATCCGCAGGCCACGGCCCTGCGCAGGGCCTCTTCCTTGGCGCCGGGCGCATCGAGCGCGCCGTCCACCAGACCGGCGAAGCCGATCGCGATGCGCTCCCCGCCGATCGGCACGAGCCCGACCTCGACGCTCTCGCCGGGGCCGAAGCGCACGGAGGACCCGGCGGGAACCGCGAGCCGCATCCCATAGGCGACCGCGCGGTCGAAGTCGAGCCGGGGATTGGCCTCGAAGAGATGGAAGTGCGAGGTGACGGAGACGGGCACGGACGCGGTGTTGTGCACGGTGAGCGTCGCGACGGGCGCGAGCTCCGCGTGCTCGGGACCGGGCAGCAGTGCCCCCGGAGCCGCACTCCCCAGCCCCGCCCCGATGGGCTGCGAGACGACCGCGAGCCGGGAGCCGTCGTCGAAGACGGCCTCCACATGCACCTCGGTCACCACGTCCGCGACGCCCGGCAGGACGTCGTCGGGCCCGAGGACCGAGCGTGCCCGCTCGATCGCCTCGGCGAGCCTGGCCCCGTCGCGGGCCGCCTCGCACACCGTGTCCGCGATCAGCGCGGTCGCCTCGGGGACGTTGAGTCTGAGGCCGCGCGCCTTGCGGGCCCTGGCCAGCTCGGCCGCCCCGAAGAGCAGCAGCCGGTCGCGTTCCGTGGGGGTAAGCCGCACGCCACCACACCTCCATCGTTTGAACAACACTCTAACCATGAGATTGATCCGACGGAAACATTGACGTGCGAGCTTGACTCAGGTCACATTGAGCGGCACTCAAACAGTCGAACGGCGGCCTGTGTGCGCAGGCCGCCACGATCGAGCGTCAGGGGCACCCTCATGCCGATAGAACAGCGCGGAGTCGACACCATCCCGGACGGGGAACGCACCAGCGGCCCCCGCGATCTCATCTCGATCCTGCTCGGCTCCAACCTCTGTCTCGGGGTGATCGTCTTCGGCTGGCTGCCGGTGTCGTTCGGCCTCGGCTGGTGGGCGTCGGTCACCTCCGTGGTGGCGGGCACGGTGATCGGCACGGCCCTCACGGCCCCCCTCGCCCTGGTCTCGCTCCGCACGGGCACGAACCTCTCCACATCCTCCGGAGCGCAGTTCGGCGTGCGGGGCCGTCTGGTCGGCTCGATCGTCGGCCTCCTGCTCTCCCTCGGCTACACCGCGCTGACCATCTGGATCGGCGGCGACGTCATGGTGGGCGTCCTGCACCGCCTGATCGGACTTCCGGCGGGCGGCCTGTCCTACGGGATCGTGTACGCGCTCCTGGCCGCCGCCACGGTGACGGGCGCGGTCTACGGCTACCGGGTCCTGCTGAAGCTGTCCCGCGTCCTCGCCGTCGGCATGACGGCACTCCTGATCCTCGGGGCGGTGGCCTACGCCCCCGACTTCACGACGTCGGCACTCCCCGACGCGGGCGGCTACCTCCTCGGCTCCTTCTGGCCGACGTGGCTGCTCGCCCTGGTGGCGGCGGGCCTGAGCGGCCCGATCGCGTTCATCACGCTCCTGGGCGACTACACGCGCTACGTCTCGCCCACGCGCCACAGCTCGCGGACGGTCCTGCGGGCATCGTGGATCGGCCTGCTGGCCGGGCTCCTCGTCCCCCAGCTCTTCGGTACGTTCACGGCGTACGCGGCGGGCGCTGCGCTCGACTACGCGGGCCCGCTGGTGTCCGCGTCCCCGGCCTGGTACTTGATCCCGCTCCTGTTGGCCGCCTCGGCGGGCTCGGTCGGCAACGCGGGTCTGATGCTGTACTCGATGGGTCTGGACCTGGACGCGATCCTGCCGCGGGCTTCGCGGGCGCGGGCGACGTACACGGTGGCGGTGGTGGCCACGGGGTGCGTGTTCGTGGGCCATTACGCGTGGGAGGCGCAGGACGCGATGACGTCCTTCGTCCTGCTCCTCACGGCGATCGGCACACCGTGGGCGGTGATCACCCTGATCGGCTTCGCGCGCTGCGGGGGCGTGTACGACGCGGAGGCGCTCCAGGTCTTCAACCGCCGCTCCAGGGGCGGGATCTACTGGTACCGCGCGGGCTGGAACGTCCCGGCGGCGGCGAGTTGGGCGCTGGGCGCAGTGGTCGGCCTCGCGGCGGTCTCGCTGCCCTCCTACGAAGGACCGCTGCTCTCCCTCACCGGCGGGGTGGACTGCAGTTTCCTGCTGTCGGGCGTGGTGGGCGGCCTCGCGTACGTGATCCTGGAGCGGGGGAAGGCTCCCGAGCCGACGCGGGAGGACGGCCCGGCGGTCAGTGTGCCGACGCCGTGATCAGCTCATGCAGATACCGCTTGACGATGACGCCGCCGTACGTGCCGTCGATCAACTCCCTCACGCATCCGAGCAGTCCCTCGCGGGTGTCGTGATCGAGGGCACGGTGCCCGGAGTAGGTGCGGAGCACGTCGATGTACTGATCGGCGGTGTAGGTGATGTCCCGCGCGAAGCGGAGCACGGTGACGGGGCCGAGGCCGTGCGTCTGCTCGATCTCGCCGACATCGGTCCGGACGGTGCTCTCCTCGGGCAGCCGCAGGCCGGGCTCGGTGGCGTCGGGGTCCCACCGCTCATAACACCCTTGGACCTCCACCCAGAAGCCGGAACTCCCCCCGGCGACATGCTCAGTGGTGACAACGGCAAGGGTCCCGCCACCCCGCAGCGCCGCCCGCATCTTGGGCACCCGCACGGCTGGATCGAGCCAGTGGAAGGCGGTGGCGCAGACAACCAGGTCGTACGGCTCCGGGGGCAGGGGCCAGGCCTCGAATTCGGCCACCTCGACGTGGGCCCGGGGATACGGGGCGAGGTTGCGCCGCGCCACCGCGGCGAGGGCGGGCCCCAACTCCACGGCGGTGAGAACCCCGCCGACCCGGGCCAGCGGCACGCTCAACTGCCCCGTACCCGGGGCCACTTCCAGCACTCTGCTGCGGGGGCTGAGCTGCGCCTGCGCGACCAGCGCGTCCACCAGCCCGGAGGGATACCGCGGCCGAACCCGGTCATACAACTCGGCATCCCCATCAAAAATCCCACGCAACATCCCCCCACTGTCCCGCACCGAACACCCCTTCCCCACCCGATTGCCCCGCAGCACCATCGACTAGCCGCAGTCGGCAGCGAGACGCGAGGGGACGTGGCGGTATGTCCGCCCGGAGCACGGTTCCCGGCGCTCCCCCACCGCAGCAGCCCCGCGGCCACCGGACGATAGCGAGGACGGACATACCGGCACGGCCCCGCACCCCAGACGCACCCGCACCGCACCAGGCACCGCCCCACCCCGCCCCGGACACCACAAAGGCCGGGCCCGGGGGCGAACCCCCGGCCCGGCCTCAAGCCCCGCTAAGCCCTCAGCCGAGGTCATGCATCCAGCCATGCCGGTCCTTCGCCGTCCCCCGCTGCACATCCAGCAGCGCCTCCCGCAGCCTCATCGTCACCGGGCCCGGCTCGCCGCCGCTCTGCGTCCACTCGCCCGAGCGGCACTTGACCGTACCCACCGGAGTGATCACCGCCGCCGTACCGCACGCGAAGACCTCCGTCAGCGTGCCCTCGGACGTGTCCGCCTGCCACTGGTCGATCGACACCCGCGACTCCTCCGAGGAGTAGCCGAGGTCACGGGCGACCGTGAGCAGCGAGTCCCGGGTGATGCCGGCCAGCAACGAGCCCGTCAGCGTCGGCGTCACGATCTTGTCCCCGTACACGAAGTACAGGTTCATCCCGCCGAGCTCCTCGACCCACTTGTGCTCCACGGCGTCCAGGTACGCGACCTGGTCGCAGCCCTTCTCCGCGGCCTCGGCCTGCGCCAGCAGGGACGCCGCGTAGTTGCCGCCGGTCTTGGCGTCGCCCACGCCGCCCGGAACCGCCCGCACGCGGTCCTCCGACAGCCAGATCGAGACGGGCTTGACGCCACCGGGGAAGTACGCGCCCGCGGGCGAGGCGATCACGATGAAGAGGTACTCATTGGCCGGCTTCACGCCGAGCCCGACCTCGCTCGCGATCATGAACGGACGCAGGTACAGCGACTCCTCGCCACCGTGCGCCGGCACCCACGCCTTGTCCTGCTTCACCAGCGCGTCGCACGCCTCGATGAACGTCTCGACCGGCAGCTCCGGCATCGCGAGCCGCCGCGCCGACCGCTGGAAGCGCTCCGCGTTGGCCTCGGGACGGAAGGAGGCCACCGTGCCGTCGGGCTGGCGGTAGGCCTTCAGGCCCTCGAAGATCTCCTGCGCGTAGTGCAGGACGTTGGTCGCCGGGTCGAGGGAGAGCGGGCCGTACGGCACGAGCTGACCGTCGTGCCAGCCGCGGCCCTCCGTCCACTTGATCGTCACCATGTGATCGGTGAAGTGGCGGCCGAACCCGGGGTTGGCCAGGATCGCCTCGCGCTCCGCCGTGGACAGCGGGTTCGCGGTGGGCTTGAGCTCGATCGTGGGTGTCGGCGTCGTCGTCATGAGTACTAGTCCTTCACGGTGTGATGGTGACGGACCGCGCTCACGCCTGTACATCGTGTACTAGGACGTCCGAGCTTCCCTGCATTCCGCGGCCCCACGTTCGATTATCGCTCGCGTGGCGCCGAGGAAGAAACAGCGTGAATGCGGCCCAGGGGTCGATGGTGGCACCCGGAGCCGCATACGAGAAGCCGCCGGGTCCGTGAACCAGACCCGGCGGCTTCTGTGTCGTAAGAACGAGCTACCGGGTCAGCCCGCTACTCGTACGGCGAGCGCGTCGCCGATCTGCTCGGTGGTGCGGACCGTGTCGCCGCGCTCCGAGAGGTCGGCGGAGACGGCGGTCTCGATGCGCGCCGCCTCGTCCTCGTACCCGAGGTGACGCAGGAGCAGGGCGACGGACAGGACGGTGGCCGACGGGTCGGCCTTGCCCTGGCCCGCGATGTCCGGCGCCGAGCCGTGCACGGGCTCGAACATCGACGGGAACTCGCGGCTCGGGTTGATGTTGCCCGAGGCCGCGACCCCGATGCCGCCGGAGACGGCCGCGGCGAGGTCGGTGATGATGTCGCCGAAGAGGTTGTCGGTGACGATCACGTCGAACCGGCCCGGGTCGGTGACCAGGTAGATCGTCGCGGCGTCGACGTGGATGTAGTCGGTGGTGACGTCGGGGAACTCCTTCGCCACCTCGTTGAAGACGTTCGTCCAGAGGTGACCGGCGTACGCGAGGACGTTGTTCTTGTGGACCAGCGTCAGCTTCTTGCGCGGGCGGGCCTGGGCGCGGGCGAAGGCGTCACGGACCACGCGCTCCACACCGAACGCGGTGTTGACGGAGACCTCGGTGGCGACCTCGTGCGGGGTACCGGTGCGGATCGAGCCGCCGTTGCCCGTGTACGGGCCCTCGGTCCCTTCGCGTACGACGATGAAGTCGATCTCCGGCTGCCCCGCGAGCGGAGTGGAGACACCCGGAAGGAGCTTCGACGGCCGCAGGTTGACGTGGTGGTCGAAGAGGAAGCGGAGCTTCAGCAGGAAGCCGCGCTCCAGGACGCCGGACGGGACCGAGGGGTCGCCGATCGCGCCGAGGAGGATCGCGTCGTACTGCTTGAGGGCCTCGACGTCGGCGTCGGTGAGGGTCTCACCGGTGGCGTGGTACCGCTTGGCGCCGAAGTCGAACTCCTTGGTCTCCAGCTTCACATCCTGCGGGAGGACGGCATTGAGGACCTTGAGCCCCTGGGCCACGACTTCCTGGCCGATTCCATCACCGGGGATCACTGCGAGATTGATGCTGCGAGACATACGGGCACCCTACGCCCCGTCCCACGGGATGACACGCGCAGTCCGGCATGCGGACACCCCTGGTCACGCCACGGGCAGGCCACCACATGGCCACTCCCTCTTCACCCGCAGGCCTGGTGGGAGTTGGCACCCACTGGGAAGTTCTCCTTCCATGGACACCCCCGAGGTCGGCATACCGGAGCAGCTCGCGGCCGGGATGAGCATGCCCGAGCAGCACGCGTATCTGCGCCGGAAGTTCTCCCGCCGCAAGGTCCTGGCCAGTTCGTTCGCCACCGCAGGCACGGTCGGCGGCATCGGCCTGCTCGCCGGCAGCTCGGGCAGCGCCCACGGCGAGGCCGCGTCGGCGTCGCGCCCGCTCGCCGCGCCGTCCGCGCCCGTGAAGGTCGACGGCAGGCTGGTGGCGCCCTTCGCCCGGCATCTGGCCTTCGGGGCCGACCCGAAGACGCAGATGCGGGTCTCCTGGCAGGTGCCGTTCGCGGTCAAGTCCCCTTACCTGCGGGTGGGCCTCAAGCCCTGGGAGCTGAGCCGGAAGATCGAGGCGGAGGTGCGCGACCTGCACACCCCCTCCCTGTCGAAGAAGCTGCCCGCGGTCGAGCAGTACTACCTGCACGCGGCCCTCGACGGCCTCAAGCCCGGCACGACGTACTACTACGGCGTCGGCCACGAGGGCTTCGACCCGGCGTCACCCGAACGGATGGCGACGATCGGCTCCTTCCGCACGGCACCCGCGACACCGGAGAAGTTCGTCTTCACGGCCTTCGGCGACCAGGGCGTGAGCTACGACGCGCTCGCCAACGACCAGTTGATCCTGGGCCAGAACCCGTCCTTCCATCTGCACGCGGGCGACATCTGCTACGCGGACAGCACCGGGCACGGCAAGGAGTCCGACACCTACGACGCGCGGGTGTGGGACACCTTCCTCGCGCAGACGGAGTCCGTGGCGAAGTCGGTCCCGTGGATGGTCACGACCGGCAACCACGACATGGAGGCGTGGTACTCCCCCAACGGTTACGGCGGCCAGAGCGCCCGCTGGTCGCTCCCCGGGAACGGCTTCGACCCGAGGAACGCGCCGGGCGTCTACTCCTTCACGTACGGCAATGTCGGCGTCGTCGCGCTCGACGCGAACGACGTCTCGTACGAGATCCCCGCCAACAAGGGCTACACGGACGGCAAGCAGACCGCCTGGCTGGACAAGCGCCTGGGTGAGCTGCGGACGGACGCGTCCGTCGACTTCGTCGTGGTCTTCTTCCACCACTGCATGTACTCGACGGCCACGCACGCCTCGGACGGCGGGGTGCGCGACGCGTGGCTGGAGCTGTTCACCAAGCACCAGGTGGATCTGGTCGTCAACGGCCACAACCACGTCTACGAGCGCACCGACGCGATCAAGGGAGGCGAGGTCGGCAAGCCCGTGCCGGTCGGCGCGTCGACCGATCCGACGCGCGACGGCATCGTGTACGTCACCGCGGGCGGCGCGGGCAAGGACCTCTACAGCTTTCCGGCAGGCGTGAAGGACAGCTTCGAGGGCAACGTCAGGGACCGGGAGTCGATCCTGTCGTTCCACTGGACGAAGGCGCGCCTTCGCGACCCGGACACCGTCGCATGGTCACGGGTGCGGTACACCGGCTTCTCGTTCCTCGCGGTGGAGGTGACGGCCGGCGTGAACCCGAAGCTGACGGTCTCCGCGCTCGCCGAGAGCGGCGAGCGCGTGGACCACTTCGAGGTGGTGCGCGGTAAGTAGCGGTTGTGGGTGGCGTGGGCGGGTCAGTGACCCGTCTCGCCGCCGTTGTCCCTGCGGTCGAGTGCGCGCTGCAGGGCCGCTGCGGCGTTCTTGCGCTCGGAATCGGTCGTACGGGAGGTGTGGCGGACTCGGCGTGCGGTCGTCTCGGCCATGAGAGATCCATTCCTTGAGGGAAGGGGTGTATTCGAGACGCCGGAGGGGCGGGGAGCGGTGGAGCCGCAGGGGTTGCCTGCGTGGGGCTCCGGCTCACGACCGCCATTCGCTTGGTCGAGCGAGACGTTCGGCTCCTACAAAGCTAAGCGAGGACGGAGCGTCTGTCTCCACAATTACTCGGACTTCCTACTATCTGAGACGGGCTTCACTCCCGGCCCCTCCTCCGGCCGCCCTGAGCTCGCGGATCAGGGCCCGGACGGCGAGGGTGGCGGCCTGCTCCGGGGTGGTGACATAGCCCACCGAACGTGACGGGCGCTCCGGACCGAGATCGGTGATCTCGATTCCGTCCGGTGCTCCGTTCAGCGAGAGCGCGGGCATGATCGCCATGCCGAGACCCCTGCTCACCATCGAGAGCACCGCTCCGTCGTCCTCGGTGAGGACGGTCGCCTTCGGGATCCAGTCCTGCCCGGCCCACCACGTCCGGGTGTAGGAGCCGCAGTTCTCGTGCCAGTCCACCAGCGGCAGGGAGCGCGGGTCGGGATGTCCGGCCGGGTGCACCAGCGAGTAGGGCTCTTCGATCAGTACATCGCCCACGAGCCCGGCGGGCACCGGCGAGGTGGCCCCGATCGTCGCGATGCCCACGTCCGCGCGCCCCTGCGCCACCTCGCCCGCGGTGCCCGCGCCCAGTTCGCGCACGACGCGCACCTGCGGCTCGATGCCCGGGTGGCGGGCGGTGAGGCGCTCCAGGACGGGCGGAAGCAGGTACAGGGCCACACTGCGGAAGGCGGCGATGCGCAACGGTCCCGCGACCGTGCCCCGCTCGGCGCCGCGGGCCTCGGCGGCCAGGGTGTCCAGGAGCCGCAGCACGCGCCGGGCATGGGCGGCAGCGGCGGCACCTGCCGCGGTCGGCGTCGCGCCCTTCCGGCCCCGCTCGAAGAGCACCGCGCCGACCTTGCGTTCCGTCCCGCGTATGGAGTGCGAGACCGCGGACTGCGTGAGGCCGAGCGCCTTGGCCGCGGCCGAGAACCCGCGCTCGCTGTCGACGGCGACGAGGATGCGGAGCTCGTGGGGCGCGAGGTCGGTCGCGGCCGTCTTCTCAGCTGCATCCATCGGGGTTCCCACCTGCTTCCATGAGGGCTCTTCATGGGCCGGGCCGTTCCATGAGCGCAACCCTCTGCCCGGCCCCCGCATTCCTCCGTACGGTCACCGCCATGACCGAGACCGCACGCACCGTGCACCAGACCGCCCGCCCCCACGGCCTCCCCACCCCCGGCCACTTCGCCTTCGTGGAGTCCCCGCTGCCCGAACCCGCCCCGGGCACGGCCCTGGTGGAGAACCTCTACTGGTCGGTCGACCCCTACCACCGCGAGATGATGGACGGCGACTTCGGGCTCGACGCGCCCTTGGAGGGCCGCACCCTGGGCCGCGTCGTGGAGTCCCGCGACCCCGCGTTCCGCGAGGGCGACATCGTCTTCCACCGGCACGGCTGGCGCACCCACGCCGTCGTCACCCCCGAAGAGGCACGCCCCGTACCCCACTTCGACGGCGTACCGCTCTCCGCGCACCTGAGCATCCTCGGCGGGACCGGCCTGACCGCCTACGTCGGCCTCACCCGCATCGCCGAACTCCGCGCGGGGCAGGACGTGTTCGTCTCCGCGGCGGGCGGCGGCGTGGGTACGGCCACCGGGCGGCTCGCCCGGCTGATGGGCGCGGGGCGGCTCGTCGGCAGCGCGGGCACGGCGGCGAAGGCGGCGTACCTGACGGAGCACGTCGGCTACGACGAGGTCTTCGACTACCACACGGGCCCGACCGCCGAGCTGCTCGCGAAGGCGGCGCCCGAGGGGATCGACCTCTACGTGGACAACGTCGGCGGCGAGCACCTCGAAGCCGCGATCACCTCGCTGCGCGAGTACGGGCGAGTCGTGCGCATCGGCACGATGTCCCAGAAGAACAGCACCGACACGCCGTACGCCCTGCGCAACCTCCCCGACATCGTCGAGAAGAGCCTGCGCGTGGAGGGCTTCCTGGTCCGTAACCACCGTGATGTGCAAGAGGAGTTGTACGAGTTCGTGGTGCCGCACCTGCAGAGCGGGCGCGTCGGGCTCGACGAGACCGTGGTGGAGGGCTTCGACGGGATCGTGGACGCGTTCCTGGGGATGCTGCGGGGAGAGAACCGGGGCAAGATCATCGTGCGGGCTGCGGGAGCGCCGTCCGATGCACCCGGTGCCTAGTGCACCCGGTGTCTAGTGCACCCGGTGTCTAGAAGACGTCCCCGTCGCGCCAGTCGATGAGGAGTTCGTGCGCCGGGTCGAGGTCGGCGCCCCAGAGCAGCGGCGGATCCTCGTCCGGCATGTGGATCACGCCCTCGGGGCCGAGGGTGCCGACCGTGCCCTTCCACTCCCGCCAGCCGCGCGCGAGGTAGAGCCGCTGCCCCTCGTCGGACGCCGAGAGCGCGCCCAACGCGTACGCACGGTCGATGACGCGCTCAAGGGCCCCCATGACCTGCCCGCCAAGGCCCTGTCGCTGCCGGTCGGGACGGACGGCGACCGCTTCGACGTAACCGACGCGCAGCGAACGGCCGTCGTGCAGGATCCGGCGCTGCACCACGGAGCCGTGCGCGAGCAGGAGGCCGGAGTCGTCGTGCACGAGGGCGTGCACACCGCCGAGGCCGTGGTCCCAGTCCTGATCGCTGAAGTCCCCGTCGAACGCCTCGGCCATCAGGGCGCGTGCGGCGCGCAGTTCGGTGGGATCGAGGTCGTGGGTATGGGCCGTACGCAGCGTGGTCACCCCACCACCGTACTCAGGCCATATCTGAGTACGCACGCCGATTTGCGGGCGGCCGGGCGGCGGCAGAGTCGGTGCCATGAACGGCCTCTACGCTCTCAAGCCCTGGTACGCGGACCGGTTGTCCGGCGTGCGCGGCGCACTCGCCCGCCGCGAGGTGTCGCCCGACACCCTCACCGTGGCGGGTGTGCTCTGCGCGGCGGGCGCGGCGGCGGCGCTGGCCTGGCTGCCGGTGCCGTTCGCCGCGCTTCCCGTGGCGGTGCTGCTCGCCGCCCGGCTCGCCTTCGCGAACCTCGACGGCGCGCTGGCCCGCGACACCGGCCGCACGACGCGTCGCGGCGCGCTCCTGAACGAACTGGGCGACCGGGCCGCCGATCTGGCCATGCTCGCGGGCTTCCTCACCCTGGCCCCGCTGTGGCTGGTGGCGACGGCGGGCCTCGCGGCGACGCTGCCCTCGTGGGTGTCGCTCGCGGGCGCGGCGGCGGGCGCGCCCCGCCTGAACAGTGGCCCGGTCGGCAAGACGGAGCGCTGCGCCCTCGTGGTCCTCGCGGCGGCTTCCGGGTGGGTCGTTCCGGTGCTCGTGGTGGTCGCCGCGGGTTCGGTGCTCACGGCGGGGCTTCGACTGGCGCGGCTGTGGCGCGAGTTGGGCCCGACGCGGCAGGAGGACGAGCGATGAGCGCCGCGTTCGTCGCCGGGGAGGTCGCCGGGCGTGCGGTGCCCGTGGTCGCCGGAGTGCTCGGCGCCGGAGGAGTGGCCGTCGCCGCGCTGCCCTCGCGGGTGCGGATGCGGGCCGAGCTGCGCAAGCGGTGGCGGACCTGGGCGTTGGCCGCGCCGCTCTTCCTCGGGGCGTTCTTTCTCGGCCGGGCGGGGGCGTTCGCGCTCGCGGCCGGGCTCGGCGTGGTCGCCGTGGGCGAGTACGCCCGGATGGCGGGGCTGCCGCGGGGCGAGCGGGCGGTGCTCGGGGTGTCCGCCGTGGCGGTGCCGGGGATCGCCTGGGCCGCGCCCGGCGCCCTTGATCTGCGGACCGCGGGGGTGCTCCTGATCGCCGCCGCCGGTGTGGCGCTCTTCTCCGGGGACGCCGCCCAGGGCTTCACCCGGGCGAGCCGGACCGTCTTCGGACTCCTCTGGATCCCGCTCTCGCTGAGCGGACTCGTGCTGCTCGGCGACACGGCCCTGGCGGTGGGTGTCGCGGTGGCGTTCGGGGACGTGGGGGCGTGGTGCGGGGGTACGGCGCTCGGCCGCAGGGGGCTCCTGTCCCGGCCGCTCTCTCCCCTCTCCCCCCACAAGACCTGGGCGGGCGTGGCGGGCGCCGCGGCCGCGACCGCCGCCGCGCTGGCCGCGGTCGGCGCGTTCTCCCCCGTGCTGTGGGCCGCGGTGCTCGTCGGCTGCGTGATCGGGGACCTTCTGGAGTCGATGGTCAAGCGCGAGGCGGGAGTGAAGGACGCGGGGCGCTGGCTGCCGGGGTTCGGCGGGCTGCTCGACCGGATCGACTCGCTGCTGGTCGCTCTGCTGCTGACGATGGTGGTGACGCTGTGAGGGCCCGTACGAGTACGAGGGCAGGCTCGGCACATCGAGCCCGTGCGGCGTCCGCGGACGGACTCGGCGAAGCCGGTGACCGGCGGCGCCCTAAGCGTGGCGCTGCCCGGCTCCGCCGCGCCCTCTGGTGGACCCTGCTCACCCTCACCGGAGGTGTGGAGCGGCGTGGTCAACTCCCGCCCGGGGGCTGCGTCGTCGTGGCGAACCACTCCTCCCACGCGGACACCGCAGCGCTCCTCGCGGCGCTCGACGCCCGCCACACGCCCGCGATCGGCGCCGCCGCCGACTACTGGTTCGCATCCCGCTGGCGCAGCCGCGTCTGCAGCCGGCTGGCCGCGGGCTTCCCCGTGCGCCGCAGCGGAGGCGGCATGGACGACCTGCTGTCCAGGGCGGACGCCCTGCGCGCGGGCGGGGCCGTCGTCCTCTTCCCGGAGGGCACCCGCGCACGGGCGGGCGAACTGGGGGCCTTCCACAAGGGCGCCCTGGTACTGGCCCGGCAGGCGCAGGTGCCCGTCGTCCCCGTCGCCATCGACGGCACGGCCCGCCTCCTGCCCAAGCACGGCAAGCTCCGCCCCACCCTGGTGAGGGTCCGCGTCGGGGCCCCGCTGCCGCCGGACACCACACCGGAGGCGGCGCGTGACGCGGTGGCGGAGCTTCATCGGCGTACGGAGGGAGACCCGCTCAGGGACTCCGCGACGCGCAAGCGAACGGCCGCTGTCATCGGCTCCCGTTGGGGACTCGCCGCGGCCTTCGCCTGGGCCTTCGCCGAGGCGCTGAGCTGGCCCCTGATGCCGGAGCTGTTCCTGGCGATCGCCTGCGTGGCGGTGCCGCGCAGGGCCCTGAAGCTGTCCCTCACGGCGCTCGCGGGAAGCCTGGCGGGCGGCCTGCTGGCCCTTCAACTGGCTGCTGCGGGCGCGCAGTTGCCGCACCCTCTGACCACGGACCGGATGCGCACGGAGGTACGCGGCGAGCTCGCCGCCGAGGGCGCGGCAGCCGTCCGCCACCAGCCCTGGAACGGCATTCCCTTCAAGGTGTACGCACGCGAGGCGGGCCGCGCCGACATCGCGCCGCAGGACTGGCTGGCCCACTCGGCCCTCTCCCGCGGCTCCCGCACCCTCACGGTGGGCCTCGCCTTCGGGGCCTTCGGGTTCCTCGTGCACCGGCTCCGGCGGTTCTACGGTCTGTATCTGGCCTTGCTGGGCGTCGGTTTCACGACCGGACTCTCATTGATCGTGACGGGATGGAGCTGACCGGGGCACACTCGTGAGCATGGCTGACGAGACCGCAGAACGACCCTGGACCCCCATCCACGGCGAGCCCTACCGCTCCGTTCCGTACCGCCCCGAGCGCATGTCCGAAGCCGAATCCCTCGCGCACGCGGCCGAGTTGCGCACCCGGATGCGGGAGCGGCGCACGGTGCGGCAGTTCGCGCCCGACCCGGTGCCCCCGCAGGTCGTGCGGGACGCCATCGCATGCGCGGCGACGGCGCCGTCCGGCGCGCACCAGCAGCCGTGGACGTTCGTACTGGTCCAGGACCCGGAGGTACGCCGCCTCATCCGCGAGGCCGCGGAGCACGAGGAGCAGATCTCGTACGACGGGCGGCTCGGCGAGGAGTGGCTCGCCGCCCTGCGTCCGCTCGGCACGGACGAGGTGAAGCCGCATCTGACGGACGCGCCCGCGCTCGTCGTCGTCTTCCAGCAGCGCTACTGGCTGGGCGACGACGGCACCAAGCACAAGCACTACTACGTCGACGAGTCGGTCGGCATCGCCGTGGGGATGCTGCTGTCCGCCCTGCATCTGTCGGGCCTCGCCGCGCTGATCCACACGCCGAGCCCGATGCGGTTCCTGTCGCAGGTGCTCGGCCGTCCGGAGAACGAGAAGGCGTTCGCGGTGATCCCCGTGGGCTATCCGGCACCGGACTGCCAGGTACCCGATCTCGTGCGCAAGTCACTGGATCAGGTGCTGGTGGAGGTCTGAGCGGAGACCAGCTCGCGCTCGAAGGCTGGGTAGTCGGTGTATCCCTCGGCCCCGTGGGTGTAGAGGTGCGCCGCGTCGATCTCCTGGAGCGGTGCGCCCACCGCGAACCGCTCCGGCAGGTCGGGGTTGGAGATGAAGGCCCGCCCGTACGAGACGAGGTCCGCGAGGCCTTCGGCGAGGACCGCCTCGCCCGCCTCACGGGTGGTCGGGTCGCCGTTCTCGCCGACGTTGGCGATGAGGGTGCCGTGCCAGTGGGGGCGCAGGTCGGTGAGGGCGGGGTAGTCGGCGTTGTCGGTGAGGTGGAGGTAGGCGAGGCCCAGGCCGTCGAGCTCGTCGAGGAGCGCGCGGTAGACGGGGCCGGGGTCGGCCTCCGCCATGGCGAACTGGGGGTTGCCCGGCGAGAGGCGCAGGCCGAGGCGCCGGGCGCCGATGGCGTCGGCGACGGCGCGGGTCACCTCGACGGCGAAGCGGATGCGGTCGGCGATCGAGCCCCGGCCGTACTCGTCGTCGCGGAAGTTGGTGTTGTCGGCGAGGAACTGGTGGATCAAGTAGCTGTTGGCGCCGTGGAGTTCGACCCCGTCGAAGCCGGCGGCGATGGCGTTGCGGGCCGCGGTGACGTGATCGCGCACGGCGGTGTGGATCTCGTCGCGGGTCATCGCGCGCGGGACGACCGGATCGGCCTTCCCTCCGCCGCTCACATGGACACGGCCCGGGACGAGCACCGCGGACGGCCCCGCGGGAAGGTCGCCGTCGATCCGGGCCAGGGGGTGGCCCTTGCGGCCGCCGTGCATGAGCTGGGCGTAGATCCTGCCGCCGGCCTCGTGCACCGCCTCGGTCACCGCGCGCCAGCCAGCGATGTGGGCGGGAGTCTCCAGGCCCGGGATCCGCCAGTCGCTCTGTCCGCTGCTCGCGGGCCAGATGCCCTCGGTGACGATGAGACCGGCGCTCGCCCGCTGGGCGTAGTGATCGGCGACGACGGGGAGTGGGGTGCCGTCGTCGGTGGCGCGGTGGCGGCTCATGGGGGCCATGACGATGCGATTGGGCAGACGCAGGCCGTGGGTCGTGGGTGCGGAATACGGTGTGAGGAGCTTGGTGTTCGTCATGCCGGAACGTTAAAAGGTGACACCGGTGTCAGATTCAAGTGCGGCAGGCGCGACGGGTGCGGCAGATGCGACAGATGCGGAGGGACGCGTGACATGAGGATCGGCGAGCTGGCGGAGCGTACCGCGGTGAGTGAGCGGTCCCTCCGCTACTACGAGAAGCAGGGCCTGCTGCACGCGGACCGCACACCGGGCGGGCACCGCGACTACGCGGAGGCGGCGGTCGACCGGGTCGTCCACATCCAGGAGCTGTTCGCGGCGGGCCTGTGCAGCGCGAAGATCGTGCAGCTGCTGCCGTGCATGCGGGACAAGGACGGCGGCCCCTCGGAGACCGCGACGCCGTGGCTGGTGGAGGAGTTGTCGGTGGAGCGGGCCCGGATAGACGGCATGGTGGAGGAGCTGCTGCGGGCGCGGGACGTACTGGACGAGGTGATCACGGCGGCATCGGGAACGTCACCCACGAAGGACTGATCCCCGGATCCCCGGATCCCCGGATCCCCCACCGTGCCGTCTATCCGGGCCCCCGCTTCGCCGCGCCCCACCCACCGGGCAGACCCCACCCGCTTCGCCGCGCCCCACCCACCCCGCACATCACCACCGCCCCCTCCCCCACCCATGCCACCGCGGGGCAATCGGGCGGGTGGGTGGGAGAGCTTGTTCGTCCAGGGGCGGATGCGGGGCAATCGGGCGGGTGGGTGGGAGAGCTTGTTCGTCCAGGGGCGGATGCGGGGTGATGGGCGGGTGGGCGGGAAAGGCCCGTTCGTCCAGACGCGCCCCCCGGGAAACAGCACCGCCCCCGACCGGGGTGGGGCCCAGGTCGGAGGCGGGGTCAAGGGGGGCGCGGACGCCCAGGGGGCGTCAGCCCATGTGCGGGTAGCCGTACTCCGTCGGCGAGACCAGCGTCTCCTTGATGGCACGGGTCAGCGTCCACCGCTGCAGATTCTGCGGCGCACCCGCCTTGTCGTTCGTGCCCGAGGCACGACCGCCACCGAACGGCTGCTGGCCGACGACAGCGCCGGTCGACTTGTCGTTGATGTAGAAGTTGCCCGCGGCGTAGCGGAGCTTCTCCATCGTGTGGGCGGCAGCCGCGCGGTCACCCGCGATGACCGAACCCGTCAGGGCGTAGTCCGAGGCCGACTCCATCTGGGCCAGCATCTCGTCGTACTTGTCGTCCTCGTAGACGTGGATCGCCAGGAACGGGCCGAAGTACTCGGTCGTGAAGACCTCGTTGGCCGGGTCCGAGCACTCGACGACGGTCGGACGGACGAAGTAGCCGACCGAGTCGTCGTACGTGCCGCCCGCGACGATCGTGCAGGTCGGGTCGGCCGCCGCACGGTCGATCGCCGCCTTGTTCTTGGCGAACGCGCGCTCGTCGATGACGGCGCCGATGAAGTTCGACAGATCGGTGACGTCACCCATCTTGATGCCGTCCACCTCGGCCGCGAACTCCTCCTTGAAGCCGGAGTTCCAGATCGAGGCGGGGACGTACGCACGCGACGAGGCGCTGCACTTCTGGCCCTGGAACTCGAAGGAGCCACGGGTCAGCGCGGTCTTCAGGACGGCGCGGTCCGCGGACGGGTGCGCCACGACGAAGTCCTTGCCGCCGGTCTCGCCGACCAGGCGCGGGTACGTGCGGTAGTTGGCGATGTTCTCGCCGACCGTCTTCCACAGGTGCTGGAAGGTCGGGGTCGAGCCGGTGAAGTGGATGCCCGCCAGGTCGCGGTGGGTCAGGGCCACCTCGGAGACGGCGATGCCGTCGCCGGTCACCAGGTTGATGACGCCCTTGGGCAGGCCCGCCTCCTCAAGGAGCTGCATGAGCAGCACGGCGGCGTGCGTCTGCGTCGGGGACGGCTTCCACACGACCACGTTGCCCATGAGGGCCGGGGCGGTCGGCAGGTTGCCCGCGATGGCGGTGAAGTTGAAGGGGGTGATCGCGTAGACGAAGCCCTCGAGCGGGCGGTGGTCCAGGCGGTTCCAGACGCCGGTCGAGTTCGCCGGGGGCTGCTCGGCGAGCAGGTCACGGGCGTACTTGACGTTGAAGCGCCAGAAGTCGACGAGCTCACAGGGAGTGTCGATCTCGGCCTGCTGCGCGGTCTTCGACTGGCCGAGCATCGTGGACGCGGCAAGGGTCTCGCGCCACGTCGTGGAGAGCAGCTCGGCGGCGCGCAGGATGATCGCGGCACGGTCGTCGAAGGACATCGCGCGCCACGCCGGGGCGGCGGCGAGAGCGGCGTCGATCGCGTCCTGGGCGTCCTGCGAGGTGGCGCCGCGGCCGTTGCCGATGACGGCCTGGTGGTTGTGCGGCTGCACGACCTTGAAGGGCTCACCGCCACCGAGGCGCTTGACGCCGCCGATGGTCATCGGCAGCTCGATGGGGTTCTCGGAGAGCTCCTTGAGCTTGGTCTCGAGGCGGGCACGCTCCGGGGAACCGGGTGCGTAGCCGTGCACCGGCTCGTTGACCGGCGCGGGGACCTGGGTGACGGCGTCCATGAGTTCCGTATCTCCTTGGAGGGGGTCGGGGGAAAGGGAGCTCAGCCCTTGGTGAGGATGGAGCGGGCGAAGAAGAGCAGGTTGGCCGGCTTCTCCGCGAGGCGGCGCATGAAGTATCCGTACCAGTCGGTGCCGTAGGCGGTGTAGACGCGCATCCGGTGGCCCTCGGCCGCGAGCCGCAGGTGCTCGTCGCTGCGGATGCCGTACAGCATCTGGAACTCGTACTCGTCCAGTTTGCGCCCGGCACGGCGACCGAGCTCCTGTGCGATGGAGATCAGACGCGGGTCGTGGGACCCGATCATCGGGTACCCGGCGCCTTCCATCAGGATGCGCATGATCCGCACGTACGCCTTGTCGATCTCCGCCTTGTCCTGGTACGCGACCTCGGCGGGCTCCTTGTAGGCGCCCTTCACGATGCGTACGCGGCTGCCCGCGGCGGCCAGGCGGCGGGCGTCGTCCTCGGTACGGAAGAGGTAGGACTGGATGACGCAGCCGGTCTGCGGGAAGTCCTTCCGCAGCTCCTCGTGGATGGCGAACATCGAGTCGAGGGTGGTGTGGTCCTCGGCGTCCAGGGTGACCGTGGTGCCGATCGCGGCGGCGGCGCGGACGACCGGCCGGACGTTGGCGAGGGCGAGCTCGTGGCCGCCCTCCAGGGCCTGGCCGAACATGGAGAGCTTGATGGACATCTCGGCCTTCGTGCCGAGGCCGAGGTCCTTGAGGCGCTCGACGAGCTCCAGGTAGGCGTCGCGCGCGTCGGCGGCCTGCTCGGGCGTGGTGATGTCCTCGCCGACGACGTCGAGGGTGACCTCAAGGCCCTTGTCGGCGGCGTCCGTGATGATCGGGACCACCTGGTCCACCGTCTCACCGGCGATGAAGCGGTCGACGACCTGCTTGGTGCCCGGGGCCGCCGAGACGAAACGGCGCATCTGGTCGCTGCGCGACGCGGCGAGGATCACGGGACCCAGCACGGGCACCTCCACGGAGAGTAGAACGGGGCCGTACCTGGATATGCGTAACGAACCGGTACGGCACGGAGAACCACCGTGAAACTTAAGGATCCCTCCGATCCTGGGCCATCGACAGCTGTCACGCATCCGTGCCCTGGATCTCAGACATCTGTCTGAAGGCGGGGGCGAAGTACGTCAGAATGGACAGTGTGAAAGGCGATTACCAGGAACTGGTCGACGAGATCTCAGCCCTGCTCGGCGCCCCCGCGACGCTGGAGAACCGCGATTTCGAGCTGATCGCCTTCGGCGCGCACGACAGCGGCGGCGACACGGACTTCGACGCGACGGCTCTCGACCCGGTGCGCACCCGCTCGATCCTCACGCGCCGCTCCACGGCCGGGGTCCGCACCTGGTTCGAGAGCTTCGGCATCACCCGCGCGACGGCCCCGATCCGCATCCCGCCCACCCCGGAGGCGGGCGTCCACCGCGGGCGGATCTGCCTTCCCGTACGGCATCGGGGGTTCGCCCTGGGATACGTATGGCTGCTCGACGACGATCCGGGGCCCACGGACGCCCAGCTGACCGCCGCCATGGAGGTCGCCACGCGGATCGGCGCGCTGCTCGCCGACGAGGCACAGGCGGGCGCCGACCTGACCCGGGAGTTCCGGGCCGTCCTGACCGCCGAGCGCGGCTGGCAGCGCGACATGGCGGTGGCCGATCTGCGCACGGCCCTCGGCCCGCGCGGCGAAGGCCTGCATGCGGTGGTGTGCGTGGCCCCCTGGCCCTCCGCCGACCCGGACGACGCACCGTCCGTGCGTACGGTGCAGGGGGCCACCGCCCTGTGCACCGTGCCCTGGGGCACGGCGGGCCAGAGCCTCGCCGTCCTGGTCAGGCTGCGCTCGGCGGACGTGCTCACCCCCGCGGCCTCCGCGGCCACGCGGCTCCTGGAGGCGGCGAAGGGCGCGTCGGCGGGGATCGCGAGCGCCCGGCACGGCCTGGACGAGCTCGGCGCCGCCTGGTGGGAGGCGTCGACCGCGGCCCGCGCGGCCCGCGCCGAACCGCGCTTCGCCCCGGTGGCCCAGTGGTCGGACGTGGGCCCCTACCGTCTGCTCACGTCCCTGCCCGCCGAGGCCGCCCAGGACCCGGTGGCCCGCGCGCTCCTCTCCCCCGCCCACCGCGAACTGGCCCGCACGGCCGAGGTGTTCCTCGACTGCGCGGGCCAAGCGGGCCGCACGGCGGCGGAGTTGGGCATCCACCGCCAGACGCTCTACTACCGCCTCTCACGCGTGGAGCAGCTCACGGGCCTCGACCTGGACGACGGCGAGGACCGGCTGCTGCTGCACATGGTCCTGAAAGCGTCACGACTGTAAGGGCTGTAGGATCCGCGACTTCGTTAGCAGCGAAGGCAGTTCGTTAGCAGTGGATTAGCAAATCCGCAATCCCGTTGACAACGACTACGTTCAGTAGTGGTCCTTGTCGGGGTTCTTCTGATCTTCTCTGAGTGCGCGTCGGCCGTCCTCCGTAGCGTCCCCAGCATGGCAGTACGGAGCGCGGGCGGCGCCCGGCATACCCGCAAGGTTCCCACGGTGTCGATCCGGTATGAGGACCTGTCGGTGTATGAAGTGCCGGTGCGGCAGCTGCGGTTGGCGGACTTCTCGGAGTCGAAGCCGTGGCGGGATGTCCGGTCGGTACGCGGGATGGCCCACTACTCGGGGAAGTATGCATCCGCGACGGCGGGCGGGCACGTGGTCTATGAGAGCCGTCTGGAGCTGGCCCGGCTGCTACTGGCGGACTTTGATCCTGAGGTACAGGGGATCTTCGCTCAGCCGTGCCGGTTGGCGGCTCGGGTCGGTGACCGGGTGCGGCACCATGTGCCGGACTTTCTGCTGGTCATGCGCTCGGGGACGGTGCGGGTGGTCAACGTCAAACCGGCGGACCGTCTGTTGGATGCGAAGATCACGGAAGCTCTGGCGTGGCCGGGGGAGCTGTTTCGGCAGCACGGCTGGGGCTACGAGGTCTGGTCCGGAGCCGATCGTGTGCTGCTGGAGAACATTCGGTTCCTGGCCGGCTACCGACGCCCCGGCGTGGTGCCCAAGGACGCGGTGGAGCGGGCGTGGCAGCAGGTCGTGGACGGCGAGGAACTGGCCCTGGCCGAACGCCGGTTGGCCGGGGACCGACCCGCTGAACAGGCAAGACCGGCGCTGATGGCGCTGTTGTGGTCCGGGCGGCTGGCGACGGATCTGTCCCGGCCGTTGTCCGGTGAGTCGGTGTTGCGGAGGCGCGCGTGACCAGGTGGACGACGCCTCTGCAACCAGGACTCCCGATCAGCTTCGACGGCGAGCAGTTCACCGTCGCCGAGATCGAAGGCCGACGCATTCTTCTCCGGCCGGTGGCTGCGGTCGTCGGCATGCCGAGGTGGCGTCAGCTCGATATCTCCATGCTGCTGGCACATCCCACCACCGAGATCCTGGTCCCGGCGCCGCAGGAGGAGCCAACAGCCGCAGCGATCCTGGGCGGTCTCGACGACAGCAGCGATGACGAACTGACGCGGAAGTTCCGTCATGTTCAAGAAGTCCGGACCGGTTACCAGTTCGGCAGCGAGGAACTGGCCCTTCCAGGCGAGCCACGGCCCGACTACGCGCCCGGCACGCCACGGATGCACCGATACGTGGCCAAGGCAGCGGAGCTCGGGGTCGCCGAAAGCACGATCCGGAACTGGGTACGGCAGGTCAAGCGCTCGGGCCCGGCCGGGCTGGTTCGTGAGCGCCCGGCGCCAAGTGTGCTGGACCGGGCCGACGATCGCTGGCTGGAGATGGCCCGGTCAGTGCTCAAACGGCACGAGAAGTCCTCACGGCCGGTGCGGAATCTGATCCTCGCCGAGATCGAGGAGCGTCTGGCCAAGGAGTACGGGAAGGAGACCGTTCCGGTCCCGGCCCGCACGACGGGTTACGAACTGCTGCGGGCGCTGGCCAAGGGCACGAACGCCTTCGAGGGCAGCACGAAGGGGAAGCGGTCGATCGCGGATGCCCCGAAAGGGACCTACGGCAGGCTGCGGGCGACGCGGCCGGGTGAGTACGTGGTGCTGGACACCAACTGTCTGGACGTGTTCGCGATGGAGCCGGTGACCTGCCGGTGGGTGCGGTGCGAACTCACCGTCGCGATGGATCTCTACAGCCGGTGCATCACCGGGCTGCGGCTGACTCCGGTGTCTACGAAGTCGACCGACGTGGCGGGGGTGCTGTTCGAGACGGTCCGTCCACGCGAGGCACCGGACGGGGACGAGCTGCTGCCGTATTGCGGGGTGCCGTCCACCATCGTGATCGACGCGGACAAGCTAGTCGACCGGGACGGGCAGCCGCTTCTGCCCACGGTCGCGGCCGAGACGATCATCTTCGACCACGGCAAGGTCTACCTGTCGAACCACATCCAGAGCGTCTGCGCGAAGCTGGACATCTCGCTGCAGCCGGCCCGTCCGAAGACGCCGACCGACAAGCCGGTCGAGCGCTGGTTCCGCACCCTCAACCAGGGACTGCTGGCCGCCCTGCCCGGCTATAAGGGCTCGGACGTCCACAGCCGCGGCGAGAAGGTCGAGGACGAGGCGTTCTTCTTCATCGACGAACTCGAAGCGATCATCCGCGAGTGGATCACTCAGATCTATCACCGGCGCCATCACCGCGGACTGTGTGTCCCGGAGGTCCCCGGGCTGAAGCTGAGTCCGCTGGACATGTTCGAGCACGGCGTCACCCGAGCCGGCCCGCTCAGGATCCCGGCCCGCCCCCATCTGGCCCTGGAATTCCTGGAGGAAAAACGCACGACCATCCAGCGCTACGGGGTCGAGATCGAGGGGCTGCGTTACAACGGGGACGCCCTGAACGACTACCGCAACGAGCCGAGTTCCTACCGCGGAGTGGATGCGGGCAAGTGGCCCATCGCGGTGGACCGCGGCGATATCACCAAGGTGTACTTCCAAGACCCGAAGCTGCGGACCTGGCACACGCTCGACTGGGAGCACGCGCCCGCGCTCAAGGGCCCGGTCAGCCGAGAGGCACTGGTCTACGCTCGCAAACTCGCCAAGAAAACTCACCGGTTCCCGGACACCAAGCGCGCGCTGATCGAACTCCTGGAGCGGTGGGGCGCCGGGCTTGCCACGGACCGCTCCGAGCGGCGGATGGCGGTCCGGCTGTCCCAGGACCGGCTGCGGCTGGTCGGCGAGCCGCAGGATGTCAAGGACGCGGTCGCCTCGCTGCCGTCGGTCCGGCGTATCGCCTCCATGAGTACGCCAGAATCCGGCCCGGTGGAGGAGCCCGGTGGGCCCGAACTGCGCATCGTCGAGGTGGAGGACGAGGACCTGAGCGGGGACGACGACGATGACGAGGAGTGCGAGGCCGTCTTCCCCGGTGACGAAGTAGTCGTTGCGGTCGAGGAAGACGACTACTACGCCGATACCTGGGAGAGCCGTTGAGCTCGGCGGAAGACATCGAGCCGTTCGAGGGTGGTGACCGCCAGTACTCGCCCACCCGTCTGGCGGGATGGCTACAGGAGGTCCACCGACCCGACCGTGTCCAGCCCGAGCAGCTCACCCGACGCCAGCTTGCGGCTCTGTCGCCGCAACGGCTGCTGATCTACAACGACGGCCGCGAGGTCTGGCACGCAAACATCGGCCCCATCCATACCCCGCAGCTGGTCGCTCTGCACGAGGACCTGGAGGAGATCGTCGAGTCCAACCGGCACGACGGGGACAAGACAAAACCGGCTGCGCTGGTGGATGCCTACCCCGGGCTCGGGAAGAGTACGGCGGTGCGGGCCTACGGCTGCGGCCTCTACCGCAAACAGATCGCCCTGCGCGGAGAGACCGCTCCCAGCGGGGACCGCCGGGTCCCGGTCATCTACATCGCGCTGAGCGGCAACACTCAGATCCGCGGGCTGAACGCCTCGGTCTGCCGCTTCTACGGCCTGCCGGTCACCGGGGACGCCGACACTCTGGCCGAGCGGGCGGTCGACGCGGTGCTGAGCATGAAGACGAGCGCGATCATCGTCGACGATGTGCACTTCCTGGCCGGTTCGAAGAGCAACTCGGCAAGGATGGCCAACCAGCTCAAGTACCTCTCGAACGTCTTCCCCGTCACGCTGGTCTACGTGGGAGTCGGGGTCCAGCAGCGCGGCATCCTCCGCGAAGGGTTCTCCCAACAGGAAAGTCTGCTCGCCCAGTTCGGCCGCCGCACGACCCCTCTGACTCTGCGGTCCTTCGAGGTCGAGACCGAAGAAGGCCGCCTGGAGTGGAGGACGCTGCTGAAGACCATCGAACGGCAACTGGTCCTGGCGGAGAGATTCCCCGGAATGCTGGCCGAGGATCTTTCGGACTACCTCTACGCACGCTCCACCGGGCATTTCGCCTCGCTGATGTCGTTGATCAACCGCGGCTGTCTGCGGGCCATCCGTCGCGGCCACGAACGCCTCGACGAGGACCTGATGAACCAGGTCAAAAACGATGCCGCAGCCGAGGAAGCCCGGTTGGAACTCGAAGCCGCGATCAAGGCCGGGCTCCTCACTACCCGGCCGGCCTCACAGCCGCCACAGAGGAAGTCGGCGTGAGTGCCTGGACAGATGACCGCATCCCCATCGCGGTTGCGCCGCTGCCTGGTGAGGCCCTGGAGAGCTGGATCGGCGCCTATGCACGCCGTCTCCGAATAACCAACAGTGAATTCCTCAGCTTCGCCGGACTTCCGTCAAGCCGCACCCGACCCATGGCCCTGCGGCTCTTACCCTCCGAAGCAGCCGCCCTGGGGCGGTCCACCGGCGTCCCGCTGCCGACGCTGATCTCCATGACGCTCGAACCCTACGACGGGTTCGCCGTCTCCTTCATGCCCGGACAACGTCGGCTGGGCCGTGCTGTCGCCTGGAGATTCAGCGGCAGCCGCAATCGGTTCTGCCCCGCCTGCCTGGCCGAGCAGAACGGCCGTGGCCCCGTGTTCTGGCGGCTGCCCTGGGCCTTCGCCTGTCTGCAACACCAATGCCTGCTCGTGGACTTCTGCCCGGCCTGCCACCGCTTTCCCAACCACTGGAAGGCCCGCCGGCTCGGACCGAGCGGCCCGAGCTCGTGCACGCTCAACTCCTCGCGGGGCATCACCGGAACCACGCAGCCCTGCGGCTATCGCCTTACCGAGGCTTCCGCACTCCAACTCCCCGGCGACGGCCCCGTCCTGGCCGCCCAGCGGCATATCTCCGCCCTGCTCGGCACCGACCGGGCAGGCCGCCCGGCGGCCCTGGCCGAGTTCAAGCGGCTCTACGCGCTGGCCTGGCGCATCCTCCGCGGCCTGCACACCGTCCTCGGCCTCGCACCAGAAGTCGTACACACCACACTCGCTGAGTGCGGCGGCCGCCTGCCCGAGATCCAGGCCCGTGAGGTCGGGCCCGATGCGCACAACGTCGCGGTCGGCACCACCCTCGCCCTGATCGCTCTGCACCCGGGCCACACCGAGCACGAGCCGCTCTTCGAGTGGATCCTCCAAGCCGATCGCTCGCTCCTGCAGAAACAGAAGTTCAGCATCGGAACGATGGCCGCACGCTGGGAGTGGAGCGGTCCGGAACTGGTCCAGCGCGCCCTGGGCAGACTGGATCGAGAGGCCACGCTGCACGCCCGGCTCCGTTACGCCAGCGCCACCCCACAGCCGCGCTGGCCCACCCTGAACGCCGAGACTATTCACCATCGGGCCACGATGATTCCCGCGATGCTCTGGCCCAGTTGGACCATGCGGCTCCTTCCCCTGGCCCGAGGCGGGAACAACTACCGGACCACCGCCTTCCGCCGCGGCTGCAGCAGCTTCCTTCTGCTGCCCGGCGGTCCGCCCACACTGAACTTCGAACGGGCCGGGCCTCTGCTCAGCAACCACAGCATCGATCGCGACCGGGACAGCATCGAGCGGCGCACCTACGGAGGCCAGGACCTGGCTCCGCTCGCATCCACTCTCGCCCAAATCGCCTACGCCCTCGACGAGCACAGCTCGCCAATCGACTACAACAGGCGGCGCGAGCTGTTCACCAACACCACGGTCATCCTCGACCTCGACGCCTACAGAAAGTTCTGCACCCAGCAGGGCTCATGGACCGGAACCGAGCACCGCATCCACATCCTGCGCTGGTACGTACTGATGCTGTTGACCGGCGAATTCCATCCGCCCCCCAGCGGCACAGCATCCCGTTTCACCCGGCACTGCACCGAATTCCGCTTCCGCGCGACAGCCGCCCTCCGAGGATTTCTGCACGAGCAAGCTCGGTCCAACCTCACACACCATCGCATCGACGAACCCGTGACCTGGGAACCGCCTGCTGAATGGGTGACCGAGGCCTCCTGGCCCGGCGCCGACCCTCACCTCGTCGATCCAGAAGCCATCCGCGACGCCCTCAAAGGCGCCAAGAGCGCGGGTGGCGCCGCCACGCGCCTTCCTATGGGCGCCGAACACCTGCGGCTCTACTGCGAGATCACCACTACGCCAGCGGCCCCGGGCCCTGTGATCGTCCTGCATAACCCCAAGAGCACCGACCGCCGCGATGTCCTTGCCCCCGCTCAGCTGCGGAACCTCTACGTGACCCAGAGGAAGAGCCTCGAACACATTGCCGCTCTCGCGGGCTGCGGGCCCCGCACAGTGCACCAACTCCTCATCCAGAACGGAATCCGGCCCCGCGGCCGCCGCAGTCACCCTCCCTGCCCCGACATCACCCGCGACTGGCTGCACAACGAGTACATCGTCAACCGCAACAACCTCACCGCGCTGGCCCGCCAGCGCGGCATCACCATCGACCACATCATCTTCCTCGCGCGGAGCTGGGACATCCCGATCCGCCCCGGCGGCGCCCACCACAACGACATCGCCGACCTTGACCTCCCCCACCCCCCATCACCCACCATGCAGAAAGTCACCCTGAGCCGATATGCCCTCGACCGGCTGCGGCTCATGATGAACATTCCCGGCCATGTCAGCCTTGCCGCTGCGGCCCGCGCTTTCTACGACGGACGCGACGGCGCCCTCAGACAACGAGTCAGCGAAGTCGAGAACGCCGTCGGGTTCCTCATCATCGACCGTTCCGCCAAGCCCCTCGCGCCCACGGAACGTGGACGCGAGTTTCTCAGCGAAGCCGCCGAGATCCTCCGCATCGCCCACGGCCCGGCTTCACCAAGAGTGACCGACCACAGCGGCTCGCCCTCCGGTGCACTGCGACTTTCGAGGTAGTTGACACCAAGGCCACGGGGGTGATCTGGCATTCGGTAGCGAAGTTTTCGCGCCGCTTGACACCAACAGGTCGATTTTGTTGACACCTACGCCGACTATTCTGCCCAGTTGCTATCGGTGGCGGGGGCGGATCAAGGTTCTGCACGATCCCGCTCCGCGGCGTATGGCATGCCTTGTCCGGCGTGTCCTACACCACCGGGCGTAGGGCCCCGCAACCGCCCTTCCCCCGGCGGAGAGGAAGGAGCAGGCTCTCCCCATGGGCGGGTGCGCGGGGGCAGCACGGCCCCAGACGGGGGTGGACGTCATGTCCGAGCACAGTGGAACGCCACAGGGATCCGGTGCGAGGGGTCGGGGCGAAATAACGGGGGACGTACTTCTGGAGCGTCTGGAGTCGCTGGTCGTGTCCCGCGGGGACGGCACTAGCGAGGTGGACATGGCAGGGCTGCGGAAGCTGGTCCGCGAGGCACCCGAGGAGTGTGTGGCCGCTTGCCGGACCTTCGCCTCGCTGGCGGTCGACGGAGTCGGTTCCCCGAACTCTCACGCCCGATACGCGTTCCTCATCGCCACCGGGTACGAGTCGGAGTTCGACGACGACGCACTGTCCACGTGGGTCGCCGCCGAACTCGAAGCGGGTGGGGTTCAAGCGGGCCCGCTGCGTCTGGCGGAGGAGCCTCGGGAGGGGGCTGGCGAGGAGGAGGCGCTACCTGTCGTCGGCATGACGGTCTCTCCCGAGATGCTCGCCGGCCTCGACATCTACCCGTTCGTGCTCGCCCTCTCGCACCGCGGGCCTGACGCGGAACCCGGGCTCGTAGCTCGCATCAGGTCTCGGCACGGCCGGGTGGTCATCCTCTTCGACGTGCCGCCGGACGATCCGCGCGAGGTCTGGCAAGTCCCGCAGATTCGGGCGTACATGCATAAGCTCACCGATGCGCTGCCCTATCTGCTGTACTACTTCTACCCCGGGCTGCCGACCGAGATGACGCGGGTCTGGCTGTGCTGCATCGCCCCTCCTTCCGCGTGGAAGGGAGAGCTCCTCGACCTCCGGGACGGCTCCATTGTGGCGAGTGCCGCCTACGCGATGCACAGCGCGGAGGTGCTGGCGAAATTACTGGGGGATGACCCGGACGAGGTGCGAGCGACGGCCTTCGGCTCGCTGCCCGAGGAGTTCGAGGGATTCACCGCTCACGTCTCGTCCCTCGTGGACCAGCTCCCGGACTCCGGCGAGCTACAGACCGGCGAGTCCGATGCGTGACGGGAAAGAGCCGCTCGCCACCACAGTGGCCGCCGTGCTCGACGGCCGGCTATCCCGGGACGAGGCCCGCCTGCTGCTCGAACAGCACCCGGACGAGTCCGACGAGGATTGGGCCGCCTGGCGGTTGGAAGAAGTGCTGGAACTGACCGGAGGCATAAGGGCCGAACAGTCGGTGCTGCGCATCACCACGATGATCGAACTCGGCGAGCGCGCCGCCAAGCCGCTCGGTCCGCGCACACAGGGTCTTGTCCTGCTCATGGGATGCCAACTGCTGGACGAGCGCGACGCGTTGTCCTGGGGCCACGCGTACCTGGACCGAGCCATCACCTATTTCGAGGACTCCCCGGACCTACGTCCCGGGGCGCGTTGGTTACGGCTGCGGGCACTGCGGCAGGCCGGCAGGTACGAGGAACTGGACCGTGAAGTTCCGGATGTCGTCGCCGAGGCCGAGCGGCTGGGGAGCGACGCCTACCTGTGCAGGGCCCTGGCCGAGAAGGCGGAGGCGGCGGTCGAGCGCAACCGTCCGGACGAAGCGTCGGAGACGTTCCGCGCCGCACGGCGTATCAGCCAGGGCGACGTCGACGAGGGCCAGGTTCCGATGCCCGAGGCGCACCTGCTCGCCGGGCGGCATGGCGAGGTCGCCCGCCAGGCCGGCCGTTTCGAAGAAGCACTGAGCGCGCTGGAGGATGCCCGGACGTTCGCGCTCGCCGCCGACGACCCGTCATATGCTGCCTTCGCGCTCAGCGAGACGGGCATGACGTGGGGCAGGCTCGGTGACCATGAGCGGGGCGGGCGGATCCTGGAGCAGGCGGCCGACGAGGCTGAGAAGGCGGGCCGCCCCGACCGGGCCGCGCACTGGCGCGGCGTACCCGACGAGGAGACGGCCGGGGCCAGGGAGAGCGACTCTGAGCAATCGCTGTGGCATCGCGCCTCGGCGCTCGCCAAAGGCCCCCCGGAGCGCGCCGCCGAGGCCGTTCCGCTGCTGCGCGACTTTATTAAAGAGGCACGGGAGGCGCGCGACCACTCGGACGAAGCGGATGCACGCCACCATCTCGCCCTCGCCTTCGCTGCGATGGGACAGGCACAGCAAGCCGAGCTGTCCTTCCGCTCCGCCATCACCCTCGCCCAGCGGCACGGCGACGACTTGAGCGAGGTCCTGTACCGGAACAACCTGGCCCGCATGCTTGTGAACCGCGGCCTGCCCCGCCGGGCACTCGCCGAGTTGCATCCCGCGATCGAGCTCGGTGAGCGGCTCCGCGAGCGACCGGTCTCGGTGGAACTGCGCCAGAGCACCGCTCTGGCACTGGCTCAGGCGTACGACATGGCGGTACTCATCGTTGCAGCGCCCTTCACTCCCGCCGGCCCGGCCGCTCCCGGGGATAGCCCCGAGACGGCCGAACAGCAGCCCGGCACTCTGCTGGAGATCGGCCAGCGGGCCCGGGCCGCCACCCTGACGGAGGCCCTGCGAGTGGGGCGGAGCGTCGAGGACCACGGCCGGGCCGGGCTCGTGGACGTGATGCTCGGGCTGCGGGCGGCGGAAGCCGCGGTGCAGCTGGCCGCAGCCGAGCACCGGCCACTGACCGGACCGATCGCCGAACGGCACCGGGCCGCCGCCGCGCTCACCAAGCGGGCCGCCCGGTCCGGGGTGCGGCTCACCGTCAGCTCCACCCCGGTACCGCTGGAGGATCTGACCGCCTCGCTGACTCCCGGCGAGGTCCTCCTTGACCTGCTCGCCGTGCCGGAGGGCGTCGCCGTCACGTGCCTGACCAGCGAAGGGGCGGCGAGCACGGCGTTCGCCGTCTGGTCGGCGGAGAAACGCCGGAAGCTGCTGCATTTACTGAAACGCCTGCGTAGGGAGTCGCTGGGCGCGCATCCGGACGACCGCGAGGAGATCCGGGCCGACACCGACCGGGCGCTGGCGGAACTCGACGCGTCCTTGTGGTCGGTCGTCGCCGAACTGGTAGGCACGGTCCACGCACGGCCTCCCGAGCGCATCCTGATCGTCCCCGATAACGAACTCTTCCAACTCCCCTACTGGCGGCTTGCCACCAGGTTCCCAGGGTGTGCCGTGAGCATCCTGCCCACCCCCGGGGCGCTGCCGCTGCTGCGGGCCCTGCCCCGCCACGGGGGTCGGCCCTGGTTCTCGGTGCCGGACCCCTCGGGGAGCCTGCGCCACGCGGCCCGTGACATCCCCGAGGAACTCGGCTACGAGACCTGCGCTCCGCGGGCCGACGCGCTGCTCGCTTCGCTTCCCGCCGCAGGCCGTGTGCACTTCGCGTGCCACGGGCACTTCGACGCCGTCAGTGTCTACCGTTCCGGACTGGAGGTCACGGCGGGCGTGGAGAGCGATCCGCTCGGTGCCCAGCTGCCGCGCGCGGTGGATGGCCTGGAGCTGTTCACCGCGGCGCAGATCAGTGGGCGGCTCCACCTGCCGCACTGCAACCTGGTCGTACTCGCCGCCTGCGACTCTGGGCTGCCCCGGCTGCACGGGGCCAGCGAGTTCACCAGCCTTCCCGGCGCGTTCCTGGTTGCCGGGGCACGCAACGTAGTGGCGTCGCTGTGGCCGGCGCACGACGGGGCGGCGGCCCTACTGATGAACGCCTTCTACACTGCGGCCGACGGGCGTCCGTCGGCCGCGCTGGCCGCGGCCCGGACGCAGCTGGCCGAGATGTCCCGGGCCGAGGCCGCCGAGCGGCTTGGCACGTCCGGACTCCCCGACGGCGACCCGCCCTTCGCCGACAGCGTCTACACCGACTGCTTCCAGCACTACGGAGTTGACTGATGCCCGACCCGACACGCTCCTTCATCCGCGAACTGTCCGGCCTATGGGGCCCGGGATACTGGGTGACCTGGCACCCTTCGGCGCGCCATGTCCTGGGCGAGATCGGCACGAAGAGGGACAAAAGTCTTGTGACCATCAGTTCCCTGGACGAGCACGGCATCCACTCCGCGTCGGTCGCACCCGACGCCCGGAACGAGCTGACCCTTCGCACCAAGGACCAGGTCAACGTGGTGTTCAAGACCGCGGGCCAGGCCGGTGGCCCGTTCACCGCACTGGCAGACGCACAGGCGGGCGCCTACGTCGAGTTCGGCCACGCCGACTCGGTCCTCGTTGCCTACCGGGGACTCGTTGAGAAGCGGCTCACGTCCCAACCGGCACTGGCCGCCGAGCTGATCCACCGCCACCTTGCCGGCACCTGGCCCCTGGAATGGTGTGTGGTGAGCCATCTGGTGACAGCCGAGCACGCCACCGTACTCATCGGCGGAGAGAAGGGCGCCAGCGCGGAACTCGCCGCCCAGGCCACCCTCGGCCCGGGACCGCTCGCGCTCGCCGACCTGGCGGCCCGCGTGGGCGTGGCCCGCTCTACCGGACTCGCGCTGGAGCTGATCGGCGAGAACATGACCCCGTTCTTCCGCGTACTGCGGCTCAAGCGCAGGTTCATGCGCGGTCTCACGCCTGAGTACGCCCGGGAGGTGCGGCAGCCGCCGTCGGTCCTGCTGGCGGCCGCTCTGGACGACATCCGGAACGCTCCTGAGATCGCCCTGGAGTCGGTGGCCCAAGAGCGGTGACAGCGAGCGAGCTCTAGAGCCATGCCGAGGTGTTAGCTGTCGAGCGTAGGCTGCTCTGCTGAGTTCCCGGGGGATGCTGACCTTGGTTTATCCGCCAGGTCCGATGGATCGAGTGATAGGTGTCCCGGCGATCATCGCTGTTCCGAGCCCGGCAGCGGCTGGAACTGGAGCCCTTGCGGGTACTGCTCGCCACGACCGCGAACCCCATGGGCACCGAAGCGACACCGGGGGCGTTCTGGCGGGGAACACAGCCTGGAAGCCACGTCCGGCGGTCACCACCAGCGGACACCTTCCCCCCTAAGTGGCAGATAGATCGGCCAAGTGGCAACTATCTCGAACAGTCGCATGCACGCTCCTCGGAATCGATAGCGCCACCACTGTCAGGGACCACCGTTACCTTGGAGACGTGACGCCGAGATCCGCGAGACCAACAGCGTGATGGTGACGCAGATCACATTGGCGTGATGGAGATTTTTTGCCGGAACGGCCTGCTCCCGCCACCAGGAAGTAGAAACACTTCCGATCCAAGGAGGCCGAGTGGCCACGTTGTTCCCCCTTCTGAAGACCGTCCCCACCTCCCCCAGCCTGGGAAAGGTGCTGGCCGACATGTCGCCGACGCTCAAGTTCACCGCTGCGGGGTCTGCGCTCGCGTCCATGGGCGCCGCGAAGACCGTCAGCGGGCAGCTCGTTGAGACGGTCGGCAAGCAGCTGGCTTACCGCCCACCGGCGGTCAGCATCGCCTCCACCGCACTGGAGAAGCTGTCCCTCATCGACACGCCTGCCACCCGGCTGGCCAAGAGCGGCGCGATGGGCAGCGGCCTCGTCTCGCTCGGTGTGAAGCTGCCCGAGTACAACCCGTTCGGCGACGCGATCGCCTCGGTCGGGTTCGCGAAGCTGGCCGGCAGTCGCCTCGCCGACTCCTCGGTGTTCGGTATCTCCTCCACGTTGAAGGAGCTGTCCCTGTTCGACACGGGCATCGCCCAGCTGAGCACGCAGCTCACCGCTCTGGACACCTTCGCCGAGTCGATGAGCAACTTCGCCCGCCGGTCCCCGGTGTCGATCCTCGGTTCCTTCGCGCTGGAGAGACTGTCGCTGTTCGACACGCCGGCTGCCCGGCTGACCTCGACCGGATTCATGGGCAGCGGCCTGGCTTCGCTCCGCCTGAGGATGCTCGAGTTCAATCCATTCGGTGACGCGATGGCTGCGGCCTGCAACCGTGCCTTTGACATGCCTGGCTTGACGGGCCTACTACGGGGGCTACCGGACGGGTTGCTGAAGCCGCTGCGATCCATCACACGGCTGCTTGAGCATCTTGGGGCGCCGATCGTCTGGATGGCACGGGCTGCTCTGGATGCCTACCTGCACGGCGACCGCGAACCGATGATCGAGTTTCTCCACACGCACCTTCGTCTCCGGCCTCCCACTGAGGACCACGCCCAAGCCCTGGCCATGGCGCTGTTCCTCCGGGAGTGGGAGGAGCAGGTCGACCTCCAGGACGCCGATGCGGTGCGCGCCGCTCTACGGAAGTGCGCTCGGGAAGGCAACGACCTGGACGGCGACCACCAGGTCATGGGCTACAAGATCGGCCACATGGAGGAGGGCATCGACCTGCTGTCTCCCACCCCCGGGCCGGAGTCCCTGGCCATCGCCACGGTTGTGCCCTGGGCCGAGTACTTCGACAACCGGCACGTCCGCTCTGTGACCGGGCGCTTGAAGGATCCCGAGCAGAGAGTGGCACGCGTCTGGGCCGAGAATGCGCCGATCAGCTGGCGCCAAGCACCCACACTGGTCGGCCAGGATGTCGCCATGGGCGAACGAGTACGGCGCAAGCTTCTGCGGCTGGGCGACGACATCGTCGCGCGGGCCAAGGCCCAGATCCCGGGGGCGAACTGATGGCGAGGAGCGACAGGTCCCAGGAGCCGCTGCTGAGCCTACGCTCCGCAGTCGTGCTCCTGATCGGCCTACAAACCGCCGCGGCGACGGGGCTCCTCACCTACGCCGCCGGCAGTCCGCTGGCCACCGCAGCGCTCGCCGGCGGAGCCGCCTTCGGTGCCACGGTCGCCTTCGCGCGCTCGGCGATCGGCTGACCTGCCCGAAGGCAAGCAGAAATCGGGCTGCTTATGAAGTTGCGGACCTTCCACACACTCCGGGGTCCGCGACTTCGCGCAATCAATACGCTTAAGTAGCGCGTTATGGAATCTCAGCTGTTTCCTGGGGCCTGCCGCCTGAAGAATTCCGCCGCAAACTGAGCGTTCTCCGCTAGAGTAGTAACACTTTTGACCCATTCCCGTGCGCTAGCCACGAGAAAAAGCAGTTCGCTAAAGGTGCGATGCACGTTGCCAGGGAGAATTCGCTCCTCCCAAACGGCCCCATCACTCCAGTCGACAGAGTTGAACTCCTCCAAGAATCTTGTCTCACTGATTATTCTCAGCGCATCACGGATAGATGCGACTCGCCCAGGAGAAATCCATAGAAGCCCCGCGACCAGAAGTCGCGGCCGATCGTCCCGCTCAAGCGCCTGCCACTCAAATTCGATATACTCGCGCCATCGCCGCCAGCTTTCCTCACCCCGCAAGGGAATTACACCTTCTAGTTTCCCACCGCATTTATTAAGTTCCGAGATCACGGGATCAAGGATCGCGGTCCAATCCGGCTCACTCGCCAGATAGCGCTCCTCTACTGGCTCAAGAACCTCTCGACGCACGAGGCCAGCTTCGAGCTCAAGAGGGAACATGAGCGGGTCTGGGTCTTCCATGAACTGGTACAGCTCGCTGCCAAGCTGTCGTCGCTGTGTTTCCAGGACCTGATGAGCTTCCTCGATGATGTCCGTGAGCCGCTGCAGATGATCCAGGGCGGCTCGCTGAAGCGCTGGTCGCAGGGCGAGAGCCACAGCCGCACCAAGGTCATCCGCTGCCAGGGCGGCGCGTTGACTCGCTGCTCGCCGCTCCGTGAGCTCAGCGCGAGCCACTGTCAACTGATCCACAAAAAACAGAGCAAAAGGGAGACCCACTGACACGCCAGCCAGACTAGAGAGCGCATTCGTAGTGAAGGCGAGATCATCCCACCAGCCTGCCAAATCCCCCAACAGACCTAGAGCGCCAAGCAGTATGCCCAGGGGGAAGAGGATCACGCAGACCCTGCGACTCGCCGACGGCATCTCTGACCACGACCTGCGCCAGTCCACCAATTTCCCCCACCCCCAACACACTGCGTCCGACCGCAAACCCTAGTGCGCGGCCCCAGATAAGGGCCCCACTCGTCGGAGCGAGCACTGGTCGACTCATGACGGGGCGGTGCACCATGTCGGCCGCATCAATCACGCCGCGAAACTGACCCACCCAGGCGACACTCTCACTCAACGTGACGCCCAACGCCGTCGCACAGGCTCCGATTGCGCATCGGCTGCCGACGGCACCCACGCACCACAATGCGCACCACCAGCAACACCGCAGGTCGAAGGTCAGCCGTTGCTCACGAACCCGTGGACCCTACAGGCGTCGCAACAGGGGGCTCATGTCGTGATCATGGCGGGGTAGCGTCTCCCCTGACCTTCGAAACACTCCACAGGGGAGCACGAAAACTCAATGAATCTCAGGTTGTTGGGACCGGCCATCGCCACCGCGGCGCTCGTCGGCACCACCCTCACCGGTGGCATCGCCGTGGCTCAGACACCCTCCGCGCCGATGGCCGCGGCCGCGGCGCACGACTGCGGGAACGGCTTCAGCGGCGTGCCCGCGAAGGAGAGCGTGAAGATCCGCGCCACCGCGAAGGTGAACGGCACGGCGTACGGCCTGTGGCCCAAGGGCAAGCGCGGCGACATCTGCGACAACGCCAAGAAGTGGAAGGGAGACGCCTACAAGCTCTGCGGCAAGTCGAGCAACCAGTGGTACTACGTGGCCTACGGCAACACCACGGGTTACGTGCCCATCACCTGCCTCAACTTCTCCTAGCGCGACCGGCACCGGCAGGCTGAGCTGCTGACCGGGGCCTCGCAGCACGTGGTGCGGGCGGCCATCGAAGCCGCCCGCACCTTTCGCGTCTCACGCCCCGGACGCCCTCCCCATCGCACGCCTCATGCCCTCGGTGAGCTGCTCGGCGCTCGTCGCCGAATCCGGGTCGAAGAGCCACTGCACCATCAGGCCGTTGAGCAGCGTCGTATAGAAGCGCCCCTCGGTCTCCACGACATCCTCGGGCAGGTCGGCCTCCGGGATGCCGGTGAACATCGCGGCGAGCCCGCGCCGCCCCTCCACCTGCGCCTTGGCCAGCAGTTCGCGAATCTCCGCGAGCCGCTCCCCCTGCGTGACGACTTCCAGGCTCAGCATCCAGATCGCCCGTGAATCGGGGATCGAGCGGATGACGTTCGCCCACGTCTCCTGGAACCGCGCGATGCCACTGCCCTCCGCGGCTCGCGCCGTGCCGACCGCACCCTCGAAGCCCTCGCCCATGGGCTCGATGAGCGCGACGTACGCCTCGACGAGCAGGGCGTCCTTCGAGCCGTAGTGGTAGCCGATGGACGCGAGATTGGTCCCGGACTCCTTCACGATGTCGCGCGCGGTCGTCCGCACGAAGCCCTTCTCCAGCAGGCAGCGCTTGGCGCCTTCGAGCAGATCCTCACGGTGTCCCATGCGGGCAGCCTACTCCCGATCCATACGACCGTCCCAGACCAGCGTTTTATACAGACGTACTAGACAAGCGTTTATGACGCCCGTACAGTCCTCGCCATGACGAACTCGACGCACGAACAAGCGAATTCGGCGGTCCCGGAGCGCGCCGGCCGCAAGGAGTGGACCGCTCTCGCCGTCCTGATGCTGCCGTTGCTCCTGGTCTCGATGGACGTCTCGGTCCTCTACTTCGCGGTCCCCGCGATCAGCGCCGACCTGGAGCCCAGCGGCACCCAGCAGCTGTGGATCTTCGACATCTACGCGTTCGTGCTCGCGGGACTCCTGATGACGATGGGCTCGCTCGGCGACCGCATCGGCCGCCGCAAGCTGCTCCTGTTCGGCGCCGCCGCCTTCGGCGCGGCCTCCCTGACCGCCGCCTACGCCAACAGCGCCGAGCTGCTCATCGCGGCCCGCGCGGTCCTCGGCATCGGCGGCGCGACCCTGATGCCGTCCACGATGGCCCTCGTCCGCACGATGTTCCGCGACGCCGGACAGCGCGCGAAGGCGATCGGCATCTGGTCGGGCGTGATGGTCGCCGGCATCGCGCTCGGCTCGGTGATGAGCGGCGTCCTCGTCGAGCACTTCTGGTGGGGTTCGGTCTTCCTGGTCAATCTGCCCGCGATGGTGCTGCTCCTGGTCCTCGCCCCGGTCCTCATCCCGGAGTTCAAGGACCCGAACCCGGGCCGCTTCGACCTGCTCAGCGTGCCGCTGTCCATGGCCGCCGTGCTGCCCGTCGTCTACGGCATCAAGGAGATCGCCGCCGAGGGCCTCGAACCCGCGTACGTCGCTTCGCTCGCCGTCGGACTCGTCTTCGCCGCACTCTTCGTCCACCGCCAGCGCACCACGGAATCCCCGCTGATCTCCCCCGCGCTGTTCCGCGGCCGCGGCTTCGCCCCCGCCGTCCTGCTGAACCTCGTCTGCTCACTGGCCATGATGGGATCGGCCTACTTCACGACGCAGTACCTCCAGTCGGTCCTCGGCAAGAGCGCCATGGAGGCGGCGCTGTGGGCGCTGCTCCCCTCTGTCCCCATCGGATTCGCCGCCCCGTTCGCCACGGCCCTGGTGCAGCGCGGGGTGAACCGCGCCTACGTCGTCTCGTCCGGCTTCGTCGTCTCGGCGTGCGGATACGGCCTGATGACCCTGACCGGCACGGACTCGATGTGGACGGCACTCACCGCCGCCGCGCTCCTCGCCTGCGGTGCCGTGATCGTCGGCTCGCAGCTCACCGACCTGGCGCTCGGCTCGGCCCCCGCGGAGAAGGCGGGCTCCGCCTCATCGCTCCTGGAGACGGGCCAGGAGTTCGGCGGCGCGCTCGGCATGGCGCTGCTGGGCTCCATCGGCAACGCGGTCTACCGCAACGAGATCCCGGACGCGGCCCCCGCCGAGGCCCACGAGACGCTCGGCGGCGCCCTCGCGTTGGCCCAGAACCTGCCGGACAGGACGGCCTCCGCGCTGGTCGGAGCGGCCCGGGAGGCGTTCACCAGCGGCATGCATCTCGCCGCGCTCGCCGGGGCGGTACTGCTGCTGATCGCGGCGGCATCGGCGGCGGTGACGCTGCGCAGGATCAAGCCCGCGGAGGCTGCGGCCGAGGCCGAGCCGGAGAAGGCGCTGGTCTGAGACCTCTGTACGACAAAAACGCCGGACGGGCTGGAGGAAGTTCTCCAGCCCGTCCGGCGTTCGAGGACGAACGCGGCGCAGCCGGTGATGACGGCGCCCGAGGCTCCGGAGCCCTAGTCCGTGAGGTTCACCGCGCGAGCGGACTCCGCACCGATCTCCGCGGCCAGCTCATTGAGGACCGGCTGCGGCACCGTGTCGTCCACGGTGAGCACGGCGAGCGCCTCGCCGCCCACGTCGGCGCGGGCGACCTGCATGCCGCCGATGTTGATGCCCGCCTCGCCGAGGACACGGCCGACCGTGCCGACGACACCGGGACGGTCCGCGTACCGCAGGACGACCATGTGCTCGGCGAGGGCCAGGTCCACGTCGTACTCGCCGATGGCGACGATCTTCTGCAGGTGCTTGGGGCCTGCCAGCGTGCCGGAGACCGAGATCTCCTCGCCGCCGGTCAGCGTGCCGCGCACGGTGACCACGTTGCGGTGGTCCGGGGACTCCGAGCTCGTGGTGAGGCGGACCTCGACGCCGCGCTCCTGGGCGAAGAGGGGCGCGTTGACGTAGCTCACGGTCTCGTCGACGACGTCCTCGAACACGCCCTTGAGCGCGGAGAGTTCGAGCACCTTCACGTCGTGCTGGGTGATCTCGCCGTACACCTCGACGTCGAGCCGGGCCGCGACCTCGCCCGCGAGAGCGGTGAAGATCCGGCCGAGCTTCTCGGCGAGCGGCAGGCCGGGGCGCACGTCCTCGGCGATGACGCCGCCCTGGACGTTCACCGCGTCCGGCACGAGCTCACCGGCGAGGGCCAGGCGCACCGACCTGGCGACGGAGACACCCGCCTTCTCCTGCGCCTCGTCCGTCGACGCACCGAGGTGCGGCGTGCAGACGACCTGGTCGAACTGGAAGAGCGGGGAGTCCGTGCAGGGCTCCTTCGCGTACACGTCGAGACCGGCGCCCGCGACGCGGCCTTCCTTCAGCGCCGAGTACAGCGCCTCCTCGTCGACGATCCCGCCGCGCGCGGCGTTCACGATGCGGACGGCCGGCTTGACCTTGTGCAGAGCGTCGTCGCCGATCAGACCGACCGTCTCGGGGGTCTTGGGCAGGTGCACGGTGATGAAGTCCGAGACCTCGAGCAGCTCGTCGAGCGTGAGGACCTTGACGCCCATCTGCGCGGCACGCGCGGGCTGCACGTACGGGTCGTACGCGACGACCTTCATGCCGAAGGCGCTCATGCGCTGGGCGACGAGCGCGCCGATGCGGCCGAGGCCGACGACACCGAGGGTCTTCTCCGCGAGCTCGACGCCCGTGTACTTGGAGCGCTTCCACTCGCCGGCCTTCAGGGCCTGGCTGCCCTGGGGGATGTTGCGCGCGGTGGCGATGAGCAGACCACAGGCGAGCTCGGCTGCGGTGACGATGTTCGAGGTGGGTGCGTTCACCACCATCACGCCGGCCTTCGTGGCGGCGGACACGTCCACGTTGTCCAGGCCCACGCCCGCGCGGGCGACGACCTTCAGCTTCTTGGCGGCCGCGATGGCCTCGGCGTCGACCTTGGTCGCGGAGCGGACCAGGATGGCGTCCACGTCGGCGATGGCGGGCAGCAGCTCGGCGCGGTCCGCGCCGTTGCACTGACGGATCTCGAAGTCCGGGCCCAAGGCGTCGACAGTGGCGGGCGACAGCTCTTCAGCGATGAGTACGACCGGTTTGCCGTTGGCAGCAGTGCTCACGTGAGTCCTCACAAGTCCAATGCGGACGGCCGTCCCGACGGCCGCATGCGGGTGGAGGGGAGCGGCACCGGGGAGGGGCGGGTGCGGTCCCGTGTCGTTCGGTGCGTGCTCTCGGCGTGCCGGACGAAGATCCTCGTAGCAGAGCTACTTGGGCCTTTGGCCGGTGCGGCGGGAGTGCGTGCCGGGCGGCTCGGGGGCGTGCCTGCCCCTCCTCGGTGTCGCTCAGCCGCGTGGAAGACGCACGACGCTGTGGGCCTGACGCGAATGTTGAAAGCAGTGTAGTGGCGTACTGACGGGTGTCTTACGCCTCGGTGGAAGGATCACCCGTCCGTGGCTGGACGGGGTGGACAACGACGTCGTCCCTGGCCCTTCCGGGGATGGACGTGAGGGCCGGGACTGCGGTCCCGGCCCTCGCGTCGTACGGCTTACGCCTCGTCGTTCACCCACGACATGAGCTTGCGGAGCTCCTTGCCGGTGGTCTCCAGGAGGTGGTTCTCGTCCTGGGTCTTGTACTCGTTGTACTTCTTCAGACCGCCGTGGTACTCGTCCATCCACTGCTTGGCGAAGGTGCCGTCCTGGATCTCGGTCAGGACCTTCTTCATCTCGGCCTTGGTGGCGTCCGTGATGATGCGCGGGCCGGTGACGTAGTCGCCCCACTCGGCGGTCTCGGAGATCGACCAGCGCATCTTCTCCAGGCCGCCCTCGTACATGAGGTCCACGATGAGCTTCAGCTCGTGGAGGCACTCGAAGTACGCGATCTCCGGCTGGTAGCCGGCCTCGGTCAGCGTCTCGAAGCCCGCCTTGACCAGCGCCGCGGTGCCGCCGCAGAGCACGGCCTGCTCGCCGAACAGGTCGGTCTCGGTCTCCTCGGTGAAGGTCGTCTTGATGACGCCCGCACGCGTGCCGCCGATGCCCTTGGCGTACGAGAGAGCCAGCGCGAAGCCGTTGCCGGTCGCGTCCTGCTCGACGGCCGCGATGCACGGAACGCCGCGGCCTTCCTCGTACTGGCGGCGGACCAGGTGACCCGGGCCCTTCGGGGCGACCATGCAGACGTCGACGCCCTCGGGGGCCTTGATGAAGCCGAAGCGGATGTTCAGGCCGTGGCCGAAGAACAGCGCGTCGCCGTCCTTGAGGTTGTCCTTGATGGACTCCTCGTAGACCTGGGCCTGGATCGGGTCCGGCACCAGGATCATGATGACGTCGGCCTCGGCGGCGGCCTCCGAGGGAGTCACCACGCGCAGGCCCTGCTCCTCGGCCTTGGCCTTGGACTTGGAGCCCTCGTGCAGACCGACACGGACGTCGACACCCGAGTCACGGAGCGACAGCGCGTGGGCGTGGCCCTGGCTGCCGTATCCGATGACCGCGACCTTGCGGCCCTGGATGATGGACAGGTCGGCGTCGTCGTCGTAGAACAGCTCGGCCACTGGAAATCTCCTATGTGTGCTGGTGTTGCGACCCACCGTACGGCGGGCGGGGGAGGGAAGTTTTACGGTCTCGGTATGCGGGCGCGCCCGGAGGGCCGTTCTGGCTGGTTCAGGCCGAGCGGTCGAGCGCCCGCAGGCTGCGGTCCGTGATGGAGCGGGAGCCGCGGCCGATGGCGATGGTGCCGGACTGGACGAGCTCCTTGATGCCGAAGGGTTCCAGCATCTTGAGCATCGCCTCCAGCTTGTCGCTGGATCCGGTGGCCTCGATGGTGACCGCCTCGGGCGAGACGTCCACGGTCTTGGCGCGGAACAGCTGGACGATCTCGACGATCTGCGAGCGCGTCTCGTTGTCGGCGCGGACCTTGGCGAGGACCAGTTCGCGGGCCACGGCGCCGGACGGCTCGAGTTCGACGATCTTCAGGACGTTGACGAGCTTGTTGAGCTGCTTGGTGACCTGTTCGAGCGGCAGTCCCTCGACGTTCACGACGATGGTGATGCGTGAGATGTCGGGGTGCTCGGTGACGCCCACGGCCAGGGAGTCGATGTTGAAGCCGCGGCGGGAGAACAGGGCGGTGATCCGGGCAAGGACACCGGGCTTGTTCTCGACCAGGACGGAGAGCGTGTGCTTGGTGGACATGACTCTTGGTCTCTCTTTCGCTCTCGGTCTCAGTCGTCTTCGTTGTCGCCGAAGTCGGGGCGGACCCCGCGGGCGGCCATGACCTCGTCGTTCGAGGTGCCCGCGGCGACCATCGGCCAGACCTGGGCGTCCTCGTGGACGATGAAGTCGACCACGACGGGGCGGTCGTTGATGGCGTTGGCCTCGGCGATGACCTTGTCGAGGTCCTCGGGGCGCTCGCAGCGCAGCGCCACGCAGCCCATGGCCTCCGACAGCTTCACGAAGTCCGGGACGCGGGTGCCCTTGTTGGGGCCGATGTCCTCGGGGCCGCTGTGCAGCACGGTGTTGGAGTAACGCTGGTTGTAGAACAGCGTCTGCCACTGGCGGACCATGCCGAGGGCGCCGTTGTTGATGATGGCGACCTTGATCGGGATGTTGTTCAGGGCGCAGGTGGTCAGTTCCTGATTGGTCATCTGGAAGCAGCCGTCGCCGTCGATCGCCCAGACCGTGCGGTCGGGCTCTCCGGCCTTGGCGCCCATCGCGGCCGGGACCGCGTACCCCATCGTTCCCGCGCCGCCGGAGTTGAGCCAGGTGGCGGGCTGCTCGTAGTCGATGAAGTGAGCGGCCCACATCTGGTGCTGGCCGACGCCGGCCGCGAAGATCGTGCCCTCGGGGGCCAGCTTGCCGACGCGCTCGATGACCTGCTGCGGGGAGAGCGAGCCGTCCTCGGGCTGGTCGTAGCCGAGCGGGTAGGTGTCGCGCCAGCGGCTGAGGTCGTTCCACCAGGCGGTGTAGTCGCCCTTCTGCCCGGCGGTGTGCTCGGCCTGGACGGCCTGGATCAGGTCGGCGATGACCTCGCGGGCGTCACCGACGATCGGCACGTCGGCGGCGCGGTTCTTGCCGATCTCGGCCGGGTCGATGTCGGCGTGGACGATCTTCGCGAAGGGCGCGAAGCTGTCCAGCTTGCCGGTGACGCGGTCGTCGAAGCGGGCTCCGAGGGCGACGATCAGGTCGGCCTTCTGTAGCGCGGTGACGGCGGTGACCGCTCCGTGCATGCCCGGCATTCCCACGTGCAGCTCGTGACTGTCGGGGAATGCGCCGAGCGCCATCAGTGTAGTGGTGACGGGCGCTCCGGTGAGTTCTGCGAGGACCTTCAGCTCGGCGGTGGCGTGCGCCTTGATGACGCCGCCGCCGACGTAGAGGACGGGCCGCTTGGCGCCGGTGATCAGCTTGGCGGCCTCGCGGATCTGCTTGGCGTGCGGCTTGGTCACCGGCCGGTAGCCGGGCAGGTCCTGGGTCGGCGGCCACTGGAAGGTGGTCTGCGCCTGGAGGGCGTCCTTGGCGATGTCGACCAGGACAGGGCCCGGACGGCCCGTGGAGGCGATGTGGAAGGCCTCCGCGATCGTCGCCGGGATGTCCTCGGCCTTGGTGACCAGGAAGTTGTGCTTGGTGATCGGCATCGTGATGCCGACGATGTCCGCCTCCTGGAAGGCGTCCGTGCCGATGGCCTTGGAGGCCACCTGGCCGGTGATCGCGACCATGGGCACGGAGTCCATGTGGGCGTCGGCGATCGGCGTGACGAGGTTGGTGGCACCGGGGCCACTCGTCGCCATGCACACCCCGACCTTGCCGGTGGCCTGCGCGTATCCGGTGGCGGCGTGACCGGCGCCCTGCTCGTGTCGGACCAGGATGTGACGGACGCGGGTGGAGTCCATCATCGGGTCGTACGCGGGAAGGATGGCGCCGCCGGGGATGCCGAATACCGTGTCGGCCCCGACTTCCTCGAGAGAACGAATGAGGGACTGCGCACCCGTGACGTGCTCGACGGGGGCGGACTGCTGTCCTGAGGATCGGGGCCGCGGCTGCGGATGGTGGGCCCCGGTGGCCTGCTCGGTCATCGGCATTCTCTTCTCGAAGCTGAGGGTTTGTGCGGGGTGTTTGCGGGGGTTTGGCGGGCGCCAGTGCAACAAAAAACCCCTCGTGCCGTGAGGCAGGCGAGGGGAGCGCGTCGGAGCGGGTGCAGGGATTCCGGTGTTCGGACCGGTGAGTCCCAGCTTCAGCCGACGCGCTTTCCAAGTACGAGAATTCGGGTGCGCATGGCATTGACCCTCTCCCCGGCGCACAGTGCCTGTCAAGTAGGTGGGACGGGGGTCTCATTATGTGAGCGGACGAACGAGTCGACGCCTCCTCCGAACGCCATCGGAGGAGCGCCCGCGAACACCGGCTCCACCGGCCCGTGCGGCACCGGATAGTGCCCGAGCGACAGCGCGCGGCGCAGGCGGTACTCGTCGAGCGGACCGGAGAACGCCATCCCCTGTCCGTGTGTGCAGCCCATCGCGCGCAGGGCGATGACCTGCTCCGGCAGATCGACGCCGTCGGCCACGGAGCGCAGCCCCAGATCGGTGGCGATGCGCAGCAGACCGGCGGTGATCTTGTGCAGGCGCGCGGACTCGACCACTCCTTCAACGAGGCTGCGGTCGAGCTTGAGCACGTCTACAGGGAGCCTCCGCAGTGCGGTGATGGCGGCATAGCCGCTCCCGAAGCCGTCCAGGGCGATACGGACGCCGAGCCTGCGCAGGGACGTCAGACGGCGCTCCAGATCGTCCAGCGGGACTCGTGGGTCACTGTCGGCCAGCTCGATGATGAGCGCGCCGGAGGGCAGCCCGTGCCGGGTCAGGAGCGCCTCGATGGAGCCAAGCGGCATGGAGCGGTCCAGGAGCCGCCGCGCGCTGAGGCGGACGGCGACGGGCGTCGCATGGCCCGTGCGCCCGCGCTCCGCGGCCTGCTGGACGGCTTCCTCCAGCATCCAGCGGCCCAGCTCGGCGGTGCGGGCACCCTCCTGGGAGTCCGAGGTGTCGGCCACGCGCAGGAACTCGGCGGGCGTGAAGAGGATGCCCTGCGCCGAGCGCCAGCGCGCCTGGGCCGCGACGGAGGTGATGCGCCCGTCGTCCAGCGAGACCACCGGCTGGTGCAGCAGCGCGAACTCGCCGTCGTGCAGGGCGGTGCGCAGGCGCGTCGCCAGCTCCGCCTTGCGTACGACATCGGCCTGCATCTGGGGGGCGTACAGCTCGACGCGGCCCTTGCCCGCGGCCTTGGCGCGGTACATCGCCAGGTCGGCGTTGCGGAGCAACTCGCCCGCTCCGATGCCCGGTTCGGCGAAGGCCACGCCGATGGACGCCGCCACACGCACGTCGTTGCCGTCGATCGCGTAGGGCTGGGAGAGGGTGATTCTGAGACGGTCGGCGAGTTCGTAGATGTGCTGCTCGCGTGCGGCCTGGTCGCGGGTGCCGTCACCCACGATCAGCGCGGAGAATTCGTCGCCGCCAAGCCGGGCCGCGCAATCCCCGGACCTGACGGCCTCCTGAAGGCGGCGGGCCGCCTGGATGAGGAGCTCGTCCCCCGCCTGGTGGCCGATGGTGTCGTTGACCGCCTTGAAGCCGTCCAGGTCGATGAAGAGCACGGCCGTGCCCCGGTCGGTGACTCTGCGGCCGGTGAGCGCCTGGCCGACCCGGCGGGTGAACAGGGCGCGGTTGGGCAGGTCGGTGAGCGGGTCGTGCTCGGCGTTGTGCTGCAACTGCGCCTGGAGTCGGACCCGTTCGGTGACGTCCCTGCTGTTGAAGATGAGGCCGCCCTGGTGGCGGTTGACCGTGGATTCCACGTTCAGCCAGTCGCCGCCGCCGGACTTGAAGCGGCACTCGATGCGGGTCGTGGGTTCCTCGATCGGGTTCGCGGTGAGGAATCTGCGGACTTCGTGGACCACGCGGCCCAGGTCCTCGGGGTGCATGAGCGAGGCCAGTTCGGAGCCGACGAGCTCGTCCGCCTCCCGGCCGTACACCCCGGAGGCGGCCGGGCTGACGTAATGCAGGATGCCGTTCGGGGCGGCGATCATGATGACGTCGCTCGAACCCTGCACCAGGGAGCGGAAGTGGTTCTCCTTCTGGGCCAGTTCCTGGGTGAGGGTGATGTTGTCCAGGAGCATGATGCCCTGGCGCACGACCAGGGCGAGCACGACCGTGCCCGCGGTGAAGAGCACGACTTCGTCGACGCTGCGGCCGCTGAGCACGTTGTAGAGAATCCCCAACGTGCAGACGGCCGCCGCCAGATACGGGGTGAGCGCGGCCAGCGATCCGGCGATCGGCCGGGTGGCGGCGGCCCGCGCACCCTTCGGGACGCCGTCGTGCTCCACGCGCGCGTGCTGCGCGTCGTCCGCGTGCTTCTGCCAGGGGGCCGCCCAGGGCGCGTACGCGAGGAGCAGTGAGCCCGCGAACCAGCCCGCGTCCAGCATCTGCCCCGAGCGGTAGCTGGCGTGCAGCAGGGGCGAGGTGAACATCGCGTCGCACATGACGGTCAGCGCGAGGGCGCCGATCGCCGTGTTCACCGCCGTGCGGTTGGCGGAGGATCGTCTGAAGTGCAGCGCGAGGACCATGCTGACCAACGCGATGTCGAGAAGCGGATAGGCGAGCGAGAGCGCAGCGTGCGCGACGCTCTGGCCCTCGAACTGTGCCGTGTGCGCGAGCGCCAGGCTCCAGGAGAGCGTGAGCAGTGAGCCGCCGATGAGCCAGGCGTCGAGCGACAGGCAGACCCAACCAGCCTTGGTCACCGGGCGCTTGGCGAGCACGAGCAGGCCGATGATGGCGGGCGGCGCGAAGCAGAGGAAGAACAGGTCGGCGAGGCCCGGACTCGGCACGGGCTGCTCGAGCACGACCTCGTACCAGCCCCATACGCCGTTGCCCAGGGCCGCCATCGCGGAGGAGAGCGCGAACAGCAGCCACGCGGGTCGAAAGCGGCTTCGTCGGGTGCGTGAGTACCGGAAACAGGAGACCGCGGCGGTCGCCGCCGCGATGCTCAGGCCGAAGTCGCCCATGATCAGGGCGACTCGGGCCGAACCCCAGCCGAGCGCGGCCCCGGTGGCATAGCCGCCGCAGACCACGAGGAGCGTGATCTGGGAGACCAGACCCGCACCGCCGCCGGATGCGGGGCGCCGGGCCAGTGGTGCTCCCGGCGGCATCGGCGCCGTCAGACCTCCGCCGCCCTCCAGGGCGGTGGCGGTCGACGGACGGGTGCTCACCGGGCCGCCCTGGTCCGTGCCGCTCCCGTGTCCGTCCGCCTCCCGTGACTGATCGGCCCCGGGACTTCGAGTGCGTAACCGTCGCGCCGACCGCGAGCCGGTGCGCGTGAGAGTCGCCGCCGGCGGCCTCGTCGCGTCGGATCGTTCGCCCATTGGCCGTACATCGCCCGTCGCCCCCCTCGCGTCTGATGTCTCGTCCCCGGCGCCGAACGGTCCACGGCGCAGCCCCTGTCGGGACGATACACCAGTCTCGTCACTCAGGGACATAGCTTCTCTACGCTCCGTGACTGTCGACGGTGCGGCGGACACGGGCCGCACGCACACGAGTGCGGAGCGTGCGCGAACGAGCCCTGGGCGACTGCGGCTTGGTGCGCTAGTCGGTCGTCAGGACTACGTTGCCAAGGGGTTCCCCGGCGACGTAACGGGTCAGCTGCGCCGCGAGCAGACGCTTGGCGCGGGGCAGGAAGGCGGAGGTCGGTCCGCCCACGTGCGGGCTGATGAGCACTCCAGGAGCGTGCCACAGGGGGTGACCTGCGGGCAGCGGTTCCGGATCGGTGACGTCGAGGGCGGCGTTGATCCGGCCGCTCTCCAGTTCGGCCAGGAGCGCCTCGGTGTCGACGACGGGGCCGCGCGCGACGTTCACGAGCAGGGCGCCGTCCTTCATGCGGGCCAGGAAATCGGCGCTCACCAGGCCACGGGTGGTGTCGGTGAGGGGCGTGGAGAGGACGACCACATCCGCGTCGGCCAGAAGTGCGGGCAGTTCGGCGAGCGGGTGCACGGGGCCGCGCTCCGTGGCACGTGCAGAGCGCGCGACGCGCGCCACCCGCGCGCACTCGAAGGGGGCGAGCCGGTCCTCGATGGCGGAACCGATCGATCCGTATCCCACGATCAGCACGGACTTGTCGGCGAGCGCCGGATGGAACCCGGAGCGCCACTCCTCCTGCCGCTGCCCCTCCACGAACCGGGGGATGCCACGCAAGGACGCGAGGATCAGGGTGAGCGCCAGCTCGGCCGTGCTGGCCTCGTGCACCCCCTGGGCGTTGCACAACTGCACGCCGGGCGCGAGGAACCGGAGCCCGGACTGCATCTGGTCGACGCCCGCGGAGAGCGTCTGCACGGCGCGTACGGACGTCATCTCGGGCAGCGGTCGCACGGCGATCTCCGCACCCGCCAGATAGGGCACCACGTAGAACGCGCAGTCGGCCGGGTCCGCGGGGAAGCCCGGGCCGCCGTCCCAGAAGCGGTAGTTGAGCCCGGCATCGGCTGCGCCGGGCAGGCCTTCGATCTCGTCCGCGGCGTAGGGGAGCCATACATCTTTCGTCATGGTCAGGAGGCTAATGCGCACAGGCCGCACGTCACGTGGCGGGAGGCAGAGGTTACGTTGGGGGCCGCTCTGACATGAGGTGGGGAGGGCACGGCCAGGTGGACCGCAGGACAATCGGCGCGGCAGCGCTCGAGGTGGGTGCGGTCGGTCTCGGCTGCATGCCGATGAACTGGGCGTACACCGGCTCACGGCAGCGGGGCGAGGAGTCGCTGCGCACCGTGCACGCCGCACTCGACCAGGGCTCGACCCTGCTGGACACGGCGGACATGTACGGACCGTTCACCAACGAGCTGCTTGTGGGGCGGGCGCTGAAGGAGCGGCGCGCCGAGGCCTTCGTGTCCACCAAGTGCGGGCTCCTGGTGGGCGAGCAGCACATCGTCGCCAACGGCCGCCCCGGTTATGTGAAGCGGGCCTGCGACGCGTCGCTGCGGCGGCTGCAGACCGAGACGATCGACCTGTACCAGTTGCACCGTGCCGATCCCGAGGTGCCCGTGGAGGAGACCTGGGGCGCGATGGCCGAGCTCGTCGCCGCGGGGAAGGTGCGGGCGCTCGGGCTGTGCGCGGTGGGGGCCCGTGCCTCGCGGCGCGAGGGCAGAGGGCTGCACGAGGGGACCATCCGGCAGCTGGAGCGGGTCCAGCAGGTCTTCCCGGTCGGCGCGGTGGAGGCCGAGCTCTCGGTGTGGTCGCGGGAGGCGCTGGAGACGCTGCTGCCGTGGTGCGCGGCGCGCGGGATCGGCTTCCTGGCGGCGATGCCGCTGGGGAACGGTTTCCTCACGGGGACGCTGACGCCGGGGCAGGGCTTCGAGCCGGACGACGTGCGGGCCCGGCATCCCCGTTTCACCGCCGAGATGATGGCGGCCAACCAGCCGCTGGTGGTGGGCCTGCGCCGGGTGGCCGAGCGGCACGGGGCATCGCCGGCGCAGGTGGCGCTGGCGTGGGTGCTCGCGCAGGGGCGCGACGTGGTGCCGATCCCCGGGGCCAAGCGGGAGCGCTGGGCGGTGCAGAACGCGGGGGCGGCTGCGCTGCGGCTGACCTCGGCCGACCTGGCGGAGATCGCGGCACTGCCTTCGGCCATGGGATCGTGGGACTGACCATGCGCTCGTGGGACTGACGTCCCCGAGTCGGCGGAGCCGGGTTGGGAACCTGTGGGGATCGAGCGGTGTATGAACAGTAGAAGCGCTGCGTCGAAGGGAACCTGATCGTGCAACGACCTGCTGTCACAGCCGTATTGGCTGCCGCTGCCCTGGTGCTCACGGCCGGTTGCTCATCCGGGGGCTCGGACGCTCCGGACAACGGAAAGAGCGCCGAGTCGAGCCCCGCCACGTCCGATGGGACGTCCACGGGAAAGCCGCGCGCCGGCGACACCCCACCGGAAAAGGGATCGGCGACAGTCACCAAGACACTCACCGAGGACCTGAAGTCGCCGTGGGGCCTCGCACCGCTGCCCGGCGGGGACCTGCTGGTGTCCTCACGCGACGAGGGGACCATCACCCGCGTCGACGGCAAGACGGGCAAGAAGACCGAACTGGGCGCGGTCCCCGGCGTCTCCCCCGCCGGCGAGGGCGGCCTGATGGGCCTGGCGCTCTCTCCTTCGTACGCATCGGACCACATGGTCTACGCGTACTTCACCACCGAGTCGGACAACCGCATCGCCCGCATGCTGTACGACGAGAAGAAGCCCTCGGGCCAGCAGCTGGGCGCGCCCGACACGGTCTTCAAGGACATCCCCAAGGGCGTCGTGCACAACGGCGGCAGGATCGCCTTCGGCCCGGACAAAATGCTGTACGCGGGCACGGGCGAGACGGGTGACACGGGCCTGGCCCAGGACAAGAAGTCGCTGGGCGGCAAGATCCTGCGCCTGACCCCGGACGGCGAGCCGGCCCCCGACAACCCCTTCGGCGACTCCCCCGTCTATTCGCTCGGCCACCGCAATGTGCAGGGCCTGGCCTGGGACGAGGAGAAGCGGCTCTGGGCGGCGGAGTTCGGCCAGGACACCTGGGACGAACTGAACGAGATCAAGGCCGGCGACAACTACGGCTGGCCGGAGGTGGAAGGCAAGGGCGACAAGGACGGCTTCCACGACCCCCTGGCCCAGTGGAAGACCTCGGAGGCCTCTCCCAGCGGCATCGCCTACGCCGAGGGCTCGATCTGGATGGCGGGCCTGCGCGGCGAGCGCCTGTGGCGCATTCCGGTCCGCGGTGTGGACGGCACCGTGGAGCCCCAGTCCTTCCTGAAGGGCGAGCACGGACGCCTGCGCACGGTCGTCGCGGCGGGCGGCGACAAGCTGTGGCTGGTGACGAACGAGACGGATTCCCGGGGCACCCCGGAGAAGGGGGACGACAAGATCCTTGAGGTGACGGTGAAATAGGGCGAGGGGGCGAGCGGGCTACTTCTCGGACGAGGGCGAGAGCGGGGACGAGGGGTCAGGCTCCGGCTCGGCGTCCACCGCAGAATCAGGCTCGGGAGCGGCGTCCACCGCAGGATCCGGCTCGGCACCGGCGTCCACCGCTGGATCCGCCTCCGCGTCAGCGATCTTCGCGTCGGCGGCCGTCGCGGGATCCAGGTCGGGCTCCGTCTCCGCCTGCTGCGGCACCCTCACCACCACCTTGCCCGAGGTCAGGTCTATCGGGCCGCGGCCCGGGTCGCCGTCGGCCACGTCGACCCGGCTCAGCTCCAGCCGCTTCTGCTCGTCGTCCGTGTGTTTGCGGCCGGGCTGGAAAAGCTCGATCGGGTTGAACACTGCGCCTCCTGGCGGCCGGGTTCCTTCTACCAGCGTAAGCGAGGCACTCCGGAACCCATCTGGGCTGGGAAAGCGCAGGTCAGCCCGGGTAAGGCCAGGTCAGCCCAGGTCAGCCAGTCGACTGTGCGCGTTCCGCGCGTTCCGCAGGGAACAGCCGCAGGCGGTGGGCCAGGGCCGCCGCCTCGCCCCGGCCGGCGACGCCCAGCTTGGCGAGGATGTTGGAGACGTGGACGCTCGCCGTCTTCGGGGAGATGAAGAGCTCCTCGGCGATCTGGCGGTTGCTGCGGCCCGCGGCGACGCGCCGGAGCACGTCCCGCTCCCGGCTGGTGAGACCGAGTGCCTCGGCGGGGTCGACCGGGGTGAGGCGGGCCCTCGCGGTCTCGTGGGCCTGGGTTTGCTCGTCGTCGTTCAGGGTGAGGCGGGCGCGCTGGGCGAGCCCCACGACGGACTCGGCGAGGGGCCGGGCCCCCAGCCGCTCGGCGGCCTCACGGGCTTGGCGCAGCAGACCGGCGGCACGCTCGCGATCCGGTTCGGCGGCTGCTCCCGCGCCCGCTCCGGCAGAGGTCGCGAGGAGGGACTCGGCCAGGCGCAGGCGGGTGCGGGCGAGGTCGTAGGGGCGGCCGAGGGGTTCGAACGCGGTGACCGCGGCGGACCAGTCGGCGGGGGTGTCGCGGTCCTCGGCGCGCAGGAGTTCGGCGCGTACCCACGTCTCGTGGGCGGCCCAGACCGGCATGGGTGAGGGGAGTTTCCTGGCGGCTCGGCGGATGCTGTCGATGGCCTCGGTCCGGCCGGGCTCGGCTGCGGGCAGGCCGCGCGTATCGGCCTCCGAGGTGGCGGCGGCGAGCAGCAGGGGCCAGGTGTAGCGCTGGGTGCCGGGCGGGAAGCCCTTCGCCAGGGCCTGTTCGAGCGCGGCGCGCGCGGCGGCGGCGCCGGCCGCGCGGTCGGGGTCGGCCGCCGCGATGCCGAGGGCGGCGGTGACCATGGGCAGGGAGTACTGCGGCATGAGGGCGTGGTGCGTGCCGTAGTCGCTGCGGGCCACGGCCAGTTGGGCGGCGGCTTCGGACACGTCACCGCGGGCAAGGGCTATGCAGGCGAGCCGCAGGGCCGCGCCGGCCCGTGGTTTGACGCTGAGCGCACCACGGCGGGCCGCCTCGGAGGCGTCGACCGCCTCGTCCCAACGGCCAAGGGATTCAAGGGTCTCCGCCTTGTTGACCTGGACCCAGCTCTCGGTGTCCGTGAGTCCGTACTTCCGGCAGAGCGCGAGGCCCTGGTCGCCGACCTCCAGGGACTCCAGGGAACGGCCCGCGCCTTCGAGCACGGAGGGCAGGTTGACGTGGATGTGCGGGATGCGGGAGACCAGGCCGGGTGGTGCCACGCAGCGGTCCCTGACCGCGTACATCTCCGCGAATCCCTGCTCGACGTCGCCCGCGTCGACCAGGAGGCCGCCGTAGATGAGCCGGGCGTTGAGTTCGATCTCCTCGGCCTTGACCATCCGGGCGTATTCGACGGCTCGTTGGGCCGCCGCAAGGGTCTCCTCGCCGGGGTTGTGGAGCATGCCCCAGGAGGCGACGTTGGTGAGCACCTCGGCATGCACCTCGGACGGCGGCTGGCCGCGGACCAGTTCCTGGGCGGTGGCGATCTCCGCCCAGCCGTCACCGCGGCCGAGCGTCGAGGTGAGCCGGGAGCGCTGGATCCAGAACCAGGCGGAGCGCAGGGGATCCTGCTCCTCCTCCAGGAGCCGCAGCGCGCGCTTGGTGATCTTCAGGGCGCGTTCCCGCTCCCCGCAGAGGCGTCCCGCGACGGCGGCCTCCGCCATGAGGTCGAGATAGCGCAGCGGGGTGGTGGCGGGGTCGCAGCCGCAGGGCGGATAGACCTCGGCGTAGTCGAGGGGGCGCAGTTCGAGGCGGATGTCCTCGGGGGCGTCGTCCCACAGCTCCATCGCGCGTTCGAGGAGCCGCAGTTGCTCGGAGTACGCATAGCGGCGGCGGGCCTCGACGGAGGCCCGCAGGACGGCGGGCAGGGCCTTCGCCGCGTCGTGCGCGTGGTACCAGTAGCTGGCGAGGCGGGCGGCGCGCTGGTCGGCGGCGACGAGTGAGGGGTCGGCCTCCAGGGCCGTGGCGAACCGGCGGCTGATCCGGGAGCGTTCACCGGGCAGCAGGTCGTCGCCGACGGCCTCGCGCACCAGGGAGTGCCGGAAGCGGTAGCCGTCGCCGTCGGGCGACGGCAGCAGGATGTTGGCGCCGACGGCGGCCCGAAGGGCCTCGATCAGGTCGTCCTCGGCGAGCCCGGCGACCGCGGCCAGCAGCGGGTACTCGACGGTCGAGCCGCCCTCGGCGACGATCCTGGCCACCCGCTGGGTGTCCTCGGGCAGCTCCTCGACGCGTACGAGGAGCAGATCGCGCAGGGAGTCGGTGAGGCTCGCGCAACTGCCGCCGTGCGAGGCGACGGCGAGCTCCTCGACGAAGAAGGCGTTGCCGTCCGAGCGGTCGAAGATGTCGTCCACCAGGGTCTGCGCGGGCTCGGCGCTGAGGATCCCGGCCATCTGCCGGGCGACCTCGACCTTGCTGAAGCGGGCGAGTTCGATGCGGCGCACCGTGCGCAGCCGGTCCAGCTCGGCGAGGAGGGGGCGCAGCGGGTGGCGGCGGTGGATGTCGTCGGCGCGGTAGGTGGCGACGACGACGAGGCTGCCGCTGCGCAGCGTGCGGAAGAGGTAGGCGAGGAGGTGCCTGGTCGAGGCGTCGGCCCAGTGCAGGTCCTCCAGGGCGATGACCACGGGGCGGTCGGCGGCGAGCCGCTCCAGGAGGCGGGCCGTCAGCTCGAAGAGGCGGGCCATGCCTTCCTCGTCGTGCTGGGCGTCGGTGCCGCGGCGGCGCTGCGGGGCCTCGCCCAGTTCGGGCAGGAGCCGGGCGAGCTCGCCCTCCTGGTCGGCGGCCGCGGCGTCCACCTCGTCCGGGAGCTGGCGGCGCAGGGAGCGCAGGGCACTGGAGAAGGGGGCGAAGGGCAGGCCGTCCGCGCCGATCTCGACACAGCCGCCGAGCGCGACGACGGCACCTTCGGCGCGGGCCGCCGCGGTGAACTCCTCGATGAGACGGGTCTTTCCGACGCCCGCCTCGCCGCCGAGCAGCAATGCCTGCGGCTCGCCCGTGCCGGGGGTCCTCCCCTTGGCACGGGCGAGCGCGTCGTTCAGAACGCCCAGCTCATCGGCGCGGCCGACGAACACGGGGCTTACGGACCTGGTCTCCACAGCGGTGAGCATCGCACAGGGTGCGAGCCTTGCGGCAGCGGATATCCCGAGCACCCGGGCCGACGCCCCTGCCTTCATCACGCGGCCCGCGTGAAGCGGGTCCTGCGCCGGTCGGTACTCACCCGCCCCTCGGCTTCCTGGCGGGCCGAGCGGCGCTCGGCGCGGGCCGCCTTGGCCTCGCGGGCCTCGCGCAGGAGGCGGCGGCGGTCGGCCTCACGGGCGAGCTCGGCGGCGCGGAGCTGGTGCATCTCGTACTCGAACATGTCGACTCCCTGGTCTGATCTGACGTCCGGTGTCCGGGGGTCCGGGCTCCGGGGTCCGATCTGGCTTCTGGTTGGGGCTTCGCTTTCTGCGATGCCCTTACTTTCGTCTGCCAGGCAGGGGTGGCACATCGGGAGAGTGCCGCATCTTGAGGAGGTGGGGGGCCTTAGGGAGGCGGGAGGGGGCCTTAGGGAGGCCCTACCCACCTCCTAAGGCAGGCCCTCAGCACGCAGAACGCCGGTGGGGCTGACCTCAGCCCCACCGGCGTACGCACACTCCGCTGCCATCAACTCGTCGACGGCAGTCCGTAAATCAAGTCCGAGTACTTCGCGATGGCCAGCAGCAGGCCGATGACGCCCAGGGCGACACCCGCCCAGGCCACCGACTTGATCCACGGCGCCTGGACCTGGTCGGGCGCGCCGAACGCGGGCCTGACCAGGACGACGAACCCGACGACCAGCGCGGCGAGCGCGAAGGCTCCGGCGATCAGCGCCGTGACCTGCCAGGAGTCGCCGTACAGGGCCTGGATCTGGTCGGCGACGCTCGCCGACTGCTTGGTCTCCAGCTGCCCGACGATGTTCGAGCGTGCGGCGGCGACCGTGCCGAGCCAGCCGCCGGACAGACCGATCACACCGAGAGCGGCGGATACGACGGCCGCGGCGCCCTGGAACACGCCACCGGACTTGGCCGGAGCGACCTCCTCGACCACGACGAGCTCATCGGCGTCGTCGTCATCGTCGGCCTCGACGGCGTCGTCGGCCGCCGTGGACTTGTCCACCTTGACGGCGTCCGCCTTGGTGTCGTCCTTGGTGTCGCCCTTGGCGTCCGTGGTGTCCGCAGCGTCCGGCTCTGCGGGCTTTGCGGCCGCCTCGGCCGCGGTCTCGTCCTCTGTCTTAGTTCCCATGCTCCGCACCGTACGGACGGAGTCTGAGAGCTTTCTTAACGAGCGGCGCGACCGGCGTCGGCATCCGCCTCGCGCACCTCGCGCGCCTTCCGCCACTCCGGCGCGAGCACCGACCACACCTCCATGTCGTGCCGCACCCCCTGCCAGGGGAAGCTCTCCCGCAGCACCCCGTCCTTGGTCATCCCGAGCCGCTTGGCCACCGCGATGCTGGGGGCGTTCGCGGAGGAGGCGAGCCACTCCACGCGGTGCATGCCGCGCGTGTCCACGGCCCAGTCGATGAGCACCCGGCTCGCCCTGGTGATCAGACCGCGTCCGGCGGCCGATGGCTCCAGCCAGACGCCGATCTCGCAGCTCTCGTTCGCCGTGTCGAAGATCCGGAAGAGCACCCCGCCGACGAGCGTGCCGTCCAGCCAGATGCCGTAGAGCCGCCCGGTGTCGGCGGCCTGCTTGTCGGCGAAGATCTGGAGCCGCTCCCGGGCCGACGCGAGGTCCGTCGTCAGCGCGGTCAGGGGGACCCACGGCCCCGCGTACTCACGGGCCCGATCGACGTGCGTGAGGAACTCCTGCGCCTGCCACGGCTCGATGGGCCTCAGTTCAGCGCCCTCGCCCAGCGATATCGCGAACATCCCGCTCCTTCAGTCCGTCCGGCTCCACGACCGGTGCGTCGTGCGTCTCCCGTTGTTCCGGGATCCTCGCACCCACGACGACCGAATTCGAACGACATTCCGGCGGCTCGATGCTGATGCGCGGCAGCCAGCGGTCGAGGCCGCGCGGCAGCCACCAGTTGGCGCCGCCCAGCATGTGCATCAGGGCCGGCACCAGCAACGTACGCAGGACGAAGGCGTCGAGCGCGACGGCCGCCGCGAGGCCGATGCCGAACATCGCGATGACCCGGTCGCCGCTGAGGACGAAGGCGAGGAAGACCGAAATCATGATCACGGCCGCGGAGTTGATCACGCGGCTCGTCTCGGCGAGGCCGACGCGGACGGCCCGCCGGTTGTCGCCGGTCTCCAGCCACTCCTCGTACATCCGGCTGACCAGGAAGACCTGGTAGTCCATGGAGAGCCCGAAGAGGACGGACACCATGATCACGGGCAGGAAGGGTTCGATCGGTCCTGCGGCGCCGAGGCCGAGCAGCTCGCTCCCCCAGCCCCACTGGAAGATCGCGACGACGACCCCGAAGGCCGATGCCACCGCCGCCACGTTCATCGCGGCGGCCTTCAGCGGGATGCCGATGGACCGGAAGGCGAGAAGGAGCAGGACGCAGCCGAGGCCGATGACCACGCCCACGAAGAGTGGCAGCTTGCCGACGATGATCTCCGCGAAGTCGTCGTAGCTCGCGGTGACGCCGCCGACCTGCAGGTCGAGCGAGGTGTCGGCCTCGGCCACGGGCAGCACGTCGTCGCGCAGCCGGTCGACGAGATCGCTGGTGCGCTCGGACTGGGGGGACGAGTCCGGTACGAGGGTGACGTAGGCGGCGGTGCCGTCGGCGTCGTACGTGACGGGGCTGACGGAGGCGACGCCCTTGGTCGACTCGAGCGTGGGGACGAGGTTGGTGAGGGCGAGCCGGTCGCCCGCTGTGTGGACGTCGGTGACCAGCGTGAGCGGGCCGTTCACGCCGGGGCCGAAGCCGTCAGCCAGCAGGTCGTAGGCCTGGCGTGTGGTGGCCGACGCCGGATTGTTGCCCTGGTCGGACGTGCCCAGGTGCAGGGAGAGCGTGGGCAGGGCGAGCAGCGCCATCACGGCGATGGCGACGCCGCCGAGCAGCTTGGGGTGCCGCTCGACGAAGGCGGACCAGCGGGCGGCGAGCCCGGTGGGCACCTCCGGAGCGGGTCCGTGCTCGGCGAGCGCGCGCCGTTCGCGGCGGCTGAGCGCGCGCGGCCCGATCCAGGACAGGAGGGCGGGGAGCAGCGTCACGGACGCGGCGACCGTGAGGAGCACGGTCAGCGAGCCCGCGATCGCGACGCCGTTGAGGAAGCTGAGCCGCAGGATGAGCATGCCGAGCAGGGCGATGCACACGGTGGCGCCCGCGAAGACGACCGCGCGCCCGGTGGTGGCGACCGCCCGTTCCGCGGCGACGGCCACCGGAAGGCCCTGCTTGAGGCCCTTGCGGTGTCTGGTCACGATGAACAGCGCGTAGTCGATGCCCACGCCGAGCCCGATCAGGGTGCCCAGCATCGGGGCGAAGTCCGCGACGGTCATGAGGTGCCCGAGCAGCACGATGCCCGCGTACGCCGTGCCGACCGACACCAGCGCCGTGGCGATGGGCAGGATCGAGGCGGCGAGCGAGCCGAAGGCGAGGAAGAGCACGACGGCGGCCACGGCGACCCCGACGATCTCGGCGGTCTGCGCGCTCTTGGACTCGGTGAGGCCGACGGCGCTGCCGCCGAGCTCGACGTCCAGGCTGTCCGACGCGGCGGCCTTCGCGGTGTCGACGAGGGCCTGCGCGTCCGCCTTGTCGATGGCGTCGGCCTGCTCGTGGAAGGTGACGTTCGCGTACGCGATGCGGGCGTCGTCACTGATCTGTGCGGCGCCGCGCTCCGTGTACGGACTGCTGACGGAGGCCACCGCGGGCATGTGCCCGATCTTGTCGAGGGCGTCGGTCATCGTCTGCTCGACGTCGGCCGCGCGCACCGTGGTGCCCGCCTCGGTCCGCCAGGCGACGGTGTCGCTGTCGCCGCCGAGGCCTTCGAAGCCCTCGTTCAGGAGCTGGGTCGCGCGGCCCGACTCGGTGCCCGGCACGTCGTAGTCGTTCGAGTACGCGGATCCGGCGACGGCCGCGGCGCTCGCCGCGCCGCCGAGGGCGACGAGCCAGAGCAGTACTGCCAGGAGGCGGTGTTTCACACACCACCGTGCGAGTGCTGCCACTGACCGGCTCCCTGATGTGGTTCGTGGATCTTTATCGGGAACAGTCTTGAATGACCTGAACAGCCCGCAAAGAACGCATGAGCGATGACATAAGCGCCAGGGACACTTTGGCAGCACCTGGAGATCGTTGGACCGCTTCGTGGCTTTCCTCACAAGAGCACAAAAGGCGTGCGAGGCCCCACCGGGACCTCGCACACCTTCCTGGGACTCCTCGGAACCGGGGATGTCAGCCCGACACGCTCGCGCGTCCGTTCTCTATGTGACCCATCAGGCGCCGCCGGAAGGCGGGCTCGCCCACCGCCGTGACCTCGACGTCGTACCAGCCGTGCTCGTCGTCCGTGTGCCAGGCGATCGTGCGGCTGCTGCCCGCCTTGACGCGGACGACCCGCGTGCGCGACCTGACGTGACGTTCCGGGACATATCCGACAGGCTCGACCTTGAAGACGAGCTCCTTGCGGCCCCGGTTGGCCAGTGTGACGTGGATCTCCCGACGGGTGATCGCGGAGGCGAGCTGCGCACCGCCGTCCTTGCCGCCCGCGAACTCGCGCCGGAAGCCGTTCGGCCCCGTGATCGTGAAGGCGTACGCGTCCTTGGCCACCGGAACGGTCCAGGAGCCCTCGCGTACGACGTCCTGGTGCTGCGGGGCCGTGAACTCGTCCGCGTACGGATAGAGCGCGAAGTGCGCGCTGGAGCGGCCGCCGTTGCGCAGCCGCACCGACAGTGCGCCGCCCTCGCCCGGCTTCACGTACGCGTCGGGCTGGTAGGGCAGCGGGCGGGCGCGGCGGGTGCCGGGCTCCTGCTCCGGCATGGACTGCTTCAGGGGCGGCTGCGGGGACCAGCGGCCGCTGAACTCCGGGATGGCGCCGGGCTGTTCCACCTCGGGCTGCCGGTGGCCGCGCTTGAAGTCGAAGGCGCCGGTGAGATCACCGGTGACCTTGCGGCGCCAGGCGCTGATGTTGGGTTCGCGCACGCCGGTCCACTTCTCCAGGAAGCGCACGACGGAGGTGTGGTCGAAGACCTCGGAGCAGACATAGCCGCCGACGGTCCAGGGCGAGACGACGAGCATGGGGACGCGCGCGCCGAGGCCGGTGGGCTTCCCCTCCCAGCGCTCCTCCTTCGCCTCGGCGCTGTCGCCGCCGGGCACGGGCGGCGGGACGTGGTCGAAGAATCCGTCGTTCTCGTCGTAGTTGATGAAGACGGCGGTGCGGCGCCAGACCTCGGGGTGCGAGGCGAGGGCGTCGAGGACCTTGTAGACGATGGTCGCGCTGTGGATCGGCGAGGAGACGCTGGGGTGCTCGGAGTCCTGGGCGGAGGGCACCAGGTAACTCACCTTCGCCAGCTTGCCGCCCGCGACGTCCTTGGCGAACTCGTCGGCGAGCTTGCCGGTGGGCACGCGCCGCAGGCCGCGCTCGAAGAGCGAGCGCTCCTTCTTGGTGAGGGTGGCGACGCCCTCCTCCAGGGTGGCGAGCAGCTTCGCGCGCTCGGCGTCGTCCTTGGCGTCGCGCACCTTGGCGTAGAAGGCCTCCATGAAGGTCAGGCCGGTCTTGGCCAGGACCTTGCGGGCGATGGCCTTGAAGGTGGTGAAGAACTCGATCTGGTTGTCGGTGAAGTTCTCCCACTCGGTGTACGTCTGCCAGCTCACGCCCGCCTTCTCCAGGCGCTCGGCGTACGTCCCCCAGTCGTATCCGGGGTGCGTCCCCTCGGCGTACGCGTCGTTCTCGACGGCCCGCTTGCCGTTCGCCTCGTAGCCCGTTTTGCCGCTCCACAGGTGGTTGCGGTTGGGGCTCGTGGAGGTGTGGATGGATGAGTGGTAGGCGTCGCAGACCGTGAAGGTGTCGGCGAGTTCGTAGTGCAGCGGGATGTCGTCACGCGTGTAGTACGCCATGGTCGCGGCGGTCTTGGCGGTGATCCAGCCGTCCATCCAGCCGTCGTGCCAGGCCTTGGCGCCGCCGCTCCAGGAGTGGTCGAGGGCGCCGATGTACTGCAGGTCCTTCTTCTGCGCCGCGGCGGCCTCGCGGACGGGGAAGGGCATGACCGTGCGCAGCACGCCCGGCTGCTCGAACACGGACTTCCCGCCCGGGAGCCGGATGGCGTTGCGGTCGCCGAAGCCGCGTACGCCGCGCAGGGCGCCGAAGTAGTGGTCGAAGGACCTGTTCTCCTGCATGAGGATGACGACGTGCTCGATCGAGTCGAGCCCGCCGCTGCCGGGTTTGTGCCGGTCCTGTGCCAGTGCCTGCTGCAACGACGGCGGCAGGAAGGATCCGACGGCGGCGGCGCCGAGTGCGCCACCGCCGACTGCCATCAGCCGCCTGCGCGAAATCTCCGGGGACACGTACGACCTCCAGTCGACGGCCAATGGTTCTCCGCTGATCCATTGACCTGCTCCGCCGGGACGGTAGTGAAGTCTGGTTTCCCTGTGAAGACTTGGGGACGAAGTCGACGTGAACGGATGGGCCGGGCGGAAATCGCCGCGGCTCAGAAGCCGGTCAGAAGCCGATCAGGAGCCCCGCCCAGAGGGCCACCGTCGAGGCCGCGAGCGTGGCAGGGACGGTCAGCACGCCGAGGCGCGTGAAGGTCCCCAACTCCGCGTCCGTGCCGTGGTCGTGCAGGATGCGGCGCCACAGCAGCGTGGCGAGCGAGCCGACGTACGTCAGGTTCGGGCCGATGTTCACGCCGATCAGCGCGGCGAGGACGGGGCCGGGCCCGGCGGGGGCGACGGCGGGAAGCAGCGCGAGGATCGCCGGCAGGTTGTTGATCAGGTTGGCGAGCACGGCGGCGACGGCCGCCACGGCGAGCAGCGCGGGCAGCGAAGCGCCGTCCGGCAGGAGCCACTCGATCCCGGAGCCGAGGCCGTTGTCGACGACCGCCTTGACGACGATGCCGAGCGCGAGCACGAACAGGCAGAACAGCGGGCTCGCGGAGCGGACGATGCGGGTGGCGGTCGTCCGTTTGCGCAGCAGCTCACGGACCGCGAGCACCGCCGCACCGGCCAGGGCGGCCCACAGGGGTTCGAGACCCGCGAGCGAGGTCACGACGAACCCGGCGAGCGTGAGGCCGAGGACGACCAGGGTGAAGACCGGCACGGGGGTCGGCTCGGTCTCCTTGGGCTCAAGGGCGCCCGCGGCCAGATCGGCGGCGAAGTACCGCCGGAAGGCCACGTACTCGATCCCGATCGCGACGAGCCAGGGCAAGGCCATGAGCATCGCGAACCGGGTGAAGGTCAGTCCGCTCGCGGTGAGGGCGAGGAGGTTGGTGAGGTTGGAGACGGGCAGCAGGAGCGACGCCGAGTTGGCCAGGTGGGCGGTGGCGTAGACATGCGGCCGCGGCCTGGCGCCGACGCGGGCGGCGGTGGCGAAGACGACCGGCGTGAGCAGCACGACGGTGGCGTCGAGACTCAGCACGGCGGTGACCGCGGCGGCGACACCGAAGACGCCGCCGAGCAGCGCCTTGGTCCGCCCGCCGCACAGCCGGGCGACGAGATCCCCCGCGGCGGCGAAGAGCCCGTCGTCGGCGCAGAGTTGGGCGAGCACGAGCACGGCGGCGAGGAACCCCACGACCGGCAGCAGGCTCTGGACCTCCGCGAGCGCGTGCTGCGGCGAGACGGCCCCGAGTGCCACGACGATCCCGGCGGCGGGCAGCGCGGCGGCGGCCTCGGGCCACTGCTTGGGCCGTATGACGGCGAACGCGAGCACTGCGAGCAGCAGGCCCACGGAGAGGATCTCGGCGGCGACGGTGTTCAGGGGAGGCTCCGTGGCCCGGGTGGGGCGGTGGTTCGGCGGGACGGACGCTGCCCAGCGTAAGTGGCCACCCAGCCGGTCACTCCGGGGCAATCGGGTGAGTGGGCGGGAAGGAATCCGGCGCGCGGCGGTTCAGGCACGCGCAGGGCGGCGCACCCGCGAGAGGTGCGCCGCCCTGGATCCCGTACGAGCCGGAGGGGCTAGCCCTCCACGCCCAGCTTCTCCAGGATCAGTTCCTTGACGCGGGCCGCGTCGGCCTGACCCCTGGTCGCCTTCATGACCGCGCCGACCAGCGCACCGGCCGCCGCGACCTTGCCACTGCGGATCTTGTCCGCGATGGCGGGGTTGCCTGCGATCGCCTCGTCCACGGCGGTCGTCAGCGCGCCCTCGTCCGAGACCACCTTCAGACCGCGCTTCTCGACGACCTCGTCCGGCGTGCCTTCGCCGGCCAGGACGCCCTCGAAGACCTGGCGGGCCAGCTTGTCGTTCAGGTCGCCCTTGGCGACGAGCTCGGCGACCCGGGCGACCTGCACCGGGGTGACCGGCAGCTCGTCCAGGGCCTTGCCCGTCTCGTTGGCGTTACGGGCCATCTCGCCCATCCACCACTTGCGCGCGGCGGCCGAATCGGCGCCCGCCTCGATGGTGGCGACGATCGGGTCGACCGCACCGGCGTTCAGGATCGACTGCATGTCGTGCTCCGAGACGCCCCACTCCTCGCGGAGGCGGTTGCGGCGCACGCGCGGCATCTCGGGGAGGCCCGCACGCAGCTCCTCGACCCACGTACGGGCCGGGGCCACCGGGACGAGGTCGGGCTCCGGGAAGTACCGGTAGTCCTCGGCGTTGTCCTTGATGCGGCCCGACGTCGTGGAGCCGTCCTCCTCGTGGAAGTGACGGGTCTCCTGGATGATCGTGCCGCCCGAGTTCAGCACCGCGGCATGGCGCTGGATCTCGAAGCGCGCCGCACGCTCCACGGAACGGAGCGAGTTGACGTTCTTCGTCTCCGAACGCGTACCGAACTCCTCGCGCCCGTGCGGACGCAGGGAGAGGTTCACGTCGCAGCGCATCTGGCCCTTGTCCATGCGGGCCTCGGAGACGTCGAGCGCCTTGATGACCTCGCGCAGCTCGGCGACGTACGCCTTGGCGACCTCGGGGGCCCGCTCGCCCGCGCCCTCGATCGGCTTGGTGACGATCTCGATGAGCGGGATGCCCGCGCGGTTGTAGTCCAGGAGCGAGTGCGAGGCGCCGTGGATACGGCCCGTCGCGCCACCGACGTGCGTGGACTTGCCGGTGTCCTCCTCCATGTGGGCGCGCTCGATCTCCACGCGGAAGACCTCGCCGTCCTCCAGCTGGACGTCCAGATAGCCGTTGAAGGCGATCGGCTCGTCGTACTGGGAGGTCTGGAAGTTCTTCGGCATGTCCGGATAGAAGTAGTTCTTCCGGGCGAAGCGGCACCACTCGGCGATCTCGCAGTTCAGCGCGAGACCGATCTTGATGGCGGACTCGACGCCGATCTCGTTGACGACCGGCAGCGCGCCGGGCAGGCCGAGACAGGTCGGGCAGGTCTGGCTGTTGGCGTCCTGCTTGAGCTCGGTGGAGCAGCCGCAGAACATCTTCGTCTTGGTGCCCAGCTCGACATGGACCTCAAGGCCCATGACGGGGTCGTACGTCGCGAGGGCATCCTCGTACGACACCAGGTCAGTCGTGACAGTCACGGTGAAACTTTCCCTCTCAACCCAGCAGGACGTCGTCGTCGCCGAGCTTCTTCAGCTCGCGATAGAGCAGAGCAAGACCGGTGACGATGGCGGCGGCGGAGACAGCGGCATCGATGAGCCGGAGCGTGTCGTTGTCCTTGCGGGCCGTGCGGGCCTGCTTGACGACGGAGACCGCGCCGAAGGCGGTCGTGGCGATCGACAGGTACGCGCCGGGCTTGGACTTCTTGAAGCCCTTGGCCTTGGCAGTCATGGGACTCACAGTGACGGTGCCTCCTCTAGCAGCGGGTGACCCCACCTTTCCACGAAGGCGGCCTCTACGGCAGCGCCGACCTTGTAAAGCCGGTCGTCCTTCATGGCCGGGGCGATGATCTGCAGCCCGACGGGCAGGCCGTCCTCCGGCGCGAGGCCGCAGGGCAGCGACATGGCGGCGTTGCCCGCCATGTTCGACGGGATGGTGCACACGTCCGCGAGGTACATCGCCATCGGGTCGTCGGCGCGCTCGCCGATCGGGAAGGCGGTGGTGGGCGTCGCGGGCGAGACGATGACGTCGACCTGCTCGAAGGCCTTCTCGAAGTCCTTCGTGATCAGGGTGCGGACCTTCTGGGCGCTTCCGTAGTACGCGTCGTAGTAGCCGGAGCTCAGGGCGTACGTGCCCAGGATGACGCGGCGCTTGACCTCGTCGCCGAAGCCCGCCTCGCGGGTCAGCGCGGTGACGTCCTCGGCGGACCTCGTGCCGTCGTCACCGACGCGCAGGCCGTAGCGCATGGCGTCGAAGCGGGCCAGGTTGGACGAGCACTCGCTCGGCGCGATCAGGTAGTACGCGGAGAGCGCCAGGTCGAAGGACGGGCAGTCCAGCTCGACGATCTCGGCGCCGAGCTCCTTGAGCAGCGCCACGGACTCCTGGAAGCGCTGGACGACACCGGCCTGGTAGCCCTCGCCCGCGAACTGCTTGACGACACCGACGCGCATGCCCTGTACGGAGCCGTTGCGCGCGGCCTCGACGACCGAGGGGACCGGGGCGTCGATGGACGTCGAGTCGAGCTCGTCGTGCCCGGCGATGACCTCGTGCAGCAGGGCCGCGTCGAGGACCGTACGGGCGCAGGGGCCGCCCTGGTCCAGGGAGGACGAGAACGCCACCATGCCGTAGCGCGAGACGCCGCCGTAGGTGGGCTTGACGCCGACCGTGCCGGTGACGGCCGCGGGCTGGCGGATGGAGCCGCCGGTGTCCGTGCCGATGGCGAGGGGGGCCTCGTACGACGCGAGCGCGGCGCTGGAGCCGCCGCCCGAACCGCCGGGGATGCGGGTGAGGTCCCACGGGTTGCCGGTGGGGCCGTACGCGCTGTTCTCGGTGGAGGACCCCATGGCGAACTCGTCCATGTTGGTCTTGCCGAGGATGACGACGCCGGCTTCCTTCAGCTTGCGCGTGACGGTCGCGTCGTACGGCGGGATCCAGCCTTCGAGGATCTTGGAACCGACCGTGGTCGGAACGCCCTCGGTGGTGAAGATGTCCTTGAGCGCGAGCGGCACGCCGGCCAGCGGGCCGAGCTTCTCGCCCTTCTCGCGCTTGGCGTCGATGGCGCGGGCCTGCGCGAGGGCGCCCTCACGGTCGACGTGCAGGAAGGCGTGCACCTTCTCGTCGACGGCCTCGATGCGGGCGAGGTGGGCCTCGGTGACCTCGACGGCCGTGAGCTCGCCGGAGGCGATCTTGGAGGCGATCTCGGCGGCGGTGAGCCTGATGATGTCGATCTTGCTGTCCGTCATGGTGGGTTAGTCCTCCCCCAGGATCTGCGGCACCTTGAAACGCTGCTGCTCTTGGGCCGGGGCTCCGGAGAGCGCCTGCTCGGGGGTGAGCGACGGACGGACCTCGTCCGCGCGCATGACGTTCGTCAGCGGCAGCGGGTGGGAGGTCGGCGGTACGTCTTGGTCGGCGACCTCGGAGACGCGGGCGACCGCGCCGATGATGTCGTCGAGCTGTCCGGCGAAGTGGTCGAGCTCTTCTGCCTTCAGCTCCAGACGTGCAAGGCGGGCGAGGTGGGCGACCTCCTCGCGCGTAATGCCAGGCATGCGGCGATCCTCTGGGGGTGAGTGTGTGGTTTGTGGCCCAATCCTATGGGGCCGCACCCCGTGCACGTGAAACGGATTCCCTTGGCAGGGGTCCCGGCGGTTCCCCGCGGGGTCCCCGACGCGCCGGGCCGCCTCTTCACGCCCGGCGGCGGGACGCCGCCCGCCGCCTGCTCGATCGCCCCGCGGCTACTTCACGATGTCGGCCCCGGTCTCGGCCTCCGCCGCGGCCGCCGCCTCCTCGGCGGCGACGTCCACCGGCCTGCGCCAGCCGCGCGAGCCCCGTGCCCGCAGCCAGGCGGTCGTCTCGTCCGGCGGCATCGCCGCGGCGACGAGCCACCCCTGCACGGCGTCGCACCCCAGATCGCGCAACCGCTCCCACGTCTCGTCGTCCTCGACGCCTTCGGCGACGACGAGCAGTCCCAGGGAGTGCGCGAGGTCGACGGTGCAGCGGACGATCTCCGCGTCTTCGTTGTCGATGGCCAGTCGCGCCACGAACGAGCGGTCGATCTTCAGCTCGCTGACCGGCAGCCGCCGCAGGTGCACCAGGGACGAGTACCCGGTGCCGAAGTCGTCGAGCGACATCTTGACCCCATGGCCGGTCAGACCGGCCAGCGTGTCCGCGGCTCGCTGCGGGTCCTCAAGAAGGACGTGTTCCGTTATCTCCAGTTGGAGCGCTCCCGCGGGCACCCCGTGCCGGGCGAGGCGTGCGGCGACCGCTCCGGCGAAGCCGGGGGTGTGCACGTCGCGCGGCGAGACGTTCACCGCGACGGGGACCTTGAGACCCATCGCCTGCCACTTCGCGACCTGGCCGAGCGCCGTCTCCAGGACGTACTCCGTCAGGTGCGGCATGAGCCCGGACGACTCCGCTATGGCGATGAACTCGTCCGGCGGCACCTTCCCGCGCTCGGGATGCACCCACCGCACCAGCGCCTCGAGCCCCGCGACGCGACCGTCGAACTGGACCTTCGGCTGGTAGTGGAGCTCGACGTCACCCGCGTCGAGCGCACGGCGCAGATCGCCCAACAGGCCGAGCCGGTCTGGGGTGTTGGAGTCGCGCTTGGACTCGTACACCTCGACGCCCGTGCGGTCCCGCTTGGCCTGGTACATCGCGACGTCCGCGCGGCGCAGCAGGCCCTCCGCGTCCATCGCGTGGTCCGGGAAGACGGCGAGCCCGGCGCTGGCCTCCAGGACCAGCGTCAGGCCGTCGAGATCGAGGGGCGAGCCCAGTGCCGCGACGAGCGACCGGGCCACGCGGGTGGCCGACGTCGTGGAGTCGGCGACCGGCAGCAGGACGGCGAACTCGTCACCGCCGAGCCGCGCGGCCTCCGCACCGCGTGGCAGGGCGAGGCGCAGCCGGTCGGCGATCTGCAGCAGCAGGCGGTCGCCCGCGAGGTGGCCAAGGGTGTCGTTCACCGAACGGAAGCGGTCCATGTCGATCAGCATCAGGGCGGAGCGCGCCCCGATCCGCTCGGCGTCGTCCAGGGCCGTCCAGGTCCGTTCGAGGAGCCACTGCCGGTTGGGCAGGCCGGTGAGCGGGTCACGCAGCTGCTCCTCGGCCCTGGCCCGCGCGATCCACAGCGTCGAGTCGAGGGCGACGAGCGGGATCGCGAAGAGCGGGAGCAGGATGGGCGTCGAGGCCGCGACCACGCAGATCAGCGGGGCGATGCCGAGCAGCGCGACGCCGACCAGGCCCTGTCTGACCAGGGCGGTGCGGGTGACCGTGGGCAGGGCGCCGGTGCGCGGCGCGTGGACGTACCAGAGCAGGACGCGGGTGACGACGAGATAGGCGATCGCGGCGAGCGCCACCTCGGGGGCCGAGTACAGGTCCCAGGTCTCGGGGAGCCAGGGCGACTGCACCGACGGTGCCGTGCCGAAGGCGGCCATGGCGAGCGCGCCCGCGCCGATGCCGAGGATGTCGACGGCGCCGTGCAGGATGCCCTGGCGCCAGCGGTGACGGCGCGCGATGCCGACCAGGACGACGACGGTGAGGCTGACCATTCCGGCGGGCACCCAGCCGTACAGCAGGAGCACGGCGACGGTGAGCGCGCCGCCCGAGCCGGTGCCGCCCCACCAGCGGTCGCGGCCGAGTGCGACGAGGTGGCCGACGATCAGGCCCGTGAGGACGGCGAGGGACCAGCCGACCGTGCCGGAGGGAAAGAGCGTGCCGCGTCCGGTGAACGCGTGGAAGAAGCCCGTGCCGAGCACCACGGCGGCGACGGCCACGACGGCAACCGGAAGCACCGGCCAGGGGTCGCGCTCGCCGGACGGGTCGTCCGGGCCGTGCGCCTCGGAGCCGCGCCAGAGCGTCCTGCGCCGTCCGTCGGCGCCGGACGTGGCGGAGCAGGGCCCCGCCGCGTCCCTGCCGCCCGAGGCCTCGCCCACGTCGAGTTCCTGTGTGCCGTACCCGCCGACGGTGCTCCAGGCCCGTTCGCGTCGCTCAACTGCGGTGCTCGGGACGGCGGGGCGCCTGCTCTCGGCTTCGCGCGCCTCCCGTGCCGCTCTGCGTTCGCCGAACCACGCGCCCGGTCCGCGCCGCAGGCGCGCACGCAGCCGGGAGTCCGGTGCGGCGCTCTCGGTCGGTTCCATTCCCGTCCCTCTCACAGCCGGCGGTGCCCACGCCACGCGGACTCGGTCCAGAAGTCAGCCGCGTCTGAAACTCCTTCCCTTGCTCCCGATGAGCAGGGGATACCCCAATCGCAGCGGGGCACGGCAGGCGCACACCTCAACAGTAGGCCGCAGAAGGCTTCTACGGGCAGCGGTCCACTACGGTTGCCCGAATGCGACCCGGCCACCCGTATGCCTCTGGTATGCGCTGAACGGGTGGCCTTCAACCGCTACTCCTCGGTCGGAAGCGCGACTTCCGTCGCCGCGTCCGGTCCCTGTTCCAGCAGGACGGCGAAGCCTTCCTCGTTGAGAACCGGAACCTTCAGCTGCATCGCCTTGTCGTACTTCGAGCCGGGATTGTCGCCCACGACCACGAATGCTGTCTTCTTCGAAACGGAACCGGTGACCTTTGCTCCCCGGCTCTGCAACGCATCTTTTGCGCCATCCCGCGTGTGCTTCTCCAGCGTTCCGGTCACGACGACGGTGAGGCCTTCGAGCGGTCGCGGCCCCTCGTCCTCTCCCCCGCCCTCTTCCTCCATGCGGACCCCGGCCGCGCGCCACTTGCGCAGGATCTCCCGGTGCCAGTCCTCCTCGAACCACTGCTTCAGGGAGGCGGCGATGGTCGGGCCCACGCCCTCCACGGCGGCGAGCTCCTCCTCCGTGGCCTGCTCGATGCGGTCGATCGACCGGAATTCGCGGGCGAGCGCCTCCGCGGCGACCGGTCCGACATGGCGGATGGACAGGCCCGTGATGATCCGGGCGAGCGGGCGCTCCTTGGCCGCCGCGATGTTCTCCAGCATCGAGAGGGCGTTCTTCCTGGCCTCGCCCTGCTGGTTGGCGAAGACCGTGGCGATCTTCTCCTCGCCCGTCTTGGGGTCCCGCTTGGGCAGACCGCTGTCCTGATCCAGTACGTACGCCTTGATGGGCAGGAGGCGCTCGATGGTCAGGTCGAAGATGTCGCCCTCGTCCAGGATCGGCGGCTCGGACGGCTCCAGGGGCTTGGTGAGCGCGGCGGCTGCCACATAGCCGAAGTTCTCGATGTCCAGGCTCTTGCGGCCCGCGAGGTAGAAGAGCCGCTCGCGCAACTGGGCGGGGCAGGACTGGGCGTTGGGGCAGCGGAGGTCGATGTCGGCCTCCTTCATCGCCCGCAGCGGCGTCCCGCACTCGGGGCACTCGGCGGGCATCACGAACTCCCGCTCGGTACCGTCGCGCAGGTCGACGACGGGGCCGAGGATCTCCGGGATGACGTCGCCCGCCTTGCGCAGGACGACCGTGTCCCCGATGAAGACGCCCTTCTTCTTCACCACGTCCTGGTTGTGCAGGGTGGCGAACTCGACCTCGGATCCCGCGACGGTCACGGGCTCCACCTGGGCGTACGGCGTGACGCGGCCGGTGCGGCCGACGCCCACGCGGATGTTCACCAGCTTGGTGTTGACCTCCTCGGGGGCGTACTTCCAGGCGATCGCCCAGCGCGGGGCCCGCGACGTCGAGCCGAGGCGGCCCTGGAGCGGGATCTCGTCCAGCTTCACGACGACGCCGTCGATCTCGTGCGCCACGGAGTGGCGGTTCTCGCCGAAGTACGTGATGAACTCCCGCACGCCGTCGAGCCCTTGGACTACCTTGTTGTGCTGGGCGGTGGGCAGGCCCCAGTCGTGGAGGAGCTCATAGGCGTGGCTGAGGCAGTCGATGTCGAAGCCGTCGCGGGCGCCGATGCCGTGCACCACCATGTGCAGCGGGCGCGTCGCGGTGACGCGCGGGTCCTTCTGGCGCAGTGAACCCGCCGCCGCGTTGCGCGGGTTGGCGAAGGGCTTGTCGCCCGCCTCCACCAGGCGGGCGTTCAGCTCCTCGAACTTCTCCATGGGGAAGAAGACCTCGCCGCGGATCTCGACCAGGGCGGGGATGTTGTCGCCCTTGAGGCGGTCCGGGATGTCCGCGATGGTGCGGACGTTCGGCGTGATGTCCTCACCCGTGCGGCCGTCGCCGCGGGTGGCCGCGCGGGTGAGCTTGCCGTCCTCGTACGTGAGGTTCACGGCGAGGCCGTCGACCTTCAGTTCGCACAGGAAGTGGTGGTCGCCGGTGCCGACCTCCTTGGCCACGCGGTCGGCCCAGGCGGCGAGCTCCTCGTCGTCGAAGGCGTTGTCCAGGGAGAGCATGCGCTCGCGGTGCTGGACCGAGGTGAACTCGGTCTCGTACGCCCCGGAGACCTTCTGGGTGGGCGAGTCGGGGGTGCGCAGCTCGGAATACTGCTCCTCCAGGGCCTCGAGCGAACGAAGGAGCTTGTCGAACTCGGCGTCGCTGACGACCGGTTGGTCGTTCACGTAGTACCGGAAGCGGTGCTCCTCGATCTGTTCGGCCAGCTGGGCGTGCTGATCCCGTGCCTCGGCGGGCACAGAGCCTTGCTGTTCGACAGCCACCGTTTCGTCCTCCCGTTACGTCATACCCAATTACTCAGGGTTGTCCGCGAGTGATCTCGCCGCCCTGGCGCAGTGGGCGAGCACCGCGCGCGCGTACGCGGGGGAAGCCCCTGCGAGCCCGCACGACGGGGTGACCACGACCGACTCCGCGAGAGAACCCGGATTCAGCCCCAGCCTGCGCCACAGCGTCCTGACACCCATGACGCTACCGGCAGGGTCTGACAATGGGCCGTCCACGCCCGCCACGACACCGGCGAAGAGCTTCGTACCCCCCTCGACGGCCTCACCGATCGCCTCGTCGTCACGCTCGGTGAGGAGTGAGAAGTCGAACGAGATCGCGTCGGCCCCGGCTCGGCGCAGGAGCGCGAACGGCACGTCGGGCGCGCAGGAGTGCACGACGGCGGGCCCGTCCGCGTGGACGCCGATGACGTCGCGCAGGGTGCTCTCCACGAGCTGCCGGTCCACGGCGCGGTGGGTGCGGTACTCGCTCGCCGTCTTGATGTGTCCGCGCAGGACGGCGACGAGCGAGGGCTCGTCGAGCTGCAGCACGATCTGGGCGCCGGGGATCCTTCGGCGTACGTCGGCGAGGTGGGTACGCAGGCCCTCGGCGAGGGATCCGGCCAGGTCACGGCAGGCGCCGGGGTCGGAGAGCGCGGACTCGCCGTTCCTCAGCTCCAGGGCTGCCGCCAGCGTCCACGGCCCGACGGCCTGCACCTTGACAGGACCTTCGTACCCCTGGGTGAACTCCTCCAGGGCGTCGAGGTCTTCGCCGAGCCACGCCTTCGCGCGGCGCGTGTCCCGTCCGGGCCGGTCGCCGATCCGCCAGCCGCTGGGCTCCACGCGCGCGTAGAGCTCGACCAGCATTCCGGCGGTCCGGCCGATCATGTCGGCGCCCGGCCCCCGCGCGGGCAGCTCCGCCAGGTACGGGAACTCCTCGAAACTGCCGGTGACGGTCTTCGCGGCCTCTCGGGCGTCGCCGCCCGGCATGGACCCGATGCCGGTGGCCGGGCCCCAACTGATGGCGTTCACTGTCCCGGCCGCACCGTCAGGTCGTTGACCTCGGCGTCGCGCGGCAGGTCGATCGCCATCAGGATCGTCGTGGCGACCGACTCCGGGTCGATGAAGCGGGAGGGGTCGTACTCCTTGCCCTCCTGCTGGTGGACCTTGGCCTGCATGGCGCTCGCCGTGCGGCCCGGGTAGACGGAGGTGACGCGGACGCCGTTCGCGTGCTCCTCGGCGCGCAGGGCGTCGGCCAGGGCCTTGAGGCCGTGCTTGGAGGCGGCGTAGGCGGACCAGTCGGCGTGCGCGCTCAGGCCCGCGCCCGAGTTGACGAAGACCACGTGGCCCTGGGCGACGCGGAGTTGGGGCAGGAAGTGCCGGGTCAGCTCGGCGGGGGCGATGAGGTTGACGTTGAGCTGGTGGCGCCAGGACTTGGGGGTGAGGTCACCGACCCGGCCCAGGTCGACCACGCCCGCGATGTGGAGCAGGGAGTCCACCCGGTCGGGCAGCGACTGGTGGCCGAAGGCCCAGGAGAGCTTGTCCGGGTCGGAGAGGTCGCCCACGAGCGTGGCCGACCCGGGGAATTGCGCGGCCAGTTCCTTCGCGCGGCCGGCGTCCCGTGCGTGCAGGACGAGGGCGTCGCCGCGTGCGTGGAGGCGGCGGGCGACGGCCGCGCCGATGCCGGAGCCCGCCCCGGTGATCACATGTGTTGCCATGCGTCCATCGTCGCACCCCGGCAGGCGCAGGTCAGCGCGTACCCATGGCCTCCTCCAGGTAGGCGAGCGCGCCGACCGGCTCCTCGGCGAAGAAGACGAGACCGGTCAGCGGCACCGGCAGGAAGCCCTCGTCCTCCATGCGCTGGAACTGTTCCTTCAAGCCGTCGTAGAAGCCCGCCGAGTTGAGCAGGACCACCGGCTTGGTGTGCTTGCCGTGCTTCTTCAGTTCGAGGATCTCGGTGGCCTCGTCCAGCGTACCCGTGCCGCCGACCATGATCACGACTGCGTCGGACTTCTCCAGGAGCAGCGCCTTGCGCTCGGCGAGGTCGCGCGCGATCACCATCTCGTCGGGCGCGGAGACGTCCCTGGCCTTGGCGGCGAGGAAGTCCACCGAGACGCCGACAAGACGCCCGCCCGCCTCTTCCACTCCGTCCGCGACGACCTTCATGAGGCCGCTCTCCGAACCGCCCCACACCAGGGTGTGGCCGCCCCTGCCGAGCAGCTCGGCGAATTCACGCGCGGGGCGCGTGTAGCGGTCGGGGAGGTCGGCTGCGGAGAGGAAGACACAGATGTTCATGGCTTCACCGTACGATCCGGCACAGACTGGGTGGGACGCGGCCGCTCACGGAAGGAGACCACGGTGACAGCAGGACACAAGATCACCATCGAGCAGGGCACCGAGCACGTACGGGTGGTGCGGGACGGCCAGGTCGTGGCCGAGAGCCGACGCCCGCTGCTGCTGCGCGAGACGGGCTACCCGGTGCGCCACTACCTCCCGCCCGAGGACGTGCGCACCGATCTCCTGACCCCCTCGGACACGACCACGTACTGCCCGTTCAAGGGAACGGCGTCCTACTGGTCGCTGCCCGGCGCCGAGGACGGCAAGGACGCGGTGTGGGGCTACCCCGAGCCCAAGGACGCGGTGGCGCAGATCAAGGACCACTTCTGCTTCTACGCGTACGAGGTGGAAGCGGCCGCATAGCGCGCGGGGCGGACGGAGGGCCTAGGCCGCCGCCGTGGCCCTCTCCGTCGTCGCGATGGTCGCCGACCCCACCACGCGCGTGCCGTCGTACAGCACGATCGCCTGGCCGGGGGCCACGCCCCGGACCGGCTCGGTGAAGGAGACCCGCAGCTCCGAGCCGTCGACCAGCTCCGCGTGCACCGGCGTCTCGCCGCCGTGTGCCCGCAGCTGCGCGGTGTACGTGCCGGGCCCGGAGGGGGCCACTCCGCACCAGCGGGGCTTGATGGCCGTCAGCGCCGTGACGTCCAGGGCGGCGGCCGGGCCGACCGTCACGGTGTTGTTCACCGGGGAGATGTCCAGGACGTAGCGCGGCTTGCCGTCGGGGGCCGGGGTGCCGATCCGCAGGCCCTTGCGCTGGCCGATGGTGTAGCCGAAGGCACCCTCGTGGGTACCCAGCTTGTTGCCGTCGGCGTCGACGATGTCGCCCTCCGCCTTGCCGAGGCGGTCCGCGAGGAAGCCCTGGGTGTCGCCGTCGGCGATGAAGCAGATGTCGTGGCTGTCGGGCTTCTTGGCGACGGCCAGGCCGCGCTCCTCGGCCTCCGCGCGGATCTCCTCCTTGGTGGTGAGCGTGTCACCGAGGGGGAACATCGCGTGGGCGAGCTGGCGGTCGTCGAGGACCCCCAGGACGTACGACTGGTCCTTGGCCATGTCCGAGGCGCGGTGCAGCTCGCGCGTGCCGTCTTCGTTCACGACGACCGTGGCGTAGTGGCCGGTGACGACGGCGTCGAAGCCCAGCGCGAGCGCCTTGTCCAGGAGCGCGGCGAACTTGATCTTCTCGTTGCAGCGGAGGCACGGGTTCGGGGTGCGCCCCGCCTCGTACTCGGCGATGAAGTCGTCGACGACGTCCTCGCGGAACCGCTCGGCCAGGTCCCAGACGTAGAAGGGGATGCCGATGACGTCCGCGGCGCGGCGGGCGTCGCGGGAGTCCTCGATGGTGCAGCAGCCCCGCGCGCCCGTGCGGAAGGACTGCGGGTTCGCCGAGAGTGCCAGGTGCACTCCGGTCACGTCGTGGCCTGCTTCGGCGGCGCGCGCGGCGGCGACGGCGGAGTCCACGCCGCCCGACATGGCGGCGAGTACGCGAAGGGGGCGGGGGCGCTGCGGGGTCCGGTTCTCAGTCATAGCTCTAACAGGGTACGGGCCCGCGGGAACCAGCCGCCCGTGAGTAAGCGTTGACGATCACATGGGGGAAGAACAGGACACGACGGCGGGGCAGGATCGGGGACGCCGGGGCGTCAACCGTCGGACGCTCCTGATCGGCGGCGCCGCGGCGGCCGTCGGCGCGGCCGCGCTCGCATCGGACCAGCTGGGCCGCCTGTGGTGGCGGCTGCCCGGCGTCGTCAAGAAGCGCAAGGAGGGCGAGGTCGACGCCCGGGGCGCCCAGTGGATCGCCGCGTCCGACTACAACTGGCGCCGCGCCGACCGCCCCGACGACTACGGAATCGACATGGTCGTCATCCACGTGGTGCAGGGCGGGTACGCGACGGCGCTGAGGGTGTTCAAGGACCCGGCGCACGGCGCGGCGGCGCACTACGTGGTGCGCAAGGACGGGCACGTCGCCCAGATGATCCGCGAGCTGGACGTGGCGTTCCACGCGGGGAACAAGGGCTACAACGAACGGAGCATCGGCATCGAGCACGAGGGCTTCGTCGACCGGAAGTCCTCGTTCACCGATGCCATGTACGCATCATCGGCGCGCCTCACGGCGGGCATCTGCGAGCGGTACGACATCCCGGTGGACCGCAAGCACATCATCGGGCACGTGGAGGTGCCGGGCACGGACCACACGGATCCGGGACCGCACTGGGACTGGGACCGGTATCTGCGGCTGGTGCGGAAGGCGCGCACCGCGCTCGGGTGAGCCCCGCCGCCGCTAGCGCAGGTGCACCGGCAGCGACTCCACCCCGTACACGATCGACAGCTTGCGGAACGTGAGCTCCTCGGGGTCGACCGCGAGCCGCATCCCCGGGAAGCGCTTCACCAGGGCCGGGTAGGCGGCGCGCAGCTCCATGCGGGCCAGTTCGGCGCCGATGCAGCGGTGGATGCCGTAGCCGAAGGCGAGGTGGCCCGAGGCCTTGCGGTGCGGGTCGAAGCCGCCGCCGTCGGGGGTGTACTTGGCGTCGCGGTTGCCGCCGCTGAGGGAGCAAAGGACCAGGTCGCCCTTGGGGATGAGGACCCCGGCTATCTCGATGTCCTCGCGGGCGAAGCGCGGGAAGGCCACCTGTACGACGGTGAGGTAGCGCAGGGCCTCCTCGACGAAGGTGGCGGCCGCCGATTCGTCGTCCCGCAGCCGTGCGGCGGTCCGCGGGTCCTGCAGGAGCAGCAGGGAGCCGAGGGCCACCATGCTCGCGGTGGTCTCGAAGCCGCCGGTGAGGATGCCGTCGGCGAGACCGGCGAGCTCCTCGTCGTCGACCGTGTCGCCGTGCTCCTTCACGATCATGCCGAGCAGCCCGTCGCCCGGGTTCTCGCGCTGCTTCTTGACGACGTCCCGGAAGTACGAGAGCGAGGCGGATATCGCCCCGAAGGGCGCGGTCGCCCCGCCGAAGAGGTCGAAGCGCTCCATGGCCAGCTGCTGGAAGTCGTGGCGGTCCTCGTACGGCACGCCGAGCAGCTCGCAGATCGTCAGCGACGGGATCGGCAGCGCGAAGGCCTCGACGAGGTCGACGGGCCCTTCGGCGGCCTCCATCGCGTCGAGCCGCTCCTCGACGATGGCCTCGATCCGGGGCGTGAGGCGGCGCAGCCTGCGCATCGTGAACTCGGGCGTGAGGATGCGGCGCAGATGCGTGTGGACCGGGGGGTCGCTGAAGCCGAGGCCGCCGGGGTTGTGGTCCTCGACCACGCCCGCGTTGCCCGCGAGGTTCGTGAAGTCGTTGCTGAAGCCGTTCGTGGCGCCGAGGACGGCCTTCACCTCGTCGTAGCCGGTGACCACCCAGGCGTCCATGCCGAACGGCAGCGGCACCTTCGAGATCGGCTGCTCCGCCTGGTGCTCGGTGAGCCGGGCCACCGGGTCGAGACCGTCGCGGCGCATCGGGGCCAGCAGGGGCTCGGGCAGCCGCGAGATCGCGGACGCGCTGATCCCGTTCTTCTGGATCCTGGAGAGATAGATGCGCCCGATCCGCGCGGCGATGCGAGAGCGGAGGTTCGCCTTCAATGTGAACTCCATGAGGGGGTTGTCGTGCAGCCCCGAAGAGGGGGGTTGTCGTGCAGCCCCGAACGCGCGGAGCGGACTCGCGAGCGGCAAGCATAGATCGGCGGACTGTGGGCGCCGTATCCCGCTCCTGTGCCTGTCCGCCCGATAGCGGCCGAAACCGGCATCAACTCCGGGCGGGATCAGCCGAGTCGTGCGTCACCCTCGTCACGTGTCATCCCGAACCGGGACCAAACCGGCGCTGGAGGGGGCCGGAACTCAGGCCCGAGGGGGCCGGACTCAGGCCGGAGGGGCCGGACTCAGGCCGGAGGGGGCCGGGCTCAGCTCAGCCCCGCCGTGCGCGCCCGTTCCACCGCCGGGCCGATCGCCTGGGCCACCGCCGCCACGTCCGCCTTCGTCGAGGTGTGCCCGAGGGAGAAGCGGAGCGTGCCGCGGGCCAGGTCGGGGGCGGTCCCGGTGGCGAGCAGGACGTGGCTCGGCTGGGCCACGCCCGCCGTGCACGCCGAGCCGGTGGAGCACTCGATGCCCTGGGCGTCGAGCAGCAGCAGAAGGGAGTCCCCCTCGCAGCCGGGGAAGGTGAAGTGCGCGTTCGCGGGCAGGCGGCCGACCGGGTCTCCCCCCAGGATCGCGCCGGGGACCGCCTCGCGCACGGCGGTGACCAGCTCGTCCCGCAGCGCGCCGATCTCGCGGGCGAACCACTCGCGCTGCCCGGCGGCGTGCCGCCCCGCCACCGCGAACGCGGCGATCGCGGGCACGTCGAGCGTCCCGGAGCGCACATGACGCTCCTGCCCGCCGCCGTGCAGGACGGGCACGGGGCTGTACTCGCGGCCCAGGAGCAGCGCCCCGATGCCGTACGGACCGCCGATCTTGTGTCCGGACACGGTCATCGCGGCGAGGCCCGACGCGCCGAAGTCGACGGGCACCTGACCGAAGGCCTGCACCGCGTCGGCGTGCAGCGGGATGTCGAACTCCCCTGCCACGTCGGCGAGTTCACGGATCGGCTGGAGGGTGCCGATCTCGTTGTTGGCCCACATGACGGTGGCGAGGGCGACGTCGTCGGGGTTGCGCTCGATCGCCTCGCGCAGCGCTTGGGGATGCACGCGGCCGTACGTGTCGACGGGGAGGTACTCGACGGTGGCGCCCTCGTGCTCGCCGAGCCAGTGCACGGCGTCGAGGACGGCGTGGTGCTCGACGGGGCTGGCCAGGACCCGGGTGCGCGCGGGGTCGGCGTCGCGCCGCGCCCAGTACAGGCCCTTCACGGCGAGGTTGTCGGCCTCGGTGCCGCCCGCGGTGAAGACGGTCTCGCTGGGGCGCGCGCCGAGCGACTCGGCGAGCGTCTCGCGGGCCTCCTCGACGGTGCGTCTCGCCCGGCGGCCCGCGGCATGCAATGAGGACGCGTTGCCGGTGACGGCGAGCTGGGCGGTCATCGCCGCGATCGCCTCCGGGAGCATCGGAGTGGTCGCTGCGTGGTCGAGGTAGGCCATGGTGGGCACGATTCTACGAGCCTCGCGGGGCCCCGCGTCCAAGCGGTGTCAGCCCGCGAGACCCCACGACACGGTGTTGTCCATGGACATCAGCACGGCGAGGACGACGAGATCGGCCACACCGAGCCCGAGTCCGAGGAGCGCGCGGCCCTTTCGGCTGGTCCCGCGCACGAGCGCGATGCCCGCGAGGACGATCGCGATCGGGCCGAGGAAGAGGTTGAGGACGAGCAGTCCGAGCAGGCCGAGGACGAACGAGGCGACGGCCATGCCGTCGGTGTCACGCCGGCCGGTGGGGACGGGGGCGGGGGCAGGGGTGGGGGCGGAAGCCGTGGTCGGCTTGCGGGTGAGGGTGGTGAGTTCCATGGTGCGACTCCTTGCAGGTGCCGTACGGATCAGTGGTGACGCGCAGCGGGGTGGTGGCGCGCCCAGGACCGGCGAGACGCTCAGGACCGGCGGCGCGTGTGCCGCTCGCGGACCGCGAACACCATGAGCCAGACGCCGATGACGACGGCGGCGACGAGGGTGACGGGGAGCGGCGCGTGGGCCACGGAGCCCAGTGCCACACCGAGCAGCAGGAGAGCGGCGACGAGGAACAGCATGGGATGCCTCTCGTTGAGTATTCGGTGAACGCTTGTGGTAACAACTGTTCACTGACTCTGGAGTCTACCGCCTCTCCGGCTTCCCAATCTCGGAGAACAGTTGTTAACTGCATGGCATGAGTCACACTCTCGGCATCCGGCAGGCCCAGAAGCAGAAGACCCGGCAGGCACTCCTGGACGCGGCGCTCCAGCTGCTGGAGGAGCAGAGCCTGAGCAGCCTGGGCCTGCGCGAGGTCACCCGCGCCGTGGGCGTGGCCCCCACCGCCTTCTACCGCCACTTCCGCGACATGGCCGACCTGGGCGTGGCCCTGGTCGAGGAGGCGCTGAGCAGCCTGCACACCACGCTCGTCGCGCTCCTGGCGGCGACCGGCGACAGCGAGGGCGACGACGAGGGCGAGGAACGCATCGCGGCCACGGTCGAGTTGATCGTCGCCTATGTGCGCACCCACCCCGCGCACGTCCGCTTCATCGCCCGCGAGCAGCACGGCGGAGTCCAGGCCGTGCGCACCGCGATAGGCGATCAACTCACCTTGTTCGCACGGGAGGTGAAGGACCAGTTCGCCCGGGAGCCCGAGTCGGCGGGCTGGGACGAGGACGACCTCCTCATGCTGGCCAGGATGTACGTCGACCACATGGTGATGACCGCGTCCGCGCTCCTGGAGGCGTCGCCCGACACCGAGGAGCGGGTGGCGGCCAGTGCCCGTCGGCAGCTGCGCCTGGTGTCGCTCGGCCGGCGCCACTGGCTGGACGCGCGGTGACCGGGGAAGCGACAGGCACCCCGCGAGCCTCGACTCCCCCGTAAGGAGCTACTAGCCTTACGGTCATGACGACCGACCGCGACTGGACGCTCGACCAGACCTTCGCAGGACCGACCGGTACCGTCCGCTGGACCGCACTGGGCCCAAAGGACGCGCCGCCCGTCGTCCTGGTCCACGGCACGCCCTTCTCGTCGTACGTCTGGCGGGGCGTGGCCCGCGCGCTCTCCCGCGAACACCGGGTGTACGCATGGGACCTGCCCGGCTACGGCACGTCGGAGATGCGCTCCGGGCAGGACGTGACCCTGGCCGCGCAGGCCCGCGTCCTCACCGGACTCCTCGCGCACTGGGGCCTCGACGCACCCGCCGTCGTGGCCCACGACTTCGGCGGCTGCGTCGCCCTGCGCGCCCACCTCCTGCACGGCGCCCGCTATGAACGCCTCGCCGTCGTCGACCCGGTGGCCCTCGCCCCTTGGGGCTCCCCCGCCTACCGCCTGCTCGGCGCGAACGCCGACGTCTTCGCCCAGCTGCCGCCCGCCCTGCACGAGGCACTGGTGCGCGAGTACGTCTCCTCGGCGAGCCACCGCGGACTGCACCCCGCGGTGCTCGACCGCCTGGTCGGGCCCTGGTGCACCCAGGAGGGCAGGCCCGCGTTCTACCGGCAGATCGAGCAGAACGACCAGCGGTTCACCGATGAGATCCAGGGCCGGTACGGGGAGTTGGCGCTGCCCGTCCTCATCTGCTGGGGCACGGACGACACCTGGATCCCGGTCGAGCGCGGCCACGAGCTCGCCGAGCTGATCCCCGGCGCCCGGCTGCGTCTGATCGAGGGCGCGGGACATCTCGTACAGGAGGACGCGCCCGCCGAACTCACCGGCGAGCTCGCCCGCTTCCTGCGTACAGATCGGTGACCGCGGCGGCGGCGCGCTCCAGCTCGGCCCGCACCTCGGGCGGCGAGAGCACCTCCACACTCGCGGCGAACGGAAGCAGCGTGCGGGCGTCACCGACGTCACCGAAACCGAGCCGGACAGTGATCCACTCGCTCTCCCCGTCGTCCTCGGGACGTGCGCTGAGGAACTGACCTTTCAGGCGCAGGAATTGGGCGAACCGGTCGCGCGAGACCCGCGCCGTCACGTCGACACCGACCGGACGGTCCTCGACCTGACGCTTCAGCACCCGCCAGACGTCGGCGAGTTCGACACCTGGCCTGCGCTGCACGGGCAGGTCCGTGAGGGTCGCCGCCCGCACCCGGTCGGCGCGGAAGAGCTGGGGGGCGCCGCGCCGGTCGGCGACCAGGTACCAGACGCCCGCCTTGGAGACGAGGCCGTAGGGATCCACCATGTACGTGCGCGGCTCCGCGTCGCCGCTGTGCCGGTAGCGCAGCCGCAGCCGCCGGTCGGAGAAGACGGCGTCCTGCAGCACGTCGAGGTCTGCGGTGACCGGATCCGATCCGCGCGGCCCCGGCATCCAGCGCGCCGCGTCGACGAGGATGCGCCGGCTCGTCAACTCAGCGGCGGGACGGTGCGGTGCGGGCAGGGCCGCCATGACCTTGCGCAGCGCCGAGCCGATCGCGTCCCCGAGTCCGAGCGCGGCGTGCGCGCCCTGGGCGGCCAGGATGAACAGCGCCCGCGACTCGTCCGCCGTGAGCCCCGTGACGTCGGTGCGGAACCCGGGCAGGAGCGCGATGCCCCCGTGCCGCCCGCGCTCGGCGTACACCGGGACGCCGGAGGCGGAGAGCGCCTCGATGTCGCGGTAGATGGTGCGTACGGAGACTTCGAGACGGTCGGCGAGTTCATGGGCGGGGACCTGCCCGCGGGTCTGGAGCAGCAGCAGGATCGAGAGCAGCCGATCGGATTTCACGCAGCCAAGGATGACGGACGACGCCGTCGACGGCTGTCAGGTGGCGCCGGGAAGGGGGACCTGTCGGCTCTTCCGGGGGCCTGCCTATGATTCAGGCGTGTTCGATTCCCGGCACATCAGGTCATTCCATGAAGTGGTCCGCACCGGTTCCTACTCCGCCGCCGCCCGCTCGCTCGGCTATACGCAGCCGGCGATCACCCAGCAGATGAAGGCGCTCGAACGGTCCGTCGGCACGGTCCTGTTCACCCGCGTCGGCCGCAGGATGCGGCTGACCGAGGCGGGCGAGGCGCTGTCCCGGCACGCGGGGATCATCCTCGGGAACATCAACGCCGCCGAGCAGCAGATGAACGCCATCACGGGCCTGCGCACCGGACGCGTCCGCATCTGCGCCTTCCCCAGCGCCAATGCCACCCTCATCCCCGAGGCACTGGCCGGGCTCGCGAGGAGTCATCCCGGTGTGCGCGTCGAACTCCAGGAGAACGAACCGCCCGAGTCGCTCCAGCGCCTGGTGGACGGCGACTGCGACATCACGCTGGCCTTCCACTACCCCGGCCTGCACGAGGACGTGCCGGACGAGGTGGTGGAGATCCCGCTGATGGAGGACCAGTTGACGGTCCTCATGCCGGCCCGCCACCCGCTCGCCAGGCGCCGCTCCGTCCGGCTCGTCGACCTCGCTGACGAGCGCTGGATCGCGGGCTGCCTGCGCTGCCGCGCCAACTTCCTGCACGAATGCGCCGAGCAGGGCTTCACGCCGGACATCGCCTTCACCACGGACGACAACCTCGTCATCCAGAGCCTGGTCGCCGAGGGGCTCGGCATAGCGATGATGCCGGGGCTCGTCCTCAACTTCCTGCGCCACCGGGAGGTGACGGGCCGGGCCCTCGATCCGGCGTCGCGGCGGCAGGTCTCGGCGTACGCGCTCCGGGAACACCTGCGGATCCCCGCGACGGCGCTGGTCCTCCAGGAATTGAAGGCGGTCGCGGCGAACCGGGTGGGCTGCTGAGGCGCCGGAGCGCCCGGCCGCGCCTCGAACACCCCGATCCATAAGCAGAAGTTGGGGCGAGGCTTAGAAACTGTCGTTGGACGTGATGGAAGAGCGGCAGGACGCTGCTTGTATGAGCGCCTCCACCACCGCGTACCGCGCAGCCCGCACCACCGGGCGCCTGAACGACCTCGTCGCCGGCGTCCGCGAGGCCGTCGGCCGTGGCCTGCCGCCGGATCTGACCGCGTACCTCGTCGGCGAGCGGCTCGCGCCCCACCTGGGCGCGGCCGACCTGCTCACCGACGAGCAGTGCGAGGGCGACGACGAGCGCTACCGCCAGCACCTGCTGCACGCCGAGCGCGACGGCAGCTTCTCGGTGGTCGGCCTGGTCTGGCTGCCGGGCCAGCACACGCCGGTCCACGACCACGTCTCCTGGTGCGTCACCGGCGTCCACGAGGGCGCGGAGCACGAGCGGCGCTACCGCCTCGTCCCTGCCTCCTCCGGCGCCCCGGCGCGGCTCGTCGCCACGGAGGACCTGGTCAACGGGCAGGGCACGGTGTGCGGCTTCGCGCCGCCCGGCGACATCCACCGGGTCTGGAACGCCGGTACGGAGCGGGCCATCTCGCTCCACGTCTACGGCGCGGACATCTCCCGCCTGGGCACCAGCGTGCGCCGGGTGTACGAGCTGCCGGCCGACCGCTGATGGCGCTGCTCGGGCAGCGGCCGCGCGCCGCCGCCATCACGCCTCCCCGCACCGGCGGCCCCCTGCCGGGACTCGCTCTCGCGGCCCTCGGTGTCGCGGCGGCCTGGGCGACGCATGCGCTGCTGCCCGCCGTCCCGATGCTGACGGCGGCGGTGGTGCTCGGCCTCGCGGCGGCGCACCTCCCGGGTGTGCGCGCTGTCGTACGCGGCCGGGGCAGGGCGGGCCTCTCCCTCGCCGGAAAGCGGCTGATGCGGCTCGGCATCGTCCTGCTCGGCCTGAAGCTGAGCCTGGACGACGTCCTTGGCCTCGGCTGGGCGACGGTGGCGATGGTGCTCGGAGTGGTCGCGGCGACGTTCTTCGGCACGTGGTGGCTGGGCCGCCGCCTCGGCCTGCCCGGCGACCAGCCGCTCCTGATCGCCACCGGCTACTCGATCTGCGGTGCGTCCGCGATCGGCGCGGTCAGCGAGGTGACCGAGAGCGAGGAGCGGGACGCGGCGGTCTCGGTGGCGCTCGTGACGCTCTGCGGGACGCTCGCCATCGCCGTACTGCCGCTGCTGCAGGGGCCGTTGGGGCTGAGCGACGCGGAGTTCGGGCGGTGGGCCGGTGCGAGCGTGCACGACGTGGGGCAGGTGGTGGCCACCGCGCAGACCGCGGGGGCGGGGGCCCTGGGCGACGCGGTCCTGGTGAAACTGATGCGGGTGGCGGTGCTCGCGCCGCTGGTGGCGGCGGTGGGGCTCTCCCTGCGGGCGCGGTCCGCCGCGCGCGGGGCGGGGGCTGGCGCGGGGAATCGGAGGCCGCCGGTGCTGCCGCTGTTCGTGGCGGGGTTCCTCGGGATGGTCGCGGTACGGAGCACCGGCTGGGTGCCGGGATCCGTCCTGGACCTGGCGGGCCACGTCCAGGAACTCCTCCTCGCGGCAGCCCTGTTCGGGCTGGGCGCCGCGGTGGATCTGCCCTCGCTCACCCGAACGGGCGGGCGCGTTGCGGCACTTGGGCTCTCCGCGTGGGTGGTGGTGGCGGGGGTTTCCTACGCGGGGGTCGTCCTCACGGCCTGACCGGGGCAGGAAGCCCTGACCGGGGAATGAAGGCCTGTCCGGCGCCGACCCGCCGGACAGGCCCCCGTCTTGTGGGCCCCCGTCAGGAGAGCCGGACCCTGGCGAGCTGGCGCGACTGGGCGACCAGGCGATCGGCCGCGTCCCAGACCTCCGCGTCCTCCTCCAGGAAGCCCCCGGCGAGGTTCCGCGTGGTGATGGACACCCGCAGCGGACCCGGCGCGGGCCTGGCCCGCACATGCACCGTCAGCTCCACGGTGGGCACCCAGCCGGAGAGGCCAAGTTCGAAGGCCGTCGGCGGCAGCGCGTCCACCGCGAGCAGCAGCGACAGCGGATCGGCGTCACGGCCGTCCGCGAGGCCGAACCAGGCCCGCATCTCCCCCTTGCCGGACGGCTGGCCGACGGCCCACCCGACGGTGGAGGGGTCCAGCTTCAGGAAGAGCCTGTCGCTGATCGCCGAACTGCCGGGCACGGGGCGGTGGTCCGGGGCGTCCTGCGGACCGAAGCACTGCTCGATCGGCGGCAGGGCGGGCGGCTTGGCCGTCGTGCGGACGTCGTCGGGGAGCCCCGCCAGATCTCCGTACGAGGCGAGCACGCGGATCCGCTCGACCTCGCGCCCCTCGTCGTCGTACTGGAAGAGGGAGGCCTGCCCGGTCGACAGGGTCCGCCCGGCCCGCGCCGTGTCCGTGCGGATGACGGCGGGCCCGGGGTGGGACGCCGTGAGGTAGTGCGCGGAGACCGTGAAGGGGTCCGCGTGCGGCAGGGCGTCGGCCAGCGCACGGCCGATGACCGCGAGGAGATAGCCGCCGTTGACGGCGTTGATGATCGTCCACCCGGCGGAGAGCTCGATGTCATAGACACCGGGCTCCCGCCGGGTGACCGCGGTGTCGCGGTCGAACTCGCTGTCGCCGATGCTCGCGGGCACCGCTGCCGGTATGGATGCTGCCTCTGCCATACCGGCAACGTACAACATCTAATTACTGAGCGGTAGCTTTTTCTTTCGGGCCGGTCCTGCCAGGGGTGGCTCCTGACCGGCGTCGGCGCTCTGGACAGTGATGATCGCGAGGGTGCCGGCGGCCGCGCCAAGGGGTCAGGAGAGGCTGATGGTGTTCAACTAGCGAAGGAGTACGGGCAGTTGGTGACGCGGCAGCACCTCGCGCCACTCCTACGACGCGTCCTCCACCTCCACCGCGGTCGACCGCCGGTGCCAGGCACGCGGCGCGCGCCAGTGGTAGCGCAGCGCGAGCAGCCGCAGGACGAAGGCCGTGACCACGGCGAGGCTGCTGGTGAAGGCGTTCACCATGTCGTAGTTGATGCAGAGCGCGACCATCGCGGAGCCGACGATCGCGGGCACGGCGTACAGGTCGCGGTCCCAGCGCACCAGTGAGGGCACTTCGTTGGCGATGATGTCGCGCAGCACGCCGCCGCCCACCGCGGTGGCGAGCCCCAGGGCGGCCGACGCGGTGAGCCCGAGGCCGTAGTCGTACGCCTTGGTCGTGCCCGTGACGCAGAAGAGGCCGAGGCCCGCCGCGTCGAAGACGTTCACCGCGAGCTGGGTGCGCTCCACCTCGGGGTGCAGGAAGAACACCAGGAGGGCCGCGAACAGCGGGGTGATGAAGTATCCGAGGTCGGTGAAGGCCGCGGGCGGCACCGCCCCGATGACCACGTCACGGATGAGCCCTCCGCCCAGCGCGGTGACCTCGGCGAGCACGGCGATGCCGAACACGTCGAAGTTCTTGCGCACGGCGAGCAGCGCCCCGGAGATCGCGAAGACGAAGATCCCGACGATGTCGAGCGCGTGCTGGACGGAGGGACTGAACAGATCCTGAATCACGCGACATTCTTACCTGCCCGCCGCCGGGGCCCTCGCCAGGGCGGCGCCGCGCGGCGGCTACAGGGCGGGCTTGCCCTTCGTGAACAGCCACGTCTCGAACAGCGCGTCGAGCTGCTTGCCCGAGATCTTCTCGGCGAGCCGGATGAAGTCGGCGGTGTTCGCGTTGCCGTACTTGTGCTGCTCGGCCCAGGCCGGGAGCAGCTTGAAGAACGCCTTGTCGCCGATGCGCTCGCGCAGGACCTGGAGCGTCATCGCGCCGCGCTGGTAGACGGCGGACGCGAACATCGTGTCGCGCTGCGGGTCGCCGACGACCGTCTGCCAGAAGGCCGAGTCGCCGGGGCGCGAGTTGTAGCCCGCGAGGAAGGCGTCACGGGCGGTCTGGGTGCCCTTGTGCTCGCTCCACAGCCACTGGGAGTAGGTCGCGAAGCCCTCGTTGAGCCAGATGTCGTTCCACTTATCGGGCGTCACGGAGTCGCCGAACCACTGGTGGGCGAGCTCGTGGGCGATGGTCGACTCGCTGCGGATCGCGGAGTAGACCGGCTTGGTCTGGGTCTCCAGGGAGAAGCCGGCCTGCGGCATGTCGTCGACGATCGCGCCGGTCTCCTCGAAGGGGTAGGGGCCGAAGACCTTCGACCAGTAGTCGGTGACCTCCGCGGTGACGCCGTACACATCGACGTTGTTGCTGTTCTCCAGGACGGGGTCGATGGCGACGTAGATCGGCGTCCCCGCCGGGGTCCTGCCCTTCTTCACGTCGAACTTCCCGATCGTGGCGGTCGCGAGGTAGGTCGCCATGGGCTTGGACTCGCGCCAGTGGGCGACGGTCTGGCCGCCCTTGTCGTACGTGTCGACGAGGCGGCCGTTGGAGACCCCGGTCAGGCCCTTGGGCGCCTTGATGCGAATGTCGAAGGCGGCCTTGTCCATCGGGTGGTCACTGGAGGGGAACCAGGTGGAGGCGGCGTTGGGCTCGCAGGCGACGAAGACGCCGTCGGTGGTCTTCATCCAGCCGTAGTCGGAGCCGAAGACGATGGGGCCGCTCAGCGGTTCGGGCACGCCGCCGTAGGTGACACTCACGGTGAAGTTCTTGTTCTTGCGCAGACTGTCGCGCGGGCTGATGCGGATCTCGTCGCCCTTGCGCGTGAAGTGCGCCCGTCTTCCGTTCACCTCGATTCTCGTCACCTCCAGCTTCTGGAGGTCGAGGTCGAAGGAGGAGAGGTTCTGGGTGGCGCGCGCGGTGATCGTGGTGCGGCCGTCCAGGCGGTCGGAGTCGGGGTTGTACGCCACGTCGAGGCCGTAGTGGCGTACGTCGAATCCGCCGTTGCCCAGCTGCGGGAAGTACGGGTCTCCGACGCCGTCCGAGCCCGGGTGGGGGCCGGGTGCGGCGGCGATCAAGCAGAAGGAGGCGGCGGCGGTGGCCAGCGCCCCCAGACGTGCCGAACGGGAGAGTGCCATGAGTCATCCCTTCGCGCATGTTCCGATGAAACGGACACGCAGACTCTGCACTCTCCCGTATGGGCGTGTACATGACCTGGTGACTGATTTTTACCAAGTCATCAGGCACTACTTGCCGGTTGACTCCTGACCCGCGGCTTCCGCTTCCGGAGCGGCCTTCAGGGCTTCATCCTTGGAGACTTCGCCCTTGGAGACGTCACCCTTGGAGGCGTCGTCCTTCGTGACGGTCTTCTTCGGGGTCGCGGCCTCCTCGGCCGTCTCCTCCGCCTTGCTCACCACCGACACCACGTCGATCGCCTCCTTGGCGACCTGCAGCAGCTTGGTGTCACCCGGCTGCTGGTCCTCGGCGTTCTCCGGATGGTGGCACGCCACCTGGTGGCCGGAGGCGAGGGCGATCAGCGGCGGCTCGGTCTTCGCACAGATCTCCGTCGCCTTCCAGCAGCGCGTGTGGAAACGGCAGCCGGTGGGCGGGTCGATCGGCGAGGGGACGTCACCGCGCAGCAGGATGCGCTCGCTCTTGACGCCGCGCCGCCTGGGGTCGGGCACCGGAACGGCGGACAGGAGCGCCTTGGTGTACGGGTGCATCGGCGTGGAGTAGAGGTCCTTGCGGTCCGCGAGCTCCACGATCTTGCCGAGGTACATCACCGCGATGCGGTCCGACACGTGCCGGATGACCGAGAGGTCGTGCGCGATGATCACGTACGTGAGGCCGAGCTCGTCCTGCAGGTCGTCCAGGAGGTTGACCACCTGCGCCTGGATGGAGACGTCCAGGGCGGACACGGGCTCGTCGGCCACGACCAGCTTGGGCCGCAGCGCGAGCGCACGGGCGATGCCGATGCGCTGGCGCTGGCCGCCGGAGAACTCGTGCGGGTAGCGGTTGTAGTGCTCGGGGCTGAGCCCCACGCGCTCCAGCATCTCCTGCACGTGCTTCTTCAGGCCGCCCTCGGGCTTGACGCCCTGCAGCTTGAACGGCGCACCGACGATCGTGCCGATGGTGTGCCGCGGGTTCAGCGACGAGTACGGGTCCTGGAAGATCATCTGCACGTCGCGGCGCAGCGGCCGCATCTTGCCGGTGTTCAGGTGCGTGATGTCCACGCCCTCGAACTCCACGCGGCCCGCGGTCGGTTCGAGCAGGCGCGTGATCAGACGGCCCATCGTCGACTTGCCGCAGCCCGACTCGCCCACGACGCCGAGCGTCTCACCGGGACGCACGTCGAAGGTCAGACCGTCGACGGCCTGCACCGCGGCCACCTGGCGCTGCAGCAGCCCCTTCTTGATGGGGAAGTGCTTCACCAGGCCGTCGACCTTGAGCAGCGGCTCGGGCGACTCGGAGGAACTCTTCGTCTGCGCCGGGATCGTCATCTCCTGGCCCTTCGCCTGATCTTTCGCATCGTCTTTCACAGCTTCGGCGCAATCTCTTCGGTCCAGATGCGGGTGCGCTCGCCCTGCGACATGTGGCAGGCGGTGAAGTGACCCGGTGCGACCTCGTGCAGGTCGGGGCGCTCACGGCGGGTGATCTGGTCCTTGGGGATGTCGGCGTACGGGCAGCGCGGGTTGAAGGCGCAGCCGTCCGGCAGGTTGATCAGGCTGGGCGGGGAGCCCTTGACCGGCACGAGACGGTCGGTCTCCTCGCGGTCGATGCGCGGCATCGACCCCAACAGGCCCCAGGTGTAGGGGTGCTGGGGCTCGTAGAAGACCTTCTCGGCGGTGCCGCGCTCGACGCAGCGCCCGCCGTACATCACGAGCAGCTCGTCCGCCATCTCGGCGACCACGCCCAGGTCGTGCGTGATCATGATGACCGCGGAGCCGAACTCCTTCTGCAGATCCCGGATGAGGTCGAGGATCTGCGCCTGGACGGTGACGTCGAGGGCGGTCGTCGGCTCGTCGGCGATGAGCAGTTCGGGGTTGTTCACCAGGGCCATCGCGATCATCGCGCGCTGGCGCATGCCGCCCGAGAACTCGTGCGGGTAGCTGTCGACCCGCTTGTCCGGCTGGGGAATGCCCACCCGGTCGAGCATCTCGATGGCACGCTTGCGGGCGACCTTCTTGTCCACGTTGTTGTGGACCCGGTACGCCTCCATGATCTGCTTGCCGATGGAGTAGTACGGGTGCAGCGCGGACAGCGGGTCCTGGAAGATCATCGCCATGTCGCGGCCACGCAGCTTGCGCACCTGGTTCGGGTCCGCGCTGAGCAGCTCCGTGCCGTTCAGCCAGATCTCGCCGGACAGCTGCGCCTTGCGGCTGCCGTACTGCCCGGCGGTGTGCAGGCCGAGGATGCCCAGCGAGGTGACCGACTTGCCGGATCCCGACTCGCCGACGATACCGAGGGTCTTGCCCTTCTCCAGCTGGAAGCTGAGCCCGTCGACGGACCTGACCAGGCCGTCGTCGGTCGGGAAGTGCACCTTGAGGTCGCGCACCTCGAGGAAGGCGGTGGGAGCGACCGAATCGGCGACGGGTTCTCCGACGGCCGCTCCGGTCTTGTGCAGTTCGGTCATCCCAGCCTCACTCGCGGGTCGATGACGGCGTACAGAAGGTCGACGACGAGGTTGGCGAGCGCGATCGCGAGCGACGCGCACAAGGTCACGCCGAGGATCACCGGCAGGTCCTTGTTGCTGATGGCCTTGACCGCCTCCAGGCCGAGCCCCGGCAGGTTGAACGTGGACTCGGTGAGGACTGCGCCACCGAGGAGCACACCGAGGTCGAGGCCGAAGACCGTGAGGATCGGCGTCATGGCGGAGCGCAGCGCGTGCCGTCTGATGACGACGGCCTCGCCGAGCCCCTTGGCGCGCGCGGTGCGGATGTAGTCCTCACCGAGCACTTCCAGCATGGTGGCGCGGGTGAGTCGCGCGTACATGGCGGCGTTGAGGAACGCGAGCACGATCCAGGGCAGGATCAGGGTCTCGAACCAGATGTTGATCGGATCGTCCGTGGTGAGGGTGTCCTCGATCTTCACCCAGCCGAGCGTGTGGACGAAGAGCCCCATCGCGATCATGCCGGTGAAGAAGATCGGGAGCGAGACGCCGCCGAGGGCGGTGATCATCGCGGAACGGTCCCAGATGGTGCCCCGCTTGAGCGCGGAGAGCACACCGGTGGCGACACCGGCGACCAGCCACAGCACACAGGCACCGGCGGCGAGCGCCGCGGTGACGGGCAGGGCGTCCTTGAGGGTCTCCCAGACGGGCGCCTCGGTACGGAAGGAATATCCGAAGCAGGGGGCCGGACAGTGGGTGACGTCGGCCCCGTTGGCGTAGTCACGCCCCATCGGGATGCCCTTGACGAAGTCCCAGAACTGGACGAGCAGAGGGTCGTCCAGACCCAGTTTGATCCGGATGCCAGCGAGCTGCTCGGCTCCGGACGACTTGCCGGCGAAGAGGACGGCGATGTCCTGTCCCGCCCACTTGGGCAGCATGAAGAAGACGGTGAAGGTCGCGAGCAGTACGACCAGCACCATGACGACAACGGCGATCAGGCGCCGGATGAGATAAGCAAGCACTGTGCGCGGCCCGGCGGTGGCCGGGGCCCCCTTGTGAGGGGCCCCGGCCGCCGCCCGGGGCCATCACCTGCCCTTCGGACTGGCGGGATTCGGCGGTGGGACTGCCTTGCGGCGGCTGCCTTGCGGCGGGGACTACTTCTTGTCGCTCACACCGAGCGAGACGTAGTCGTAACGACCGCTGTAAGCGGCGGACGAGTAGACGTTGGTCGCCCGCGAGGAACGCCACGAGATGTTCTTCTCGTAGATGAAGGGCATCCAGTACGCCTTGTCCACGATCTCGTGGGCCAGGTCGGTGTAGATCTCACCGGCCTTGTTGGGGTCGACCGTGCCGATCGCGTCGTCGAAGTACTTGTCGACCTTCGGCTCGTCGATCTGCGACTCGTTGTAGTTGCCGTTCTCGTTGATGAAACGGCTGTCGAACAGCGGCTGGGCGTAGCCCTGGCCGGTCGGGAAGTCAGGACCCCAGCCCGCCATCGTCATGCCGATGCCGCGCTTCTTCACCACCGCGGGAGAGCCGGTGATGCTGGAGGAGTCGGCGCCGTCGATCTGGTCGACGTCGGCGTTGATGTTGACCTTCTTCAGCTGCTCCTGGAGCGCCGTGGCGGCGTCCACCTCACCCGGCTGGTTGGTGCGCGCCGAGATCTTGGTCGAGAAGCCGCCCGGCTTGCCGCACTCCTTGAGCTGAGCCTTCGCCTTGGCGACGTCCGGCTTGCCCTTGCGCTCCTTGATGCCGTACGGGTCGTAGTCGTCGTGACCCTTGATCGACTTCGGGAAGACGTTGGTGGCGATCTCACCGGCGGCGACCTCGCCGCCACGGGTCTTCTGCAGGCTCGCGAAGTCCGTGGCGTAGAAGACGGCCTTGCGGCAGGCCTCGTTGTCGAACGGCTTCGTCTTGGTCACCAGGGCGACGTAACGGACGAAGTCCGTCTGCATGTTGTCGACGTTGTCCTTGTGATCCTGAATGGCGGTGGTACGACCCGACTGGGTCATGCCCGTGCCATTCATGTCGATGTCGTAGTCACCTTCCATCAGGCGCTTGTCGTTCTCTTCGAGGTTCGCCGAGATGGTGACCGAGATCTTGTCCGGCAGGGCGGGACGGACCGGGTCGGACGACTTCTTCCAGTTCTTGTTGCGGACGAGCGTGATGCTCTTGCCCGCGCTGTAGTTCTGGAACTTGTACGGGCCGGAGGAGAACGGGCGCTGGGTGTACTTGGCGCCGGTGTCCTCGGACTGCTTCACCGGGGTGCCCGACGGCATCGCGAGCATCTGCTCGAAGTCGCCGTTCTTCTTGGGCAGCTTGAAGATGATGGTCGTGTCGTCCGGCGTCTCGATCGCCTTCAGACCCAGCTTGTCCTTGGACTTGTCCTCGTAGGGGCCCTTGTACTCGCCCTTGGGGTCGAGCGTCGACTTCAGGTAGCCGGGACCACCGGTGATGACCTTGGTGGCCCAGATGCGCTCGATGCCGTACTTGATGTCCTTGGAGGTCAGCTTCGAGCCGTCCTCCCAGGTCAGGCCGTCACGCAGCTTGTACGTGTAGGTCTTCCCGTCGTCGCTGATCTTCGCCGTGGACTCGGCGAGGTCGGGGACGAGCTTGTTGGACGCGGCGCCCGGCTTGGTGTCGTACGTGATCAGCGTGCGGGTGTAGTACCGCATGAAGTCCCACGTCATGCCGTAGTACGCGCGCTGCGGGTCGGCCGAGTCCAGGTCCTGCTTGGCGATGAACTTGAGCGTTCCGCCCTTCTTCGCCGACTTGTTCGCGACCTTGCCGATGGCCGCGTTGTAGCCGGCACCCTTGCTGTCGTCGTCGTCGCTGCCGCCGCCGCACGCCGTGGTGGTCACCAGCGCCGCCACGACGAGGGCCGCGCCTGCGGTCAACCGTCGTTTAGAGGAACCTGTGGGCATTTCTCGCATCCTCCGAGATTCGCGGTCCTTGGCTTTGACTGCCTTAAGAACCATGGGAAGAGCCACCTGACGCTGCGGCAGGGGCAAGTCAGTTGGAGCTGTTTACCGAGTTCCCTTGGGGTCCAGGGCGTCGCGCAGCCCGTCACCGAAGAGGTTGAAGGCAAGCACGGTCACGAAGATCGCCAGGCCGGGGAAGACCATGAACATCGGGTCGTGCTCGTACGTCGCGAGCGCGTCCCGGAGCATGCCGCCCCAGGATGCCGTCGGCGGGCGTACACCTGCGCCGAGGAAGCTGAGTGCCGCTTCGGTGAGGATGTTGGTGGGGATCATGAGCGTGGCGTACACGGTGATCGGCGCGACCAGGTTCGGCAGCAACTCACGGAAGAGGATGTGCCGTTGACCGCCGCCGAGACTGCGGGCCGCTTCCACGTACTCGCGTTCGCGCAGCGAGAGGGTCTGGCCGCGGACGATACGTCCGACGTAGGGCCAGCCGAAGAAGCCGATCACCAGGATCAGTACGGCGATGCGGACGCCGCTGCCGGTGAGCCCGAGCAGGTCGTCGGGGAGGACCGAGACCAGGGAGATCACGAAGAGCAGCTGCGGGAAGGCGAGCAGCACGTCCATGACCCGGCTGATCAGGGCGTCGATCCAGCCGCCGAAGTAACCGGCGATGATCCCGAAGAAGGTGCCGAGCACCACGGCCACCACGGCGGCGAGGAACGCCACCAGGAGCGAGATCCGGGCGCCGTAGACGATCCGGCTGAAGACGTCGCGTCCCTTGTTGGGCTCCACTCCGAAGAGGAAGTCCCAACTCATGCCGCCGAACGCGCCCTTGGGCAGGTTCGTCAGGTCTTCCAGCTCGTCCTGGTGGAACTCGTTGGGCGGGTGGCCCAGCAGGGAGACGATCAGGGGTGCGAAGACGGCGACAAGGACCAGGACGAGCACGGTGATGCCGCCGGCCAGGGCGACCTTGTCCCGCTTCAGGCGGTTCCAGGCGATCTGCTTGAGGGACCGCCCCTCGACCTTCTTCACCCCTGCATCAGCTGCGGGAGCGACGTCCGCTGTCGGGTCCGCGTCCGCAGGTGTGTCATGCAATGGTGCCGTCATCGTGGCAGGGACCCCTCTCAACCGGTGGTGACCGGCCCGCACTTGTCGCTGTAGCGATGTGATCAGTCCGTCGTACACAGGGGCGAAGCGCCCCTGGTGCGGGAGTCTTCATCGGGGTCGCGATCTGTTACCAGCCTTGACGGCCAATGGATGCGCAACCGTGATGCTGATCGAGGTGTTCCGTTATCCGGACGCACGTGAACGAGGGGCGAACACGGGGCAGTTGGGTCGCAAGGTGCCACGGGAGCCCATAGGGCCCCTCCACCATCAGAACGGACATCGTGACGGTCGGGGCAGGTATACGAGCCGCGGTGGCCGGTTCAGGACCCTTTCAGAGCCCCGTCAGGACCCTTTCAAGACCCCGTCAGGGCCCTGAGGGTGCCGCGTCTCGGCCGCTTCAGTACTGCGCGGGGTAGCCGTATCCGCCCGCGGGTGCCGGGGCCGGCTGGGCCTCGCGGTCGTAGAAGGGCCTGACGTTGGCGCGCAGCCACATGGCCACCGGGTCGTACGCGTCGGACATCGCGACGGTCGACACGGGCAGGCCGTCGGGGACGGCGGCGATCGACTGCTGCATCATCGTGCGCACCCCGTCGACCGACGACGGCGACGTGTCGTACACATCGAGGCCGATGGCCAGGTACGGCGCGCCGAGCGCGGGCTGCACCCAGGCGCGGCGCAGCGAGCGGACGGCGGGGGTGCGGTGCGCGTTCTGCGTGAGCAGGGCGTAGAACTGGGGGATCTCGATGGCCGGCTCGGTGAGCCGCAGCGGGCCCGCGGGCAGCAGGTCGAGGCCCGACGCGATGCGCCGCAGGTCGAGCCAGGGGATGCCGACGCCGCCGCCGGGGGCGTGCGGGTTGAGCCAGAGGCCGTAGTGGTCGGGGTAGAGGGTGCGGGAGATGTCGAGCCCGCTGACCACCTCGTACGAGCGGTTCCAGCCACTGGCGGAGAGCTCCTGGGCGGAGGTCACGCACGGCGCGTACCCGAGGCCCTCGACCTCCATGTTTCCGTACTGCGCGTCGGGGGATCCGGCCTGGCCGTGCCAGAGCAGCATCCACACCTGGTCGGCGGCGAGCGCCCGCAGGAGCGCCTCGTAGGCGTCGTAGCGCCCCGGCGTCACCTGGCGCAGCATGTGCTCGACCTGCCCGGCCGCAGCCGTGCCCGACGCACTCACCCTTAACCGCCCCTTCGCGATGACCCGCTGACCCGGTGGCCCCGGGTCATGAAACCAGCTTAAGCGGCGATCCTGACACCGACTTGACGTACGGCACCCTCACACACGTACCTGCACATGTCCTTACGCATGTCCGTGCTCGTGCCCCGGGCCCCGGCCGAAGAAGGGCCTGACCCGCTCGCGCAGCCAGTCGCCGACCGGATCCTGGGCCACGTCGAGCAGCACCAGGTTCACCGGCCAGGCCACCGGGGCCTGGCCCAGGGCCCGCCCCACGGCCTCCATCGGCAGCTCGCGCGCGTTGCCCTCCCAGGACGTCAGTTCGACGCCGACGAACAGCGTGGGGTCCTCGCCCTCGACGCTCGCCAGGCAGCGGCGCGCGCTCAGGACGACCCCGGTGGCCTCGAACTCACGGGCGGCGGCGGACAGGAAGTCCACCGGGTCCTCCTGCCAGTCCGGTTCGAAGAGGCGTACGCGGCCGCCGCTCGCGGGCCCGTCCAGCGGGGTGCGCCCGGCGCGGCAGAGCTCGGCGACGGCGGGCGGCGGCAGCGGGACCCCGATCGTGCCGTCCGGGTTGACCGCGATGCCCAGCTGCGGGGGCAGGCCGCGCGCGAACTCCACGGCGGGCGCCACGGTGCAGCCCATCCGGCCGCCGGTGGCCTGCTGGAACTGCTGCTCGGAGCTGAAGACGGGGACGTAGGCCTGGCCGTCGATCTCCAGCGTGGGCAGGTCGAGGGTGCCGCTGTCCGGGGCTCCGCCGTTCGGCAGCGGGACCCAGACGTGGCTGCGGCCGAGCACCTCGACGATGCGGGCCCCCGCGGAGGCCTGCGGCGCCCCCGGCGTGCCGAGAGATGCCGCGAGCACCTCTTCGAGTTCGTTGCCCGGCCATCCTCCGTAGGGATGGGCGTGTGCCTGCGCCGGAAAGTCCATCTCTTCAACCCCTGCTCGGTCCCGCTCTGCCTGCGGCACGACCCTAACGTGGCGGCGGGCGGCTCAGTCGCCGAAGCCGATCCCCCGCAGCACGCCCGCCGCCGTGCGGTCGAGCAGCACCGCCGAGCCGCAGCCGCGCGGCAGATCGCCCCGCTCGGCGGCGCCGACCAGGCGGCCGACCGTCCTGCGGTGGCGCGCGAAGGCATAGCGCGACACGCCGCGCCCGCGCGAGAGCTGGCCCTCTATGGCGGTGTCCGGCGGCACGTCGAGCAGCAGCAGGTGCAGCGTCGTGCCGCGCCGCGCGGCCTCGCGGGCCAGCCAGCGGCGCACCCACGCCTGCGTTCCGCAGTCGTGCACCACGACACTCTCGCCGGAGCGCAGGGCCCTGCGCAGTCCCGCGTAGTGCGCGAGGCGCACCAGGGGGCGGTACACCGCGTACGGCAGCAGGCCCGGCATGCGCCGGGCCCAGCGGTCGCGGGTGTCCTGCGAGTCGATGCGCGGGCCCGCGACGGCTCTGCGCATCAGCGTGGACTTGCCGCTGCCCGGCAGCCCGGAGACGACGATCAGATCGCCCTCGCCGAACGTGAGGCGATGCGGACTGTGACCGGTCCGCTGCCGCAGGTCGCGGACGACGGCCGCCGGCAGGGGGCCGCAGCTCTCCCTGGTGGGGGTGGCGGCCTGTTTGGGCAGGGCCACCCCTGTGTTGGTCGCGTAGACACTCGTCCTGCGCACCGTGATCGGCCTCCCCATAGCGGTCACGTACCTGCTTCCCGCAGCTTCCCCGGCAAGTGTAAAGAGAAGGTAATGCGGCACAAGGGCATTACTGGACTGGCACTGCCCTGTGACGCAGGCGCGTGCAATGATGTGCCCGCAAACTCCATACAGGCCGTTTGAATCCGCGCGGGAGAGTTCCCGGTCACCGTTGTACGAGTCGTACGACGCCCCGGGGCGCCGAAGGAGCAAGTCCCTCCCTTGAATCTCTCAGGCCCCGTACCGCGCGGGCGAGGCACATCTGAAAAGCGGGCCGCCCCGGTGGCTCCACCCAAGGTGCAAGTCATGACCCCTTATACGAGCGGGTCGTGGTGAACCTCTCAGGTTCCGATGACAGATGGGGAGGATCGACCTCGCCCGTCATGCCCTGGGAGTTCCACGTATGAGTACCGCCCCCCGTCTGACTGCCCTCGATGCCGTGCATCGCGCGCTCGGCGCGACCATGACCGACTTCGCGGGCTGGGACATGCCGCTGCGCTACGCCAGCGAGCGCGACGAGCACATCGCCGTCCGCACCAAGGCCGGTCTCTTCGACCTCTCCCACATGGGCGAGATCACGGTCACAGGACCGCAGGCCGTGGACTTCCTGAACTTCTCGCTGGTCGGCAACATCGGCTCCGTCGGTGTCGGTCGCGCCCGCTACACGATGATCTGTGCCGAGGACGGCGGGATCCTGGACGACCTGATCGTCTACCGCCTCGGCGAGACCGAGTACATGGTGGTCGCCAACGCCTCGAACGCGCAGGTCGTGCTCGACGCGCTCACCGCCCGCGCCGAAGGCTTCGACACCGAGGTCCGCGACGACCGCGACGCGTACGCGCTGCTCGCCGTCCAGGGTCCCGAGTCCCCCGGCATCCTGAAGTCACTCACGGACGCCGACCTGGACGGTCTGAAGTACTACGCGGGCCTGCCGGGCACGGTCGCGGGCGTCCCCGCGCTGATCGCCCGCACGGGCTACACCGGCGAGGACGGCTTCGAGCTCTTCGTCGCCCCCGGCGACGCCGAGAAGCTCTGGGGCGCGCTGATGGAGGCGGGCAAGCCCGTCGGCCTGGTCCCGGCCGGGCTCTCCTGCCGCGACACGCTCCGCCTGGAGGCGGGCATGCCGCTGTACGGGCACGAGCTGACCGCCGGGCTGACGCCCTTCGACGCCGGTCTCGGCCGGGTCGTGAAGTTCGAGAAGACCTCGCAGTCCGACACCTTCGTGGGGCGCGCGGCGCTCGCGGCCGCCGCCGAGCGCGCCGAGACCGCTCCCCCGCGCAAGCTGGTGGGCCTGGTCGCCTCGGGCCGCCGCGTCCCGCGCGCGGGCTTCTCCGTCGTCGCCGACGGCAAGGTCATCGGCGAGGTCACCTCCGGCGCCCCGTCCCCGACGCTGGGCAAGCCGATCGCCATCGCGTACGTCGACGCGGCGCACGCGGCGCCCGGCACCGAGGGTGTCGGAGTGGACATCCGGGGCACGCACGAGCCGTACGAGGTCGTGGCGCTGCCGTTCTACAAGCGCCAGAAGTGACACCCCGCACAACAGCCTCGTTCATCAGCACTCCCCCGCGTACAGGAGAATTCAGGTCATGAGCAACCCCCAGCAGCTGCGTTACAGCAAGGAGCACGAGTGGCTCTCGAACGCCGAGGACGGTGTGGCGACGGTCGGTATCACGGAGCACGCGGCCAACGCGCTCGGTGACGTCGTCTACGCCGACCTTCCCGAGGCCGGCACCGCGGTGACCGCGGGCGAGACCTGCGGCGAGCTCGAGTCGACCAAGTCGGTCAGCGACCTGTACTCGCCGGTGACCGGCGAGGTCGTCGAGTCGAACCAGGACGTCGTGGACGACCCGTCGCTGGTCAACTCCGCCCCGTTCGAGGGTGGTTGGCTCTTCAAGGTACGGATCACGGACGAGCCGAAGGACCTGCTCTCCGCGGACGAGTACACCGAGTTCTCCGGCAGCTGAAGCCCCCCGAAGACCCCTAGGGACCACCTGATGTCGCTTCTCAACACCCCTCTCCACGAGCTGGACCCGGACGTCGCCGCCGCCGTCGACGCCGAGCTCCACCGCCAGCAGTCCACCCTGGAAATGATCGCCTCGGAGAACTTCGCTCCGGTCGCCGTCATGGAGGCCCAGGGCACGGTCCTCACCAACAAGTACGCCGAGGGCTACCCCGGCCGCCGCTACTACGGCGGCTGCGAGCACGTCGACGTCACCGAGCAGATCGCGATCGACCGGATCAAGGACCTGTTCGGCGCCGAGTACGCCAACGTCCAGCCGCACTCGGGCGCCTCCGCCAACCAGGCCGCCCTCTTCGCGATCGCCAAGCCCGGCGACACGATCCTCGGCCTGGACCTGGCGCACGGCGGCCACCTCACCCACGGCATGCGCCTGAACTTCTCCGGCAAGCAGTTCAACGTGGTCGCGTACCACGTCGACGAGGCCGGTCTGGTGGACATGGCCGAGGTCGAGCGCCTGGCCAAGGAGAACAGCCCGAAGGTGATCATCGCGGGCTGGTCCGCCTACCCGCGCCAGCTGGACTTCGCGGAGTTCCGCCGGATCGCCGACGAGGTCGGCGCGTACCTGTGGGTCGACATGGCGCACTTCGCCGGACTCGTCGCCGCGGGGCTGCACCCGAACCCGGTGCCGTACGCGGACGTGGTCACCTCCACCACGCACAAGACGCTCGGCGGCCCGCGCGGCGGCGTCATCCTGGCCCGCAGCAAGGAGTTCGCGAAGAAGCTGAACTCCGCGGTCTTCCCCGGCTTCCAGGGCGGCCCCCTGGAGCACGTGATCGCGGCCAAGGCCGTCTCCTTCAAGGTCGCGGCCTCCGAGGAGTTCAAGGAGCGCCAGCAGCGCACCCTGGACGGCGCCCGCATCCTGGCCGAGCGCCTGGTGCAAGGCGACGCGAAGGCCGTCGGCGTCGACGTCCTGTCCGGCGGCACGGACGTGCACCTGGTCCTGGTGGACCTGCGCAACTCCGAGCTCGACGGCCAGCAGGCCGAGGACCGCCTCCACGAGGTCGGCATCACGGTCAACCGCAACGCGGTCCCGAACGACCCGCGCCCCCCGATGGTCACCTCGGGCCTGCGGATCGGTACGCCCGCGCTCGCGACCCGTGGCTTCCAGGAGGAGGACTTCCGTGAGGTCGCCGACGTCATCGCCGAGGCGCTGAAGCCGGGCGACGTCGACACGGAGTCGCTCAAGGCCCGCGTCTCGGCCTTGGCAGCCAAGCACCCGCTGTACCCCAACCTGTAGCATTTTCGTACGCTTTCCTTCGTACGAATCTTCGGGGCACCGCGCACACTGGACAGTGAAGACAGTGAGTGCGGTGCCCCGGCTCATGCCCCGCGTTCGTAGTTTTCTGCACCACCCCGGCAGACAACGGCGTCTACCAACCATCATTGGAGTTTCTCGTGGCCCTCTCGGTCTTCGACCTGTTCTCGATCGGCATCGGCCCGTCCAGCTCCCACACGGTCGGGCCCATGCGCGCCGCCCGCATCTTCGCGAGCCGCCTCAAGAACGAGGGCCTGATGGCCCACACCACCGCCATACGGGCCGAGCTCTACGGCTCCCTCGGCGCCACCGGCCACGGCCACGGCACCCCGAAGGCGGTCCTCCTCGGCCTGGAGGGCGAATCCCCGCGCTCGGTCGACGTCGAGTTCGCCGACGACCGCGTCGAGCAGATCAAGAGCGCAGGACGCCTCAACCTGCTCGGCATGCACGAGATCGACTTCGACTTCGACGAGGACCTGGTCCTGCACCGCCGCAAGGCCCTGCCGTACCACGCCAACGGCATGACGATCTTCGCGTACGACCGTGAGGGCGCCCTCGTCCTGGAGAAGACGTACTACTCCGTGGGCGGCGGCTTCGTGGTCGACGACGACGCCGTGGCCGGTGAGAACCCGATCGTGCCGGACGACACCGTCCTCAAGCACCCCTTCCGCACCGGCGACGAGCTGCTCCGTCTCGCCGACGAGACCGGCCTGTCCATCTCCGCGCTGATGCTGGAGAACGAGAAGGCCTGGCGCACCGAGGCGGAGATCCGCGAGGGCCTGCTCGACATCTGGCGCGTGATGCAGGCGTGCGTCTCGCGCGGCATGTCCCGCGAGGGCATCCTGCCGGGCGGCCTCAAGGTCCGCCGCCGCGCTGCGAACTCCGCGCGCCAGCTGCGCGCCGAGGGCGATCCGCAGGCCCGCGCCATGGAGTGGATCACTCTGTACGCGATGGCGGTGAACGAGGAGAACGCCGCGGGCGGCCGTGTCGTGACCGCCCCGACGAACGGCGCCGCGGGGATCATCCCGGCCGTCCTGCACTACTACATGAACTTCGTGGCCAGCGGCTCCTCCCAGGAGGAGCGCGAGGACGGCGTGGTCCGCTTCCTGCTCGCGGCCGGCGCGATCGGCATGCTCTTCAAGGAGAACGCCTCGATCTCCGGCGCCGAGGTCGGCTGCCAGGGCGAGGTCGGCTCCGCCTGCTCGATGGCGGCCGGCGCCTTCGCCGAGGTGCTCGGCGGCAGCCCCGAGCAGGTCGAGAACGCGGCCGAGATCGGCATGGAGCACAACCTCGGCCTGACCTGCGACCCGGTCGGCGGCCTCGTCCAGATCCCGTGCATCGAGCGCAACGGCATGGCGGCCGTCAAGGCCGTGACCGCGGCGAAGATGGCGATGCGCGGCGACGGCAGCCACAAGGTCTCCCTCGACAAGGTCATCAAGACCATGAAGGAGACCGGGGCGGACATGAGCGTGAAGTACAAGGAGACGGCGCGGGGCGGGCTCGCGGTGAACATCATCGAGTGCTGAGGCCTGCTGCCTGCTGCCTGCTGCCTGCTGCCGAGGAAACCGCCGAAGCGCTCACCGCGCCACGAACAGCGCCTCCGCGCCCACCGGCCGGTACCCCGCCGCCTGGAAGGCCCGCACGCTGCGAGCGTTGCCCGGCGACTGCTGCGCCCACACGTGGGACGCACCGGGCACCAGGTGGCGGGCGGCGAGGGCGAGCGCGCGGCCGAGGCCCCGGTGGCGTACGTCCTCGTCGACCTCTATGGCCGCCTCCCAGCGCCCGGTGAGTCCCCGGCCGAGGACCAGCACGCCGCCTTCGGCGGACGCCCACACCCGCACGTCGTCGCGGCGCTTGCGGGCCCGTGCCACCCGGGGGTGGTCCGGGTCGTCGAGCTCGCGCAGGCCGAGGGCCGGTTCGGGCCCGCCCGGCAGGGCGTCGGCCACGGTCAGGAGGTCGGTGGTGTCCGTCGCGCGTCCCGTCCGCCGCAGGAAGGCGGCGAGGAACAGGGGGTTCATCGTGGCGGCCAGCGGATCGCAGTCGAGCGCGGCGAGGGTGTCGTGCACCCACGTGGGGTCCTCGTCCGTGAAGACCACCGAGTGCGCGGTGAAGGCGATCACGCCCGCGTCGCGGTGGCAGGGCTGCGGCACGACGGTGGTGGTGCCGTCGGGCGGCGGGAACCGCCCGTGGGCCGCCGCGTCGAGGATCGCCGCGAGTGTGGCAGGGGTGCTGGCCATGGGCGTACTCCTTGCGATCGCGTCCCCGGACGGCCGATACCCTAACCCTCGTCAGTAGTGCACCAAGAAGGGGTGGATCCGGTGGCGGACATCGAGGAAGCGCGCAAGACGTTCGACCAGTTCGACGCGGACGGCGACGGCTTCATCACGGCGGCCGAGTGGAAGTCGGCCATGGCGAAGATGGGGGACTTCTACGTCACCGAGACGGTGGCCGAGGCCGTGATCGGCACGAAGGACACCGACAAGGACAAGCGTCTCTCCTTCGACGAGTTCTGGGCGAGCCTGAACAAGTAGCGGGAGCACGTGGAAGGGGCCCTGCGCGCGAGTGCGCCGGGCCCCTTCCGCTTGCTCAGCGCGGGGCGCGTCGCGCGGCCCGCACGCTCCACCGGCCCTCGGTGCGCTCCAGCCGCACCGGGTGGTCGAAGCACTTGCTGATCTGATCGCTGGTCAGTACGTCGTCCACGGCACCGGAGGCGAGCGCGCGGCCGTCGCGGAGGAGCAGCGCGTGCGTCGTACCGGCCGGGAGCTCCTCCAGGTGGTGCGTGACCAGGACCGTGGCGAGCTCGGGGTGGCTCTCGCGCAGGGTGTCCAGGCTGTCGAGGAGGCGTTCGCGGCCCGCGAGGTCGAGACCGGTGGCCGGTTCGTCGAGCAGCACGAGCCGCGGCCGCGGCATCAGCGAGCGCGCGATCAGGGTCCGTCCGCGCTCGCCCTGGGAGAGCGTGGGCCAGCGCGCGTCCGTGCGGCGCGCGAGGCCGAGCATGGCGATCAGGCGGTCGGCCTGCTCCTCCTGCTCGGGCGTGGGGTGCCAACGGGGCAGCGGTTCCACGCTGTTGGTGAGCCCGGTGAGCACGACGTCGCGCACGCGCAGGGAGGAGCGGAGCGGGTGACGTGGGTTCACATGACCGACGTACGCGCGGAGTTCGCGCAGATCGACGCTGCCCAGGCGGCGGCCGAGGACCTCGACCGTGCCGTGCGTGGGGTGGGTGACGGCGCCGCAGAGGCCGAGCAGGGTCGACTTGCCCGCGCCGTTCGCGCCGAGCAGCGCCCAGTGCTCGCCGGGGCGGACGGTGAGGGTGACCTCGTCGAGGATGGGGCGCCCCTCGCGGACGACGCTGACGTTGTCGGCGTGCAGGACCGAGGCCGCCATCGGGCGACCGCCGCGTGATTGACCGAGGCCGTCATCAGGCGACCGCCGCGCGGTTGACCGCCGCGAGCACGGCCTGCACGGACGCGGTCAGGACCGAGGTGTCCACTCCCGCGCCCCAGCGGACGGCATCGCCCACCCGGCACTCCGCGTACGCGACGGCCTCGCTGCCGCCGCCCGCCTCGGTGGCGTGTTCGGAGTAGTCGAGGATGTCGACGGTGACCCCGGCCGCGGCGAGCGCCTCGACGAACGCGGACAGCGGGCCGTTGCCCACGCCTTCGAAGTCCCCTGTGCGGTCGCCCACTTGGAGGGTGCAGACGAAGCGGTGGGCTCCGTCCGGGGCCCGGCCGGTGGTCCAGGAGCTCAGCTCCACGTCGCCGCCGCCCTGCCCCGGTGCGACGTAGGTCGCGCGGAACAGCTCGTACAGCTCCTTGGCGCTCGCCTCCCGCCCGCTGTCGTCGGTGGCATCCTGCACCACGCGCGAGAAGTCGGGCCGCATCCGCCGGGGCAGGTCGAGGCCGTGCCGGGTCTGCAGCAGATAGGCCATTCCGCCCTTGCCCGACTGGGAGTTGACGCGGATGACGGCTTCGTAGGAGCGGCCGATGTCGGCGGGGTCGATGGGCAGATACGGCACGTCCCACGGCGCCCGGCTCTCCGGGACCCCCGACTCGGCCGCCCGGCGGGCGTGATGGGCCAGACCCTTGCTGATGGCGTCCTGGTGGGTGCCGGAGAAGGCGGTGTGGACGAGATCGCCCGCATACGGGTGGCGGGGGTGCACGGGCAGCCGGTTGCAGTGCTCGACGACCTCGCGCACGGCGTCGATGTCGGAGAAGTCGACCATGGGGTCGACGCCTTGGGCGTACAGATTCAGGGCGAGGGTCACAAGGTCCACGTTTCCGGTGCGCTCGCCGTTGCCGAAGAGGCAGCCCTCGACGCGCTGGGCCCCGGCCAGGACGGCGAGTTCGGCGCAGGCGACGCCGGTACCGCGGTCGTTGTGGGGGTGGACGGAGAGGATGACGGAGCCGCGCCGGGAGAGGTTGCGGTGCAGGTACTCGATCTGGTCGGCGTAGACATTCGGGGTCGCGATCTCCACGGTCGCCGGCAGGTTGTGGGTGACGGGACGACCCGGGCTCGCGTCCCACAACTCGGTCAGGCCGTCGCAGACTTCGAGTACGTAGTCGGGCTCGGTGAGGTTGAAGGTCTCCGGCGAGAACTGGAACCGGATGTCCGCGCCCGGCCGCGCGTCGGCCAGGCGGGCCATGTGCGTGGCGGCCTCCGTGACGACGGCGCGCACCTGCGCCCGCGACCGCCCGAGCACGACGTCGCGCCAGACGGGCGAGGTGGGGATGTACAGGTGCACGACCGCGCGGGGCAGTCCCTCGATCGACTCGAAGGTACGGTCGATGAGTTCGGTCTTGGCGGGTGTGAAGACGACGATGCTGACGTCGTCGGGGATGCCGCCGCTCGCGCTCAGCGCGGCGAGGTCGCGCACGAAGCCGAAGTCGGCGCGGCTGGCCGAAGGATAGCCGACCTCGATCTCCTTGAACCCCATCGAGACGAGCAGATCGAAGAAGCGCCGCTTGCGGCCGGTGTCCATCGGCTCGGCGAGCGCCTGATTGCCGTCGCGCAGGTCGACGGGGACCCACAGGGGGGCGCGCTCGATGCGGGCGTCGGGCCAACTGCGCTGGATCGAGGGAACATCGACCCGGTCCTGGTAGGGGCGGTAGCGGTGGTGCGGCATGGGGCTGGGGCGCTGCGGGTTCCAGTCGTACGCGGGGTCGTACGCGGCGGTGGAGGCAGCGGCGTCGGCGCTCATGAGAGGCGGTGTCCTTCGGCTCGCGATCGGTGGCCGACCGGCAGCACGGCACCCCGCGGCGGGGTGCCGGTCGCTTCAGGCCCCGCCGCGGCAGCCGAGAAGAAGGAGACCGCAGAAGATCATGGCGCTACACTAGCCACACCTCAGCTCCTCAGACAAGTACTCCTCAGACAAGTTGGTCCGCAGCTCCTCCGAGGAGTCGGTCGTCCGAGGAGCCGCTCCTCCGAGGAGTCAGTCCTCCGAGGAGCAGATCCCCAGATCAGCACCCCTCCCCCACCCCCACCCCGAAAGGCCCCCGGATGCCGCTCGGCTCCCTGCACCCCAGCCCCCTGGTCGAACAGGCCACCGAGCGCCTGCGCGAGCAGATCACCGGCGGCCACTGGCCCATCGGCAGCAGACTCCCCGCCGAGACGGCCCTCGCCAAGGAGCTCGGCATCGGCCGCTCCACCGTCCGCGAGGCACTGCGCTCCCTCGCCGGGGCCGGTCTCGTCCAGCCACGGCAGGGCGCCGGCGTCTTCGTCATCGCGACACAGCCGGTCGCAGACTGGCCGACGCGGTTGCGGCGGGCGGCGGTGTCGGACGTGTACGAGGTGCGGATGCTGGTGGAGGTGCAGGCCGCGCGGCTCGCGGCGATGCGGCGCACCGACGAGGACATCACGGCGATGCGCGCCGCACTCGAAGGCCGCAGGGCCACCGCGTCGGCGAGCGACGCCGCCTTCATCGACGCCGACATCGCCCTGCACGCGGCGGTCGTGGCGGCGGCCCGCAACCCCGTCCTCACGGATCTCTTCGCGGAGTTCGCCCCCGTACTGCGGGAGGGCCTGATCAGCCTGCTCGACCTGATCGACGTACGCACGGAGGAGACGAACCACGGGGACGCCGCCCACGCCGCGCTCGTACGGGCCGTCGAGGCGAAGGACGCCGAGGAAGCGGCACGCGTGGCGCACGCCGAACTCCAGGACACGCTGGGCCGGTTGCTGGCCCACGGCTAGTTGGTGGGGGTGGTGGCCGGTGCCGCGCCCCAGCTCGTCGGCAGCGCTGCGCATGCGTGCGCCTCCCGAGGAGTCAGATGCACGTTCCTGTTGAGTCGGTGGTGACCGGCAGGTGGCTGAGCTCCTCGGCTTTACGGGCCAAAAGATAGGCGGGGTGGCCTCCGCGCTCGGTCTCGTGGATCAGATCGAAGCCCTGACGGTCGCGGTAGTAGCCCACCAGCCCCAGGTGTCCGCAGCCGCGCCGCACCCAGAGCTTCCCGGTCCGCGCGGCGTGCCCCAGGGCCCACCAGGCGATCAGCGCGCCCGGCCGGGCGGCCCGGTGATCGGGGTGCGTGAACGTGGTGGCCAGGAAGAGCGCCGGATCGGAGCGCTCGACGTCGCTCCAGCCCCACTCGGGAGTCCGGTCGTAGAGGCTGCTGCAGCCGATGAGTTCGCCCTCAGGCGTGGTCAGCGCCCAGACGGGGGTGTGACCGTTCCCGGCCTGCGCGGCGATCTGTTCGGCCCGGCCGCCTTCGAGGAGGTCCTCGCCACCGACCTTGCCCGTGCTCACCATCCAGGCGGCACGGGCGCGGATCAGTTCGGCGTAGGCGCTCCGGTCGTGGGCGGTGGCGGGACGCATCAGGTACATGTCTTCGAGGCTCTCAGAGGTGGGCGGCACGGTAGGCGAGGTGAGCGGTGACGACGTCGGCGAGGCGGTCGTCCGTGGCACGGATGTCACCGGATTCGATGCGGGTCAGTGCCCGGGTGAGGAGGTCGGCGTCCACGAGCTTGGCGTCGATGAGAGGGGACCCCTCGCCGAGCAGGCGTCGCACCTGTGCGGGCAATGTGGTGCGGATCGCGGCGTTCATGACGCCGGTGAAGTTCTCCGGCAACGGTGGCTCCACCACCAGCTCGGAAAGGCCCAGCGCAGTCAGGCGGTGGCGGTGCAGATTCTTGCGTGAGCGCCAGGATCGGGGCAGCCATTCACCGAAGCGGATCATGTCCGGATCGGCGAAGGGATGCAGGGGCCAGATCCCGGCATCGAGCAGCAACGGAGCGGCCGATGCCATCGCGAGCAGGGTCATTTCGTTGACGACGGCGGGTGGGGAGGTGTCCCCGTCCACATCCATGAGGGCCTCTCGGGCCACTGGGCCCAGCCATTCGGTCATCGCGTGCCCTGGCCCGACAGGCTGGTGCGGAGCTTCCTCGGGAGTGAGGGCGAGCATCTCGTCGCCGCCGATCCCGGTCACCACGGTACGGATGCCGGTTCCGGTCAACTGCTCGACAAGGGCGGCAGTGGCCTCGTGGTAGGGCTCTTCGTAGGGGTAGACGTAGCCTCCCAGGGCGCGTCGTCCGCCGTGGTGCAGCGGAGGAAGGGCGGGTGTGGTGATGTCGGTGCGGAAGCGTCCGATACGGATCATCTCGGCCCGGCGTGCACGCTGTTGCCTCCCCATCGGGCCCGGCAGCGTCATCGCCGAAGCCGTGATCCTTTCGGGGTGTCGCAGGGACAGGTGGGTGCCGGTGATGGCCGAGTCGAAGCCGCCCGAGACGTGCGCACTGGTGGTGTCCGGGTCGTAGAGGTGACGGGCGAGCACCGTGTCGAGCATGGTGCCGTAGGCGGTCAGTACGTCGGCGCTCTCCGCGAGGGTGCGGGCCTTGGAGTGCAGCGCCGGTGCAGGATGCTCGAAGTGGATCGTCCCGTGGCCGTTGTAGTGGGCGGTTGCGCGCTCGGGCAACCGGTACAGGCCGGTGAAGCAGGTGTGATGGCTGTAGCGGAACCACAGGCTGAGCAGTCGTGCCGTCTCCATGACATGGAAGTCCACACGCGGCAGTCGCCTGACGAGGTCCGCAGTGGTCCATGATCCGTACAGCACACCGTCGTTGGCGGTGAGGTGGAGCGGTGCGGTGCCACGTTCACTGGCTCGTACGCTGACGGTGCCCTCAGGGGCAAAGTCGATGGCGACGAAGTCCAGAGGCCACATCAGAAGCTCTGCGCGGAGCCTGCGGAAGGTGGCAGAGGGCAGCTCCACGACAGCGCGTCGGCCCTCGCCCACGCGGTGGGCGTTGCGTTCACGGACATGGATGAGCGCCTGCCCGGTGTCGCGGTCGGTGAGAGCGAGTGCATCCACGGCCGGATGATCAAAGGGGGCGACCCAGGACGAGCCGCGTTCCAGACGGGTGTTGTTCCACGCCCAGCCGCTGGTCTCGCGGCGGGCTGGGGCGGGTTCGATGCGGAGCTTGAGCACGAGTCCTCCACGAGGTGGGGCGCGGGCCCGGCCGGGCAGGGTCTTGGCCCGGCCGGCCTGGCGCACTGAAGGAGCCGGGGCGGGTCAGACCTTGAGGCTGTCGTACTCGTGGTTGGTGTCCGAGGAGCCTGCTTCCTTCTTGTAGGCAAAGCGGCTTGCCAAGTCAGGCACCTCGAACTGGGCGCGGTCGGTGAACAGCGGACCCAGCTCGATGTCGCCGAGCATGGTGGATCGCAGGCTGGTGGATTGGTCCAGTCGTTGCTTCACGGCGGGTTCCCATCGTCAGTGGTGCTCCGGAGCGGGCGACTCTGCCCGCAGGACCCGTGCCGGGCCGCCTCGCAGGGGACTCGGGCGGACGGCCAAGCCCGGCACGGGAGTTCGAGAGGGGCGCTAGCGCCTGGTGAGGGTGTGGATGAGCAGCGCGCCGAAGGTGATCACGACCAGCGACACCAGCGCGGTGGCAATGACCGCCTCGGTCACTCGGGAGCGCACCGGGCGCCGGGCCCGGCGGGCATCCCCGTGGCTCACCACGACGGGACCATCGCGTTCTTCAGAAGGCGGCACGCCCCGGCGAGGAGGTAGAGGCGGGCTGCGGGGTTGGTGAAGGCCCCGGTCTGCTGATCGTGGTGGACGGATCTGGCATGGCCGATGCTGTCGGCGAGTACGTCGCGAGCGCGTTGCTCGGCAGGGCTGCGGCGCGGCATGCGGCCCAGGTGGTACTCGGCGGGCGTGATGAGCGCGGCCAGGTGAACGGTCAGTTCGGCGGCCACGGCCTCGGCGAGTCGGCTGGTCGGGTCGGTGACAGCGAGTCCTTCGGCGCGGTGGACCGCGCTGTCGACGAGGGCCAGGTCCACGGGGGTGCTGGTCCGGTGGTGGGGGTGGGGTGTGGTCATGAGGGTCACCGTGGGCTCCCTGGCTGGACGTGATGGTTCCGTCTTGTTCCTGACGTACAGCCAACTACCGGTCACGCTGCGCGGGTACCGTGAAGGAAGAGCGCGCACGTAAACGCCGTAAAAGCACTCGGATCTGTCGGGAGAATCACCCATGGCAGGCACACCGCGTACGCCGAACACCAGCCTGGCAACCCTGCTTGACCAGGGGCAATGCCAGCGCGAAGAGCTCGCCCGCGCTGTGAACCGCATCGGCACCCTCGCCGGGATGCCACTGACCTACAGCGGACAGTCCGTCTCCATGTGGCTTCGCGGGCACCAGCCAAAGCAGCAGGTCAGGGCGGTAGTGGTGGCTGCTCTGTCGGAGAAGCTCGGCAGGCCCGTCACGCACGAGGAAGCGGGCCTGACCCCCGCCACCCCCTCCGATGGATGTCAACACCTCGACACTGTTGAGGAGTTGATCGACCTGGGAAGGGCGGATATGGATCCCTCTCGACGCGGCGTTCTCGCAGCCGGTGTATTTACCGCGGCGCTGGCCGTGCCCGTCTTCGGCACAGCGACAGCGCACGCCGGCGAGCCGGTCGCACCAGGCAAGGCCACCACTCGGATCGGCGGCTCGCAGGTCGCCTCGGTGAGGCGCACGACCATCAGGATCGCGGACATCCTGGACGAGGACGGTGCAGGTCACGCGCGGCCGATGGCGGCAGCGTTCCTCGTGAACACGGTGGGACCGTGGATGAAGGCACAGGCGTCTGAGGCGGTCGCGGCCGACATGAAGGCCGCGGCCTCGGATCTGACGTATCTGACAGGCTGGATGGCGATGTACGAGAAGGACCACGCCGCCGCCCAGCGCTGGTACCTCAAAGCCCTCTCCCTCGCCGACGAAGCCGGGGACCACGTGACGTACTGCCGCACACTGCGGGGCATGTCATTGCAGATGACGAGCCTTCGCCACGGCCACAAGGGGTTGGAGTTCGCCGACAGCGCCGCCGAAGCCGCACCGCAGGCCGGTCCTCGTCTGGTGGCGTTCCTGCGCGGCCAGCAGGCCCACGCCGCGTCCATGGTGAAGGACCGCAGGCAGGCCCACACGCGGCTGAGCGAGGCCGAGGCCGCACTGTCCAAGGCCGACAACCGGCGGGACGCCGTGGGTGGATACGACCGCACCGCATGGCTCTTCCACCTCTCGCATGTCCTGTACGAGGAGCGGGACCTGCCCGGCAGCATCAAGGCGCTGCAGGACTCCATCAAGGTGCAGCCCGCACAGGAGCGGCAGGGCCGTGTGCATTCCTACGCCTTGCTGGCTCAACGGCAGCTCGCCCATGGGCATCTGGACGCGGCGTGTGCCTCCTGGAACCGCTTCCTGAACGAGTACGAGCTCGTCTCCTCCGCACGCGGCGACGAGCACTTCGGGACAATGCGCCGAGAGATGCGCGCTCACGCCGGCGCGCGGCCGGTGAAGCAACTGGCGGGACGCGCGAGGGAAGTCGCCGCCCTCAAAGCCTGAGGGCTCAAGACAGGCCATGGGACGCAGGCCGCCCGTCCAGTCACCCGATGGGCACCGGATCGACGCAGAACTCAACTACAGCCGCGGATAAAGCCGTGGACCGGGAAGGCCTGGGGCGAAGGCACCCGCCGACGGGGGCGTACGAGTCGCCTATCAGTTTCCGTCTCGCCCGCCCAGCCCCTCACCGTCCATCCCGTACATCCGCGCCGACGCGTCCACATGCGCCATCCGCCGCATCGCGTTGAACACCGCCTCCCCCAGCACGGTGCCGATCACCACGCTCTCCACCAGGTCTTCGACCGCCACCCGCCGGTCCACGTAACCGAGGTCGGCGCGGGCGACCATCTCGGCGGCGTCGGCGTACTCGTCGAGCAGTTCCGCGAACGCTCCGTGGCCGACGCGCCCCATGGCGGCAAGGGCCCGTGACAGGTCGGCCCCGGCGGGGTTCGACTCGTGGGTGCGCCAGCCGCGGCGCGCGATCAGCTCCGCGACCGCAGCATTCGCCGCCGCCGCCTCGGCGTCGTCGTCACCCTCCCCCGCCGAACCGAGCCGGTCGGCGGCAGCACCGAGCACCTTGTGCAGCGGGCGCTCGGGGTCGTCGACCGCGCCGAGCACCTCCGCGATCGCGGCCACCTTCAGGCCGCCCACGTCGAGCAGCGCGCGGATGAGACGCAGCCTTCGCTCATGGGCCTCGCCGTAGTGCGCCTGGTTCGGGCTGCTCAACTCGCCCGGCGGCAACAGCCCTTCACGGACGTAGTACTTGATCGTCGGCACCGGCACACCGGTCCTGCGGCTCAACTCGCCAATACGCACGGCCTGCCCACTCTCCTGTTCGCGCTGCCGCTCGCCACTCTGCCACCGGCTACGCCCTTGCCATCCCCGACCCCCATCATAGATAGTGGCGCTATCGGATAGCGGAAAGTGCCACTATCCATTTCGCCCCTCTCTTCTCTCTTCTCAGCGACCATCTCGGGGGTTCCCCATGTCTTCATGGCATTCATGGCACCGGCCGCTCGTGGCGTTCTCCGCGGCCATGGCCGTTCTGGCCGTTCTGTCCGGCATCGGCCTGGCCGTCGACGATCGCTTACTCGTCGGCTCGCCGATCTGGTTCAAGCCGTTCAAGTTCTCGGTCTCGTTCATCGCCTACGGGCTCTCGCTCGCCTGGATGCTGTCGCTGCTCGACCGCGGCCGGAGGGCGGGCTGGTGGGCGGGCACGGTCGTCGCCGTGTCGAGCCTCGTCGAGATGGTGATCATCACCGGGCAGGTGGTGCGGGGGAAGCGCAGCCACTTCAACCATCAGACCCCGTTCGACGAAGCGCTGTTCAACGCGATGGCCGTCACCGTCGTCATCCTGTGGCTCGGCACCCTGCTCATCGCGATCCTGCTGCTGCGCGCCCGCATCGCCGACCGCGCCTCCGCCTGGGCGATGCGCTGCGGGATCGCCATCGCGCTCGCCGGCGCCGCCGTCGGCTTCCTCATGACGCAGCCGACACCCGATCAGGAGCGGGGCACCTCGTCGATCGTCGGCGCCCACAGCGTCGGCGTACCGGACGGCGGCCCCTCCATGCCGCTGACCGGCTGGTCGACCACCGGCGGTGACCTGCGCATCCCGCACTTCGTCGGCATGCACGCGCTGCAGCTGCTCCCGTTGCTCCTCATGGGCCTCACGGCACTCGCCGCGCGCCCCCGCCACGGCCGCCTGGCCGACGAGCGGACGCGGCTGCGGATCGTGCTCGTCGCCTCGGGTGCGTACGCGGCCTTCTTCGCCCTGGTCACCTGGCAGGCCCTGCGCGGCCAGCCGCTCCTGCGTCCGGACGGCGCGACGCTGACGGCGGCGGGACTGATCATCGCCGCCACGGCCGCAGGCGCGTACGGAGCCCTGCGTACCCCGACTCCCCCTGACAACCGCCTGGTTCAGGCATCTGGAACACCCGGAACCCCCGCAACACCCGGAAGCAACGAAGAAGACGACGACAACAACAAGGAGCTTGTGTCATGACCGGTTTCCTCTTCGAACTCTCCTTCTGGCTGGCCGCCCCGGTCTGGCTGCTCATGATCTTCGCCCCGGGGTGGCGGACGACCGCCCGCGTCGCCGCCTCTCCCCTCACCGTCGTACCGGTCCTCGCCGTCTACGTCGCGATGGCGCTGCCCGTCATGCCCGAACTCTGGGCCGCCGTCAGCAGTCCGGACATCGACGGATTCCGCGACCTGCTCGTCCTCGCCAACGGGGCGGGCGCGATCTGGGCCCAGGTCATCGCCTGGGACCTGCTGATCGGACAGTGGATGTACCACGAGGCGCGGCGCATCGGCATCCACCCGCTGGTGATGGGACCGCTCCTGGTCCTGACGATTCTCCTCTCACCGTTCGGACTGCTGCTCTTCCTGGCGATGCGGGCGGTCCTGGCCCGGCGGACGGACCTCGCTCAGCCGCGCTCGCCCGCGGGCTCCATGCCGCGCTGATCGACGACGGCGCGGCCCAGGACGGCGACGCTGCCGCCGAGGACCTCGGCGTTGCCCTCCTTGCCCGGCCTGCCGCCCGGCTTGTGGTTCTTGGTCATGTAGCCGCGCGAGCCGAGGTAGGCGAAGGACTTCTTGTCGAAGATCCATTCGTTGCGCGTCGCGAACGCCGACTCCTCGATGGTGATGCCGATCCCGTGCCGGCCCGCCGCGTCCACCGCGTCGGGCACCTCGACCACCCCGGGGAGCTTGGCGACCGCCTTGTAGAACGCGGCGGCGTTCTCCGGCGGCATGATCGTCTGGCTGAGCAGGTCACCGATCCGGTCGAAGACGGCCTGCGCCTTCGTCTCCCGCTCACCGCTCACCCGCGTCTGGGCATACAGCTTCTTCAGGAGGGCGTCGGGATCGGTGGGCAGCGAGGCGAGCCAGTCGTACGTGGGGCGCTCGGGCCCCTCCGGAATGGCGCCGGTGTCATCGGAACCGTCCACGGCGGATGCCTCGATGGGCAGATCCTGTCCGGGCATCGACGCCCCCTTGCCGCTCTCGCGGATCATGCCGATGTCCGTGACGGGGGCGGGATTCTGGGACATCCAGACCTGCTGCGTGTACGGGTCGCCGAGCTTCACCTTGCCATTGATCTTGCCTTCGTTGCTCCGGACCAGGCTGCGCACGTAGACGAACTGGCTGTCCTTCACCGGCTCCGATTCGGCCTCCAGGGACGCGGTGGCGATCCGGTCGAGGGTCACGGCCGCACCCGTGGCCGCACCCGGCGCGGCACCCGGAGCGGCCCCCGGGCCCGCGCCCATGTCGCGCACGCCGTCGGTGTTCCCGAAGGGAAGCGCGGCGGTCAGGATCCCGGCCACGGCGAGCGCGGCGGCCGCCGGCATCAGCACCGCGGGACGCAGCAGCCTGCGGCGGGGCGCTTCACGGACGGTGGTGTCGTCGTGGGTGAAGCCGTCGCGGGCGGAGTCGTCACGGGCGATGTCGCCGTGAGCGAAGCCGTCGCGGGCGGAGTCGTCACGGGCCGTGTCTCGGTCGATCTGCTGCATCAGGACGTCCTTGTGGTGAAGGTGACGCCCCGGCGGGAGTTCCCATTCGTCTCCGTCCGACTCCGGCAGCAGGCGCGCCAGTTCAGCGGCCTCGGCCTCTCCCCGGGACGGGGTGGCGGCGTTCATCGGAATTCCTCCCGCAGGGGCAGGGCCGCGAACGCGGCCTCACTCTCTACCTCTCCGCGGCCACGGAGAGGTTCCGTCACGTCCTTCACTGCCGACTCAGCAGTCCCATCGCTCCTGCCGCTCCCGTCCTCACTGAGCTTCCGCAGCCGTGCACGGGCCCGCGAGAGCCGCGACCGCACCGTGCCGACCGGAACGCCCAGCGCCTCGGCCGCCTGCGCGTAGTCGAGCCCCGACCACACGCACAGGACGAGCACCTCGCGCTCCTGACGGCGCAGCCGGCGCAGCGCGCCGTGCACCGCCGCAAGGCGTCGCGCGTCGTCCATCCGCCCCGCCGACTCCTCGGCGAAGTCGGCCACTTGGGGCGGGGACGACTGACGGGACAGAAAGGCGAGTCGCCGTCTCAGTCCGCGATTGGCGTTCTGCGCCTTGTGCGTCGCGATGCCGAGCAGCCACGGCTTGAGCGAACCGCCGTCCGGTTCCAGCCGGTCGCGGGTGCGCCAGGCCGCCAGGAAGGTCTCGGACATGACCTCCTCGGCGGTCGACCAGTCGCCGGTCAGCCGCAGGGCGTGGTTGTAGACCGTCCGCGCGTACGCCTCGTACAACTCGCCGAAGGCTTCCCGCTCACCTGCCCGTATCCGTGCATGGATGCCATCTCCCAATTCAGTAGGCCTCACACCACGTATCTCTCCGCACCCCCGGACGCGTTCCTGTGCCCCTCGTCACACCACCCACACCGCCCCGCCGCGTCACACCACTTCACTGACCCGGTCACACCACTTCACTGACCGGCAGCCCCGCGGCCCGCAGCCTCCGGTACTGCCCCGGCGCCACCCCGAACTCCCGCTTGAACGCCTTGGAGAAGGCGAACTCCGAGGTGTAGCCCGCCCGTTCGGCGACCTGCCGCAGCGGCAGGTCCGCCTCGCGCAGCAGCCGCCCGGCCGTCGTCATCCGCCACCACGTCAGATACGCCAGCGGGGGCGACCCCACGGTCCCCGCGAACCGGCGGGCGAAGGGAGCGCGCGACAGACCCCCGAGCGCGCCGAGTTCCTCCACCGTCCAGGGATGCGCCGGGTCGCCGTGGACGGCCCGCAGCGCGGCCGCCACCGCCGGGTCGGCGAGCGCGGCGGACCAGCCCGTCGGGTGCCCTGAGCCGTGCCGCTCCCGGAGCCACCACGCCCGCAGGATGTAGAGCAGCATCGTGTCGAGCAGCGCGGAGACGATGATGTCGGCGCCGGGCTGCGGCTCCTCCAGCTCGGCACCGAGCAGTTCGACGGCGGCCCGCAGCGAGGGGTACGCGCCGACCCTGGCGGGCAGATGAACCACCTCGGGGAGCTCCGAGAGAAGCGGGTGCGCGCGGGCCCGGTCGAGCCGATAGGCCCCGCAGAGCAGCACGGTGGCAGGGCCTTCGCCCGTGACCGAACCCCGCTCCGGCGGCGCGGGCCAGGAACCGTCGGGCTCCAGCTCGAACCGCTCCAGCGGCGCAGCCGGATCACTGGCCAGCGCGTGGCCGTAGCCGTGCGCGAGGAACACCACGTCACCGGGGCCGAGCCGGACGGGTTCGGCGCCGTCCCGGTCCGGGATCAGCCAGGCCGAGCCCTGCAGCACCACATGGAACCCGGCACCGTCGTGCGTATCGAAGTGCACACCCCAGGGGGCGTACTTGTCCCGGATGCTGGAGTGCGGGCGCCCCGTCCGCATCGCCGCGATCGCGTCGCTCAGTACGTCCATGTCCGTACGGTAGCGACCACCACGGGCAGCGAGACGCACGGACAGGAAACCGAGATCGGCAAGCATGGTTCGTCTCGCGCGGCCCACCTAGCGTTCTCGCCATGACAACGAACGGCGAATCGAACGGCACAACCACCGCCCGCACCGTGTTCTTCGACGAGATCGGCGACTCGGAAGTCCTCCAGATCCGCGAGGTGGACCTGCCCGCCCCCGGCCCCGGTGAACTCCTCATCCGCGTCGAGGCCCTGGGCCTCAACCGCGCCGAAGTCCTCTTCCGCTCCGGCGGCTACTACTACCAGCCCACCCTGCCCGGCTCGCGGCTCGGCTACGAAGCCGCGGGCACCGTCGAGCAGATCGGCGAGGGCGTCGGCGAATTCGCCGTGGGCGACACGGTGTTCACCGGGCCCGGCATCGAGATGAGCGCACAGGGCGTGTACGCCGAGCGCGTCGTCCTGCCCGAGTCGGCCGTCGTGCCGCGTCCCGCCGAGGTGGACGCGGTCACCGGCGCCGCGGCCTGGCTCACCTACACCACGGCGTACGGCGGAATGATCGAGACGGGCGGCCTCCGTCCCGGCGACCACGTCCTGATCACCGGCGCGTCCAGCGGGGTGGGCACGGCCGCCATCCAGGTGGCCCGGCGCGTCGGAGCCGTGCCCATCGCCACGACGCGTACCGAGGCGAAGAAGCAGCAGCTCCTCGATCTCGGCGCGGCGCACGTCGTCGTCACGGACGACGAGGACGTCGTGAAGGAGACCCAGCGGTTCACCGGCGGGCGCGGCGTCGACCTCGTCTTCGACGCGATCGGCGGCCCCGGCTACCGCACCCTGGCCGAGACACTCGTGCCGGAGGGCGGCACCATCGTCTCCTACGGCTGGCTCGACCCACGCCCCGCCGAGCTCCCGTGGATCGCCGGGCTCAGCATCCACGTCTACGCCAACCTCCAGCTGACCACCACGCCGGGCGGCCGCCGCCGTTCCACGGCCTTCCTCAACCAGGGCCTGCGGGACGGCGCCTTCCGACCGCCGATCGCCGAAGTCTTCGACGGCCTCGACCGCATCGGGGACGCGCACCGCCTGATGGAGTCCAATACGCACACCGGCAAGATCGTGGTGAAACTCTGAGAGAGGCCGACCCACCCAACCGGAACCACCCGGCCGGAATACCTCAGCCGTTCCGGAGGTTGGCTCCGCTACGACCCCAGCGAACCAACCCCCGGAAGGGCCAGTCATGAAGATCGGCATCATCGGCGCGGGCAACATCGGCGGCAACCTGACGCGCCGCCTCACGACCCTCGGCCACGAGGTCTCCGTCGCGAACTCCCGTGGCCCGCAGACCCTCACCGCCCTCGCCGAGGAGACCGGCGCGACGCCGGTGACGGTCGAGGAGGCCGCGCGCGGCGCCCAGGTCGTCGTCGTGACGATCCCCCTGAAGGCCGTCCCGAACCTGCCGTCCGGCTTCCTCGACGGCGCGGCCGAGAACGTCGCCGTCATCGACACCGGCAACTACTACCCGCAGCGCGACGGGAAGATCGCCGAGATCGAGGACGGCCTGACCGAGAGCCGCTGGACCGAGCGCCAGATCGGCCACCCGGTCATCAAGGCCTTCAACGGCACGTACGCCCAGGACATCCTCGACAAGCCCCAGCCGAGCGGCACCCCCGACCGCGTCGCCCTCCCGGTGTCCGGCGACGACGAGGCCGCCAAGAAGGTCGTACGCGACCTCATCGACGAGATCGGCTTCGACACGGTCGACACGGGCGGCCAGGACGACTCCTGGCGCCAGCAGCCGGGCACACCGGTCTACGGCCTGGCCAAGAACACCGAAGCGATCACCAAGGCACTGGCCGAGGCATCCCCGGAGCGCACGGCGGAGTGGCGCGCCTGACCTGACCGAGCGACGGGCCGCGCGCGGGACGCCTACGCCTAGGGCTACGGCTTGGCCTACGGCTACGGCTTGGCCCAGTCCCGCAGCGCGTCCTCGCTCGCGAAGTCCGCCACATTCTTGTCCAGCGGCGTCGACGTGTACTGGTGGATCCGCCACTTCGCCTGGATGCGGGGCTTGCCCGCCGTGACGTAGTCGGCGATCCACAGTGCGTCGCCCGCGTACGAGGTGTCATCGTGGTTCAGCCAGAAGTCGCGGTTGCAGTACAAGATCACCCGGTGGTTCGGGCGCAGTCGCTTCACCTCCCGGATGAAGCGGTCCTTCTCCGCGTTGCTCGCGCGCGTGTGATCGCCCGTCCATTCCCAGTCCACCGCCAGCAAGTCCCCCGCCTTCTCCGGGGCCTTGCTCACGAAGTACTCCGCCTGTGCCGTGATGTTCCCCGGCCACAGGAAGTGGTAGAAGCCGACCACGCAGCCGCCGTCCCTGGCCCGCTTCGTCTGTGCGGTCAGTCTTGGGTTGACGTACGAACGGCCCTCCGTCGCCTTGATGATGACGAAGGAGAGGCCGTCTGTGTCGAACGTGGACTGGTACGAGCTGACGTCGATGCCTTTCAGCACGGGCGACCTCCTGAGCGGCAGAGGGAGGGCAGGTGGATCTACCCTTCTCGTGCCCGGTGGCCGGGATGGTCAACCGTTGAACCGCTCAGCGGAAGATCCCCGTGTGGCCCAGCGAGTAGCGGCCGGGCTGCGGGTACACCGCGAGGCCGTGCGGGCCGCCGCCCACCGGGATGCGGGCCGTCTGGACTCCGGTGCGGGTGTCGATGGCGTACACCTCGGAGTCGTAACGCCCGGAGAGCCAGAGGGTGTTGCCGTCCGCCGAGACACCGCCCATGTCGGGGCTGCCGCCCTGGGGGAGCTTCCACTTCTTGGTCAGCTTGTTCTTGGGGAAGTCGAAGACGGAGACGGTGCCCTCGCCGCGGTTGGACACGTACATCTCGCGTGAGTCCCGGCTGACGTACAGGCCGTGGGTGCCCTTGCCGGTGGGCAGCAGCTTCGGTTTCTCGAACTTCTCGCCGTTCAGGACCCACATGCCGTCGGCCATCATGTCGGCCACGTAGAACGTCTTGCCGTCGGGCGAGATCTTCACGTCCTGCGGCATGGCGCCCTTGAAGGGCAGCTTCTGCTGGCCGATGACCTTCATCTTCTCCGTGTCGACCTTGAGGAGTTCGCCGGAGAACTCGCAGGAGACGATGAAGTAGCGGCCGTCGGCGGAGAAGTCGGCGTGGTTGACGCCGTAGCAGCTGACCGGTTCGGTCTTGACCTTCTTCATGGTGTGCGGGTCGCGGAAGACCAGTTCGCGGTCCATCGAGGCCATCACGATGGCGTACTTGCCGTTGGGCGTGAAGTAGAGGTTGTACGGGTCGTGGACGTCGACCGGCTTGCCCGCCTTGCCGGTCTTGGGGTCGATCGGGGTGAGCGTGTGGCCGCGGTTGTTGTTGACCCAGAGCGTCTTCATGTCCCAGGAGGGGACGACGTGCTGGGGCTGGACCCCGACGTCGATCGTGTCGATCACTTCGTACTTCTCGGGGTCAATGACCGAGACGGTGTTGGAGTTGGTGTTGGGGACGTAGATCCGGGAGGGGAAGTCCTTGACCACCGGGGAGAGCTTGTTGGGGCGGTCCGCCGCGTAGACGTCCTTCGGGTCCAGGACGGGCGGCATGCCCGGGAGGCCGGGCGCGATCTTGGGCTTGGCGGGTTTCTGGATGCCCTGGGTGCTGAGGGCTTCGTTCTCGCGTGCGTCCGCGCCACAGCCGGCGAGTGCCGCGGCGACGACGGCACCGGCGGCGATGACCGCTCCGGTGCGCTGGGTGAGGTTCAGGTGCAGGGTCATCAGGTCAGCAACTCCGTGGTGGTCACCGCGCGCAGGCCGCGGCGGTCGAGGGCTTCCAGGACGGCGGGCAGCGCGGCGACGGTGTCGGCGTACCCGAAGTGCAGGCTCACCACGGAGCCCGCGCGCACCTCCGAGGCGACCTTGCGGGTGACGGCCTGGGCGCCCGGCGAGGTGAAGTCGAGTGAGTCGACGTCGTACGAGAGGACGTGCGGGTAGCCCGCGCGGCGTGCGAGGCGGGCGACGAGCGGGGTCGCGGTCTCGGCGCGCGAGGGGCGGAACCAGGTGCCGATGGAGCCGGTGAGGCGGCGCAGTCGGTCGGCGCAGCCGGTGATCTCGGCGGTGGCTTCGGCCTCGGTCATCTCGTTGATCGTGCGGTGGTGGTGGGTGTGGTTGCCGAGGTCGTGGCCGCCGTCGAGGATGCGGCGGGCGAGCTCGGGGTGTTCGTCGAGCCAGCTGCCGACGGCGAGGACGGTGATCCTGGCGTCCGCCTTTTCGGCGATGGCGAGCAGGGATCGCGCGGTGGCCGGGTCGCCCTGGCCGTGGAAGGTGAGGGCGACCTGGGGGCGGTTTCGGGGGCTGTGCGCGATCTGGTCGGGCAGGCCGGGGAAGCGGCGGGGCGCGGGGGCGGCGCGCGGGGATTTCGTGGCGGGGTGCCGGGCGGCGGGTGCGGCCTGGCGTGCCGCGGGGGCGGATCCGGCGGCGGAGCAGCCTGCGGTGAGCGCGCCGGCGACGGTCAGTGCGGCGCCCGCGCGCAGGGCTCCGCGGCGGTCAGTCTCGATCACGCGACCATTTAATGGTAAAAGCGGGCAAAAGCCGCTGATTGCCCGCGCTCCACCTGTGCGGGTCGGGGCCACGGGGGTACTTGCCCCCTTCATCGCCCCTTGCGGAACACCTGCCACAGCCGGAACTTAACCAGCGTTTACCAGGCAGGTGTCCCAGCTCACCAAGGATTCACCTTTGGAGTGTCACGCTTTGCACCTGTATGACCGGATAGGGACTTTTGGATCGCTGGCCCCTGTCTGCCATAGTCGGAGCCACGACCCCCATTGACCCGGGCTCAGGTCGTCATCAGCGCCCGTGGACCACACCCCTTTGTCCACGGCGCTCCGCGAAGGCCCCCGCAATGCCGTAGCCGGCGACCGGGGGCTTTCGCGTACCGCCCCCGCACCGCCCCGGAGCCCGCGCACCGCCTCGGAGCCCGCGCGACCCCTCAGCGGTCGGCGACCCGCATCTCGAACCAGGTCGTCTTGCCGCGCGGCAGCAGGTCCACGCCCCACCGGTCGGAGAGCTTGTCGACGAGGAAGAGGCCGCGGCCACTGAGGTCGAGTTCCTGGACGGGCATCAGGCAGGGCAGTCCGCGCGAGGGGTCGCGCACCTCGATCCTGATCCAGCCGCGCCGCCGCATCATGCGGAGCCCGAAGACGCGGGCGCCGGTGTGCCGCACGGCGTTGCCGACGAGCTCGGAGGTGAGGAGCACCGCGTCCTCGGTCAGCTTCGGGGAGAGCCCCCAGTGACGGAGCACGACGACCTGGGTGAGCCTGCGCGCGATGGCGGCGGACTCCGGGCGCGACGGCAGCGGAACCTCCGCGTCCGTCGGATTGCCGAACAACTCGAGCGCCTTGAGCGCGTGTTCGTCCTCAACCGCCGGCGACCAGCGCGCCGCGGTCGCACTCCCGTGTCGCCGCGGCTGTTCGATACCCTCCAGCCCCGCCATGCCCCCCATCATGGCCGCACAGAGCGTGTTCCGGGGCCGTTCCGACGGAATAAGCCCCCCGGAACCATCCATTCCGGGGGGCTGGGTAGGCATATGCCAGGGGCAGAAGGGACCCCATGGCACCCCTGTTGACCTGCGATGACTACCCGCTTACGAGTGATCACTTACGGCCGCGAACAAGGCAGACTTAAGGTTCTCTTAAGCTGCGCATAATCCGCTCCTTCGGGGGACACTTTGGCTGACGCGTCCTCAACTGAACGTGATCCAGAGGAACTTCGGACGCCGCGGACGGAACGCGGGACGCCACCTCAGGGAAATGTAGGACGTCGCCTCAGGGAGACGCGGGACCTCGCCTCAGAGGAACTTCGCCTTGCCCGGACCCTCTTCGACGAAGCTGCGCATGCCCCGCTCGCGGTCCTCGGTGGCGAACAGACCCGCGAACCAGGTGCGCTCGATCGCGAGCCCGGTGTCGATGTCCGTCTCCAGGCCCGCGTCCACGGACTCCTTGGCGGCGCGCAGCGCGAGCGCGGGCCCCTGCGCGAGCCGCGCGGCCCACTGCTTCGCCTGCTCGTACACCTCGGCCGCGGGCACGACCCGGTCCACCAGGCCGATGGTGAGCGCCTCGTCGGCCTTGACCATGCGGCCGGTGAAGATGAGGTCCTTGGCCTTGGACGGGCCGACCAGACGGGACAGGCGCTGGGTGCCGCCCGCGCCGGGGATCAGGCCGAGCAGGATCTCCGGCTGGCCGAGCTTGGCGTTGTCGGCGGCGATGCGGAAGTCGGCGCAGAGGGCGAGCTCGCAGCCGCCGCCGAGGGCGTAGCCGGTGACGGCGGCGACGACGGGCTTGGGGATGCGGGCGACGGCGGTGAAGGAGTCCTGCAGCGCCCTGGACCGCGCGACCATCGCCGCGTGGTCCATGGCCTGCATCTCCTTGATGTCCGCGCCCGCCGCGAACACCTTCTCGCCGCCGTAGATGATCACGGCGCGTACGTCGTCGCGCCGGGTCGCCTCCTCGGCCAACTCCTTGAGCCGGTCCTGCAGGGCGATGTCGAGCGCGTTCATCGGGGGGCGGTCGAGGCGGATCGTACCGACGCCTTCGGCGACTTCGAGATGCACAGATGTCATGCGGGGCACGTTAGCCGTGCCCCGCACGGGTCTGCCGACCGGTCAGGCCTTCCACTTCTCCCAGGACATGTTCCAGCCGTTGTAGCCGTTCTCGGGCTGGATCGTCTTGTCCGCGGAGTTCTTCACGACCACGACGTCCCCGATGAGGGAGTTGCTGAAGAACCACCCGGCGGGCGTCTTCTTGCTGTAGCCGCCGCGCACGTCGCTCAGGCCTATGCAGCCGTGGCTGGCGTTCGTGTTGCCGAAGGCGCCGCCCGACCAGTAGTTGCCGTGGATGAACGTGCCCGACGTGGACAGGCGCATCGCGTGCGGGACGTCCTTGATGTCGTACTCGCCGCCGAAGCCGACGGTCTCGCCGTTCATGCGCGTGACCTGGAGCTTCTCGCTGATGACCATCTGGCCGTTGTACGTCGTCGTGCCGGGGGCGCCCGCGGTGATCGGGATCTTCTTGATCTGCTTGCCGTCCCGGACGACCTTCATCTGGTGCGACTTGGCGTCGACGGTGGAGACCTGGCTGCGGCCGATGGTGAACTTCAGGGTCTTGGCCTGCTCGCCGTAGACCCCCGGCCGGCCCTCGACACCGTCGAGGTTGAGGTTGACGGTGACCTTCGTCCCCGCCTTCCAGTACTTCTCGGGGCGGAAGTCGATGCGGTCGTTGCCGAACCAGTGCGGCTCGACGTCCACGGCCGGCTCGGTCTTGACCTCGATGGCCTTCTCGACGGCCTCCGGGTCGGTGATGCCACGCGAGAAGTGGACCGAGAACGGCATTCCGACGCCGACCTTGGAGCCGTCCTCCGGCGTGAACTGGCCTATGAAGGTGTTCTTCGGCGTCAGCGTCGTGAACGTCGTGTCCTTGGCGGACTCACGTCCTTCGGAGTCCTTGGCTATCGCGTGGACCTTGTACTTCGTGGAGGCGGCGAGGTGATGCGCCGGCGCCCACGAGGCTCCGCCCGAGGTGATCTTGCCCGGGACGGGATTGCCCTTGCTGTCCTCTACCTTGACCTCGGACAGCTTGCCCTTGTCGGCGGCTATCTTCAGTGCGCCGCTGGTGGCCACCGAGTCGGCGCCGTCCTTCGGCGCTATGTTCACCACCGCGGTCGACGGCGCGTTCTTGTCGGCCGCCTTGTCCTTGCCGTCGCCGCCCGCGTCCGAGCCGCCGCCCCCGCCGCATGCCGTGACCAACAGCAGCGTCACACCCGATGCCACCGCAAAGAGGCCCTTGGTGCCCCGTCGCCGTGCGCGCCCCCGCGCACCAACCGACGTCCCCGATATCGGTCGCCCGTTCAAGATGTGTCTCCCCTCGCACGGCCTGGTCAGGCCCGCACCCCAGTGCATCTGCGCGCACAGACACGCGCCTGCGCTAGATAACCACACGGCCCTGACCGATGACTCCCCGCCAATGTCACTGTTCAGTCCCAACTGCGCATGGGGTGCGGTCCTGCCTCGGTTCCGGCCCTAGGGCTTGGCCTCCGGCTTGGATCCGGGCGGTGCCGTCCACTCCTTCCACTCCATGTTCCAGCCACCGAGCCCGTTGTCAGGAGCGACTTTCTTGTCATCGCTGTTGACGACTTCCACCACATCGCCGATCAGAGTGCGGTCGAAGAACCACCCCGCCGGGGTCCGTGAGCTGCCGCCCTTCACATCGCGCAGGCCCACGCAGCCGTGGCTGACATTCGTGTTGCCGGGGGCGTTCGGCGACCAGTAGTTGCCGTGCAGGAAGGTGCCGGACGTCGTCAGGCGCATCGCGTGCGGGACGTCGGGGATGTTGTACTCCCCGCCGAAGCCGACGGTGCGGCTGTTCATCCGGGTCACCTCCAGCATCTCGGTGACCACCATTTTCCCGTTGTACGTCGTGGTCTTGGGGGCGCCCGCGGTGATCGGGACCGTGGAGAGGACCTCGCCGTCGCGGCGTACTTCCATGGTGTGCTCGGCGGCGTCGACCAGGGAGGTCTGGCTGCGGCCGACGGTGAACGAGAAGCTCTTGTCCTGCAGGCCGTAGATGCCGGGGGCGGCCTCGACGTCGCGCAGGCGCAGGCCGACGGTGACCTTCGTGCCGGGCTTCCAGTACTTCTCGGGGCGGAAGTCCACGCGGGTCTTGCCGAACCAGTGCGGCCGTACGTCGACTTCCGGGTCCGCGGTGACGCTGATCGCGCGCTGGACGGCCTCGCGGTTCTCGATCTCCTGGTTGAACTCCAGGGAGACGATCATGCCGGTGCCGACCGTGGACCGGTTCTCCGGCGACACGTAGCCGATGAACCGCTCGTCGGGGACCTGGGTCGTGAACGTCGTGTGCCGGGCCGAGCGGCGGCCGTGGCCGTCGAGGGCGACGGCGTCCACCGAGTACTTCGCGGCAAGCGCCAGGTCGCCCTCGTCCAGCGGCTTCCAGGTCATGCCGTCCTCGTCGATGCGGCCGGGCACCGGAGCCTCCTGGGCGTCCTGGACCCGGACGACCTTCACCGATTCGAGGCGTCCGTCGGGGACCTCGACCTGGAGCGGTTCGTCGCCCTTGACTCCCTTGCTGCCGTCGTCGGGCGTCACCCGGATCGCGTCGGCGGGCGACCGTGGCTTGCCCATCAGCCGGTCGATGCCTCCGCCGTCACCGCTGCACCCCGCGGCACCGGCAAGCAGTCCTGCCCATGTCACTGCGGCGGCCAGCGCGGCCCCTGCGCGCCGAGCGCGCCTCGCTACCTGTCTCACGTCCGTCCCAACGACCGTCCCCCTCCTGGGGAAACGTGAGTGCGACGCACACGCTGGGCAGAACAGTGGGGAGGACGGCACGGACCCTCGGGTCCCAGCGTGCCGTCCGGTCTGGTAAGCCCCCGCCGCCGGGACGCGGCAGGGGTCGAGCCGCAGGAGGCGAATGGGTGTCCAGCGCAGCCGAACAGGAAGCACTCCGGGGTGGGCGGCGCGGGACGGGCGCGGCCGCCGTGAACGGGAAGGCCGCCGCCGTGAGCGGTCCGTCGACGCGGACAGGGGCGCGCGCCGCGCCACGGGCCGCAGCGAGCACGCGCGGCCCGACCGTGTGGCCGGGGGCGCCGACGCCGCTCGGTGCGCGGTTCAGAGTGGGGCCCGACGGGGTCGCGGGCACCAACTTCGCGCTGTGGGCCGGGGGCGCTGAGGCCGTCGAGCTCTGCCTGTTCGACGACGAGGGCGTCGAGACGCGCTCGCCCCTGACCGAGCTGACGCACGAGATCTGGCACGGCTTCGTGCCGGGCGTCCGTCCGGGGCAGCGCTACGGCTACCGCGTGCACGGCCGCTGGGACCCGTGGACGGGCGCCCGCTGGAACCCGGCGAAGCTGCTCCTCGACCCGTACGCGCGCGCGGTGGACGGCGACTTCGCCACGTCCGGTCTGCCGCCCGAGGTGTACGGCCATGTGCGGGACTGGCCCCAGCAGCAGGTGGCCGACACGGTGCGGGACGACAGGGACTCGGCCGCGTACGTCCCCAAGGGCGTGGTCGTGCACGACGACGCACCGGACGACGAGTGGACCGACGACCGGCGCCCGAAGACTCCGTGGGCGGACTCGGTCATCTACGAGGTCCACGTACGCGGCTTCACCAAGCTGCACCCGGGGATTCCGGAAGAGCTGCGGGGCACGTACGCCGGTCTCGCGCATCCGGCGGCGGTCGCGCATCTCGTCGGGCTCGGGGTGACGGCGGTGGAGCTGCTGCCGGTGCACCAGTTCGCGCACGAGGACCATCTGCTGCGGCGTGGGCTGCGGAACTACTGGGGCTACAACTCGATCGGCTATTTCGCACCGCACGCGGCGTACGCGGCGTCGGGGACGGCGGGCGGGCAGGTCGGCGAGTTCAAGTCGATGGTGCGGGCGCTGCACGAGGCCGGGATCGAGGTGATCCTGGACGTGGTCTACAACCACACGGCGGAGGCGGGCGAGCTGGGCCCGATGTTCTCGCTCAAGGGCATAGACAACCGCGGGTACTACCGCCTTCAGCCGTCCGACGCGCGGCGGTACGCGGACTACACGGGCTGCGGGAACACGCTCCAGGTGGTGCAGCCGCACGTCCTTCGCCTGATCACGGACTCCTTGCGCTACTGGGTGACCGAGATGGGCGTGGACGGTTTCCGCTTCGACCTCGCGGCGGCGCTCGCTCGCTCGTTCCACGACGTCGACATGCTCTCCCCCTTTCTCGCGGTGATCGCGCAGGACCCGGTCCTCCGGCGCGTGAAGCTGATCGCCGAGCCGTGGGACGTGGGCTCCGGCGGCTATCAGGTGGGGGCGTTCCCTCCGCTGTGGACGGAGTGGAACGACCGCTACCGGGGCGCGGTGCGGGACTTCTGGCGGGGTGCGCTGCCCGATGTGCGGGATCTTGGGTACCGGCTCTCCGGGTCGAGCGACCTGTACGCGTGGGGCGGGCGGCGGCCGTACGCGTCGGTGAACTTCGTGACGGCGCACGACGGGTTCACGCTGCGGGACCTGGTGACGTACGAGCGCAAGCACAACGAGGCCAACGGCGAGGGCAACAGGGACGGATCGGACGACAACCGGGCCTGGAACTGCGGTGTGGAGGGCGAGAGCGCGGACGAGCGGGTGGCCGGGCTGCGGCGGCGGCAGCTGCGCAATCTGCTGACGACGCTGCTGCTCTCGACGGGGGTGCCGATGCTCGTCGCCGGGGACGAGATGGGGCGTACGCAGCGGGGCAGCAACAACGCGTACTGCCAGGACAACGAGGTCAGCTGGGTGGACTGGGGGCTGCTCGACGAGCCGGGGTGGCGGGCTCTGTTCGACCTGACGTCCCGTCTGATCGCGTTGCGGCACCGGCATCCCGTGCTGCGGCGGCGGGCGTTCTTCTCCGGGCGTGCGCATTCGGCGGACGGGCTCCGGGACCTGGCGTGGTTCACGGCGCGCGGGACGGAGATGACGGAGGGCGACTGGTACGCGCCGGCCGCGACGCTCGGCATGTATCTGTCGGGCCGCGACATTCCCGGACGTGACGCCAGGGGCGCGCCCGTCGTCGACGACAGCTTCCTCGCGGTCCTGCACGCGGCGGACCGCGCGGGGAGCTTCGTGCTGCCGGGGGTGCCGTGGGCCCAGGCGTACGAGGTGGTGGTGGACACCTCCCTGGAGGAGCAGGGGGCCGCGCCCGGCACCGTCCTGCGCGCGGACACGACGGTCACGATGGACGCGCGGTCGGTGCTGTTGCTGCGGGTGCGCGACGACGGGACGACGTGACGGGTGAAGGAGGCTGACGTCACCCGGGACGTCACCCGGGGGCGGCGCCCCGCAGCGGCCGCATTGGTACGAACCTGCCCATTGCAGCGCTCCGGGCCACGGGTCAAGCTCGGCCCATGGACCTGGAGTTGCGGCACCTCAAGACGATCCGGGCGATCGCCGACGCGGGCAGCCTGACCAAGGCCGCCACCGTGCTCGGGCTCGCGCAGCCCGCCCTGAGCGCACAGCTGAAGCGGATCGAGCGCGCCCTGGGAGGGGAGCTCTTCGAGCGGGGGCGGCACGGGGTGCGCGCCACCCCGCTCGGGGAGTTCGTGCTCGCCCGTGCCCGGGTCGTGCTGCCCGCGGTCAGCGGCCTGCGCGAGGAGGCGCTGCGGTTCGGCCGGGCCTGGGAGGGCGGGGCGGGGTTCCGGCTCGGCGCGACGCACGGGCCGCTGCTCGGCGCCCTGGTGGACCGGCTCGCCGCAGCGCACCCGGGGGTGCCGGTGACGACCCACACCTCCTGGTCGGAGCGGGAGATCGCCTCCCGCACGGCCGACGGGCGCCTGGACTTCGCGCTGGTGGGGACCTGCGGGGCGAGCACGCCACCGGAGAGCGAGCTGCTGGTGTGGCGTGAGGTCGCCCGTGACCCCGTCTTCGTCATGCTGCCCACCGGGCACCCGCTGGCCGGCTGCCGGGAGATCGACCTGGCGGCGCTCGCGGGCGAGGCGTGGACGGACGTGCCGGGCGACGGCTGCTTCGCGGACTGCTTCACCGCCGCGTGCGCCCGCGCGGGGTTCACTCCGTCGTCCGTCTACGAGACGGATGTCGCGTCCTGTGTCCATCTGGTCCAGGTGGGGCGGGCGGTGGGGCTCTGCCGGGCGACGTTCCCGCCGACGCACGGCCTGGTGACCCGGCCGCTCGCCGGGGCGCCGCTGTACTGGCGGCATCTGCTCGGCTGGCATCCGACGGCCCCGGCCCGCGACACGGCGCCCGCCGTCTTCGCGCAGGCCCGCGCGGCGCACGCCGAGGCCGCGGCGCGCAGCGAGAGCTACACGGCGTGGCTCGCGGCGCCTTCGACCCGCCTCCCTTGACCCGCCTTCCCTGCCCCGCCTTCCCTGACCTGCCTGGTGGGGCCTCGGCGTGACCGCGTGGCGCGTTCCATAACGCCGGGGCAGGGGGTCGACTGACAGCTACTGGCAGGCAGTTGAGGCTTCTACGGTGTGGGCGATCCGCTGACCGACCCCCTCACCGGTCCGCTCACCCCCTCGCAACCGAGGAGACGCCCCCATGCGCCCCACCCACCACAGACGCGCCGCGGCGGCCTGCGCCGCACTCGCCGCGTCCTGCGCCCTGGTCCTCGCGGGTCTGCCCGGCACCGCCAACGCCCAGGCCGATCCCGCCCGCGCCTCTCTGCCATCGCCCGCCGAGACCGCCGCCGTCGACAGGACATCGCCCGAGGTCCTGAAGGCCATGCAGCGGGACCTCGGCCTCACGTCGGCGCAGGCCGAGGCCCGTCTGGTCAACGAGGCCGAGGCCGGCGCCGCCGCGGGAGCCCTGCGGGCCGCCCTCGGCCGTGACTTCGCGGGCGCCTGGGTGCACGGCGCCACGTCGGCGCGGCTCACCGTGGCCACCACCGACGCCGCCGACGTCCCCGCGATCGAGGCGCGGGGTGCGCGGGCCGAGGTCGTGCGGCACTCCACGGCTCAACTGGACGCCGCCAAGGGGAAGTTGGACCGGGCAGCGAAGCGGACGGCGACGCGCGACGCTCCCGTCTGGTACGTCGACGTGCGGTCCAACGCGGTCGTGGTGCGCGCCGTGCACACCGCCGCCGCCGAGTCCCTCGTCTCCACGGCGGGCGTCGCGTCCTCCCTCGTACGGATCGAGAGGGCCAAGGACCGGCCGCGCCCGCTGTACGACCTCGTGGGCGGCGACGCGTACTACATGGGCGGCCGGTGTTCCATCGGCTTCCCGATCACCAAGGGCACGCAGCAGGGCTTCGCCACGGCGGGCCACTGCGGGCGCGCGGGCACCGCGACCAGCGGCTACAACCAGGTGGCCCAGGGCACGTTCCAGGCGTCGATCTTCCCCGGCAGGGACATGGCCTGGGTCGCCGTCAACTCCCAGTGGACCGCCACCCCGTACGTGAAGGGCCAGGGCGGGCAACGGGTCGGCGTCGGGGGCTCCACGCAGTCCCCGGTGGGTGCGTCGATCTGCCGTTCCGGCTCCACTACGGGGTGGCACTGCGGCACGATCCAGCAGCACAACACCAGTGTCACCTACCCCGAGGGCACCATCAGCGGCGTGACGCGGACGACGGTCTGCGCGGAGCCGGGCGACTCGGGCGGCTCCTACATATCCGGGAGCCAGGCGCAGGGCGTCACGTCGGGCGGCTCGGGCAACTGCTCAAGCGGCGGGACGACCTTCCACCAGCCGATCAATCCGCTGCTCCAGCAGTACGGCCTGACGCTGAAGACCACCGGGGGCGGCCCCGGCCCCGGTGATCCCGAGCCGGGCGGCACGTGGGCCGCGGGCAAGGTCTACGCGGCGGGTGACACCGTGACCTACGGCGGGTCGACCTACCGGTGCCTGCAGGGACACCAGGCCCAGCCCGGCTGGGAGCCGCCGAACACGCCCGCGCTGTGGCAGACGGCCTGACCCCGGGCCTCAGCCCAGGATGCCTCTGCTGTACGCCGTGGCCACCGCCGCCGCCCGGTCCTTGACGCCCAACTTGCCGTAGATGTGGGTGAGATGCGTCTTGACCGTGGCCTCGCTGATGAAGAGTTCGACGGCGATCGCACGGTTCGACGTGCCCTTGGCGACGAGCGCGAGCACCTCCCGTTCACGGGTGCTCAGCGGCTCGTTGCCAGGGGCACGCACGCGTGAGACGAGCCGGGACGCGACGGCGGGCGAGAGGACCGTTCGGCCCTGGGCCGCCGCGCGGACCGCGGTGAACAGGTCGTCGCGGGGCGCGTCCTTGAGGAGATAGCCGGTCGCGCCCGCCTCGATCGCGGGCAGCGTGTCCGAGTCCGTGTCGTACGTGGTGAGGACCAGGACCCGGGAGCGGGCGCCGCGCCGGCCCAGCTCGGCGATCGCGTCGACGCCGTTGCCGCCCGGCATGCGCAGGTCCATCAGGACGACGTCCGGGTCGAGGCGCTCCACCAGGGCGACGGCCTCGACGCCGTCGGCGGCCTCGCCGAGCACCTCGAAGCAGGGGTCGGAGCGGAACATGCCGCGCAGACCGTCCCGTACGACGGGATGGTCATCGACGATGAGCAGGGTGATCAGGTCAGCCATGGCGGACCAACGGTACGCGAGCCGAGAGCGCGGTGCCGCTGCCCGGTTCCGATTCGACGGTGAACGAGCCCGCGATGCGTTCGGCCCGGGCCCGCATGCCGTCCAGGCCGAAGCCGCCGGAGCCGCTGCGCTGTACCAGGGTCAGCGGGTCGAAGCCGCGGCCGTCGTCGCGTACGTCCAGGGCGACCTCGCCCTCCATGTAGGAGAGGGTGACGCCGAGGCGGGAGGCTTTCGCGTGCCGGGCTGCGTTGGACAGGGCCTCCTGGACGATGCGCAGGAGGGTCGCTTCGATCTCCTCGTGGAGCGGCTCGGCGGGTCCGGTGACCGTGAAGTCGGCGCGGACGCCGGTGCGTTCGGCCCACTGGGCGACCGTCTTCTTCAGCGCTTCGGGCAGCGCGTCGTGCTCCAGGGCCGTCGGGGAGAGGTTGTGGACGGAGCGGCGGGCCTCGCCGAGGCTGTGCCGGGCCAGGTCCGCGGCGCGGCCGAGGTGTTCGCGGGCCAGGGTCTCGTCGGAGGCGGTCGAGACGACCTGGAGCTGGGCGATGATGCCGGTCAGGCCCTGCGCGATGGTGTCGTGGATCTCGGCGGCGAGCCTGCGCCGCTCGTCGGCGACGCCCGCCTCCCGCGCCTGGACGAGGAGTTGGGCGTGCAGCGCGGCGTTCTCGTCCATGGCCTGCTGGAGTGCGGTGTTGGTGCGTTCCAGTTCGACGATGGTGGCCGTCGCGTCGCGGGCGCGCTGTTCCTCCTGCTCGGCGAGGTGGGCGAAGACGGTGAGCAGCGCGATGTTCACGGCGAGCAGCCCGCCGAAGACGGACCAGCCGAGTTTCTCGTCGGGCGGAAGTCCGCCCGACTGGGAGCCCGCCATGATGAAGGCGGTGGCGAAGAGGCCGGGCTTGACCAGGCGTGGGGACAGCAGCCGCTCGGCTCCGAAGTAGCCGACGACGGCGTAGAACGCGAAGAACGGGTTGATCCAGGTGAGGACGAAGGCGATCGCCCAGCGCAGGGCGTAGTAGGCGGCGCCCGCGCGCGAGGGTCCTGGGCGGGCGGGGGCCAGGCCGCCCCACCACAGCTGGAGCGCCACGGCGGCGACGACCAGGGCCCCCGCCACGTACCACGCGTCGCGGCCCATGCCGACGACGCCGCTCGTGGCGGCCGACATGAGGATGCCGAACCCGAGCAGGACGTAGGGGCCCCAGCGATGGAACATGCCCCATCGCCGCTCGATCATCTGCGTGGCGTCCGCCGTCGTCGTACTCACGCTCCCAGTGTCGGTCACCTGCCGGGCCGCGTCCGGGTCACTCCCACCGGAACCACCGCGCGGCCGCCGCCGAGAGGACCACGGTCCACAGCGCGAGCACGCCGAGGTGGGACAGGCCGGGCCAGTCGCCTGCCGCGGCCTCGCCAAGGGCCTGGGCCGCGGCGCCGAGCGGGGCGATCTCCACGACGCGGGCGAGCGCGTCCGGCATCGCCTGCACGGGCAGCCAGACGCCCGCGCTGAACATCATCGGGAAGAAGACGGCGGAGCCGATCGCGGTCGCGGCCTTGGTCGTGCGGGAGATCGCGGAGACCATGGCGCCGAGCGCGAGCCCGCACAGGACGGCGAGGAGCAGCGCGATCGCGTAGCCGACGGCCTGGCGCGGCAGGGCCACGTCGAAGACCAGGCGGCCCACGGTCAGGGAGAGCAGGGCCGAGACGAGCGCGGCGGCGCCGTGGATGCCCATCTGCGCACCGAGCACGGCAAAGGGGCGGACCGGCGTGGCCGACATGCGGCGCAGGATGCCGCGTTCGCGGTAGCCGGTGATCATCGGAGGCATGGCCTGCAGGCCCGCCATGATCAGGGAGAGCAGCACCGTCACGGGGACGTAGGCGTCGACGAGGCGGATGCCGCCCAGCGAGGCGTCGGTCTCCCGGAAGGAGGGGATGGAGCCGAGGATCACCAGGAGGAGCGTGGGGAACACCATGATCCAGAAGAGGGCGCCGGGCTCGCGGCGGAAGATCCGGAGCTCGGCCTTGAGGACGGCGGCCGAGGCCTTGTTCCTCGCGGTGGTGTGCGGTGCGGCGACGGCGGTGGTGGTCATGCCGTGGCTCCCGTCAGGTCGAGGAACGCGTCGTCCAACGTGGCGTCGGAGACCCGCAGTTGGTGGGCGGTGATGTGGTGCCTGGCAAGCAGCGTGATGGCGGCGTCGACGGTCTCGTCGGTGCCGTTGAGCGTGTAGCGGCCGTCACGCTGGTCGACGGAGATGACCCGGGGCAGCGCGGCGAGCTCCCGCTCGTCGAGGGGCGCGGACGGTGTGAAGGACATGACGGTGGATCCGGCGGCCCGGCTGATGAGGCCCGCCGGGCTGTCGAGCGCGGCGATCCGCCCCTGGTCGATGACCGCGATGCGGTCGCAGAGGCGCTGGGCCTCCTCCATGAAGTGGGTGACCAGGAGGACGGTGACGCCGCTGTCGCGTACGTCCTCGATGAGCTCCCAGGTGTCGCGGCGGGCGCGCGGGTCGAGCCCGGTGGTCAGCTCGTCGAGCACGACGACCCTCGGGTTGCCGATCAGCGCGAGCGCGATGAACAGGCGCTGCTTCTGGCCGCCGGAGAGCTTGCCGAAGCGGCTGTCCAGCTTGTCGGTCAGGCGCAGGCGTTCGGCGAGGGGGCGCCAGTCGGCGGGGTTCGGGTAGAACGCGGCGTACAGCTCAAGGGCCTCGCGCACGGTGAGCTTCGCCTGGAGCTCGCTCTCCTGGAGCTGGGCGCCGAGGATCTGGGTGACCCGGTCGTGGTCGGCGACGGGGTCGTGCCCGGCGACGCGGACGGTTCCGCTGTCGGGCAGGCGCAGGCCCTCGACGCACTCCACGGTGGTGGTCTTGCCCGCGCCGTTGGGCCCCAGGACGCCGAAGATCTCGCCCTCCTCGACGGCGAAGGAGACACCGTCGACGACGGCACGTCCGCCGTAGGCCTTGCGCAGGTCCTGCACTTCGATGATGGGCATGGGTCGAGCCTCGCCGGTGGGCGGGGGCCGCGGCATCGCCCATCGCGCTCGAAGCGGCATCAGCCGATCGGTTGATGGAGGGGTACGACTTCGCCGGTGCGGGCTGGTCGTGGGTCGGCGCGGCCTGGTCGTAGGACCAGCGGACGAGCAGGGACGGGCCAAAACTCAGTGGGCTGCGTCGGTGGCCGTCCGTAGGCTCGCTCCTGATGCCGAAACCAGATGCACCGACCAAGGAACCGACCCGGGAAGGGTCAGCGGCGCGGACCCTGCTGCGGCTGTGGCCGTATGTCCGACCCGTGCGAACTCGCCTGTTCAGCGCGGCATTTGTCGCCATCATCGCCTCCTGTACGGGGCTTGTCTTCCCCCTCGTCCTGAAGTGGCTCGTGGACGGCCCGGTGGCGGACCGGGACCTGGCGGGTGTGTGGCTCGGGGCGCTGCTCCTGCTGCTGCTCGGTGTCGCGGAGGCGCTGCTCTTCGGCCTGCGGCGGTGGCTGGTGGCCCGGCCGCTCGCCTCCGTCGAGGCGGCGATGCGGGCGGATCTCTACCGCCATCTGCAGCGGCTTCCCGTGGCCTTCCACGACCGCTGGGCCTCGGGCCAGCTGCTTTCGCGCGGCACGACGGATCTGATGCTGCTCCGGATGTTTCTCGCCTTCCCGCTGACGTTCCTGATCGTGAACGGGACGACGATCGTGGTGGGCATGGCGATCCTGCTGGCGCAGGACTGGGCGCTCGGTCTCGTCCTGCTGACCCCGCTGCTGCCGCTGGTGGTCGCCTGCGCGTACTTCGAGGGCCGGTACATGGCGGTGGCGCGGCGGGCGCAGGACCAGGTCGGCGATCTGACGACGGTCGTCGAGGAGAGCGTGCTCGGCATCCGCATCATCAAGGGTTTCGGCCGTCACCGCAGTCAGGCGCACGCGTTCCGCGAGCTGTCGCACACGCTGCGGGGCACGGAGTTGGTCAAGGCGCGGCTGCTCGCCGCGATCTACGCGGTGATCATGACGCTGCCGGAGGTCGCGCTCGGTGCGGCGCTCGTCCTGGGGACGGTGCAGGTGGCGGACGGCGACCTGTCGACGGGCACGCTGGTCGCGTTCCTCTCCACGGCGCTCGCGCTGCGCTGGCCGGTGGAGTCGATCGGGTTCCTGCTCGCGATGAGCCAGGAGTCGGCGACGGCCACGGAGCGGTACTTCGAGGTGATGGACGCGGAGCCGGAGTCATCGGTGGTGACCGCCGCCGACAAGGGCCCGGGGTCCGGTGCGGCCGGACTCCGCTTCCACGGCGTGGAGTTCCGCTACCCGGACGCGCCGCCCGACGCGCCGCCCGCGCTCGACCGGATCGACCTGCACATACGCCCCGGCGAGACGCTCGCCCTCGTCGGCGCGACGGGCAGCGGCAAGACGACGCTGACGGCGCTGGTGCCACGGCTGCACGAGGTGAGCGGGGGCCGCATCACGCTGGACGGCGAGGACATCGCGGAGATGGACCGCGAGCGGCTGCGCACGCTGGTGGCGGTCGCCTTCGAGGAGCCGACGCTGTTCTCCGCGACGGTGGGCGAGAACGTCCTCATGGGGGCGGGAGAGGCCGCGGGTGACGCGGAGTTGGAGCGCGCCCTGGAGGTCGCCCAGGCCGACTTCGCCCACGCACTCCCCCAGGGCACGGCCACCCAGGTCGGCGAACAGGGCCTGAGCCTCTCCGGCGGCCAGCGCCAGCGCCTGGCCCTGGCCCGCGCGGTGGTGGGCCGCCCGCGCTTCCTGGTCCTGGACGACCCGCTCTCGGCGCTGGACGTCCACACGGAGGCCCTGGTGGAGGCGGCTCTGCGGCGCGTCCTGAAGGACACGACGGCCCTGGTGGTGGCCCACCGCCCCTCCACGGTCCTGCTCGCCGACCGCGTCGCCCTGCTCTCCGACGGAAGGATCACCGCGGTGGGCACCCACCAGGAACTGCTGCGGGGGAACGCGGAGTACGCGTGGCTGATGTCGGGGGCGGGGGTCGCTCCCGCGACAGGGGAAGCGGACCGGGCGTCCGCGCACGACCGGACAAGCGCGGACGCCGCTCCCACGGCCGGGGAAACGGACCCGGCACCCGCGCACGGACCGACGAAGGCAACGGCCGACCCCGCGCAGGGGAAAGCGCCCGCCGCACCCACACACGCCCCGACCACGCCAAAGACCGCCCCCACGGCCGGGGAAACGGACCCGCCGCCCGCACACGAACCGACGAGAGCAAAGGCCGACCCCGCGCAGGGGAAAGCGCCCGCCGCACCCACACACGCCCCGACCACGCCAAAGACCGCCCCCACAGCCGGGGAAACGGACCCGCCACCCGCACACGAACCAACGAGAGCAAAGGCCGACCCCGCGCAGGGGAAAGCGCCCGCCGCACCCACACACGCCCCGACCACGCCAAAGACCGCCCCCACGGCCGGAGAAACGGACCCGCCGCCCGCGCACGAACCGACGAGGGCAAAGGCCGACCCCGCGGCTCAGGGCGTGGAACCGGAGCCCGCCGCCGCGCCCTCGCCCCCATCCGCGCCCGCACCCCCACAGACAGCAGCGGGCCCCGCGTCCGCGGAAGGTGAGGACGCACGATGAGCGCGTCGACGCCCGCCTCACGTACCACGGGGCCTGACGAGGGAGACCTCCTCTCAGCCGAGCGCGCCGCTTCCGGCGGCCCGGAGGCCGAACTCCCCTCCCCCGACGATCACTTCGACAAGGACACCCTCCCCGCGCCTCCCGGCGCCACCTCCGCCCTGCTCCGTTCGCTGCTCTCGCCCCTGCGGGGACGCGTCGTCGTCGCCACCGTCCTGCTCCTCCTGCAGCAGGCCGCCGTGCAGGCCGGGCCGCTGCTCGTCGCGTACGCCATCGACCGTGGTGTGCCCGCCGTCCGTGCCGACGACTACGGGCCGCTCGTCGCCATCGGCGTCGGCTATCTGCTCTGCGCGGGCGCGTCCGGTGGCTTCCAGTACGCGTTCATCGTGGCCTCCGCCCGCGTCAATCAAGACGTACTGCTCGATCTGCGAGGGAGGATCTTCCGCCATGCGCAGGCCCTCAGCGTGGACTTCCACGAGCAGTACACCTCGGGGCGGCTCATCTCCCGGTCCACCACCGACGTGGAATCCCTGCGGGAGCTCCTCAGCGAGGGGCTGCAGGAGCTGGTCACCGTCATCCTGTCCTTCGTCTACATCTCGGCGATGCTGCTCTGGCTCGACCTGAGCCTCGGCGCGGCGGCGGTCGTGTCGTTCGTGCCGCTGTATCTGCTCGTTCGCCGCTATCAGCGTCGCGCCGGGCCCCTCTTCGGGAAGCGGTCCACCGCGATCGCCTCCGTCATCGTGAAGTTCGCCGAGACGATGAACGGCATCCGTCCGGTCCGCGCCTTCCGGCGCGAGCGCGCCAACGAGGCCGAGTTCGGCGTGCTCAACCGCCACCACGAGCAGTCGAACGGCGACGCCATGCTGGAGATGGCCCGTTACGTCGTCGGCTCCCGGCTCGTCGCCAACACGGCCGTCGCCGGCATCGTCCTGTGGGGCGCCTACCGCGTCACCGACGGCACCCTCGCGCTCGGCGTCCTCGCCGCCGCCGTGCTCTATCTGCGGCGCCTGTACGACCCGATCGACCGGCTCGGGATGTTCCTGAACTCCTACCAGTCGGCCGCCGCCTCCCTGGAGAAGGTCGCAGGACTGCTTGCCCAGACCCCCTCCGTGCCCGAACCCCACCCCGACCGCGCCCGCCCGCTGCCCGCTCTCGCCTCCGAACACCCGGGCCGCGAGGTCGACTTCGACGGCGTGCGGTTCGCCTACCGGACCGGCGGCGAGGTGCTGCCCCGCTTCGACCTGACGCTGCCCGCCGGGCAGACCGTCGCCGTCGTCGGCTCCACCGGCGCGGGCAAGTCGACGCTCGCCAAGCTGCTCGCCCGCTTCTACGACCCGACGGCGGGCCGGGTCCTGCTCGACGGCGTCGACCTGCGCGACCTCGCCAACGCCGAGCTGAGGCGCGGCGTCGTCATGGTGACCCAGGAGGCGTTCCTCTTCTCCGGCACGGTCGCCGAGAACATCGCCATCGGCCGCCCCGACGCCACCCGCGAGGACGTCGAGCAGGCGGCGAAAGCCATCGGCGCCCATGACTTCATCACGTCGCTGCCCGACGGCTACGACACCGACGTACGCAAGAGGGGCGGCCGTATCTCCGCCGGTCAGCGGCAGCTCGTCGCCTTCGCGCGTGCGCTGCTCGCCGACCCCGCCGTGCTGATCCTCGACGAGGCGACCAGCTCGCTCGACATCCCCGGCGAGCGGGCCGTGCAGCACGCCATGCACACGGTGCTTCGCGGCCGGACCGCCGTCGTGATCGCCCACCGGCTCTCCACGGTGGAGATCGCCGACCGGGTGCTCGTGATGGAGCACGGGCGCGTCGTGGAGGACGGCACACCGGACGAACTGATCGCGGGAAGCGGGTCGTTCGCGGACCTGCACCGGGCGTGGCGGGACAGCGTGGTGGGGTAGGCCCGGGGGGCAGTGGGGCAGGCAGTGGGGCAGGCCGACGCGCGGTCCGCACGGGCACCTCCGGTAATCTGGACTTTTCCCCCAGAAGGAGATGCATCAGTGGAGTTCCGGCTGCTCGGAGCGGTCTCCGTCGCCACCGAGAGCGGCGAACTGCCCCTCGGTCCGGCCAAGCGGCGCAGCCTCCTCGCCGCCCTGCTCCTGAGGCCCAACCGCCCGGTGCCGGTGGACCAGCTGACGGCCACCCTGTGGGATCACGAACCTCCGCCGCGCGCCCGGAGCGTCATCCAGGGCCACGTGTCGCGGCTGCGGGTCCTGTTCGCGGGTGCGGACGCCGAGATGTTCGGGGTGGAGCTGGTCACCCAGGGCACCTCCTACGTCCTGCGGATGCCGGAGAGCCTGCTCGACGCCCACCGGTTCGAGGAGCTGGTGACGCTGGCCCGCGGCCAGCGCGCGCCGGCCGACGCCGTGGCGATGTACCAGGAGGCGCTGTCCCTGTGGCAGGGGCCCGCGCTGAGCGGCACCTTTCCGAGCCCGCCGCTCCAGGCCGCCGCGCACGCCCTGGACGAACTCCGGCTCGCCTCCGTGGAGATGCTGGCCGGGGCCTACGCACGCCTCGGCGAGCACAACCGCGCGGCGGCCGTCCTGCGCGCGGAGGCCGAGGCCCACCCGCTGCGCGAATCGCTGTCCGCCGCGCTCATGCGCGAACTCCAGCGTGCGGGGCGCCGCTCGGAGGCGCTCGACTGGTTCCACCGCACCCGGCGGCTGCTGGCCGACGAACTCGGCGTCGACCCGGGCCGTGAGCTCGCGGACGCCTACGGGGTCGCGCTGCGCGGGGAGGACGACGAGGCAGGGGCGGCGGCCCCGGCTGCGGCCGCGGTCGCCCCCGTCCCCGCGCACGGCGCACCCACCGCCCCCGTGGCGGACACGGTCGACCTGCTGCCGCGCATGCCCCGCGGCTTCCACGGGCGCGCGGGCGAACTGACCGACCTGTCCCGCGCGGCCGCGGGCGAAGCCCCCGTATGCCTGGTCACCGGGCCCGCGGGCGTGGGCAAGACGGCCCTGGTCGTGCACTGGGCGCACCGCAATCGCGCCGCGTTCCCCGGCGGTCTGCTCTACGCCGACCTGCGCGGGTTCAGCGACACGGGCGAGCCGACGCACCTCGAAGTGCTGCGCGAGTTCCTGCTCGCCCTGGGGGTCGCGCCGCGCCGGATACCGGAGTCGGCGAACGGCGCGTCCGCGCTGTACCGCTCGCTCGCCGCCGACCGGCAGCTCCTCGTCGTCCTGGACAACGCGCGCGGCTCCGAGCAGGTCAGGGAGCTCCTTCCGGGAGGCACCCGCTGCGTCACCGTGGTCACGAGCCGGTACCGCCTGCGCGGCCTGATCGCGTCCGACGCCGCCCGGCCCGTCCCCGTGGACGTACTGGAACCGGACGACAGCACGGCCCTGCTCGCCGCGGTGCTCGGCAAGGAGCGGGTGCTCGCGGAGGCGGTGGGCGCCCGGCGGCTCGTGGAACTGTGCGGCGGCCTTCCCCTCGCGCTGCGGGTGGCCGCGGCCCGCCTCGCGGACCAGCCGGACTGGTCCCTGCGGGCGATGAGCACCGAACTGGCCGACGAATCACGCCGGTTGGCCCTGCTCGACGTGGAGGACACGGGCGTACGCGCGGCGCTGCGGCTCACCGTGCGGCGGCTGCCCGATGACGTCGCGCACCACTTCGCGCACCTGGGCCGCCATCCGGGCACGCACGTCGACCGCTTCACGGCGGCGGCCCTCGCGGGGACGGACCCGGACGAGGCCGAGGCCGCCCTCGACCGGCTGACCGCCGCCCATCTCGTCACCCGGACCGCGCCGGGCCGCTGGACCTTGCACGATCTCGTACGCCTCTACGCGCGTGATCTGGACGCCGGGCCGGACGCCCTGATCCGGGTGCTCGACCACAGCGTGGCCACCGCCCTGGCGGCGGCCGACGCGGCCGAGCCCGGCGACGAGTCGTGCTTCACGCTGCCCTCGGACTTCCGGCCGCCGCACGCGATACGGACGTTCGCGGACCGCGACGAGGCCATGGACTGGTACGCGGCCGAGCGTGACGACCTGATGCTGGCGGCGGCCGCTGCGGAGGCGGCCGGGCTGCCCGGCAGGACGTGGCGGATCGTCCTCGGGCTGTGGCCGCAGATGGTGTGGCGGGTCCTCGACGGCTGGGCTCCCCTGCTCGAAACGGCACTTGAGGCGGCTCGGGCCGAGGCGGACGCCCGCGCGGAGTCGCGTGTGCTCGCCCTGCTCGGGTGGGTCCTCACCGAGGAGGGCCGCACCGAGGAGGCCCTCGTGCACCTGGAGGCCGCCCCGGTGATCGCCGCCCGCGCGGGCGACCGGCGCGCCGAGGCGACGGCCCTGATCAACCTCTCGCTCGCCCAGGCCGCGCTCGGCAGCCCGGAAGAGGCGGCCGAGGGCTGCGTACAGGCGGCGCAGCTGGCCCGCGAGGCAGGTGACCGGCACACCGAACGCCTGGCCCTGCACCACCTCGCCCGGCATCAACTGGACACCAGGCAATGGCAGTCGGCCCTGGACACGTCGGTCGCGGCCCTGGACATCGAGAGCTCTCCGAAGGCCCCGGCGACCTCCCGTGTCCTGCTGCTCACCGCGGGAGGCGAGGCCCTCATCGGCATGGGCGACGAGGCCGAGGGGATCCGTCGTCTGGAGGGCGCGGCGAGCGAGGCGGAGGCGTCCGGCTACGACGAGGGGGCGGTACGGGCGCTCGGTGCGCTGCTGCGGGTGTCGGCGGACGTGGGGCTGCGGGCGCGCTACGACACGGCGATGGTGCGGCTCGCGGAACGGACGTGAGGGTGCGGCGCGGCTGACACAGGGGCGAGGAGGCCTCCTCCAACCCCTGCTTGCGGTGCCTCCCTCGCACGTCAGCGCGACGTCAGCATGGCGTGAGCGGAACGCCAGCGGGGGCGGACACAGTGGTGTCAACAGCGGGAAAGGCCAGCCAGTTCCGCACTCACGACCACCACCACCGCCACGACCACCACCACCGCACGGGGGAACCTCATCATGCGTACGACCCGGATCCGCACCACCGTCCTCGCCGCCACCACCGCCGCGCTCGCCCTGACCCTGACCGCCTGTGGCGGCTCGGACGGCTCCGGCACCAGCGCGTCGAAGGCCGGTTCGGGCCGGAGCGTCGCCACGGCCGACGGCGCGGAGGGCTCCGCGAAGGCATCCGGGACGACGGTCACGACGGAGACGAGCGGCGGCGAGCAGGGCACCGCGGGCTCCGGTGCGGGCAAGGCCGCCCCCGCACGCGCCGCCGCGGCCCAGCCGTGCACGGGCGACGAGCTCTCGTACTCCGTGCTGCACCGCTTCCCCGCGGAGGAGGGCGAGCACCTCCTGATCACCGCGACGAACGCCGACTCCAAGCCGTGCTGGGTCACTTCCTACCCGTCCGTGATGCTCGGCGACACCTCGAACGTCCTGCCCCACGCGGCCAAGGACGCCCCGGGCGGCACCGCCCGCATCACGGTCAAGCCCGGCGGCACGGTCTACTCCGCCGTGGCCCTCTTCACCGACAGCGCCAGGACCCACACCGCGACGGAGCTCTCCCTCGCCCTGCGCGACCAGACCGGCGACACCGGTCCTGGCGCGGGGACGGGCGCCTTCGACGGCAAGGGCGCGCCGTCGGAGTTCACCTGGTCCGACGCCGAGGTCACCAACTGGAACACCACGAAGCCCTACGACTTCTGAGCAGCGGCCCGCCACCGAGCACCGGCCTGGAGCGACGCAGCGCTCCAGGCCGGCTTTCGTGCTGCCTCAACTCATCCGGGACCGCAGCCAGTTGGGGTCCGGAATCGGCCACACCTCTTCGAGCACCCCCGTGAAGTTTCACCTCGAACAATCGCGAGCCCCTGGCGTTGAGCGACCCCTCCGTATATCGAACGTGACCCACCGGGCAGCGGACCAGTTCCGGCCAACTCTTGACGCACTCCTGACAAACAGAGCGGGCCGGTGCCACTCTTCCCCTCGATTCCCAGCTCCACCACGCTCCACGTTCTGCCTTGTTCTGCCCGGACGGCACGACCGCGCCGACCGGTCCCCCTGGCCGCACATCCACGGCCACGCAGAAGGAGTCCGTGTTGAGAAGCACCTCTCACAGACCTGCCTCCCACAGACGCGCCACCGCCGCGGGCGCCCTGACCGCCGTCGCCGCCCTTGTCGCGGTGGCCTTCCAGACGGGCCCGGCATCGGCCGACGACCCCGCGATATCGGCGTCCAAGACCCCGGCCGCCGCCAAGATAGGCAAGGCCGACCCCGGCTCCCTGCCCGTGAAGCTCACCCCCGCCCAGCGTGCCGCGCTCCTCAAGGACGCCAACGCCACCAAGGCGGACACGGCCAAGGAACTCGGGCTCGGCGCCAAGGAAAAGCTCGTCGTACGTGACGTCACCAAGGACGGCGACGGCACGACCCACACCCGCTACGAGCGCACCTACGAGGGTCTCCCGGTCCTCGGCGGCGACCTGGTCGTCGACGAGGCGAAGTCCGGGAAGACCGAGGGCGTCACCAAGGCCGCGAAGGCCGAGCTCAAGGGCGTCGAGACCAGCGCCGACGTGAAGGCGTCGACCGCCGAGAAGCAGGCGCTCGGCCTGGCGAAGGCCGAGGGCTCGAAGAAGACCGACGCGGACCGCGCGCCGCGCAAGGTCGTCTGGATGGCCAAGGGCGAGCCGACGCTCGCGTACGAGACAGTGGTCGGCGGGCTGCAGCACGACGGCACCCCGAACGAGCTGCACGTCATCACGGACGCGGCCACCGGCAAGAAGATCTTCCAGTGGCAGGGCATCGAGAACGGCACGGGCAACACCCAGTACAGCGGTCAAGTCACCCTGGGGTCCGCCCAGTCCGGGTCCACGTACAACCTGACGGACACCGGCCGCGGCAACCACAAGACGTACAACCTGAACCGCGGCACGTCAGGCACCGGCACGCTCTTCTCGGGCCCGGACGACGTGTGGGGCAACGGGCAGGCCTCCAACCTGGAGACGGCCGGCGCCGACGCCCACTACGGCGCCGCGCTGACCTGGGACTACTACAAGAACGTGCACGGCCGCTCCGGCATCCGCGGTGACGGCGTCGGCGCGTACTCGCGGGTCCACTACGGCAACAACTACGTCAACGCGTTCTGGTCCGACAGCTGCTTCTGCATGACGTACGGCGACGGCGCGGGCAACGCCAAGCCGCTGACGTCCATCGACGTGGCGGCCCACGAGATGACGCACGGCGTGACGGCGGCCACCGGCAACATGACGTACAGCGGTGAGTCCGGTGGCCTGAACGAGGCGACGTCCGACATCTTCGCGGCGGCCGTGGAGTTCCACGCCAACAACGCGCAGGACAAGGGCGACTACCTCGTCGGCGAGAAGATCGACATCAACAGCGACGGGACCCCGCTGCGCTACATGGACAAGCCGAGCAAGGACGGCGCGTCCAAGGACTCCTGGTACTCGGGCATCGGCAACGTGGACGTGCACTACTCGTCCGGCGTCGCCAACCACTTCTACTACATGCTGAGCGAGGGCAGCGGCGCCAAGGTGATCAACGGCGTCTCGTACGACTCGCCGACCTCTGACGGCCTGCCTGTGGCCGGAATTGGTCGTGACAAGGCGTCGCTCATCTGGTTCAAGGCGCTGACGACGAAGTTCACCACGACCACCAACTACGCGGCGGCCCGCACCGGGACCCTCGCGGTGGCCGGTGAGCTGTACGGCACCACCAGCGCCGAGTACAAGGCGGTGGGCGATGCCTGGGCCGCGGTCAACGTCGGCACGCGCGGCGGCCCCGGCGGCGGCACGGACTTCGAGAACACCACCGATGTGGCCATCCCGGACCGGGGCGCGGCCGTCACCTCGTCGGTCAACGTCACCGGACGCACGGGCAACGCGCCCGCCGCGCTGAAGGTCGGCGTCGACATCGTGCACACCTGGCGCGGCGACCTGGTCGTCGACCTGGTGGCCCCGGACGGCTCGACGTACCGCCTGAAGAACTCGAGCGCGAACGACTCGGCGGACAACATCGTCGAGACGTACACGGTCAACGCCTCGTCCGAGGTGGCCAACGGCACCTGGAAGCTGAAGGTCCAGGACGTGGCCGCGCAGGACGTCGGCCGCATCAACAGCTGGAAGCTGACGTTCCCGTAAGCCCTGACCAGGCTTGAGGCACATGCAGACTGCGCCGCTCCGGGTGGATCGAATCCCCGGGGCGGCGCACCCATGTGTGCCGCCGGCCGCGTAACTCCCCGTTCGCATTGCGTACATGGACCATCGCTCAACGGACGATTTCTGGCCAACCTGCGGTCAGGGACCTGACATGAACCTGGCCCAACTGACACTCTTCCCTCGATCAGTCACACCAGCACACCCGCACCGCATCTTTCAGCCCGGACAGTCCCCATGCCGTCCGAGCCCCCCACAGAAGGAGCATGCGTGACCCCCCACATATCCCGGAAGCGCTCGACGCTGGCCATCGCCACCGCTGTTGCCGCAGGTGCCCTGCTCGCGGGCGGTCTGACCACCGGCGCATCCGCCCAGCCCGACCGGGCCGCCGCGCCCTCGGGCTCGCCGATCGCGCTCTCCTCGACGGCCCGTGCGGACCTGCTGCAGGACGCGAACACGGAGAAGGCCGCCACCGCCGAGAAGATCGGCCTCGGCGCCAAGGAGAAGCTCGTCGTACGCGACGTCGTCAAGGACCGTGACGGCACCACGCACACCCGCTACGAGCGCACCTACGACGGCCTGCCCGTCCTCGGCGGCGACCTCGTCGTGCACACCGCCAAGAGCGGCTCGGTCAAGAGCGTGACCAAGGCGGCCAAGGCCACCATCAAGGTCGCCTCCACCTCCGCGAAGGTCGGGGCCAAGTCGGCCGCGAAGTCCGCCGAGTCGACCGCCTCGAAGTCCGGCGACACCAAGAAGGCCGACGCGCGGACTCCGCGCAAGGTCGTCTGGGCCGCGTCCGGCAAGCCGGTCCTCGCCCACGAGACCGTCGTCACCGGCGTCCAGAAGGACGGCACGCCCAGCAAGCTGCACGTCATCACCGACGCGGCCACGGGCAAGAAGCTCTTCCAGTACCAGGCCATCGAGAACGGCGCGGGCCACAGCCAGTACAGCGGCGACGTCGAGGTCGGCTCCAAGAAGGGCACCAACGGCTTCGACCTGACCGACGACTCGCGCGGCGGTCACTCGACGTACGACCTGGCCCACGGCCAGAGCGGCGAGGGCAAGCTCGTCACGGACGACGACGACACGTGGGGCACCGGAAAGCCGGACGACGCCCAGACCGCCGCCGTCGACGCCGCCTACGGCGCCCAGTTGACGTGGGACTACTACAAGGCCGTGCACGGCCGCGAGGGCATCAAGGGCGACGGCAAGGGCGCCACCTCGCGCGTCCACTACGGCAACGCGTACGTCAACGCGTTCTGGGACGACAGCTGCTTCTGCATGACGTACGGCGACGGCGAGGGCGACAAGAAGCCCCTCACGTCGATGGACGTGGCCGCGCACGAGATGACGCACGGCGTCACGTCGGCGACCGGCAACATGGAGTACAGCGGTGAGTCCGGCGGCCTGAACGAGGCCACCTCCGACATCTTCGCGGCGGCGGTCGAGTTCAACGCCAAGAACCCCGAGGACATCGGCGACTACATGGTCGGCGAGAAGATCGACATCAACGGCGACGGATCGCCGCTGCGCTACATGGACAAGCCCTCCAAGGACGGCTCGTCCCTGGACAACTGGAGCGAGGACGCGGGCAACGTAGACGTCCACTACTCCTCCGGCATCGCCAACCACTTCTTCTACCTGCTGTCCGAGGGCAGCGGCGCGAAGGAGATCAACGGCGTCAAGTACGACTCCCCGACCGCGGACGGCTCCAAGGTCGAGGGCATCGGACGCGACAAGGCCGAGAAGATCTGGTTCAAGGCGCTGACGTCGTACTTCACGACGACGACGGACTACAAGGCGGCCCGCGAGGGCACGCTGAGCGCCGCGAAGGACCTGTACGGCGCGGACTCCGCGGAGTACAAGGGCGTGGACGCGGCCTGGGCCGGCGTGAACGTCAAGTAACTCAGCTCCCCTTCACGACCAGGCGGCACCCGGGGTCTCACTTTCCCCGGGTGCCGCCTGTCGTCGTGTCCGGCCGCCCCTACCGCAGCAACACCCCCGCGGCCTCCCCCGTCCCCTCGGAGGGCACGGCCACCAACCCCAGCTCCGCCCCGCTCGCCAGCAGCCGGTGCGAAGGCAGGATCCGCACCGTGTAGCCGAACGGCCCCGTGCGGTCGAGGGCCAGGGGGCCCTCGTAGAGGCGGCGGCCCTCCGCGTCAGGGCCGCCCACCAGTTTCAGCGGCACCGGACTCGCGTCGGCGATGAAGTCCTCGGGGTCGACCCGGCCCGCGATCGTCTGGACCTCCACGTCGTCCGGCGTCAGTTCCCCGAGATGCACGCGGACCCGCAGCGCAAGCGTGGCGCCGAGCTCCGCCGTGGCCCCCGTCGCCGACGCCTCGACATGGTCGACGGCCACCTGTGGCCAGGCCGCACGGATCCGTTCCTTCCAGACAGCCAGCTCCCCCGCCGCGTCCACGCCGCCCAGTGTGCGATGCGCCCGCGCGGCCGGAACGTACAGCTGCTCCACGTAGTCACGCACCATCCGCCCCGCGAGCACCTTCGGCCCCAGCCGGGTCAGCGTCCGTCGCACCATCTCGATCCACCGGTCGGGCAGGCCCGCCGGACCCTGCTCGTAGAAGCGGGGGGCGATCCGGCGCTCCAGCAGGTCGTACAGCGCCGCGGCCTCCAGCTCATCCCGCCGGTCGTCGTCCGTCGCCGCCCCGTCCGCCGTGGGGATCGCCCAGCCGAAGTCGGGCTCGAACCACTCGTCCCACCAGCCGTCGAGGACCGACAGGTTGAGGCAGCCGTTCAACGCGGCCTTCATTCCACTCGTCCCACAGGCCTCCAGTGGACGGAGGGGGTTGTTCAGCCAGACGTCGCACCCCGGATACAGCTTCTGCGCCATCGCCATGCCGTAGTCCGGCAGGAACACGATCCGGTGGCGCACCCGCGGATCGTCCGTGAAGCGCACCAGCTCCTGGATGAGGCGTTTGCCGCCGTCGTCCGCCGGATGCGCCTTTCCGGCCACGACGATCTGGATCGGCCGCTCCTCGTGCGTCAGGAGCTCCATCAGGCGGTCCCTGTCGCGCAGCATCAGCGTCAGGCGTTTGTAGGACGGGACGCGACGTGCGAAGCCGATGGTCAGGACGTCGGGGTCCAGCACGTCGTCGATCCAGCCGAGCTCCGCGCTCGCCGCGCCCCGCCCGCGCCACGAGGCGTGCAGACGCCGCCTGACCTCCGTCACCAGCTGCCCGCGCAGCTCCCGCCGCAGCTCCCAGATGTCCACGTCCTGGATCTCGGCGACCGCGTCCCACCGCTCCGAGCCGCCCACCGACAGCGCCTCCTCCGTCCGCTGGGCGCCGATCTGCCGGGCGCCGAGCCGGAACACCTCGGGGGCGACCCAGGTCGGGGCGTGCACGCCGTTCGTGACGGAGGAGATCGGGATCTCATCGGCGTCGAATCCCGGCCACAGGCCCGCGAACATCTCGCGGCTCACCTTGCCGTGCAGGGTCGAGACGCCGTTCGCGCAGCGCCCGAGCCGCAGGCCCATCACCGCCATGTTGAAGAGGTTGGGCTCACCGCCGGGATACGTCTCCATGCCGAGCCGCAGTATACGTTCGACGTCGATGCGGGGCAGTTCGGCGTGCGGGCCGAAGTGCCGGGCGACCAGCTCGCGGTCGAAGCGGTCGATCCCGGCGGGCACGGGGGTGTGGGTGGTGAAGACGGTCCCGGCCCGCACCGCCTCCAGCGAGGCGTCGAACTCCACGCCCCGCGCGGCAAGTTCATGGATCCGCTCAAGCCCCAGGAAGCCCGCGTGGCCTTCGTTCGTGTGGAAGACCTCGGGCTCGGCGTGCCCGCTGAGCCGGCAGTACGTCCTGATGGCGCGCACCCCGCCGATGCCGAGCAGCATCTCCTGGAGCAGCCGGTGCTCGCTGCCGCCGCCGTAGAGCCGGTCGGTCACCTCGCGGGCCCCTACGTCGTTCTCCTCGACGTCCGAGTCGAGCATGAGGAGCGGTACGCGCCCCACGCCGGCCTGCCAGACGTGCGCGCGCAGCTGTCGCCCGCCGGGCAGCGCGATCGCCACCAGGCTCGGGGTGCCGTCCTCCTCGCGCAGGAGGGACAGGGGCAGCTCGTTCGGGTCGAGCACCGGGTATGTCTCCTGCTGCCAGCCGTCGCGCGACAGCGACTGGTGGAAGTAGCCGTGCCGGTAGAGCAGCCCGACCCCGATGAGCGGAAGCCCGAGGTCGCTCGCCGCCTTGAGATGGTCGCCCGCGAGGATGCCGAGCCCGCCCGAGTACTGCGGAAGGGCGGCGGTGATGCCGAACTCGGGCGAGAAGTAGGCGATGGCGCGCGGCAGTTCACCGCCGCTCTCGGCGGACTGGTCCTGATACCAGCGGTCCCCGGTGACGTACTCCCGAAGACCGTCCGAGGCCTCGGCGAGGCGCCGCAGAAAGGCCCCGTCCCCGGCCAGCTGCGCGAGCCGCGCGGACGGCACACTGCCGAGCAGCCGCATGGGGTCGCAGTCCGAGGCGGCCCACCGCTCGGGGTCGACGGCCTGGAACAGCTCACGGGTTCCGGTGTGCCAGGACCAGCGCAGATTGCGCGCGAGCTCCGAGAGCGGGGTGAGAGGTTCGGGAAGGGCGGGTCGTACGGTGAATCGACGGATGGCCTTCATCACGGTGCACCTCTGTCAGGGTGTCCGACGGGGCGTATGACGGGGGCGTTCGTACCTCGCGTAACGACGTGCGCATCGACGTGTCGCATCGACGTTAGCGGTGCGCCGCCCCTGTCACCACGGCGCACAGGGAGCACACTCGCCGTCCCGGCCATCCTCGCCGGTGCGGCGGTGGCCCGCTTCGCGTCGGGCCGCGCCCCGTGCCGCCTCAGGGCCGCCTCAGGGCCGCGTCGTCGCCGCCACGATCGCCGCCGTGTCCCAGTAGAACGGCCGCACCTGTGCGATCCGCCCGCCCCGCACGGTGATCGTCTGCAGCACGGGGAAGGCGAGTTCGCGCCCCGTGGCGCGGGCCCTCGCACGGACCTGGGTGTGCACGACCGCCGTCTCGCCCGTGGCCAGGAATTCCTGTTCGCCGATCTCGAAGGACTCCCACGTCTCGCTCATGGCGAGGAAGAAGCGGGTCATGCCGTCGTGGCCGTGCCAGGTGCCGCCGTACGGGAGGGCCTCGGCCTGGTGCATCACGACATCGGGGGCGAAGTAGGGGGCGAGCAGGTCGAACGTGGCGTTGCCGGGACCGCCGGCCGCCAGGTAGCGGGACTCCGCCTCGTACATGCCGGTGAGGACGGTCAGGGAGTCGGGCGCGAGTGGTTCGTGCTGGGTCGTCATGCCGTCAGCGTGACGGCTGCGGCGCTGGTCGGCTGGCGGTGATCGGACGTCGACGTACCGACGGTCACCCCGTGGCCCCGCACCTGACGGAGGCATCCTGAACCCGTCCGAAAATCGGCGCAACCCTCACAGCACCCCCACGGGCGATATGGCCGATTCCCCCCTGCCCTGTGGTCTTGTAGGCCCTCACACCGCACGAGAGGCTGCCAAGTGACGCCCGTGCAGATACAGGGGATCCGGCACTGACCGGCCAACTCTGCGGTGGGCACGTCAAGTTGGGGAGGGAAACCAGCGTATGACTCTTACGCGAACGAAGCGTTTGCGGTGGGCGGGAGCCATCACCGCCGCCACCACGGCAGCGGTACTTTCGGCCATCACGCTGCCCGCACACGCCGCTCCCGCCGATCCCCCGCTCGGGGAGATACTCGGCGCCGGTGAGCCCGGTTCCATCAGCGGGAGTTACATCGTCACGCTCAAGGGCGGGACCTCGGCCCCGTCGGACACGGGCAAGGACATAGCCGCCGAGTACGGGGCGGACATCAGTCACACCTACAGCACCGCGCTCAACGGCTATGCGGTGAAGGCGGGTTCGGCCGAGGCCAAGAAGCTCGCGGGCGACTCCAGGGTCGCCACCGTGGTCCAGGACAGCATCGTGTCCCTGGACCACACCCAGAAGAACCCGCCCTCCTGGGGGCTCGACCGGATCGACCAGAAGGGTCTGCCGCTCGACCAGTCCTACACCTATCCCGAATCCGCCGGGCAGGGCGTGACCGCGTACGTCATCGACACCGGCGTCCGCACCACGCACAAGGATTTCGGCGGCCGTGCCGGCAGCGGCTGGGACTTCATCGACGACGACGCCACCGCGCAGGACGGCAACGGACACGGCACGCACGTCTCCGCGACGGTCGCGGGCGAGAGCCACGGCGTCGCCAAGAAGGCCGACGTCGTGGGTGTGCGGGTGCTCGACGACGCGGGTTCGGGGACGACCGCCCAGGTCATCGCCGGCATCGACTGGGTGACGAAGAACGCCAAGAAGCCCGCCGTCGCCAACCTGAGCCTCGGCGGCACGGCCAACGCCCAGCTGGACGCGGCCGTGCGCAACTCGATTGCTTCCGGGGTCACTTACACGGTCGCCGCGGGGAACGACGGGCTGCCCGCCTTCCTGTTCTCACCGGCCCGCGTGAAGGAAGCGGTCACGGTCGGCGCGACCGACGACAAGGACGCCAAGGCCAGTTTCTCCAACTGGGGCGGCAGCCTTGATCTGTTCGCGCCGGGCGTCGGCATCACCTCCGCCTGGAACACGGACGACACCGCCACGGACACCATCTCGGGTACGTCGATGGCCTCGCCGCACGTGGCGGGCGTGGCGGCGCTCTACCTCGCCGACCACCCATCGGCCACACCGGCCGCGGTGAGCAAGGCGCTGACCGATCGGGCCGTGCCGGGCAAGGTGACGGGCGCCGGTCTCGGCTCACCGAACAAGTTGCTGCAGGTCAACAACCCTTGAGGCACCGCGCATCACGAACGGGCCCCGCCGCACACGGCGGGGCCCGTTCTGCGTGCCCGAGCTTTGGCCTTGCCTCCGGCGCCGACCCGAAGCACCCTCGATAGGGCGACAGCCTTGTTTGAGCCTTACGCACCAGTAGTTAACAAAGCGCCGGATTGCCCACCCAAAGTTGGTGGGAAGGCTCCCCCGTACGCACATGGCTCAGTACGGTCAGTCACGGCTCAGAACCGCCAGTACAGCGCGGCACGCAGTCGCAGAACCCCTCCACACCCCCGTATCCGCCCCACTCATGTAACGCGGACAGGAGCGGTCATGCCCTCAACTCGCCCGTCGGCGACGCCCTCGGGAAAGGCCCCCACAAGGGCGCCCACATCCCCGGCAGCACAGCAGGACCCGCAGCCCCAGGACCCGCAGGATCCACCCCCTCGACCCGCCCGGCCGGGCACCCTCACCGGCCGCATACCCGTCCTCGACATCGCGCCCCTCGTCCACGGCGGACGCAGGCCCGCCAAGGCCGTGGTGGGTGAGACCTTCCAGGTCACCGCCACCGTCTTCCGCGAAGGGCACGAGGCGGTCGCCGCCAATGTCGTCCTGCGGGACCCGGAAGGACGCCCGGGACCGTGGACGCCGATGCGCGAACTCGCCCCCGGCACCGACCGGTGGGGCGCGGACGTCACCCCGGACGCGGAGGGGAACTGGACCTACTCCGTCGAGGCGTGGGGCGATCCCCTCACCCAGTGGCGGCACCACGCGCACATCAAGATCCCGGCGGGCATCGACACCGAGCTCGTCCTGGAGGAAGGCGCCCGCCTGCACGAGCGCGCCGCGGCCGACGCCCCCGTGAGCAAGGGCCGCCGCGCCACCCTGCGCAGCGCCGCCGAGTCCCTGCGCGACACGGACCGCCCCGTCGCGGCCCGCCTTGCCGCAGCCCTCACCCCGGAGGTGGACGCGGTCATCGCCGAGCATCCGCTGCGCGAACTCGTCACGGAGTCGGACCGGTTGCCGCTGCTCGTGGAGCGTCCGCGCGCCCTCTTCGGGTCCTGGTACGAATTCTTCCCGCGCTCGGAGGGCGCCGTCGTCCGCGAGGGCGAGCCACCGCGGTCGGGCACCTTCCGCACCGCCGCCGAGCGGCTCCCGGCCATCGCCGCGATGGGCTTCGACGTCGTCTATCTGCCGCCGATCCACCCCATCGGGACCACCTTCCGCAAGGGTGCCAACAACTCCCTCTCCCCCGGGCCGCACGACGTCGGCGTGCCCTGGGCGATCGGCTCCCCCGAGGGCGGCCACGACGCGGTCCACCCGGACCTCGGCACATTGGAGGACTTCGACGCCTTCGTGCGCCGCGCCGCCGCCCTCGACCTCGAAGTCGCCCTCGACTTCGCGCTCCAGTGCTCCCCCGACCACCCCTGGGTGGACAAGCATCCCGAGTGGTTCGCGCACCGCGCCGACGGCACCATCGCGTACGCGGAGAACCCGCCGAAGAAGTACCAGGACATCTACCCCCTGGCCTTCGACCGCGACATGCCGGGCCTGATCGCCGAGACCCTACGCCTGCTGCGGTTCTGGATGGCCCACGGCGTGCGTATCTTCCGCGTCGACAATCCGCACACCAAGCCCGTCGCCTTCTGGGAGGAAGTGCTCGGCGACATCAACAGGACCGACCCGGACGTCATCTTCCTGGCGGAGGCGTTCACGCGCCCGGCGATGATGCGCACGCTGGCCGCGATCGGCTTCCAGCAGTCCTACACGTACTTCACCTGGCGGAACGAGAAGGGCGAACTAACGGACTATCTCAGTGAGTTGGCCACCGAGACCGCGCACTACCTCCGGCCGAACTTCTTCGTCAACACCCCCGACATCCTGCACGCCTACCTCCAGAACGGCGGACGACCCGCCTTCGAGGTCCGCGCCGTGCTCGCCTCAACCCTCGCGCCGACGTGGGGCGTCTACAGCGGATACGAGCTGTGCGAGAACGCCCCGGCGCGGGCCGACAGCGAGGAGTATCTGAACTCGGAGAAGTATCAACTGCGCCCGCGTGACTGGAAGTCGGCAGAGCGCACCGGCTCCACCCTCGCGCCCCTCATCACCACGCTGAACCGCGTGCGGCGCGCCAACCCCGCCCTGCGGCAACTGCGTGACCTGCACTTCCACCCCACGGACCAGGAAGCTGTGATCGCGTACTCGAAGACGGCCGACGACACGGACGGATCGAACACGGTTCTGGTGGTCGTGAACCTCGACGCCCACCACACCCAGGAGGCCACGGTCTCGTTGGACATGCCGACACTCGGCCTCCACTGGCACGAGACCGTGCCGGTGCGCGACGAGCTCACCGGCGTCACCTACCACTGGGGCAGGGCCAACTATGTGCGCCTCGAACCGGGCCGCACGCCCGCGCACGTCTTCAGGGTCCTGCGACCGTCCTCACCGTTGATCGGAGGGTCACCCACACCATGATCATCAACGAGCCCGTCCAGGACACCTTCGAGGACACGCCCGCCAAGGACCGCGACCCCGAGTGGTTCAAGCGCGCCGTGTTCTACGAAGTCCTGGTGCGGTCCTTCCAGGACAGCAACGGCGACGGCATCGGCGACCTCAAGGGCATCACCTCCAAGCTGGACTATCTGCAGTGGCTTGGCGTGGACTGCCTGTGGCTGCCGCCGTTCTTCAAGTCACCTCTGCGGGACGGCGGTTACGACGTATCGGACTACACCGCGGTCCTGCCCGAGTTCGGCGACCTCGCCGACTTCGTGGAGTTCGTGGACTCCGCGCACCAGCGCGGCATGCGCGTGATCATCGACTTCGTGATGAACCACACCAGCGATCAGCACCCGTGGTTCAAGGAGTCCCGCAGCGACCCCGAAGGGCCCTACGGCGACTACTACGTCTGGGCGGACGACGACAAGCAGTACCAGGACGCCCGCATCATCTTCGTCGACACCGAGGCGTCGAACTGGACCTTCGACCCGGTGCGCAAGCAGTACTTCTGGCACCGCTTCTTCTCCCACCAGCCGGATCTCAACTACGAGAACCCGGCCGTCCAGGAGGAGATCATCTCGGCCCTGCGCTTCTGGCTCGACCTGGGCATCGACGGCTTCCGCCTGGACGCCGTGCCCTACCTCTTCGCCGAGGAGGGCACCAACTGCGAGAACCTCCCCCGCTCGCACGGCCTGCTCAAGCGCGTACGGGCCGAGATCGACGCCCACTACCCGGACACGGTGCTGCTCGCCGAGGCCAACCAGTGGCCCGAGGACGTCGTCGACTACTTCGGCGACTTCAAGGACGGCGGCGACGAATGCCACATGGCGTTCCACTTCCCCGTCATGCCGCGCATCTTCATGGCCGTGCGCCGCGAGTCCCGCTATCCGGTCTCCGAGATCCTCGCCAAGACCCCGGCCATCCCCTCGGGCTGCCAGTGGGGCATCTTCCTGCGCAACCACGACGAGCTCACCCTCGAAATGGTCACGGACGAAGAGCGCGACTACATGTACGCGGAATACGCCAAAGACCCGCGGATGCGCGCCAACATCGGCATCCGGCGGCGCCTTGCCACGCTCCTGGACAACGACCGCAACCAGATCGAGCTGTTCACGGCCCTGCTCCTCTCGCTGCCCGGATCGCCGATCCTGTACTACGGCGACGAGATCGGCATGGGCGACAACATCTGGCTCGGTGACCGCGACGCGGTGCGTACGCCGATGCAGTGGACGCCCGACCGCAACGCGGGCTTCTCCTCCTGCGACCCGGGACGGCTCTACCTCCCCACGATCATGGATCCGGTCTACGGGTACCAGGTCACGAACGTCGAGGCGTCCATGTCGTCGCCGTCCTCGCTCCTGCACTGGACGCGCCGGATGATCGAGATCCGCAAGCAGAACCCGGCGTTCGGGATCGGCTCGTACACGGAACTGCCGTCGTCGAACCCGGCGGTGATCGCGTTCCTGCGCGAGGCCCCTCCATCGGAGGAAGGAGGGGACGACCTCGTGCTGTGCGTGCACAACTTCTCGCGGTTCGCGCAGCCCACCGAACTGGATCTGCAGACCTTCAACGGCCGCCACCCGGTGGAGCTGATCGGTGGCGTGCGCTTCCCGGCCATCGGCGAGCTGCCCTATCTGCTGACTCTGGCGGGACATGGCTTCTACTGGTTCCGGCTGCGCGGGGACGCGGCGTAGGCTCCACCCCTGCTACTCCTGTGCGGGGCGGTTTCCACCGCCCCGCCCTGGGCACTCTCCCGCACAACCGGCACTCCCGCACTCCTCCCTTGTCCGCACCGCGGAAAGGACGCGACGCCATGTCGGAAGCCGTCACCCGCCCGGGCATCACCACGGACGCGCTGCTCGCCTCGCTCGATCCGCTGCTGCGCGCGTGGCTGCCACGGCAGCGCTGGTTCGCGGGCAAGGGCCATCCCATCACCGACTTCGCCCTGGTCACGGCGACCGAACTGCTGCCGCCGACCTCCGAGTTGGGCCTTCTTCACCTGCTCGTACGGGTGCGGCAGCCGCAGGTGCCCGCGCAGACCCCGGGCGGCGCGCCCGCTCCTCCCGCCGACTGCTACCAACTCCTCCTGGGCGTACGGCGCGAGCTGCCGCCACGGCTCGCGCCCGCGCTGATCGGCCATGTGACGCGCGGGCCCCTCGCCGGGTTCACGGTCTATGAGGCGATGCACGACGCCCGCATGTCCGGGTTCCTCCTGGAGGCGCTGCGGATGCAGGCGCGGGTCGGAAAGCTCCGCTTCGAGCGCGACCCGCGCAAGGACATCGGCGACGACCTCGCGCCGCGTGTGCTTGCCGCCGAGCAGTCCAACTCCTCGCTCGTGTACGGCGACACGTTCATCCTGAAGCTGTTCCGCCGCATCGTCCCCGGGGTCAATCCCGACCTGGAGCTGCCCCTGATGCTGGCCCGCGAGGGCTGCGCGCAGGTGCCCGCGCCCGCCGCCTGGCTGCTTGCGGACGTCGCGGACGATCTGAACGTCCTCGGGGTGCTCCAGCCCTATCTGAAGGGCACGGCGGACGGCTGGGAGCTGGCCCTGCGGGAGCTCACCGCCGGCCGGGACTTCAGCGGCGAGGCGCGGGCGCTCGGCCGCGCGACCGCCGACGTGCACCTGGCGCTCGCCCGCGCGCTGCCCACCGTCACCCTGGGCCGCGCCCAGATGGAGCTGGTCGCCGGGGGCATGGCGGACCGCCTGGACGCGGCGGCCAAGGCGGTGCCCGCCCTGCAGCCGTACGCCGCCGCCCTGCACACGACCTTCGAGGCCCTCGCCGACCTGGGCCGGGGCGAGGCCCAGTGGACGGCCCAGCGCATCCACGGGGACCTGCACCTGGGGCAGTGCCTGCGCTCGCCCGCCGGGGAGTGGTCGCTCATCGACTTCGAGGGCGAGCCCTCGCGCGCGCTGTCCGAGCGCAGGATGCCGCAGCCGCCGGTGCGCGACGTGGCGGGCATGCTCCGGTCCTTCGACTACGCGGCGCGCTCGCGCGAGCCGTGGGCGACCGACTGGGCGGGCGACTGCCGGGCCGCGTACTGCACGGGGTACGCGGAGGTCGCCGGCCGCGATCCCCGTATGGACCCGGTGCTGCTGCGCGCCTACGAAACGGACAAGGCGGTCTACGAAGTCCTCTACGAGGCCCGCCACCGCCCCGACTGGCTCCCCGTGCCCCTCGCCGCGATCAAGCGCCTCGCCACGAACGGCCCCGCCACCGAACCCCACTGACCTGCCATCGCCGAGGAGGCTCCCCCGTGACCCCCCGCCCGCAGCCGCGCAAACCGTCCGACGAGGCCAGCAAGAAGGGCAAGCGGAAACCGGAGCCCGACCGACCGAAGCAGAGGCCGAAGAGCAGCCGCCCCACGTCGCCCGTCCCCCGGGCCGACCGTGCCCGCCTCCTGGGCGGCACGCACCATGACCCGCACGGGGTGCTCGGCGCCCACGTCGTGCGCGAGGGCATAGCCTTCCGCGCGCTGCGGCCGTACGCGCGCTCCGTCGCCGTCGTCGCCAAGGATCTGCGGGCGGAGCTGCAGGACGACGGGGAAGGGTTCTTCTCCGGGGTGCTTCCGCTGCGGGAGATTCCCGACGACTACCGGCTCCGGATCACGTACGAGGACACCGAGCTGGAGATCCACGACGCGTACCGCTTCCTGCCCGCGCTCGGCGAGTTCGATCTCCATCTGATCGGCGAGGGCCGGCACGAGCAGCTGTGGCACGCGCTCGGGTCACGCCCGATGGTGCACGAGGGGGCGACCGGCACGCGCTTCACGGTGTGGGCGCCCAACGCCCAGGGCGTGCGCGTGGTGGGGAACTTCAACTTCTGGGACGGCACCGGATTCCCGATGCGCTCGCTCGGCGGCAGCGGTGTCTGGGAGCTCTTCGTGCCCTCGGTCGGCGAGGGCGAGCTCTACAAGTACGAGATCACGCGGCCCGACGGCTCGACGACGCTGCGCGCCGACCCGCTGGCCCGCCGCACGGAGACCCCGCCCGCGAACTCCTCCATCGTGCACGAGTCGCACCACGAGTGGCATGACGCGGAATGGCTCACGCGCCGTGCGGAGGTGCCGGTCCACGAGGCACCGTTCTCCGTGTACGAGGTGCATCTGGCGTCCTGGCGACCGGGCCTGACCTACCGCCAGCTGGCCGAGCAGCTGCCCGCGTACGTGGCCGACCTGGGGTTCACGCACGTCGAGCTGATGCCCGTGGCCGAGCACCCCTTCGGCGGCTCCTGGGGCTATCAGGTCACCGGCTTCTACGCGCCGACGGCCCGCCTCGGCCCGCCCGACGACTTCAAGTACCTGGTCGACGCCCTGCACAGAGCGGGCATCGGCGTCCTGATGGACTGGGTGCCCGCGCACTTCCCGCGCGACGACTGGGCGCTCGCGGAGTTCGACGGGCGGACGCTGTACGAGCACGAGGACCCGAACCGGGCCGCGCACCCCGACTGGGGCACCCTGGAGTTCGACTACGGCCGCAAGGAGGTTCGCAACTTCCTTGTCGCAAACGCGACTTACTGGTGCGAGGAGTTCCACATCGACGGCCTGCGCGTCGACGCCGTCGCCTCGATGCTGTACCTCGACTACTCGCGCGAGGAGGGCGAGTGGTCCCCGAACGTGCACGGGGGCCGCGAGAACCTCGACGCCGTCGCCTTCCTCCAGGAGATGAACGCCACCGTCTACCGCCGTGCCCCCGGCGTCGTCACGATCGCCGAGGAGTCCACGGCCTGGGACGGCGTGACCCGCGCGACGCACCACGAGGGACCGGGCGGCTTCGGCGGGCTCGGCTTCGGCCTGAAGTGGAACATGGGGTGGATGCACGACTCGCTCGACTACGTGTCGAAGGAGCCCGTGCACCGCAAGTTCCACCACAACGAGATGACGTTCTCGATGGTGTACGCGTACAGCGAGAACTACGTCCTGCCGATCTCGCACGACGAGGTCGTGCACGGCAAGCGGTCCCTGGTGTCGAAGATGCCGGGCGACTGGTGGCAGCAGCGCGCCAACCACCGCGCCTATCTCGGCTTCATGTGGGCCCACCCCGGCAAGCAACTCCTCTTCATGGGACAGGAGTTCGCGCAGGGAGCCGAGTGGGCGGAGGGGCACGGCCCCGACTGGTGGCTGCTCGACCCCGCCTACGGGGCCGAGGCCGACCACAGGGGCGTACGCGACCTCGTACGCGACCTGAACACCGTCTACCGCCGCGAGCCGTGCCTCTGGCAGCGCGACACCGACCCCGGCGGCTTCGCCTGGGTCGAGGGCGATGCGGCCGAGGACAACGTCTTCGCGTTCCTGCGGTATGCCACCGAGGCCGCCGACGGCACGGACGGCGCGCCGCTCCTGGCCATCTCGCACTTCTCGCCGGTGGTGCGGCACGAGTACCGCCTGGGCGTCCCCGGCGAGTTCACCGCATGGCACGAGGTCCTGAACACGGACGCGGCGCGCTACGGCGGCGGCGACGTCACCAACCCCGACCCGGTCAAGACCGAGCCGGTGGCGTCGCACGGCCGCCCCGCGTCCCTGCGCCTCACCCTGCCACCGCTGGCTACGGTGTGGCTGCGACCTGTTTGAGCGCCACCGGAAGCTCCTGCGCGTGCAGGATGCCCAGCCGCTGCGTGGCCCGGGTCAGGGCCACGTACAGGTCGCTCGTTCCATAGCGGCCCGGCTCCACCACCAGGACCGTGTCGAACTCCAGGCCCTTGGCCTGACGCGGGTCGATCAGGACGACCGGCCGCGTCAGGTCCGGGGCATCCCCGGCCGTCACCCCGGGGAGCTTTCCGGCGAGCTCGTCGTGCAGCTCGCTTGGGGCGATGACCGCGAGGCGGCCGTCGTCCCGTGTCTCGGCGGCCACCGCGTCGGCCACGGCCGTCGCCAGGTCGTCGGTGCGGCGCGCCCACGGCACCACGCCCGTGGACCGCACGGAGCTGGGCGGCTGGAAATCGGGGTACTCGACGCGGGGCACCTCGGCGGCCACGTCCATGATCTCCACCGGCGTGCGGTAGTTGACGCCGAGCCGTGTGTACTCCCAGCGGTCCTCGACGTACGGGGAAAGGATCGTCTCCCAGGAGCCGCAGCCGCCGGCCTCCGCCGTCTGCGCGGGGTCGCCGACCAGCGTCATCGAGCGGGTCGGGCAGCGCCGCATCAGCAACCGCCAGGCCATGGCGGAGAGTTCCTGCGCCTCGTCGACGATGATGTGCCCGAACGCCCACGTCCGGTCCTCCGCCGCGCGCTCGGCGGCGCTGCGGTGGTCGGCCTCCTCCTGGCGCTCGGCCATGCGCTCCGCGTCGATGATGTCGTGCGCGAGCAGGACCTCGGACTCCTCGTCGTCCTTGTCCTCGAACTCGTACGTACGGGATGCGTACGAGACGTCCAGCACGCCCTGCGCGTAAGCGATCTGCTTGGCCCGCTCGGCCTCCGCCATCGCCCGTGCCGCGCTGTCGTCGCTGCCGAGCAGCTCGGCGGCCTCGTCGAGCAGCGGGACGTCGGCGGCCGTCCATGCGGCGCCGCGCGGGCGCCGGACGATCCGGGCCTCCTCGTCCGACAGGTGCGGCGTCGGCTCCTGAAGGAAGTCCGCGAGGAAGCCCTCCGGAGTCAGCTGCGGCCACAACTCCTCGATGGCCGCGTGCACTTCGGGGCTCGCGGCGATCGCCTTGCCGAGCTGGGCGATGTCGTCGGGGCCGAGGAAGTTCGGGCCGCCGTACGGGTCGGCGCCCAGGCGCTCGGCGAGCTGCTCGGTGAGCATGTCGATGACGCGGAAGGCGAAGTGCGGCCGGCCGAGGTTGTGCGGGACGTCCGCCTCGCGGGCCGCCTCGCGCGCCTCCTGGGCGATCGTCCAGTCCAGGACGAGGTCGCCGTCGTCGTGCTCGATGATCACCGGGGCGCCGGGCTCGGGGGTCCGCTGCCGGTCGCGCAGGGCTGCGGCGAGCACGTCCGCCATCTCCGCGCGCCCCTTCACCTCGGCGGCTTCGGGGGTGTCGGTGCCGGTGGCGCTCACACCGGGGAACAGCTCGCCGACCGTCGAGAGCAGGACGCCCGTCTCGCCGAGCGCGGGCAGGACCTCGCTGATGTAGCCGAGGAAGGCGGGGTTCGGGCCGACGATCAGGACCGCGCGCTTGGCGAGCAGCTGGCGGTGGGCGTAGAGGAGGAACGCGGCACGGTGCAGCGCCACGACCGTCTTGCCGGTGCCGGGGCCGCCCTCGACGACGAGGACGCCGTGGTGCGGGGCCCGGATGATGCGGTCCTGCTCGGCCTGGATGGTCTGCACGATGTCGTGCATGCGGCCGGTGCGGGCCGAGTCGAGCGCGGCGAGCAGCACCTCGTCGGCGTCCGCGCCCTCGTACCCGGTGCGGGTGGTGTCGCTGAGATCGAGGATCTCGTCGTGCAGGGCCGTGACGTCGCGGCCCTCGGTGGTGATGTGCCTGCGCCGCCTGAGCCCCATCGGCGTATGACCGGTCGCGAGATAGAAGGGGCGTGCGACATCGGCACGCCAATCGATCACGAGTGGGGTGCGTTCGATGTCGGACGCGCGGATTCCGATGCGCCCGATGTGGTGATCACGGCCGTCGCGGAATTCGAGCCTCCCGAAGCAGAGGCCGTTCTCTCCCGCGTTGAAGGCGGCCAGCAGTCCGGACCGTTCCGCCACCAGGACGTCACGCTCAAGCCTGGCCTGCAGACCGTTGCCGACCTGCGTCAACGACGCCCGCACGGCGGCTTCCGCCTCCTCGCGCAGCGCGTCGAGGCGCGCGTACAGCCCGGAGACGAATTGCTGCTCTTCCCGCAATTCCTCGGTTGACAATTCAGCCCCTCGCCAGTTACAGTGCTCTTATACAGATTCTCGCGATTCCGTTCTGCCCAAATGGGCCAGGGGTCGCGAAAGGATCCAATATACGCGAAGAAATACCCCGGACGTCAATTCGTCCGGGGTATTTCTTTTTCACCCGCGTAGGTCAGAGCACCTCGGCCTCGGCCAGCTCCGCGAGCAGCTTGCGCTTGGGGCGCGCGCCCACCATGGACTTCACCGGCTCACCGCCCCGGAACACCAGCAGGGACGGCACCGAGAGGATCCCGTACGCGATCGCCGTCCGCGGATTGTGGTCCACGTCCAGCTGCACGATCTTCAGCCGCTCCGCCTCCTCGCGCGAGATCTCGCCGAGCACCGGCGCGAGCTGGCGGCAGGGGCCGCACCACTCGGCCCCGAACTCCACGAGCACCGGCAGATCCGCCTTGAGCACCTCCCCCTCGAAGTCCGCGTCCGTCACCTCGGCCACACCGTCGGCCTTGACCATCGCCATGCTTGTACTCCCTCTCCGTCAGCCCGCCAGCTCGCACTGCGGGTCCGGACCCCCCGGAACCGCCGCCTCGGCACGCACGAGCTGCGCACCGACCTGTTCGCGCACCGCGCTCAACTCACTGATCAGGGCGTCGAGTTCACCGAGCTTGCGGCGGTAGACCTCAAGTGACGCGGGGCAGGAGTCGCCCGCCGGGTGCCCCGACCGCAGACACTCCACGAAGGGCCTCGTCTCCTCCAGATCGAACCCGAAGTCCTGCAGGGTCCTGATCTGCTCGAGGAGCCGTACGTCGTCCTCGTCGTAGGTGCGGTAGCCGTTGCCACTGCGACGGGCGGGCAGCAGCCCCCGTGACTCGTAGTACCGAAGCGTCCGCGTGGTGGTGCCGGCCCGCTCCGCAAGTTCGCCGATGCGCATGCGTACGACGGTAATCCTTGACGCAGGCGTCAAGGCCAGCGTGCGGCCCCGCCTCTTCTCGGCGGGCGGCCTGCGGCATCAGCGGGCGATCGGCAGCCTTCAGCGGGCGGGCGGCGGCTGGTGCAGGCCGAAGGTGGAGCCCTGGTCGTCCTTGCAGAGCCGGAACCGGCCGAAGGCGGCGTCCGACTCCTCGCTCTCGCCGCCGATGGGCGCCTCGACCGTGCCGCCCAGCTTGATGACGGCGGCCAGCGCGGTGTCCAGGTCGTCCACCTGGAAGAAGAGGTAGGGCGCGGCCCCCGCGTCGCCGCCGTGCATGCCGCCGGGCACACCCGGGGTCGAGATCACATACCCCTGCCCGGACGGCCCCGGCTCGAAGGACCAGCCGAGCAGCTCCCCGTAGAAGGCGCGCCCCCGCTCCGGGTCCTCGACGCCGATCTCGAAGAAGCTCGGTTCACCAGTCATCGCACGGCTCCTGCTCTGTGACGGGGGTCACTTTCACCGTACGCCGGTTCAGCGCGCCCCGCGTACGGCCTCGATGGTGGCCGTCCAGCCGTCCGCCCCGTGTCCCTTGGCGATGGCCCGGTCCAGGACGGCCTTGATGCCGCTCAGGGCGCCCACGTCCAGGCCCCGGTGCGCGGAGGCGTGGATGATGTGATCGACATTGACCGCCTCCGTGACGAGCGGGGCCTCCTCGCCCGGGTACTGGCCGGAGTCGACCTCGTCCCCCATCTCCTCGATGATCGGAGGGAGGATGGACAGCAGGGCGCCCAGGTACGGGGCCAGCTCCGCGCCCTTCACTCCGTCCGCCCCGGCCAGCGCGAAGGCGTGCACGAGGCCGGACATGGTGGTCCAGAAGAAGTCGAGCAGGGCGTTGTCGTAGAGGGCCGCGAGGCCGTGGTCATCGCCGAGGTGCACGGTGTTGCCGCCGAGCACCTTGAGCGTGCTCTCGTGCCGCTCGTACACAGCCCTCGGGCCGCTGTGGAAGAGCAGCGCGTCAGCGGTGCCGATCACGGTCACCGGCACCAGGATGGCGCCGTCCAGGTAGTCGATGCCGTGCTCGGCGGCCCAGGCTGCGGCCTCGCGCGAACGCTCCGGGGTGTCCGACGTGAGGTTGACCAGGGTGCGGCCCGACAGGTCCGGGACGATCGGGTCGAGGACGGACTGCGAGGCGTCGTAGTCGTAGAGGCAGACGACCACCACCTCCGACGCCCGGACGGCCTCGGCCGCGGTGGTGGTGCGCGTGGCCCCTCCGGCCACGAGGGCGTCGCCCTTGCCGGGCGTGCGGTTCCAGACGGTGGTGGGGTGACCGGCCTTGAGGAAGGAGCCGGCGAGGGCCTGGCCCATGGCGCCCAGGCCGAGGACGGTCACAGAGGTCTTGTTCTGCTGCTGAGTGGTCATGATGACCATGCTTGGCCAGCGCCCGCCGCCTCACAAGTACCGACTAATTAGTCAGGTACTTACGAAAAGGTAAGCGTGCGGGGGGAGTTGAGGGGGGTGAGTCCCGCCCGTCCCGTCGACATCGGCTCGGGGATCAGCCGAAGTCGAGCTCGCCGTACGGCCGCTTCAGCTCGCAGAAGTCCTGGACCCCCGCCATCAGTACCACCCCGTCCCACAGCCGCCCCGCCGCCTCTCCCTTCGGCGCGGGCGACACGACCGGGCCGAAGACGGCCCCGACTCCCGGGACGGAGAGCACGGGCGTCCCGACCTCGGGGCCGACCAGCGCGACGCCCTGCTCGTGCGCGGCCCGCACGGCATCGTCGTACTCCTCCGTCCAGGCCACCGCCGCGAGCTCCACGGGCAGTCCGGCGTCGGCGAGGGCGCGCTCGGCACCGTCCCACTCGCCCCGCTCGTGCAGCCGCACCCCGAGTGCGTCGAAGTACCTCCCCAGCGCATCGCTCCCGTGCTTCCCGGCCACGGCGGCGCAGACGCGGCCGGGACCGCGCATGTAGTCGCCCCACTGGCCCTCCGGGTCCTCGGGGTCGACGTCGAGGTCTTCGTTCAGCACCGAGAGGCTCATCACCCGCCACCGCACGGAGACGTCCCGCACCCGCTCGACCTCGCGGATCCAGCGCGAGGTGAGCCAGGTGTACGGGCACACGGGGTCGAACCAGAAGTCGGCGTACTGCGGCTCGGTCACCCAACCACCGTACGCGTTCGGGAAGTTGACGTTCCGGAGCCATTGACGCCCGGCATGTCTGCAACTACAAAAACCGGAGAGCGCTTCTGAGAGCGCTCTCACCGGTACGCACACTCCCCCCACGGAGGTGTTCCATGAGCGCCACTCACACTCCTCGCGCCACTCACGCTGCTCACAGCACTCACCCTGCCCGCAGCACTCGCATCGGCCGCTTCGCCAGATTCCCCCGCACCGGCCCCGTCCTGGCCGGTCTGGCCGCCGTCGGTCTGCTCGGCGCCCTGATGACGCCCGGCACGGCTCGCGGCGACGTCCCACCGGCGCCCGGCTGGTCGCTGGAGTGGAGCGACGACTTCAACGGCGCCGCGGGCTCCCGCCCCTCCGCCGACAACTGGCAGATCGACCTCGGCCACAACTACCCGGGCGGGCCCGCCAATTGGGGAACGGGCGAGATCCAGTCGTACACGGACTCCCCCGACAACCTCGCCCTCGACGGAAACGGCAGCCTGCGGATCACCCCGCGCAAGGACGGCGCGGGAAACTGGACATCGGCCCGCATCGAGACGAAGCGCTCCGACTTCAAGGCCCCGGACGGCGGCACGCTCGCCATCGAGGGCCGCATCCAGATGCCGGACATCACCGGGGAGAGCGCGCTCGGCTACTGGCCCGCCTTCTGGGCACTCGGCGCGCCCTACCGCGGCAACTACCAGAACTGGCCCGCGATAGGCGAGTTCGACGTGATGGAGAACGTCAACGGCATCAACTCGGTCTGGGGCGTGCTGCACTGCGGCGTGAACCCGGGAGGCGACTGCAACGAGACGCAGGGCCTGGGCGCCAACCGAGCGTGCCCTGGGTCCAGTTGCCAGTCGGCGTTCCACACGTACCGCTTCGAATGGGACCGCTCGACGAGCCCGAACCAACTGCGCTGGTATGTGGACGGAGAGCAGTTCCACACCCTCTCCCAGGACCGCTTCTCCGCCGCCACGTGGTCCGACATGACCGACCACGCGGGGTACTTCATCCTGCTGAACGTCGCGATGGGCGGCGCCTTCCCCGACGGCGTCGCGGGCAGGGCGACTCCGGTCGCGCAGACCGAGCCGGGGAAGGCGATGGCGGTGGACTACGTGGCGGTGTGGACCAAGCGGCCGTGACGCACGGCCACCACGGGACCTGTGATGGTCAGTTGAACTTGAGCACGCCGATGGCCTGATCGGCCATCCCCTTCTCGCCGAGGGCGTTCGGGTGCACCGGGACGAAGTTGGTGCCGAACAGCACGGGCTCGATCCAGCGGGTGCCCATCGGCTTGCAGGCGTCGTGCCCCTCCGAGGCGGCGGCCATGTCGACGAACGTGGCACCCGTCTCGGAGGCGGCGCGCTGCACGGCCTTGTTCAAGTGGGCCTGCAGGTCGCGCAGGTAGGGGACGTCCCCGGTGGCGATCGGCATCTTGGCGAAGCAGCTGGGGTCGGCCTTGGCCGGGACGATCCACGGGTAGCCGAGGATGCCGACGCGGGCGTTGGGGGCCTTGGCCTTGACGGCTCGCAGGGCGTTCTTCAGCGCCGGGTACGTACTGGCGTCGATCTCCTTGGTGAACTTGTCCCCGTTGGCGTCCTTGCAGGGGCTGCCCTTGCCGCCGGAGAGCACCCCGGCGGAGCCGCAGGCGACGATCGCGCCGATGAAGGTGTTGTTGTCGTTGCCGCCGATGGTCAGCGTCACGACATCGGTGTCGGCGTCGACGGCGTCGAGCTGCGGGGCGACGCCGGGGTACTGCGACCCGGCGAAGTCCTTGGTCTGGGCTCCGCCGCAGGTCACGTCGGTGAGCTTGGCGCCGGTGCGCTGGGCCACGACGTGCGGGTAGTTGGCCGTCGAGCGCGCGCAGAGGAGCGGCGCGGTCAGGTCGAGGGGGAGGACACCGGACCCGGCGCTGAAGCTGTCGCCGAGGGCGACGTAGTCGAGCGGGTCACCGCCGGTCGCGTGGGCGGGTGCGCTCAGACCGAGCGTCGCGGTGCCTGCGGCGGCGAGGGCGGCCGCCAGGCGCAGGGCGCGGGAGTGGGTGCGGGTGTGCGTGCGGGTGCGAGTGCGGGTGCGGATCGCCATCTGGAGTCTCCTTTGAATCCGATGGGGGGTCAGTCCCGGAGAGGAGCAAGCAAGCCGCAGGCGCCAACAGCCGTGCTGTGAAAGGGATTTGGGCAGGCTTCAGCGGCTTTTGGCGGGTCTCGGTGGTACAACGCTGAAGTTACTGGCAGGTTTGAATAACAGTCAACAGTTTGCGCACACGCCCACCTGGATGGCGGAACCCTCATCGAGCACACGGCGCATCAGTGCGCAGAATTCCTCCACGGCGCGCGGCTCCAACTCCGCGCCCTCGGCGAACATCGCCATCTGGAGGGCGGGTCCGTACGCGCCGCCGTGGCGGTCGATGTCGGACGTACGGGCGGGCTGCACGACGAAGTGAAGATGACCGGGCACGCGCCCGGCGTGCGACCAGAGGCAGACGTAGACCTGCTCGCACTCGTCGCCAACTGCCGTGCGCAGGGCGGAGGACACCCGGTTCAGCAGGGGCCCGAGCTCCACAGCCTCGCCCGCACTCATCTCGTGTACGCCGGTGATGTGCCGCAGCGGCTTGACGACGAGGGTGCCGATGCCGAGGGGGCCGACGCAGTGCTCGACGGTCCAGTGCTCGGTGCGCAGCAGGGTGCCGCCGGGCAGCGGGCGGGTGCCGTCGATGAGTCCGCAGGCGAAGCAGCCGTCGGTACCCGCCGACGTCACTTGTCCGCCCGGTACAGGCGGAGTTCGCGGTTCACGAAGAGGTGGACGTAACCGCACCGCCAGCAGATGAGTCCGGTCGCGGACTCGTTCGCCCACGCCAGGTTCATGAGCTCCATGCCGGAGCTGTTGAGCTTGACCTCCCGGTCACGGAACAGATCCCCCTTGCAGACCTGGCAGTTGATCCACATCTCCCCGATCGCGGCTCGCATCGGCTTGGGCGCCATGAGCTCCGCCCCCCTTTCCCCGTTACCCCGTTACCCCGTTGGCCCGTTGGCCCGTGGTCCTGTTGTTTGTTGTTGCCTGGCCTAGAGGCTATCCCTGGCACATCGCCGCTTCGCGGCAGAGTTTCCCGCCCACCCACCCGATTGCCCTGCGGGGTAAACGGGTGGGTGGGCGGGAGAAATCCGCCGCGAAGCGGCGGCACAGCCAGAAACGGCGCCGCACCCGAAGAGGACGAGCCCCCCTCAGCTACCGCCGCCCCGCGGCCTCCGCGGCCTCCACGGCCTCCGGAGCATCCGAGGACTCCAAAGCCTCGGCCCCCGCCACGGCCGCCCCCTTCCGACGCCCCGGCAGCATCACAGCAACCACAACAGTCCCCACGCCCAGAATCACCGCACCGACAAGACTGGTATGGGCCACCGCGCCAGAAAACGCCGAGCCCACCGCATCCGCCATCTGGTGCGCACCCCCGGCCAGTTCCTGCGCCTGCGCCTTGAGCTGCGCCGCCTCCTGGGGCGATGAAGCCCCCGCGGCCTTCTCCGTGAGTTCGCGTGCCTGCTCGGCGATGCCCTGCGCCACGCCGTTGCCCGCGCCCACCGAGTCCTGGGCCGTGTCGAGCGCGGAGGCGGGAAGCTTGCTGCCCGCGGTCTCGTCGGCCAGCTTCGACCCGTACGAACTCGCGAGGACCGAGCCGAGGACCGCGATCCCCAGCGAACCGCCCAGCTCCAGCGAGGTGTCGTTCACCGCGCCGCCCACGCCGAGTTCCGACTCGGGGAAGGCGCCCATGATGACGTCCGTGCACGGCGAGACCGCGAAGCCCAGGGACAGACCGAGGATGATCAGCGGTGCCACGAAGTCCCCGTACGTGGAGCCCGCCTCGATCTGTGTCAGGAGGGCCAACGCCACGGTGCCGCCGACCATGCCGGCCACCACCATGATCTTGCCGCCGATGCGCGGCGCGAGGATCCCGGTGACCGCCGAGCCCACGAACACCGCACCGGCCAGCGGCAGCATGCGGACGCCGGTCTCCAACGGGTCGTATTCGAGGACGAACTGGAGGTGCTGCGTCAGGTAGTAGAAGGCGCCGAACACCGCGAGGAAGAAGAGCGCCACAGCCAGGTTCGAGCCCGCGAAGCCACGCTGCGTGAACTTGCGTACGTCAAGGACCGGGCGCGGGTGCTTCAGCTCCCAGACGACGAAGGCGATCAGGCCGATGCCCGCCACCACGGCGGCGGAGATGGCGCGCACGCCCCATCCGAAGTGCGGGCCATCGATGATCATGAAGATCAGGGAGCCCACCCAGACGACCGAGAGCAGGCCGCCCACGTAGTCGATCCGGCCGTGCTGCGCCGCCTTGGAGGGCGGCACCAGGACGAACGCGCCGATGATCGCGAGCACCGCCACCGGGATGTTGATCAGGAACGTCGAGTGCCAGCCGTTGTCACGCAGGAGCGCGCCCGCGATCAGCGGTCCCGCCGCGATCGCGATGCCGGACGTGGCCGCCCAGATGGTGATCGCCTTGGCCCGCTCCGCGCGCGGGAAGGTCGCCGCGAGCAGTGAGAGCGTCGCGGGCATGATCAGCGCCGCGCCCACGCCCATCACGGCGCGGACCACGATGACCGCCGTCGAGCTGTCCACCAGCGCGCCCGCCCCGGCACCGGCGGACATGATCACCAGGCCGAGCACCAGCGCGCCCCTGCGGCTGTACTTGTCGCCGATCGCGCCGAGCAGCAGCATCAGCGCGGCGTACGGGACGGTGTAGGCGTCGATGACCCACTGCAGGTCGGAGCTGGACAGGCCGAGGTCCATGGTCATGTCGGGCGCGGCCACGGTCAGCGCGGTGTTCGCCATCACGGCGATGAGGAGGCTCAGACAGAGCACACCCAGGGCCCACCAGCGGCGGGCGTACGGCCGGTCCATCCGTTCGACCGGTTCGTTGATCAGCAGAGGCATCTGGATTCACCCATCCCGTATTGCACAAGCTTGTGTAACTACACACTGATGTGCAAGATACCCGATGTTGCACAGTCGTGTGCAAGTGGGTGAGCCGGGGGCGCGCGCGAGTGGGCAGAATGGGGCCATGAATCCCCGCCCCGCGAGCAGCGTCAGAGCCGACGCCAACCGCCGCCGCATCCTCGACGTCGCCGTCGCCGAGCTGCTGCGCGACCCCGACGCGTCCATGGACCAGATCGCGCGCGCCGCGGGCGTGGTGCGCCGGACGGTGTACGGGCACTTCCCCAGCCGTGACGCGCTGATCGAGGCGATCGTGGAGCGGGCCGTCGAGGCGGTGGAGAGCGCGCACGCGGCGGGCCGCGAGGGCGTCGAGGACCCCGCGGAGGCGGTGGCGAGCTCGATGCTCGCCGTGTGGGACGTCGCCGACCGCTACCGCCTGCTGCTCTCCCTCGCCCAGCGCAGCGTCACGATGAGCGGCATCCGCGAACGGCTCGGCCGTGTCCACGAGTCCGGCATGGAGATGTTCCGCCGTGGCCTGGAGGAGGGCACGTTCGTGTCGCCGCTGCCGACGCGGGCGCTCGGCTATGTGCTCGAAGGGATCCTGTTCGCCGTGATGGAGGCCGTCAACGACGGTGTCGTACCAGCGGAAGAGGCGGGCAGGTCCACCGCGATCACGTTTCTGACCGCGGCGGGCCTGCCCGCCTCCGAGGCCACCGAGCTGGTGACCAGGGTCGCCGGCCGAAGGGCCGCGACCGCCGACGGCTAAGCCGTCAGGGACTTCTTCTCGGCGCCGACCTTCTCGGCGCCCTCCGGCTGCGGCGGGATGGCGTCCACCGTCTCCTGGCCCGCGTCGCCCTCATCGGGAGCGCTGTCGTCGAGCAGCGTCCGCTCGTCGAACGGCAGCTTCCCGGCGAGCACGAGCTCGACCCGCTCCCGGTCGACCTCCTTGGTCCACGTACCGATCAGGAGCGTCGCCACCGCGTTGCCCGCGAAGTTGGTCAGGGCGCGGGCCTCGCTCATGAAGCGGTCGACGCCGATGATCAGGCCGACGCCGTCCACCAGGCCCGGCTTGTGCGACTGCAGGCCACTGGCCAGGACCGCGATGCCGGAGCCCGAGACACCGGCCGCGCCCTTGGACGCGATCATCATGAACAGGAGCAGGGAGATCTGCTCACCGATGCCGAGCGGCTGGTCCATCGCCTCGGCGATGAAGAGCGACGACATGGTCAGGTAGATCATCGTGCCGTCGAGGTTGAAGGAGTAGCCCGTCGGGACGGTGATGCCGACGACCGGGCGGCTGACGCCCAGGTGCTCCATCTTCGCGATGAGCCGCGGCAGCGCGGACTCGGACGAGGAGGTGGAGAGGATGAGCAGGAACTCGCGGCCCAGGTATTTCAGGAGCTTGAAGAGGTTGACGCCGGTCACCAGGCGCAGCAGCGTGCCGAGCACGATCAGGATGAACAGCGCACAGGTGACGTAGAACCCGATCATGATCGTGGCGAGGGCCTTCAGGGCGTCCGTGCCGGTCTCGCCGACCACCGCCGCCATCGCGCCGAACGCGCCGACCGGGGCGGCCCACATGATCATGCCGAGGACCCGGAATACCAGCCGCTGGATGTGCCCGATGCCACGCAGGATCGGCTCACCGGAGCGGCCCATGGCCTGCAGCGCGAAGCCCACGAGCAGCGCGACGAGCAGCGTCTGCAGCACCTCGCCCTCGGTGAAGGCGGAGATGAGCGTCTTGGGGATGATGCCGAGCGCGAAGTCGACGAGACCCTTGTCCGCCTCTTCGGCCGCGTCGTGGCCCGCGCCCTTCTCGGAATCGGAGATGTCCATGCCCGAGCCCGGGTGCAGGATGTTGCCGACGAGCAGGCCGATGGCGAGCGCGACGACCGACATCGCGACGAAGTAGGCGAGCGCGAGACCGCCGACCTTGCCGACCTTGGCGGCCTTGCGGACCGAGCCGACGCCCAGAACGATCGTGCAGAAGATGATGGGCGAGATCATCATCTTGATCAGGTTCACGAAGCCGGTTCCGACCGGCTTGAGCTCCTTGGCGAAGTCGGGGAAGAGCAGGCCGACACCGACACCGAGGACGACGGCGATGATGACGGCTATGTACAGATAGTGGGTGCGGTCCCGTTTGGCTGCGGGTGCTTTTGCCACCTGGCTGTCGGCGGTGTCGGCCACGAGGGCCCTCCTTGAACGACTACGTCGGCGTTTTTCGGCCAGTGCGTGCGGCTCACGTCCTGGTTCGGCCCGTGCGTGCGTCTCGTGCGGCTCACGTCCTGGGCAGGCGAATCCCGGTGACTATCTCTCGCCCTGTGAGGGCGGTCACCCTTGCGTTCATTTAGTTCGCACTTATACGGCCAGGCAGACTGGCACCATGTCCCTCGCCCGTCCGCCCCGCCCGCGCAGCCTCGCCGGGCAGCTCTTCGCGATGCAGATCGTGCTGGTCACCGTCGTGGTGGCCGGATGCGCGCTCTTCACGTTCCTGAGCGACCGGCAGCAGGCCGAGGAGGGCGCGCGCCGCCAGGCGACGGCCGCGGCGCGGGCCGTGGCGGACTCTCCCTCGGTGCGTGAGGCCGCGCGTGGCGAGAATCCGACGAAGACCCTCCAGCCGTACGCGACCGACGTACGGCTGCACACCGGGGTCGACTTCGTGACGATCATGAACCCGGACGGCATCCGCTGGACGCACCCCGACAAGGACCAGATCGGCGAACGCTTCCTGGGCCACCGGGCGGACGCGCTGCGGGGCGAGACCTTCACCGAGACGTACACGGGAACGCTCGGCCCCTCCGTGCGCGTGGTCACCCCGATCCGGGCCGACGACGGCACAGGCCGCATCACCGGCCTGGTCAGCGCGGGCATCACCATCGAGGAGATCAGCCAGAAGGCGCGCGGCCAGCTCCTCGCCCTGCTCGGGGTCGCGGCCGGCGCGCTCGCCCTCGGCGGACTCGGTACGTACGTCATCAACGCCCGCCTGCGCCGCCACACCCACGGCATGAACGCCGCCGAGCTGAGCCGCATGCACGACTACCACGAGGCGGCGCTGCACGCGGTGCGTGAGGGACTCCTGATGCTGGACGGACAGCGCAGGATCGCCCTCATCAACGACGGAGGGCGCGAGCTGCTCGGCGTATCGGGCGACCTGGTCGGCCGGAACGTCGCCGAGCTGGGCCTGCCCGTGCCGCTGACGGGCGCGCTGCTCGCCGCCGAGCCGCGGGTGGACGAGCTGCACCTGACGGCGGACCGCGTGGTCGTCGTCAACACGTCCCCCGTGTCGAGCGGTGAGCGCCGCGGCACGGTGGTCACCCTGCGCGACCACACCGAGCTGCAGGCCCTGACCGGCGAGCTTGACTCGGAGCGCGGCTTCACGCGGGCGCTGCGCTCGCAGGCCCACGAGGCGGCGAACCGGCTCCACACGGTGGTGTCCCTCATCGAGCTCGGCCGCGCCGACGAGGCGGTCGACTTCGCCACGGCCGAGCTGGAACTGGCACAGACGCTGACGGACCAGGTGGTCGCCGCGGTGAGCGAACCGGTCCTCGCGGCCCTGCTCCTGGGCAAGGCGGCCCAGGCCAACGAACACGGCGTGGAGCTCGTCGTCTCCCCCGACAGCAGCATCGACGACGGCATGCTGCCCGCGGATCTGCCCGCGCGCGACCTCGTGACGGTCCTCGGCAACCTGATCGACAACGCGGTGGACGCGGCCCAGGGCTCACCCGCGGCCCGCGTGACGGTGACGGCGCGGGCCGACGAGGCGGGCCTTACGCTGCGGGTGTCGGACACCGGCCCCGGGGTCGACCCGGCCCACACGGAGGCGGTCTTCGAGCGCGGCTGGTCGACCAAGGCCACGGCGGGCCGTGGCCTCGGCCTGGCCCTGGTCCACCAGACGGTGACGAAGCACGAGGGGACACTCGGGGTGCGGGAGGCGCCGGGGGGCGGCGCGGAGTTCGAGGTCCACCTGCGCACGGCCGCCGTCGCCACGGGCCGCCGGGCGAAGGCCCCGGTGCCGGGTGCCGAACACGAGGCGTCCAGTGCGCCGGACGCAGCAGACGGAGGCACCAAGTGACAGAGCCGATCCGGGTCCTGGTCGTCGAGGACGACCCCGTCGCCGCGGACGCCCACGTCCTGTACGTGAACCGCATCCCCGGCTTCCACGCCGTGGGCAAGGCACACAGCGCCGCCGAGGCGAAACGCGCCCTGGACCGCACGGAGGTGGACCTGCTCCTCCTCGACCTCCATCTCCCCGACGGCCACGGCCTCCAGCTGGCCCGCACCCTGCGCGCCGCGGGCCACCGCGCGGACGTCATCGCCGTCACCTCGGCCCGCGATCTCGCGGTCGTACGCGAGGGCGTCTCCCTCGGCGTGGTCCAGTACGTACTGAAGCCCTTCACCTTCGCCACCTTGCGCGACCGCCTCACCCGCTATGCCGAGTTCCGCACCGCAGCGGGCGAGGCCACCGGCCAGGACGAGGTGGACCGCGCCCTGGCCACCCTGCGCGCGCCCAGCCCCGCCGCCCTGCCCAAAGGGCTCAGCGGCCCCACCCTGGAGAGAGTGACCCGCACCCTGCGCGACGCACCCCCCGAGGGCGTCACCGCCGCGGTCGCCGCCGAGACCGTGGGGATCTCCCGCATCACCGCGCGCCGCTACCTGGAACACCTGGTCACCACGGGCCGCGCCGCCCGCACCCCGCAGTACGGCCACGTCGGCCGCCCCGAGTACGCCTACCGCTGGCTGACGTCGGCCACCTGACACGACCTGGCGCCCCCTGCCGCCACCTGACGCCCCAAGTCCCCACCCGCGTACGCCGATTAACGCCCGATGCGGCCTCCCATAACAACGTTGTCACGTTGATGACGAGCGGCGATGCACGAGCATTGACCTTGCTCCGAGCCCGCCCTTACGTTCACCGGGCAGCCCTGCGTGGTAACCCAGCCGCGTCGGCCAGTAGGAGGTCGTGCCCGTGCGTCCCACCACCCCTCTGCTCCTCGCCACCGCCCTGGTCGCCGCCGGCACCCTCACCGCGTGCGGCGGGGACTCCGGCGACGATCCGGACACCGTGAAGGTCTCCTTCAAACAGTCCACGGACAACCAGGTCAAGGTCATGGACACCTATCTGGCGGACATCAAGAAGCAGTTCGAGAAGGCGAACCCCGGCAAGAAGGTGAAACTGGTGCCGATCAAGGCACCGGACTCCGAGTACTACACCAAGCTCCAGCAGATGATGCGCTCCCCGAAGACGGCGCCCGACCTGGTCTACGAGGACACCTTCCTCATCAACTCGGACATCACCAGCGGGTACTTGAAGCCGCTCGATCCGTATCTGGACAAGTGGGAGGACTGGAACCAGTTCATCGGCACGTCCAAGTCGGCGGCGAAGGCGGCGGACGGCAAGACGTACGGCGTGCCCGACGGCACCGACACCCGCGGTCTCTGGTTCAGCAAGGGCATCTTCAAGAAGGCCGGTCTGCCGGCGGACTGGCAGCCCAAGTCGTGGGACGACATCCTCGAGACCGCGCGGACCATCAAGAAGAAGGTCCCGGGCGTCACGCCCCTGAACGTCTACACGGGCAAGCCCGCGGGCGAGGCCGCCACCATGCAGGGCATGGAGATGCTCCTGTACGGCACGGGCCAGGACCCGATGTACGACCCGAAGTCGAAGAAGTGGGTCACCGGGAGCCAGGGTTTCAAGGACTCCCTGAAGTTCGTCGAGACGGTCTACAAGGAGAAGCTCGGCCCTGACGTCACCGACGCCCTCGACCCGAACTTCGCCACCCGGGTCCGCGGCGAGCTCCTGCCCGAGGACAAGCTCGGCATCAACCTCGACGGCTCCTGGCTGCCGCAGGACTGGGGCAAGGGCGCGGGTCACGAGTGGCCCGAGTGGTCGAAGAAGCTGGGCCTCGCCCACATGCCCACCCAGAACGGCGAGGCTCCCGGCAAAGTGAGCATGTCCGGCGGCTGGACCTGGGCGATCCCGACCAAGGCGTCCAACCCGGACCTGGCGTTCAGGTTCATCGAGCAGATGCAGACCAAGGCCAACGCCCAGAAGTGGTACGTGGCCAACTCGGGCATCGCGGTCCGCAAGGACGTCGCCGCCGACCCCGCCTACCTCAAGGCGCAGCCCGGCCTGAAGTTCTTCACCGACCTGGTGCCCTCGACGCACTACCGCCCCGCGTACCCGGCGTACCCGAAGGTCTCCACCGCGGTGCAGGAGGCCATGGAGAAGGTCACGACGGGCGACGCCTCCGTGGCCGACGCGGCGAGCGGGTACGACGACGAGGTCAAGGCGGCGACGGACGGCGAGGTCGTCGAGAAGTGACCGCCGGCGCGCGGTAGTTGTCGTCCGTACGCAAGGGAAGTGAGTGCCCCGAGGTGACCACCGCACCCCCCGCCGGGCCCGGCGACATCGTGAAGACCTCACCGGGGCCCGGCGCCCCGCGCCCCGCTGGGCCACCGTCCCGCCGCAGGGCGACGGGACGGGCCCTGTCCCGCGCACTGCCCGTCTCCCCCGCCGTGATCCTGCTGCTGCTCTTCCTGGCAGGACCGATCGGCTACTGCGCGTACATCGCCTTCACCGACCTGCAGCTCACCGGCCAGGCGGAGTCGAGCTTCGTCGGGTTCGACAACTTCCGTAAGGCCTTCGGCGACGAGGCGTTCCTCAACGCGGTATGGCTGACCCTGGTCTTCACGGTCGTGTCCTCGCTCATCGGGCAGAACACCATCGGCCTCGCCCTCGCCTCCCTGATGCAGCGGGCGTCCAAGCCGATCCGCACGCTCACCGGCGCGATCGTGATCACGGCGTGGGTGCTTCCGGAGGTGGTGGCGGCCTTCCTCCTGTACGCGTTCTTCCGCCGCGAGGGCACGCTCAACGCGGTCCTCGACTTCCTCCATCTCCCGTCCCAGAACTGGATGTACACGCTGCCGATCCTGGCGGTGTCGTTCGCCAACGTCTGGCGGGGGACGGCCTTCTCGATGCTGGTCTACTCGGCGGCCCTGAACGAGATCCCCAAGGAGATCACCGAGGCGGCCGAGGTGGACGGCGCGGGCGGCTGGCGCCGCATGTGGCACATCACGCTGCCGATGATCCGCAGGTCCATCGGCACGAACCTGATGCTGAACACCCTCCAGACCCTCTCCGTCTTCGGCCTGATCTGGGTGATGACACGAGGCGGCCCGGGAAACCGCAGCCAGACCCTCCCTCTGTTCATGTACGAACAGGCCTTCCAGAAGAGCATGATCGGCTACGGCACGGCGGTGGCGCTTCTGCTCCTGGTCGTCGGCTCGCTCTTCTCCCTCGTCTATATGCGCCTGCTCCGCACGGAGGTCTGAGTGTCCGCCAACACCATCAAGTCGCCTGCCAGGAGCATGAGTTCGCGCCGCACCAGCCGCCGTCTCGCGGCGGACGCGGGGCTGCTCGTGGTCGCTGCCGCGTTCGTCCTGCCGCTGGTCTGGGTGATCCTGTCCTCGCTCGACACCAAGGCCGACCTCAAGGTGAAGGTCCCCGACGGCATCACCCTGGACAACTACGACGCGGTCCTGACCCCCGAGATCACCTTCACGCCTCTCCTCAACAGCCTGCTGCTGTGCGGCGGGGGCACGCTCCTGACGGTGGTCTGCGCGGCGCTCACCGCGTACCCCCTGTCCCGCTTCAAGTCCCGCCTGAACCGCCCCTTCATGCTGACGATCCTCTTCGCGACGAGCCTGCCGATCACGGCGATCATGGTCCCGGTGTACGCGCTGTTCGTCCAGGTCGACCTGATCGACACGATGCAGGGCACGATCTTCTTCTTCGCCGCGTCCCAACTCCCCTTCGCCATCTGGCTGATGAAGAACTTCATGGACGGAGTCCCGAAGGAGCTGGAGGAGGCGGCGTGGACGGACGGCGCGTCGCCCTTCCAGTCACTGATCCGTATCGTGCTGCCGCTGATGGGCCCGGGGGTGGCGGTGGTGACGGTCTTCTCGTTCGTCATGATGTGGGGCAACTTCTTCGTCCCGTTCATGCTGCTCCTGACCCCGGAGCAGATGCCGGCGTCGGTCAGCATCAACGACTTCTTCGGCAACAAGGGGACGGTCGTCTATGGCCAGTTGGCGGCCTTCTCGATCATCTACTCGACGCCGGTGATCCTCTTGTACGTCCTCATCTCGCGCCGTCTGGGGGGCGGGTTCGCGCTGGGGGGTGCGGTGAAGGGGTGACCGGGAGCGTCCGGGGCGTCCGGGGCGTCCGGGGCACTACCGCTCGACGCCCTGACCGCCGCCCAGCTTCTCCTCGATCCAGGCGACGCCGAAGCTCGCCACGTCCCGGGCCTCGAAGAGATGGCAGTTGGCGGCCCCGACCACCCCTGCGCCGCCGAACCCGGCCGCGAGCATGTCCCGGGCGATGACCTCGAACGGCCACTGGCCTTCCGGCACCACGGAGGAGTAGTCGAAGGCGCCGTCCGACGAGTCGATGTCGCGAAAGCGCCGCCAGACCCGCTCCCCCTCCACGAGGATCGGCTGCTCGTACCCCACGAACCGCTTGCCGGGCGCGTCGGCGAGCGCCTCCGCGTGGTGCAGCAGCGTGAGGGAGTCCAGCGGAGCCCCCAGCAGGAGGACCCGCCCGCCCATGGCGACCAGGTGCGCCAGCGGACTGCCGGGGCCGTGCGGGTCGTCCCAGGGGTGATCGGCCATCAGCGCGCCCGCGGCCGGGCCGAGCGCCGCGAAGCCGGCATCGGGGTGACGGCTGCGTACGGCCCCCGGCCAGCGGCGAAGGGCCTCGGGGAGCCGCCCGTAGTTGTGGTCCGCCTCGCTGAGAACGGGGTCGTAGGCGGGGTGCTCCGCGCGTACGGCGTCCTGCCAGGCCTGCGGCCAGTCGGAGAGGTCGTAGGGCGGGGCGTCGTTCCAACCGCAGGTGACCATGAGGGTGCCGTGCTCGCCGACGACATCGCGCAGGGCGCCGATGAGGGTGGGCGGACCGCCCGCCACGAACCCGATCGCCGACATCTCGGTATGGAACATCACGATGTCACCGTCACGCAGACCGAGGTCCAGGAGCTCACGCGTGAGCCGACCACGGGTGACAGGACCGCCGGAGCGCTTGAGCAGGGCCATTTCGTCCATGAGAGGAATCGTCCCAGGGGCGGAAGGCCGCCGGAGGGCCATGGCTAGGATCATCGGCGTCGAAGGGGGAACGCCGTGCAGGGGCGGTTGCTGAACGATCGGTACGAGTTGCTGGCGCCGATCGGTTCCGGTGGCATGGGGCAGGTCTGGCGGGCCCGCGACCGGAGCCTGGGCCGCGAGGTGGCGGTGAAGCTCCTCGCGCCGACGGGCTCGGCGGGATCAGCAGGTGGGGACGGGCAGGAGCAGCTCCTGGCCCGGTTCCGGCAGGAGGCCCGCGCGGCGGCCTCGCTGGACAGCCCGTACATCGTCGCCGTCCACGACCACGGCACGGACGACGGCACCCCGTACCTGGTGATGACCCTCGTGCAGGGCCGCTCGCTCGACCAGGTGCTGCGCGAGAGCGTCCGCGTGCCGGTGGCGGACGCGCTGCGCTGGGCGGCGGACATCTGCCGCGCCCTGGACGCGGCGCACACGGCGGGCATCGTGCACCGCGACATCAAGCCCGGCAACGTCATGATCACGCCGGACGGCACCGCCAAGGTCGTCGACTTCGGCATCGCGACGTTCATGGAGCGCGCCGCGGACGACTCCCGCCTCACACACACCGGGCAACTGCCGTTCGGCAGCGTGCCGTACCTGGCGCCGGAGCGGTTCCGCCAGGAGGCGGGCGACGGACGCACCGACCTGTACGCGCTCGGCTGCGTCCTCTACGAACTCCTCGTCGGCAGACCGCCGTTCACCGGCTCGGCGGCGGGCGTCATGTACAACCACGTCAACGACGCACCGCTGCGGCCTTCGCGGGCACGGGCCGAGGTGACGCCTCCGGTGGAGCGCCTCGTACTCGACCTCCTGGCCAAGGCCCCGGCCGACCGGCCCGCGGACGCGGCGACGGTGCTTGAGCGGATCTTGGCGGCGGGGGCAGGGGCGGGGGCGAAGACGGAGGAGGCAAGGGCCGATGCCGCGTACGACACTTCGACGCCGGACGTGCAGGACTCCGTCCCAGCGGCGGACTCCGCCGTCGAGGACGCCCGCCCCGACGCGCCTCACTCTCCGGCTGTACGCAAAGAGCCCACGCCCCCGGACACGTCCGCGCCCGGCCCTCAACGGCACTCCCGCAAACGCGTATTGATGACCACGGCCCTCGTCCTGGCGGTCGGCATCCCGGCGGGCCTGGGCATACGCTCTCTCACCGCCCCCGACACGGAGTCCGCGTCCGCGTCCGATGCCAAGGGCGCGCCGACCGTGTACACGATCGGTGTCGCGCACAGCTACACCCACGTCGGCGCCGAACGCTCGGGCGGGGCCGGGGACAAGTATGAGAGGTCGGAGTACAAGCAGTTCACGACGCAGCAGAAACGCACCGTCGAGTCGGCCTTCTCCGAGACGCTCGGCGCGAAGGGCGGCAGCCGCTTCCGCATCGTCCCCGTGTCCGCCGACCCGGACACGACGTCCCGCAAGCTCCTCGCCGAGCATCCGGAGATGCTGGCCGTCATCGGTGACACCGTCGACTTCTCCTGGGTGCACGACACGGACGAGGCGTTCCTGCCGGAGATCAGCACGTGCTCCGAAGTCGCGCACGCTGCAGGGGCGTTCGCGATCCCGGCCGATGAGGCGCGGCAGGGCGAGGCGATGGCGGAGTACCTCCTGACACGGACCAAGGCGCGCCGGGTGTTCGTGGCCGAGGACAAGATCTGGACGGACCGCGAGGACGGCATCGGCACCGCGCTGCGCAGGGCAGGCGTGACCACCAAGTCGCTGGACACGTCGCCCGACGAGGTGAAGGCGTCGCAGATCCCGGAGTTGGTGGCCAAGGCGCAGGCGGACGCGGTGGTGGTGCCCACCGGGGCGGACATCGACGTATGGGCGAAGAGGCTGACGGCCGACGGCTTCAAGGGACCGGTGCTGACGCAGAGCGATCCCGACGGTGTCTGCGAGGACTCGGAGGAACGGTCCACGGCAGAGCGGAGGGACAAGACCGTCCCCGCCGGCGTCGTGCGCGCCCGCAACTACTCCGGTGAACCCGACGAGAACCTCCCGGCGCGCGGCAACCAGGAGCTGTACGACGGCGCCCTCGCTCTGGCGACGGCGCTCAGGAAACTCCCGGCCGAGGGCTCGGCGGACTCGGCCACCTCACTGCGGCACACCCTGGACCGCGAGATCCAGGGCGTCTCCGTGAACGGAGTACTCGACGAGGTCTCCTTCGAGAAGCGCCGTTCCGCTCGCGGGCGCCCGGTGTGGTTCGACCGCCGAGAGGACGGCACGTGGACCGAAATCGGCAAGGTGGACAAGAAGTTCGAACCCACACGGCAGTAGCGGTACCGGGTCGGGGAGTGGCTACGGCTACGGCTACGGCTACGGCTACGGCTACGGCTACGGCTACGGCGAGACGATGGCGCGCCGGAGCCGGACGGCGAGATCGGCCAACTCATCCGGCGCCACGTCCAGTACACCGTTCTCGGTCATGAGGACATGGAACTGCTGCTCTTCGTAGGGGACTCCGGGCGGCAGGGCGGCGATGTGCCAGTGGAGATGACTGTTCCCCTGCTGACTGCCGAGGGAGTAGAGATAGGTCCGCTCGACGTCGAAGACCTGCTCGACACCGAGGGCCACGTCCCGCAAGAAGAGCATGAGCCTCCCGTACGCAGCCGCGTCCAGATCACGGACGACGTGCTCGACGTGGGCTTTCGGCGCGACGAGAACCTTGCCGGGGAGAGTGGGCCACCGGTCGAGGAACGCGACGTGTTCGTCGTCCTCATGGATGGTGTGATGCGGATAGCCGGGATCCCCGGCAAGGAACGCACAGACGAAACAGGGCCCGTTCCGCGCCCGCTCCATATACCCCTCAAGGTCCATGCCTTTCCGCCGCCCGATCCCCATGAGCACTCCTTCCCCACTTCTCACTCGCTCCGGCGCTCCGCAGTCGACGTTGGTGCCGTCGATGGCATTGAGCAGACCGAGCATCTCTGGTTCGCGAGCCGCGGGATTGAAAAGCGTCGTCCGGATTCACCGGGATAGGCCCCGCGCGCCCCATTACTCACCAGATATCTCTCTGGTGCCACCGATCAGCTCCCACTAGCGTGCTTAGCTCGCGCCAACTCTCACCCTCACCAGGAGTCGCTCAGTGAACCGCCCTCTCCGTCTCGCGACGGTCGCCCTCACCGCGTCCGCAGCGTTGCTGCTGACTTCCTGCGGAAGCGGCGACGAGTCCAAGGACAACGACAAGATCGCCGGGGCAGAGCAGGACGGCGCGAAGAAATCGGCTTCGCCCAGCGCATCGGACTCGGGTAGTGCAGACCGCCCGAAGATCGACCTGCCCGCGGACCTGACGTACACCTTCGACTGGCCGAAGACGGGCAAGAAGGCCGATGACGCGATCCTGGCCGACAGTGAGCAGTCCATCAAGGCCGTCGACATGGCCATCGCCGAGCAGGACCCGGCGAACAAGGCGTACCGCTTCTACTACGAAGGGGAAGCCGCCGCTCAGACGCAGAAGTTCATCAAGGCCTACGTCGACGCCAAGGCGCGCACCACCGGCGCCTATCGGTACTACAACCCGGCCGTATCCGGCGATGGCGCCTTCGCCTCCCTCGTCTACTGCGAGGACCAGAGCAAGGCCTACGACAAGTACCTCAAGAAGGACAAGGTCAACAAGACTCCCGCGACGAAGAACAGCTACGTTCTCTACGCAGCCAAGCTGCAAAGGAATGACGCGGGCGTCTGGGTCACCACACAATTGAATTCCACTCGGGGGAGTGCCAAGTGCCAACCGTGAAAATCCGCTTGAAAGTACTGACCGTCGCGGCCCTCAGCTGCATGTTCCTCAGCGCCGTCCCGGCGGCGGCTGACAACGAGATCGGCGGCGGCGCCCAGAATCCCGGATCTGACAGCGACGCCTCGGGCAACGCGGACGGCGACGAGCTGTCCGCCACCGCATCCGGCATCGTCTACGACCGCTCCAAGAACGGCTCCGGTCCCAAGACCGGAGCCGTGACCCCCGCGACGAACTGGACCCCGCCTGCCTGCTGGTACGCACCCACGTACTCGCCGGCGGAGTTCAAGAAGTACGTCGAGCCGATCTGGCAGGCCGAGTCGACCGGCTCCCAGTGGGACTTGGAGCAGAGGAAGCGGTACGTGGACGGCGAGCCCTACAAGAACTTCAACCTGGACAAGGCGGGCAAGGGCTTCTGGTGGACGTCCTTCCCCAATAAGAGCTTCCCACCCGGCTGGGACGGCTGCGACGAGCCCACCTTCTGGGTGGACAAGGGCGACCCGCCCCCGGCCGACATCCCCGAAGCGATAACTCCGGAGATGCTCTCCAAGCTCGCGTACGCCGAGATCCGCGTGCCCGGCACCAAGGTGACCCTCGCCCCTGAAGGCGAGACGAAGGTCAATCTGCCGACCTGGGCCTGGCTGGACGAGACGGAGTTCAAGCCGGTGTCGGTGACGGCGTCCGTCCCCGACATCGGCATCGAGGCGACGACCACCGCGGAGCCGATCTCCCTCAAGATCGACCCGGGCACGAAGGACGCGGAGACCTACCCCGCCTCCGGTGCCTGCCCCATCAAGAACGGCAAGATCGGCGAACCGTACGCCAAGGGCAAGTCCAAGGAGACCCCCTCGTGCGGCGTGAAGTACCTCCGCTCGTCCGGCGACGGCTCGTACCCGCTCAAGGCAACGGTCACATGGAAGATCCACTGGACCGGCACGGGAGTCAACGGCGAAAAGCCGCTCCCTGACGGCGAGTTCGGCGCGGATCAGGACGTGGTGGTCGAGGAGATCCAGTCGATCAATCGATAGCCGGTGGTGCGAACGTGACGGGGATGTTCCGGGATCACTCACCACAGTCCTGGTCCCTGCTGCTCGACTTGAGCGTCGCGTAGGCAGAGACGGGACGCACCTGACTCGGAACATCTCCGGTGGAGAGCGGTGGTCGTGGAAGCCGTCCGCCGGAAGCGCAGCGAGATCGGATCCCCATGACGTCAGTCGGCCGCTTCCGGTAAATTCGCACCCGCGTACGGTGATTGAAGTGTTGAACGTGACGGGGGTTACGAAGTGGGGGGCAATCGCCCAGCAGACTGGCACGTCCTGGACCTGGACAAGGACCCGACGCCGGGTGATCCGGACCGGGTCCGGAATCTGGCGAAGAATCTGCATGACTTCGCCGACGACGTGTCCAAGGTGCTGCGCGACATCAAGGGGATGGCGGGCGAGGACGCGATCCTCACCTGGGCCGGTAAGACGGCGGAGTCCTTCACGGCGGAGTTCGAGGATGCGCCGGGCAAGCTGAAGAAGCTCAAGAAGAGCTACGAGATGGCCGGCGACGCCCTCTCCACCTACTGGCCCGAACTCGAACGCGCCCAGGCCCTCGCGGACAAGGCCCTCGTCAAGGGCCGTGAAGCGCAAGGCGACTTGAGCAGCGCCCAGACCCGGCTGACCTCGGCGGACTCGTGGATGGACAAGGCGGGCAAGGAAGCCGACAAGTACAAGGACGACAAGGACTCCGGGAAAGACGTCCCCAAGCCCGACCCCGACAAGGTCAAGGCCGCCACCCGCAACGCCAACTCCGCCGAGAAGGCCCAGACGGCGGCCAAGTCGGATGTCTCCGCCGCGAAGTCCAACCTCGACGCCGCCAAGAAGATGGCGGAAGACGCGCGCAAGATGCGCGAGGACGCGGCAGGCACGGCGAAGAAGAAACTCGAAGACGCCTCCGACGCCGGTATCCAGAACCGCAAGTGGTGGGAGGAGGTCGGCGACTGGGTCACCGACAACTGGGACACCATCGTCGCCGTCTGCAAAGTCGTCGTCGCCGTACTCGGCATCATCGCCATGATCATCGGCGGGCCGATCCTCGGCGCCATCGTCCTCATCGCCGCCCTCGTCGTCCTCGCCGACACCCTCCATAAATACGCCAACGGGGAAGCAGGACTGCTCGACGTCGCCTTCGCCGCCCTGGACTGCATACCCGGCATGAAGGGCCTGACCAGTCTCCGCGGCCTCGCCAAGGGTGCGATGGGCCTCAAGGCCGGGCTCAAGGGCATGGGCAAGGGCCTCCGTGGCCTGAAGTCGGCCCGCAGCGCCATCACGGACGGTGCCAAGGGCACGTACAACCGACTCAAAAGCAAGATCAAGGGCTGCGGTGACCCGGTCGACGTGGCCACGGGGCAGATGTTCTTGGTCGAGACCGATGTCACCCTGCCCGGAACCCTGCCATTCTCCTTCGCCCGACGTGCCGCCTCCGGCTACCGCACTGGTGGGTGGTTCGGCCCCTCTTGGGCCTCCACGATCGACCAACGTCTCGAGATCGATGCCGCAGGCGTTGTCTTCGTCACCGAAGACGGCATGCTGCTTGCCTATGCGCATCCCGAAGATCCTGAGACGCCCGTCCTGCCCGAGGCCGGCCCCCGCTGGCCGCTGGAGAGCCTGGCCGACGGGGGCTATCGCATCAGGAATCCGTTTACCGGGCACAGCCACCAGTTCGCTCCGCCCAGCGACGGTTTGTCCTTGCTGGAGCGCATCGCTGACCGCAATGGCAATTCCATCACCTTCGACCATGACGACTCCGGCGCGCCAGTAGCCATCCGGCACTCTGGCGGCTACCACCTCCGGCTGACAGTGTCCGAGGGGCGTGTGAGCGCACTGGCTCTGAAGGCCTCGAATGCGGACGGCTCAGACACCGTCATCAAGCGCTACGGCTACACCGATGGGAACCTGACGTCCATCAGTAACTCCGTAGGTACGCCTATGCGGTTCGCCTACGACCAACACCGACGCATCACCTCGTGGACCGACACCAACCAGACCAGCTACGCCTACACCTACGACGAGAACGACCGTTGCCTCACGCAACGCGGTGAGGCCGGCCACCTGAGCGGCAGCTTCACGTATGACATCGCCAGCCCCCAGTGGCAAGGGTGCCGGGTCACGGAATACACAACGGCCACCGGCGCCGTCACCCGCTTTGTCATCAACAGCGACTGCCAAGTGATCGCCGAAGTCGACCCAATGGGCAGCCTCACGCGCACTGGCTATGACCCGAATCATCATGTCGTGTCCCGGACGGACGCACTCGGTCACACCACCACCTTCAGGAACAGCGCACTGGGACAGCCGATCGAAATGGTGCGCCCAGACGGTTCGAGGATCAGTTACACATATGACGACCTGAACCTGCTTTCCTCCATTCACCTGGAGGACGGGACCACGTGGCAGCAAGAATTTGATGAGCGCGGAAATCGCACCACCGTCGTCGATCGGTCCGGGGCCACCACAGAGTTCGGCTACAGCGAGGCAGGACACAACACCTCCATCACCAACGCGTTGGGGCACAGAACGTCAGTCCGGTGCGATCCCGCAGGACTCCCTCTGGAAGTCACCGATCCCCTGGGCGCTACCAGCCGCTGGGAACGGGACGCATTTGGCCGACCGCTCTCCTTCACTGATCCGGAGGGGAACACCACCCGCCTCATCTGGACAGTCGAGGGTCAGCTGGCCCGTCGCACCAACCCGGACGGTGCCATCGAGACGTGGGAATACGACGGTGAAGGCAACTGCACCAGCCACACCGACCCCATGGGAAACGTCACCCGCTCCGAGTACACCCATTTCGACTTGCTGGCCGCCCGTGTCGAGCCCAACGGTGCACGCTACGACTTCACGCATGACCTTGATCTGCGCCTGACCCGGGTCACCAGCCCGCTCGGCCTCGCATGGGATTACACATACGACACGGCAGGCCGTCTGATATCCGAAACGGACTTCGACGGTCGGACACAGACGTACGACCACGATGCAGCCGGCGGTCTCATCTCCCGCAGTAACGCGCTCGGCCAGACGGTCCGTTACGAGTACAACAACCTCGGCCAGATGTCCCGGAAGGATGCCGACGGCCGCGTTACCGACTTCACGTACGACCAGGTCGGCCAGCTCGCTCAAGCCACCAATCCCGATGCTTCACTCCTCTTGTCACGGGATCACTCCGGCCTGCTCCGCTCCGAGACAGTCAACGGCCAGACTCTTACCCATACCCATGACCACTTGGGCCGCCGCACGGGACGCATCACCCCTACCGGCGCCTCCAGCACGTGGAACTACAACGAAGCCGGGCGCCGTACCCAGCTGACCACGTCCGGTCACATCGTCGACTTCTCCTACAGCTCGACCGGCCACGAGCTGTCTCGCCAGATCGACGCAAGCGCCACCCTCGACTACACCTTCGACCCCCTCGGCCGCCTTGTCAGCCAGTCGCTCACGACCAACGGGGACCGGCCCGCCCAACACCGCACCTTTACCTACCGTGCGGATGGCCATCTCGTCGGCATCGAAGACCAGATCGCCGGCTCACGCAGCTTCGACCTGGAAGACACAGGCCGGGTCACCGCAGTCCATGCATCGAATTGGTCGGAAAGTTACGCCTACGACGCCGCAGGTAATCAGACCAATGCCACCTGGCCTGAGAGCCACCCCGGCAACGAGGCGACAGGCCCACGTGCTTACTCAGGCACACGCATCACGCGCGCCGGCAGCGTCCGCTATGAGCACGACGATCTCGGACGCATCATCCTGCGGCAGAAGGCCCGGCTTTCCCGGAAGCCGGACACCTGGCGATACAGCTGGGACGTCGAGGACCGTCTCATCTCGACCATCACCCCGGACGGCACTCTGTGGCGATACACCTACGATCCGTTGGGCCGAAGGACCGCCAAACTCCGCATGGCCGACGACGGAGAGACCGTACGGGAGCGCACCGACTTCACCTGGGACGGCAACACGCTCTGCGAGCAGACCACCACTTCCGACGAACTGCCGAACCCGGTCACGCTGACCTGGGACCACAAGGGTCTGCACCCCATTGCCCAGACCGAGCGCCTCACCGCGGCCGACGCTCCCCAACATGAAATCGACTCCCGCTTCTTCGCCATCGTCACCGACCTCGTCGGGACCCCCACCGAGCTCCTCGATGAGCAAGGCGAAGTCGCCTGGCGCGCCCGCACCACACTCTGGGGCACCACGACCTGGCCCACAGCCAGCACGGCCTACACCCCTCTGCGCTTCCCTGGCCAGTACCACGACCCCGAGACCGGCCTCCACTACAACCACTTCCGCCACTACGACCCAGAGACCGCGCGCTACCTCACACCTGACCCACTCGGTCTCGCTCCGGCACCCAACTCAGGCGCCTACGTCCACAACCCTCATACCTGGATTGACCCCCTCGGTCTCTCGCCGACGTGCCCGGACGACGAGCCGTTCAAGCTTTACCGAGCCCCGGGCAAGGGGAATCGCGCCAGAGAGGCCGAGGGGCTCGACCCCGCTCTCCACCCCGATACACCAGAGGGGGGAGCCGGAACCGCTTATCTCGGCGAAACGGATAGGGTTGCACAGAAATACGCCGAACAGGGAATGCATGAAGATGGCTACCACATTTTCACAATGAAGCCAGGATTCAAGGAGGCGTTCCCGGAATCCGTAAAACCTGCCTACCGGCGAACGCACGACAACAAGCCGGACGAATTCCAATGGGTCATACCAAAGGAAGATATTCCGAAGTTCAATTCCTATATCCAAGACGTACAGTGGATGAACTATCGCCAAGGCTACGCCTGGCCCGACTGAAACCCATCGACCGGAATCAACATTTAATGCACACCGGCAGGGAGGCTTGAATGAGCAGCGGTGAAGACAAATCAGCCAGGGAATTCCTCGAATCGCTACATCAGGGACAGGTGTGCAGGGGCCCTGTTTCCGCGGTGACGGACTTCGGAGTGTTCGTGGACCTGGGCGTCACGAAGGGGATCATCACTGTTCCCAATCTCTCATGGCGGCACTTCAGCCACCCATCGGAGGTTGTCGGCGTAGGCGACGAGGTGACCGTATGTGTACTGAGCGTCGACTTGGATCGCGAGCAGGCGTCGCTGTCACTCAAGGAGCTACAGCCCGATCCTTTCCTTGATTTCGCACGCACGCGATTCAGCCGCAATATCGCCGGAACTGTCGCAAAAATTACCCCCATCGGGATCTTTGTCCAGCTTGAGGGAGACATCGAGGGACTCTTGCCCGCTTCGGAGTTCGAAGCGCAGAGGAAGGAAATGGAAATCGGCGACCCACTCACCGTGCGAGTGGACTACGTGAACACCGCAACGCGCCGAATCATGGTGTCTCGCACTGATTCCCAGTCATAGAGCGACGATCGGGCGAAGGTCGGCCGCCCGTGCCCCCAACAGCCCCCGTAGCTTCACACCAATCCGCAACCTCGTATGAACGCACCGTAGTCGCCAGCCCCCCACCCCCATACCGTGTGCCCGTGCAACCGAGCCAACCGCCGCACCAGCCCAATCCGCCCAACCAGCCCACACCCCCGTTCAACTTCCCCGCCGCCCGGCGCCTTCGTGAGGCGCTTGGGATGGCGCACGGGCACGTCGCCTACGGGATGCGGGCGAGCTATGGGCTCTCCTACATCACCCCCGAGACCATCGCCGCCTGGGAACGCGGGCTCGCCGCGCCCACTTCCGCCGAACTCACCGCCCTCGCCGGGACGCTGTGGTGCTCGCCGGGGGAGCTCATGGGCGCCGCGACCACCCTGCGCGAGCATCGGATCGCCCGGGGGCTCGCTCCCGACGACGTGGCCCGGGGGGCCGGGGTCGAGATCCAGGCGTATCTGCGCATGGAGGAGACCAACACCTGGCGCGGCAACGAGCGGCAGTCCGCCGCCCTCGCCGAGGTGCTGCAGCTCCCCCTCCCCGACTTCATCACCGTCACCGGGCGCGCCGACGACCTCGCCGAGCTGCTGCGCAGCGCCGTGAACTCGCGCTGGCAGGGGTATGTCCGGCCCGTCAGCAAGATGCTGCCGGTGCCGAAGCGGCACCTTGAGGACGTGCTGCAGCAGTTGCACGCCGACTATCAGGCCCGCATGGTGCGCACGCTCAGCTGGGGCGGCGGTGCCGGGGCCGATGCCTCGGGGAGTGCCGGCAAGGACTTCCTGGAGAAGATCCTTGAGCACTTCTGGGCCCAGGTGCGGGGGACGGGGCGCTCCTAGCCGGACCCGGTACCTGGCCGGACCCGGTCCCCAGCCGGACGCAGTCCCTGGCCGGGCCCGGTCAGAACACCGACTCCGCTTCGTCCATCCGGTCCTTCGGCACCGTCTTCAGCTCGGTGACCGCCTCCGCAAGCGGCACCATCGTGATGTCCGTGCCCCGCAGCGCCGTCATGCGGCCGAAGTCCTCGCGGTGCGCCGCCTCCACCGCGTGCCAGCCGAAGCGGGTCGCCAGGACGCGGTCGTACGCCGTCGGGGTGCCGCCGCGCTGGACGTGGCCCAGGATGACCGGCTTGGCCTCCTTGCCGAGGCGGGTCTCCAGTTCGTACGCGAGCGCCGTGCCGATGCCCTGGAAGCGCTCGTGGCCGAACTGGTCGATCGCGCCGACACCGTAATTCATGGTGCCCTCCTGCGGGTGCGCGCCCTCGGCCACGCAGATCACCGCGAACTTCTTGCCGCGCGAGAACCGCTCCTCGACCAGTTTGACCAGGTCAGCGGGGTCGAAGGGGCGCTCGGGGAGGCAGATGCCGTGGGCTCCGCCCGCCATGCCGGACTCCAGGGCGATCCAGCCCGCGTGGCGGCCCATGACCTCGACCACCATCACGCGCTGGTGGGACTCGGCCGTCGTCTTGAGGCGGTCCATCGCCTCGGTGGCCACGCCCACCGCCGTGTCGAAGCCGAAGGTGCGGTCCGTCGACGAGATGTCGTTGTCGATCGTCTTCGGGACGCCCACCACCGACAGGCCCGCGTCCGACAGCATCTTCGCGGCCGTGAGCGTGCCCTCGCCGCCGATGGGGATCAGGACGTCGAAGCCGATCTCCTTGGCGAGCGCGGGAGCGTCCTCGCAGGCCGCGCGGAAGCGGTCGCGCTCCAGGCGGGATGAGCCGAGAATCGTTCCGCCGCGGGCCAGGATGCCGCTGACCTCGTTCAGGCCTAGCGAGCGGTAGCGGCCGTCGAGCAGGCCGGCGTAACCGTCCTCGAAGCCGATGACCTCGTCGCCGTAGTGCGTCACGGCGCGGTGCACGACCGACCGGATCACTGCGTTGAGGCCGGGGCAGTCGCCGCCTGCGGTGAGAATTCCGATACGCATCGCGCTGTGTCTCCTGCTCGCTGTTGATGCTTGTGAGCCGGTCTGATTGTTCCATGGCCACGAACCGGTCGCCGCTCACACATCAAGCGTCGCACCGAGCGACACCGCTCACGGCTGTTCCGTCCGGTCCTGGGGAGAAGGCCTTTGGGCCCGCTCCACGAGGCCTTTCGTCCGGCGGGCGACCTAGCCAGCCGCAGAGGTATTGTCAAGAGGGCACGGCAACCATATCGGGGTATTTGTCCGGCCCTGAGGCACCTCGCCCGGTCCCACCGGGAACGCCCGGGAACGCAGGGACACCGCAGCGAAGAAGGGGAGAGCACGCGTGACGCGCAGCGTGTACGTGACCGGGATCGACCGGGGCGACGGCCGCCAGGTCATCGAGCTGGGAGTCATGGAGCTCCTGACCCGTCAGGTCGACCGGGTGGGGGTCTTCCGTCCACTCGTCCATGACGGGCCGGACCGCCTCTTCGATCTTCTCCGCGCCCGCTACCGGCTCGCGCAGGACGCCGCCTCCGGGTACGGGATGGATTACCACGAGGCCTCCGCGATCCAGGCCGAGCAGGGCACCGACGAGCTGGTCTCCCAGCTCGTCGACCGTTTTCACCGGGTGGCCAGGGACTACGAGGTCGTCCTCGTGCTCGGCACGGACTTCGCCGACACCCAGCTCCCTGACGAGCTCTCCCTCAACGCCCGCCTCGCCAACGAGTTCGGGGCGTCGGTGATACCCGTCGTCGGCGGCAAGAACCAGACCGCCGAGTCCGTCCGCGCCGAGACGCGCAACGCCTACCGCGCGTACGAGTCCCTGGGCTGCGACGTCCTCGCGATGGTCACCAACCGCGTGGCGCCCGCCGACCGCGACGAGATCCACGACGGACTCGCGTCCGGCCTGCCCGTGCCGAGCTACGTCCTGCCCGACGAGCCCGCCCTCGCCGCCCCCACGGTCGCGCAGATCACCCATGCGCTCGGCGGCCGCGTCGTGCTCGGCGACGACGCGGGCCTGGCCCGTGACGCGCTCGACTTCGTCTTCGGCGGCGCGATGCTGCCGAACTTCCTGAACGCACTGACGCCGGGCTGCCTGGTGGTCACCCCCGGCGACCGCGCCGACCTCGTGGTGGGCTCGCTGGCCGCACACAGCGCCGGTACGCCGCCCATCGCGGGCGTCCTGCTCACCCTCAACGAACAGCCCGGCGAGGCGATCCTGAAGCTCGCCGACCGCCTCGCGCCCGGTACCCCGGTCATCGCCGTCTCCGGCGGCTCCTTCCCCACGGCGGGCGAACTCTTCGCCCTGGAGGGGAAGTTGAACGCCGCCACGCCCCGCAAGGCGGAGACGGCCCTCGGCCTCTTCGAGCGGTACGTGGACACCGCCGGACTGCGCAGCCGCGTACAGGCCCCCAGCAGCGACCGCGTCACGCCGATGATGTTCGAGCACAAGCTCCTGGAGCAGGCACGCTCCGACAAGCGCCGCGTCGTCCTGCCCGAAGGCACCGAGGAGCGCGTCCTGCGCGCCGCCGACGTGCTCCTTCGCCGCGGTGTCTGCGACCTGACGCTGCTGGGACCCGCCGAACAGATCCGCAAGAAGGCCGCGGACCTCGGCATCGACCTCGCCGACTCGCAGGTCATCGACCCGCAGACCTCCGAGCTGCGGGACGCGTTCGCCACCAAGTACGCCGAGCTGCGCGCCCACAAGGGCGTCACCGTCGAGCTCGCGTACGACGTCGTCGCGGACGTGAACTACTTCGGCACCCTGATGGTGCAGGAAGGGTTCGCCGACGGCATGGTCTCGGGTTCCGTCCACTCCACGGCCGCCACCATCCGGCCCGCCTTCGAGATCATCAAGACGAAGCCCGATGCCTCGATCGTCAGTTCCGTCTTCTTCATGTGCCTGGCCGACAAGGTGCTCGTGTACGGCGACTGCGCCGTGAACCCGGACCCGAACGCCGAGCAGCTCGCCGACATCGCCGTCCAGGCGGCGGCCACCGCCGAGCAGTTCGGTGTGGAGCCGCGGATCGCGATGCTGTCGTACTCGACGGGCACGTCCGGTTCCGGCGCCGACGTCGACAAGGTGCGCGAGGCGACCGAGCTGGTGCGCGCGAGCCGCAGCGACCTGAAGATCGAGGGGCCGATCCAGTACGACGCCGCCGTGGAGCCCTCGGTCGCGGCGACGAAGCTGCCGGAATCGGAGGTCGCGGGCCAGGCCAGCGTGCTGATCTTCCCGGACCTGAACACCGGCAACAACACGTACAAGGCCGTGCAGCGCTCGGCCGGCGCGATCGCCGTCGGGCCGGTGCTCCAGGGCCTGCGCAAGCCGGTGAACGACCTGTCACGCGGCGCTCTCGTACAGGACATCGTCAACACCGTCGTGATCACCGCGATCCAGGCCCAGGGCGGCCCGGCCACCTCCGCATAGCAGTCCCGCACTCCCGTATGACGTCTACAGAAAGCATTCCTCCTGTGACCGCCACCCGCGTCCTCGTCCTCAACTCCGGCTCCTCGTCGGTGAAGTACCAGTTGCTCGACATGCGCGACAGCTCCCGTCTCGCGGTCGGCCTGGTCGAGCGCATCGGCGAGGAGACCTCACGGCTCAAGCACACCCCGCTGACGGGCGGCGGCCAGGAGCGTGAGCGCGAGGAGCCGATCGCCGACCACGAGGCGGCCCTGAAGGCCGTCTCCGCCGAACTGACCGCCGACGGGCTCGGCCTCGACTCCCCCGAGCTGGCCGCGATCGGCCACCGCGTGGTGCACGGCGGCCTGAAGTTCACCGCGCCGACCGTCATCACGGACGAGGTGCTCGCGGAGATCCAGCGGCTCGTCCCGGTGGCTCCGCTGCACAACCCGGCGAACATCACCGGGATCCGCACGGCCCAGGCGCTGCGCCCGGACCTCCCCCAGGTCGCCGTCTTCGACACGGCGTTCCACACGACGATGCCGGAGTCGGCGGCCCGCTACGCGATCGACGTGGCCACCGCCGACCAGCACCGCGTGCGGCGCTACGGCTTCCACGGGACGTCGCACGCGTACGTGTCCCGCGAGACCGCCGGGCTGCTGGGCAAGGCGCCCGAGGACGTGAACGTCATCGTGCTGCACCTGGGCAACGGCGCGTCCGCGAGCGCCGTGCGGGGCGGCAGGTGCGTGGAGACCTCGATGGGGCTCACGCCGCTCGAGGGGCTCGTGATGGGTACCCGTTCCGGTGACGTGGACCCCGCGGTCGTCTTCCACCTGGCCCGCGTCGGCGGGATGTCGATCGACGAGGTCGACACCCTGCTCAACAAGAAGAGCGGCCTGGTCGGTCTCTGCGGCGACAACGACATGCGGGAGATCCGGCGCCGCATCGACGGGGGCGACGAGGCGGCCGCGCTCGCCTTCGACATCTACATCCACCGTCTGAAGAAGTACATCGGCGCCTACTACGCGGTGCTCGGCCGGGTGGACGCCATCGCGTTCACGGCGGGGGTCGGTGAGAACGCGGCGCCGGTGCGGGAGGCTGCCGTCGCGGGTCTGGAGGAGCTGGGGCTCGCGGTCGACGGAGAGCTCAACGCTGTACGTTCCGACGAGGCCAGGCTCATCTCGCCGGAGTACGCGCGGGTCGCGGTCGCCGTCGTCCCCACGGACGAGGAGCTGGAGATCGCGCGGCAGACCTATGCACTGGTCGGAAACCCGTCATAAACGCAATACATCAGGAATTCATTACCGCAACGCCTGAGCGCACTTCCGCCCATTTGTAGATTCCACCAGACGGAATATTCCGAAGCGAAACAAACCGATAGGATCGCCCCCATGCGCCGTTCCAAAATCGTCTGCACGCTGGGCCCCGCCGTCGACTCCGAAGAGCAGCTCGTCTCGCTGATCGAGGCCGGCATGAATGTGGCCCGCTTCAACTTCAGCCACGGCACGCACGCCGAGCACCAGGGCCGGTACGACCGTGTCCGTGCCGCTGCCGAGAAGACCGGCCGTGCCGTCGGCGTCCTCGCCGACCTGCAGGGTCCGAAGATCCGTCTGGAGACCTTCGCCGAGGGACCCGTCGAGCTGGTGCGCGGTGACGAGTTCACCATCACCACCGAGGACGTCCCCGGTGACAAGTCCATCTGCGGCACCACCTACAAGGGCCTGCCCGGGGACGTCTCCAAGGGCGACCAGGTCCTGATCAACGACGGCAACGTCGAGCTGCGCGTCGTCGAGGTGGACGGCCCGCGCGTCAAGACGATCGTCGTCGAGGGCGGTGTCATCTCCGACCACAAGGGCATCAACCTGCCCGGCGCGGCCGTGAACGTGCCCGCGCTCTCCGAGAAGGACGTCGAGGACCTGCGCTTCGCCCTGAAGATGGGCTGCGACATGGTCGCCCTCTCCTTCGTGCGCGACGCCGGCGACGTCAAGGACGTCCACAAGGTGATGGACGAGGAGGGCCGCCGGGTCCCCGTCATCGCCAAGGTGGAGAAGCCGCAGGCCGTCGACAACATGGAGGGCGTCGTCGCGGCCTTCGACGCCGTCATGGTCGCCCGTGGTGACCTGGCCGTCGAGTACCCGCTCGAGAAGGTCCCGATGGTGCAGAAGCGCCTCGTGGAGATGTGCCGCCGCAACGCCAAGCCGGTGATCGTCGCGACCCAGATGATGGAGTCGATGATCACCAACTCGCGCCCCACGCGCGCCGAGGCGTCGGATGTCGCCAACGCGATCCTGGACGGCGCGGACGCGGTCATGCTGTCCGCCGAGTCGTCCGTGGGTGCCTACCCGATCGAGACCGTCAAGACGATGTCGAAGATCGTCGTCGCGGCCGAGGAGGAGCTGCTCTCCAAGGGTCTGCAGCCGCTCGTGCCCGGCAAGAAGCCGCGTACGCAGGGTGGTTCGGTGGCCCGTGCCGCGTGCGAGATCGCGGACTTCCTGGGCGGCGAGGCGCTGATCGCCTTCACGCAGTCCGGTGACACGGCCCGCCGTCTGTCCCGCTACCGCGCGGCCCAGCCGATCCTGGCCTTCACCACCGACCAGGCCACCCGCAACCAGCTCAGCCTGAGCTGGGGCGTGGACTCGTACGTCGTGCCGCACGTCGACAACACCGACGCGATGGTCGAGCTCGTCGACGCCGAGCTGGTCCGTCTCAACCGCTTCAACGACGGCGACACCGTCATCATCACGGCCGGTTCGCCCCCCGGCGTCCCCGGCACCACCAACATGGTCCGGGTGCACCACCTGGGCGGCGGAGACCGCGACTGAGGTCCTCCGCACGACCTGGTACGACACTGAGGGCGCCCCCTGGTTCAGGGGGCGCCCTCAGCGCTTGTTGCGGCTCCCGGTGGGGTCTTGAGGACCTTGCGGGCCTTGCGGACCGGCCGCGCTGACCGCAGGACGGTCAGTCGGTGATCGTCTGGCTCAGTCCGGGCACGTGCAGGTTGCCGCCGAACTGGCCCGCCTGCTTGACCTTCACATCCGTGAAGTAGATCAGCGGGATGTTCAGGGGCGGCGGGTGCTCCGGGTCGAACGTGATCGGGATCAGGCCGAAGAGCTTGCCGGAGATCGACTCGGTGTACATCGTCGTCTCCCCGCCACGGATCGTGGACGTGGAGCCCTTCTCGGCCTGGACGTGGTACTTCTTGCCGGCCGGTCCTTCGACGATCTGGTGCAGGTCGCCGATGTCCGTGTTCTGGACGACGTACTTCAGTGCCTGCTTGGACTGGCCGTTGGGCATCGTCAGGTTCACGACGCCCTGGTAGTCCGCGCCCTTGAGGGTCAGCGAGCTGGCTTCCAGGTTCCACGGCTGGTTCGGGATCGGCGCGGGCGTCTGCTCGGCCTTTCCGTCGACCTTCTTCTCGACCACGCACGGGAACGGCTTCTTGCCGTTCTCGTCCGGTGCCATCGGGTCCTCGGCCTCGGCCTTGTCCTTGGCCTTGTCGGCAGCTTCTTCAGCCGCCTTCTCGGCCTCTTCCTTGGCCTTGTCGACCGTGTCCTCGGCCTTGTCGGCACCATCCTTGACGCCGTCCGTGACTCCGTCGACGGTGTCCTTGACGGGCTTGGTGACGTCGTCGACCGTGTCCTTCGCCGTGTCCTCGGGGGCCTTGGTCTCCTCCGAGGCGGAGGGGGTCGGCGTGGGGCTCGCGGATTCCTTCTCGTCGGGTGTGAAAAGGTCCTTGAGAGCGGGACCGACACCCAGCGGGTCCAGCGGGTTCTTGGTCTCGGAGGGCTCCGGAGCGGGCTCTTCGGCCTTGTCGGCCCCGTCCTTCGAAGCGGACGAATCCGGCTCGGCCTTGTCGCTGTCCGAGCCCGCATCGTCACCTGCGGAGGGCGAGGGCGTCGGCTCGGCGGTGGCCTCGCCCGAGTCGTCCTTGCCGCTCTTGTCGGCCTTCTCGGCGGCGTCCTTCTCCGCCTGCTCGGCCTTCTCCTTCTCCGCCTTCTGAGCGGCAGCCTCGTCGGCTTCCTTCTCGGTGTCCTTGGAGGCGTCGTCCGGCGCCGTGACGCACGGGCCGTCCTGGAAGGGGTTCTTCGGCAGCGGCTTGGCCTGCGCGAGCTGGGGGGTCAGTCCCATGCCCATGAGGACGGCGGTCGGCATGGCCGCGATGGCTATCGCCTTGCCCGCCGGCACGTGCAGGCGGGTGAGGAGCGGCTTTCTGGGTGCCGCGTGGCGCGGCCCGGATCTCGCGCGGGGCTCACCCGCGGAGTCCAGTTGGTGCACCTCGTCAGCCGGCACGGTGCCTCCCGTTCGTCCCGTTGTCCGGGCTCGTTCCTGACAGATCGTCCGTAGTGCCGCTCACCCCGTTCGCGGCCCCCGCGGCCGCGGGCTCCGGCGCCCCGTCGTCGGACCTGTCGGCCCGTCCCTTCGCGGATCCCTTCGCGGGCTTGTCCGCCGCCCAGGAGATGCCGAGGGCACCGCCGAGCAGGGCGAGCAGGAAGCCGATGACGAAGCCGCCGAAGTTGGAGACCACCAGAGAGACCAGGGCGAGCAGAATCGCCGCGACACCCGCGAAGATCCGGGAATGCGGCTGGAACCACATGGTCAGGCCGAGCACGACAAGCAGGACGCCGATGATCAGCGAGCCGGCACCGGCGGTCGTCGCCATCCGGATCGTCATCGTGCCGAGCGTGAGGTTCGCGTACGGGAAGTACATGATCGGGATGCCGCCGAGCAATGTCAGCAGACCACCCCAGAACGGGCGCTGACCGCGCCACCCTCGGAACGATTGGCGCATCCGACCGAGCTTGTCGCCCAGTCCCACTTGCGCTTCGGCGCTCATGTCGTACAGCTCCTCGGGGAATGGCGTTGGTTCTGTGTGTGCTGCGGATTCGGGCACGGGGACGGTGTGAGGTCATGATTCCGTCGCGCCCCCGCGCCCGGCCGTGCTGCGCAACAAGTACCGCTCTCAAGGCATCAATTGCCTCAGTAGCACTCGTGCTTGCCCTTCTTGACCGACATGGCCAGACCAGAGAGCTTGAAGGTGCCGGCGGTGGTCGCCCACGCACGCTGCTTGACGTCGGTGAACCGCACCTTGTCAGCCTGCTGCGCGAACGAATCCGGGGCGTACTTGTCGTCCTTCGCCGGGCCGGGGCCCTTGGTGGTCCGGTCGACCGAGACGCCGATGTCGACGTTGGTGAACGTCGCATCTGCCTTCAGGTCATCGGCGTCGATGTAGAGCTTCTTCGCCTCTACCCTCGGGCCGCCCTTGGCGCCGGCCTTGAGGGTCATCGACACATCGCCGAAGACGGGGACCGGAACGACGACGGACTGACACAGGTTGGTGATCTTGGCCGAGTTGAGGCCGACGACGGCGACCGGGTGGTTACCCGACTTGCCGCTGTCAAGCGCCCCGTACTGGACGAAACCCGTACCGTCGAGCTGGTCGGCAGTCACCTTGAACTGCTGACCGGACACACTGAACGATGCCGCAAGTGCACCCTGCGAGAGGGCCACACCTATCGCGGCAGTCGCCGCGACGCTCGGCACCATGACTACGGCGAACCGCTTCCATCTGGTTCCGCCACGAGCCACGGACTCCATGACTTTCCTCCTTCTCGGACGTACATCTCCGGCCCTGACTGCTCCCGTTCGGGCGGATCAGTCGGGCAGGGATGGGAGAAGCGCTACGTCCTCGGGAAGGAGAGCGCCCGCATGGGAGGCGCGCAACTGCGCCACTCAGCACCGGCGATCACCCCCGAGCGACAACCACTGGTCGCACGCGACACGCACAACCTGCCGGACAGGCCCTGCCGGATGGCAGAGACCCCCCTGTCCAAGACCGGTGACGGGGTGTCTCCGGCCTGCTCGGTGGGGACCCAGAAACCCCGCTCCCGACTGGCTTTCGGGCTGCGGGTTATTGGACCGAGCGTCGCCGATCGTGGTGCATTCTCGGCCCCCGCACAAGGGGGTTCGTTACTGGCTAGTAACGGCGCGATAACCGAAGCACGACCGCGCGGTATCGGTCGGCCACAGACGGTGTGCCCATAGCCAGGAACAGACCGGGATGTTGAAGGGCACAACAGGACAGAAGACTGGCCTGGGCTTACTCCAAGTAACAGTGGCCGCGTTTACCAAGATTTGGTAAAGCGCGGCCACTGTGACGCCTTGGAAGCGATTTTTTCACTCGGGCATCACAAGCCCCAGCGTTTAGGGACTGGTCAGCGAACGACTCGCGAGGGGTCGAACAGCCTGGCGCACGAGTGACCGAACGGCTGTGTCAGAAGAGCACCCGTGCGAGCTGCGTGCGCGCCGCGGTCACCCGCGGGTCGTCCGAGCCGACCACCTCGAGGAGTTCGAGCAGCCGCACGCGCGCGGCGTCCCGGTCCTCGCCCGCCGTACGCCGGACCGCCTCGATGAGCCGCCCGAACGCGTCCTCCACATGACCGCCCACCAGGTCCAGGTCGGCGGCGGCGATCTGCGCGGCCACATCGGCGGGACGGTCGGCGGCGTCCTTGCGGACCTGCTGCGCGTCCAGGCCCTGGACACGCTGCAGCAGTTCGGCCTGGGCGAGGCCGAGCTTGGCCTCCGTGTTGCCCGGGTCGTCGCTCAGCACATTGCGGTAGGCCTGCACGGCGCCCGCCAAGTCGCCCGCGTCCAGCGCCTGGACGGCGGCTTCGAGCAGAGCGTCGTAAGGACCGGCGGGCACCTCGGCGACGGGGGCCTCCTGCTGCTCCCCGCCCTGGGCGTCCGCGTCGACGACGATGCCGGTGAGACCGAAGCGCTCCTCGCCGACCTGGATCAGCTGGTCCAGGGTCTGGCGGATCTGCTCCACCGGGGCCGCGCCCTGGAAGAGCGGCAGGGCCTGTCCGGCCACCACCGCGAAGACGGCCGGGATCCCCTGGACCCCGAACTGCTGCATCAGCATCTGATTGGCGTCTACGTCGATCTTGGCGAGGACGAAGCGGCCGTTGTACTCCCGCGCCAGGCCTTCGAGCAGCGGGCTCAGCTGCTTGCACGGCTCGCACCACTCGGCCCAGAAGTCGATGACGACGGGCACTTCGGTGGAGCGCTGGAGGACCTCGCGCTCGAAGCCCGCCTCGTCGACGTCGATGACGAGACTCGACGGGGAGACCGCGGGGACCGCGCCCCCGCCCTGCCTGGCCGCTTCGGCGCGCGCCTGCTCCGCCTTCGCCTTGGCCTCCTGGGCCGCCTTCACGGCGGCGAGGTCGACGACTCCGCTCATGGACATGTTCCGTGGCTGCATGAGTACATCCTCCCCCAAGCCGTGCGGGAACCGCGCCCGTCCGGAGCCCCCCGCCGGATTGCGGGGCCGCGGACGGCCGTGGCGCCAAGGTCCCGAGGAGGACCGATGGTTGTGGCGCGGGGTCCCCACCCCGTGCCGATGCCTGCTGCTGTGGTTGTCACTGTGCTGTGTCGCTGTGCTGTGTCGCTGGTTGCCGCTCGGCGAAGGAGCGTGGGCGCCGAGGAGGAATTGCCGTTCGTCCCGCCCACATCTCTTTCGCTACGAGTCGTAGCGTAACTGCCGTGCGCTGCCGCGTGGGAGGCGGGCCTGCCCGAACTTCGGTGATCTGCCTCACTCGGCCGCCGCTCCGGCCTCTTCCGTACTCGCCGGTATGGTCACGGGATGCAGAGCCGCATCCCCCCTCACGCCCGCACCGGCGGCCGCCCCCGCAACGCCGCGGCGGACACCGCGATCCTGGAGTCGACCCGCCGGGCCCTGGTCGAACTCGGCTGGTCCAAGCTGACGCTCGGCGACGTCGCCACGCGCGCGGGGGTCGCCAAGACGACTCTGTACCGCCGCTGGGCGGGCAAGAGCGAGCTGGTCGTGGACGCGGTCGCGGAGCTGTTCGACGAGCTTGAGCTGCCGGACCGCGGCAGCCTCGCGGCGGACATCGAGGGTGTGGTGCTCCAATTCGCGGCGCTGCTCGGCCGTCCCGAGACGAAGACGGCGCTGATGGCGGTGGTGGCCGAGTCGACGTCGGACGAGCCGCTGCGGGAGCGGATCCGTACGTCGATCGTGGACCGCCAGAAGCGGCTTGTCCTCGCGGGGCGGAAGCGGGCGCAGGAGCGGGGCGAACTCCCTCCGGAGCCGGACCCTGCCGCCGCCGGGCGGACGGCCGACCTCATCTTCGACGTGATCGCCGGAGCGGTGGTCCACCGCGCCCTGGTCAGCGCGGAGCCGGTCGACGAGGACTGGGCCACGCGTTTTACGTTGCTGCTGCTGGGCGGATTGGCGGCCGCAGCAGGGGCTGGCCCCGGGGCCTCCACCGCCCCCTGACGCCACCCCTCCACGGGACAGCAAGCCTGCGGCTACGGCCACCCCCGGTCCACGGCTTCCCCTCACCCTGCGGCTGCGGCTGCCCCCGGGCTGCGGCTTCCCTTCACCCTGCCGGGCGGCGCCTGCGGCTGCGGCTGCGGCTGAACCCGGGCCGCGGCTTCCCCTCACCCGGCGGCTGAACCCTGGCCGCGGCTTCCCTTCACCCGGCGGCTGATCCCTGGCCGCGGCTTCCCTTCACCCTGCCGGGCGGCGTGCCTGCGGCTGCGGCTCCAACAGACCCTGAGCCGCCGCTTCGCGGCGGATGTCTCCCACCCACCCACCCGATTACCCCGCAGCACGCACGGCGACCACCGCCCTCCCCGGGACCTGCACCAGGCACCACCGGGAATCGGGCGGGCGGGCGGGGGAAACCGCCGCGAAGCGGCGAACAGAACCGCACCGCAAGACCACCACCCAAGCAACGCACCCCCAAGACCCCGGGCAATCGGGCGGGCGGGCGGGCAAGACCGCCGCGCAGCGGCGAACTGAATCACACGCCGACGTGAGCAGCCAAGCCACCCCCCACCCCCCACCCCAGATGACCCGGTGCAATCCGGCCGCCGGGCAGAGGGAAACACTGCTCAAGCCCACCGCAGGTGACCCTCAGACCTGGTAGCGATCCGCCGCAAAGAGGCGGAGGTTCTCCGCGACCCACTCCGACGTCCGCTTCAGGCCCTCCGCCAAGGAGACCTCCGGAGTCCACCCCGCCCACTCCCGCGCCCGGGAGTTGTCCGAGAGGAGCCGCTGCACCTCGCTGCCCGAGGGGCGCAGACGCGCCGGGTCCACGACCACCTCCGCCGCCCGCCCCGACGCCTCGATCAGCGCCTCCGCCAGATCACCGATCGAGATCTCCTGGCCCACCCCGAGGTTCACCGCGTGCCCCACGGCCGCCTCGCACGCCGCCAACGCCATGAAGCCCCGCGCGGTGTCCGTCACGTACGTGAAGTCACGCGTGGGCGTGAGCGAGCCCAGCTTGATCTCCCGTGCCCCGGAGTGCAGTTGGGCAAGGATCGTGGGGATCACCGCGCGGGCCGACTGGCGCGGACCGTACGTGTTGAAGGGGCGCACCACCGTCACCGGCAGCTCGAAGGCGTGCCAGTGCGACAGCGCCATCATGTCGGCGCCGATCTTCGAGGCGGAGTACGGGGACTGGGGCTGGAGCGGGTGCTCCTCCGAGATGGGGGCGGTCAGCGCCGTCCCGTACACCTCGCTCGTCGACGTGTGGACGAGCCGCCGCACCGCATGCCGCCGGCACGCCTCCGCCACGTTCTCCGTGCCGACGACGTTCGTCTGGACGTACGCCCCCGGTGAGTCGTACGAGTACGGGATCCCGATCAGTGCGGCCAGGTGGAAGACCGTGTCACAGCCCTCCACCGCGTCCATCACACGCCCCGCGTCCCGGACGTCGCCCGCGAGCATCTCGACCCGCGGGTCCCCGAGGAGATGCGCGAGGTGGCCCTTCTCCGCGTACGGCTTGTAGTGCACGAAGGCGCGGACCTTCGCACCCTGCTCCAGGAGCAGATCGACGAGCGTCGAGCCGATGAAACCCTCGGCCCCGGTGACGAGGACGGTGCGACCTACCCAGCCGAAGGTGCCGTCGTCCAGGGTGGCGTTGCTGCTCGTGCTCATGCGTACTCCAAGTGCGTGGTGTGGTGGGTGAGTTGGATGACCCGCTCGGCGAGCAGGTCGGCGGCGCGCGCATGCGGACCCGGATCGGCCGCCCCGCTCATCGCGGCGAGCCGCGCCGGATCGGCGAGGAGCGGCCCGACGAGCTCAGCGAGCCGCGCAGCCGTCGTCTCGCCGTCGGGCAGGAGGAGCCCCGCGCCCGCGTCGGAGAGGACCCGCGCGTTGTGGGTCTGGTGGTCGCCGGGCGCGTGCGGGTAGGGGACGAGCACGGCCGGGACGCCGGTGGCGGCGAGTTCGGCGACGGTCGCCGAACCGGCGCGGCAGACCACCAGGTCGGCCGCGGCGTACGCGAGGTCCATCCGGTCGAGATACGGCACGGCCTTGGCGACCGCGTCCCCGCCCGACTCCACGAGCCGCCGCCGCGTCGCGTCGAGCGCGGCGGGCCCCGTCTTGATCAGCAGATGGACGTCGGAGCGGTGCCGCCAGCTCGCCGCGAGCCCCACCGCGGCCTCGGTCAGCCGGGCCGCGCCGAGGCTGCCGCCGTTGAAGAGCAGCATCCGGGCCCCGCCCGGCACCCCGTACTCCCGGCGGGCCTCGGCCCGCAGCGCCCCCCGGTCGAGCACGGCGAGCGGCGCCGCGATGGGCATCCCGGTGGTGTACGCGCGCTCACCGCCCGGCAGATGCTCCCGGCTGCGGTCGAAGGCGACCGCGATGTTCGCGGTGAGGCGGGCCGCGAAGCGGTTGGCGCGGCCGGGCACGGCGTTGGACTCGTGGATCAGGCTGGGCAGCCCCGCCATGCGGGCGCCGACGATGACGGGAGCGCTGGGGTAGCCGCCCATCCCGACGGCGACCTGCGCGCCCTGCGCCCGCAGGATCGTCCGGCACTGGGCGCCGGACTTCACCAGGGCGGCGGGAAGGAGGTACCGCTTGGCGCCGAGCGAGGGGTCGAAGGGGATCATGTCGACGGTGTGGAGGCGGTACCCGGCGTCGGGTATGAGCCGGGTCTCGAGCCCCCGTTCCGTACCGACGAAGGAGACGACCGCGCCCGGCACGGCACGCCGCAGGGCGTCGGCGAGGGCGAGCCCGGGATAGATGTGTCCACCGGTGCCGCCCGCGCCGATGACGACGGAGAGAGGGGCACGGGCCCCTGACTCGGGAGATCGCATATCGGGTGTTCGCATGGCAATGGAGCATCACGAGCAGGTCTAAGAGGGTTTTAAGAGCAGCGTTTGGCACCTTTGGAGCATGAGATCTCCGAGGAGCTCGCCCTGCGGGCAGCCAGGCCGCCCCCGTCGCACCCAGGCAGGTCCGGCGTGACCACACCTCCCGCTCCCAAGATCCTCGTGGTCGACGACGACCCGGAAGTCCGCGCGGCGGTGGAGGACGCCCTCACGATCGAGGGCCACTTCGTCCGGGGCGCCGCCGACGGCAGCCGCGCGCTCGGCGCCATCGCCCGGTGGGAGCCGGACCTCGTGGTCCTGGACGTGATGATGCCGGTGATGGACGGCCTCGCCGTCTGCCGTCAGATGCGCGCCATCGGCGACCGCACCCCGGTCCTCGTCCTCACCGCGCTCGGCTCCGTCAGCGAACGCGTCGACGGCCTCGACGCGGGCGCCGACGACTATCTGGTCAAGCCCTTCGCCCTCGACGAGCTCGTCGCCCGTGTCCGCGCCCTCCTGCGCCGCGCCGCACCGGAGCAGCACTCCCCCGCCGACGGCGACGACCTCGCGTACGCCGATCTCGTCCTGGACCCGGCGACCCGCACCGGCCACCGCGGCCACCGCGCGGTCGAGTTCAGCCGTACCGAGTTCGCCCTGCTCGAACTGCTCCTGCGCAACGCGGGTCAGGTGCTCCCGCGCGAGCTGATCCAGGAGTCGGTCTGGGGGCGCGACTTCGGGCCCGACTCCAACTCCCTTGCCGTGTACGTCGGTTACCTGCGCCGCAAACTGGAGTCGGGCGGCGAGCCCCGCCTGGTGCACACCGTGCACGGCGTCGGCTACCGGCTCGGCAGCCCATGAGCGCCCGGCGCAGGCTCGGTGCCCGGTGGCGGCGCAGGCGTCCGCTGCGCACCCGGCTCGCGCTCGCCGCGGCGGCGGCCGTCGCGCTGGTCGCGGTCGGGGTGTGCGTGGCCGCGTTCCTCGTCATCCGCTACAAGCTCTACCAGCAGCTCGACCAGAACCTCGCCCAGTCGGCGACCCTCATCGCCCAGCAGCGGAACTACGACGCCGAGCCGGGCGTCGTGACGGGCGAGTGCCGCTTCCTCGGCGCCCCCGCCTGCTCGCAGATCGTCCCGGCCGACCCGGCCGACGATCCGTCGAAGCCCTATCTGCTGCCGGTGACCCACTCCACCCGGCTGGTCGCGGGCGGCAAGGCGGCGCCGTACTACACGAGCCTCACGCTGCAGGGGCGGCCGACCCGGATGTACACCACCCACTACGGCAAGGGCGATGCCGTCCAGGTCGCCCTGCGCGCCGACATCGCCGAGCGCGGCGTGCGGCAGGCCGCCGGGCTGCTCGCCGCGGTGGGCGGCGCCGGGGTGCTCCTGTCGGGGCTCGGCGGCTACTGGGTGTCGCGCACCGGCCTCGCCCCGGTCGCCCGTCTCACCGCCACGGCGGAGCGCATCGCGGCGACCCGCGACGCCCGTCACCGCATCGAGCTGCCGCCGGGGCCGCCGGGCCGCGAGGACGAAGTGACGCGCCTGGCCGCCTCGTTCAACGCGATGCTGGCCGAGCTGGAGAAGTCGGTCACCGCACAGCGCCGCCTGGTCGCCGACGCCTCGCACGAGCTGCGCACTCCGCTGACGGCACTGCGGACGAACGCCGAACTCCTCGCCCGCGCCGACCGGTTGACCGACACCCAGCGCGAACGGGCGTCGGGCGCGCTCGCCCGCCAGCTGCGCGAAGTCACCGGCATGGTCAACGACTTGATCGAGCTGGCCCGCGACGAGGAGCCGCAGCCCCTCCTGGAGGAAGTGCGGCTCGCTCCGCTGGTCGCGCATGTCGTGGACGCGGCGCGCGGCCACTGGCCGCAGGTGCCCTTCACGCTCCAGGTGACGCCGGAGGCGGCGGACCTGCGCATCCCCGGGGTCCCCGCGCGCCTCTCGCGCCTCGTCACCAACCTCCTGGACAACGCGGCCAAGTTCAGCCCGCCGGGCACCCCCGTGGAGGCTTCCCTCACCGCCACCGCCCTGACGGTCCGCGACCACGGGCCCGGCATCGCGGAGGAGGACCTGCCGTACGTCTTCGACCGCTTCTACCGCGCCGAGAAGGCCCGCGCCCTGCCGGGCTCGGGCCTCGGTCTCGCGATGGCCCGCCAGATCGCCCACGCGCACGGGGCGGAGCTCTCGGCGGAGAGGGCGCCGGGCGGGGGCGCACTGTTCAGACTGACGCTGGGCCAGAATTAAGCCCGTCCGGCGATTGAGGACATTGGTGACCGCTAGCGAGACCAGGCGCAACTGCCAAGAGTGGCCCGCTCCTTGGCAACGAGGCTGTCCGCTTCCCGCGCGGGCAGGACGCGGCTGTGCTTGCCGCGGCAGACGACCGTGCGGTCACCGTGTCCGGCCAGGTCGACCAGGATCTGGTCCCAGTGGCGGTACTGCACGTCGTGCCCGGAGTCCGCGTACGTCCGCACCTTCGCCTTGCCCGGCAGCGCGTCCTGCCAGGTCTTGAGCGTCGCCGGGGGCACCGTCGTGTCCTTCTCGCCGCCGTAGAGATACACGGGTGCGTCGAGCTTCTTCAGGTCCGGGCCGGGCCGTCCGCAGTACAGCTTCTGCTCGTGCACCTGCGGCGCGGGGTCCGCCTGCTGGCCGCGCTGGTTGTAGGTGCGCGCGCCTTCCTCGTACGCCGTGTCGGCGAAGCCCGGTATCGACTTCACGGGGCTGTCGTCGGGGAAGGCCCACCACTTGCGCGGGTCCCTGATGGAGTCCTTCACGGTGTCGGCGAGCTCGTCGTCGGACATCGAGCAGTACGCGGGCTTCGCGCCGTAGGGCGGCAGGGCCGCCGCGAGGTGCAGGGCCGAGATCCGCTCGGGGGCGCGTCCGGCGAGCTCCGCCGCGTACGGACCGCCGCCGGAGATCGCGATCACGCTCACGTCGTCCACGCCGAGCTTGTCGAGGACTTCGAGGGTGTCGTCGGCGAAGTCGGCCTTGCCGAGCTTCTCGTCGTACTCCGTGTCGCCGAAGCCGTTGCGCTCGACGGAGATGAGGCGCAGGCCCAGGTCCTCGCGGGTCGTGCGGAAGAAGTCCGTCATGTGCGCCGCGCGGGCGCTCGTGCCGGTGCCGCCTATGAAGAGGACGGGCTTGCCCTTCTTGTTCCCGGTGTCGGAGTAGTGGGCCGTCCGGCCGTTCGACAGCTTCGTCGCGTGCACCTCCGGGCCCAGCGAGTCGAAGGTGTCCTGGACCTTCGGCTCGGCCGGCGGGCTCGCGCTCACCTCACCGGAGCCGTACACCGTCAGCGCACCGAGCAGAGTGAGCGTGGCGGCTCCGATGGCGATCACAGCGGTACGAGTGGGGCCGGGCAGGCTCACGGGTGACACAGGGTGACTCCAGGGGGCAGGACGGGTCGACGCGGCGCGCCTACCCAGCCCCGCACATCTGACACCCACCTTTTTCGGCCGAGCTCCCCGGGCGCCCGGGGAGCGCCCCGAAGGGCCGCGGGGAACCGCGCGACCAGCCACGACGGACCGGCAGCTCCCCACGCACCCCAAGCACCCCAAGCACCCGAACTAGAACCCCGGAGGCTCCGTGTAAATCCCCCACTCGTCCCGCAGGGCGTTGCAGATCTCCCCCAGCGTCGCCTCCGCGCGGACCGCCTCCAGCATCGGGGCGATCATGTTCGACCCGTCCCGCGCAGCCGCCAGCATGGCGTCCAGCGAGGCCCGTACCCGCGCATCGTCCCGCGCCGAGCGGCGCGCGCCGAGGACCTTGACCTGCTCCCGCTCGACCTCGTGAGAGACCCGCAGGATCTCCAGGTCGCCGGTGACGGACCCGTGGTGGACGTTGACGCCCACGACGCGCTTGTCGCCCTTCTCCAGGGACTGCTGGTACTGGAACGCCGACTCGGCGATCTCTCCGGTGAACCAGCCGTCCTCGATGCCGCGCAGGATTCCGGAGGTGATGGGCCCGATGGGGTGCTGCCCGTCCGGGTGGGCGCGGCGCCCCCGCTCCTTGATCTGCTCGAAGATCTTCTCGGCGTCGGCCTCGATGCGGTCGGTGAGCTGCTCGACGTACCAGGAGCCGCCCAGCGGGTCCGCCACGTTGGCGACGCCCGTCTCCTCCATGAGCACCTGCTGCGTGCGCAGCGCGATCTCGGCGGCCTGCTCGCTCGGCAGCGCGAGGGTCTCGTCGAGGGCGTTCGTGTGCAGGGAGTTCGTGCCGCCGAGGACCGCGGAGAGCGCCTCGACAGCGGTGCGTACGACGTTGTTGTAGGGCTGCTGTGCCGTCAGCGAGACCCCCGCGGTCTGCGTGTGGAAGCGCAGCCACTGGGCCTTGTCGGTCTTCGCGCCGTACACGTCGCGCATCCAGCGGGCCCAGATCCGGCGCGCGGCGCGGAACTTGGCGATCTCCTCGAAGAAGTCCAGGTGCGCGTCGAAGAAGAAGCTGAGTCCGGGCGCGAAGACGTCCACGTCCATGCCGCGGCTCAGGCCGAGCTCGACGTACCCGAATCCGTCCGCGAGCGTGTACGCGAGCTCCTGCGCGGCCGTCGCACCGGCCTCGCGGATGTGGTAGCCGGAGACGGACAGGGGCTTGTACGCGGGGATGTCGCGCGCGCAGTGCTCCATCAGGTCGCCGATGAGGCGCAGGTGCGGCTCGGGCTGGAAGAGCCACTCCTTCTGCGCGATGTACTCCTTGAAGATGTCCGTCTGGAGCGTGCCGTTCAGGACGGCCGGGTCGATGCCCTGCCGCTCGGCGGCGACCAGATACATGCAGAAGACGGGGACGGCGGGTCCGGAGATCGTCATCGACGTCGTCACGTCACCGAGCGGGATGTCCTTGAACAGGACCTCCATGTCGGCGGCCGAGTCGATGGCGACCCCGCAGTGCCCGACCTCGCCGAGGGACTGGGGCTCGTCGGAGTCCCGGCCCATCAGGGTCGGCATGTCGAAGGCGACGGAGAGGCCGCCGCCGCCGGCGGCCAGGATCATCTTGTAGCGCTCGTTCGTCTGCTCGGCGTTGCCGAAGCCTGCGAACTGGCGGATGGTCCAGGTCCGGCCGCGGTAGCCGGTGGGGTGGAGTCCGCGGGTGAAGGGGTACTCGCCGGGCCATCCGATCCGCTCGAATCCCTCATAGGTGTCCCCGGGTCGTGGCCCGTAGACGGGCTCGACCGGGTCGCCGGAGAGCGTGGTGAAATCCGCGTCGCGCTTCTTCGCGGTGTCGTACCGGGCCTGCCAGCGACGGCGGCCCTCCTCGATGGCGTCAGCGTCCATACCCTCGAATTTACTAGGACGTCCTAGTAAATGTCGATGGCTGACCGCCACGGGTATGTCCGTGGCGGGGTTTGCCGTGGTGGAGCTAGGCCTTCGCGGTGGCGGGTGAGCCGTCGACGATCAGCGGCTCGACCTCGCGGACGACCTTGCGCTCGACGAAGAACGCGGCCGTCGGGATGGTGCCGGAGACGAGCACCCACAGGAGCTTGCCGAAGGGCCACTTCGCCTTGGAGCCCAGGTCGAAGGCGAAGATCAGGTAGATGATGTAGAGGACGCCGTGGACCTGGGAGACGACCAGCGTCAGGCCCTCGCCCTTGTCGAAGCCGTACTTGAAAACCATGCAGGTGCACAGCACGAGCAACATGACGGCGGTGACATAGGCCATCACCCGGTAACGGGTCAGCACGCTTCGCTTCATGCCCACGAGCGTATCGGCCCGTTTTGCGCGATCTTCCGGCGGCCCCGCTTCCGGTTACGTGCGCCCGCTCCTGCCGCCCCAGTGCTCGCCTACTGCTCGTCGAAGTCCTCCGCCGCCACCCGCAGCGGCCGCAGCATCGCGAAGATCTCCCCGCACTCCTCGGCGTCGTAGACCCCGAGCCCGAAGTCCATGGCCATCAGCTCGCGGGTGGCCGCTTCGACGACCTCGCGGCCCTTGTCCGTGATGGAGGCGAGGGTGCCGCGCCCGTCGTTCGGGTTGGGGCGCTTGTCGACGAGGCCGGACTTGACCAGGCGGTCGACGGTGTTGGTGACGGACGTGGGGTGGACCATGAGGCGCTCGCCGATCTTGGACATCGGCAACTCGCCCGCCTGCGAGAACGTGAGAAGGACCAGCGCCTCGTACCGCGCGAAGGTCAGTCCGTACGGCTTGACGACGGCGTCGACCTCGGCGAGCAGGATCTGGTGCGCCCGCATGATCGAGGTGATCGCACCCATGGCCGGTACGGATCCCCAGCGCTGCTTCCAGAGTTCGTCGGCGCGGGCGATGGGATCGAAGGGAAGGCTGAGCGGCTTCGGCACGCCAAAGACCTTACCCGCCGGTCACATGGTGGTCAGCCCCGTCTCGCGATTCGGTCACGTGTTCCCGTAGGTTGGCGGGTTTACCCTCTTCCCTTCCGTCGTCCGTACGGTGCGTGGCGCGGACCTCGGCGGCCAGGACGAGGCAGCAGACCGTGCCGAGCACACCCGAAGCCGTGACGACGGTGCTCACCGCGAAGAACTCCGCCGCGAGCCCGGCGAGCGCCATCCCGACCCCCTGGATCGTCATGAGCCCCGCCGTGTGCACGGTCATGGCCCGCCCGCGCAGCTCCTGGGGCACGGCGTCGACGAACCACCGGTCGACGCCCAGCGTGTACGCGGATCCCGCACCGGCGAGCGCGAGCGCGAGCATCGCCCACATGAGGCCCGGGGTGACGGCGTACACCGTGAGCGGCAGGAGCGTGAAGGAGGCGAGCGGCAGGGCGATGCGGGCACGCGTGGTCGCGGAGAGCGCGGATCCCGCGTACAGCTCCGCCGCGATCGTGCCGACCGGCAGCGCGCACATCAGAAGTCCGACGCCCGCGACGCCGACGCCGATCTGGTCGGCGTACGGAGCGGCGAGCGCCTCCGGGGCGACCATGAACATGGGCGGCGCCCACAGGAGGAGCAGCAGCGCCCGGATCCGCCGGTCGCCGAGCACCTGCCGCGCGCCGCCCAGCGAGTACTTCACCAGCGCGGAACCGCCGCCCCCGCGCGCGGGTCTGCGCTGCGTCCCGCACCGCAGGAGCAGCGCGGACGCGGCGAACGTGCCCACGGTGATGAGGAGCGCCTCGCGCGGCGACACGACGGTGAGCAGGACGCCGCCGAGCCCGAAGCCGACGAGCACGGAGCTCTGCGAGACGATCCGCAGCAGGGAACGCCCGAGGACGAACAGGTCGCCGTCGCCGAGGATGTCGGCGAGGGTCGCCATCCGCGTCCCGTTGAACACGGGCGAGACGGCGGCGATGACGCACCGCAGCGCGAGCAGCCCGAAGACGGGCGTGAGGGGCAGGGCCATGAGGGCGGCGCACGCGGCACACACGACGTCGCACACCACGAGCACCCGCCGCGGCGGATACCGGTCGGCGATCCCGGACAGCAGGGTCCCGCCCACGAGGTAGGGCAGCATCCCCAACGCGAAGGTGAGCGCGCTGAGCAGCGGCGACCCGGTGAGCCCGTACACGAGCACGGTGAGCGCGACCTCGCTGACGACGACGCCGAGCAGCGAGAGGGCGTGGGCGAGGAAGACGGCACGGAACTCGCGGATCCCGAAGAGGTGGAGATAGCCCGGGGGTTCGGAGCCGCACTTGTCTGAGGTGTACTTGTCTGAGGTGTTCCGGCAGGGCGTGCGCTTGTCTGAGGTGCAGTTGTCTGAGGTGCGGTTGTCTGAGGTGTGCTCGTCGGACATGTCCGCACCCTGCACGCGCCCGCGCCGGTCGCCCTAGAGTTTCGGCTCCAGACGAATCGGGAGGGGGTGGGAGCCGTGCCGGACCGGTTGCACTTCGGGCCCGACGATCTCTTGCGGTGCCGGTTCGCCGTCTCGCCGCTGTGGGAGACCCAGGAAGCCGTACGCACCCTCAAGCGGCCCGACCGGCACGGCTACCACCTGCAGTGGCTCCGGCGGATCCGCGACGCGAGTGCCGGGCTCGAACTCCGGGCGCTGTGGCTCCTGATGCCACAGCGCGGCTACTCCCCCGACTTCATCGGCCCTCCCCCCATCGGCCCCGCCGCCACCTTCGAGGAGGAGATCGCGGCCGTGCGCGCCGCCGACCCCGAGGCCGCGCACGAGGAGCTGACGCGCGCGCTCGCCTGCACCGCGGGAGCCGCCGGATCGCCGCAGGGGCGCGCACTGCTCGCCGATCCGGCGCGCGCGGTGCGGGATCTCGCCGACGCCATGGAGGCCGCCTGGCACACCCTCGTCGAGCCCGACTGGCCCCGGCTCCGCGCGCTCCTTGAGGCGGACGTCGCCTTCCATTCGCGGCGGCTCGCGGAGGTCGGCCTCGGCGCCCTCGTCGCCGAGCTCGACCCGAGGTTCACCTGGGACGCGGAGACCCTGACGGTCGCGCGCAGGGGCGACCACATGCGGCGGCTGGCGGGGCAGGGCCTCGTCCTGATGCCCAGCGTCTTCGCGTGGCCCGACGTCGTGGGCGGCCACGACCCGCCCTGGCAGCCGACCCTGGTCTATCCCGCCCGCGGGATCGGCGGCCTCTGGGCCGAGCCGAGCGACCGTACGCCCGAGGCGCTCGTACGGCTCCTGGGGCGGGGCAGGGCGACCGTCCTGGCCGCGCTCACCGACCCGGCCACCACCTCGGCCCTCGCGCATCGCCTCGGGCTCGCCCCCTCGTCCGTCTCGGCGCACCTCGGCGCCCTGCGCGGCGCCGGGCTCCTTGTCTCGCGGCGGTACGGGCATCAGGTGCTCTACGAGCGCACCCCGCTCGGCATCGCGCTGGCGAACGGCGGCGGCATCTGACACCGCCCGGCGTCCGGCCCGGTGTCGTAACCAAGGGTGATTGGCCCCTTATGTAACGATTGCCGTCGTTACCGTCGCCCAAGGGGGCTGGATGCACCGCCTGGTCCGTACGTTCACCGCACTCACGGCCCTCACGGCCCTCGGGCTCACGGCAGGGTGCTCGTCCGACTCCGGCTCCCAGGGCAGGGAGAGGGCGGCCTCCGAGGCAGGGCCCGCCACCGAGGCCGCGAAGAAGACGCAGAGTGCCTTCTGGGTCGACCCGCAGAGCGCCGCCGCCCGGCAGGTCAGGCAGTGGGAGCAGGAAGGCCGCACCCAGGACGCCGATGCCCTGAAGCGGATCTCCGAGCAGCCCATGGCCGTGTGGCCCGCGGGCGACGACCCGGTGCCGGACATCAAGGCGGCCGTCGACGGTGCCGCGCAGGCCGACCGCACCGCCGTACTCGTCGCGTACAACATCCCGCACCGCGACTGCGGCCAGCACTCCGCGGGCGGCGCGCACAGCTCGGACTTCTACCGGCAGTGGATCGACAAGTTCGCGGGCGCCATCGGTGAGAGCCCGGCCGTCGTCATCCTGGAGCCGGACGCGATCCCGCACATCGTGGACGGCTGCACCCCCGCCGAGTACCACGCCGACCGCTATCAGCTGCTCTCCGAAGGCATCCAGCGGCTCAAGCAGCAGCCCAAGGTGAAGGTCTATCTGGACGCGGGCAATCCGGGCTGGATCAGCCAGGCGGGCAAGCTCGCGCAGCCGCTCCAGCAGGCCGGGATCGCACAGGCCGACGGCTTCTCGCTGAACGTGTCGAACTTCCAGAGCGACGAGACCATCAAGGCGTACGGCCGCGGCCTCTCGGGGATCGTCGGCGGCAAGCACTTCGTGATGGACACCAGCCGCAACGGCAAGGGCCCGCTCGCCGGCGACCGCGCGGACGCCTGGTGCAATCCGCCGGGCCGCGGCCTCGGCACCCCGCCCACGGACAAGACCGGTGACGCGCTGCTCGACGCGGTCCTGTGGATCAAGCGGCCCGGCGACTCGGACGGACCGTGCCGTGGCGGCCCGGCGGCCGGCCAGTGGTGGCCCGACTACGCGCTCGGTCTCGCGCGCAACGCCAAGGCCACCTGACCTGCGCTCACTTCTGCCCGACGTGGATCCACTTCGCCTCTGACGACGTGCCGTCCTGGTCCGTCACGAAGAGCATGTACCAGCCGGGCGGCACCAGAGCGGTGTCGCCCTTGGGCACGTCCACCGTCACCTCGCCCTTGCCCTTGGTGAGGCCGAGCGCGATCGACCGCTGCTCGACGTCCGTCGTGTGCGTGACCGCGCTGGGACGCATCAGACGGGCCGAGGCGATCTTGCCGGGGCTCTCCGTGCGGAACGTCGCGCGGCCGTCCGCCGCCAGCTGCTCGGGGCCCTCGCCGAGGACCGGACGGTTGTTGCCCGCCTTGTGCAGCGTGGGCGGCGTGAAGACCTCCATGCGCTGCTCGAAGTGGCCGAGCTTGGTGTTCTCCTGGTTGTCGAAGAGCGGGTCGGAGCCGAAGGTGACGACCCGTCCGTCGGGCAGGAGCAGCGCCTCCGAGTGGTAGTTGCGGCCCACCTTGGGGGACGCCGCCTCGCGGAAGCTGTTCGTCCTGGGGTCGTAGAACTGGGCCTTGAGGATGTTGCTGCCGCCACGGCCCCGGTAGTCCTTGGAGCCGTTGGACGTGAACACCGAGTCGTCCGGCAGGATCACGCTGTTCAAGTAGCGGGTGCCCTGCGGGAGTTCGGGCCCGGTCCGGAAGGCGGGGCTGTCCTCCTTGAGGTCCACCACGGCCGTGCGCCGGGTCGCCTTGTCGGACTCGCCGACGCCTCCGCCGCCCAGGATCATCACCTTCTGGTCCTGCGCCGGGGGCAGCAGGAGGGACGCGGACGTCTCGGTCTGGTCGAGGTCGACGAGGCCGGGGATCTTCTCGAACTTGTTGGTCTTCAGGTCCCAGAGGCCCGGCTCACGCCCCTTGTCGGCGGGCCCGTAGCCCGCGTTCGACGCCGGGTAGAAGAGCTTGCCGCCCTTGGTGAGGAAGAGCGCGGGGTAGGTCGGGAAGTAGCGCTTGGGGCCGTTGGTCCACTTCTTCGTCTTCGGGTCGTAGATCTCGTTGTCGCCCGGGTCGATCATGCCCACGTCGTCGAGTCCGGAGACGGCGAGCACCTTGCCGTCGTCGAGACCGACGAGCGTGGGGTACCAGCGGGCCTTCTCCATCGGCTCCACGGGGACGTACTTCTCGGCCTTCGGGTCGAACTCGTACGCCGCCTTGATCCCCTGGAAGTCCTGCTTGTCCATGGTGATCTTCTCGGCGATCCCGTAGGTGTTGTCCGCCGCCTTGCCGGTGAGGCCCTCGATCTCGTACTGCGCGGACTTCTCGTTGACGAACTCCTCGCCCTCCTGGGCGGCTTCGACGAAGACGCGGGCCTCGCTCGCCTTGACCGTCGTCTTCCAGGGCTGCATCACGCCGGCCTTGTTGTACGTGATCTTGTAGTCCCGTTTGGCCTTGGGGACCTTGACGTCGAACTTGCTCACGTACTCGACGCCCGACGGGGAGCGGAAACGGGTGCCCTTCTTGAGGACGATGGCCTTGTCGGGGCTCTCGTTCTTGACGCGCATGCCGCCGCCGGCGCGGTTGATCTCGCCGTCGAGAAGTTCGTAGCGCGCGGTGCCGCCCGCCACCAGCAGGCGCCCGTCGGGGAGTTGGGCGTGCCCCGAGCAGAAGAAGTCCTCCGGGGTCGCGACCTTCTTGAAGGTGTCCGTCTTCGGGTCCCAGAGGATCGTGTCGAACGACCCCTTGTCGAACTTCTTCTGCTCGTTCCCGGAGCCCGCGACGATCAGGACCTTGCCGGTGTGCAGGAGCGCGGCGTGGATGGCGTTCGTGCGGTACTCGTCCGGGATGCCGATCTGCTTCCAGGAGCCGTACTTCGCCTTGTAGCCGGGCTGGGCGATCTTGTACGCGTAGTACCTCTCCTCGGCGAAGGAGAGTGCCGCCGGTGCGTTGAGTCCGACGAGCAGCGCGCCCGCACCGACTCCGAGGAGCGTCTTCTTGGTCCGCTTAGAGGGCCGGTAAGCCATGGGTCAGTTCCCTCCTGTCGTCGTACCGGTGGCGAACGCCGGCTCCGGCTCGCCGTCCGCGCCGCCCGGTGCGCCCAGGCCTTCCGCGTCCTGCCTGCCGCGCTGCCGCGCCCTCTGACGGGCCTCGCCGTGCACCTTGCGTTCCTTGCGCTCCTTGACCAGCGTGAAGCTCCAGATCGCGATCGGGGCGAGCGAGATGACCATCGCGAGCACGGCCCAGGTGCGCATCGCCACGTGGGTGTGGCCGAGCACGAACGAGGCGACCAGCGAACTGGCGAGGACCGCCGCCCAGAAGAGATGGATCCGGAAGGTGAGCACCCTGTCCGGGCTGGCGTCGCCGCCCTTGGGCGTGACCACGAAGCGGCTCGGGCGGCGCAGGACGGCGGCGCCGAGCGACTTGGCGTAGATGGGCGCGGAGAGCGCGGACATCGCCATGCCCGCGAGGCCTCCGGAGCCTTCCGGTTCGTGCGGGGAGACGTTGTGGCGACGGTTCCACAAGTAGAGCCCCACCTGGAGCGCAGCCGCGTCGCTGTAGAGCATCAGCCAGACGGAGGCGGCGACTTGGGTCCCGGACGCGCCGAACCACAGGAAGAGCACGCAGCTCAGCACACCCAGCAGCCAGTTGACGGCCGTCATGGGGTAGTAGACGAGCATCATCGTGTACGAGAAGAGACGGCCGGGCGGCATCGTGAACGGTGCCTTCCAGTACTGCTTGAACAGCGTCTCGTACGTCCCTCGCGACCAGCGCATCTGCTGGGTGAAGAAGTCCGTCCAGGAGGCGGGACCCTCACCGACGGCGAGCACGTCCGGGGTGTAGACGGACCGCCAGTGCTTCCTGGTGAGGGGGTTCTTGTGACGGTGCAGCTCGAAGCCGGTCGCCATGTCCTCGGTGATGGAGTCGTAGAGGCCGCCGACCTGGCGGAGCGCCTGGATGCGTACGACGTTGTTGGTGCCGACGAACATGGGCGCGCGGTAGCGGTTGCCTGCGCGCTGGATCAGGGCGTGGAAGAGGAACTGCTGGGACTCGGCGGCCTTGGTGACGGGTGAGTCGTAGTTCCCGTAGACCTGGGGCCCGACGACGAACGCCACATCCTCGTCCCGGAAGTAACCCATCATCCGCTCGAGGAAGTTGGGGAGGGGGACGTGGTCGGTGTCCACCGAGGCGAAGAAGTCGTAGTCGCCGCCGTGCATCGCGAGCCAGGCGTTGTAGTTGCCGTGCTTGGTGCGGGCCTTGTGGACACCCTTCTTGCGGTTCCACTCGGGGACGCCGTTGCGGGTGAAGTGGAGTACGCCGAGTTCGCCGCAGAGTTCCTTGGCGTCCTCGCTGTCCCCTTCGTCCAGGAGCCAGACGTCGAGGGGTCCCGTGTGGTGTATCCGCTTGGCCCCTTCGAGGGTGGCGCGGACCATGCTGAGGGGTTCCTTGCCGGGGACGTACGTCGTGAGGAACGCGACGCGGGTGCCGGGCTCGGGGGTGACCGGTATCGGGTCCCTCGCCACCATCGTCGCGTGCGCGATCGAGATGACGTTGACGAGCATGAAGAGCTCGATGAGCCCGATCGCGACGAGCATCGTGACGTCGAGTCCGATGAGCCAGCGGTCGGCGCCCTCGCGTTCCGTCCAGTGGGTGGGCCAGACGAGGTAGACGAGGAGGAGGCCGGTGAGGACGGGCGCGAGCGTCATGAGGATGACGGCTCGTATTCGGTGGGGCTCACGGGAGAGCAGCTTGCTGTACTGCACCCGATAGCGATCACTGCCGCCGTCGCCGCCCGGCTCGGTGAGCGGTCCGGCGAGTGTGCTGTGGGTGTCGTAGTCGTAGCCCTCCGGCCGCACAGCGCCCTCCAGGTCTTGGGTGATCTGGCAATGGCAGGTTCAGGTGCGAACAAGCCGATACCCACACAAAAGGTGAGTTTCTCCGGCGTGTCGAACCGGGTGGTCCGTGCGGGCGGTTTTAGGGTGAGCGGTTTGGCTGCGGTTGCGGGACGTGCCACGGGATGCGTCGGCACCCTCCCCTTGGCACCACGGGGCAATCGGGTAGGTGGGCGGGAGAGGTCCCTACGGAGGGCGCACCACCGAGAGAGGGCACCCCGAGGGGAAGGCTCAGGAGTGCTTGGCCCGCCGCAGACGATGCCGCATGGCCCGCTGCGCAAGCGGCCCCAGATCCTCAACCGCCGTCACCAGGACGGACAGTTGCTCCAGGGCATCCAGCGCCCTGCCCGCACCAGGCGCGTCCACGCCCTCGTACAGCTCGATGCCCACGAACGACGCCGCCACCGCCCGCGCAAGCCCCACGGGATCCGCGAACTCCCCCAGCGGCGTCGCCGAGAGGACCCGGACCAGGACCTTCTCGATCTCCTCGATCCACAGGGCGAGGCCCGCGGCCGTCGCGGGGGCCAGGCGCGGCTGCGTCTGCGCTCCGGCCAGGAGCTGGCCGAGCACCGCCACATGCCCCGCGGCCCGCTCCTCCTCGTGCATCTCGCGTCCGAATTCGAGGAGTTCGGCCAGCGATGACACCGCGTCGAGCCGCTCCCGATAGCGGGAGACCCGCTGCTCCGAGCCGTGGCGGCAGGCCGCCGCGAGGAGCTCGTCGACCGATCCGAAGTGGTAGAAGACCAGCGCCTGATTGACTCCGGCGGCAGCCGCGATCGTCCGGGCGGACGTCTTCGCGATGCCCTGCTCCGTCAGCGTGCGCAGGGCCCCTTCGAGGAGTTTCTGCTTCGTATCGGCGCTCACGCCCTCGCCTCCTCACGGACGGGCCGCAGCCCCGGGCGCACGCCACAGCCACGGACGTCCGTGTACTCCGCCGTGAAGGAACCCTCGTACCCGAAGAGCGGTCCGAAGTGCCGGTTCACCACGCGGACCCGGATACGGAAGCGGCCCGTCGAGTCGTCGTACGACTCCCGCACCTCGGCGTCCCCGCCGATCAGTTCGGGGACCCTGACATCCACCGGCCCCTCCCGGAACCGGTGCTCCCCGGAGCGGATCAGCAGAGATCCGTCCGGCTCGGCCCGGAGGTGGAGGTCGCTCGCGAGGTGCTGGTGGGTGCCGAGGTAGTCGAGGATCCGGTCCCCCTTGGGGCCGAGGACCATCTGGGCGTCGAAGCGGCGCGAGCGGCCGGGAAGATCGAAGGTGCGCACGAAGCTCACCGTCTCACGGCCGAATGTGTCGGCGTACGGCACGTTCTCGATGACGAAGGGGACCTGGCGTCCCGCGCGCGGGACGAGGATGTTGCGGGTGCCGCCCAGCGCCAGGAACGGTTTCACGAAGCCCGCGCCGTGCCAGATCCGGTCCATGACGCCTCGGCCGGTGCACGCCTCGCCGCTCGCCAGGCCCACGGAGAAGCGGCGTTGCAGCTGGGGGTGGAGGCGGTCGAAGTCGGGGCCCATCACCGTGCGGAAGATCGACGGCTGCATCAGCGCTCCTGGAGGGTCGCCAGGACGCGCGGTGCACGCGCGCGTGGCGGCGGCTTCCGCAGGCAGCGGCGCGCCGCCGGTGTCGTCGGCAGGGGCGGCAGGACGAAGGCGAGCGCCAGGGTCGCGAGTGCCGTCATCGGGGCGGCGACGACGGCCGCGACCACGCACCCGACGCGCACGGCCACCTCGGCGAGACCGTGCAGCAGCTGGCGCTCGGGCGTGATCCCCCGTTCGAGCCAGAGGCGCAGCCGGTCGAAGGACCAGGCCGTGGCCCAGCCCATCAGGGGGCGCAGGACGAGCCGGTCGGCGAGCACGCCGAAGCGGCCCCAGCGCGGCCGGTAGTCGTAGCCGGTGAGGAAGCGGATGCCGCCGTCCGGGGCGGGGACGTAACGCCAGTAACCCGAGCCCTCCTGGAGGAGCGAGAGCGGGTGCGGCGAGGAGAAACGCAGCGCCGACGTCCTGGTGCCGTCCTCGCGGCGCTTCTCGCCCGCGGAGATCCCGGTGCCCGCGAGGGTGAGGAAGGGCAGGACGCGCGTGCCGTACCGGAAGTGCTGCGGCTCGCCGGGTACCTGCGGCAGGTAGTCGATCTCGGTGAAGCGGAGGTCCCAGCGCTGGTGCTGGGACGGCTCCTGGGTGCGTGCCCAGAGCTCGTCGAGGTCGGCGTCTATACGTGCTTCGACGTACAGGCTCACGACATACCCCCATGTCAGTGCGGTTTTGAGCGAGTGCTCAAGAGGATCGTAGATATTTTTGAGCACTCGCTCAAGTCCGCGGACAAGGAGAAGCCCCCGCCGGCTTCCGGCGGGGGCTTCTCGCAGTACGGGAGGTTGGTGCGCGCGACTACTCGGAGAGGTGCCGCTCCACCGTCTCGACCTTCGACGTCATCCCGTCCGTCACCCCGGGACGGATGTCCGCCTTCATGACGACGGAGACGCGCGGCGCCCTTGCCTCGACCGCGGCGACGGCGCGCTTGACGACGTCCATCACCTCGTCCCACTCGCCCTCGACGGAGGTGAACATCGCGTCGGTCCGGTTGGGCAGGCCCGATTCGCGGACGACGCGGACCGCGTCGGCGACGTACTCGCCCACGTCCTCGCCGACGCCCAGCGGCGTCACGGAGAAGGCGACGATCATGCGCTCACGACACCTTCGCGGCGGGCGCGCGACGCGATCACGGCGGCCTCGGCCTCACGCTTCAGCTTCCGCTCGGCGAAGAAACCGCCCGTCGGCAGGACGGAGAGGATGAAGTAGAGCGCGGCCGTCTTCACGTTCCACTTCGTGCGGTTCCAGGCGTCGAGCCAGAACAGCACGTACAGGATGAAGAGCACGCCGTGGACCATGCCCATCACCGGCACGGCGTTGAAGTCCGTGGTCCGCTTGAGCACCGAGCAGATGATCAGGAGCAGGAAGGAGACGGCCTCGGGGGCCGAGACCAGACGGAGGCGGCGGAGTGCGGAAGCGGTCTTGATGTCCACGGATCACCTTCGGTGGGAGGCGGGAGCGAGGGGCAGGGCCGCTCGACGGCATTGATCTTGTGAATGCGCGCACAAGCGACCCCCATTGTGACATCGGGGTGTTCTCCGGGTTCGCTCAGGGGCCGATGCCCTGTTCCGACCCCATATCCGACGGCTACCGTCGATACGTGGCAACGTTCCGACTGCAAGGCAGCAGGGTGCTCGCCGTGGACATGTCCGGCGACGCCGTCAAAGCGAAGAACGGCTCGATGGTCGCGTACGACGGCCAGATGGCCTTCAAAAAGATGACCGGCGGCGGCGAGGGCGTGCGGGGCATGGTGACCCGCCGCCTCACCGGCGAGCAGATGACGGTGATGGAGGTGAAGGGGCACGGCACCTGCTGGTTCGCCGACCGCGCCACGGAGATCAACCTCGTGGAGCTGCGCGGCGAGAAGCTCTTCGTCGAGGCCGGCAATCTTCTGTGCACGGACGCGGGCCTGCGCACCGGCACCCACTTCACGGGCGTGCGCGGCGCCTCGCAGGGCAACGGCCTGTTCACCACGACCGTCGAGGGCTCGGGCCAGGCGGCGATCATGTCCGACGGTCCCGCGGTGGTCCTTCGCGTGAGCCGGCAGTATCCCCTCACGGTGGACCCGGGTGCGTATGTCGCGCACCAAGGAGACCTCCGCCAGAACCTCCAGTCCGGGGTCACTTTCCGTACGTTGCTCGGAGAGGGCGGCGGCGAGGCCTTCCAGATCCGCTTCGAGGGCGAGGGACTCGTCTATGTCCAGCCCAGCGAGCGGACCACGATCGCGGGGGACGTCTGACATGCCCTTCCGAGAGATCAACTCGAAGATGGTCGAGGCGACCATCCTTCCGGGCCAGCGGCTCTTCAGCCAGCGCGGCGCCATGCTCGCCTACAAGGGAGACGTCGTGTTCACCCCCAACGTCCAGGGCGGGCAGGGCGGCCTGGCCTCCATGCTCGGGCGCCGGGTCGCCAATGAGGCGACTCCCCTGATGACCGTCGAAGTCCCCCAAGGTCTTGATGACCAGGGAGGTACCCCCAGCGGCACCGTCCTCTTCGGGCACGGCGGCCACCACATCCAGGTGATCAACCTCTCCGGGGACACCCTCTATGTGGAGGCGGACCGGCTGCTCGCCTTCGACGGCACACTCCAGCAGGGCACGATGTTCATGGGCTCACAGGGCGGCGTCATGGGCATGGTGCGCGGCCAGGTCACAGGACAGGGCCTCTTCACGACCACCCTCAAGGGCCAGGGCGCGGTCGCCGTCATGGCGCACGGCGGGGTCATCGAGGTGCCGATCACCCCGCAGCGCCCGGTCCATGTCGACCCGCAGGCGTATGTGGCGCACCACGGCGACGTGCGCAACAAGCTCTCCACGGCGCTCGGCTGGCGCGACATGGTGGGGCGGGGCTCGGGCGAGGCCTTCCAGCTGGAGCTGTCCGGAAGCGGTGCGGTGTACGTCCAGGCGTCGGAGGAGAAGCTGTGAACCCCGCTGGGAACCCCTCGATGCCCGTGGGAGCGCCCGCGGCCCTCGACCCGATGACGCTGCCGAGCGACGACAGCGTGAACGCGTACACCTTCTGCGTGGAGCTCAAGGGGAGCCAGTGGTTCCTGCAGAAGGGGAAGATGATCGCCTATTACGGGTCGATCGAGTTCAACGGCATCGGGCACGGCCGCCTGGACCGCCTGGTGCGCACGAGTTTTCATTCGCCCCTGCACGCGAGCGACTGGGTCGTGGCCGACGGCCAGGGCAAGATGCTCCTCGCCGACCGGGCCTTCGACGTGAATTCTTACGACCTCGAAGACGGCAACCTCACCATTCGCTCGGGCAACCTCCTCGCTTTTCAGCCAACTCTCGCGCTGAAGCAATCCATCGTTCCGGGCTTTCTGACCCTGATCGGGACCGGAAAGTTCGTGGCCGCTTCGAACGGCCCCGTGGTGTTCATGGAGCCGCCGATCCGGGTCGATCCGCAGGCCCTGGTGGGCTGGGCCGACTGCCCCTCGCCCTGCCATCACTACGACCACGGATATCTGACCGGAGTCATCGGGGGCCTACGGGCGCTGACCGGGATCGGTGGCACCTCGGGCGAGGAGCACCAGTTCGAGTTCGTGGGCGCGGGCACGGTGCTCCTGCAGTCCTCGGAGGCACTCATGGCCGAGCAGGCGACGGGCGCGGTGCCGCAGCAGGCGGGCGTGCCGGGGGGCCAGGGCGCACCGGGTCAACACGGACAGCAGCCGGGACAACCACGCCTTCCCGGACAACTGGGGGACCTCCAGCGTCGCTTCGGCCTGTGAGCGGTAGTCTGCGGAGTGTGACGGCGAACGCCTGTGCCCCTCTGTCACCTGGGGGGTGAGAGGCGCGTGTCACACACCGACATTCGTTCACCTTTCAACTTCTTAGGTAGAATCGATTCCATGGAGACCGATACGGCCCCGCAGTGGCTGACCAACGAGGAACAGTGCGCCTGGCGCACCCACGTGGAGGTCAACAGGATGCTGACATATCAGCTCGAGAAAGACCTCCAGCCGTTCAACCTGACCATGAACGACTACGACATCCTCGTGCATCTCTCCGAATCGGAGGAGAAGCGGATGCGTATGAGCGATCTCGCGGCCGCCACACTGCAGTCCAAGAGCCGCCTGTCCCATCAGATCACCCGCATGGAGAACGCGGGCCTGGTCCGCCGGGAGAACTGCGAGTCCGACCGGCGCGGGCTCTACACCGTCCTCACGGACGAGGGCATGGAGACCATGCAGCGGGTCGCCCCGCACCACGTGGCCTCGGTCCGCCAGCACTTCGTCGACCTGATCTCGCCCGAGGCGCTCGGCGAACTCCACAAGGCCCTGACCCCGATCGCCGAACACCTCCGCGCCCAGCGGGGCAAGCCCTGACCCTCACCGGGAAGCGGCAGGGATCCTGAGCTCGAAGAGCGCTCCCCCACCGGGGGCCTCTTGGACCGTGAGGGTCCCGCCGTGGCGTGCGGCGACATCGCGCGCGATGGCGAGGCCCAGACCCGCCCCGCCGTCGTCCCGGGTGCGGGCGTCGTCGAGGCGGACGAAGCGCTCGAAGATCCGGTCGCGCTCGCTCTCCGGTACGCCGTCCCCGTCGTCGGAGACCTCAAGGACCGCCCATGTGCCCTCGGCGCGGGTGGCGACCGTGACGTGCGAGCGCGCGTGACGCTGCGCGTTGTTCACGAGGTTGCCGAGCACGCGCGCCAACTGGCTCCGGGAGCCGGTGACTTCGACGTTCTTCAGATCCATGCGGACATCGGCACGGTCCCGTGTGCGCTGCGAGAGCTCCTCACGGGCCAGGGCCGCCAGATCCACATGCCCCCCGCCCGGCTTCTCGCCCGCGTCAAGACGGGCCAGCAGAAGCAGGTCGGCGGCCAGTTCCTGAAGTCGTACGGTGTCTTCGACCGCACCGTCCACATCCAGCAACTCCGGGTGGGCCGCGCCCACTTCGAGCTGGGTGCGCAAGGAGGCGATGGGGCTGCGCAGTTCGTGCGAGGCGTCGGCCACGAAGCGGCGCTGGCGCTCCACCGAACTCTGCAGGGCGGCGAGCGTCTCGTTCGTGGTCGTGGCCAGGCGGGCGATCTCGTCGTGCGTGTCCGGCTCGGGCACGCGGCGCGCGAGGTCCTCGGATGCGGTGATGGCCGCCATCTCGGAGCGGATCGCGTCCACCGGGCGCAGTGCGCGCCGCGTCACCAGCCAGGTCACCCCGGCGATGACGGCCAGGAGCAGCGGGAAACCGAGGAGCATGGACGTCAGCGCCGTGGACACCGCGCTCTGCTGGGCGGCGAGCGAGGCGCCGGCGTAGACGGTGAGGTCGCCCTTGTTCTCGACGTCCACCTTGACGGCGGCGAAGCGGTAGTCCTCCGTCTCGCCGTCGACGGTGGCGGAGCCGGTGGTGACGGGCGCCCGGTCATCGGAGATCTCCCCGCCTTCGAGCGCGTCGCCCTCGCTCCCGTCGTCATCGTCGTCGCCCTTGGCGGGCGGCGTGGTGGACGCGGGCCGCGGCTTGACGGCGTCGGTCCCCGTGCCGCTGATGGCCTCCAGCTCCTCGCTGGCGGCGACGAGTCGCCCGTCGGCGTCGACGACCTGGACCGGGGTGTCCTCGTCGTCCAGGTCCAGCTCGCCGTACGCCGTGTTCGCGGCGAGCTGCGAGGCCACCCCGCGAGCGGATGACTCGGCCTGGCCGCTCGCCTGGTCCGTCAGATTGGCGCGCAGCGAGAGCAGCACGGCGGCTCCGGCGGCGACCAGCGCGACGGCGACGACCAGGGAGGCGCCGATGGTCGCCCTGGCCCGTACGGAACTGAAGAAGCGCCTCATCGGGGGGCCTCCAGGCGGTATCCGGCGCCGCGCACGGTCTTGATGAGCGGCGCTCCGAGCTTGCGCCGCAGGGCGCTGATGTACACCTCGACGATGTTGGGATCCCCCTCGTAGGCGAAGTCCCAGACGTGTTCGAGGATGTCGCCCTTGGAGACGACCTCGCCCGCCCGCAGGACGAGCTGTTCCAGGACCGCGAACTCCTTGGCCGTGAGGGTCACTTCGCTCCCCTCACCGTCCTCGCCGTCCTTGCCGCGGAAGACGCGGCGCGCCGCGGTGTCGACCTTGAGGTCGCCGAGTGTGTGGACCGGGGACGGCCCCGCGTTGCCGCGGCGGCGCAGGAGCGCCTTCACACGGGCAACGAGCACGACGTACGAGAACGGCTTGGTGAGGTAGTCGTCGGCGCCCGTGTCGAGCCCCTCCGCCTCGTCGTACTCGCCGTCCTTGGCCGTGAGCATCAGGATCGGTACGTCGTGTCCCGCGGCCCGCAGGGTGGAGCAGACCCGGTAGCCGTTCATGCCGGGCAGCATGATGTCGAGGATGACCAGGTCGTACGTTCCCTCGCTCGCCCGGTGCAGTCCGTCGACGCCGTCATGGACGACGTCCACGGCATAGCCCTCGGCCGTCAGGCCCTTGGCCAGGGACAACGCGAGGCGCTTTTCGTCTTCCACGATCAACAGGCGCATGCGTTCAGGGTGACAGAGCGAACCTGAAGAGTTCTTCAGGCGGCTTCAGGCTGGCTTCAGCATCGCTCAGCCAGATTGGTTCTTGTCGAAAGCGAACGGCAGCGGCCCCCGGGCCGCACAGCCACCGTCTCGGGAGGAACCCCTTATGAAGCGCAACATCGTCATCGCCACTGTCGCGGCCATCGCCCTGATCGGGGGCGGCACGGCGACAGCGCTCGCCGCCACCGGCGACGACGAGTCGTCGGCCGCGGCCAAGAAGTCCAGCGTCCAGCTGAAGGACCACGACCGGGACAACGACCGCGACGACGACCGGGACGACCGGTACGACGACCGCGACGACGCCAAGGAGAACACCACCGAGGTGAAGGCCGCCAAGGTGACCGCGGCCGACGCGATCAAGGCGGCCCTCGCGAACCAGTCGGGTACGGCGGTCTCCGCCGAGCTGGACGACGAGGACAACGGCGGCCTGGTCTGGGACGTCGACGTGCTCGGCAAGGGCGGCACGTGGCACAGCGTGCAGGTCGACCCCGGCACGGGCAAGGTCCTGGGCTCGCACACCGAGCAGGACGAGGACGGCGACGCCAAGCGCGTGGCCGCCGCCCTGAACGGTGCGTCCACCTCGGCGCAGGACGCGGCTGAGGCCGCCGCGGCCAAGGGCACGGTCACGTCCGTGGACCTGGACGACGACGGCACGGCCGGTGCCTGGGACGCGGAGACGTCCAACTCCAAGGGTGCGGAGTCCGACTGGAAGGTCGACCTGCAGTCGGGCAAGGTCACGGCCGACAAGTCGGACAGCCACGACGACTCCGACCATGACTCGGACGACAACGACTCGGACGACGACGCTGACGGCTCCGACGACTAATTGGCCCCGTCCCCCCGGAGAGCCGGCCCCGCAGGATTATCCTGCGGGGCCGGCTCGCGTCGTGCGTGTGCCTGAACCGCCGGTGCGCGGCTCGTCACTGCCTGAGCCGCCGCTTCGCGGCGAGTGTTTCCCGCCCACCCACCCGTTACTCCGGGGTAATCGGGTGGGTGGGCGGGAGAGATTCGCCGCGAAGCGGCGGCTCATTCGGCTGCGGGCCACCAGAAGCGGGGGATCCGTGAACCCACCGGATCACCGAGCCGGTCCAGGCCCTCACCCCGAGGTCAGGCTGGCCACCAGTTCGTCCGCCGCCGCGTAAGGGTCCAGCTCCCCGGCGACGATCCGCTCCGCCAGCGCCGAGAGCCGCGCGTCCCCGTGGAGGTCCGCGATCCGTTCCCGCAGGGCCGTGACCGCGATGGTCTCCACCTCGCGGGCCGCCCGCGCCGCGCGCCGCTCCCCGAGGACGCCCCGCTCCTCCATCCACGCCCGGTGCTTCTCCAGGGCCTCGACGACCTCGTCGATCCCCTCGCCCCGTGCGGCCACCGTCTTCACGATGGGCGGGCGCCAGTCACCGGCGCCGCGCGACTCCCCGAGCCCCAGCATGTGGTTCAGCTCGCGCGCGGTCGCGTCCGCGCCGTCCCGGTCCGCCTTGTTCACGACGTACACATCGCCGATCTCCAGGATCCCGGCCTTCGCCGCCTGGATCCCGTCCCCCATCCCGGGGGCGAGAAGCACCACCGACGTGTCCGCCTGCGAGGCGATCTCCACCTCGGACTGGCCCACGCCCACCGTCTCGACCAGGATGACGTCGCAACCCGCCGCGTCGAGCACGCGGATCGCCTGCGGGGCCGACCACGCGAGGCCGCCGAGGTGGCCCCGCGTCGCCATGGAGCGGATGTAGACCCCGGGGTCGGACGCGTGCTCCGACATCCGGACCCGGTCGCCGAGCAGCGCGCCCCCGGAGAAGGGGGACGAAGGGTCGACGGCCAGGACGCCGACCCGCTTGCCCGCCCTGCGGTACGCGGACACCAGCGCCGACGTCGAAGTCGACTTGCCGACACCGGGAGATCCCGTGAGGCCCACCACGTACGCATGGCCCGCCAGCGGAGCCAGCGCCGCCATGACCTCGCGGAGCTGCGGTGACGCCCCCTCGACCAGTGAGATCAGCCGGGCCACGGCCCGTGGCCTGCCCTCGCGGGCCTGTGCCACCAGGGAGGGGACGTCCTGCATGTCAGACAGCTCCGTTCCAAGACGTAGGGAAGACTCGCACGCACGAAACGCGTCAGGCCTTCGCCACCTTCACGATCAGCGCGTCGCCCTGCCCGCCGCCACCGCACAGCGCGGCCGCGCCCACGCCGCCGCCGCGCCGCTTCAGCTCAAGGGCGAGGTGCAGGACGACGCGCGCGCCGGACATCCCGATCGGGTGACCCAGGGCAATGGCACCGCCGTTGACGTTCACCTTTTCCGAGGACACCCCGAGGTCCTTCATTGACTGCACCGCGACCGCGGCGAAGGCCTCGTTGATCTCGATCAGGTCGAGGTCCGCGACGTCGAGGCCCTCCTTCTTCAGGGCGTGCTGGATCGCGTTCGACGGCTGCGACTGGAGCGAGTTGTCCGGGCCCGCCACGTTGCCGTGGGCCCCGATCTCCGCGATCCAGTCGAGGCCGAGCTCCTCGGCCTTGGCCTTCGACATCACCACGACCGCCGCGGCACCGTCGGAGATCTGCGAGGACGTGCCCGCCGTGATCGTGCCGTCCTTGGTGAAGGCGGGGCGCAGCTTGCCGAGGGACTCGGCGGTCGTCTCGGCGCGGATGCCCTCGTCCTTGGAGAACAGGACCGGGTCGCCCTTGCGTTGCGGGATCTCGACCGGGGTGATCTCGGCCTCGAAGATGCCGTTCTTCTGCGCCGCGGCGGCCCGCTGGTGGGAGGCGGCGGCGATCGCGTCCTGCTCGGGGCGTGCGATGCCGAGGCGGGTGTTGTGCTTCTCCGTGGACTCGCCCATGGCGATGTTCTCGAAGGAGTCGGTCAGACCGTCGTACGCCATGGAGTCGAGCATCTCGATGGCGCCGTACTTGAAGCCTTCGCGCGACTTCGGGAGGAGGTGCGGCGCGTTGGTCATCGACTCCTGGCCGCCGGCGACGACGACGTCGAACTCGCCCGCGCGGATCAGCTGGTCGGCCAGCGCGATCGCGTCGAGCCCGGAGAGGCACACCTTGTTGACGGTGAGCGCGGGGACGTTCATGGGGATGCCCGCCTTGACGGCGGCCTGACGTGCCGGGATCTGCCCTGCCCCGGCCGTGAGGACCTGCCCCATGATCACGTACTGCACCTGGTCGCCGCCGATCCCGGCCCGCTCCAGCGCGGCCTTGATCGCGAAACCGCCCAGGTCGGCGCCGGAGAAGGACTTGAGGGAGCCCAGCAGGCGGCCCATGGGCGTTCGGGCGCCCGCGACGATCACTGAGGTGGTACCGGTCGTTCCAGACATGTGCCACGGCCCCTTGGGAGGAGAAGTTAATGAGGGTTTACTTGAATGTACTGAGCGGTACGCCGGGCGTCATCGGGAGTTCGGTGTGATCGCGCGCACGTTGCGTAATCAGCGCCGGAAGGGCTGGACTTAAAACATGCTGACGCGAATCGATCACATCGGGATCGCCTGTTTCGACCTCGACAAGACCGTCGAGTTCTACCGGGAGACGTACGGCTTCACGGTGTTCCACACCGAAGTCAATGAAGAGCAGGGGGTGCGCGAGGCCATGCTCAAGATCAACGAGACGAGCGACGGCGGCGCTTCCTACCTGCAGCTCCTCGAACCCACGCGCGACGACTCCGCCGTGGGCAAGTGGCTGGCCAAGAACGGCGAGGGCGTGCACCACATCGCTTTCGGCACCGCGGACGTGGATGGCGACGCCGCCGCCATCAAGGACAAGGGCGTCCGCGTCCTCTATCAGGAGCCCCGAATCGGCTCCATGGGCTCCCGCATCACCTTCCTGCACCCCAAGGACTGCCACGGCGTACTGACCGAACTCGTCACCTCGGCAGCTCAGGAGTCACCGGAGCACTGACCTCCGCATACTTGGGCCGGTAGGGTTGGGGTCGGCCGTCCGAAGTATTGGGCGGCCGGTCGTCCGTACGCTGGGCGGCCGCTTGCCGGGGTCCGGGTTTCGGGGGACGAGCGTCAGGGCAGCAGCCCATGCTCTGCTGTTGATCTGACACCATTCCCCGTGGGCCCCGTTCGGCGGATGGACAGGGCTCGTACGAAGAGACTTGCGACCAGGGGACGGATGGGACCGCGCAGTGCGGGGCTACGAACGCCAAGAGAGCTCGCGGGCTGAGACGGACCATCTTTCGCGGTTCGAGGCCGAGATGGACCGGCTGAAGACCGAGCGAGAGAAGGCTGTTCAGCACGCCGAAGACCTCGGCTACCAGGTCGAGGTGTTGCGCGCCAAGCTTCACGAGGCGCGCCGCAACCTCGCGTCCCGCCCTGCCTACGACGGCGCGGACATCGGCTACCAGGCCGAGCAGTTGCTCCGTAATGCCCAGATCCAGGCCGATCAGCTGCGCCAGGACGCCGAGCGGGAGCTGCGCGACGCCCGTGCGCAGACCCAGCGCATCCTCCAGGAGCACGCCGAGCAGCAGGCCAGGCTCCAGTCCGAGCTGCACTCCGAGGCGGTGTCACGCCGTCAGCAGCTCGACCAGGAGCTGTCCGAGCGCCGCCAGACCGTCGAGTCGCACGTCAACGAGAACGTGGCGTGGGCCGAGCAGCTGCGGGCGCGCACGGAACAGCAGGCGCGCCGCCTGCTCGACGAGTCGCGCGCCGAGGCCGACCAGGCCCTGGCCGCCGCCCGCGCCGAGGCCGAGCGCGTGGCCGAAGAGGCCCGCCAGCGCCTGGCGAGCGACGCCGAGGCCGCCCGAGCCGACGCCGAGGCGACCCTGCGCCGGGCCCGCACGGACGCCGAGCGCCTCCTGAATGCCGCCTCCACGCAGGCGCAGGAGGCCACCGACCACGCGGAGCAGCTGCGCTCCACCACGGCCACCGAGTCCGAGCAGGCCCGCCGCCAGGCCACCGAGGCGAGCCGGGCTGCCGAGCAGCGCATGGCGGAGGCCGAAACGGCTCTGCGCGAGGCGCGTGCGGAGGCGGAGAAGGTCCTCTCCGAGGCCAAGGACACCGCGTCCAAACAGCTCTCGGCCGCCGAGGGCGCCAACGAACAGCGCACGCGCACCGCCAAGGAGCAGGTCGCCCGCCTGGTCGGCGAGGCCACGAAGGAGGCCGAGGCCACCAAGGCCGAGGCCGAGCAGCTCGTCGCCGACGCCCGCGCCGAGGCCGAGCAGCTGATCAAGGAAGCCGCCGAGAAGGCGCGCACGATCACCGCCGAGGAGACCGCGGGCCAGCTCGCCAAGGCCGCGCGCACCGCCGAGGACGTACTCGACAAGGCGTCCAAGGACGCCAAGGAGACGACGAAGGCCGCCACGGAGGAGGCCGAGCGGATCCGCACCGAGGCCGAGTCCGAGGCCGACCGGCTGCGGGCCGAGGCGCACGACATCGCCGAGGAGCTCAAGGGCACGGCGAAGGACGACACCAAGGAGTACCGCGCCAAGACCGTCGAGCTGCAGGAGGAGGCGCGCCGCCTGCGCGGCGAGGCCGAGCAGCTGCGGGCCGACGCGGTCTCCGAGGGCGAGCGGATCCGCAGCGAGGCCCGGCGCGAGGCCGTCCAGCAGATCGAGGAGGCGGCCAAGTCCGCCGAGGAGCTCCTCGCCAAGGCGAAGGCCGACGGCGACGAGCTGAAGACGGCGGCGACCGCCGAGAGCGAGCGGGTCCGCACCGAAGCGATCGAGCGCGCCACGAGCCTGCGCAAGCAGGCCGAGGAGACCCTGGAGCGCACCCGCGCGGAGGCCGAGCGGCACCGCGAGGAGGCCGCGGAGCAGGCCGAGACCACGAAGTCCGAGGCCGAGGACGCCGCGCGCGCCCTGCACGAGGAGACCGAGCGGGCCATAGCGGCGCGTCAGGCCGAGGCGGCCGACGAGCTGACGCGCCTGCGCACGGAGGCCGAGGAGCGTGTCGCCGCCGCCGAGCAGGCGCTGACCGACGCCCGCGCGGAGGCCGAGCGGCTGCGCAAGGAGGCGTCGGACGAGACGGACCGGCTGCGTGCGGAGTCCGCCGAGCGGATCCGCACCCTGCAGTCGCAGGCCGAGACCGAGGCCGAGCGGCTGCGCACCGAGGCCGCGGCCGACGCCTCGCAGGCACGCGCCGAGGGCGAGAACGTGGCCGTGCGGCTGCGTTCGGACGCCGCCGCCGAGGCCGAGCGGCTCAAGACCGAGGCCCAGGAGTCGGCCGACCGTCTCCGCTCGGAGGCGGCGGCAGCCGCCGAGCGCGTGGGCACGGAGGCCGCCGAGGCCCTGTCCGCCGCCCAGGAGGAGGCCGCGCGGCGCCGCCGGGAGGCCGAGGAGACCCTCAGCTCCGCGCGCGGTGAGGCCGACCAGGAGCGCGAGCGGGCCCGCGAGCAGAGCGAGGAGCTCCTCGCCTCCGCCCGCAAGCGCGTGGACGAGGCCCAGGCCGAGGCCGTCCGCCTCGTCGAGGAGGCCGACCGCAGGGCGACCGAGATGGTCTCCAGCGCCGAGCAGACCGCGCAGTCCGTACGGGATTCCGTGTCGGGCCTGCAGGAGGCCGCGCAGGAGGAGATCGCGGGTCTGCGCAGCGCCGCCGAGCACGCGGCGGAGCGCACGCGGACCGAGGCACAGGAAGAGGCGGACCGCGTCCGCGCCGACGCGTATGCCGAGCGGGAGCGTGCGACCGAGGACGCGGGCCGCACCCGGCGCGAGGCGAACGAAGAGGCCGAGGCCGCCAAGTCGCTTGCCGAGCGCACCGTTTCGGAGGCGATCGCGGAGGCCGAGCGGCTGCGTTCGGACGCTTCCGAGCACGCCCAGCGTTCGCGCACCGAAGCCTCGGACGCGATCGCTTCGGCCGAGCAGGACGCGTCCCGCACCCGTGCCGACGCCCGCGAGGACGCCAACCGCATCCGCAGCGACGCGGCGAGCCAGGCCGACCAGTTGATCGGCGAGGCGCGCAGCGAGGCGGAGCGGCTGCAGACCGAGACGGTCGCGGAGGCCGAGCGGCTCAAGAGCGACACGGCGGCGGAGGCCGAGCGGCTGCGGACCGAGACGGCCGCCGAGGCCGAGCGGGTGCGCGCGGAGTCGGTGGCCAAGGCCGAGAAGCTCATCTCGGACGCGACGGGCGACGCCGAGCGGCTTCGCGCGGACGCCGCCGAGACGGTCGGCTCCGCCCAGCAGCACGCCGAGCGGATCCGCTCCGACGCCGAGCGCGTCAAGGCGGAGGCGGCGGCCGAGGCCGAGCGGCTCACCTCGCAGGCGCGTGAGGAGGCCGAGCGGACCCAGGACGAGGCACGCCAGGCCGCCAACAAGCGCCGCTCCGAGGCGGCCGAGCAGGTCGACACGCTCATCTCGGAGACGGCCGCCGAGGCCGACAAGCTGACGAAGGACGCCCAGGAGAAGGCCCTCAAGGCCACCACGGAGGCGGAGGCGCAGGCCGACACGATGGTCGGCGCCGCCCGCACGGAGGCCGACCGCCTGGTCTCCGAGGCGACGGTCGAGGGCAACTCCCTGGTGGAGAAGGCCCGTACGGACGCGGACGAACTGCTCGTCGGTGCCCGCAGGGACGCCACGGCCATAAGGGAGCGCTCCGAGGAGCAGCGTGACCGTCTCACCGCCGAGATCGAGGAGCTGCACGAGCGTGCGCGCCGTGAGTCCGCCGAGGCGATGAAGACCGCCGGTGAGCGCTGTGACGCCCTGGTGAAGGCCGCGGAGGAGCAGCTCGCCGAGGCAGAGGCGAAGGCCAAGGAGCTGGTTTCGGACGCGAGTTCCGAGGCCGGCAAGGTGCGGATCTCCGCCGTGAAGCGGGCCGAGGCACTGCTCAAGGAGGCCGAGACGAAGGTGGCCGAGCTGGTGCGCGACGCCGAGCGCGTCAAGGCGGAGGCAGAGGCGGAAGCCAAGCGTACGGTTGACGAGGGCAAACGCGAGCTCGAAGTCCTCGTCCGGCGCCGTGAGGACATCAACGCCGAGATTTCCCGTGTCCAGGACGTGCTGGAGGCGTTGGAGTCTTTTGAGGCCCCACCGATCCCCGGCGCGAAGGACGGTGGCGTCAAGGCTGGTGCGGCGGCCGGGTCAACTCGATCGGGTGGCAAGCAGTCTGAGGGCTAGCCAAAGAACATCTCGCGTGCTTTGTAAGGACCTTCGGCACTGTCGCTGGCAAGTGCTCTGGCGGTTAGCCACTCAAAAGGGGTGTCATTCTCCAGATCAAACGGGCATCTGCTCGATGACACGCCGCTTGGACCCCTAGGATTCCCTCTATCACCTCACCGGTCTCATTCGACAGGAACCCCATGAGCGACACTTCCCCCTACGGCTTCGAGCTTGTGCGGCGTGGGTACGACCGCGCTCAGGTGGACGAACGTATCTCCAAGCTCGTCTCCGACCGTGACAGCGCTCTTGCTCGTATCACTGCTCTGGAAAAGCGCATTGAAGAGCTGCACCTCGAGACGCAGAACGCGCAGGCGCAGGTAGCCGACGCCGAACCGTCGTACGCGGGTCTCGGCGCGCGTGTCGAGAAGATCCTCCGCCTCGCCGAGGAGGAGGCGAAGGACCTGCGCGAGGAGGCCCGTCGCGCAGCCGAGCAGCACCGCGAGCTCGCCGAGTCGGCGGCCCAGCAGGTGCGCAACGACGCCGAGTCGTTCGCGGCCGAGCGCAAGGCCAAGGCGGAGGACGAGGGCGTCCGGATCGTCGAGAAGGCCAAGGGCGAGGCGGGCACGCTGCGCAGCGAGGCGCAGAAGGACGCCCAGCAGAAGCGCGAGGAGGCGGACGCCCTCTTCGAGGAGACCCGCGCCAAGGCCGCCCAGGCCGCGGCCGACTTCGAGACGAACCTCGCCAAGCGCCGCGAGCAGTCGGAGCGTGACCTGGCCTCGCGTCAGGCCAAGGCCGAGAAGCGTCTCGCGGAGATCGAGCACCGTGCGGAGCAGCTGCGCCTCGAGGCGGAGAAGCTGCGTACGGACGCCGAGCGTCGCGCCCGTCAGACGGTGGAGACCGCTCAGCGCCAGGCCGAGGACATCGTCGCCGATGCGAACGCCAAGGCCGACCGGATCCGTTCGGAATCCGAGCGCGAGCTCGCGGCGCTCACCAACCGCCGGGACTCGATCAACGCTCAGCTCACCAACGTGCGCGAGATGTTGGCCACCCTCACGGGTGCGGCGGTGGCTGCCGCCGGTTCGCCCGCCGAGGACGAGCCCGTCTCCCGTGGGGTTCCGGCTCAGCAGACCCGCTGACCTTCGGGACGCTTTCAGAGCCCTCTGCCCAAGTGGCAGGGGGCTCTGTCCCGTTTTAGCGTGGCCGCATGATCGAGCTCGAGGGGCTGACCAAGCGGTACGGCGAGAAACTTGCCGTCAACAACCTCACCTTCACCGTGCGTCCGGGCATCGTCACCGGCTTCCTCGGGCCCAACGGCGCGGGCAAGTCCACGACGATGCGGATGATGCTCGGGCTCGACAACCCCACGGCGGGGGCCGCGCGGATCGACGGCAAGCGCTACGCCCAGCTGAAGGACCCCCTCACGTACATCGGCGCCCTGCTCGACGCCAAGGCCATGCACGGCGGGCGCAGCGCCTTCAATCACCTTCTGTGCCTCGCGCAGAGCAACGGCATCCCGCGCGCCCGTGTCCACGAGGTCCTCGACACCGTGGGCCTGACGCAGGTCGCCAAGAAGAAGGCCAAGGGCTTCTCGCTCGGCATGGGCCAGCGGCTCGGCATCGCGGGCGCGCTGCTCGGCGACCCCGAGATCCTGATGTTCGACGAGCCGGTCAACGGACTCGACCCCGAGGGCATCCACTGGATCCGGAATCTGATGAAGTCCCTCGCCTCGCAGGGCCGTACGGTCTTCGTCTCCTCCCACCTGATGAGCGAGATGGCGCTGACCGCCGACCACCTCGTCGTCATCGGGCAGGGACGGCTCCTCGCCGACACCTCCATGGCGGACTTCATCCACCAGAACTCGCGCAGTTACGTACGCCTGCGCTCCCCGCAGCGCGAGCGCCTCCTCGACGTGCTGCACCAGGAGGGCGTCACCGCCGTCGAGGCGGGCAACGGCACCCTTGAGGTCGACGGCACCACCGCCGAGGACCTCGGTGAACTCGCCGCCCGCCATCAGCTCGTACTCCATGAACTGAGCCCTCAGCGGGCCTCGCTCGAAGAGGCCTTCATGCAGCTCACCGCGGAGTCGGTCGAGTATCACGCGCACGCCGACCACGCGGCCCCCGGCGCCGCCCCGCCACCCCCCACGCAGGTCGAGGGCTGGGGCGAGAGCTGGCAGCAGCAGAGGAAGGGGTCCTGAGCGATGGCCGCGACGCAGGTACTGAAGTCGGAGTGGACCAAGATCCGCTCGGTCTCGTCGACCGTGTGGACGCTGGGTCTCGCCGTGGTCGTCACGGTCGGGCTCGGCCTGCTGATCAGCATTCTGGCGAAGAACGACTACGACAGCCTCAACGCCCAGGACCGCAGGGTCTTCGACCCGACCTTCACCAGCTTCGCCGGCATGAGCCTCGGCCAGCTCGCGATGATCGTCTTCGGGGTGCTCGTCGTCTCGAACGAGTACAGCACCGGCATGATCCGCACCTCGCTCTCCGCGGTACCGCAGCGCGCCACCTTCATGGCGAGCAAGGTCGCGGTCGCCACCCTGCTCTGTCTGGTGGTGGGCCTGGTCACGAGCTTCATCGCGTTCTTCGTGGGGCAGGCGATGCTCGGCGAGCACAAGGCCGTGATCGGCGATCCGGGCGTGCTGCGCGCGGTGATCGGCGGCGGGCTCTACATGACGCTCATCGCGATGTTCTCGATGGGCGTCGCGACGATGCTGCGCAGCCCGATGCTGTCGCTGGGCATCCTGATGCCGTTCTTCTTCCTGATCTCCAGCATCCTGGGCAACGTCTCGGCGACGAAGAAGATCGGCCGCTTCCTGCCCGACCAGGCCGGAAGCAAGATCATGCAGGTGAAGACGCCGCTGGACGACGACACCCCGTACGGCCCCTGGGGCGGGCTCGCGATCATGGTGGTGTGGGTCGTGGTGGCACTGATCGGTGGCTATACGCTGCTGAAGAAGCGGGATGCCTAGGCCCGCCGCGGGGGAGCGTGATGGCGGAGGACCGGAGCCTGGCCGCGCTCGGGCTCGATGTCGTGCCCGCCCTGCAGCCGCTGGCCTACCCGGGGCGGCCCGTCCGTGACCCCTCCCTCCTGACCGGCGACGAACTCCTCCCCCTCGGTGTACGTCCGCTGCCGCTCGGTCAGTGGCACGTGGCGGGGCGGGCGCTCGACGAGGTGCTCGGCGAGCAATGCGTGGCCCCCGTCGGCCGCCGCCACGCCGTCATCGCCGTCGGGTCGAACGCCTCGCCCGCGCAGGTCTCGTACAAGCTCGTGCGGCGCGGCATCTCCGCCGCCGTGCCGATGGTGCCGGTGCGGGTGCGCGGCATCGCCGTCGGCTGCTCGGCGCACATCGGGCGGGCCGGTTATGTGGCGGCGGCCCCGTATGTCGACCCGGTGGCCGAAACCTCCCTCGTCGTGAGCTGGCTCGATGAGGACCAGTTCCGGGCGGTCGACGCGACGGAGTTCCCCAACTACCGGCGGGCGCTGATCCCGGGCGATGACTTCGCGCTCGCCATGCCGTCCGGCGAGAAGCTCGACGGCGCCTGGATCTACGTCAGTTCGTACGGCGTCCTCGTCGATCCTGACACCGGCCTACCCCGCCCCGGCGGGGGCGACCAGGCGGCGCTGCTCGCCTCGCTCCTGGCGGGTTCGCCCGCGCTGCGGCGCCTGCTCGGGCCCGGTCCCGCCGAATGGGTGCGCAGGGCCGCCGGGGACCGTACGCTGCGCGAGCTGGGGACGCGCGCCCTCGCCGACGCGGGCTGGGCGCTGCCGCAGCCGGGCTTCCCTTGACGGGGAGACTTTTACCCGCTCTTGGCTGGAACCGTCAGCTCCCCGATATCCTCCTAACCCTTACGGGGGCGTGTGCCCCGACGTCCTGAACCATTCGATGGGTGCGGAGAATGATCGAGGCAGTCGGCCTGACGAAGCGCTACGGCGCCAAGACAGCCGTGTACAACCTTTCCTTTCAGGTGCGACCCGGCACGGTCACCGGCTTCCTGGGCCCGAACGGCTCCGGCAAGTCGACGACCATGCGCATGATCCTCGGGCTCGACCAACCCACCACGGGCCAGGTGACGATCGGCGGCTACCCGTACCGCAAGCTCCCCAACGCCCCCCGCCAGGTCGGCGCGCTGCTCGACGCCAAGGCGGTGCACGGCGGCAGGCACGCCCGCAACCACCTCCTGTGCCTCGCCCAGCTCTCCGGCATCCCGGCCCGCCGGGTGGACGAGGTGCTCGGCGTCGTGGGCCTCCAGGAGGTCGCGAAGAAGCGCTCCAAGGGCTTCTCGCTCGGCATGGGCCAGCGCCTGGGCATCGCCGCCGCCCTGCTCGGCGACCCGCAGGTGCTGCTCTTCGACGAGCCGGTCAACGGCCTCGACCCCGAGGGCATCCTCTGGGTCAGGAACCTGATGAAGTCGCTCGCGGCCGAGGGGCGCACGGTCTTCGTCTCCTCGCACCTGATGAGCGAGATGGCTCTCACCGCCGAGCACCTGATCGTGATCGGCCGCGGGCAGCTGCTCGCGGACATGAGCGTCAAGGACTTCATCTCGCACAACTCCGCCGACTTCGCCCGGGTGCGTACGCCGGACACCGACCCGCAGCAGCGCGAGAAGCTCTCGGCCGCGCTGACCGAGGCGGGCGGCCAGGTCATGCCCGAGCAGGACGGCGCGCTGCGCGTGACCGGCCTTCCGCTCCCCCGCATCAGCGACCTCGCGCACGGCGCCGACGTCCGCGTGTGGGAGCTCTCCCCGCACCAGGCCTCGCTGGAAGAGGCGTACATGCGGATGACGCAGGGCGCAGTCGACTACCGCTCGACGGTCGACCAGCGCGCGGGCCTGCAGCAGCCCGTCCAGCAGATGCCGCCGGGTGCGATGCCGCAGCAGCCGATGCCGGTGCCGGGTCAGGACCAGCCCGGGTGGTACGCACCGCCGCCGCCCCAGCAGGGCGGCCAGCCGTTCGCGATGCCGCAGGGCGCGCCCCAGGCAAGCCCTGTGGCCCCTGGCGCACCGCAGGGCGCCACCCCCAACCCGTACGCGGCCGCCGCCCCGCAGGCGCCCGCCTCCGCCCCCGCTCCCGAGATGACCAAGCGCGACAGCGAGGACCAGCGATGACCACGCCTCCGACTCCGCAGCCGCAGGCGCAGCCCCAGCAGGCCTACGCACAGGCCGGTGCCCCCGTGCCCCAAGGCGCTCCCGTTCCGCAGGGCGCTCCGATGCCGCAGGGCGCCCCGATGGCTCCCCCGCCGGCCGCCCCCGCGCCGCCCTCCGCGTGGCAGCAGGCGATGAACAACGCCTACACCTCGCCGATCCCGGTCAAGAAGACCCACCTCGGCAACGCCCTCGCGTCCGAGTGGACGAAGATCAAGTCGGTCCGCTCGACGATGTGGACCCTCGGCGTCTTCTTCCTCCTGGTCGTCGGCATCGGCCTGCTGGTGGCCGGCCAGACGCAGGACCGGGACTACGCGGACGTGCCGTTCACGATCCCGGCCTTCTTCGGTCTCGTGCTCGGCCAGATCTGCCTGATCACGCTGGGCGTCCTGGTGACGTCGTCCGAGTACGGCACGGGCATGATCCGTACGACGTTCACGGCCTCGCCCCAGCGCTATCGCGTACTGGCCGCCAAGATCCTGATCTTCTTCGTGATCGCCTTCGTCGTCGCGGCGGGCTCCATCCTGCTCGTGGGCCTCATGACGTCGGGGATGCACAGCGGCCCCGAGGCGGGCGACGTCGACTGGTCGGGCACGGTCCTCAAGGGCGGGCTCTACGTCTCGCTCCTCGGCGTCCTCGCGCTCGCCGCGGGATCGATGCTGCGCCACTCCGCCGGCGCGATCACCGCGATGCTCGGCGTGGTCCTGGTGCCCGCGATCCTGCCGGTGTTCCTGATGATCTCCGAGGGCACGCGTCCGCTCGGCGAGAAGATGCTGGACTACAACGCCATCAACTCGCTCGCCAAGATCTTCGAGATGGACGGCACGGGCGGCGGCACCTCGCAGCTGCTGCTGCTCGTCGGCGTGACGGCGGCCGCGATCGTCGGCGCCTTCGCCCTCCTGGAGAAGCGCGACGTGTAGCCGTCAGTACCTCGGCGCGTTACGGGACCGCTGCACCCGCGTGGTGCGGCGGTCCTTCGCGTTCCAGCAGGCCTTGTGCCAGTGCCTGCGCTCGTCCACGCCCGAGTGCTCGGGCCAGGCCACCACGTGCGCGACGCCGGAGGGGATCTCCTGGTCGCAGCCGGGGCAGCGGTAGGTCTTGCCGACCGAACTGGCGCCCGCGACGTGGCGCAGGCTCCACTGCTCGCCCTGCCAGCTCTCGGTGGACTGGAAGCCGCCGTAGCGGCCCGCCGGTTCGCCGTCCGGGCGCGGACTGTCTTCTCCGGCGCCCTTCGGGCGGTTACGACGCGGGGACACGAGACACCTCACGGGATGTACGGGGGCCAGGGGTGTCTCCAGCCTACGCGGCACGCGCAGGGGTAGGCGTACTTCACCAACCCCCACAGATCCCCCCTGCATTCCGCAGAAAATCCGTCAATCCTCATGCCAAGCCGTGCCTTTGGCACGTGTCATGCGTTGTTGCCCGTAGGGGGAGTGCCTGCGTCGGCGCCAAGGAGGCAGGAGAGCGATGCGTGTAGGTAGTTTTGTTCTGGCCGCCCAGTTCCCGGGACAGGGTCAGGGGGAGGCGCTGCACCGAGCGGTGCGGTCCGCCGAGGTGGCCGAGGAGGCGGGCCTGGACTCGGTCTGGCTCGCCGAGCACCACTTCGTGCCGTACGGCACCTGTCCGTCCGCCGTGACTCTCGCCGCGCTCCTTCTCGGGCGTACGCGGCACATCCGTGTCGGCACCGCCGTGAGCGTCCTGCCGACCGTTCATCCGGTCGCCCTGGGCGAGCAGGCGGCACTGCTGCACCTGACGTCCGGCGGACGCTTCTCGCTGGGCGTGGGGCGCGGTGGTCCGTGGGTGGACCTGGAGGTCTTCGGGTCCGGTCTCGACGCGTACGAGAAGGACTTCCCGGAATCTCTCGACCTGCTGCTGCGGTGGCTGAGCGAGCCCCGGGTCGCGAGCGACGCGGGCCGCTTCTCCTTCCGCGAGGTCGCCGTGGTGCCACGGCCGCAGGAGGCGCTGACCGGCTCGGGCACGGACGACGAGGAGCCGGCCGCCGGCCCGGAGGTGATCGTTGCCTGCACCTCGCCGTCCAGCGTGCGGCTCGCGGCGGAACGCGGTCTGCCGATGCTGCTCGGCATGCACGTCGGCGACGAGGAGAAGGCCGAAATGGTGGCGTTGTGGCGCAGGCACGCGCGCGCCGTGGGGCGTACGCCGGAAGAAGTCCACCGGGCGCCGCACGTCTCCGCCGGGGTCGCGCAGATCGCGGACCGGCGCCTGGACGCGGCGGAGACACTGCAGAAGGCGATGCCGGGGTGGCTCAAGCAGGGACTTGACGCTCATGTCACGGTCGACGGCCGCGCGCGGTCCATGCGGGACCCGCTCGCGTACACCGAACTGCTCTGCGGACTGCATCCGGTGGGTACCCCGCAACTGTGCGCGGACCGGATCGCGGCAACGTCGGAGCGCACCGGGATCACACGCTTCGCGCTGCTCGTCGAGGGCTCGGGCGACCTGGCGACGACGGAGGAGAACGTCCGAAGGCTGGGTGCCGAAGTGCTGCCCCAGCTCGGCTGAGCCGCTGGGGCGGGGAGCTGCCGCTCCGGTACTAGAACACCTCCCGCGTACGGAGCGGCAGCAAAAGGCGTCAGCAGTCCCGCAGTTCGGGCGACTGGTTGAGCAGCTGCCCCCGGATCGAGGTGAACCGGGCGAGCCTGTCGTCCACGGACGCATCGAGCGGGAACACCGCCACACGGTGGCAGTTCTGGAATGCGAGACGCACTCCGAAGTGGCGCTGCAGAGCGCCGCGAATCGCGTCACTCGCGAGCGCCCGCAGGAGCTGGCCGCGCGCCTGCTCGCTTGGCGGCGGCGTCTGGTTGTCGGCGAACTCGCCGCCGTCAACCTTCAGCTGGGCCACCAGGGAGCTGATCATCTCCCATGCGTAAGGCAGGGAGGTCCGGACGCAGTCGACGAATTCCGCTTCATCGACCTCGCCTCGCTCGGCCTGTTCCAACAGTGCCGGTGAGACGTCGAGCGACATGGGTTCTCCTCTCGCGCCCCCGGGGAGCGGGGGCTTACGGACAGGGAAGAAGCCCGCACACGCAGCGTGCACGCATGACGACCTCCTGCTTATACGGTAAGCACCGGACCCGCGCTGCACCAGGAGATTGGGAACATAACCGGCCAGGATCGAACAGGTTCATCGCCGGAGGAATCGCGCGCACCACCTGGGGTCGAGTAGCGTTGCGCCCCATGCGTCTCGTCATTGCCCGATGCTCCGTGGATTACGCGGGCAGGCTCACCGCCCATCTCCCGTCGGCCCCCCGCCTGATCCTTGTGAAGGCGGACGGCAGTGTCTCGATCCACGCCGACGACCGGGCCTACAAACCCCTCAACTGGATGTCCCCGCCCTGCACCTTGAAGGAGGGGACGGGGGACGACTCAGGTGTCTGGACCGTCGTGAACAAGGCGGGCGAGAAACTCATCATCACGATGGAGGAGATCCTGCACGACTCCTCGCACGAATTGGGCGTCGATCCCGGCCTCATCAAGGACGGCGTGGAAGCACACCTTCAGGAGCTGCTCGCCGACCGGATCGAGACGCTCGGGGAGGGCTACTCACTGATCCGGCGCGAGTACATGACGGCGATCGGCCCGGTGGACATCCTCTGCCGCGACGCCGACGGACAGACCGTCGCCGTCGAGATCAAGCGGCGCGGCGAGATCGACGGTGTCGAGCAACTCACCCGCTATCTCGAGCTGTTGAACCGCGACCCGCACCTGGCCCCCGTCAAGGGCATCTTCGCCGCCCAGGAGATCAAGCCGCAGGCCCGCGTGCTGGCCACGGACCGCGGCATCGGCTGCGCCGTCCTGGACTACAACGCGATGCGCGGCATCGAGGACGACAAGCTGCGGCTGTTCTAGAGGTTCTTGCCTCCAGAGGTTCTTGCTTCCAGAGGTTCTTGCCTCCAGAGGTTTCTGTACGTACGTGAGGGCCGGGTCCTGTGGACCCGGCCCTCTTTCGTGTACGTGCGTACGTGCCTCGGACCGCCCCGTACGTCAGATCGTCGACGCCGAGCCGGACACGCTGTCGCTCGTGTCCGGGCTGCTCGCGGGGCCGCTCGCCGAGTCCGACGTGTCCGGGGACGACGGCGGGTCCGGCGTCGGGTCCGTGCTCGGCGGCGGAGTGGTCGGAGGCGGGGTCGTCGGCGGCTTCGTCGTGGGCGGCTTGGTCGTCGGCGGCTTCGTGGTCGGCGGCTTGGTCGTCGGCGGTTTCGTCGTCGGCGGCTTCGTCGTCGGCTTGTCCGTGGGCTTGTCGGACGGCTTGCCGCTGTCGCTCGGCTCGTCCGACGGTTCACCGCTCTCGCTCGGCGTGCCGTCGTCCTCGGTGCCGGGGACGTTGTCCGGGCCGTCGCTGTCCGGGCGGCTCGTCGAGTCCTTCGCCGGCTTGTCGGCGGTCAGACCGTCGTCGCCCTGGTCCTCGCTCGCCGACTGTTCCGTCTTGACCTTGTCCGGCGGGTCGTCGTTGCCGTCGGACGTCGCGCCGAGCGTGACCACCGTGCCGAGCACGGCGGCCAGGAGGGCGCCCGCGCCCGCCGCCACGAGATTGCGCCGGGTGCCGTTCACGATGGAGCGGCGGGTCGGCGCGGGGCCGCCCGCGCCCGCGGCGGGCGAGGCCTTGCGGGTGACCAGCGTCTCGGGCTCCGGGGGCGGTGTGGGCAGCGCGAACGCCGCCGGTACGCCGCCGGGGGGCGATGCCGACTCCTCGTAGCGCGCGTCGGGCACCTCTTCGCCCGCGGCCGTGCTGGTGCCGGGCAGCACGCCGCCCGAGCGGTCGGCGACCAGGGCGAGGGCCCTGCGGCCCGCGATCATGCCCCGCTTGTCGGCGAGCGCGCCACGCAGGCCGATGGAGGCCTCCAGCTCGACGCGGGCCCGGTCGAGCGATCCGCCGCAGAGCGCGAGGATGCCGAGCTCGTGGTGGAAGTACGCCTCTTCGGCGACCTCTCCCGCGATCCGTGCCGCCTCCTGGCCCGACCGCAGGGCACGCTCCCACGCGCCCCAGTCGAGCCCTCCCGCGAAGGCGGGCGCGACGGTGCGGGCGAGCAGCACCGCGGCGCTCTCCTCACCGGCGACGGACGCCCCCGACGCGGACTGCCCGGCGACCAGGACGCCCAGCGCCGCGAGCACCGCGTCCGCCTCGGCCACGACCCGCTCCGGGCCGACCGAGGGGTGCCCTGCCCACCAGGCGTAGTGCTGGGCGGCGCCCTGGGCGCGCTCGGCGGAGTCGTCCGCGTACCCGGACGCCTCCAGCTGGGTACGCACCCCGGCGGCGAGGCGGTAGTGCGAGCCGACCGCCGTGACGAGCGCGGTGGAGACGAGCTCGGCGAGAGCCGCGTCCGCGTGGGTGTCCCCCACGAGGGCGGGCAGATGCGCCTGGTGCGGCAGCTCGCCGCCGAGCGCGACGGCGAACCGCAGCGTGGTGCGCGCCGACGGGCTCAGCCGCGACGCGAGCAGCACCGCGGGCGCCGCTCCGTCGGCGAGCGAGGGCAGCGGCACGTCGTGGCCCTCGGCGCCGAAGGGCGCGTCGACCGGGGCTTCGGTGTAGTAGCCGTACTCGTCGAAGGCGTTCGGGTCGGCGCGCAGCTGGTCGCGCTGGCGCAGCAGGGCGCCCGCCTGGACGAAGCGCAGGGGGAGCCCCTCCGACTCGAACCACAGGTCGCCGGCCCAGCTCGCCTCGTCGTCGTTGAGGACACGGCCGACGGCGCGCTCCAGGAGTTCGAGGCCGCCGCTGCGGCCGAGGCCGCCGAGGAAGACCTCTTCGAGGTGCGAATCGGGTGACGGAGCCGCGACGTCGGGCGTGGCGGCGATCAGGAAGGCGCACTCGGGCGTGGCCTCGAGCAGCTCCTCCAGGGCGGCCGCGCCGAACTCCAGGTCGTCCAGGACGACGACCGCGCCGATGTCGTGGACGAGTTCGAGCAGCAGGGCGCGGTCGGGGCGGTTCAGCGGAGCGTTGTAGACCGTTCCGAAGAGGTCCTGGAGCAGGTCGCCGGGCGTCTTGTGGTACCCGGAGAGCCGGACGACGCCGTCCGGTGCGAGGTCCGCGCAGTCCTCGGCGACGGCGTTCAGGAGCGCCGTGCGCCCCGAGCCCGCGGGTCCGGTGAGCCGCACCGAGCGCCCTCGTGCGAGCAGGCGCACGAGCCGCTCGCGATCCTCCTGCCGCTCGATGAGCGGCATCCGGGGCAGCGCGGGGCCGGGCGGGACGGGCGGGGCCGCGGCGCGGCGCAGCTCGGCCCGCTCGGCGGCGGTGCGCTTGACGGGTCGTGCGGGCCGCTCGCCCGGCGGGCAGGGTTCGATCTCGCTGCCGTCGACGGGGTTCACGGTGAGCAGGAAGTCGCCCGACACGAGCTGGACGGTGCGGGCGAGTGTGGGCGCGGGCTGGCCGAAGTCTGGTGTCAGCGGGTCGCGCGGTGGTCGCACGGGGCGCGCCGAATCGTCGTCGTTGATGCCGTCATGGCCGTACTCTTCCGGTCCCCGGTTCATCGGGTCCATGGTCAAAGCCCCCCAGATGCGTCGTGTACACAGCCCCCTCCGGCCTTGTGCACACTGCGCTGTCGCTTCTGGTCCGGTGCCCCCGCTCGGGCGTCTGTCTTCGTCATGACGGTGGGCGACCGAACCCTAGACCTTCGCTCAGTATCTCCGAACGGGCGGGGTACCGCTCCGTCCGAGACGTCACAGTCTCGTGAGGATTGTGCGCGAGATGCGTCTCACACGCGGGGCAGCGATTCCACTCCGATGCCGCCCTCGATGGCAAGGATCCGGTGCAGCCGGGTGGCCACGAGCAGGCGCTGCATCTGGGGCGGCACACTGCGCAGCACGAGGCGGCGTCCGCACCGTCCCGCGCGCCGGTGCGCGCCCATGATGACGCCGAGTCCCGTGGCGTCCCACGAGTCGAGTTCGGACAGGTCGAGCACCAGGTCTCCGGCTCCGTCGTCGACGGCCGAGTGCAGGACCGTTCGGGCGTCCGCCGCGCTGCGTACGTCGAGGCGTCCCCCGACGACCAGCTGGGCCTGGTCGCCCCTGATGTGCATATGCGCTCCCCGAGAGTGCTGAGTTTCCTGTGACGTCTGTTCCGTAAGGCGTCTGCGTATGTCACTGCAACTGACTGCCGCATGGGCAAGGAAGTTGCCGTCTGTAAGCGAACCGATACCGAATTCACTCCGAGGGGTGACCCCGCGAGGGAGGGAGCAGACGTCAGTGCTTGTAGAACCCCTGCCCGCTCTTGCGGCCGATGTCACCGGCGTCAACCATCCGGCGCATCAGCTCGGGCGGTGCGAACTTCTCGTCCTGGGACTCCGTGTAGATGTTGCTCGTGGCGTGCAGCAGGATGTCGACGCCCGTCAGATCGGCGGTCGCGAGCGGTCCCATGGCGTGCCCGAAGCCGAGCTTGCAGGCGATGTCGATGTCCTCGGCGGTGGCGACGCCCGACTCGTAGAGCTTCGCGGCCTCGACGACGAGCGCCGAGATCAGACGGGTCGTCACGAAGCCGGCGACGTCGCGGTTCACGACGATGCAGGTCTTGCCGACGGACTCGGCGAACTCACGCGTGCGGGCGAGGGTTTCGTCGCTGGTCTTGTAGCCGCGCACCAGTTCGCAGAGCTGCATCATCGGCACCGGCGAGAAGAAGTGCGCGCCCACGACACGCTCCGGACGCTCCGTCACGGCCGCGATCTTCGTGATCGGGATGGCGGAGGTGTTCGACGCGAGCACGGCGTCCTCGCGCACGATCTTGTCGAGCGTACGGAAGATCTCGTGCTTGACCTCGAGCTTCTCGAAGACGGCCTCGACGACGATGTCCGCGTCGGCGACGGCGTCCATGTCGGTGCTCGTCGTGATGCGCCCGAGCGCCGCCTCGGCATCCTCGGCGGCGAGCTTGCCCTTGCTCACGAACTTGTCGTACGACGCCTTGATCCCGTCGGTGCCACGGGTCAGGGCCTCATCGGTGACGTCGCGCAGGACGACGTCCCAGCCCGCCTGGGCGGAGACCTGTGCGATGCCGGACCCCATGAGTCCGGCTCCGATGACGGCGAGCTTCCGTGCCACTGTTCCGACTCCCCTACCGCTTATCACGCCTGGCTTACACGCTGTTTACGTTTGCCCTTCCGGCGGACATTAGCGGTCGTGAGCGCGCCTGTGGCGGTGAAGAGATGCGCGTCACGTCTCAGATGACGGACATCACACTGGTACGCCTCATTCGGCGTCGCGCACCGCGTAGTTGAGGACCTTTTCGCCCAGCAGGTCCTCCATCTCGTCGAGCAGGACGAGGGCGTCGCGGGACACCTCCGCGGGCTTGCGGCACTTGGCCATCTCGTCGCCGATCCAGGCCATGAGCGTGCTGTGGACCCACGAGAGCTGACCCGCGATCAGTCCGGGCATGGGGTCGCCGTCGGCGGCCCCGGCCTCCTCGGCGAGGGTCTTCGTGAGGTGGCCGAGCGCCTGCTGCTGGATCTCCCAGAGCCGCGAGCGCAGGGGGTGGGCCTCGGTGATGACCTTCATGAAGTCGGCCCAGCCCGCGAAGAGGCCGACGTGGGGCGACACGCCCTCCACGTCCTGGCGCAGCGCCCGCAGCACCGCGGCGGCGGCGGACTCCCCCGCGCGACGGCCGCGTACGTAGCCGGAGAGGCGGTCGACGACGGCCTCGCCCCGGTCGAGGAAGAGGTCCTCCTTGACCGGGAAGTAGTTGTAGACCGTGTTCACGGAGACGTCCGCGGCCTCCGCGACCTCCGCGACGGTCACCGTGACGAAGCCGTGCTCCAGGAAGAGCCCCGTCGCGATGTCCGAGATCCGCTGCTTGGTCTGCCGCTTCTTGCGCTCCCTGAGTCCTTCAGCCATGGGTCCACCCTACGGCCACTGGCTAGGGCGACTGAAAACTTGGAGTCATTGCAAAATTTAAGAGACTCTGTTTTTGTGGTCGCCATGGCAATCATCAGCACGGCCGGGCTCACCCAGACCTTCCGGACCAAGCGCGGCACCGTCGAAGCCGTGCGCGGCATCGACCTGACCGTCGCCCCCGGCGAGATCCTCGGCTTCCTCGGACCGAACGGCGCGGGCAAGACGACGACCCTGCGCATGCTCACCACGCTCCTCGCGCCCACCGGCGGCGCCGCCACCGTCGCGGGCTGCGACCTGGCAGGCGACCCGGCCGCCGTGCGGCGCAGGATCGGGTACGTCGCCCAGTCCGGTGGCGTGGACCTCAACATCTCGGTGCGCGAGGAACTGGTCACCCAGGGCCGCCTCTATCGCCTGACGAAACCTCAAGCAGCCTCCCGAGCAGAGGAGTTGGCCGCAGACCTGGGCCTCAGTGACCTCCTCGACCGCAAGTGCGCGACCCTCTCCGGCGGCCAGCGGCGACGGCTCGACATCGCCATGGGCCTGATGCACCGGCCCGAGGTGCTCTTCCTCGACGAACCGACCACGGGCCTCGACCCCGGCAGCAGGGCCGACCTGTGGGCGCTCGTGCGGCGGCTGCGCGACGACCACGGCACCACCGTCGTCCTGACCACGCACTACCTCGACGAGGCCGACGCGCTCTGCGACCGCCTGGTCGTCATCGACCAGGGCGTCGTGGTCGCCGAGGGCACGCCGAGCGCGCTCAAGCTCCGGTACGGCGGCTCGATCGACGCCTCGCTCCAGGACACGTTCCTGGCTGTCACCGGGCGCGACCTCACTCCCAAGGACACGGCGCCGGTCGCCGTCTGAACCCCCACGATCCCCCCCCTCGGACCCCAGGACCCCACTCATGTCTGCGTTTCTCTCCGACACCGCGCTGATCTTCGGGCGGTACGCCCGTCAGACCCTGCGCTCCAAGTTCCAGATCCTCTTCGGCGTCCTCATGCCCCTGCTCTACCTGCTCTTCTTCGGTCCGCTCCTGACCGATCTGCCGCTCGGCTCGCGCGGTGACTCCTGGCAGGTGCTCGTGCCGGGCCTGCTGCTCCAACTCGGCCTGTTCGGCGCCTCGTACAGCGGATTCGCGATCATCATCGAGAAGCAGTTCGGCGTGGTGGAGCGGATGCGGGTGACTCCGGTCAGCCGGCTCGCGCTGCTGCTCGGGCGGGTGCTCCGCGATGCCGCGCTCTTCGTCTTCCAGGCGGTCCTGCTGGTCCTGGCGGCCGTGGTGCTGGGGCTGCGGGCACCGCTGGCCGGCATCCTCATCGGCTTCGCGTTCGTGGGAGTCCTCACGGTCGTCCTCGCCTCCCTCTCGTACGCGCTCGCCCTGCTCGTCTCCAAGCCGCACGAGTTCGGCCCCGTCATCAACGCGGTGAGCATGCCCTCGATGCTGCTCTCCGGCCTGATGCTGCCGATGGCGCTCGCGCCTGGCTGGCTGGACGTGCTCTCGCACTTCATGCCGTTCCGCTATCTCGTGGACGCGGTGCGGGCCGCCTACGTGGGCGAGTACGCGAGTACGGCGATGCTGTACGGCGTCCTGATGGCGGCCGCGCTCACGCTCGGGTCCGTGACGGTGGGCACACGTGTCTTCCGGAAGGCGGGCGCGTAACTAGGCTGACCCCATGGTCAATCTGACGCGCATCTACACCAGGACCGGCGACCAGGGCACGACGGCCCTCGGCGACATGAGCAGGACCGCCAAGACCGATCTGCGGATCTCGGCGTACGCCGACGCCAACGAGGCCAACGCCGCGATCGGCACGGCGATCGCGCTCGGCGGGCTCGACGAAGAGGTCGTGAAGGTCCTGGTCCGGGTCCAGAACGACCTCTTCGACGTGGGCGCCGACCTGTCCACGCCGGTCGTGGCGGAGCCCAAGTTCCCGCCGCTGCGCGTCGAGCAGTCGTACATCGACAAGCTGGAGCAGGACTGCGACCGCTTCCTCGACGAGCTGGAGAAGCTCCGCAGCTTCATCCTGCCGGGCGGCACACCGGGCGCGGCGCTGCTGCACCAGGCGTGCACGGTGGTGCGGCGGGCGGAGCGGTCCACGTGGGCGGCGTTCGAGGTGCACGGAGAGGTCATGAACCCGTTGACGGCCACGTACCTCAACCGGCTCTCCGACCTGCTCTTCATCCTCGCGCGCACGGCGAACAAGGCCGTCGGCGACGTGCTGTGGGTGCCGGGCGGGGAGCGCTAGAGCCCCACTGCCGACCAGGCGTCCCTGACGGCGCGGTGCTCCTCGCTCCCGTCGCCGTACCGGTCCTCGGCCGCCCGCAGTGTGAGCCGCGCGAAGTCGGCGAAGAGCGTCTCGTCGCCGACTTCGCCGCCGGTGAGGGCGTCCCACCAGATCAGGCCGGCCCGCTCCCACGCGCGACCGCCGAGCGCGGTCGCGAGGCGGTAGAAGGCGTGGCCGGGGATACCGCCGTTGATGTGGATGCCGCCGTTGTCCCGGCCGGTCCTCACGAAGCCGTCCATGTGGGCGGGCTGGGGGTCCCGGCCGAGGGCGTCGTCGTCGTAGGCGGTGCCCGGTGCCTTCAACGATCGCAGCCCGACGCCCCTGACCCCGGGGGCGAGCAGACCGCTCCCGAGGATCCAGTCGGCCTCCTCGACGGTCTGGCCGAGCGTGTACTGCTTGATCAGCGTGCCGAACACATCGCAGAGCGAGGTGCCAAGGGCGCCGTTCTCCCCCTGGTAGGAGAGGTCCGAGATCTCGGGCAGCCCGCGCCACACCTCGGCCCCAAGGACGTCAAGGCACCGGCTGAACCGCCCGAAGAGGACGTTGTCGCCGTCCCCGAGGACCATGAGGGTGCCGTTCCAGAAGGCGTTCTTGTACGACGTGCCGAAGTGCACGACCGCCCCGATCGGGCGGCCCACGTACGTCACCGTGTCGCGCCCCAGGACCTCGCGCACGAACCGGGACACCGCCTCGATGCCGTCGTACGTCTCGTCCACGGCGGCGTCGCCCGTCGCGGGCCGCCCGGTCCAGCGGGCCACCGGCAGACCGTCGAGCTCCTCCGCGCCGCGCGCGTCGAAGACGATGTGCTCGACGAGGTCCGCGCCCTCCACCCCGGGCAGCAGTTCGACGGCCCCGTCCTTGAGGACGAAGCCGGGTCCGTCGTACGTCAGCGGCGGGGCCGAGCCGTCCACCAACCGTTCCAGGACCGGGAGCGCGGCGATGCCGGTGAGCAGCGGGCTGTGGGGCCTGCGCACCGGCTCGGCGTCCAGATCGAGGAGCCTGGTCCGCGCGGCCACCCGTTCCCTGGGGACCTTCGCGATGTCCCCGATCTCTTTGATCGCCTTGATGAGCTGCCCGGATTCGCTGCGCAGCCACTGGTCGCGGTCGGCCGACGTGAGGCTTCCCCCGGCGATGAACGACACGATCTCCAGGGCCCGGTATCCGTTGTGGACCACTTCGAAGGACTTGCTGCTGCGGTGGCGCGCGATGGTCTCGCCGTGGCTGTCCCACGCCGCCCGGGAGAGCGTCGGCACCGCCCAGTGCCCGGTCAGCCGGAAGTGGGCGACGGCGACGCTGTCCGCGGTGAGCTCCGCGTAGATCAGCCGCGCGGCGGTCCGCACATTGGTCCGCGCCCGCAGCCACGCCCCGCCCGCCGTGGCAAGGACGGCGCCCGCCGTGCCGATGAGCGCGGCGAGCAGGGTGCTGTCCATGGCCATAGGCGCATGGTGGGGCCGGCCGGGGTACCTGCCAATGGCCCACCTTGCGTATTCCGGCGTTGGGCGGGGTCCGCTAGAGCTTGCTCAGGAAGCGCGGCCGGTCCTGCTCGGTCTCGCCGGCCGGCGCCTTCTTCGGGAAGACCGTGTACGTCGCCGCGATGATCACGTTGATGCCGATCAGCCACAGCATCCTCTGCTGCCACGCCCGCAGCGACCCGATGTCCCCCGCGCCGCCCACGTACCAGACCGCGCCCTGCAGCAGCGCCATCGCGATCAGCCCCGCCAGGATCCAGCGGGCGGCGATCTTCCACTCGTGGATCGCGCGGGCCACGCCGTACTTGGGGGTCGAAGGCGGCGGGCCGCCCGCGAAGCGGTGGGCGACGCGGACGTCCACCCACTTGATCGTGTAGTGGCCGAGCGCGATGGAGTAGCCGATGTAGACGGCGGCCAGGCCGTGCTTCCAGTCGGGCTCCGCGCCGTTCTTCAGGTCGATCGCGGTGACGACGAAGAGGACGACCTCCAGGATCGGCTCGCACAGCAGTACGGCGACGCTCGCTCGCGGCATCTTCGCCCAGTACCGCAGGGCCAGGCCGCCGGCCAGCAGCAGCCAGAAGCCGACCTCGCAGATGATGATCAGTGTGACGATCACGGTTCGCTCCTCTCGGTCACCTTTCCAGGCTCCCGCCGGACCGGCCGCGGATCATCGTCACCAGTGACGAAGTGGCACTGCATCGTTCGATGTAGCGCGCGGTTCCTCCCTCAGGATCAGGCGTGGCACCGGCGCGCCGTGTTGGATGGACGCATGGCCTTGTCCCTTCCCCGCCCGCACCGCGTCGACGTACGGATCGCCGTGGGCAGCGTGCTCGCCGGGCTCGCGTGGTGGGGGCTCGGGCTCCACATGCAGACGGACCGGCTGCTCGGCGGCACCTGGGCGCTGATCCCGCTCTTCGTCCTCGCCGGTCTCGAGCTGCTGCGCAGGAGCAGACCGCAGTTCGCCCTGGTCGTCGGCACGCTCGCGCTGATCGCCGATCAGTTCACGGCGGGGAATCTGGTCTCGGTCATCATGTTCACCGACCTCATGTACGCGGCCGTGGTGTACGGGACTCCGGCCGCCGCCCGGCGGATCCCGGTCACCACGGGGCTGATCACGGTGGCGGTGACGATCGGCTTCCTGGCCTGGCTCAGGGAGCCGGAGGCGATCCTCATCGGCGTCGTCACCGGCCTGGTCTCCTTCGGCCCCGCGACCACCGGTGTCCTGGTGCGCACCCACCGCGAGGCGGCCGTCGCCGCCCGTCTGCGGGCCGAACAGACCGCGCTGCTCGCCGAGATGGACCGGGTGCAGGCCATCACCGCCGAGCGCGCCCGGATGGCCCGCGAGCTGCACGACATGGTCGCCAACCACCTCTCGGCCATCGCCATCCACTCCACGGCCGCGCTCTCGCTCGACGACCCGAAGACCACCCGCGACGCGCTCGCCGTCATCCGCGAGAACAGCGTCGAGGGGCTGGCCGAGATGCGCCGCCTCATCGGGATCCTCCGGGATTCGAGCGACGACCGGGAGCCGACGGCCGCACCCACCCTGGACGGCCTCGGCGCCCTGATCGCGGGCGCTCGTACCAATGGTCTGGACGTCATCCTCGACGACACCCGCGGCCCTGACGACTCCAAGCTCCCCGCCCCGGTCGAGCTCGCGGCGTACCGCATCATCCAGGAGTCCCTGACCAACGCCCTGAAGCATGCCTCGCCCGGCCTGGTGACGGTGACGCTCACCCAGCGAAGGCGCGCCCTCGAAATCCGCGTGACCAGCCCTTACGGCTCCCCCTCCGGCCCTCGCGCCCCGGGCTCGGGAGCCGGCCTCGTCGGCATGCGGGAGCGCACCGAACTCCTGGACGGCACCTTCGAGTCGGGGCCCGAGAGCGGCGCCGCCCCCAGCGACGAAAAGGTGTGGAGCGTGTACGCGACCCTGCCCGTCGACCCCTCAGACCTCGATCCCGCAGACGAAGGAGTGACCGAATGATCCGAGTGCTCGTCGCCGAGGACCAGTCCGCCGTACGGGCGGGACTTGTCCTGATCCTGCGCAGCGCGCCCGACATAGAGGTGGTCGGCGAGGCGTCGGACGGCGAGGAGGCGGTCGCCCTCGCCCGTGAACTGCGGCCCGATCTGGTGCTCATGGACATCCAGATGCCGCGCCTCGACGGGGTGTCGGCGACCCGTCAGGTCGTCGCCGAGGAGCTCTCGGACGTGCTCGTCCTGACCACCTTCGACCTCGACGAGTACGTCTTCGGGGCGCTGCGCGCGGGCGCCTCCGGCTTCCTCCTGAAGAACACCGAGGCCAAGGACCTCCTGGAGGCGGTCCGTGCGGTCGGCCGCGGCGAGGGCCTGATCGCCCCCGCCGTCACACGGCGGCTGATCGCCGAGTTCGCGGCCCCGAAGACCATGCGGCCCGCGCGCCGCGAGAACGGACCCGATCCCGCCATCCTCGACTCCCTCACCCGCCGCGAGCGCGAGGTGCTCGCGTGCCTCGGCGAAGGACTCTCGAACGCGGAGATCGCGAGCCGTCTGGACATGGCGGAGGCGACGGTGAAGACCCACGTCAGCCGGTTGCTCGGCAAGCTGGAGCTGCGCAGCAGGGTGCAAGCCGCCGTCCTGGCGCAGGAGTTGGGCGTGTAAGTCGCGAGATCGCGGGCCGGACCGACGCAATCCGGCCAATGGTTCAGACCTCTTGACCGCTGGTCCAGACCTTTCTATTCTCACCGCACTGCGGTGAGCACTCCCCCACGTGTTCCACGTGCTCACGGGCGGCGCAGGGATCCACCCCTATGACCCCCCGGATCTCACCCGAGGAGCACACCTTGCGCACCTTGCGCTTCAGACACAGAGCCGTGGCAGGCCTCACCACCCTGCTGCTCCCGCTCGCCACCCTGGTCGCGCTCGGCGGCCCCGCCGAAGCCGCACCGGAAGCCGCCCCCGCGGCCACCGCCACGTACGCCAAGACCCAGGACTGGGGCAGCGGCTTCGAGGGCAAGTGGACCGTCAAGAACACCGGCACCACCTCCATCAGCTCCTGGAACGTCGAGTGGGACTTCCCCACCGGCACCAAGGTGACCTCCGCCTGGGACGCCACCGTCACCAACTCCGGCAACCACTGGACCGCCAAGAACCTCGGCTGGAACGGGACGCTCGCCCCCGGCGCCTCGGTCTCCTTCGGCTTCAACGGCTCGGGCCCCGGCTCGCCCTCCAACTGCAAGCTCAACGGCGGCAGTTGTGACGGCGGCAGCGTCCCGGGCGACAACCCTCCCTCGGCGCCGGGCACCCCCACCGCGTCCGACATCACCAACACCTCGGTGAAGATCGCCTGGAGCGCGGCCACCGACGACAAGGGCGTCAAGAACTACGACGTCCTGCGCGACGGCTCCAAGGTCGCGACGGTCACCGGGACCTCGTACGCCGACAGCGGCCTGACCGCGGGCACCGACTACTCGTACACGGTCCAGGCCCGCGACACCGCGGACCAGACAGGACCGGCGTCCGGCGCCGTCAAGGTGCACACGACGGGCGGCGGCGACCCGGGGCCAGGACCCGGTGACAAGGTCAAGCTCGGCTACTTCACCCAGTGGGGCGTCTACGGCCGCAACTACCACGTGAAGAACATCGACACCTCGGCCTCCGCCTCCAAGATCACGCACATCAACTACGCCTTCGGCAACGTCCAGGGCGGCAAGTGCACCATCGGCGACGCCTACGCCGACTACGACAAGGCCTACACCGCCGACCAGTCCGTCGACGGCAAGGCCGACACCTGGGACCAGCCCCTGCGCGGCAACTTCAACCAGCTGCGCAAGCTCAAGGCCAAGCACCCGAACCTGAAGGTCCTGTGGTCCTTCGGCGGCTGGACCTGGTCCGGCGGCTTCACCGACGCGATGAAGAACCCGGCCGCCTTCGCCAAGTCCTGCCACGACCTCGTGGAGGACCCGCGCTGGGCCGACGTCTTCGACGGCATCGACCTGGACTGGGAGTACCCCAACGCCTGCGGTCTGACCTGCGACACCAGCGGTCCCGCGTCCATGAAGAACATGATGCAGGCGTTCCGCACCGAGTTCGGCAAGGACGCCCTGGTCACCGCCGCGATCACCGCCGACGGCTCCAGCGGCGGCAAGATCGACGCGGCCGACTACGGCGGCGCCTCGCAGTACGCCGACTGGTACAACGTGATGACGTACGACTTCTTCGGCGCCTGGGCGGCCAAGGGCCCGACGGCTCCGCACTCGCCCCTCACCTCCTACCCCGGCATCCCGCAGGACGGCTTCAACTCCGCCGACGCGATCACCAAGCTGAAGGCGAAGGGCGTACCCGCCGCGAAACTCCTGCTCGGCATCGGCTTCTACGGCCGCGGCTGGACGGGCGTCACACAGAAGGAGCCCGGCGGCACGGCCACCGGGGCGGCGCAGGGCACGTACGAAGCGGGCATCGAGGACTACAAGGTCCTGAAGAACAGCTGCCCGTCCAACGGCACCATCGCCGGTACGGCCTACGCCCACTGCGGCAACAACTGGTGGTCGTACGACACCCCGGCCACGGTCAAGAGCAAGATGGCCTGGTCGAAGCAGCAGGGCCTGGGAGGCGCGTTCTTCTGGGAGTTCAGCGGGGACACCACCAACGGTGAGTTGGTGTCTGCCATCAATGACGGTCTGAAGTAGCTCGCCCCAAAGTCGAAGCCGGGGTAGACAAGTACGCCCCTTGTCTACCCCGGCTTCTCACGTGCGGGCCGTATGTGGCTGGTCGCGCAGCTCCCCGCGCCCCTTACGGGGCTAGGCCACGTTGACTCGTTGCCCCGGCGGCGCCGCCTCCAGCCAGGCCAGGAATCCCGTGAGCGCGTCCTCGCCCATCGCCAGCTCAAGGCGGACGCCGCGGTGCAGACAGCCGAGCACGATCGCATCGGAGAGCAGCGCGAGCTCCTCCTCGCCGTCCGGAGCGCGCCGGTCGACGACCTCGATGGCCGAGCGTTCAAGGACCCGGCGGGGGCGGGGAGCGTACGAGAAGACTCGATACCACTCGATCCGGTCGCCGTTGTAGCGGGCGACGCCGTACCCCCAGCCCTTGCCGGAGGTGTCGCCCTTCTCCGGGGCGTTCCAGCGCAGGCTGCAGTCGAAGGTGCCGCCGGACCGCTGGATGAGCCGGCGCCGCAGTCCGAAGACGAAGAGCCCCACCAACACCAGCGCGACCAATACGAGTCCGCACACGAGCAGAGTGAGGATCATCGGCACCGACCTCCTCGCCTGTTCGAAACGGACCAACAGAATTGCACCCGCATTGCCTCAGCCGCGACCCGGTCCGGATTGCTCCGGACCTGGCCGCGGCTGAGTCACGTCAACGCCGACACGCTGGTTTCAGCGCGACGACACCGCCCGCAGTCGGACGTCCGCACGACGCTCGGCGGAGGCGTCGGCCTCCGACTTCGCGCGCTCGAGCGCCCGCTCCGCACGCTGGACATCGATCTCGTCCGACAGCTCGACGATCTCGGCAAGCAGTGACAGCTTGTTGTCCGCGAAGGAGATGAATCCTCCGTGGACGGCGGCGACGACAGTGTTGCCGTCGCTCGTACGAATGGTCACAGGGCCCGACTCCAGCACACCGAGAAGCGGCTGGTGACCGGGCATGACGCCGATGTCGCCGGACGTGGTGCGCGCGACGACCAGGGTGGCCTCGCCGGACCAGACACTGCGGTCCGCGGCGACCAGCTCGACATGCAGCTCAGCAGCCAAGGGTGGCTCCTCGGGTCACCACCCGGCGGCTTCGCCGGGTGTTGGGTCAAATTCTAGTGGGCGTATCGGGAGGGGCGGGACTCGCCCACCCCTCCCGTGAGTCACGGACTCAGGAGACGCCGAGCTCCTTGGCCTTCGCCTTGAGGTCCTCGATGCCACCGCACATGAAGAACGCCTGCTCGGGGAAGTGGTCGTACTCACCGTCGATGATCGAGTTGAACGCGGCGATCGACTCGTCGAGCGGCACGTCCGAACCGTCCAGGCCGGTGAACTGCTTGGCGGCGTGGGTGTTCTGCGACAGGAAGCGCTCGACGCGACGGGCGCGCTGAACGACCAGCTTGTCCTCTTCGCTGAGCTCGTCGATGCCGAGGATCGCGATGATGTCCTGGAGGTCCTTGTACTTCTGCAGGATTCCCTTGACGCGCATGGCGGCGTCGTAGTGGTCCTGCGCGATGTAGCGCGGGTCCAGGATGCGGGACGTCGAGTCCAGCGGGTCCACCGCCGGGTAGATGCCCTTCTCCGAGATCGGACGCGACAGCACGGTCGTCGCGTCGAGGTGCGCGAAGGTCGTGGCCGGGGCCGGGTCGGTGAGGTCGTCCGCGGGGACGTAGATCGCCTGCATCGAGGTGATCGAGTGACCACGCGTCGAGGTGATGCGCTCCTGGAGGAGGCCCATCTCGTCGGCGAGGTTCGGCTGGTAGCCCACCGCGGAGGGCATACGGCCGAGCAGCGTCGAGACCTCGGAACCGGCCTGCGTGAAGCGGAAGATGTTGTCGATGAAGAACAGCACGTCCTGCTTCTGCACATCGCGGAAGTACTCCGCCATGGTCAGACCGGCGAGGGCGACACGCAGACGCGTGCCCGGCGGCTCGTCCATCTGGCCGAAGACCAGGGCGGTCTTGTCCAGAACGCCCGACTCTTCCATCTCGTCGATGAGGTCGTTGCCCTCACGGGTGCGCTCGCCGACACCGGCGAACACGGAAACGCCCTCGTGCAGCTTGGCCACACGCATGATCATTTCCTGGATGAGGACGGTCTTGCCGACGCCCGCTCCACCGAACAGACCGATCTTTCCACCCTTGACGTACGGGGTGAGAAGGTCGACGACCTTCAGGCCGGTCTCGAACATCTCGGTCTTGGACTCGAGCTGGTCGAAGGCCGGGGCCTTGCGGTGGATGGGCCAGCGCTCGGTGACGTCGGCCTCGGCCTCGGGGTGGTTCAGGATCGCACCGAGGGTGTTGAACACCTTGCCCTTGGTGATGTCACCGACGGGCACGGTGATGCCCGAGCCCGTGTCGGTCACCGCGGCCTGGCGGACCAGACCGTCGGTGGGCTGCATCGAGATGGCGCGGATGATGCCGTCGCCGAGGTGCTGGGCAACCTCGAGCGTCAGCGTCTTCTTCTCGCCGTCCTTGGCCGGGTCGGCCACCTCGACGTGCAGGGCGTTGTAGATCTCCGGCATCGCGTCGACGGGGAACTCCACGTCGACGACCGGGCCGATCACCCGGGCGACGCGGCCCGTGGCAACGGCCGTATCAACAGTGGTCGTCATTACTTGTCACTCCCCGCAGAAGCGTCGGCCAGGGCACTGGAGCCACCGACGATCTCGCTGATTTCCTGGGTGATTTCGGCCTGGCGGGCCGCGTTGGCAGAACGGGTGAGAGCGTTGATCAGGTCACCCGCGTTGTCGGTCGCCGACTTCATCGCGCGGCGCGTGGCGGCGTGCTTGGAAGCAGCCGACTGGAGCAGCGCGTTGTAGATACGGCTCTCGACGTAGCGCGGCAGAAGGGCGTCCAGGACGTCCTCCGCCGACGGCTCGAAGTCGTACAGCGGGCGGGCCTCGTCCGTCGTGCCCGCCTCCTCCGCGACCTTGTCGAGGCTGAGCGGGAGCAGCCGGTCACCGGTTGCTTCCTGCGTCATCATCGAGATGAACTCGGTGTAGACGATGTGGAGTTCATCCACGCCGCCCTCGGCCGTGTCCGTCTCGATGGCCTCGATCAGGGGTGCCGCGATCGTCTTGGCGTCCGCGTAGGAAGGGGCATCGGTGAAGCCCGTCCACTGCCCGGAGATCTTCCGCTCACGGAAGTTGTAGTGCGCGATGCCACGGCGGCCGACGATGTACGTGTCGACCTCCTTGCCCTCGTCCTGCAACTTCTTGGTGAGCTTCTCCGCACCCTTGATGGCGTTGGAGTTGAAGGCGCCGGCCAGGCCGCGGTCGCTCGAGAGGAGCAGGACAGCGGCCCGGGTCGGAGCCTCGGCCTCGGTGGTCAGCGGGTGCTTGTCGTTGGCACCCGTGGCCACCGCGGTGACCGCGCGGGTCAGCTCGGTCGCGTACGGAGTGGAGGCGGTCACCTTGCGCTGTGCCTTGACGACACGCGAGGCGGCGATCATCTCCATCGCCTTGGTGATCTTCTTGGTCGCGGTGACGGATTTGATGCGACGCTTGTAGACCCGGAGCTGGGCTCCCATGAGTCAGGTCCCTTCCGTCGTCACTTGGACGCGTCGACGGCAGCCGGAGCGTCCTCGCCGAGCAGCTTGCCGTCCGAGGTCTCGAACTGCTTCTTGAACTCGGCGACGGCGTCGGTGATGGCCGTGATCGTGTCGTCGGACATCTTGCCGCCCTCCTTGATGGAGGTCATCAGGCCCTGCTCCTTGCGGTGCAGGTAGTCGAGCAGCTCGCGCTCGAAGCGCCGGATGTCGGCGACCGGTACCTCGTCCATGCGGCCCGTGGTGCCGGCCCAGATGGAGATGACCTGGTCCTCGGTGGCCATCGGCTGGTACTGAGCCTGCTTGAGCAGCTCGACCATCCGCTGACCGCGCTCGAGGGAGGCCTTCGACGCGGCGTCCAGGTCGGAACCGAAGGCGGCGAACGCCTCCAGCTCGCGGTACTGGGCGAGGTCCACGCGCAGACGGCCGGAGACCTGGCGGATCGCCTTGTGCTGGGCGGAGCCACCGACACGGGAGACCGAGATACCGACGTTCAGGGCCGGACGCTGACCGGCGTTGAACAGGTCGGACTCCAGGAAGCACTGACCGTCGGTGATGGAGATGACGTTGGTCGGGATGAACGCCGACACGTCGTTCGCCTTGGTCTCGACGATCGGCAGACCCGTCATCGAGCCCTTGCCCATCTCGTCCGAGAGCTTCGCGCAGCGCTCGAGCAGACGCGAGTGCAGGTAGAAGACGTCACCCGGGTAGGCCTCGCGCCCCGGCGGGCGGCGGAGCAGCAGGGACACGGCGCGGTAGGCGTCGGCCTGCTTCGAGAGGTCGTCGAAGATGATGAGGACGTGCTTGCCCTCGTACATCCACTGCTGGCCGATGGCCGAACCGGTGTAGGGCGCCAGGTACTTGAAGCCCGCCGGGTCGGACGCCGGGGCGGCGACGATGGTCGTGTACTCGAGCGCACCGGCCTCTTCGAGCGCACCGCGCACGGAGGCGATGGTGGAGCCCTTCTGACCGACGGCGACGTAGATGCAGCGCACCTGCTTGTTCACGTCGCCCGAGCGCCAGTTGTCGCGCTGGTTGATGATCGTGTCGACGGCCAGGGCGGTCTTGCCCGTCTGGCGGTCGCCGATGATCAGCTGACGCTGGCCACGGCCGATCGGGGTCATCGCGTCGACGGCCTTGTAGCCGGTCTCCATCGGCTCGTGGACCGACTTGCGGTCCATGACCGTGGGGGCCTGCAGCTCGAGGGCGCGGCGTCCGGACGTCTCGATCTCGCCGAGGCCGTCGATCGGGGCGCCGAGCGGGTCGACGACGCGGCCGAGGTAGCCCTCGCCCACCGCGACGGACAGGACCTCGCCGGTACGGGTGACCGGCTGGCCCTCTTCGATGCCGCTGAACTCGCCGAGGACGACGGCGCCGATCTCGCGCTCCTCAAGGTTGAGGGCGAGACCGAGGGTGCCGTCCTCGAACTTCAGCAGCTCGTTGGCCATGGCCGAGGGGAGGCCCTCGACCTTCGCGATGCCGTCACCGGCAACGGTGACCGAACCGACCTCCTCGCGCGAGGCCGCGTCCGGCTTGTACGCCTGGACAAAGTTCTCCAGTGCGTCCCGGATCTCCTCCGGCCGGATCGTGAGCTCCGCCATCTGGGTTCCCTGCTCTCCTTGTTGGGCCCGAAGTTTCACTTTGGGGGTCTGGGGACTCCCCCCAAGTAAGAGGTGAATCCTCTGCACGGCCCAACTAGGGCCGTAATTACAACGTTTTGCGTTACTGCTAGCGCGCCATGCGGCGGTGCGCGTCCTCGAGACGGTCCGCGATGCTGCCGTTGATGATCTCGTCGCCGACCTGCACCGTGATCCCGCCGAGGACCTCGGGGTCCACGTCGAGGTTCAGGTGCATCTGGCGGCCGTAGACCTTCGCGAGCACGGCACCGAGGCGCTGCTTCTGCTGGTCCGAGAGGGGCACAGCCGAAGTGACGACGGCGACCATCCGGTTACGGCGGTCCGCGGCCAGCTTGGACAGGGACTCGAGTCCCGATTCCAGGCTACGTCCACGGGGCGCGGTCACAAGGCGCTCGACGAGCCGCTCCGTCACCTCGTTGGCACGGCCACCGAGCAGGCTGCGCAGCAGCTCACTCTTGGCCCCGCCGGAGGCGGCGCGGTCGGTCAGCGCGGACCGGAGCCCGGTGTTCGAGGCGACGATCCGGCCGAACCGGAACAGCTCGTCCTCGACGTCGTCCAGCGCGCCGGCCTTCTGCGCACCGGTCAGCTCGGCGAGGTTGGTGAGCTCCTCGAGGGCGTCCACCAGGTCACGCGACTGCGACCAGCGCGAGCGGACCAGGCCGGCCACCAGGTCGGCGGTCTCGCCGCCCACCTGCCCGCCGAGCAGCCGCCCGGCGAGCTCGGCCTTGGCCTCACCGGACTGCGACGGGTCGGTCAGGACCCGGCGCAGCGAGACCTCGCGGTTGAACAGCGCGGTGACCTGGGCCAGCTCGTCCGCGAGCTGCTTGGCGTCGACCGACGTGTTGTCGGTCAGCGCGTCAAGACGCTCGCGCGCGGCGGCCAGGGCCTCGCGGCTAGCTCCGTGCGCTGTCATCGAGCCGCCTCGGCCTTCTCCTCGAGCTCGTCGAGGAAACGGTCGATGGTGCGGCTCTGCCGTGCGGAGTCCTCGAGGGACTCACCGACGAGCTTGCCGGCCAGGTCGGTGGCCAGCTGGCCCACGTCCTGGCGCAGCGACTGCGCGGCGGCCTTGCGGTCGGCAGCGAGCTGCGTGTGACCGGCGGCGACGATCTCCTCGCGCTGCCGCTGGCCTTCGGCGCGCATCTCAGCGATGAGCTGGGCGCCCTGCTCCTGCGCCTCCTGGCGCAGACGCGCGGCCTCGTGCCGGGCCTCGGCGAGCTGAGCCTTGTACTGCTCAAGAACGCTCTGGGCCTCGGTCTGAGCGGCCTCGGCCTTCTCGATACCGCCTTCGATCGACTCCCGGCGCTCTTCCAGAACCTTGTTGATGTTCGGGAGGAGCTTCTTCCAGAAGAAGAAGAAGACGATGGCGAAGGCGATGGCGCCGACGAGCAGCTCAGGACCCGGCGGGACGAGCGGGCTCTGCTCTTCCTCGGCCGCCAGCTGAACCAGGTTGGCGATCACATCAATGCCTTTCGTCGAAAAGTGTCAGTAAGCAGTGACTACTTACCGAACACGAACGGCATAACGATGCCGATGAGGGCGAGCGCCTCACAGAAGGCGAAGCCGAGGATCTGGTTGGCGCGGATCAGACCGGCGGCCTCGGGCTGACGGGCCAGGGCCTGGGTGCCGTTACCGAAGACGATGCCGACGCCGATGCCGGGGCCGATCGCGGCGAGACCGTAGCCGATGGAGCCGAGGGAGCCGGAGACGCCTGCGGCGAGTTCGAGGGTCGCGGACATGCCGTTACTTCCTTCTCTTTCATGGACCGGTGGGGGTTGGCCACCGGGCGATCTGGGGGCTGGAAAGCCGGGTTTTACTCAGTGGTGCTCGGCGAGAGCGCCCTGAATGTAGGTGGCCGAGAGGAGCACGAAGACGTACGCCTGGACCGCCTGCACGAAAAGTTCGAAGAGGATCATGACGACGGTCATCACGAACGAGACACCGGCGGCGGGGATCATCCAGCTGTTCAGCAGGTACCAGGAGGCGACGGTGAACATCACCAGCATCAGGTGACCGGCGAACATGTTGGCGAAGAGTCGCACGGCGTGCGTGAACGGCCGCACAAGCAGGTTCGAGAAGAACTCGATGAACGACACGAGCCACTTGATCGGGCCGAGCGAGTTGTCGTAACCGGTGATGTTCTTCCAGCCGCCGACGAATCCGTGGCGCTTAAAGGTGAGAGGCACCCAGATGAAGTAGACGACGGCCGCAAGCACGATCGGGTAAGCGATGACCGACGAGACCGGGAACTGGGTCAGCGGGATCACGGACCAGATGTTCATGATCCAGATGAAGAAGAACATCGAGACCATCAGGGGGACGTACTTCTCGCCCTCCTTCTTGCCCATCGTCTCGTAGACGATGCCGCGGCGTACGAAGTCGTAGCCGGCCTCACCGATCATCTGCAGCTTGCCCGGGACGACCTTGGCCTTGCCGAACGCCGCGTAGAAGAAGCTGACCACGACGAGGGTCGTCAGCAGGGCGAGCAGCATGACCTTGTTGAACTCGAACCCGCCGACCTCGAAGATCGGCTTGAAGAGGAACGAGTGCAGGCCCGGAGCCGGGAAGCCACAGCCGTTGTCGGACATGATCCGACAGCTCCAGTCAAAGGCGAGCTCAGTTTGGTCAGCACTCACCGCGGGCTCCTTCGGCGTGACGCATAGGTACGGCAACCTCGTTGTCGTGTCGGCGCGGCGCGCAGCCGCGGTTCGGCACCAGACTGGTGTTTCGGATGTGGGCGCGGCGTTCAGGCATCGAGCCTCGCGATCGTGCAGGCGTCAGCTCAGATGCCCGCGCCAGCAGTGCCGCAGTTGGCACCGGACGATAGCAGCATCTCGAACGCGCATTTATCCCGGCCCTACCCTTCACGTCGAGGACCCCGACTTCTCCGGCTTGTCCTTCTGCTCGGAGTCGGGTTCAACGTAAAGGATCTTGGCCTTCATGAACGCGCGGGCCTGCGACGCCATCCACACGACGGTCGCGACCACAAGACCCACGGCGAATGCCTTGGGGTTGAACAACGTGGTGTCCTTGAAGAGAGCCACGAAGACAAGAAGCAGCAGGAGTTGGGCGACGTAGAGCATCAGCCCCATCGCCTGGAACAACTGCGGAAGCGATTTCGCCGTGCGTTGGAGTACGAACATCCCGAGCCCCATGAAAGCGATGACCACCAATGTGCCGACGACCGCCCCGAGCGCTCCCTTGCCGCCCGCGACCACTCCACTGACGACGGCGACGATCGCACCGGCGGCAGCAGTGGGTACGGCGGACTGAAGGAGAGTTCGGGTGTCTTGAGACGGCATGGCGGCGCTCCGCTTACTGATGGGGGCAGGGTGTCGTCATGGACGAGCGTAGTCCGGGGTCGAGAGTGTCCCTCGGGCCAATGGACCGTCGCACTACGGTCCTTCGGCTCTATCCCCTGGTTTCGTGAACGGTATCACAAACTATTTGATGAGGTCTTTACCTGCTAGGTGTGCTCGCTGTCACACATGAGAGTTAACCCGCGCGTCTGTGCACGCAGCGAGGCAACTTGTCTGGTATTGGGCACGTTTGACGGTGGCCGTCAGCTCGACGACTCGGCCTTGTGCCGATCCTCGAAGCGCGAGCGGGTGCCAACGGCCGTCGCCCCGTTGACGCCTGACCCGACCGGAGGACGGTCCTCTGCTTCCGCATCCGTCTCGTCCGTCGCATCCACCTCGTCGGCCGCCTGCGTGGTCGAGGCCGCCGTCTTGCGCCGCCGGTAGCGCGGCGGCACGAAGGACTCGGCCCAGCGCGGGATGTGCGGGGTGAACCGCGGCAGCAGGAGCAGCACGAGGCCCACCGCGCTCAGGGCGACGATCGCGAACAAGATCCACATGCTGGCCGAGTGGACCGAGTAGGCCACCGTCCCGAAGCCGATCAGCGCGGACCAGAAGTACATGATCAGCACCGCGCGGCTGTGCGAGTGGCCGATCTCCAGGAGGCGGTGGTGAAGGTGTCCGCGGTCGGCCGCGAACGGCGACTTGCCGTTCCACGTACGCCTCACGATCGCGAGGACCAGGTCGGCGAACGGGATCGCGATGATCGTCAGCGGCATCAGGAGCGGGATGAAGACCGGGAGCATCGCGTGCGTGGCATCGCGGGTGCCTCCGAAGTTCAGCTTCAGGGCGTCGCCGTCGATCTGCCCTGTGGCGGAGATCGCACCCGCGGCGAGGACCAGGCCGATCAGCATCGAGCCCGAGTCCCCCATGAAGATCCGGGCGGGATGGATGTTGTGCGGCAGGAAGCCCAGGCACATGCCGATCAGGATCGCGGCGAAGAGCGTCGCGGGGGCCGCGGCCTCGATGCCGTAGCCGTACCAGAGGCGGTAGGCGTACAGGAAGAACGCCGTCGCCGCGATGCACACCATGCCCGCCGCGAGGCCGTCCAGGCCGTCCACGAAGTTCACCGCGTTGATGGTGATCACGACGAGCGCGACCGTCAGGAGCGTGCCCTGGCCCTGGTCCAGGAGGACCATGCCGTAGCCCGGGACCGGGATCCACAGGATCGTCAGGCCCTGCAGGACCATGACGCCGGCGGCGATCATCTGGCCGCCCAGCTTGATCAGGGCGTCGATCTCGAACTTGTCGTCAAGGACGCCGATCAGCCAGATCAGCGCGGCACCTGAGAGCAGGGCGCGCGGTTCGTTGGACCGCTCGAATACGTCGTTCAGGTTCGGCAGGTGGTCGGCGACAAGGAGACCGGCGCACAGCCCGAAGAACATCGCGATACCGCCGAGCCGGGGCGTTGGCTCCCGGTGCACGTCGCGGGCGCGGATCTCCGGCATGGCGCCGGCCACGATCGCGAACTTCCGCACCGGGCCGGTCAGCAAGTAAGTCACCGCGGCCGTGATGCAGAGCGTCAGCAGGTATTCACGCACGGGCTTCCCCACAGGTATCGCTGGCCATCTCAGCCCCACACCCTAGCTCTGCGTGCATACGGTTGGGGACTTCCGGGTAGCGACGATGGTTGCACGAGTACGCGCCTTCCCCTGACGCCTCTACCCCGACCTAGGCCGTATACGGCGGAAATCTGCCCACCAGTTCACGCACTTCCTCTCGTACTTTCGAGTCGTTCGCCTCTTGGGACTGCTCACGCACGGCGTCGGCGAAGAGCCCCGCGATCCGCACCATCTCCGCGTCCCCCATGCCCTGCGTGGTCACGGCCGCGGTGCCCAGCCGCAGTCCGCGCCCATCGGCGTAGGGCAGGGCGCACGTGTCGAGGACCAGGCCGCGGGCGGCGAGCCTGCCGCGGGCGGTGTGCGCGTCGAGGCCCAGGGGCGTGGTGTCGGCCAGGATCAGGTGCGTGTCGGTGCCGCCGGTGGTGATCGCGCAGCCCGCGGCGGCCAGGGCCTGGGCGAGGATGCGGGCGTTGGCGACGACCTGATGGGCGTACGCGGTGAAGGCCGGGGTCTCCGCCTCGCCGAACGCGACGGCCTTGGCGGCGATCGTGTGCATCTGCGCGCCGCCCTGCGTGAAGGGGAACACGGCCCGGTCGATGCGGGAGGCGAGCTCGGCACCGCACAGGATCAGGCCGCCGCGCGGGCCGCGGAGCACCTTGTGGGTCGTGGCGCAGACCACGTCGGCGTACGGCACGGGGTTGGGGGCCGCTCCCCCGGCGACCAGGCCGATCGGGTGGGCCGCGTCGGCGATGAGGTAGGCCCCTACGTCGTCGGCGATGTCGCGGAAGGCCGCGTAGTCGATGTGCCGGGGGTAGGCGATGGAGCCGCAGACGATCGCCTTCGGCCGGTGCGAGCGGGCCAGGACGCGCACCTGGTCGTAGTCGATGAGGCCGCTCTCCGGGTCGACGCCGTAGCCCACGAAGTCGAACCAGCGCCCCGAGAAGTTCGCGGGCGAGCCGTGCGTGAGGTGGCCTCCGTACGGCAGGCCCATCGCCAGGACGGTGTCTCCGGGGCGCAGCAGGGCGGCGTACGCGGCCAGGACCGCGGAGGATCCGGAGTGCGGCTGCACATTGGCGTGCTCGGCGCCGAAGAGGGCCTTGGCGCGGTCGATGGCGACGCGCTCGGCGACGTCCACCAGCTCGCAGCCGCCGTGGTGACGGGCGCCGGGGTAGCCCTCTGCGTATTTGTTGGCCAGCGGCGAGCCCAGGGCCGCGAGGACGGCCGGTGAGGTGAAGTTCTCGGCGGCGATCAGCTGGAGCGACGAAGCCTGGCGGTCCTGCTCGGCCAGGAGGATCTCCGCCATCTGGGGGTCCGCGTCGCGGAGCGCGGCGAAGTCAGCGGGCGCCGTCGCGGCGGCGATGGGTGCGGTGCTGACCGGCATCTTGGGCTCCGGGCCTCGCGAGGGGTGAGGGTCCCTCCAATGTAGGCCTGCCACACGGTGCCCGCGCGGCGTCGGCCGCCCGATCTTTCGAGGAGATGCCAAGGGATGCGAAGAGAAAGGTTTACGCCTTGGCCCGCACGCCCGTCAGCGCCGTCACCACCGGATCCAGCGCCTCGTTGATCTCGTCGCCCACCGAGCGGAAGAAGGGCAGCGGCGCCCCGTAGGGGTCGTACACCTCGTCCGCCTCGGCCGTGGGCGCCAGGAGCCAGCCACGCAGCGCCGCTGCGGCCCGTACCAGGGCCCTGGCCCGCTCGACGACACCTCCGTCGACGTCGGGCAGCGTCGCCGGGTCTATGGCCCGCACGAGCCGCGTGAACTCCTTGAGCGTGAACGTGCGAAGGCCCGCCGAGTGGCCCATCGAGATGACCTGCGCCCGGTGGTCCCGGGTCGCCGTCAGGACGAGGTCCGCACGGATGACGTGCTCGTCGAGAAGCTCGCGTCCTTTGAAGCCGGACGCGTCCGCGCCGAAGTCCGCGAGCACCGCCTCGGCGTTGGTCTCCATGGGGGCGCCCTCGTGCCCCCACGTGCCCGCGCTCTCCACGATCAGGCCGCCGGTGAAGGGATCACCCAGGCGGTCGGCCAGGGCATGCCTGGTCAGCCGCTCGGTGATGGGCGAGCGGCACACATTGCCGGTGCTGACGTGGAGGATGCGGAACGAACCGGAATAAGCCGCTATGCCACGCCCCGTCTCAGGGGCTGTCAATTCGCCACCTCGAGGTCGGGTACCACCTTGCGGAGCTCCTCCGCGTCCAGGGCACCCGCGCGCAGCAGTACCGGCACCTTCCCGGTGACGTCCACGATCGAGGAGGGGACGATGCCCGGCGTCGGGCCGCCGTCCAGGTACACGGAGACGGAGTCGCCGAGCATCTCCTGCGCGGCGTCACAGTCCTCCGGGGCGGGGTGGCCGGTGAGGTTCGCCGACGAGACCGCCATGGGGCCGACCTCGGTGAGCAGTTCGATGGCGACGGGGTGCAGCGGCATCCGGATCGCGACGGTCCCACGGGTGTCCCCGAGGTCCCACTGGAGCGAGGGCTGCTGCTTGGCGACCAGGGTCAGCGCGCCGGGCCAGAAGGCGTCGACGAGCTCCCAGGCCGACTCGGAGAAGTCGGTGACCAGGCCGTGCAGCGTGTTCGGGGAGCCGATGAGGACAGGGGTGGGCATATTGCGGCCACGGCCCTTGGCGTCGAGCAGGTCGGCGCATGCCTCCGGCGTGAAGGCGTCGGCACCGATGCCGTAGACGGTGTCGGTGGGCAGGACGACCAGCTCGCCACGGCGGACGGCCGACGCGGCCTCGCGCAGACCGGTCGTACGGTCGGTCGCGTCATTGGTGTCGTATCGCCGTGCCATCTAGCTGGCCTCCTCGTACACGTACTGCTGGCTTGAAGTGGGTGTGCTCACGGCATCGCCTTGCGGGCGGTCGCGAACCTCGGCCGGTTGTTGAGGTCGGGGTGGTCGGCCGCGTCGGCCCAGCCCCGCTCCTCGGTGAAGATCCACGGCACCTGGCCGCCCTGGGTGTCGGCGTGCTCGATGACAACGACGCCACCGGGCCGCAGGAGGCGGTGTGCGGTGCGCTCGATGCCGCGAATCAGGTCGAGGCCGTCCTCGCCGGAGAAGAGCGACAGTTCCGGGTCGTAGTCCCGGGCTTCCGGAGCGACGTACTCCCACTCGGTGAGCGGGATGTACGGCGGGTTCGAGATGAGGAGGTCGACCTGCCCGTCGAGCTCCGGCAGGGCGTCGCGCGCGTCGCCCTGGGAGAGCTTGACCCTGGACCCCTCGACGTTCTTGCGCGTCCACTTCAGGGCGTCCTCGGACAGCTCCACGGCGTGCACCCGCGAGCGCGGGACCTCCTGCGCCATGGCCAGGGCGATGGCCCCGGAGCCCGTACAGAGATCGACGATGAGCGGCTCGACGACGTCCATCGCGCGCACGGCGTCTATGGCCCAGCCGACGACCGACTCGGTCTCGGGGCGCGGCACGAAGACACCGGGGCCCACCTGCAGTTCGAGATAGCGGAAGAAGGCACGCCCGGTGATGTGCTGGAGCGGCTCGCGGGCCTCACGGCGCGCGATCGTCTCCCAGTAGCGGGCGTCGAAGTCCGAGTCCTTGACGGAGTGCAGCTCGCCCCGCTTCACGCCGTGCACGAAGGCGGCGAGCTCCTCCGCGTCGTTGCGCGGCGAGGGCACGCCGGCGTCGGCCAGCCGCTGGGTGGCCTGGGCCACTTCCGCGAGCAGCAGGTTCACGCTGGTCCTCCGGGGCTGAGCGATGCGATGGGCGGGTGCGGTCGTGGCTCAGGCTGCCGCGAGCTTGGCTGCGGAGTCCGCGTCGACGCAGGCCTGGATGACCGCGTCGAGGTCTCCGTCGAGCACCTGGTCCAAGTTGTACGCCTTGAAGCCGACGCGGTGGTCCGAGATCCGGTTTTCCGGGAAGTTGTACGTCCGGATCTTCTCGGAGCGGTCGACGGTGCGGACCTGGCTGCGACGGGCGTCCGCCGCCTCCTTCTCCGCTTCCTCCTGAGCCGCGGCAAGGAGCCTGGAGCGCAGGATACGCATCGCCTGCTCCTTGTTCTGCAGCTGGCTCTTCTCGTTCTGGCAGGACGCCACGACACCGGTGGGCAGGTGCGTGATGCGCACCGCGGAGTCGGTGGTGTTGACCGACTGGCCGCCGGGGCCCGACGAGCGGTACACGTCGATGCGCAGGTCGTTGGCGTGGATCTCCACGTCGACCTCCTCGGCCTCGGGCGTCACCAGGACGCCGGCCGCGGAGGTGTGGATCCGGCCCTGCGACTCGGTCGAGGGCACGCGCTGCACGCGGTGCACGCCGCCCTCGTACTTCAGCCGCGCCCAGACACCCTGGCCGGGCTCGGTCGCGCCGTTGCCGCCCTTGGTCTTCACGGCGACCTGGACGTCCTTGTAGCCGCCCAGCTCGGACTCGGTGGCGTCGATGATCTCGGTCTTCCAGCCGACGCGCTCCGCGTACCGCAGGTACATGCGAAGGAGGTCGCCGGCGAAGAGCGCCGACTCGTCGCCGCCCGCGCCCGCCTTGACCTCAAGGATGACGTCCTTGTCGTCGTTGGGGTCCCGGGGCACCAGGAGAAGCCGCAGCTTCTCGGTGATCTCCTCGCGCTGCTTCTCCATGTCCTTGACCTCGGCGGCGAACTCCGGTTCCTCCGCGGCCAGTTCACGGGCCGTCGCGATGTCCTCGCCGGTCTGCTTCCAGGCGCGGTACGTCGAGACGATCGGGGTCAGCTCGGCGTAGCGCTTGTTGAGCTTGCGCGCGTTGGCCTGGTCGGCGTGGACCGAGGGGTCCGCGAGCTTTGTCTCCAGATCGGCGTGCTCGCCGATCAGTTCCTCGACCGCCTCGAACATCGGGGTCTCCTGAGTTTTCTACGCGAAGGTTCTGCGCGAAGGTTCTGCGCGACATGGCGACGCGGCATGGCTGCTGCGATCAGACGGCAAAGCGCCGGTCCCAACCGCCCCCTCCCGGGGGCGGCCGAAGACCGGCGCAGTGGCTCGCTACTTGTTGGCGGCGGCAGCCTTGCCGAAGCGGGCCTCGAAGCGGGCCACGCGGCCACCGGTGTCGAGGATCTTCTGCTTGCCCGTGTAGAACGGGTGGCACTCGGAGCAGACCTCGGCGCGGACGGTGCCGCTGGAGATCGTGCTGCGGGTGGTGAATTCGGCGCCACAGGTGCAGCTGACCTGGGTCTCGACGTACTCGGGGTGGATTTCGCGCTTCAAGGGTTTCTCCTAGTTTCGGGAGGGCGCCGGGTCGTACGCGCGGATTGCTCGTACGTGAACCGGGGCCGACGTACCAGTCTGCCAGGACCGGTCGCATCTGCCCAAACCGGGGTGGGTTCCGTTCTATTCCCCGCGGGTGTCCGGAAGGGTCACCCGCGGGTGTGCGGAAGGGTCAGTCGCTCGTCACGACATCGCTCGCGTCGCCCTTGTCGCCCGCGGACTTCTCGGTGGCGGACTTGGGGATCGGCTTGTCGGCCTTGAGCGCCGCCCAGACCTGCCGGTCGGCCTTCTCCAGGGGAAGGACGCGGTTGGGGTCCGCGGGGTCGTACTGGATGGGCAGGGTCACCATCTTCATGTCGCCCGCGCCGATGCCCTTGAGGCCGCCGGCGAAGCCCGCCAGGCTCTTGACGTCGTTCAGGTCCGAGTCGGTGGTGATGGCGCTGGTCGCGTCGTTCGCCAGGTCGTAGAGCTTCTTCGGGTTGCTGAAGACGCCGACGTCCTTGACCTGGTTGATCAGGGCCTTGATGAAGGCCTGCTGCAGCTGGATGCGGCCGAGGTCGCTGCCGTCGCCGACGCCGTGCCGGGTGCGGACCAGGCCGAGGGCCTGCTCGCCGGTGAGCTGGTGCTTGCCGGCCTTGAGATTCAGATGGCTGTCTTTGTCGTTGATGGCCTTCTTGGTGGTGATCTCGACGCCACCGAGGGTGTTGATCAGCTTCTTGAAGCCCGTGAAGTCGACTTCCACATAGTGATCCATCCGGATGCCGGACATTTTCTCCACGGTCTTGACGGCACAGGCGGGGCCGCCGACCTCGTACGCCGTGTTGAACATCTGCCGCTGGCCACCCGGGTCCGTCTCGCCGTCGTCCGTCTTGCACTCGGGACGGGATATGAGGGTGTCGCGGGGTATCGAGACGACGCTGGCCGTCTTGTGGCCCTTGTTCACGTGCACGACCATCGCCGTGTCCGAGCGGGCGGCGCCCTCGTCCTTGCCGTACTTGGCGTTGTCGCCGGAGCGGGAGTCGGAGCCGAGGACGAGGATGTCCTGCGAGCCGTTGTCGACGTTCTCGGGGCGGTCCGTGCCGAGCGCCGCGTTGATGTCGACGCCCTTGATGTTGCCGTTGAGCTTGAAGTACACGAAGCCGAGGCCCGCACCGCCGAGGACGACCACCGATGCCGCGGTCCACGCGGTGACGACGAGGACCTTCCGGCGCTTGTCGCGCGGCTTGCGACGCCGACCGCCACCGCCCTTGGGGCGCTTCGGTGCCGTATCCGCGGGTGCGCTCTCGTCGGTCATGTGCTCCTCAGTCCTCGTCGGGTCGGTTACCCCCTGCTTTCAGGGTCAGGCGCGGTTTGTCGTCAGTAGTCAGCGTTTTGTAGTCACTAGTCAGACGTGGAAACCGAAAGAAGGGTTGCACAGCACTTTGTGGGCGCCCCGGCGCGCGCTCGTGACGCATCGTGCACTCCCTTCCCACCCTTCCAGCTTCTCACCTGCGGTTTTTTCCGTCATGGGGCTACTGCCCGTGACCGTAAGAATCTCTTAGGTGTGTGGCCAAGGTCATTCAGCGCAAAGGGCCGCCCCCGTCGGATGACGGGGGCGGCCCTTTGCGTGCGCGAGTCGCGCGAGGACTACACGAGGACTAGTCGTTGCCGTTGCCCGGCGTCGGGGTCGTCTTCGCGATCTGCATGAGGAACTCGGCGTTCGACTTCGTCTGCTTCATCTTGTCGAGAAGCAGCTCGATGGCCTGCTGCGAGTCGAGGGCGTGCAGCACCCGGCGCAGCTTCCAGACGATCGCGAGCTCCTCCGCGTTCAGGAGGATCTCTTCCTTGCGGGTGGAGGACGCGTCGACGTCCACCGCCGGGAAGATGCGCTTGTCGGAGAGCTTCCGGTCGAGCTTGAGCTCCATGTTGCCGGTGCCCTTGAACTCCTCGAAGATCACCTCGTCCATGCGCGATCCGGTGTCGACGAGCGCGGTGGCGAGGATGGTCAGCGAGCCGCCGTCCTCGATGTTGCGCGCCGCACCGAAGAAGCGCTTCGGCGGGTAGAGCGCGGTCGAGTCGACACCACCGGACAGGATGCGGCCGGAGGCCGGGGCCGCCAGGTTGTACGCACGGCCCAGACGGGTGATCGAGTCGAGGAGCACGACCACGTCGTGACCCAGCTCCACGAGACGCTTGGCGCGCTCGATGGCCAGCTCGGCGACCGTGGTGTGGTCCTCGGCGGGACGGTCGAAGGTCGAGGAGATGACCTCGCCCTTCACCGACCGCTGCATGTCGGTGACCTCTTCCGGACGCTCGTCGACCAGGACGACCATCAGGTGGCACTCGGGGCTGTTCGTGGTGATCGCGTTCGCGACCGCCTGCATGATCATGGTCTTGCCGGTCTTCGGCGGGGCCACGATCAGACCGCGCTGGCCCTTACCGATCGGCGACACGAGGTCGATGATGCGGGTGGTGAGCACGCCCGGGTCGGTCTCCAGACGGAGCCGGTCCTGCGGGTAAAGGGGCGTCAGCTTGTTGAACTCCGGTCGCCCGCGCCCGGATTCGGCCGCCATGCCGTTCGCCGAGTCGAGGCGGACGAGCGCGTTGAACTTCTCGCGGCGCTCGCCGTCCTTGGGCTGACGGACGGCGCCGGTGACGTGGTCACCCTTGCGCAGACCGTTCTTGCGGACCTGGGCGAGCGACACGTACACGTCGTTCGGGCCCGGGAGGTAACCCGAGGTCCGGATGAACGCGTAGTTGTCGAGGATGTCCAGGATGCCCGCGACGGGGATCAGTACGTCGTCGTCGGCGACCTGCGGCTCGTTGGCGCCGCCGAACTCGTCGCGGCCACGACGGCCACGGCGGTCGCGGTAACGGCCACGGCGGCCACGACGGCCACCCGCCTCGTCGTCGAAGTCGTCCTGCGGGCCGTTGTCCCGCTGGTCGCGCTGCTGACGGTCCTGGCGGTCGCCACGGTCCTGGCGGTCCTGACGGCCGCCGCCCTGCTGGCGGTTGCCGCCCTGCTGCTGGTCGTCGCCCTTGTTGCCACGGCGGTCGCGGTCGCGGCCACGGCCCTGACGGTCGCGGTCACGGCGCTCACGGCGGCCGTCGGCGCCATCACCCGAGCCGTCGCCCTTGGCCTCGGACGAAGCGTCCGTCCTGGCCTCGTTCTTGGCGTCGTTCTTCGGCTCGCTCTTCGCCTCGGCGGTGACCGTCTCGGGGCTGCCCGCGTCGGCGGTCGCGCGGCGACGGCCGCGACGCTCGCCCTTGTCGGCACCCGCGGGCTGGCCCGGGATGTCGATCTGCTGCTGGGCGGTGGCCTCTTCGGCCTTGGCGCCCGCGGTCTGCTCGGCCTTGTCGGCCTTGCTCGCCCTGGGGGCCTTCTCCGCGGTGTCCTCGCCCGTCCGGGCCTTCGAGGTTGCGCGTCGCTTGGGCTTGGTCTCGGCGTCCGTGGCGGACGCGGACGGCGCGGCACTCTTCGCGGGGGCTCCCCCGCCGGCCTGCGCCTCCTTGATGACCTCGATCAGCTGGCTCTTGCGCATCCGCGCGGTGCCCTTGATACCGAGGCCGGATGCGACCTGCTGCAGTTCCGCCAGCACCATGCCATCGAGGCCGGTGCCGCGGCGCCGCCGGGACCCGGCCGAAGCACCGGTGGCAGGCGCCGCAGAGGCGTCCGTGGCGGGCGTGTCGGCAGTCACGCCCATCAGATCGGTGGTGTCGCTCACGAAGGGTCCTTCCCTGGAGCGGACGTCGGCCTGTCTGGCTCGGCGACCGGTTGTGCTGTCCGGAGGTCCTCTGGTGTGTGGACCGTGCCGGGGCGGTGGTCCGCCAACGCGCGGCGGAAGAATTCACTGGTGATGGCGAGTCCCGGTGAGGTGCCACTGAGGTGCGGTGTCACTCGGCTCGGTCACGCCGGTTCCGGAGCGTGCTCGGCGCTGCTCAATGCGAGGCACAGAGCAGTTTGGGAGGCTCCCGGAAGGATGGATGTCCCGGACGGGGACACAAAGCACCTCGCCATGGTGGGGTCGGGTGCAGACTTGAGGTTAACACTACCGGATCCAACAAACATTCCCCCTCTTCTCATCCGGCTACCAGCCGTCACGGCGCAAGCGGCAGCACGCTCGCACCGGTCGCGTCGAGCGCCAGACGATTGGCCGCCCAGCCCTCTCCTGCAAGGCGTGCGACCTTGTCCGCCGCACTCTCATCGGCCAGCGCGAGGACCGTGGGTCCCGCGCCGGAGATCATTGCCGGGACACCGTCCGCGCGCAGGCGTTCCACCAGGGCGGCGCTCTCCGGCATGGCGGGGGCGCGGTACTCCTGGTGGAGCCGGTCCTCGGTTGCGGGAAGCAGCAGCTCGGGGCGCCTGGTCAGGGCCTCGACGAGCAGTGCGGCCCGGCCCGCGTTGGCGGCCGCGTCGACGTGCGGGACGGTGCGCGGGAGCAGTCCGCGCGCGGTCTCGGTGAGGACGGGCTTTCCCGGTACGAAAACCACCGGAACGATGGAATCGGCGGGCTCCATCCTGATCGCCCGCGCCGATCCGCCGTCCATCCAGGAGAGCGTGAAACCGCCGAGCAGACAGGCGGCTACGTTGTCCGGGTGGCCCTCGATCTCGGTGGCGAGCTCGAGCAGGGCGTTGTCGTCGAGACGGGCGTCCCCGCCTATCGTCACGGCGCGCGCGGCGACGATGCCCGCGCAGATGGCGGCGGACGAGGAGCCGAGGCCCCGGCCGTGCGGAATGCGGTTGGCGCAGACGATTTCGAGCCCGCGCGGCTGTCCGCCGAGCAGGTCGAAGGCGGTACGCAGGGAACGTACAAGCAGATGCGACTCGTCGCGCGGGAGCGTCTCGCTGCCCTCACCTGCGATGTCGATGTTCAGTCCGGTGTCGGCCACCCGCACGACGACGTCGTCGTACAGACCCAGCGACAGGCCGAGGGCGTCGAAGCCCGGGCCGAGGTTGGCGCTGGTGGCGGGGACGCGCACCCGGACGGCGGCGGCGCGGAACGCGGGACCGGCCATCGCTCGATGACTCTCCTTGAGCTGCGATCTTTTGAGGACTTGCCACGTGATGAGGCACTACCCGAAGGCCGCTCTGCGGCAGCACCGCGGCATATGCGGCGGGGCGGGTTAGGTACAGCCTATCGAAGGAAGGTTCTGTGGCGACATAGGGCGCACAGGAGGCGCACGATGCGTGTCGTAAGCCCCCTGTGCACCCCCTATGCGGAGTTGCGGGTTTTCCGGACGGGTATGCCCGCCCTGCCGCCTGCGATAACGCCGACCGGCGTGATCAGGCCAGACCGAGTCGCTCGGCCGCGGCGGCCGAGTCGACCGGGACCGTGACCGGCTGCGGCGCGCCTGCGACGGCCCAGTCCGGGTCCTTGAGGCCGTTTCCGGTGACGGTGCAGACGATGCGCTGCCCCTTGTCGACCTTGCCCTGCTCGGCGGCCTTCAGCAGACCGGCGACCGAAGCGGCCGACGCCGGCTCGACGAAGACACCCTCCTGGGACGCCAACAGCTTGTAGGCGCGCAGGATCTCACGGTCCGTCACCTCGTCGATGAAGCCGTCCGACTCGTCGCGCGCGTCGAGGGCGAACTGCCACGACGCGGGGTTGCCGATGCGAATCGCGGTGGCGATCGTCGACGGGTCCTTGACGATCTCGCCGCGCACGATGGGCGCGGAACCGGAAGCCTGGAAGCCCCACATGCGGGGAGTGCGCGTCGAGATCGAGTCGGCGGCGTACTCCTTGTAGCCCTTCCAGTAGGCCGTGATGTTGCCCGCGTTGCCGACCGGCAGTACGTGGATGTCGGGGGCGTCCCCGAGCGCGTCCACGATCTCGAAGGACGCGGTCTTCTGGCCCTCGATGCGGAACGGGTTGACCGAATTGACCAGCGCCACCGGGTAGTTCTCGGAGAGCGCGCGGGCGAGGTTCAGGCAGTCGTCGAAGTTTCCGTCGACCTGGAGGATCTTCGAGCCGTAGACGAGCGCCTGGCCCATCTTGCCGAGCGCGATCTTGCCCTGCGGCACGAGGACCGCGCAGACCATTCCCGCGCGTACGGCATAGGCGGCGGCCGAGGCCGACGTGTTGCCGGTGGAGGCGCAGATGACGGCCTTCGCGCCCTCCTCCTTGGCCTTCGTGATCGCCATCGTCATACCGCGGTCCTTGAAGGACCCGGTCGGGTTGGCGCCCTCGACCTTGAGATGCACCTCGCAGCCCGTGCGCTCGGAGAGCACCTGCGCGGGTACGAGCGGCGTGCCGCCCTCGCGGAGCGTCACGACCGGCGTCGTGTCGGAGACGGGAAGACGGTCCCGGTACTCCTCGATGATTCCGCGCCATTGGTGGGTCATTGCTGCTTACTCCCCTTCAACCCGCATGATGCTGGCGACACCACGCACGGTGTCGAGATTCCGCAGCGCCTCGACGGTGCCGGTGAGGGCTGCGTCGGGCGCGCGGTGGGTGACGACGACGAGGGAGGCCTCGCCGTCCTTGCCCGTCTGACGGACCGTATCGATCGATACGCCGTGCTCGGCGAAGACCGTCGCGACCTGGGCGAGTACACCCGGCTTGTCGGCTACGTCGAGGCTGATGTGGTAGCGCGTGACGACCTCGCCCATGGAGCTCACGGGCAGCTGGGTGTACGCGGATTCGCCGGGCCCGGTGGCTTCGCCGAGCTTGTTCCGGCAGACGGCGACGAGGTCGCCGAGCACGGCCGACGCGGTGGGCGCGCCGCCCGCGCCGGGCCCGTAGAACATGAGCTGACCCGCGGCCTCCGCTTCCACGAAGACCGCGTTGTACGCCTCGCGGACCGACGCCAGCGGATGGCTGAGCGGAATCATCGCGGGGTGCACGCGCGCGGTGACGGAGCCGCCGTCGGCGGCCCGCTCACAGATGGCGAGCAGCTTGATGGTGCAGCCCATGCGCTTCGCGGACGCGAAGTCGGCGGCGGTCACCTCGGTCATGCCCTCGCGGTAGACGTCGTCGAGACGCACGCGCGTGTGGAAGGCGATGCCGGCGAGGATCGCGGCCTTGGCGGCGGCGTCGAAGCCTTCGACGTCGGCGGTCGGGTCGGCCTCGGCATAGCCGAGAGCGGTGGCCTCGTCGAGGGCTTCCTGGTAGCCGGCACCGGTGGTGTCCATGGCATCGAGGATGAAGTTGGTGGTCCCGTTCACGATCCCCAGGACGCGGTTGACCTTGTCACCGACGAGGGACTCGCGCAGCGGCCGGATCAGCGGAATGGCACCGGCGACGGCGGCCTCGTAGTACAGATCCCGCCCGTGCTCCTGGGCGGCGGCGTGCAGCGCGGCGCCGTCCTGGGCGATGAGCGCCTTGTTCGCGGAGACGACGGACGCGCCGTGCTCGAAAGCGGTGGTGATGAGGGTCCTGGCAGGCTCGATGCCCCCGATGACCTCGACGACCACATCAATGTCACCCCGTTTGACCAGCGCGGTCGCGTCCGTGGTGACCAGCGAGGGGTCGATCCCGTCCCGCACCTTCGACGGGCGGCGGACGGCGACCCCGGCGAGCTCCACCGGGGCACCGATCCGGGCCGTGAGGTCGTCGGCATGCGTCGTCATGATGCGCGCCACCTCTGAGCCGACAACCCCACAGCCCAGCAGCGCCACCTTCAGCGGACGCGTACGCATCATCCGACCTCACTTCTCATACATCTACAGTGGGACCAGTCTCACCCACCGGATCGCAGTTTCTATCCACGGTCCGGATCGTGAGACATCTATTTCACTGGCCGATACCTTGCCGGCCCTTGTTTCCCGGCCGATTTTTCCTCAGCCGACATCCAGACGCAGGAGATCTTCCTCCGTCTCGCGCCGGACGATGACCCGCGCCTCACCATCCCGCACGGCGACGACCGGCGGACGGAGGGCGTGGTTGTAGTTGCTCGCCATGGAACGGCAGTACGCGCCGGTCGCGGGCACGGCGATCAGGTCGCCGGGAGCGAGGTCGGCGGGCAGGAACGCGTCCTTCACCACGATGTCCCCACTCTCGCAGTGCTTGCCGACGACGCGGACGAGCATGGGCTCGGCGTCGGACTCGCGCGAGACGAGCGCGACGCTGTACTCGGCGTCGTAGAGAGCGGTACGGATGTTGTCGGACATGCCGCCGTCCACGGAGACGTACGTACGCAGTCCTTCGAGCGGCTTGACGGTGCCGACCTCGTAGAGGGTGAAGGCGGTGGGCCCGACGATGGCGCGTCCCGGCTCGACGGAGATACGAGGGGTCCGCAGATCGGCGGCCTCGCACTCACGCGTGACGATCTCGCCGAGCGCCTTGGCGATCTCGTGCGGCTCGCGGGGGTCGTCCTCGGAGGTGTAGGCGATGCCGAGCCCGCCGCCGAGGTCGATCTCGGGAAGCTCGACGCCGTGCTCGTCGCGGATCTCGGCGAGCAGCTGCACCACGCGCCGCGCGGAGACCTCGAACCCGGCCATGTCGAAGATCTGCGACCCGATGTGGCTGTGCACGCCGATGAGCTCGAGCCCGTCGAGCTGCAGCGCCCGCCGCACGGCCTCGGCGGCCTGTCCCCCGGCGAGGGCGATGCCGAACTTCTGGTCCTCGTGGGCGGTGGCGATGAACTCGTGCGTGTGGGCCTCGACGCCGACGGTCACGCGGATCTGCACGCGCTGACGGACACCGAGCCGGTCGGCGACGTGCGCGACACGCGCGATCTCCTGGAAGGAGTCGAGCACGATGCGTCCCACACCGGCTTCGATGGCCCGCTCGATCTCGTCCTCGGTCTTGTTGTTGCCGTGGAAGGCGATGCGGTCGGCGGGCATGCCGGCGGCGAGCGCGGTGGCGAGCTCACCGCCGCTGCAGACGTCGAGATTGAGCCCCTCCTCGTGCAGCCACCGCACGATGGCACGCGAGAGGAAGGCCTTCCCGGCGTAGAAGACGTCGGCATCGGAGCCGAAGGCACCGCGCCAGGCGTGGCAGCGGGCACGGAAGTCGGCCTCGTCGAGGAAGTAGGCGGGCGTGCCGAACTCCTCGGCGAGCCGGGTCACTTCGATCCCGCCGACGGTGACGACGCCGTCGGCGCTCCGTCCGACGGTCTGCGACCAGACCTTGGGGTCGAGGGAGTTCAGATCGGCGGCCGGGGCGGTGTAGTGCCCTTCGGGCAGTACGTCGGCGTGGCGGGGCCCGGCGGGGTGTGCGGAACGGCTCATGTCGCGGTCGTCTCTCTCACTTCATTCACGTCTGTCTTCACGTGTCACAAGTACTCGGGGGCACTGATGCCGAGCAGGGACAGGCCGCCTGCGAGCACCGTCCCGGCGGCTTCGGCGAGCGCGAGCCGGGCGCGGTGAGCGGCCAAGGGTTTCTCGTCACCAAGCGGCAGAACGGCGGGCTGGAAGGCGAGGAAGGCATCGGCGGTGGTGACGAGATGCCGGGCGAGGCGGTCGGGGGCACGGTGGCGGGCGGCTGCGGCGAGGACGCGGGGGTGGTCGGCGAGGGCGTCGAGGAGGGCCTGGTCCTCCGGTCCGGCTATGTCCCCGGGGGCGCTGTCGAAGCCGAGGGCGGCGGCGTTGCGGGTGAGGGCGCGGGTGCGGGAGTGGGCGTACCGCACGCGGAAGAGGGGGTTGCTCGCGCGCTGGACCAGATGCCCGTCCTCGTCACCGATGCGGGGCCGGTCGTGGGCGGCGGGGTACAGGAGGGCCCACCGGGCGGCGTCGCGGCCGAGGGGGGTGGGGTCCTGCGGGGCGGGGACGGGGCGGAGGGTTTCCGTCTGCGCGGTCGGCTCTTCCTGGGCGTCGAGGTGGACACCCAGGGAGCCCCAGCCGGGGTCGGGCGCTTCGTCGCAGGTGAGGCGTGCGAGAACGCCCTGGGATACGAGGATCCGGCGCAGCGAGTCGGCGAGCACGGCGGCGCGGACTTCGCGGGGGAAGCGGAGCTGTCGGGCTTCGCCGGTGGCCTCGACGTGCCCGTAGGAGACGCCGCGGGTGAGTACGTCCCTTACGAAACCGGCGGAGGCGCTGCCACTCCTGCCGCTCTTGTCACCGCTCTGGTCGAGAGTGATGTTGAGGAAACCGGGCCCGGTGATGTCGATGGCCGCGATGCCGGGCTCCCGGGCGAGGCGCGGGGACAACACTTCGGCCACCTGGAGCGGCGAGCGCCCCGCGGCGCGGGCGACCTGTAGGGCGACGTTGGTGGCGTAATCCCCGCAGCCGCCGGGCCGGGGCCGCTCGACGAGGACCCTCCCGGCCGTGCCCACGTCATCGAGGTCGTCCAGGCCGCTGAGCTCCCCGTCGTCGACGGCACGGCGCATGGCGCGCAGCACGGTGCGGGAGAGCTCGACGGGGGTCACGGGACAAGCGTATGGGAGGAGGGGGGTGGGGACGCGACCCGGTTTCCCGGATGGTCCGGGATGTGGACGGGGAGGGGGCTATGTGGCCCCCCCCGACGCGGCTGGCGAGCGGATCGGCAGCTGCGCCGGGTCAGCCGCGAGGGCTGCCGCTGGGTCAGCCGCCGGAACGGCCGGCGCGGGAGGCCTCCCCGGCGGCCCCGCACTCATTGCCGAGGGCACCACGCCCGCGACGCTCGCTGCCGTGCTCCATCAACTGCCGTACGATCCCCAGCAGTTCGGCGGGTTCGAAGGGCTTGGCGAGGAAGGCGTCCACCCCCACCTCAAGCCCGCTCTCCACCTCGTACTGAGTGCAGGCGCTGACAATGACGACGGGCAGATCCCGGGTCCGCGGATCGGAACGCAGCCGGGCGGCGGTACGCAGCCCGTCGAGGCGGGGCATCACCACGTCGAGCGTGATGACATCGGGCCTGACCTGGTTCACCACATCCAGGCACTCGGCACCATCGGCCGCGGTCACGACCTCGAAGCCCTCCAGCTCGAGGTTGACCCTGATCAGTTGCCGGATGACCTTGTTGTCGTCCACAACAAGCACGCGGCCGGACACGCCTGACACAACTCGAGAGTAGGTCCGCGCCCACCGCCGCGTCCGGGTTTTCCCCACTTCCGCCCCGTGCGGGGGACTGTGCGGCGGGCGGCCGGTGGAGCGTTCGGCGGACCAAGGGTGGCCCCTGGGACGCAGGGTGCGGATGCGGCGGCGCTACGGCCACGGAGTACGGCACGGAGGTGGGGAAATACCTGTTCATGGGGAGCCGTTAGGAGCTGGTAGGGTTCTACTTGTCGTCGCGAACACCGCGCTGACACGCCCCCGTAGCTCAGGGGATAGAGCATCGGCCTCCGGAGCCGGGTGCGCAGGTTCGAATCCTGCCGGGGGCACTTCGCAGCAACCAGGGTGATCACACCACTGGGCTAGAAGTGCCAGACATCGAGAGCCGGACCCAGTCCCACTGGGTCCGGCTCTTTGTCGTTGCCGATTGACTGCGTCAGGTCAGTGATCGACTCCGCTCGCCGGGGTCGTTGTCGCCCAGGACGACTGAGTCGCTCAGGACAAAGGCGTTGTCCGGCGCGGTGGCTCGTCCATGGGGTGCACAGCGATGGCGATCTTGCCGCGTGGGCGGCCGCGGCCCTCGGTGGCGGAGCCGCCTTCCAACAGTGTGTGCGCCTGTGCGATGTCGGCCAGCGGCAGCACGGCGCCGATCACCGGCCGGAGTCTGCCCTGGTCGACCAGCCGGCCGAGGGCCGCGAGCTTCGCCCGGCCGGGGCTGACGAAGAGGAAGTGGTAGGTCGCGTTCACGCCCCACGCGGCGAGCAGGTTCTGAGGTTCGGGGATGTCCACGATGGACACCACGCGGCCTCGGTCGGCGAGGACCTCCGGGCTGCGGGCGAGGGTGTCCCCACCCACCGTGTCAAGGACGACGTCCACCCCGCCCAGCGCGCGGACCTGCGGCACGTAGTCACCGGCCGAGAAGTCGATCGCGATGTCGGCCCCCAGTGCGGTGACGAACTCGTGATCCCTCTCCCGCGCGGTGGTCACCACCTCGGCTCCCAGCGCGCCGGCGAGCTGGATCGCGGCCGAGCCGACCCCGCCCGCTCCGCCGTGCACCAGGACCCGTTCCCCGGCCCGCACCCCGGCGCGTTCGACCAGCGCCTCCCACACCGTCACGCCCACGAGCGCGAGACCGGCGGCCTCGACGTGCGACAACCGTGCGGGCTTGCGGGTGACCAGGGCCTGGTCGACCACATGGAACTCGGCGTAGGTGCCCTGCCCGGCGAACATCGGCGCCAGGTACCAGACCTCGTCGCCCGGCTGGAAGTCGCCTGCCCCCGGGCCGGTCTCGACCACCACGCCGGACACGTCGTTGCCGATCACCGTGGGCAGCGCCACCTGGTCGCGGTAGTCGCCGCGCCGGGTTTGCAGGTCGAGAGGGTTCACGGACGTGGCCAGCACGCGCACCAGCAACTGCCCGGGTCCGGGAGTGGGTCTTGGGAGCTCTCGGGCGGCGAACGCGGTGTCCGCGTCACCGAAGCGGACGAGTTCCATCACACGCATCGAAGTCGACATGCGACGAACTTAGATCGAGATATCGCGAATCGTCAATATGTACATGCGTTACGATCACGGCGTGTTTTCGGAGGCGGAGTTGCTGGCTGTGTTCCGGGCCCTGTCCAACCCGGCCCGCCGTCAGATGCTGGTGTGGCTCAAGGAACCGATGAGTTTCCCCGGCCAGGAGCCCGGCGACGTCGAGATCGGTGTCTGCGTGACCGACATCCAGCAGCGCGCAGGTCTGGGGCAGTCAACCACCTCGCAGTACCTCGCCATGCTGCGGCAAGCAGGGCTGGTGGTCGCCACCCGGCGGGGCAAGTGGACCTACTACCGCCGCGACGAGACGAACATCGCCCGCCTCCTGGAGACCCTGCGCGACGTGTTCTAGATCCGATGCCGTTCAGCTGCAGCGGGCCCGGATGCCGTCAGGGTTCGATCAGGCCCGCTCTGATTGCGTAGCGCGTCAGTTCCAGGCGGTTGCGTAGGCCCAGTTTGTGCAAGAGGTTTGCTCGGTGTCTGTGGACCGTTTTTATGCTGATGAAGAGCATCTCGGCTATTTCCTTTGACGAGTGGGCCTCCGCCACCAGTTTGAGGACCTCCTCCTCGCGTGCTGTCAGTACCTGGTCGGGTGGTTCCTCGCCGTGGTGGACCCGGTCCAAGTAGTTGCGGATCAGGGCCGTCACCGCGCCGGGGTAGAGGAAGGGCTCGTCCCGCATTGCCGCTCTGCAGGCTGCTACCAGGTCGCGGTCTGCCACTGACTTCAGTACGTAGCCGCTGGCGCCTGCCTTCAGTGCCTGGAAGAAGTACTGCTCGTTGTCGTGCATCGTCAGCATCAGTACGCGTACGCCTGGCTTCAGTGCTGCCAGTTCGCGTGCGGCCTGCAAGCCCGTCATGCGGGGCATCGCTATGTCCAGGACCGCCAGGTCGACCTCGTGCGTGCGGGCCAGGGCTATCGCCTCCGCGCCGTCGCCCGCCTCGGCCACGACCTCCAGGTCCTGTTCGCCGTCGAGGATCAGCCTCACCCCGCGACGCACCAGTGCGTGGTCGTCCGCCAGGAGTATGCGGATCCTGGGCGTTGGCTTCTCGCTGATCGTTGTGGTCGTAATCATCTATGTGAATTCCGGGGTGGGGGGCGGAGGTAGCTGGAGGCTGATCTGTGTGCCTGTCCGTGGGCTTGAGGTGACGTCGAGCGTTGCCCCTATGAACAGGGCCCGTTCGCGCATTCCGCGGATTCCCGCGCCCTCGTGGGCCACCCCCGTACCGCGACCGTCGTCCACGACCGACAGCACCACCGCGCCTTCGGAACGGCGCAGGCTCAGTTCGACCCGGTCGGCCTCGGCATGGCGGGCCGCGTTGGTCAGGGCCTCCTGGGCCACCCGGTACAGGACCAACTCCGCCTGTGGGTCCAGCGGTGGCAGGTCGGGGTCGAAGCCGCGTACCACGCGCAGTCCCGCGTGCGTCGCGAACTCCGTGGTCAGGGAGGTGAGCGCGCTGATCAGGCCCAGGTCGTCCAGGACTCCCGGGCGCAGCCTGCGCACCAGGCGGCGTACTTCGTCCAGACTCCCCCTGGTGATCTCCTGCGCCTGTTGCAGCTCGCCGCGCAGGGGTTCGTCCGCCTCGTCCGACGCCCGCTTCAGGGACAGCAGGACCGCGGTCATGGTCTGGCCGACCTCGTCGTGGAGTTCCTGGGCGATGCGGCGCCGTTCGGATTCCTGGGCGAGCAGGACTCGGGCGGTGCTCGCGGCCCGTTCCTGCTCCAGCCGTTCGAGCATCGCGTTGAAGGTGCGGATCAGCTCGGCGGTCTCGCCGTAGCCCTGTTCCGGCAGGCGGTGTCCCGGGCGCAGCAGGTCCACCGTCGTCATCAGGCGGGTGAGGCGGTCGAGCGGGGCCAGGCCGATCCGCAGCAGCGCCGCGTTGGCGACCAGCATCACGGCCAGTCCTGCCACCAGGATGACCGCCTCGGTCAGCACCACCGGCACGGAGACGGTCACCGGCGCCCACAGCAGCAGGGCGGTGGCACTCCCCAGCACCACCGCGTTGAGCGCGAAGATCCGCCAGAACAGGGACAACGGGGTGATGCCTTCCTCTTGTTGCTGGGCCTGGTCGGCCACTTGCCGAAGCTTGATCGGCTTGATCGGCCTCCCGGCCAGCCTGCCCTCTCCCCTTCCGTCCGTCTATGGGGTCCAATGCCCATTTCCGCGATGGGGTCCTTGCCCCGGCATAGATGGGTATCGCGCCCGATGGGTTTCGCGCGGCCCACCGGCCACGGTGGGGGTGTCGTACGAGACCGAATCCCCGCCGTCTGAAGAAGGACCCGCCATGTCGCTCCCCACCCACACTCCCCCGGCCGAAGCCCGCCCCGGACGTCTGACCCCGCGCGAGGCCCGTCGGCGTCTGGAGCACGAACGTGGCTCCCGGCTGACGCAGTTGCAGGCCATCGGTGAGGCCGGGCATGAGGCGGACGAGCTGGTGATGGCGGCGCAGAAAGACACCCTTGAACGGGTCCTCAAAGAGATCGGGGCCGCCCTCGACCGCGTCCGGGACGGCAGTTACGGAACCTGTCCCGGCTGCTCACGGCCCATCCCGGTCGAGCGCCTGGAGATCCTGCCCTATACGCAGTTCTGCGTTCCCTGCCAGCGCAAGGCCGACTGATCGCCGCACGCCCACCCTCCTCCGTATCCCGCGTATCCCGCGTATCCCGCGTATCCCGCCCTGCCCTAGGGGTGAAGTGGTGAACCAGCAACAGATCGTCGACGATCGCCGCACGACCGGCGGCCCGCGTCTGTCCTCCGAGGACCTCGCCGCCCTGCGCGCGAACCTGCACGAGCAGTTCCTCTTCCGCCGGGAACAGCTGCAGCAGCTCTCCGCCCCCGCGATGACCCGCGCCGACGCGCTCCTCGACCGGCAGAGCGCCGCCCGGACCGAGGTCCGCGTCAAGCTCGCCGCCTCGGCCCGCATGGTCCTGGCCGACGTCGAGGCCGCGCTGAGGCGCATGGACCTCGGCGGCTACGGTGCCTGCCACCTGTGCCGGCGGCGCATCGACCGCGAGCGCCTGATGATCGTGCCGCAGGCCCGCTACTGCCGCCGCTGCCAGCAGGTCCAGGGGGCCGACCGATGACTCCCACACGGACACCGCCACCGCCTCGCCGGTTCTTCGCGGGCATCGCACTCGACCTGGGCAGCGCCCGGAGCCGTGCCTGGACGTCCGGGCGCCGCATGATCCTCGACGTCCCCACGGTGACCTTCCACGGGGGCGGCACCGTGTACCCCATCCGGCGCGGGGCGATCGTCGACACCCCCGGAACGGCCCGGATGCTCGACCGGCTGCTCGGCCACCGTCTGCCCCGCTTCGGCCGTCCCCTGCTCATCCTGACCGCGCCCGTACTGGGCGGAGTCGCCTACCGGGCCGAGGCCCGCGTCGCCGTCGAGGTCCTGCGCCCGCGCGCCGTGCTGACCGTCCCCACCGCGCGGGCCGTGGCCTCGGCCGCGGACGCCGACCTGGCCCGGCCGCTGCTCGTCGTCGACATCGGGGCCCACCTCACCGAGGTCGCCCTCCTCACCGACGGCGCGGTGGTCGACGCCCGCCACACCGCCCTGGGGACGAGCGACCTGGACCGTCGCCCCCTGCCCCCGTCGCCGTTCTCACCCCCGTCCCCGTCTGCCCGAATCACCGACTGCGTCGTCTCGATGGTGACCGCGATGCTCGAACAGGACCGCAGCCCCAGGACCCTCCAAGCCCTCCGGCGGGGCGCACTCCTGGCCGGTGGCGGTGCACTGTTCCCCGACATCAGCCACGGCCTCGCCGAGCAGCTGCACGCACCCGTCCAGCCCGTGGCCGCCCCGCACACCGCGGCGGTCCGAGGCGCCGCGAAGCTCCTGCGGGCCGCCCACGGCCACCCCTCCGCCACCGCACACCCCCACTAGGCCCACCCTCGCCACCACACCCAAGGAGAGCCCCCGTGGCCGGCCCCATCCCTCCGGCACAGCCGCCCCCGCCCTACCCCCGGCCGCCCGACGAGCCGCCGCGCGTTCCGCAGACCCTGCTGTGGCGCTGGCGTCGCAGTCCCCTGCGCCGCCGCACCGACCTCGTACAGGCATGGATCGCCGTCGGTCTGTTCCTGGCCGTCCTCACCGCCACCCCGGCCGCCGTCGTCCTGGTCGGTGACGCGGCGCGCCGCCACTTCGAACAGAGCGCCCGGCACCAGGCCGACACCCGGCACCGCACCACCGCGGTCCTCGTCCACGACGCCCCACGCCACCCCGAGCCCGGGTCGACCGAGGCGAAGAAGTCCCTGTACCCGGTCGTCGTCCGCTTCACCGACCGCCACGGACACACCCGCACCGCGGAAGCGGACCTCGAACCCGCGCTGACCGCCGGAAACACCATCCCCGTATGGGTCAGCGACGAGGGAGAGCTCACCGGTGCGCCCCTCACCAAGGAGGAGGTCCGCGATCACACCAGGGGCTACGCCGTCCTGGCCGCCATCGCCGTTCCCCTCGCGGGCGCCGCCGCATACGCCTGCGCCCACCGCAGGATCGAGCGGCACAACCTCGCCCAATGGGGCGCGGCCTGGGCCCGTACCGCCCCTCGGTGGTCCACCTCTCCCTGACTAGCTCCGGCGGATCGGCGGCAGCTCGTACGTCCCGTCGAAGACCGCGGCGTGGGGCGTGTACATCCGCAGGATCGGGCGGAAGCGGCCACTGGGGGTGGGCAGCCAGTTCGCTGCCGTCTTGTCGTCGGCGGGGCGCTGCGGCTGGAGGCACAGGGTGAGGGAGCCGTCGTCGTCGTAGCTCAGGCCCGGGGTGCGGTCGCCGATGGAGTAGCGGTCGATGGGGTTGGCGACGAGGTAGTAGTCCGGCAGGTCGTACATCGTGATCGACCAGAACGCGTCCACCGGCGGCGGCTTCTCGAAGCGCAGGGTGTACGACTGCTCGCCCTCCAGGGGCTGTCCGTCGCCGTCGTTCCACGCCATCGCGTACGCCGCTTCATAGGCGTGGTTCCCCCAGAGCGCGGTGCGGGCCGATGTGGCGCGGACCATGCGGCCCAACTCCCGGTCCGTGTAGATCCATTGGGGATCCTTGAGCGTGCCGACCTCGAAGTGGTCGGCGTTGTAGTCGAAGGCGTGGTACGTCAGCTTCCAGCCGTTCTGCTCCGCGCTCTCGCCGTGGGTCGACTCGTGCTCGACCTTCTCCTTGCCCGCGGCGAAGCCCGCGCGCAGGGCTTCGGCGAGGTCGGGCTCCGGCTGCGCGTAGGGAGTCTGGAGGTCCAACAGCCCCAAGGGGGCGAACTGCTGTTGGTACGTCAGGTCGGCCGACGCGGGCGGGAAGGCGGCCATCCTCGCCCGCAGCTTCTCGTAGAAGAGGAGCTCCGGTTCGCCGTCGGGGATGTACGTGTGGGTCGGCAGCCCGCGGGGCTCGCCGGATGCCGTCCAGTAGGGCTCCAGGTGCGTGTCCTCCTGGAGGGCGCGCACCGCCTCCACGTCGTCCGGTCCCGCGCAGGCCCAGCGGCCGACGATCGACGCCACGTCCGTCGGCACGGCGATCCGGGTGGCGCCCAGCGGGACCTCCTCGTCCCAGCCGGGGGGCGTCAGCAGGTAGCTGGCGGCGCCTGTGCCGGTGGCTCGGCGGCCCACGTACGCGAAGTTGTTGGTCCACGCGTCCACGAACTGCAGGACGTAGTAGCGGCCGTCCGTGTCCGGCACCGTCAGGAGCAGGGCGCCGCCGGAGAGGTCCAGCTGCGCCACCGAGTAGATGGTGTCGTTGTTGACGCTGACGAAGGGGTCGTCGGGGCCCGCCAGCTTGCTCGCGTGGCTGAACTCGTTGAACGGGGCGGGGGCCAGGGAGCCCATGCCCTTGCGGGAGAAGCGGTCGACTTCGTCGAGGTTGAACACCATCGGGTAGCCGTAGATGTACGCCTCGGCCGCCAGCGCCTGGAGATCGGTCGTGCCGTCGGTCATGCCCGCCGCCTTCTCGTGATCAAGCTCGTTCGTCGATCGTCGTTCGCCGTGCGTTGTGCGTTGTTCTCGTGCGTTGTGCGTTGTTCGTTGTTCGTTGTTCGTGATCAAGGTTCTACGGACATCGTCGGGCCGCCGTGGCCCTCCTGCCACTCCTGCCGCCTACGCGGCGTGGCGCGGTCACTCCGGTGTGGCCGGGGGCTCCTGATCTCCGTAGCGGCGCTCGAACTTGGCCACCTGGCCCTCGGAGTCCACGACGCGGGCGCGGCCCGTGTAGAAGGGGTGGCTCTCGGAGGAGATCTCCACTTCGACCAGGGGGTACGTCTCGCCGTCGTCCCACTCGATGGTCTGGTCGCTCTCGGCGGTGGAGCGGGTGAGGAAGGCGTAGCCCGCCGAGCGGTCCCGGAAGACCACGGGGCGGTAGTTGCTGTCCTTGTTCTTGTCCTGGGTCATTTCCCCAGGTTCACCGGAGAGGTGGGCTCCGGCGAGCCTGGAGGCGCCAGGCGGGGGGTCTGGCCCTTGGACGGGGTTCTCCCGCCCGCCCACCCGATCACCCCGCATCCGCCCCGTGCCGAACAAGCTTTCCCGCCCACCCACCCGATTGCCCCGCAGCGATCGGCGATTCGCCGCAGTCGGCAGCGAGACGCGAGGGGACGTGCCGGTATGTCCGCCCGGAGCACGGTTCGCGGCGCTCCAGCAGCGAAGCAGCCCCGCGGCCACCGGACGATAGCGAGGACGGACATACCGGCGCGGCCCCGCCCCCAAGACCCGCCTGGGCCCGCGGACTAAGCCGACGTTCGCTTCTTGGCCGTCGTCTTCTTCTTTGTCGGGGCCTTCTTTGTTGTCGCCTTCTTCGCCGTCGACTTCTTGCCCCCCACTTCCTTCGGCGTCGTCTTCGAAGCCGTCTTCGAAGTCGTCTTCGAAGTCGTCTTCGCCGCAGCCCGCTTCCGGCCACCGCCCCGCGCCAGCGGCGTCACCTCCGCCACCTTGCCCCCACCACCGCCCCCGCCCCGCGCCGACTTCGCCGCCCGCACACTGCTCTCCAACGCCGCCATCAGGTCAATCACCTTGCCCCCACCCGAATCCGCCTCCGCCGCAGGCTCCGCCGGGCCCTTGCCCTCGGCCTTGGCCGCGATGAGTTCCTCCACCGCCTTGCGGTAGTCGTCGTGGAGGGAGGTGATGTCGACCTCCCCCAGCGTGTCCATCAGCGCGTCCGCGAGGTCGAGCTCCGCCTCCCGCACCTTGACCTGGGAATCCGGGGCCACCCCTTCCGACGTACGGATCTCGTCCGGCCAGAGCAACCCGTGCATCGCGATCACGTCGTCCACCACCCGCAGCATCCCCAGCCGCTCCCGCCCCCGCAGCGCGAACCTGGCGATCGCCACCTTCTCGCTCCGCTTCAGTGCCTCCCGCAGCAGCGTGTACGGCTTGGCCGCGGGCACTCCGTTGGCCGACAAGTAGTACGCCGTGTCCATCTGCATCGGGTCGATCCCGTCCGCCGGCACGAAGGCGACGATCTCGATCGTCTTGGCCGTCGGAAGCGGCAGGGCCGCCAGATCCTCGTCCGTGATCGGGATCGTCGAGCCGTCCGCGTCCTCGTACCCCTTGCCGATCTCGGCGGACGTCACCTCCCGCTCCTCCAGCTCGCACACCTTGCGATAGCGGACCCGGCCCCCGTCCTCCGTATGGATCTGCCGGAAGGAGACCGAGTGGTTCTCGGTGGCGTTCATGAGCTTGATCGGGATGCTGACCAAGCCGAAGGAGATCGCACCGTTCCATATGGATCGCACGTCAGGCACCTCTCAGCAGCCACACCTCGGGGCGACCGCTACCGGTCCAACCCCGTTTCAGGTGGTTCATCCGCATTCGTGGGATTCTCATCGTATGACGCCGATCACCGAGGTGGAGGGGCGGCGGCTGACCCTCAGTAACCTCGACAAGGTCCTCTACACCGCATCCGCCTCCGCACCCGGCTTCACCAAAGGCGAGATGCTGCACTACTACGCCAGTACGGCCGAGGCCCTCCTCCCCCATCTCCGCAACCGGCCCCTCTCCTTCCTCCGCTTCCCGGACGGACCCGACGGCCAGCGCTTCTTCGCCAAGAACGTGCCCCCGGGCACCCCCGACTGGGTGCACATCACCGACGTGCCCCACTCCGACGGCAGCGCCCGGCAGATCGTCGTGGACGACCTGGCCAGCCTGATGTGGGCGGCCAACCTCGTGACCGAGTTCCACACCCCCCAGTGGCAGGCCGACGCCCCCGCCATGGCCGACCAGCTCGTGCTCGACCTGGACCCCGGCGACCCCGCCACCATCGTCGAGTGCTGCCGGGCGGGCCTCTGGCTGCGTGAGCGCCTCCGGGCGGACGGCCTGCACGCCTACGCGAAGACCTCGGGCTCCAAGGGCCTGCACCTGCTCTGCCCCCTGGAACCGACGCCCTCCGAGCAGGTCACCGCGTACGCGAAGGAGCTCGCCCAGGAGGCCGAGGCCGAGCTGCCCGCCCTGGTCGTCCACCGGATGACGCGCAGCCTGCGCCCCGGCAAGGTCTTCGTCGACTTCAGCCAGAACGCCGCGGCCAAGACGACCGCCACCCCCTACACCCTCCGCGCCCGCCGGGAACCGACGGCCTCCACTCCCGTGACCTGGGAGGAGGTCGAAGCGTGCAGCGAGCCGTCACAGCTCGTCTTCCTCGCCTCCGACATCGCCCCCCGCCTCCAGCGGTACGGCGACCTCCTGGCCCCGCTCACCGACCGGACCCACGCCCGCCCCCTCCTTCCTCGCACGGACAAGCCCAAGGGCGAGCCCAAGGACGAGCCCAAGCGCGGGCGCAAGGACGAGCGCAAAGGCCGCCGCCCATGATCAGCCCGCCCCTCCGGGTCGCCCTCGCCGAATCCGTCACCGCACTGCCGCAGGGCACCGGCTGGGCCTACGAGCCGAAGTTCGACGGACACCGCCTGATCCTCTTCGCCGACGGCCACCGCGTGAGGCTGCAGGCCCGCTCCGGCCGCCTCGTCACCACCGCCTTCCCCGATCTCGCCGAGGCCGCGCGGCAGCTGCCCGACGGGACCGTGCTCGACGGCGAGGTCGTCGTCTGGGCCGACGGCCGGATCGACTTCAGCGCGGTCCAGCAGCGCGCCGCCGCCACCCGCGACCACGCCACGCACCTCGCGCGCACGCTCCCCGCTTCGTACGCGGCCTTCGATCTGCTCGCCGACCGGGGCGAGGACTGCCGCGCCCTGCCCTACGAGGAACGGCGCGCACGCCTCGTACGCATCCTCGAACCGCTCGGTCCGCCGCTCCAGGCCGTGCCGATGACGACCGACCGCGAACTGGCCCTGACCTGGTACGAGACCCTGCCCGCCACCGGCATCGAAGGCCTGGTGATCAAGCGGCTCGACGGGGCCTACCGGGGCGGCACGCGCGCGTGGCTGAAGCTGCGGCACAGCGACACCCGGGACGCGGTGGTCGTCGGGTTCACCGGGGGCAGGGCCCGCCCGCAGGCGCTCGTGCTCGTCCTGCCGGGGGACGGCACGCCCGTGGTGTCGTCGCCGCTCACCCCGGCGCTGCGCACGGCGGCCGGGGCCGCGCTGCCCGAGGCCAAGGGGGAAGGGACCGCGATCGCCATCGGGATCGGCGAGGTCACCTATGCCGCCCTGCCGTCCGTGCCGCCCGTCACGGTGGAGGTGCGGCAGAACACGACCCGGCACGCGACCGCGGTGGTCGTCCGCTTCCGCTGAGCCCTGGCCGACCCCCCCCCGCATGGACAGCGTGACCGGCATCACATCTAATCAAGTTTGACTAGCGAGCGGATCGAGCATACCTTCTCTACGCACACCCGATAGTCAAACTTGATTAGGAGCCCACGTGGCCGACGTGACCGTACTGCCCGCGACCGGATACGTCCCGACCGACGAGGACCGCGCGAGCCTGGCCGCCTGGTTCGCCGAGTACGACGCGCACAGCGCGAAGCGCGATGTGGAGCGCATGGCCGATCTGGCCGTGTTCCCGCTCAACCTGGTCAGCGACGACTCCGCGGGCGACGGACGCTCCGCGCAGTGGGACCGGGAACAGTTCGTCGCGACCATGACGCACGTGATGGGGGAGGGCGGCGAGGACATCACCTTCGAGTCCACGCGCACGCCCGTCTTCCTCTCCCCCGCCATGGCCGTGGTCTTCACCGACTCGGTGATGACCACGAACGGCGAGACCCAGCAGCTGCGGTACGCCGACATCCTGCTCAAGCGCGGCGGGTCCTGGGCGTTCCAGACCATGATCCAGGGCGGCTGGGGCGACAACCTCTGACCGACGCCGCACCAGGCCCGCGAAGAGCTACACCCGCAGCCACGTGCGCCGGTCGCGCGCCATCGCGTGCAGCGCCTCCACATCGGCCGGTTTCAGTACGCCGCCGATGCCCGCGAGGGCCGACACCTCCCCGTCGCGCACGATCCGCACCTCGCGCGGCGGGGCGCTCACGTCGAGGTCCGTCGATCCGCAGAGGGCGAGCACCGGGCGGATCTCGGCCGTCAGCGCGAAGGACGCCCGGTCGGCGTCGGCGCGGATCTCCCTCAGGAGTGGACGCGGGTCCGCGCGGCCGACCGTGACCATCGGGTCGGCGACGCGGACCCGCTGCTTGCGGGCGGTGAGCGTGTGGACGCTGAAGAGACCTCCGGGGCCGATCAGGAGGTGGTGAATGCGGGTGCCGCCCGGCAGCGGCACCGAGTGCAGGGTGTGCCAGCCCGCGCCTTCGAGTCCGTCGAGCACCCCGCCGATGGCCTGCTCGGCGGCGAGCGCCCGTTGCCTGGGGTCGGCGCGCAGCCTGCGGGCGGGCGCCGGGTCGCGGTCCAGGGCGATCAGGAGGGCCTCGCCTGGACGGTTCGGCGCGAGGTCGTCGTCCGGGTGGAGTGCGAGGCGCGCCAGCTCTGCGGGGGTGGGGACGGGCGGTGGGCCGACCGAGAAACCGCCGGTCAGGAAGGGTGCGAGGGCGCGCAGGACGGCTTCCCTGTGATCCTCGCTGAGCAGGTTCACGCGGGACGAATCCCTCTCGTACCACGCCACGTTCCTGCCGTCCGTGAGACAGACGTACAGCCGCTCCTGCCCGTGCCGCCAGGCCGGTATGACGCGCAGTCCGGTCATGCACCATCACCCCACCGACCATGGGAGCAGCAAGGACATGCCTACGGCAAGAACCTGGGCGACGCCGAAGGAAGTTGGGCCGCTCGTAACGGCGCCGCCTCCGCAGTTATGGCCCGCTGTTACATAGTCGACGAATGGCCGCAATGGCGGACATCTAGGTTGAGAGGTGTTCTTTCGCTCCCCCGAAGCGATCAGCCGCCAGCCGTAAGGACCGCCCGTGAGCACCCGTCGCCGCCGCTCCCTCCTCCGCACCGTCGCCGTGACCGCCGTCGCCGGCGGCGCGCTCCTCACGCCGGCCGTCGCCGCGGTCGCGGACTCACCCGCGCACTCCGTAGACGCACGGGAAGGCACGCGGACCGTCGCCCCCGTCGCGCCCAAGGGCGGCGTCAAGGCGGGCACCGAGGGGTTCCACGGCGGGGACCCCCTCTTCATCGCCGCGGGTGGGGCCATGGCGGCGGCCGGCGCGGCCGGTCTCGGGTACGCGATGCTGCGCCGCGGCCGCACCGACGCCTGAGCCCCCGCCCCCACGCACCCGCAACGCAGGAGTCGCCGTGAGCACCCCCACCGAAGAAGCCCCCACCCCCGTACCCGAGCCCGCACCCGCACCCGCCAAGCGCCGCCACACCACCCGCATCGCGGCCGCCGCCACGCTGACCGCCGCCCTCGGCGTCGGCCTGATCGCCTGCGGCCAGGGCTCCGGCGACCCGGCACCCGACGTCAAGGTCAGGAATGCCGCCGCCGCACCGGCCGCCGAGCCCCACGCCCCGCTGGAGAAGTCCCGGCCCACCGGCCTGCGGATCCCGGCGGCCGGCGTCGACGCCACGTCGATGCTCGACCTGGGCGTGGGCGCGGACGACGCGCTCGAGGTGCCGCCCGTGGACAAGGCGGAGGAGCCCGGCTGGTGGACCGGAGGTGTCACCCCGGGCGAGAAGGGGGCGGCCGTTCTGGTGGCGCACTACGACACCGCGAAGGGGCCCGCGCTGATGAAGAACGTGGCGAAGGTGAGAATGGGGGACGAGATCGAGGTGCCGCGAGCGGACGGGAGTACCGCGACGTTCAAGGTGCGCGAGATCGAGCAGGTGGACAAAAAGAACTTCCCCACCCATAAGGTGTATGGGGCGACCGACCGGCCCGAGCTGCGCCTGCTGACCTGTGGCGGGCCCATCAAGGACGGCCACCGCACCGACAACATCATTCTCTACGCCGACCTCGCGCCGTAGCCGGACCCGGGCAACGGGACCCGGACCCTGCGGCGCCGCAACCGAACCTCGCGCCGCAGTCGAGCAGCCCCCGGGCCGCTCCCCCCGGCAGGCAGGAGTGCAGTGCACCGCACCCGTCTCGCGCTCGCCGCGGGCCTCGTCCTGTCCGCAGGCCTGCTGGCCGGCGGCTGCGGCGACCCGGGCGACCTGCGCGGCGCGGGATCGACACCCACCGCCGAGGCACCCACGCGCCTGTGGCCGAAGCTGCCGCCTCCGTCCGCGCCCGCCGAGGACTACGGAACGATAGAGAGCGTGCCGGTCAAGGGCGTGGACGTACCGGACGGCAACCTGCGCAAGGTGAATCCGGTCAGCGTCGCCAAGGCCGATTTCGACGAGAACCCGGGGATGTACAGCCGGTCGGACGAGGTCTACAAGGAGACCCTCCAGGAGCTGGCCACCTGCGACACCAGCCACGCGGGCGACGACAAGTGCCCCGTCCTCCAGGCCTACTACCGCGATCTCACCGGCGACGGCAAGGACGACCTCATCGTCGGCATCCGGCTGCCACGGGGGCACGCCGAGAACCTCGACATCCGCGCCTACGCCGTGGAGAAGCAGCACCTGACGCAGATCATGGAGATGGGGGACGCGGTGCTCGGCGTCGAGCTCGCCGGCCACGAGGTGATCGTCCGCGCCGTCTCCGGCATGCCGGGATACGAGTACCGCACCGTGTGGTCCTGGGACTCCCACCAGAAGACCATGCTGCCGACGACCGACGAGATCGTGCGCTCCCCGAACGCCCCGTCGAGGAAGCCCGAGCGCAAGCCCGAGCCCGCGGCGAGCGCCCGCGCCACGCCGCCGTCGTCGCCGTTGTCGCCGTCGCCGTCTCCGTCTCCGGACGAGAGCCGATGAGCCACCGGCTGCCGCGCGGGCCGCGGCTCCCCGCCTGGACGGCGACGCTGACCTGGAAGGCAGCGGTCTTCATCACCGTCATGTGCTGCGCGCTCGCCGCGCTGCTCGGCGCGCTCGTCCATGTCTCGGTGACCAACCAGACCGTGGGCCAGGCCCGCGACCACGCCCTCACCCGGCTCGACGACGCCACCGAGGCGTTCGAGGCGGGCGACGAACTCGGCCCCGGCGCGGGCGTCGACCCAGAGGGCCTCCCCGAGCGGCTGCGGACGCTCGCGGTGGGCGGTGAGCGCGGGACGATGGTCGACACGCACGACTCCGGGCCGACGATGTGGGCCGCGGGGCCCGCCACGGACGGGCGCGCCATCGCCGTTCGGGTCGACTACGCCCAGGGCGCCCGCACCATCGACGGACTCGACCGGGCGATCCTCGGCTCGTCCGTGCTGGCGATCGGGGCGACGCTCCTGGTCGGGGCGTTCGCCGTGACACGCGTGACGCGGCGCCTGCACCAGACGGCGACGGTGGCACGCCGGATCAGCGCGGGTGACCTCGACGCCCGCGTGAGGGACCCGCGCACCAGCGATCCCTCGCGCCGCCAGGACGAGGTGGCGGCGGTGGCGGGCGCGCTCGACACGATGGCGTCATCGCTGCAGGGCAAGCTCCAGAGCGAGCAGCGGTTCACCGCGGACGTGGCGCACGAGCTGCGCACGCCGCTGACCGGTCTGCACGCGGCGGCCGAGCTCCTTGAGCCGGGCCGCCCCACGGAGCTGGTGCGCGACCGGGTCGCCGCCCTTCGCACCCTCACCGAGGACCTCCTGGAGATCTCCCGGCTCGACGCGAAGAGCGAACGCGTCGACCTGGACGACCACCATCTCGCCCCACTGGCCGAGCGTGCGGTGCGGGGTTCGGGAGTCGGTGCCGAGCTCGTCGTCGTACGCGATGTCTGTGTGGTGACCGACCGGCGGCGCCTCGAGCGGGTGCTCGGGAATCTCATCGCCAACGCGGACAAGCACGGGCGGCTGCCCATCGTGCTGACCGTCGACGGGCCCGTGGTCTCGGTGCGCGACCACGGCGACGGATACCCGGATTACCTGGTGGAACACGGGCCGCAGCGGTTCCGCACGGAGGGGACGACCCGGGGGCACGGGCTCGGTCTGACCATCGCGCTGGGCCAGACGGCGGTGCTCGGCGCACGGCTCACGTTCACGAACGCGCCGGACGGCGGTGCGGTGGCGACACTGACGCTGCCCTACGAGGAGTCCCCCGGGAGCGGCGCGAAAGGCTCCGACGGGGCGGCTTGACGGGCGGTTTGACGCCGCGTGAGCTTTTGCGCGCACAGCGTGCCGATTTTAGTGTGAATTGCGGCCTACGCCCCATGTTTCAGGGACGGCGGGTCGCACCACACCCGCCCTTCTCCAGAGGAGGCCCCATGTCCCTTCGGCCCACCGCGACCAGGACCCGGCTCGGCATACTGGCCGCCGGCGGCGCACTCGCAGCCCTCACCGTCACCGGCCCCGCCTTCGCGGCCGACGACGCGGGCGCGGGCAGCCACCCGCACATCTACAAGGGCCGTGTCACGGCCAAGAGCGGTCTGCTGCTGCGCACCGCCCCCACCCGGGGCAGCCACGTGATCCGCAGCGTTCCGTACGGCAAGATCGTCTCGATCTACTGCAAGACGACCGGCGACCACGTGCAGGGCAACAACCGCTGGTACCTGCTCACCAACGGCACCTGGGCATGGGGCGCCGCGCACTACATCGCCAACATCGGGCCCGCACCGCGCTGGTGCTGACGCACCACCAGTACACGGTGACATAAACGGACATTGGGGCCTATCGCTTGCTACGTTCCGGGCATGACCCGAACAGCAGCGGCGCCCCCGTCCGTCCCCGCTGTTCGCGTACCCCGGCGCCGTGGCACCGAAGTCGCCCTGATCGTCGTGGCCGTCCTTCTCTCGGTCTACGGCTACTGCGACGTCGGCCTCGCCAAGAACGGCACCGTCCCGCCCGGCGCCGCAGGTTACGGCGCCGGGCTCGGCGTGCTCGCGCTCCTGGCCCATCTCGCGGTCCGCTTCCGCGCGCCGTACGCCGATCCGCTGCTCCTGCCGATCGCCGTGCTCCTCAACGGCCTGGGGCTCGTCCTGATCTACCGGCTCGACCTGGAGACCCCCGGGGACGAGGCGGCGCCCACGCAACTCGTCTGGTCCACCGTCGGCGTGACGCTCTTCATCGGCGTCGTGGTCCTCCTGCGCGACCACCGGGTGCTCCAGCGGTACGCGTACATCTGCGTCGTCGCCGCGCTGGTCCTGATGATCGTGCCGATCTTCTTCCCCGCCGTGAACGGCGCCCGGATCTGGATCAGGATCGGCGGATTCTCCATCCAGCCGGGCGAGTTCGCGAAGATCCTGCTCGCGATCTTCTTCGCCAGCTATCTGTCCGCCAACCGCAACGCGCTGGCCTACACCGGCCGTACCGTCTGGAAGCTGACGAAGCTCCAGCTGCCGACCGGCCGCGTGCTCGGGCCGATCGTCGCGATCTGGCTCCTGAGCGTCGGGGTCCTCGTCCTCGAACGGGACCTCGGCACCTCGCTGCTCTTCTTCGGGCTCTTCGTGATCCTGCTGTACGTCGCCACCGGGCGCACCGGCTGGATCGCGGTCGGCCTGGTGCTCGCCGGGGTCGGGGCGTACACCGTGGGCTCGCTCGAACCTCACGTACACAGCCGCGTCGAGGACTGGCTGCACCCCTTCGCCTCCATCGACGCGGGCGAGGGACCCAACCAACTGGCCCAGTCCCTCTTCGCGTTCGCGGCCGGCGGGATGCTCGGCACCGGGCTCGGCCTCGGGCACTCCATCCTCATCGGCTTCGCCGCCAAGTCCGACTTCATCCTGGCGACGGCGGGCGAGGAGCTGGGCCTCGCGGGCCTGACGGCGATCTTCCTTCTCTACGCACTCCTGGTGGAGCGCGGCTACCGCGCGGGGCTCGCGCTGCGGGACGCCTTCGGGCGGCTGCTCGCGGTCGGGCTCGCCTCGATCGTCGCGCTCCAGGTGTTCGTGATCGCGGGCGGCGTGTCCGGGCTGATCCCGCTGACCGGCATGGCGATGCCGTTCCTCGCGCAGGGCGGCTCGTCGGTCGTCACCAACTGGATCATCGTGGCGCTGCTCATCCGGCTCAGCGACTCGGCGCGCGGCCAGCCGCTCGGCCCACCGAAGGAGGACGCGTGACCCTCCCCCAAGCTCTCGGCTACGCTCGACCAGGGGGTACCCCCACCATCCGCCATGCCGCCGCGTTCTGCGCGCTGCTCCTCATCGCCCTGCTCGTGAACGCGACCCGCGTCCAGGTCGTGCAGTCCGGGCACTTCGACGACAACCCCGCCAACCGCCGCCAGGCCATCGCCCGCTTCGGCCAGCCGCGCGGCGACATCATGGTCGACGGCCGCGCGGTCACCGGCTCCCAGGACACCGGGGAGCAGCTCCGCTATGAACGGACGTACAAGAACGGCCCGTTGTACGCCCCGGTGACCGGCTACGCATCGCAGGTCTACGGCACGACCTTCGTGGAGAACGCCGAGGACGACATCCTCTCCGGCACCGATCCGATGCTCGCCCCGCTCCCCCTGTGGAACGACATCAGCCGCGCCCAGAACCCCGGCGGCAAGGTGCGGACCACGATCAGGGCGGCGGCGCAGCAGGCCGCGTACGCCGGGCTCGGCGGCAAGAAGGGGGCGGTGGCCGCGATCGAGCCGTCGACCGGGAAGATCCTCGCCCTGGTCAGCACCCCTTCGTACGATCCCGAGCGGCTCTCGGGCACCAGCGGGTCGGTGGCGCGGTCCTGGGCGGCGCTGAACGGCAGCCCCGACAAGCCGATGCTGAACCGCGCGATCCGCCAGACGTATCCGCCCGGTTCGACGTTCAAGGTGGTGACGGCGGCGGCCGCTCTGGACGCGGGCACGGTCACGGACCTGGACGCCGCCACCAAGTCACCCAACCCGTACACGCTGCCCGGCACCAGTACGCAGCTGACGAACGAGGTCGACGGCTGTACGAACGCGACCCTGCGCTATGCCTTCGAGTGGTCCTGCAACACGGTCTTCGCCAAACTGGGCGCGGACACCGGCCTGAGCGACATGCTGGGCACGGCACGGAACTTCGGCTTCAACGACAGCGGCCTGAAGATCCCGTCGTCGGTGGCGGCGAGCAACTTCGACACGTCGATGGACGACGCGCAACTGGCGCTCTCCTCGATCGGCCAGTTCAACACACGGGCGACTCCGCTGCAGATGGCGATGGTCTCGGCGGCGGTGGCCAACGGCGGCCAGGTCGAGTCACCGCACCTGGTGGACGAGACCACGACGGAGGACGGGGACGTGGTGGAGAACACCGGCAACCACTCCCTCCACCAGGCGATGAACCCGGCGACGGCGATGCAGTTGCGGGAGCTGATGACCGGCGTGGTCGAGGAGGGCACCGGCTCGAACGCGGCGATCCCGGACGTGACGGTGGGCGGCAAGACGGGCACGGCCCAGCACGGCATCGACAACTCCGGTACGCCCTATGCCTGGTTCATCTCCTGGGCCCAGAAGTCCGGTGAGGCGCAGCCGTCGGTGGCGGTGGCGGTGGTGGTCGAGGACGCGGCGGCGGACCGTGGTGACATCAGCGGCGGCGGGAGCGCGGCGCCGGTCGCGAAGGCGGTGATGGAGGCGGTGCTCGACGGACCGGGCGCGAACGGATCGTAGGGCGCAAACAGCCGTCTCCATCACGTGGCCTGGGGTCAGGGGTCAGGGGTCAGGGGTTCGGTGCGCCGCCCGAGGCGATCATGTCCTCGACCTCGGCAACCCGCTCGCCCTCCTCCGCCGCGAACCGCTCCGCGTCCAGCTTCTCGGCGATCTCCTCGTCCTGGGCCATCAGCTGGTCGAGGTTGGTGTTGCCCATCTCGAAGACGCCCATGTCGACGTACGCCTCCTGCAGGCGCTTGCCCCACAGGCCGATGTCCTTGACGCACGGCACGATGCGGCTGAAGAGCAACTGCCGGAAGAGGGCGAGGAACTCGGAGTTCTCGCTGGCCTCCTCGGCCTCCGCCTTCGGGATGCCGAAGTTCTCCAGGACCTCGACGCCGCGCAGGCGGTCGCGCATCAAGTAGCAGCCCTCGATGACGAATTCCTCGCGCTCGCGCAGTTCCGCGTCGGAGAGCTGTTTGTAGTAGTCGCGCAGGGCCATGCGCCCGAAGGCCACGTGCCGGGCCTCGTCCTGCATGACGTACGCGAGGATCTGTTTCGGCAGCGGCTTGTCCGTCGTGTCGCGGATCATGCCGAAGGCGGCGAGCGCGAGGCCCTCGATCAGGACCTGCATGCCGAGGTAGGGCATGTCCCAGCGGGAGTCGCGCAGGGTGTCGCCGAGCAGCGACTGGAGGTTGTCGTTGATCGGGTAGAGCATGCCGATCTTGTCGTGCAGGAAGCGGCCGTAGACCTCCGCGTGCCGCGCCTCGTCCATGGTCTGGGTCGCCGAATAGAACTTCGCGTCCAGGTCGGGGACCGACTCCACGATGCGCGCCGCGCACACCATCGCGCCCTGCTCGCCGTGCAGGAACTGGCTGAACTGCCAGGAGGCGTAGTGCTTGCGCAGCTCGCCCTTGTCGCGGTCGGTCATCTTGTCCCAGTGACGGGTGCCGTAGAGCGACATGGACTCGTCGGGGGTGCCCAGCGGGTCGTACGGGTCGACCTCAAGGTCCCAGGCGATGCGCTTGGCTCCGTCCCACTGCTTGTCCTTGCCCTTCTGGTAGAGGGCGAGCAGCCGGGCGCGGCCCTCGTCGTACTCCCAGCTGAAGCGGGCCGCGCCGTTCGCCGGTATCTGCCAGATGGTCTCGTCGGGGGCGTGCGTGTACAGCTCGTGCGTGGACACTGACGGCTCCTAAGAATTGGCCTTGAGCTTCTCCGTAATCGCCTCGTGCTGCTGTCGTCGGCCTTCGACTGCCTTGTACCAGTCGGTAGTTGGCAGGCTCACACGTTCGTAGATGCCGGGTCAACAAGTCGTGCGCAAGGGATTGACTGCCTTGCTGACAGGCAGTCTCATAAGTCGTGACCGCCGGTAACTGTGACCACGAGGCAGGGGCAGAGTCATGACGACCATCACGGAGGACGCGGCGATCGAAGGGCTGCGGGACGCGCTGGGACTGCTCAAGGACCGGGAGCAGGTGGCCGAGCGGCTGCTCGACTCCTCCGCCAAGCACTCCTTCGACCCCGACAAGGAGCTGGACTGGGATGCGCCCTTCGAGGAGGGCAAGTGGTTCTGGCCCCCGGAGCTCGTCTCCCTGTACGGCACGCCCATGTGGCAGCGGATGAGCGAGGAGCAGCGCATCGCGCTCTCCCAGCACGAGGCCGCCGCGCTCGCGTCCCTCGGCATCTGGTTCGAACTGATCCTGATGCAGCTGCTCGTACGGCACATCTACGACAAGCCGGCGACGAGCGCGCACGTGCGGTACGCCCTGACGGAGATCGAGGACGAGTGCCGGCACTCGAAGATGTTCGCGCGCCTGATCACGCGCGGGGACACGCCGTACTACCCGGTCAGCGCCGTGCACCGGAACCTCGGCCGCCTCTTCAAGACGATCTCGACGACGCCGGGTTCGTTCACGGCGACGCTGCTCGGCGAGGAGATCCTCGACTGGATGCAGCGCCTCACGTTCCCGGACGAGCGCGTCCAGACCCTGGTGCGCGGCGTCACGCGGATCCACGTCGTGGAGGAGGCGCGCCATGTGCGGTACGCCCGTGAGGAGCTGCGCCGCCAGATGGTGACCGCGCCGCGCTGGTCCCAGGAGTTCACCCGCCTCACCTCCGGCGAGTTCGCCCGCGTCTTCTCCATCGCCTTCATCAACCCCGACGTCTACACGAACGTCGGCCTGGACAGGCGCGAGGCCATGGCCCAGGTCAAGGCGAGCGCCCACCGCCGCGAGATCATGCAGACGGGAGCCAAGCGCTTGACGGACTTCCTGGACGACATCGGTGTACTGAGGGGCGCCGGGCGGCGGCTGTGGAAGAGCTCGGGACTGCTTGCGTAGGAAAGAGGGTGCGCGGGGTTCCGGGGCGCTTGTTCGAAAGGGCGGTTACGCTGCGAGGCATGACCTCGCCTGCTCCCACCCGCGCGTACCGGCGGCTCAGTGTCGAAGAGCGGCAGCGGCAGCTCAAGGAGGCCGCCCTGTCCCTCTTCGCCGTGCGCGCACCCGACGAGGTGTCCCTCGACGACGTGGCGGAGGCGGCCGGGGTGTCGCGGCCGCTCGTCTACCGCTACTTCCCCGGCGGCAAGCAGCAGTTGTACGAGGCCGCGCTGCGGTCCGCCGCCGACGAGCTGGAGCAGTGTTTCGCCGAGCCGCCCGAGGGCCCGCTCACCCAGCGCCTGGCGAACGCGCTAGACCGCTACCTCGCCTTCGTCGACCAGCACGACGCGGGGTTCAGCGCGCTGCTGCAGGGCGGCAGCGTCGTGGAGACCTCGCGCACGACAGCCATAGTCGACGAGGTCCGCAGGACGGCCGCCGAGCACATACTCGCCCACCTGGAGGTCGTGGGGGCCAGGGGCCCGCGGCTGCGGATGACCGTGCGGATGTGGATCACCTCCGTCGAGGCGGCGTCCCTGATCTGGCTGGACGAGGAGAAGCAGCCGCCGCTCGACGAGCTGCGGGACTGGCTGGTCGAGCAGTTCATGGCGGTCCTGGTGGCCTCCGCGGGCCGCGACCCGCAGACCGCGGAGGCGGTACGGGGCGCGCTGGCCATGGAGACGGCCGAGGGCCCCGCGGGCTCGCTCGCCCGGCGTGTGCTGCCCGTGGTGAGCGACGCGGCGCACCTGCTGTGACGCGCGTCGGCCGCCTGCTGTGACACTGACCGGGTGAAGAGCGAAGACACCCCCTTCGAGGGTGGCCCCCTGGACGGCCGCGTCCTGCCCGTCCTGCTGGGCCCGACCGGCCACCCCCCGAAGGTGTACCGGGTCCCGGTGCCGGACGATGCGGGCGGCCCGCCGACCGTGCTCGTGTACCGCAGGGTGGCCAAGGCGGGGAAGCGGCTCGGGCTGCACCAGGGCTGGACGTACGCGTACGACCCCGAGGGCGACAAGGCCGGGTCCGGCCTGAAGTGGCCGTGGTCGAAGCCGGGCGGGACAGCGGGCTGAGCTCCGCGCGCTCCCGCCCGGTCGCCGCCGGGGCAAGGGCGGCGCGCCGTGGGCCCCTGGACGAGTGACCGCATTGCGCCAACCCGCGCACCCTCAGGAGGCGGGCCGCGCCGGGGCGGCTGATGCTCGCGGTGCGGGGCGGAGGGGCCGCCGCGCGCCGGAGGTGATGGCATGTCAGGCAGGCTGCTGCGGTGGGTCGGTACGGGAGCGGCGGTCGGGGCATTGCTGGCGACGGCCTCACCGGCGTACGCCGTGCCGGAGCCGTCAGGGCCCGGGGAGCGCCCGGTCTCCGAACTGCTGACGGACCTTCAGGAGCTGTACCGGAAGGCCGAGGAGTCGACGGAGACGTACAACGCGACCGAGGAGAAGCTGAAGGAACGGCGCGCCGAGGTCACCCGCCTGAACGGCAGCCTGGACCGGGCCAGGACCTCGGTGCGGGACAGCCGGGGCGCCGCGGGCCGCTTCGCGCGCCAGCAGTACCAGGGCAGGACGAACATCTCCCCCTACGTGCACCTCCTGCTCGCCCGCAACCCGCAGCAGGCGCTCGACCAGGGACATGTGATCGGGCGGGTGGCGGCGGAGCGGGCCGCGACCGTGGAGCGTCTGGTCGGCGGCGAGAAGACGGCGTCCACGCTCGCGGCCGGCGCCAGGAGCGCCCTGGAGAGCCAAGTCGCCCTCGCCGCACGGCAGAAGGAAGCTCGCGACACGGTCAAGGGGCAGCTGAAGGAGGTCGAGGAGCTGCTCGCCTCGCTGAGCACGGAGCAGCTTGCGGAGCTGGCGCGGGCCGAGGAGGAGGGGATGGCCGCGGCGCAGCGCAAGTTCCTGGCGTCGGGCGCACTGAGCAAAGCTGCGGGCTCCGCGGGCTCCGCGCCGTCCCGGCCGCCGTCCCGGCGAGGGGACGAGGCGCTGGACTACGCCGTGCGGCAGATCGGCAAGCCGTACAAGTGGGGCGCGGAGGGCCCCGCCTCCTTCGACTGCTCGGGGCTCACCCAACAGGCGTGGGCGGCGGCGGGGAAGGAGATCCCGCGCACCTCGCAGGAGCAGTGGGCGCAGCTGAAGCGGGTCTCGCTGCGCAAGCTGCGGCCGGGTGACCTGGTCGTCTACTTCCCCAAGGCCACGCATGTGGCGCTGTACCTGGGCGACGGCATGGTCATCCAGGCCCCGCGCCCCGGGACCCGGATCAAGGTCTCCCCCATCGCGGCGAACCCCCTCCTGGGAGCGGTACGCCCGGACCCCAAGGCGGATTCCATGAAGGGCTACGTCCCGCCGAAGCTGCCTCGCGGGGCGATGAAGGGCGGGGACAAGGGATACGGCAGGGCTGCCGCGCCGGCCGCTGGGCGCGGGGCCTGAACCGGGGCTTCTCCCCCAGGCCGCTCGGTCCGGGCCCCCGCAGGTCGCTCGGCACGGAGCCTGAACCGGGCCTGCCCCTGCGACAGGGTGTCCGTCGCTCGGCGCGGGCCTCTCCCGCCCACCCGCCCGTTCACCCCGCAGCCTCGGCCGCACCGAACGGGCTTTCCCGCCCACCCAGCCGATTGCCCCGCAGGTCACCCGCAGGTCAACGGGCGCGGGTGGGAGGAGCTTGTTCGGTGCGGCGGGGCACTGCGGGGTGAACGGTGGGCGGGCGGGAAAGATCCGGCGGGCGGGTCAGGTCCGGTTGCCCCGCATCGGTGGGGCGCCCGAGGCCGCCGGGAGTGGACTAACCCGTCAGACCCGTCAGGTACGCGCCCGTCTTCTCCGGCTCATAGAAGAAGTTCTCGAAGTCCGACGGGTCGTTGAAGCCGTTCGCGAAGCGGTCTGCCGCCGGCTGGAGTTGGCCCGCCGCGCCGATCAGGTTCAGGACGTGCTCCGGCGGCGGCGACAGCATCGCGTTCGTCCACTTGGTGACGTGCTGAGCCGTCTCCCAGTACCGGTCGAACGTCGACTGCATCCAGTCCGCGTCGAACGGCTTGTCGCCGTGCGTGATGATCGAGTCGAGGTACGAAGCCGCGCACTTCGAGGCCGAGTTGGACCCCTGGCCCGTGATCGGGTCGTTCGCGACGACCACGTCAGCCACGCCCAGGACGAGGCCGCCGCCCGGCAGCTGCCCGATCGGCTTGCGCACCGTCGGCGCGTAGCGGCCGGACAACGTGCCGCCCGCGTCCGTCAGTTCGACCTTGGTCGCCCGCGCGTACTCCCACGGAGTGAACTTCTCGAGGAGTTCGAGGGTCAGCGCCAGGTGCTCCGAGGGGTCCTTGATGCCCTGGAACGCGTCCAGCGGGCCGCCCGGCACGCCCTCCCAGAACAGGATGTCCGCACGCCCGGACGTGGTGAAGGTCGGCATGACGAAGAGTTCACCCACGCCCGGCACCAGGTTGCACCGCACCGCGTCGAACTCGGGGTGCTCGGGCCGCGGGCCCATCCCGTGGACGTAGGCGACGGCCAGCGCGCGCTGCGGGGTGTCGTACGGAGAGCGAGCGGCGTCGCGCTCGAACATCGAGACCAGCTCGCCCTTGCCCGCGGAGACGAGGACCAGGTCGTACGTACGGGAGAAGTAGTCGAGGTCCGAGACCGCCGCGCCGTGGATGACCAGCTGGCCGCCCCGCTGCGCGAACGTCTCCATCCAGCCCGCCATCTTCACGCGCTGGTCGACGGACTGGGCGTAACCGTCCAGCTTGCCGACCCAGTCGATGACGCGGGAAGAGTCGGGCCCGGCGACCGAGACGCCGACGCCCTCGATCTTCGGGGCCTGGGACTCCCAGAAGTTCACCTTCAGGTCCCGCTCGTGCTGCAGCGCCGTGTGGAACATGCACTGTGTGGACATCACACGGCCGGACCGGACCTCGTCCGCCGTGCGGTTGGACATCAGGGTGACCTCGTACCCCTGCGACTGGAGTCCGAGAGCGATCTGGAGCCCGGCCTGACCGGCTCCGACGACGAGTATCTTCCGCATGCGGCTGCTTCTCCTACGGGGTACTGAAAAGAGTTATTCGGGGGTTGCTGCCAGGGCGTGGCCCACCAGCGAGAGGAGCGACTCGATCACCGAGATCCGCTGCCGCGCGTCCATGATCAGCACCGGTATGTGCGGCGAGATCGTCAGCGCCTCACGGACATCCGCGGGCTCGAACTCCTCGGTGCCGTCGAAGTGGTTGACGGCCACGATGTACGGCAGCCCGCAGCTCTCGAAGTAGTCGAGCGCGGGGAAGCAGTCCGAGAGCCTGCGGGTGTCGGCGAGGACCACGGCGCCGATCGCGCCGCGCACCAGGTCGTCCCACATGAACCAGAAGCGCTGCTGCCCCGGCGTACCGAAGAGGTACAGCACGAGGTCGTCGTCGAGCGTGATCCGGCCGAAGTCCATGGCGACCGTGGTCGTGGTCTTGTCCGGGGTCGACGTGAGGTCGTCCGTGTCCTCGCTCGCCTGCGTCATCAGCGCCTCCGTCTGGAGGGGCGTGATCTCGGAGACGGCGGTGACCAGGGTCGTCTTGCCCACGCCGAAGCCGCCCGCCACCACGATCTTCGTCGCGATCGGGGCCCGGGTGCGGTCCGTCTGCCAGGCTTGGAGGTTCTCGTCCGGGTCGGGGCCCGGGTGGTGGAGTTCAGAGACGGCGGAGGCCACTCAGCACCCTTTCCAGCAGTGCGCGGTCCGGCTGTCCCGGGCCGTGGCCCGTTCCGTACACGCGGATCTTTCCCTGGTCTGCGAGGTCGCTCAGCAGGACGCGGACCACGCCGAGCGGCATCTTCAGAAGCGCGGCGATCTCGGCGACCGTACGCATACGGCGGCAGATCTCGACGATGGCCCGCATCTCCGGCATGACACGCGCGGTGGCGTTGCCCTGCGGCAGTTCTAGGCGCTCCTCGGGGGCTTCGAGTGCGGCGACGAACGTCTCCACGAGCAGGACGTGGCCGAAGCGGGTACGCCCGCCGGTGAGCGAGTAAGGGCGTACGCGGGAGGGTTTGCGGTCGCCACCGCGCTGGGGCAGCTTGCCGGGCTTACTGCTCATCGGACGCTCTCCATCGACTGGCGCAGCTCACTGCGGAGTTCGGGGGTGAGGACATGCCCGGCGCGGCCGACGAAGAGCGCCATGTGGTACGCGACGACGCTCATGTCGCAGTCCGGGGTGGCGTGCACGCCGAGCAGCGAGCCGTCGCTGATCGACATCACGAAGAGGCTGCCCTCCTCCATGGCGACGACGGTCTGCTTGACCGGTCCCGCGTCCATCAGCTTGGAGGCGCCGATGCACAGCGAGCCGAGGCCCGAGACGATGGTGGCGAGGTCCCCGCTCGACCCCTTGGGGCCCGAGCTGTTGTCCACCGCGGGTGCGTTGTTCCGCGCGGGGTCCGAGGAGAGCAGGAGCAGTCCGTCGGAGGAGACCACCGCCACCGACAGGAGACCCGGCACCTCCTCGACGAGGTTCGTCAGCAGCCAGTGCAGGTTGCGTGCTTCGCTGCTCAGTCCGAACGCCGCGGCGGAGCCACCGGCGGTGGAGCTGCCGGTGGAAGTACTGCCGGTGGAAGAACTGGGCGAGCGCATGGGCGCAGTCAACTACTTGCCTCCTCGACTGTGTCCCCCATGTTTTCGGTCTCTTCGGTACGTTCGTTCAGCTCGGCCTCCACGTCGCGACGTCCGCTGATGGCTCCCTGGTGGAAACCCCCCAGACGCTTGCGCAGTGCTTCGGCGTCGACGGAGCCGCTGCGCGCCTTGGGCACGGTGGGCTCGGGCGCGCTGATCTTGGGCGTGCGCTTCGGAAGCCCCTTGTCCGTGACGCGCTCCCACTTGGGGGCGGGGGCGGCTTCGGTGGCGGGCGCCGAGTCGGCTTCGGTGGCGGGTGCCGGGTCGGCTTCGGTCGCGGGCGCCGGGTCGGCTTCCGGCTCCTCGATGACCGGCGGAGGGGTCAGCTCCATGGTCGTCTCGGGCGAAGCTTCGGGCTCAGGCTCGGACTCGGACTCGGACTCAGGCTCGGGCTCGGCGCCGGCCTCCCGCACCGCGTGCTCCGCAGCCGCGATCAGCGGATCCTCGTCAGCCGCCCCCGCGGCAGCTGCCCCCGCGGCAGCGGGCGGCACTGCAGCGGACGACGCCGCGCGCCCCGGCAGCACATTGGAGTTGGCCTCGGCCTCCGAGCCCGGCAGGTGCAGGGCAGGCGCCCCGCCGGGAACAGGCACGCCGACCGGCGGCGCCCCCACCGCGGGCGCCGCGGCGAGGATCGACTTCGGCAGGACCACGACCGCCGCGACCCCGCCCTGCTTCTGCTCGCGCAGGCGGACCCGGGCCCCGTGCCGCGCGGCGAGCCGGGCCACGACATAGAGGCCGAGCCCGAGCCCGTCCCCGCTCTCCTGGTCGTACGCGTCGTCCGGACGGAAGTCCGCGAGCCGGGAGTTGAGCTCGTCCATGCGGTCCGGTGTGACCCCTATGCCCTCGTCCTGCACGGAGAGCATGACCTCGCCGCTCTCCAGGAGCCAGCCGGAGACCTCGACGGAGGCGTCCGGCGGCGAGAACGAGGTCGCGTTCTCCAGGAGCTCGGCGACCAGATGGCTGATGTCGTCCGCGGCGAAGCCCGCGACGTGCGCGTGCGGCGGCAGCGTGGCGATGCGCACGCGCTCGTACCGCTCGATCTCGGAGACGGCGGCACGTACGACGTCGACCAGGGGGACCGGGCCGGGGTGCTGGTGGCCGTGTTCGGCGCCCGCCAGGACCAGCAGGTTCTCGCTGTGGCGGCGCATGACCGTGGCGAAGTGGTCGAGCTTGAAGAGCGTGGCGAGGCGGTCGGGGTCCTGCTCGCGGTCCTCGAGGTTCTCGATGACGGCGAGCTGCCGCTCGACGAGGCCGAGGGTGCGCAGGGCCAGATTGACGAAGGTGCCGTGGATGGACTGCCGCACGCGCTCCAGGTGGGCGGAGGCCTCGGTCAGTTCGGCGCGCAGCGTCTCGCGCTCGTCGGCCATGGACTGGCGCTGCCCGATGAGGTGCTTGCGGTCGGCTTCGAGCGTGGTCAGGCGCTCGGTGAGGGCGGCCGCGTGCTCGTGCAGCGCGTTGACGGACCGTACGACCTGGGCGAACTCGTCGTCGCGGCCGGTGAAGCGGATCGGCTCCTGTGGCGCGGGCTCGGTGGCCAGGCGGGCCGAGCCGATGCGCAGGACGGCGAGCGGACGGGTCAGGCTGCGGGCCATGCCCATGGAGACGCCGACCGCGACGAGCAGCGTGACGCCGATGAGCGCGACGCGGATCTCAAGGGCCGTCACGTCGTCGTCGCGGAGCTTGGCGAGGTCCTTGGTGCGCTGCACCGTGAGCGCGGACTCGGCGCCGCGCATCATCTCGATGCGGGCGGAGAGCGCGGCGTCGAGCTTCTTGCTGTCGTATCCGCGCTCGGCGGTGGAAAGCGTGGGCTGGTCGGTGAGACGGGTGAGGTACTTCTCCGCCGTCGTCACCTCGTGGCCGGTGACCGTCGAGTCGTACGTCGTGCGGGCGCCGTCCGTGGTCGCGTCCCGGAAGTCGGCGATGGCGGCCTGCTCGCGGAGGTGGGCCTGCTGGCCCGCGGCGCTGAGGCCGTCGCGGCGCCTGCTGTCGGCGGAGGACTCGTCGACCACGGTGGTGGGCAGGCCGGTGACGGGGTCGACGGTGGTGCTCGTCTCGGTGGAGCTCGGGACGGCGAGAGCGGCGAGGAGGAGGCCGCGGGCGCTCGCCGCCTGTTCGACGGCGTGGTCGAGGTCGGCGAGGGCGTAGGCGCCGGAGCCCGCGCGGGGCGGGGTCTGCTCGGCGAGTTCGCGGGTGAGGCCGTGCAGTTCGGTGATGACGTCCGAGTACGCCGTGTGGGCTTCCAGAGCGGTGCTCTTGCCGGTGAGCGCCGCTCTGCGGACGGCGCCGATGTCGGCGAGGTCCGCCCGCAGACCGGCCGGCGCGTCGGCCGTGCGCAGCTCCTCGATCTGGCGGTCGACGCGGGCGCTGCGGCTCTCGGAGAGCCCCTTGCCCTGCGGACGGCCCGCCGCGATGAAGGAGGTGACCTCGTCGCGCTCGTCGGCCAGTGAGTGTCCGAGGGAGACGGCGTCCTGGGTGCGCTCGGCGAGGGTCACCAGACTCTGCGCGTCGCTCAGTTGACCGGAGGCGGCGACGATGGCGGGCGCTCCGGCCCCGGCGATCGCGGCGGCCACGACGGCGACGGCGACGATCAGCCGATTGCGCACGCGCTTGGTGGGCTTGGAGTTGACGGACTTCACGGGCTTCGAGGGTCCGGGGGCCGTCACACCGGGGGCCGTCCGCTCTCCCGCCGTGTGCTCGGTGTTCTCTCCCGCTGTGGGCTCGGACGAGCGCTCTGTAGGGGTGGTCGCGCCCGGCGTGGCCCCTTCGGGAGCCGTCTGCTTGCCCTTGCGCCCAGGCCGCATCTTCTGCACCGGTGCTCGCATTCTTGTTTTTCGTCTGCCCATGGGCCCGGGTGACGATCCGTCAACACACGCGCCCCCCGGTACGGCTCCTGACCCTTCCAGTGCCGATGGGTGGCAGTCGTGCATCACATGCCTGGCCACCCGAAGGAGTGAACATCGGCGGAGAGTTGGCGAGCAAGTCCCCTCGGGAGCCGAAAGTCTCGGCCACGGTGCGCCGGTTGGACGTCGACCGCAGGCTTTGGCAGGATGCGCCGCCACACGCCGCCGGAAGCGATCATTCCGACCGAAATCCGGCGTCTGACCTGCTGGTCCGGGCCAGCCCCCGCCCAAATGCGGCCTCCGGATGACCTTGTGAAGGCCTCGTGCAGACTGGCCGAATGCGTATCGAACTCGCCACCGAGCCCGGAGACCCCGCTCGCCCCAACGAGGACTATGCCGCGGTGACGCTTCCCGCGGCCGGACAAGGCGGATCGCTCGTCCTTCTGGACGGGGTGACTCCGCCTGCCGGAGATGACGGCTGTCTGCATTCCGTCCCTTGGTTCACGGCGCGACTCGGGGGCGCACTGGGAGAACTGTCCGTTTCGCGACGGGATATGACGCTCACTGAGATCCTCGCGGCGGCGATCGTGCGCACCGCGGACGCCCATTGTCAAACCTGTGACCTTTCTCACCCGCGCACTCCTCAGGCCACCGTGGTTCTGGTGCGTTGGGACGACGAGCGGGTCGAGCACCTCGTCCTGTCCGACTCCGCACTCCTGGTGGCGGGCCCCGACGGCCAGGTCACCCCGGTGCTCGACGAGCGCCTCACGGAACTGCCGCCGCGGATCCGCGCGATGCGCGACGCGGTCCGCGCGCTGCCGCGCGGCTCCGCCGAACGCGAGGTCGCGGGCCGCGCGTACGGCGCCGCGGTCGAGGCCCTGCGGAACGCGGAGGACGGCTTCTTCACGGCGGCCGCCGACCCGTCGGCGGCCACGCGGGCGGTCACCGGAACCTGGCCGCGCGCCGAGGTGACGGCGCTGGCGGCCCTGACGGACGGGGTCGGCCGCTGGGTCGAGACGTTCCGCGCGGGCGACTGGGCCGACTGCTTCGCGCTGCTGCGGAAGGACGGTCCGCAGCGTCTGGTGGACCGGGTGCGGGAGCTGGAGCGGGCGGACCCGGAGGGCACGGCGTTCCCCCGAGGCAAGCGTCACGACGACGCGGCGGTGGTGTACGCGGAGTTGTGACGTGACCGGGGGTGCGCCCCGTAGGGGCGCGGGGAACCGCGCGACCAGCCACGCCCCAGCCGCAGACGGAGACGGAGACATGCCGCGTCCCGGCCCAGGCGGGCGGCCGCGGCCCCCTCAGGACTCCGGGGACTCGTTCAGCTGGCGCAGCAGGCGGGCCAGCTCCGCCACCTCCGTACGGTCCCACGCGGCCAGCTTCCGCACGTACCGCTCCCGCCGGGCCGCCCGCACCGTACGGAACCGCGTCCCGCCCTCCTCCGTCAGGTGGACGAGCCAGGCCCGCCCGTCGGCGGGGTCGGGCTCGCGGGCGACGAGCCCGAGCTCCTCCAGGGCGCGCAGCTGACGGCTCATCGTCGCCTTGCCGACGCCGATGTACGCGGCGAGATCCGTGGCCCGCTGCGGGCCCGAGTCGTCGAGGCAGACCAGGAGTCCGTACGCGGCGGGCTCCAGATCGGGGTGGACCTGGCGCGCCATCTCCCCGGACGAGGCACGCGCCCGGCGCAGGAGCAGGCTCAACTCCCGCTCCAGGGAGAGGAACTCACGGTCGACCCCCCTGCTCACGTCGACCCCCCTGCTCAAGCCGACTCCTCTGTTCACGTCGGCTCCGCCCTTGTTCTCGCCCTCGTGCACTTCAGCACCCATGGCACGCTTTCTTTCCGGATCGGATCAGTTTTCCGCCCCGCACGGCGGCAGACATCCGCGTCGGCCCATCGCCGCAGCTGGACCAGTATTTCGTAACGTCACGCCAGGCCACGCCGAGGACACCGCCGCTGGAGTAGACCAACGGCAGACACCGGACCCCCTTCCCAGCCACGGGTCTACGTGCGTAGCGTCGTGCATGACATGTTCACACCACGAACCTGTCGACAGGTCCCCCCACGAGCTCCATCGAGCTCAATCGAGGCCTACGGAGGCACGCACATGCCCGTGCACAGACCCGGAACGCCCCGCCGCTCCCGCTGGTCGGCGGCCGGAATCCTGCTCTCAGTCCTCTCCGCCCTCTCCCTCCTGGTCACCCTGCCGGGCGCCGCACAGGCCGTCGGCGGCGACGACACCCCTGCCCGCGGTTCCGCCCGCATGGGCCAGGGCGTCGTCGAGCACGACGGGCAGGGCAGTCTGCCGCCCTCCGGCGACGCCGTACAGACCGAAGGCGTCGACGTCAGCAGTCACCAGGGCAACATCGCCTGGGCCACGCTCTGGAACAGCGGCGTGAAGTGGTCCTACGTGAAGGCCACCGAGGGGACGTACTACAAGAACCCCTACTTCGCCCAGCAGTACAACGGTTCGTACAACGTGGGCATGATCCGCGGCGCCTACCACTTCGCGACGCCCGACACGACGAGCGGCGCCACCCAGGCCAACTACTTCGTGGACAACGGCGGCGGCTGGTCGCGCGACGGCAAGACGCTGCCGGGCGCGCTCGACATCGAGTGGAATCCGTACGGGGCGGCCTGCTTTGGCAAGTCGCAGTCCGCGATGGTCACGTGGATCCGTGACTTCCTGAACCAGTACAAGGCGCGCACCGGGCGCCACGCGGTGATCTACACGGCCACCAGCTGGTGGAAGCAGTGCACCGGCAACTACGGCGGCTTCGCCGTCAACAACCCGCTCTGGATCGCCCGCTACAACACCTCGCCGGGTGAGCTGCCTGCCGGATGGGGCGTGCAGACGATGTGGCAGTACACGTCGACCGGCCCGACGGTCGGGGACCACAACAAGTTCAACGGCGCCCTGGACCGGGTCCAGGCGCTCGCCAACGGCTGAGCGCGCGCCCCGCGCGCGAGGGCCCGGAACCCCTCGGGGTCCCGGGCCCTCACTCACCGGCCACCTCCGTCACGCGGCGGCCGGAATCCTCACCTCGGCCTCGGTCAGCGCCAGTTCGAGCACCTGACGGACGTCCGTCACCGGGTGCACGTCCAGCTTTTCCAGGATCTCCGCCGGGACGTCGTCCAGATCGGCCTCGTTCCGCTTCGGGATGATCACCGTGGTGATCCCGGCACGGTGCGCGGCCAGCAGCTTCTGCTTGACGCCGCCGATCGGCAGGACACGTCCGGTCAGCGAGACCTCACCGGTCATGGCCACGTCCGTACGGACGAGACGGCCGCTGAGCAGCGACGCCAGGGCGGTCGTCATGGTGACGCCCGCGCTCGGCCCGTCCTTGGGGACCGCGCCCGCCGGGAAGTGGATGTGCACGCCGCGTTCCTTCAGATCGGCGACGGGCAGCTCCAGTTCGGCGCCGCGCGAGCGCAGGAAGGAGAGCGCGATCTGCGCGGACTCCTTCATCACGTCGCCGAGCTGACCGGTCAGGGTCAGTCCCGCGGCGCCGGTCTCCGGATCGGCGAGCGACGCCTCGACGAACAGGACGTCACCTCCCGCGCCGGTGACCGCGAGCCCGGTCGCCACGCCCGGCACCGCCGTGCGCCGCTCGGCCGGGTCCTGCGCCGACTCGGGCACGTGGTGCGGGCGCCCGATGAGCGCGCGCAGATCGTCCTCGCCGACGGTGAACGGCAGCTCCTGCTCGCCCAGTTCGTGCTGTGCGGCGACCTTGCGGAGCAGCCGCGCGACGGACCGCTCCAGGTTCCGTACGCCCGCTTCCCGGGTGTACTCCCCCGCGAGCTTGCGCAGCGCGCTCTCGTCCAGGGTGACCTCGTCGGTCTGCAGCCCCGCCCGCTCCAGCTGGCGCGGGAGCAGGTGGTCGCGGGCGATGACGACCTTCTCGTCCTCGGTGTACCCGTCGAGCCTGACCAGCTCCATGCGGTCGAGCAGCGCCTCGGGGATCGCCTCGATGACGTTCGCCGTCGCGAGGAACACGACGTCGCTCAGGTCGAGCTCGACCTCCAGGTAGTGGTCGCGGAAGGTGTGGTTCTGCGCCGGGTCGAGGACTTCGAGGAGGGCGGCGGCCGGGTCGCCCCGGAAGTCGGAGCCCACCTTGTCGATCTCGTCGAGGAGCACGACCGGGTTCATGGACCCGGCCTCCTTGATGGCCCGCACGATCCGTCCGGGCAGCGCCCCCACGTACGTACGACGGTGTCCGCGGATCTCGGCCTCGTCGCGTACGCCGCCGAGCGCGACCCGCACGAACTTGCGCCCCATGGCGTGCGCGACGGACTCGCCGAGCGAGGTCTTGCCCACGCCGGGCGGACCGACCAGGGCGAGCACCGCGCCGCCACGGCGGCCGCCGACGACCCCGAGGCCGCGGTCGGCACGTCGCTTGCGCACCGCGAGGTACTCGGTGATGCGCTCCTTCACGTCCTGAAGGCCCGCGTGCTCGGCGTCGAGGATGTTCTGGGCGCCCTTGATGTCGTACTCGTCCTCGGTCCGTTCGTTCCAGGGGAGTTCGAGGACGGTGTCGAGCCAGGTCCTGATCCAGGAGCCCTCGGGCGACTGGTCGCTTGAGCGCTCCAGCTTGTCGACTTCCTTGAGGGCGGCCTCGCGGACGTTCTCGGGGAGGTCGGCAGCTTCGACACGGGTGCGGTAGTCGTCGGACTCCTCGCCGTCCTGCTCGCCGTTGATCTCGCGCAGTTCCTTGCGCACGGCGTCGAGCTGGCGCCGCAGCAGGAATTCGCGCTGCTGCTTGTCGACGCCTTCCTGTACGTCCTTGGCGATCGACTCGGCGACGTCCTGCTCGGCGAGGTGCTCGCTCAGCTGCTCGGTGGCGAGCTTCAGGCGGGCGGCCGGGTCGTCGGTCTCCAGGAGCTGGATCTTCTGCTGGGTGGAGAGGAAGGGTGAGTAGCCGGAGTTGTCGGCGAGGGCGGAGACGTCCTCGATCGCCTGGACACGGTCGACCACCTGCCAGGCCCCGCGCTTCTTCAGCCAGCTGGTGGCGAGCGCCTTGTACTCCTTGACCAGCTCGGCGAGGGCGCCGGGCAGCGGGTCGGGCACGGTCTCGTCGACCTTGAGCCCCTCCACCCAGAGCGCGGCACCCGGCCCGGTCGTGCCGGCACCGATCCGCACGCGGCCACGGCCGCGGATGAGGGCGCCGGGGTCGCCGTCGGAGAGGCGGCCGACCTGCTCGACGGTGCCGAGGACGCCGGTCGCGGCGTACGTCCCGTCGATGCGCGGAACAAGAAGGACCTGCGGCTTGCTGGTCCCACTGGAGCGTGCGGCCGCCTGGGCGGCCTCCACCGCGGCCCGCACGTCGGTGTCGGACAGGTCGAACGGAACCACCATGCCGGGCAGGACAACCTCGTCGTCGAGCGGCAGCACGGGCAGGGTAAGCGGTGTGGACGGCTTCGACTCGGCAGACTCAGTAGTCATGATCTCCCCTTCGGCATTCAAGTTGAGCTATGTGGACTCAATGCTCGTGAGTCCATGAATGTTCCCCAGGGGATGTTCGCTGTGAGCGATCACTTCGATACGCGCAGATGCGCGAGGGGTGTGGCCTGGTCAGGCGGGGTCGGACAGGTCAGGCGGGTCGGCGCCAGAGCCGCACCAGCGGCCACGTCGCGACGCCGATCGACAGCGCGAGGAGATGGCCCCAGTTCGTCATCGGGTCCGTGAACGCGATCAGGTCGTCGACGAGCATGCCGCCGAACCCGGCGAGCACCAGCCACCGCAGCCACGGCCTGAACAGACCGGCGAGGGCGCCGACGCTCGCCGCGACGCCGAAGCTGATGCCGTAGTCGAGCCGGTGCAAGGAGGTGTCCGGCAGATGGCCCGCGAGGACCGAGAGGCCGACCGGGACCTCGGTCGCGAGGGTGGCCACGACATGGCCGAGCAGGAAGACGCCCGCCGTGCGCAGCGCGCCGATGCGGCGCTCCAGGGCGGTCAGGACCAGCAGGAAGCCGATCGCGTACGGCGACGCGATGCCGCCCGCGATCCACAGGGCGCTGGCCACCAGGACGAGGAGCGGCTCCTGGCTCAGGTGCGCCACGTCCGTGCTGGAGTGCCGGTGCAGGGCCGAGATCAGGGACGGGTCCGCGTACTGCGCCAGGAGCGACGTCAGGGTGAGGACCGCGGCGTAGCCGAACGTGAAGGGCGTACCCGTGGGGGTCGGCAGCAGGCGCCAGGGGCGCAGGCGGCTCAGACGGTTCAGGCGGCTCGGGCGGTTCAGGCCGGACTCGGCGCCCTCGGCCGGGGATGCCGTACGCGCCTCATGGGTTTCCGGAGTTTCGGGGACTGACGCCTCGGGCCCGTGCTCCCGCTGCCGCGGGATGCCGTCAAGGCCGGGCGTGGCGGTCTCCTCGGGTGCCATGGGGGCAGCCGACGCACTCCGGTTCACGGTGAGGCGCTCCTTCCGTTCCGTCCACCCTTTGCCGTTATTTCGGGCGCTGTCTATGACCGGCGCCACGTGAGACACGAATCACATCAACCTCGCGGGCCGAATGCGCGTCCGCACCGTTCCGCGCTTCCCGAGTCTGCCCCGGTTCCGCCGCCATACGCTGGCGGCCATGCACACCCACACCACCACCCCCGTCGTCATCGACCGGCGTGAGGGGCCGTACGGCGAAGTCGTACTGCGGCGCCACGGTGCGCTTCTGCAGATCATCGCCAATGGCTGTTTCCTCATGGACACTTCGGACGGCCGCTCGGAGCGGCTGCTCGTCGACGCGGCGTACGGCGCGCTGGACGGCCGCCCGGGGCCCAGCCTCCTCATCGGCGGCCTGGGCGTCGGCTTCTCCCTCGCCCACGCGGCAGCGGACCCGCGCTGGGGCCCCATCACCGTCGTGGAGCGCGAGCGGGCCATCATCGACTGGCACCGCTCGGGAGCGGATGCACCGCTGGCCGGCCTCTCCGGGGCCGCGCTCGCCGATCCGCGCACGGAGATCCTGCACACAGACCTCGTGGCGCACCTGTGCGGCACCGACGCGTCTCACGGCGCCCCGAAAACGTACGACGCGCTCTGTCTGGACATCGACAACGGACCGGACTGGACGGTGACCGAGGGCAACAACTCCCTCTACTCTCCCGCCGGTCTGGCGGCCTGTCAGGCTCGCCTCAACCCCGGCGGAGTGCTCGCCGTGTGGTCCGCCCAGCCCTCGTCCGCTTTCGACGACGCTCTACGGAATGCCGGGTTCCAGTCGGTACGGACGGAAGAGGTCGCCGTTGCCCGAGGCGTACCCGACGTGGTTCATCTCGGCGTAAGCGCTGCGTAGCCGAGGTGCCTTCGCGACCCGTACCCTGCTGGTCGAACACAAGCGATCAGTGTCAGGGGCGGGCGATGGAGCAGACACACACCTCCCAGAACGGTGCGACGGCGGCGATGCCGGGCGCCCAGCGCCGGGTTCTGGTGGTCGAGGACGACCCGACGATCGTCGACGCCATCGCCGCCCGGCTACGTGCCGAGGGTTTCGTAGTGCAAACGGCGGGAGACGGTCCTTCGGCGGTCGACACCGCACAGGCCTGGCAGCCGGATCTGCTGATCCTGGACATCATGCTGCCGGGCTTCGACGGGCTCGAAGTGTGCCGTCGGGTGCAGGCCCAGCGGCCGGTTCCCGTCCTCATGCTGACGGCGCGCGACGACGAGACGGACATGCTGGTCGGGCTCGGCGTCGGCGCCGACGACTACATGACCAAGCCGTTCTCCATGCGGGAGCTCGCGGCCCGCGTGCACGTCCTGCTGCGCAGGGTCGAGCGGGCCGCGCTCGCCGCGACCACGCCGCGCAGCGGGATCCTGCGGCTCGGCGAGCTGGAGATCGACCACGCCCAGCGGCGGGTCAGGGTCCGCAGCGAGGACGTACATCTGACGCCGACGGAGTTCGACCTGCTCGTCTGCCTGGCCAACACCCCGCGTGCGGTGCTCTCGCGCGAGCAGCTGCTCGCCGAGGTGTGGGACTGGGCCGACGCGTCGGGCACCCGGACCGTCGACAGCCACATCAAGGCGCTGCGCCGGAAGATCGGCGCCGAGCGCATCCGTACGGTGCACGGCGTCGGGTACGCCCTGGAGACCCCGACCCCGTGAGGTGAGCCGTCCGATGACCGGTCCCTTCGGCGGGCTGCGGCCGTTCTCCATCAAGACCAAGCTCGGCATGCTGGTGGTCGTCTCGGTCTTCATCACCACAGGCCTGCTGATGGTGGCGATGAAGACGGAGACGGAGCTGCGCTTCATCACCGTCTTCTCGGTGATCGCCACGCTGCTGATCACGCAGTTCGTGGCGCACAGCCTCACCGCGCCCCTGGACGAGATGAACTCCGTGGCGCGCGCCGTCTCGCACGGCGACTACACGCGCCGGGTGCGCGGCGCCGACCGCCGTGACGAGCTGGGCGACGTGGCCACCACGATCAACCGCATGGCGGACGACCTGGAGGCCCAGGACCAGCAGCGCAAGGAGCTGGTCGCCAACGTCTCGCACGAGCTGCGCACCCCCATCGCCGCCCTTCGCGCCGTCCTGGAGAACGTCGTCGACGGAGTCTCCGCCGCCGACCCGGAGACCATGCGCACGGCCCTGAAGCAGACGGAGCGGCTCGGGCGTCTCGTGGAGACCCTGCTCGACCTCTCCCGCCTGGACAACGGCGTCGTACCGCTGCGGGCCCGCCGCTTCGAGGTGTGGCCCTACCTGTCGGGCGTCCTGAAGGAGGCCAACATGGTGGCCTCCGCGCGCGCGGGCATCGCGTCGGGCTCCGGCAGCCACACCCGCACGGACGTGCATCTGCACCTGGACGTCACGCCGCCCGAGCTGACCGCGCACGCGGACGCCGAGCGGCTGCACCAGGTCGTGGCCAACCTCATCGACAACGCGGTCAAGCACAGCCCGCCGCACGGCCGCGTCACCGTGCGCGCCCGGCGCGGCCTCTACCCCGAGTCCCTCGACCTGGAGGTCCTCGACGAGGGCCCCGGCATCCCGGAGTCGGAGTGGCACCGGGTCTTCGAGCGCTTCAACCGCGGCAGCCACGCCAACGCCACCCCTCACGGGCCCGGCAGCGACGGCGGCACCGGTCTCGGCCTCGCCATCGCGCGCTGGGCGGTCGACATGCACGGCGGGCACATCGGTGTGGCCGAATCCCCTCGCGGCTGCCGCATCCAGGTCACCCTTCCGGGCCTGCCCGAAGTGCGAAGTTGACGTAGGGTTCGAAACGGAAGCGATTCGCGGGCGCATCGGAAGCGCGCCCGGGTGACGCCGCCGCGCTGGGCACGGCCCGCGCGGCCATCTGGCGTTCCGGAACCTCGCTTGTTTCCCGCCATTTACAGCCCCGAAACCAGCGATCCAGTGTGACTTACGCGACGGATGACGGGGCCGGTCTGCACCTGGCGGCGATGGAGGCGTAGCCTTTATTTCCGCTGTCCATCACCTTGTGAAGCGGAAGAGGGCGGTTACCGCCGTGTCGTCACAGTCCCCCAGTAGCTCGAGCATCTCGACCGACCAAGACGGGCAAGGCAAGAGCCCTGCTGCTGCCTTCGGTCCCAATGAGTGGCTCGTCGACGAGATCTATCAGCAGTACCTCCAGGACCCGAATTCGGTCGACCGAGCCTGGTGGGACTTCTTCGCCGACTACAAGCCGGGAGCGGGCGCGTCACCTGCCGCTGCCCCGGCCAAGCCGGCGGGTGACGCAGCCGCGGGGGCTGCGGCCACCACGTCCCCCGCAGCTCCTGCCGCACCCGCCGCCGCCCCGGCCGCGCCCGCCGCTCCTGCGGCGAAGCCCGCGGCCGCCGCGGCCCCGGCCCCCGCCGCGAAGCCCGCAGCCGCGAAGCCCGCCGCCAAGGCGGAGCCCGCGACTGAGGCCCCGGCAGGACCCGAGTACGTGACGCTGCGCGGCCCCGCCGCCGCCGTTGCGAAGAACATGAACGCCTCGGTGGAGGTCCCGACGGCCACGTCGGTCCGCGCCGTTCCGGTGAAGCTGCTCTTCGACAACCGCATCGTCATCAACAACCACCTCAAGCGCGCCCGCGGCGGGAAGATCTCCTTCACGCACCTCATCGGGTACGCGATGGTGCAGGCCATCAAGGCCATGCCGTCGATGAACCACTCCTTCGTGCAGAAGGACGGCAAGCCGACGCTGGTCAAGCCGGAGCACATCAACTTCGGCCTCGCCATCGACCTGGTGAAGCCCAACGGCGACCGCCAGCTCGTGGTCGCGGGCATCAAGAAGGCCGAGACCCTGAACTTCTTCGAGTTCTGGCAGGCCTACGAGGACATCGTCCGCCGTGCGCGCGACGGCAAGCTCGGCATGGACGACTTCACCGGCGTCACGGTCTCGCTGACCAACCCCGGCGGCCTCGGCACGGTCCACTCGGTCCCCCGCCTGATGCCCGGACAGTCGGTCATCATGGGCGTCGGCTCGATGGACTACCCCGCGGAGTTCCAGGGCACGTCGCAGGACACCCTGAACAAGCTCGGCATCTCGAAGGTCATGACGCTCACGTCGACCTACGACCACCGGGTGATCCAGGGCGCCGCCTCCGGCGAGTTCCTGCGCGTCGTCGCGAACCTGCTGCTCGGCGAGAACGAGTTCTACGACGAGATCTTCAAGGCCCTGCGCATTCCTTACGAGCCGGTCCGCTGGCTCAAGGACATCGACGCCTCGCACGACGACGACGTCACGAAGGCCGCCCGCGTCTTCGAGCTGATCCACTCCTACCGCGTCCGCGGCCACGTCATGGCCGACACGGACCCGCTGGAGTACAAGCAGCGCAAGCACCCCGACCTGGACATCACCGAGCACGGCCTCACCCTGTGGGACCTGGAGCGTGAGTTCGCGGTCGGCGGCTTCGCCGGCAAGTCGATGATGAAGCTGCGCGACGTCCTCGGCGTCCTGCGCGACTCGTACTGCCGCACCACCGGCATCGAGTTCATGCACATCCAGGACCCGAAGCAGCGCAAGTGGCTGCAGGACCGCATCGAGCGGACCCACGCCACGAAGCCCGAGCGCGAGGAGCAGCTGCGCATCCTGCGCAGGCTGAACGCCGCCGAGGCCTTCGAGACGTTCCTGCAGACGAAGTACGTCGGCCAGAAGCGCTTCTCCCTGGAGGGCGGCGAGTCCGTCATCCCGCTGCTCGACGCCGTCATCGACAGCGCCGCCGAGTCGCGTCTGGACGAGGTCGTCATCGGCATGGCCCACCGCGGCCGCCTGAACGTCCTCGCGAACATCGTGGGCAAGTCGTACGCCCAGATCTTCCGCGAGTTCGAGGGCAACATGGACCCCAAGTCCATGCACGGCTCCGGCGACGTGAAGTACCACCTGGGCGCCGAGGGCACCTTCACCGGCCTCGACGGCGAGCAGATCAAGGTCTCGCTCGCGGCGAACCCGTCCCACCTGGAGACGGTCGACCCGATCATCGAGGGCATCGTCCGCGCCAAGCAGGACATCATCAACAAGGGCGGCACGGACTTCACGGTCCTGCCCGTCGCCCTGCACGGTGACGCGGCCTTCGCGGGCCAGGGTGTGGTCGCCGAGACGCTGAACATGTCGCAGCTGCGGGGCTACCGCACCGGCGGCACGGTCCACATCGTCATCAACAACCAGGTCGGCTTCACCGCCGCCCCGGAGTCGTCGCGCTCCTCCATGTACGCCACGGACGTGGCCCGCATGATCGAGGCGCCGATCTTCCACGTGAACGGCGACGACCCCGAGGCCGTCGTGCGCATCGCGCGCCTCGCCTTCGAGTTCCGCCAGGCGTTCAACAAGGACGTGGTCATCGACCTCATCTGCTACCGCCGCCGCGGGCACAACGAGTCGGACAACCCGGCGTTCACGCAGCCGCTGATGTACGACCTGATCGACAAGAAGCGCTCGGTGCGCAAGCTCTACACCGAGTCCCTCATCGGTCGCGGCGACATCACCCTGGAAGAGGCCGAGCAGGCCCTGCAGGACTTCCAGGGGCAGCTGGAGAAGGTCTTCACGGAGGTCCGCGAGGCCATCTCGCAGCCCGCCGAGGCCGAGGTCCCGGCCCCCGAGGCCGAGTTCCCGGTGAACGTCGACACGTCGATCTCCCAGGAGGTCGTCAAGCGGATCGCCGAGTCCCAGGTCAACATCCCCGACCGGGTCACCGTCCACCCGCGTCTGCTGCCGCAGCTGCAGCGCCGCATGTCGATGGTCGAGGAAGGCACGATCGACTGGGGCATGGGCGAGACCCTCGCCATCGGTTCGCTGCTCCTGGAGGGCACGCCGGTCCGTCTGTCGGGCCAGGACTCGCGCCGTGGCACGTTCGGTCAGCGTCACGCGGTCCTCATCGACCGTGAGACGGGCGAGGACTTCACGCCGCTCCTGTACCTCTCCGACGACCAGGCGCGCTACAACGTCTACGACTCGCTGCTCTCCGAGTACGCGGTGATGGGCTTCGAGTACGGCTACTCGCTGGCCCGTCCCGAGTCCCTCGTCATGTGGGAAGCGCAGTTCGGTGACTTCGTCAACGGCGCGCAGACGGTGGTGGACGAGTACATCTCGGCCGCCGAGCAGAAGTGGAACCAGCACTCCGGCGTCACGCTGCTGCTTCCGCACGGCTATGAGGGCCAGGGACCGGACCACTCGTCCGCCCGTATCGAGCGCTTCCTCCAGCTGTGCGCGCAGAACAACATGACGGTCGCGATGCCGACCCTTCCGTCGAACTACTTCCACCTCCTGCGGTGGCAGGTGCACAACCCGCACCACAAGCCGCTGGTGGTCTTCACGCCGAAGTCGATGCTGCGCCTCAAGGCCGCGGCCTCGAAGACGGAGGAGTTCACGACGGGTGGCTTCCGCCCGGTCATCGGCGACGACTCGGTCGAGGCGTCGGCGGTCCGCAAGGTCGTCTTCTGCTCCGGCAAGCTGTACTACGACCTGGAGGCCGAGCGGAAGAAGCGCGAGGTCACGGACACCGCGATCATCCGCATCGAGCGTCTGTACCCGCTGCCGGGTGCCGAGCTCCAGGCGGAGATCGCGAAGTACCCGAACGCCGAGAAGTACCTGTGGGCGCAGGAGGAGCCGGCGAACCAGGGCGCGTGGCCCTTCATCGCCCTCAACCTCATCGACCACCTGGACCTGGCGGTCGGCGCGGACATCCCGCACGGCGAGCGCCTGCGCCGCATCTCGCGGCCGCACGGCTCGTCCCCCGCGGTGGGTTCGAAGAAGCGCCACGAGCAGGAGCAGGAGCAGCTCCTCACGGAGGTCTTCGAGGCGTGAGCGCCGTTCGCTGACGTCAGCACGTCGGCACGTCGGCACGTCAGCGGCATGTGAACGGGCCCGCCCCGCGGTGTGAACCGCGGGGCGGGCCCGTTCGTCGTACGTCAGGTGCTCGGCTTGTCGCGGCAGGAGCGGGCGTCGATGGAGCCCGCGCTCGGCTTGTAGTGGCTGATCCAGTTGGGTTCCTCGTCGGCGAGGTTCGGGACCGATGCCTCGAAGTCCTTGATCCAGGCGCTGCTGTCGACGTAGTCCTTCACGAACTCCCGCAGCCTGACGCAGTCCGCGCGGTGCCCCTTGGCCAGGCCGATTCCGTAGTGCTGCGGCGCCCCGATGGTCAGGCCGGGGACCACCCGCAGGCCCTCGGCGGCATGCTGCCGGGCGAAGCCGTACAGGATCATCTGGTCGGTGGAGACCGCGTACGCCTCTCCGGCGACGAGCTGGTCGACGCAGTCGGAGGCGTCGTCGAGCGTGATCAGGTCGGCGCCCACCCGCTTGAGCTCCTTGAGCGCCTCCACGGAGGTCGTGCCCTCCCAGGTGCAGACCGTCCTGCCCTTGAAGTCCTCCCGTTTCGTGGCGCCCTTGCCCTCCTTGCCGACGAGGAATCCCTGCCGGGTGGTGGCGTAGGGGCCGACGAAGTCGATCTGCTCCATGCGGGGCGGTGTGATGGAGAAGGCGGCGATGACCATGTCGGTGTCGCCGTTGACCAGGTCGGGGACGCGGTCCGCGGAGGACACGTTCGCCGGCTTGGACGTCTTGATCTTCAGGTCGTCCTTCAGCTGTCCGAGCAGCAGATGGTCGAAGCCCGAGCGGCGGTAGTTGTCCTCGTACGAGACGCCGGGCAGGTCCCCGTGCATCTCCACGCTGATCTGGGACTTGCCGAGGAAGGTCGGCTCCGACTCCTCTCCGCAGGAACTCGCGCCCACCATCGTGCAGGCGAGGAGGAACGCCAGCAGGGCCGTGGTCCCGCGCGGTCTCACGCTCATCCGGATCACCTCCCCTCAGCCGTGCAGCACGGCGTCGTCTACGGACACGGTCATCCGGCAGCCCGGGTCCGTGTGGACGGTCACGTCGACCCGCAGCGCTCCACTGGCCCCGCCGAGCGGCAGGTCGACGGCCTGTTCCGCGCGCACGTCGGTGTGCGAGCTGTTCGCGCCGGCGCCCCGCAGCGCGACGGTGAGGCGGGTCTCCGGAGTGCAGGACTGGGCGTCGGGCACGGCGTCGCGGACCATCAGGGCGATGCGCAGATGCGTGCGCGAGGGGGCGTCGTCCACCACGACGGACAGCAGGTCCCCGTTCTCCACAGGACCCCGGCCGATCTCGGCCCGGCCGGTCACGTCCACCTCGCCGTGCTCCGTCAGCCGGTCCACCCAGAGCAGGGCACTGACGGCGAGGAGCACGGAGAGCGCGGAGACGAGGGCCTTCGTCGCGGACGGGGCGACGATCCCGACGATGCGGGCGCCCGCGAGCAGGAGGGCGAGCCCCAGCAGCACATAGACGCCCGCGTACTGGCTCTGTGGCCCCTCGGGCGCGATGACCAGGGCCGTCGTGCCCAGGCCGAGGACGGTGACGAAGGGCGGCCAGTTCCACACCCGCCAGGTCGACGCGTCGCCCATGGCGTTCTTCAGGCCGTCGCCGAGGACGAGACTGATGACGAAGTCGCCGAGCACGCGGCCGACCGCGACCGCCTTGTTCCCCTCCGCGCGGGTCTCGGACCGGCTCGGCCGCTGGGTCCGGGCCGTGCGGGGGCTCATCTGCCGCTCTGCGGGTCGCCGTCGAAGCTGATGGTGAAGTCGCCCTGCACCGTCTCCACTGCGACCGCGTGCTTGCCGTACGCGTGTGCGCCGCCGCCTTGCCGTGCCCCGGCCGCGGCCCGCTCGATGTGCCCGCGCAAGGCGTCGGCGCCGAGCTCACCGCCGGCGAGCCACTGCCCCACCGCGGTCTCCAGGGCGCCCCGCGCCTCGTCGGGCAGACCGGCTATCGCACCCGCGGCGGCGGTGTCCTCGTCCCCGCGCGGCCTGCGCAGCACGACGTCGAGGAACGTCCGGCCCCGCGCCACGACGCTCTGGGCCACCTCGTCACGGGCGGTGGTCGCGACGGCGGCCCCCATGGACAGCGCGGCCGAGCTGAGGAACGCGGCGATGGCATCGGCGGACGTGAGCAGTTCGGACAAGTCGGTTCTCCTTCCCGCGTCATGCGCGGCGACCGGGCCCTGCGCATGGACACGCGGTGTGCGAACACCCCTCCGGAAAAAGGGAGTTACCCGCGATGGGTGTGGTGCACACCATGCCCTGTGAAACCGTTGTCCCGAGGCCGATCCGCCATTCCGTACGCTTGGTGAACCATTACGACCATGTACGCACGCAGGAGACGAGCCCCATGTACTTCACCGACCGTGGCATCGAGGAGCTGGAGAAGCGGCGCGGCGAGGAGGAGGTCACTTTCGAGTGGCTCGCCGAGCAGCTCCGGACCTTCGTGGACCTCAACCCGGACTTCGAGGTCCCGGTGGAACGTCTCGCCACCTGGCTGGCCCGCCTGGACGACGAGGACGGGGACGAGGACGAGTAGTCCGCTTCGCCGACCCGGGTCCGGGTCACCTGGTCCGCGTCACCCGACGAGCGCCGGGGCCGGCTCACGCCACTGTGGCAGCGGCAGCGCTCCCGGCTCGCCCATCGGTCAGCACCTGTACGCAGACGTGGTCGGCGCCTGCCGCGAAGTGCTCCTGCACGCGCGCGTGGAGGGCGTCGACGTCTCCGTAGACGACGAGCGCGTCCACCAGACCCAGACGGCGGCTCGGCCCGCCCGCGATGTCCTCCACCCCGCACAGCACGTCGGACCCCGACCAGCCGCCCCGCCTGCTCACCCTCACCCTCGACGCGATCCACGCACGCGGCCAGAGCCCGGCGGCTGATCCACGCACGTGGCCAGAGCCCGTCAGCTCCGGCCGGGCCCCGCGTCAGCCGCCCGCACCCTGTCGTACGCGAACCCCAAAGAGCCGTGCACCATCAGGAGCATCCCCGCCACGGCCCATCCCCCGCTGCGCCGCCGCACGGCCCACGCGGCGAGCGGCAGACCGGCGGCCATCTGTGCCACGGCCAGCGCGCGAGCCCGCGGTCCCCGCAGCCACGGCCCGAAGCGCCCCCGCTCGACGACGTCGAGCTCGGCCCGCACCGCGTCCCGCCATCCCGACCACTCGACCTCCCGCACACCCGGCACGACCCGTGCCACCGCGCGCAGCCGGTCCGCGGGCTCACCCGGGCCGAGGCCGGTCGGCAGCGCCACCCCCGCCCGCGCGAGAACGGCGAGCAGGCCCAGGAGCCGTGCGCGGGCGTCGGCCTCAGGGTCGGGGCGCCCCAGCACCTCCAGGGACTGCATGTCCAGGACGGGGTCGAGCCCGAGCCGCGCGGCGAAGGTGCGCAGCGCCTCGTCCTCACCGACGGGTGTCCCGTTCGCCAGCCACACGTATTCGACGGTGCGCCGGAAGCCCGCCGCGAGGGTGCAGCCGGACCGGTCGGAGTCCCACCACAGCGCGAGCACCGGCCAGGTCGACCCGACGGCGAGCGCGGTGGCCCACCCCGTGAGGACCCGGTCCACCGGTTCGTCGCCGTGCACCCAGGGCTTGCCCTCGGGCACGAGCACGCTCCACTCGTGGCCCGCGTCGGCGAGCAGCATCCGTTCGCGCAACAGGCGGGCGGCGGGCTCGACCACGTCGGGTTCGGCCCGGCAGAGCAGCAGTGCACCGGCGGCGGCGTGCTCGAAAGCTTCGGACGACATGGCCCCACGCTAGGTCAAATCACCATATTTAGCGCAGAGAAGCGAGGGTGTCTTGACTTTCCGTCACCGCGATATATCGTGTATCTCAGAGACGCGATATGGCGCGTTGTGATCCGGGCTTCCTGGCCCTCCCGCCCACCGTTGTCCAGCACGCCCGAGGAGGTCAGCCCGATGTCAGAGTGGTCCGTCGCCGAGCCCCAGAAGCTCACGTTCGACGCCCCCGTGAGGACACTCCATGTGCGCGTCGTCAACGGAACAGTGAACGTCGTGGGCACCGACGAAGTTTCCGCCCGGCTCGAGGTCTCCGAGATCGAGGGCCCGCCGCTGACCGTCACGCAGTCGGACGGCACGCTGTCCGTCGCCTATGACGACCTGCCCTGGAAGGGCTTCCTCAAGTGGCTCGACCGCAAGGGCTGGCGCCGCAGCGCCGTGGTCTCCCTGGCCGTCCCGGCGGGCACCCGTGTCGAGGTCGGCGTCGTCGGGGCCGGTGCCGTGGTCTCGGGGATCGAGGGCCGCACGGAGGTCAAGGGCGTCACCGGCGACACCACCCTGGTCGGCCTCTCGGGCCAGGTCCGCGCCGACACGGTCTCGGGCAACGTGGAGGCCCAGGGCATCACCGGCGACCTGCGGTTCAACTCGGTCTCCGGCGACCTGACCGTCTTCGAGGGCGCGGGCTCCTCCGTTCGGGCAGATTCGGTGAGCGGCTCGATGATCGTGGACATCGACCCGACGGGCGCCCCGGCCGACATCGGCCTGACGAGCGTCTCCGGTGAGATAGCGATCCGGCTGCCCCACCCGACGGACGCGGACGTGGAGGCGAACACCGCGAGCGGGTCGGTGTCCAACGCGTTCGAGGACCTGCGGGTCAGCGGCCAGTGGGGCGCGAAGAAGATCACCGGCCGCCTGGGCTCGGGCAGCGGAAAGCTCAGGGCGACGACGGTCTCCGGCTCCATCGCCCTGCTGCGCAGGCCGCCGACGGAGGAAGATCCGTACGACGAGGCCGTGCCACCGGCCGCGCCCCCGACGGACACTCCCCCGACCGACGACACCGCCCCGACCGACAAGAAGGTGCTCTGAGATGGCCCCCGTGTTCGCCCACGGCCGACTGCGCCTGTATCTGCTCAAGCTCCTCGACGAGGCCCCACGCCACGGCTATGAGGTGATCCGCCTCCTGGAGGAGCGCTTCCAAGGGCTGTACGCACCTTCGGCCGGCACGGTCTACCCGCGCCTGGCGAAGCTGGAGGCCGAGGGCCTGGTCACGCACACCACGGAGGGCGGCCGCAAGGTGTACGCCATCACGGACGCGGGCCGCGCCGAACTGGCCGACCGCAGCGGTGAGCTGGCCGATCTGGAGCTGGAGATCCGTGACTCCGTCGCCGAGCTCGCCGCCGAGATCCGGGACGGCGTGCGGGGCGCGGCCGGTGAGCTCCGCCGTGAGATGCGGGAGGCGGCCAAGGAGGCACGCGCGTCCGGCGGCCGGCCCGAGGACAAGAACGGCTCCGGCTCCGGCTCCGGCAAGGCCTTCCCCGACCCCTCGGACTTCTTCGACGGCTCCTGGGGCGACAAGGAGGGCTGGCGCCAGGCCAAGGAGGAGTTCAAGCGCGCCAAGCAGGAGTGGAAGGAGCAGGCGCGGCGGGCGAAGGACGAGACCCGCAGGGCCCGCGAGGACGCCCAGCGCGCCCGCCGCCAGGCGCAGGACGCGCAGGCGACCGCCCGCGCCCAGGCGCAGGAGGAGGTGCAGCGCATCGCACGGCGCGTCCAGGACCAGGTGCAGGACCACTTCACGCGGGGCGACTGGCCGACGGGGGTCCGCGAGGGCCTGACGGAACTGGCCAAGGAGTTCAGCGAGTTCGGCAAGAACGCAGGCAGCACAGGCGGCGCAGGCAAGGACTTCGGCAGCAAGGGCGCGCGGCCCACCGCCGAGGAGCCCAAGTTCACGGACGCCCGCGAGGACGAGGTCCCCACGGAGTACGTCCCGGACTGGGCCCAGGAGGACACCACCGGCCATCCGGCTCGCGACCTGGACCGGCTCCTGGACCGCTTCCGCGACGACATCCGCGACGCGGCCCGGGACCAGGGCGTGACAGAGGACCAACTCCGCGACGCCCGACGCCACTTGTCATCGGCGGCAGCACACATCGCCGCGACACTGCGTACGCCGAAGCCGTGACCTCCGGGCGGGCTGTCCGGCCGGGGAGGCCGCCCGGCCGGGATGGCCGGGATGGCCGGGCGGGCCGTCCGGCCGGGATGGCCGGGCGGGCCGGGCAGCTGTCCCGGCCGGGATGTCCGTGGTAGCCGGGCAGGCCATCCCGCCGGAGTGACCGGAGCAGCCGGGCAGGCCATCCCGCCGGAGTAGCCGAAGTGACCGGGCAGGCCATCCCGCCGGGGTGACCGGGATAGCCGGGCAGACCGTCCCGCCGGAGTGACCGAAGTAGCCGGGCAGGCCGCCACGGCCAGGACGGGCCTCCACGGCCAGGGCAGGCCGCCACGGCCACCCCCCCCTGCCAACCCCTCCGCTTAAGCGGCGCCCTCGCCGTACAGCACCCTCTCCACCGCCTCATGGGTCACGCCATGATCCGCGAGCACCTCGCCGACCGGGCCGGGGCGGACCGTCAGGGCGAACAGGATGTGTTCGTCGCCGATGTGCCGGTCCCGGCGGGCGGTGGCGATGCGCAGGGACTTCTCCAGGGTGTCCTTGGCCTCGCGGGTGAACGGGCGGTGCCCGGTCCAGCCACGGCCGGACCGTCCGGACCGCCCGGCCTTGCGTCCGCCCGCCAACGCGCCCACGCCATGGGCCTCCTCGACCCGGGAGACGATCTCGGACACGTCGATACCGAGCTCGGCGAGCGCCTGGGTGTCGGCCTGCGAGAGGCCCCCGCGGCGCCGCGCCTCGGCCAGCGCGGCCTCGATCGACTCCCGGCGGCGCGTGGCCCCGAGCGAGGCCAGGGCGAAGGACGCCCGGCTCGCCTCGCGGTCGAGCAGCGCGAGCAGCATGTGCCCGTCGTCGACGGAGTCCGCACCCTCGCCCTCGGCATGCTCGACCGCACCCTTGACCACGGCGCGGGCGTCCTTCGTGAACCGCTCGAACATCACTGCCTCCCGTACTTCTTGTGCACGGCCTGCCTGCTCACTCCGAGCTCCGCGGCGATCCCCTGCCACGACCAGCCCTGCAGGCGCGCACTGCGCACCTGCACGGCCTCCAACTGCTCCACCAGCCTCCGCAGCGCGGAGACGGCCCGCAGTCCGACTCGTGGGTCACGGTCACCCGCACGCTCGGCGAGATCCGTAGCTTCGGTCATGCATGTCAACCTACGTTGACAGGAAGGCCGTGTCAACCACAGTTGACACGGGTGAAGTGAAGGGTGGGGTGATGTGAGGGGTGGGGTGATGTGAAGGGGGAGGCAGCTTCGGCGTCAGACCTCCAGCACGATCTTCCCGAACTGCTCGCCGGACTCCATGCGCTCGAAGCCCTCACGCGCCCGGTCCAGCGGCAGCACCTCGTCGATGACGGGGCGCACGCCCGTGGCGGCGCAGAAGGAGAGCAGGTCCTCCAGCTCGTCCTTGGACCCCATCGTCGAGCCGACGATCTTCAGCTCCAGGAAGAAGACCCGCGTCAGCTCCGCGTGCGAGGGCCTGTCACCACTGGTCGCGCCCGAGATCACCACAGTGCCGCCCGGCTTGAGCGACTTGATGGAGTGCGACCACGTCGCCGCCCCCACCGTCTCGATGACGGCGTCCACCCGCTGCGGAAGGCGGGCGCCGGACTCCACGGCCTCCACCGCGCCCAGCTCCAGGGCCCGCTTCCGCTTGGCCTCGTCGCGGCTCGTGGCGAAGACCCGGAGTCCGGCCGCCTTGCCGAGGACGATCGCGGCCGTGGCGACGCCGCCACCGGCGCCCTGGACGAGGACCGAATCCCCGGGACGCACACCGGCGTTGGTGAAGAGCATGCGGTACGCGGTGAGCCACGCGGTCGGCAGACAGGCCGCCTCGGCGAACGGAAGCTCCTTCGGCTTCGGCAGCAGATTCCACGTGGGCACGGAGACCTGCTCGGCGAACGTCCCCTGGTACTTCTCGGTGAGGATCGAACGGCCCTCGTCGGGGCCGACCCCGTACCCGGTCTGGCCGATGACGGAGTGCAGGACGACCTCGTTGCCGTGCTCGTCGATGCCCGCGGCGTCACAGCCGAGGATCATCGGCAGCCTCCCCTCGGGGAGGCCGACCCCGCGCAGGGACCACAGGTCGTGATGGTTGAGGGAGGCGGCCCGGACGTTCACGGTCGACCAGCCGGCCCTGGCCTCGGGGGCGGGACGCTCCCCCAACTCAAGGCCACTGAGCGGCTGGTCACGGTCGATGCGGGCGGCGTAGGCGGCGAACATGAGGCGACGATAGGCCGCGGGCCTACCCGGACGTAACCTCGCACGACTGTGACGCGCGCCGCGCCCCCACCGCGCCCCCACCTCGTACGCACCCTGGACGCACCCGTCCCACCCCGGACGCCCCACCCCCGGACGCACCGCGCCCCCGCCTCGTGCACGACGTGTGCGTACGAGACAGGGGCGCGGTCACGCCATGGAGTGTTCCGCTCAGCGGCGGGCGACACCCTCCGCACGGGCGGCCGCCGCGACAGCCGCGGTGACCGCCGGGGCGACCCTCTCGTCGAACGGCGAGGGGATCACGTAGTCGGCGGACAGCTCCTCGCCCACCACACCGGCCAGCGCCTCGGCCGCGGCGATCTTCATCGTCTCGGTGATGCGCGAGGCACGGACCTGCAGCGCGCCCGCGAAGATGCCGGGGAAGGCGAGCACGTTGTTGATCTGGTTCGGGTAGTCCGAACGCCCCGTCGCGACAACCGCCGCGTACTTGTGGGCGATGTCCGGGTGCACCTCGGGGTTCGGGTTGGCCATGGCGAACACGAACGAGTTCGGCGCCATGGAGGCGACCGCGGGCTCGGGGACGGTGCCGCCCGAGACGCCGATGAACACATCGGCACCCGCCAGCGCACTCTCCAGCGAACCACTGAGCCCGGCCTTGTTGGTGATCTCCGCGAGTTCACGCTTGACCGGGGTGAGGTCGTCCCGGTCCCGGCTCACCACGCCCTTGCGGTCCGCGACCGCCACATCGCCGAGGCCCGCCTCGAGCAGGAACTTGGCGATGGCGACACCGGCCGCACCCGCGCCGGAGATCACGGCACGCAGCTCACCGAGCGTGCGCCCGGTCAGCCGCGCCGCGTTCCGCAGCGCGGCGAGCGTCACGACCGCCGTGCCGTGCTGGTCGTCGTGGAAGACCGGAATGTCGAGCCGCTCCTGGAGCTTGCGCTCGATCTCGAAGCAGCGCGGCGCCGAGATGTCTTCGAGGTTCACGCCGCCGAAGGACGGCGCCATACGCACCACGGTCTCGACGATCTCGTCCGCGTCCGTCGTCGCGAGCGCGATCGGAACCGCGTCCACGCCGCCGAACTGCTTGAACAGAATGGCCTTGCCCTCCATCACGGGGAGGGAGGCCTCGGGACCGATGTCACCGAGACCGAGCACGGCCGTGCCGTCGGTGACCACGGCCACGACGTTCGACTTCCATGTGTAGTCGTTCACCAGCTCCGGCTGCTCGGCGATCGCGGTGCACACTTTCGCGACGCCAGGCGTGTACGCCAGGGACAGGTCGTCCTTGTCCCGCACCGGCACAGTGGCCTGCACGGCCATCTTGCCGCCACGGTGCAGCGCGAACGCCGGATCGAAGGGCTCTTCAGCGCCTTCGTGACCCGTATTGCTGTCGCTGCGAGGATTGACGATCTCCGCTGCCACTTGTCTTACCCCTTAAGTCTTAAATCATCAGTTGAGGGTGTCCACTCCTGGTTGAGAAGTGGGCGGGCACCGCGTCTGTTCTCCGCCTGTCGACGGAGGGAGGTACAGACACGCGAGCGCGCCGCACACGCGCTCTGGGCCCCGGATGAGGGGTGTAACGCACCTTTCTACCTGACGGCGCGGGGCACGGGCGAGTGGGATTGGTTACCTGAGGTGCCCCTGGTCCTTGTAGTGGTCCAACAAGAACGGACGACGGGCCCATGCCCGGATTTTCCGAGGAGCGCACGCCGCCGGTCCACATCGCGAGATTCACCCGAGATCCACCGAAGATCTCAAATGGCGGTACTTCGTTCCAGGCCGGTACGGCCCGGTTGTCCCGGCCTGTCTGGGTACCGCGATCACCCGTTATCCGATTTTGACATCTCTGGCACCCAGAATCGGACGGTCCGAATGGCAAGATGCCGTCATCACACGAGGTCGCGACACCCGAAGGTGTGTGCACGACCGCTCGGCAACTCCCTCATCCGCCGGAGGACCCTCATGACCGCACGCTTCATCTGTCGTACCACCGCCGGTAAGTCCGCGAAGTCCCGGATGGCCACGGTCGGCGCGATCGCGGTCGCCGGCGCGCTGCTGCTGTCCGGCTGCGGCGACCAGACCAAGAGCAAGGACGAGGGCGGCGAGAAGGTGAGCAACGCACCGCTCGCCGACAAGCTCCCCAAGGACATCCGTGACGCCGGAGTCATCAAGGTCGGTTCGGACATCGCGTACCCGCCCGTCGAGTTCAAGGACAAGTCCGGCAAGACGGTCGGCATCGACCCCGACCTCGGCGAAGCGCTCGGCAAGCAGCTCGGCGTGGAGTTCCAGTTCGACAACGGCACCTTCGACACCCTGCTCGGCGGCCTGCGCTCCAAGCGCTACGACCTCGCGATGTCGGCCATGACCGACACCAAGAACCGCCAGGAAGGCGTCGACGAGGAGACCGGCAAGAAGATCGGCGACGGCGTCGACTTCGTCGACTACTTCACGGCGGGCGTCTCGATCTACACCAAGAAGGGCGACGACCAGGGCATCAAGACCTGGGCCGACCTCTGCGGCAAGAAGATCGTCGTCCAGCGCGGCACCGTCTCGCACGACCTCGCCAAGGCCGAGTCGAAGAAGTGCAAGGGCGGCAAGAAGATCGCCATCGAGTCCTTCGACAACGACCAGCAGGCCCAGACCCGACTGCGCTCCGGCGGCGCGGACGCGGGCTCGTCCGACTTCCCGGTCGCCGCGTACGCGGTGAAGACCTCGGGCGGCGGCAAGGACTTCGAGCTGGTCGGCGAGCAGGTCGAGGCCGCTCCGTACGGCATCGCGATCTCCAAGAAGAACCCCGAGCTGCGCGACGCGATCAAGGCCGCGCTCGACGCGATCATCAAGAACGGCGACTACGACAAGATCATCTCGAAGTGGGGCGTCGAGGACGGCGCGGTCAAGGAAGCCAAGATCAACGGCGGCAAGTGACCCCGCACCCGTCTCGCCGCTGAAAGGCCACTCCCGTGACTACCGACATCACCAAGAAGGGACCGGAGGACACACCCCCGTCCTCCCGTCCCGAGGCCATCAAGGCCATCCCGGTCCGGCACTACGGCCGGTACGTCGCCGCGATCGTCGCCATCGGCGCGCTCGCAGCGATCGTCTACGCGTTCTCCCAGGGCGACATCAACTGGAACGCGATTCCTGACAACTTCTTCGACGAGCGCATCCTCAAGGGCGTCCGCGAGACCCTGATCCTGACCGTCCTCTCGATGCTCATCGGCGTGGTCGGCGGCGTCCTGCTCTCCGTGATGCGGATGTCGAGGAACCCGGTCACCTCGTCGATCGCCTGGTTCTACATCTGGTTCTTCCGGGGTACGCCGGTCCTGGTCCAGCTCTTCGTCTGGTTCAACCTCGGCTTCGTCTTCGACTACGTGAACCTCGGCCCTGTCTACAAGGACGAGTGGTCGGACTTCATGACGCCGTTCCTGACGGCGCTGCTCGGCCTGGGTCTCAACGAGGCCGCGTACATGGCGGAGATCTGCCGCGCCGGCCTGCTCTCGGTCGACGAGGGCCAGACCGAGGCCTCGCACGCGCTGGGCATGAGCCACGGCAAGACGCTGCGCCGTGTCGTGCTCCCGCAGGCGATGCGCGTGGTCGTGCCGCCGACGGGCAACGAAGTCATCAACATGCTGAAGACGACCTCGCTGGTCGCCGCCGTCCAGTACTACGAGCTCCTGCGGTACGCCCAGGACATCGGCACCTCGTCGGGCGCGACGGTGGAGACCCTGCTGCTCGCCGCGTGCTGGTACCTGATCATGACGTCGATCCTCAGCGTCGGTCAGTACTACCTGGAGCGCTACTACGCGCGCGGTTCGTCGCGCTCCCTGCCGGACACGCCGTTCCAGAAGATCAAGGCCAATATGTTGTCGCTGGGCAACCGCTCGGGAGTTGGTCACTGATGACGACCGCCATGGTGAAGTCCGAAGGCGTCCACAAGTCCTTCGGCCACGTCGAGGTCCTCAAGGGCATCGACCTGGAGGTCAAGTCGGGCGAGGTCTTCTGCCTCATCGGCCCGTCCGGCTCCGGCAAGTCGACGTTCCTGCGCTGCATCAACCACCTGGAGAAGATCAACGCCGGGCGGCTCTACGTCGACGGCGAGCTGGTGGGCTACCGGCAGAAGGGAGACAAGCTGTACGAGCTCAAGGACAGCGAAGTCGCCCTGAAGCGCCGGGACATCGGCATGGTCTTCCAGCGCTTCAACCTCTTCCCGCACATGACGGCCCTCGAGAACGTCATGGAGGCGCCGGTCCAGGTCAAGGGTGAGACGAAGACGGCGGCGAAGGCGCGTGCCGAGCAGCTTCTGGAGCGGGTCGGCCTGGCCGACAAGGCCAAGAGCTACCCCTCGCAGCTCTCGGGCGGCCAGCAGCAGCGTGTGGCCATCGCCCGCGCGCTCGCGATGGAGCCGAAGCTGATGCTCTTCGACGAGCCGACGTCCGCGCTCGACCCGGAGCTGGTCGGTGACGTGCTCGACGTCATGCGCGACCTCGCCCAGTCCGGCATGACGATGATCGTCGTCACGCACGAGATGGGCTTCGCGCGTGAGGTCGGCGACAGCCTCGTCTTCATGGACGAGGGCGTGGTGGTCGAGTCCGGCCACCCGCGCGACGTCCTGACCAACCCGCAGCACGAGCGGACGCAGTCGTTCCTGTCGAAGGTCCTGTAACGCGTACACAGAGAAGGGGCGGTACGGATCCACGATCCGTACCGCCCCTTCGTGCTGCGCTACTTGAGCCCCAGGACCATCGCGTCCGAGGGCGATGACCACACCGTCCGCGCCTCGCCGAAGCCCGCCTCACGCAGCGTCCGCGCGTGCCACTCGGGCGAGGGGGTGTCGCCGTCCGCGTGCTCGCCGTAGATCTCGAAGCGCTTGGCGGTGGGCCCGGCGAGGACCGGGTCCTTGGCGGCGAGCTGCCACCAGTCCCTCCAGTCCACGGCGCCGGCCGCCTTCGCCTGCTCCATGCGGGCGTGCCGCTGGGCCCGGTCGGCGTCGTTCAGGCGGGGCGTCGCGGGGTCGGGCATGTGGTCGGCGTTCAGGAAGACGCCGCCGTCCCGGACGAGACCCGCGAGCTGGCCGTAGAGGGTGGTCAGGGGTTCGCTGTGCAGCCAGTGCAGGGCGGTGGCGGTGAGGACCGCGTCGTACGCGTCGTAGGGCAGCTGCGCCGTCCACTGGGGGTCCTTGAGGTCCGCGGTCACGAAGGTGACCCGGTCGTCCCCGGCGAAGGTGCCCTCGGCGATGGCCAGGAGCGCGGGGTCGAGGTCGACGCCCGTGCTGACCGCGTCCGGGAACCTCTTGAGCAGCCGGTCCGTAATACTCCCCGTACCGCACGCGAGGTCGAGGACGCGCGGCTCGGTGCCGACGACGGCTTCGACCATGTCGAGCATGACCCGGAACCGCTCCTCGCGGTCGGGCAGATACCACTCCTGCTGCCGGTCCCAGCTGTCCTGCCAGGCGCGCCAGTCTGTTCCCGACACCGTTTCCGTCATCGGAGGTCCTCCTGTACGTAATACGCTCTCGTAATACCCTCGAAGCACGCGCAACCGTTACTCACGCACGTGATGAAGATAGCCCGCCCCGGTAAGGACTACAAGTGGAACTGGCCTATTACTCGGACTACGCCGTACGTCTGGTCAACAGCGAGGAGCCGGGTCGCAACAAGGACACGCTGACGTCGGTCGAGGCGATCCGCGAGCTGTTCGGAGGCAGCTCGCAGGCGGCACGTCGTGCCACGGACTCCGATGTCACCCGCTTCCGCTCCGTGCGGGCCAGGCTCAGGGCGGTCTTCGAGGCGGCCGACGGCGGCGACGAGACCCTCGCGGTCGACCTGCTGAACTCACTGCTCATGGAGTTCCCGGTCAGCCCGCAGATCTCGGGCCACGACGACCGTGACGACGAGGGCAACCCGCTGTGGCACATGCACTTGGCGGACCACCCGTCGAACGCCACGTCCGGGTACGCGGCGATCGCCGCGATGGGCCTCGCCTTCCATCTCACCGAGCACGGCGTGGACCGCCTCGGCCTGTGCGAGGCAGCGCCCTGCCGCAACGCCTATCTCGACACGTCGACAAACCGTTCCCGACGCTACTGCTCGGACCGCTGCGCGACCCGCGCCAATGTCGCCGCCTACCGCGCCCGCAAACGCCTGGAGACGGACCGGTCGGCGAGCACGGGGCGCGCCGCCGAGACGGCCCAGCGCACCAGCGCGAACGGCGAGCGCTGACCGGACCTGAACTGGGGCGGGCGGTAGCGGAACCACACCTTCCCCAGGACGAGTTCCTCGGGCACCGTGCCGTAGTCCGTGCTGTCCCCTCCCGCGTACACGTTGTCCCCGCGCACCCACCAGCCGCCCTCGCGCCGCTCGGCGGCACGCTTGACGACCAACAGGTCCTGCTGGAACGGATGACGGAGCACCACCACGTCACCCGCTCGGACCCGTGCGCCCCACTGCACCACCAGGCGGTCCCCGTGGTAAAGCGTGGGCACCATCGAAGGGCCCGTCACCTCGGCCGCACCCAACGGCAGGATGGCCCTTCTCCGTTCGCTCTCCTGCGACAGCTCCGGCATCACCGCACCTCCCCGGTCCTATCCTCCACGAGTCCCAGTCTCACCCTGGACTTTTGTCCTAAGCCCAAGGGGGCACTCGCGAAAACCCGTCTCTCACGGAGTAATGTCCCACCTGAGAAGACGATCACGAGGAAGGACAGCTGCATGCTTTCCCGCCTGTTTGCCCCCAAGGTAAAGGTCAGCGCCCACTGCGACCTGCCCTGCGGCGTGTACGACCCGGCCCAGGCCCGCATCGAGGCGGAGTCGGTCAAGGCCGTGCAGGAGAAGATGGCCGCCAACGACGACGCGCAGTTCCAGACGCGCGCCATCGGCATCAAGGAGCAGCGCGCGGAGCTCGCGAAGCACCACGTGTCGGTGCTCTGGAGCGACTACTTCAAGCCCCCGCACTTCGAGAAGTACCCGGAGCTGCACCAGCTGGTCAACGACACCCTCAAGGCCCTCTCGGCCGCCAAGGGCTCGTCGGACCCGGCCACGGGCCAGAAGGCGCTGGACTACATCGCCCAGATCGACAAGATCTTCTGGGAGACCAAGAAGGCCTGACCCCACAAGGTCACCAGGCCATCTGGTCACACGAAAGCACCCGGCATCCGCGCGGAGCCGGGTGCTTTCGGCATTCCTGCTCTGCAGCGGTCAGCCCTGAAGCGAGGAAAGGCCCTTCCGCAGATCCTCCGCGTTCATCACCGGGTAGATCTCGATCTCCGCACCGAGCTCCAGGAAGAACGGCTCGGCGATGGACGGCATCTGCGAGCTGTCCTGCATGTCGAAGACGAAGGTGGCGGCCCGCCCGCCGCCACTGGGCCCGAAGTACGCGGCCTCCGGCTTGATCTGTTCCGACACCGCCTGCATCAGCTTCGGCAGTGTGCCGTTCTTGATCGCCTCGTTCGAGATCTGGGTGTCCAGACGCGCTCTCAACATGACCCTCATGGCACTCACTCCTCCTTCCAAGGGTCCCGCGCCCCACCCGGATCCGCATCCCGTCGCCGCGCCGCCCCATAAATCGGTTGCCGCCCCGCACCGCCCCTGCTGCACTTGCCGTACGCCCCGACCCGTCAAGGAGACGCAATGCGCCGTTTGTTCATGTCCAGCCAGAAGGGAATCGCCATCGACCCAGAGGACATGACACTCCGTGCATACGTCCAGCACGTCCAACACCCTGAACCTGGGGATCCTGGCGCATGTTGACGCCGGGAAGACCAGCCTGACCGAGCGGCTTCTGCACGCCGCCGGTGTCATCGACGAGATCGGTCGCGTCGATGCGGGCAGCACCCAGACCGATTCGCTGGCCCTGGAGCGGCAGCGCGGCATCACGATCAAATCCGCCGTCGTCTCGTTCGCGGTCGACGACGTCACCGTCAATCTCATCGACACCCCCGGCCACCCGGACTTCATCGCCGAGGTGGAACGGGTCCTGAGCGTGCTCGACGGCGCCGTGCTCGTCGTCTCCGCCGTCGAAGGCGTCCAGGCGCAGACCCGCGTGCTCATGCGGACGCTGCGGCGGCTCCGCATCCCCACGCTCGTCTTCGTGAACAAGATCGACCGGCGCGGGGCGCGCGAGGAGGATCTGCTGCGCAGCATCGCGGAGCGGCTCGTCCCGGACGTCGTGCCCATGGGGACGGTCCGCGGCCTCGGCGGCCGTGACGCCTCGTACGTTCCCTTCGGCGCGAACGACCCCGCCTTCACCGGCCGCCTCGTCGACGTGCTCGCCGCGCACGACGACGCCCTGCTCTCCGCGTACGTCGACGACGAGGCGGGGCTCTCCCACCGGCGGCTGCGCGCCGAACTCGCCGCGCAGACCGAGCGGGCGCTGGTGCACCCGGTGTTCTTTGGCTCGGCCGCCACCGGCGCGGGCGTCGGCGAACTCATCGCGGGCATCCGGGAGTTGCTGCCCTCCGAGGACGGCGGCCCGCGCGCCGACGACCCCGTGTCCGGCACCGTCTTCAAGGTCGAGCGCGGGGACGCCGGGGAGAAGGTCGCGTACGTGCGGATGTTCGCGGGGACGGTGCGCACGCGCGACCGGCTGCCGTTCGGCGACGGGCGCGAGGGCAAGGTCACCGCGGTCAGCGTCTTCGACCGCGGGTCCGCGGACCCGCGTGAGGGCGTCTCCGCAGGGCAGATCGGGAAGTTGTGGGGGCTCGGCGACATCCGGATCGGCGATGCCGTCGGCGTGCCGCGCGCCGGCGGGAGGACGGGCGGAGCCGGGCGGCACCACTTCTCGCCGCCCACCCTGGAAACCGTCGTCGTCCCCGCCCGCCCCGGCGACAGAGGCGCCCTGCATCTCGCACTCGCCCAGCTCGCCGAGCAGGACCCGCTGATCAACCTCCGGCAGGACGATCTCCGCCAGGAGGTGTACGTGTCGCTGTACGGCGAGGTCCAGAAGGAAGTCATCCAGGCGACTCTCCTCGACGAGTACGAAATCGACGTCGCGTTCCGCGAGACCACGACCATCTGCGTGGAGCGCGTGACCGGAAGCGGGTCCGCGTACGAGATCATCGACACGGAATCCAACCCCTTCCTGGCCACCGTCGGACTGCGCGTCGAACCCGGTCCGCCGGATTCCGGCGTGGAGTTCCGCCTGGGGATCGAGCTCGGTTCGATGCCGTACGCGTTCTTCCGCGCCGTCGAGGAGACCGTGCGGGAGACGCTGCTCCAGGGGGTCCACGGGTGGCAGGTCGACGACTGCGTCGTCACCATGACGCACTCCGGCTACTGGCCCCGCCAGAGCCACGCGCACGGCACCTTCGACAAGAGCATGTCGAGCACGGCCGGGGACTTCCGGCAGCTGACCCCACTGGTCCTGCTGAGCGCGCTGCGGCGGGCCGGCACCGCGGTGCACGAGCCGCTGCACCACTTCCGGCTCAGCGTCCCGGACGACGTGTTCGGGACGCTCCTGCCCGCGCTCTCCCGGCTGCGTGCGGTCCCGCACACCCAGACGGCGCGCGGAGCCGCGTACGTGGTCGAGGGAGAGATCCCCGCCGCCCGCGTGCACGAGCTGGAGCAGCTGCTGCCCTCGCTGACGCGCGGCGAGGGCGAGCTGGAGTCCGCCTTCGAGCGGTACCAGCCGGTCCGGGGCGAGGCCCCTGACCGGCCGCGCACCGACCGCAATCCGCTGTGCCGCAAGGAGTATCTGCGGGAGGTGGCGGGTGTCCGGCGCTGAGTCCGGGACCGGGCCCAGGGTCGGTTCCGGGACCGGGACCGGGTCAGGCGCGGAACCGCGGGAGGCCGAGTCCTCGTACGCGGGCGGGGTCGACGAGGAGGTTGAGTTCCACGATCCTGCCGTTCGTGATCGTGAACTCCATGACCGAGACGACCTCGCCCTGCGGCACCCCGACCACACCGACACGGCCGTTGACGAAGGCCAGCTCGGTGCTCGGCGCCGCCTTCGAGAACATCGCGGCCTGCCCGGCCACCACGGTCGCACCCCGCACCAACTTCGAGAGCCCGGAAGCGAGTTCACCCGTGTCGGCGCGCAACACCACATCCGGGTCGAGCAGTTCGAGCAGCGCGTCGAACTCGCCACCCCGCGCGGCGGCGAGGAAGGCGCCGACGACCTCGCGCTGACGCACGGGGTCGTTGTCGGGCCTGGGCGCCGAACCCTGCACCCGGCGACGGGCCCGGCTCGCGAGCTGCCGGGTCGCGGCCGGGGTGCGCTCCACGATGGGGGCGACCTCGTCGAAAGGCACGGCGAACATGTCGTGCAGCACGAAGGCGAGGCGCTCGGCGGGCGCGAGCGTCTCCAGGACGACGAGCAGCGCGAGGCCGACCGAGTCGGCGAGCAGCACCTCCTGCTCGGGGTCGACGACATCACCCCAGCTCACGACCGGGTCGGGCACGTGCGTGTCCATCGAGAGCGACAGGGAGTCCTCGCGTCGCGACTGCCGCGTACGCAGCATGTCGAGGCAGATCCGGCCGACGACGGTCGTCAGCCAGCCGCCCAGGTTCGCCACATCGCCGGTGTCGGAGCGGCTGAGCCGGATCCAGGACTCCTGGACCGCGTCCTCGGACTCGCTGAGCGAACCGAGCATGCGATAGGCGACCGCCTTCAGATGCGGCCGGTGCTCCTCGAAGCGGGCCGCCAGCGCTTCGCTCCGGTCCGCGGATGCTGCGCTCCGGGCCGCCGATGCTTCGTCATGGTCCATCTGTCACATTCCCCCGTCGTGATCCGTCATAGAAGTGACCACCGTTCCAGCGCACTTGGAGGAGAACAGTAATGAACGCGTACGCCATACCGGCCACCCGCATCTCGCGCCGGCCGTCGGGACAGGGCGCATGAGCACCGGGACGACCGCACCCCGCGCGCCCGAGCAGCGCAAGCGGGACGCCCTGCACCGCCTCGACCACGACATCGACGCGTGGGTGGCGACGGCGGACGCGGAGAGCGGGACCCCGTATCTCATCCCGCTGTCCTTCCTCTGGGACGGCGAGAGCCTGCTGGTGGCCACTCCGGAAGCCAGCGTCACCGGCCGCAATCTCCGGGCGACCGGCAAGGCGCGGGTCGGCATCGGGCCGACCCGCGACCTCGTCCTCGTCGAAGGTGCCGTACGCGCCCTCGACGGGGCCGAGTTGACCGCCGAGCTGTGTGAGGCCTTCGCCACGAAGACGGGCTTCGACCCGAGCGGGCTCAAGACCGCCTACACCTACTTCCGCATCACCCCCCAGCGCGTCCAGGCCTGGCGCGAGGCCGACGAGCTGGAGGGCCGGGAGCTGATGCTGGGCGGGCGGTGGACGGTGCGGTGAGCCGGGCGGGCGCGGGCGGTGGGGCCGGTGGTCAGCTGTGGCCGAGCACCGGTGCCAGCGCCTCGCGCAGGTCGTCGGGGCCGGTGTAGTGGAGCCCCACCATGCCGAGCGCGACCGCGGCGTCCACGTTCTCCTTGCGGTCGTCCACGAACAGGCAGCGCTCGGCCGGGACCCCGGCCCGCTCCACGGCGATCTCGTAGATCCGGCGGTCGGGCTTGACGATGCCGACGCCTGCGCTGCTGACCACGGTGTGCGCGAGGTCGGCGATGCCGAGCTCGGCCAGGTCGTCGTCGAGCCAGGGGGTCGCGTTCGTCACCAGCGCCACGTGCAGGTGCGCGCGGGCCCGCCTGAGCAGGTCGACCACGGTGGCGTCGGCGGAGAACCCGGCGTCGGCGAGCGCGGCGCCCAGGGCTTGCCCGCGCTCGTACGGCACCCGGTCCGCGAGGCCGCGTGCGATCGCCTCCACCCACTCCGCCCTGCCGGTGCGCCCGAGCATCAGCGGCAGATCGGTCTCGGGCGCGAAGGCGATCTCGGCGGTGCTGCCGTGGGGCAGACCGGCGGCACGCTCCATCTCCTCGATCCCCGACATGTCGTAGAAGCGGATCACGCCGTCCAGGTCGCAGAGCACGGCGTCGAACGCCCGCGGCGGCACCTGCCAGGCGAAGCGCAGCTTCTCCTTGGCGTCGGCGCCGATCCGACCGTAGAAGCGGATCGCGCCCTCGTTCCACGCGGGGGTCTGCCACTGGACCTCGGTGAGACCGAGCGCACGAGCCTGGGCCGCCACCGCGTCCGTCAGGAGCTCGCCGATGCCGAGCCCCCGGTGTCCGTCACGCAGGAAGAGGCAGTCCATGTGGAGGTACTCGGTGCCGTCCCACGTGGAGATCTCCGGCGCGCACGTCGCGTAGCCGACGACATCGCCGCCGGGCAGCTCGGCCACCAGGCAGCGCAGGCGCGGGTCCGGCACCCCGAAGAGGAGGGCGTCCAGGCGCTGCTCCAGGCCGGGGGCGGGCGGCGTGCCCTTCTCGTAGGCCGCGTGCTCGGCGACGAGCTCCACGATGCGGGGGAGGTCGGCGGGGCGGGCGTGGCGGACGCGGGGCGCATCGCCGGGCCCTTCGCTCTGCTGCGCGCGCGATCCATCAAGCTCGGTCATGTCCATGGGCCCATGATGCAGATGGCCGGTGCTGCGGGTGATGCCGAGGTGCCCCAACGCTCGCGCCGTGGATGCCGCTACTTCTCGTACGTCCTGTGGTTCTCGTCGAGCACCCGCCGCACATTGGCCCGCACCCGGCTCTGGTCCGCGCGCACCGCCTCGTACGTGTCCTTGTGGCGGGCCACATCGGCGCGCTGCTTCTCCTCGCGCACCGCCCACCAGACACCGGCCGTGTTGTGCTCCCGCTTGCACTCGACGTCGGCGGTCGCCGTGGCCAGCTCCTCGTGCGTCCGGTCGGTGTTGCCGCCGTGGTCGTTCCCGCGGCCCCACGCCTTGTCCTGGAAGGCGTCGCTCGGGGTCTTGTAGCGCTTGACGCCCTTGCTCACCACGCAGTCGGACCAGGTGCCGAGGGCCTTGCGCACCCGCTTGTCCCTGGCGACCGCCTCGTCCAGGCGCTGGCTCCGCCGGGGGATGTACGTCCACATGCGCGTCTTGTCCCGCACACCTTCGACGAGGCGCTCGGCGCCGCTGCTCGCGCAGCCGCCGCGCTCGGCGGGCTTGGCCGACGACCCGGCGGGCTCGCGGTGCAGGCCGTACATCGCGTCGTACTCGGCCTGTGTCATGGCGCGCCCGTCGCGCCGCGCGGCATCGGCCGGGGACCGGTCCGGGTCCCAGCCGTAGCCCCAGCGGCGGGCGCTGTCGAGGTCGAGCGGCCCGTACGGGGACGACGTCATCGACACCGCGATCAGCGCCCTCGACTTCATGCTCGTCGGCTGCTTCGGATGGAGGGGAAAGTCCTCGAAGCCGAGCTTGCGCATGCAGCTCCGGGTCATGCGGGCCTGTGCCTCCGCCTGGCGTCGGCTGTCACGCGAAGTGAACTCGTAGCGGTCGAGCGGCAGTTCAGGGAGGTCCTTCTCCGCCTTCACGGAGGGCACACCGGGGTCGCCCGAGTCTCCCCCGGACGACGGCGACCCGCACCCCGCGAGCCCCACCGCCACAAGACCCGCGACGGCCGACCGGGCCATGCCCCGCAGTCCCATCAGTCCGTCCCCTCTCAGTCCGTCCCCTCTCAGTCCGTCCCCTCCCCGGGCGGCTCACGTACCGGAACCGTCGGACCATCCCGCCCGCCCCCATCACCCCCGCAGCCGGGTGACCCAGGGGTGCGGACCGTACGCGATCTCAACAGCCCATGCCAGCCAGTCCCGTTGGGGCGCGGACAGCACAGGCAGGAGCGCGTCGAAGTCCCGTTCGTCCTTCGGGCGGGGCGACTTCGCCTTGTAGAGGAGCTGGATCTCCGGCGCCAGGCGGGGGATGCCGTCCGGGCCGACCAGGCCGATCTCCTCGACAGGCCGGCGCACCCGCCGGTCACGGCCCGACACCCAGACAGGGCCCTCGGACTCCTCCAGCATGAACTGAATGCGCCATGGCTCCCCCTCGCCGGGCCTGCACCAGATGTCGTGCACGCCGGACGGAAGCACCTCCCCCGGCAGCCACGGCCGCAGCGTCCCCGGCGGATCGGCGGCCCACCACTCCCACGACGGCAGCGCCTCCTGCACGGTGAGCTGGTCGCGGCGCAGCAGAGATACGTCGATGTCCACGTGCCCCCGGAAGGCGTGACCGACGGCCAGCTCCACCGCGTAGCCACCGGCGATCCACCACGGGACGCGCAACTGCGCTAACAGGGCGGCGACTTCGGCGGGTGTGGCCGGTTCCCAGGGCCCCCACGGGGTCTCCGTACGCATCGCGTTCACGCCCTCAGTTCCGTGTCCACCAGGGACCGCACCTCGTCCTCGGAGAGGCCGAGCCGCAGCGCGTCGGCGACGAATGCCCTGACCCGCTCACCCAGCTGGGCCCGCGCCTGCGCCACGGCGCCGTCCACGACGGTCGCACCGCGTCCCCGCCTGAGCTCGATCAGGCCCTCCTCGCGCAGCCGCTGGTAACCACGCAGCACCGTATGGACGTTGACCCCGAGGGAGTCGGCGAGCATCCGCGCTGCGGGCAGCCGCTCGCCCGGCCGCACCGAGCCGTCGGCGACCGCGCGGCGCGCGCATGCGGCGATCTGGTCGGCGAGCGGCACCGACGACGTCGTATCGATCCGGAACAGCATGCCGTCAGCGCCGCCCGTCCTGGGGTGCGGTGCCACGGGCCGCCTCATCCGCCTGGCCCACCCGGTCCACCTGACCTACCTGGCCCACCCGGTCCACCAGCGTGTTGAGGAGCGCGGCGGCCGTCGCGGAGTCCTCGACGGTGACGGCGAAGTCCTTGCCGTTCGACCGCCGGACGACCAGCGCCTCGCCCGACCGCATGATGACGCCGGAGCGTCCAGGGACGATGCGGTAGCCCCAACCCCCGTAGTCCGCGAAGGCGTTGATCCGGCGGGTGCCCGCGCTCTCGATGCGGTCGAGCGGCAGCCGGATGCGCGGCCACGGCACAAGCCCCGGCGACACCGTGAGCCCGCGCCGGTCCACGGTGACGCAGGCCCGCGCGAAGGCTGCGATCAGGAGCCCGGGGACGAGCAGGGACAGCGGCGTCAGCCAGCCGCCGTCCGCCAGCCACACGGTGACGATGCCCGCGACCGCCAGCGCGACGCCCGTCCCGCTCAGCATCCAGGAGCCCGTCCGCCGCACCCAGCCGGCGATCTCGTCGTGCCCCAAGTCGATCCGGTCCGCGGCGCCTTGAGCCTCCGCACCGAGGGACGAGCGCGCCTCGGGCAGCGGCACACACCGCGCGAGCCCCGCCCCGGCGCCCGCCGCGAGCACGGCGACACCTACCGCGACGGCGAGGTGCCACAGGGGGAGCACCGCCGCCGCGCCGTCGGCGGTGCCGCGGTTGGCCACGAGGCTCGCGCCCATCGGCCAGGCCAGGAGCGCGGACGTCGCGTACACGACGGCGAGCACCCCCCGGAGCCCGCGCCGGTAGGTGGCGAAGTCGCTCCGGAGCACGAGGAGGACGCCGACCGCGCCGAGCACGGCGAACACCGCGACGAGCATGGCGAGGAAACCGCCGTGCCCGACATAGCCGTCCGCTTCCCCGTCGGCACCGAAGTGCCGGGCCAGCCGGTCGGGCAGTTGATCACGGACGGTCGCGTACACCGCCAGATCCGCGACCAGACCTAGCGCGAAGGGGAGCGCGGCGAGCAGCGCGACGCGGGAACCACCGGATGTACGGGTCATGAAAACCTCCATTATTCGCATCCTAGTAGAACAATGAAGGCGTACGGAAGCGCGCCGACTCGACCCTTGTGCCGATCCCCGTGCCGATCCCCGTACCGATCCCTGTTACGGTCCCTGTTCCGATCCCCGTGCCTCAGTCGTCGCCGGAGCGCGCGGGCGCGGGCTCGACCTCGACCTGGACCTGGCCTGGGACCGGTTCAGGTTCGCCGGGCTCTTCGCGCTCCTCGCGCTCTTCGCGTTCGTCGACGCACGCTGTGCACTGCGGGTTGTGGCACGGGCCGGGGCCCCACACAGGGACGAACACCCCGAGCACCTTGCGCCGCTTGATGGCCGTACCGACAGGCCGTCCGCAGCTCGCGCACACCGGCTCGCTCTGCGGGCGGGGGCCGGACCGGCTCCCATCGCTGCCCATACGTCCAGAATATGGCTGGCGGCGCGGACCGGAAAGCCCAGGCGCCGCCCGGCCGCCGCCAGTCGTCAGCTCGTCCTGCGGTACGTACGCACGACTACGCCGTTCCCGAAGACCCGGGACGCGTCGAGCGCGAACTCACTGACCACGCTCTCCGCACCCGCGCCCCCGTCGAACATCGGCATGCCGGTCCCCAGAAGCACGGGGTAGGTCTTGACGATCAGCTCGTCGACCTCGTCCCGCAGCTCCCCCGCGATCTTCGAGCCACCGCACAGCCAGATGTCGAACTCGCTGTCCTCCTGCTTGAGTTCGCGGATCTTGCCGACCACGTCGCCGGAGATGATCTCGACGTTCGGGTCGGGCGACTTGTCGAGGGTGCGGGACGCCACGTACTCGCGCAGATGCCCGTACGGGCTCGTGACGTCGGTGTCCAGGGCGAGGCGATAGCTTCCCCTGCCCTGGACGACCGTGTCGAAGCGCTTGTTCTCCAGGCCTTCGAGGCCGAGGAGACGGCGGCCCTCGACGGGAATCGTCTCCGGATATTCCGTCTTGAGGAACTCCAGGAACTCCTCGTCCACGAAGCGCATGAAGGATTCCCCGTCGCCACTCCGGTCACCGATGAAGCCGTCGATCGACACGGCGACGAAGTAGATGAGCTTTCGCAAGGCGTCTCCAGACCTGGATTGCTTCGGATTGCTTCCGATTGCTTTGGATTGCTTCCGTATGTCGTTCTCGGGGAGAACATGTCGCCCTCGGGGAGAAAGGGGAGCACAGAGGAGGAAGGGAGGGCGAAACCGCTGCTTCACACGCGGCGAATTCCCTCCGTGTCGAGCTCCCCCTCCACCACCCGCCGCGCGCACTCCGCGAGCCGCAGCCGGTTCGCCCGCGCATGCTGCCGCAGCTCCACGAACGCCTCGTCGACCGTGCACTGCCAGCGCTCGGCGAGTACGCCCTTCGCCTGCTCGATGGCGATCCGGCTGGTGAGGGCATCCTGCAACTGGCCGCGCTCGGACTCGCTCTGCTCCAGGGAACGCCGCTGAAGGATCGCGATCATCGCGACATCCGCGAGGGCCTGTGCGAGCGCGATCTCGTCCGGGCCGAGGACCACCGGCTTCGCCTGGAGCAGACTCAGCGTGCCGAGGACCTGGTCGCCCCTTCGCAGGGGCAGCGCCTGCGCCATCTCGTAGCCGGCCTCCAGCGCACGCGTCGTGAACTGCGGCCAGGCGCCGATCGCTTCCAGGCCCCCGAGGGCGATGTTCGTGTGCGCCGTGCCGGAGCGGTAGCAGTCCAGGCACGGCCCCTCTGCCTGCTGCTGGGTGAACAGATCGAGCACCCAGGTGTGCTCGCCGGACGCGGCGACGAGCCGCAACCCGCCCTGGGGCTCCGCCAGCAGGATGCCCGCCGCCGATACTCCGATCAGTTCCACGCAGCGCACGGCCAGGCTCTGCAGGAAGGTGACGACGTCGAAATCGTCGGTCAAGGAGTCAGCCACCTCCACGAACGCCTCCGCCAGAAGTCGTTCGCGGGACGTGTCACCGGACACCGGACGGGTCAGTTCGTGGGACATACGGATCGTCCCCCTTCGTTGTGTCCAAGGACAACACAGCGGTGCAGCAACGACTTTAAGCGAAGCGGCCCGGGTCGCCACCGTTCATGGCGGAAGACCGCGGCTCCCGCCACATCGGCCAGAGGTGCGGGCCGTCCGGCAGCGCGATGGCATGTCCGGTGAACTCGAATCCGAGCCGTGTGTACAGCGCACGGCTGCGGCTGCTGCTCGCCTCCAGATAGGCGTGCAGCCCCTCGCGGTCGCACCGGTCGAGCACGGCGCCGATCAGCTCCGAGCCGAGTCCCTCGCCCTGCCGCTCGGGGCTCACGCCGATCATGTGCAGATACTGGTGGGGCCGGTCGGTCGGGTGCGCCTCACCTGTCAGCCGCCCGATCTCCTCTATGCGCGCGTTGTCCGGGTCGACGGCCGCCTGGAGCTGCGCGGGCCCCTCCTCGCCGCCCTCCTGCTCGCCCGCGGGGACGGACCACCACAGCGCGACGGCCGTGCCGTCCTCCGTGATGTCGACGAAGCCCTGGCTCAGCGAGAGGTCGAGGAAAGCTTCCATCAGGGCACCGTGCCTGCGACGGCGGTGCTCCTCGACGGGGAAGACCCAGCTGCTCACCGGATCGTCCCGGAACGCCTCGTCGAGCAACCGGACCACGTCCGCTCTGTCGCTCTCCCCGGCCCTCCGGATCACTACGCCCACAGCCCCGCCCCTTTGCCCCTCGCCCACGCTCAACTACGTGTAGCACTCCACCGATTGCCTCGGAGGCAGCCTAGGTGATCGGGTCCCGGCACACGGGCGAGCCCCGCACCCCGGCCGGATCTCGGCGGAGTGCGGAGCTCATCGGTCTCGTCCGACCGCCCTGTTCAGGGCCGTCTTGTCGGCAGACCCTCCCTGCGTACGCTCAGTTCTCCAATGCCCGGTACGTACATCCCCGTACGCCTCCGTACGCTCGGTACGTAGATTTCCGTACGCCCCATACGCCTCCGTACGTCTCCGTGCGCCTCCGTATGTTCAGTGCGTACGCCGCGTCACGAACTCCGCGAGCGTCAGCAGGCCGCCCGCCGACTCCGGGACCGGCACCGCGCGGGCCAGCTGGTTGATCGCGCGGGACATTCGGTCGGCCGCGTGCATGAGCGCCCAGTCCCTGCCGCCCGCCGCCTCGACGGCGTGCGCCATGCGCTCCAGGTCGCCGTCCTCGCCCGGGCCCGACGGGCGTCCGTACAGCTCGGCCAGTTCAGCGGCTGCCGGGGTGCCGGAGGCCAGCGCCGCGACCACCGGCAGGGACTTCTTGCGGGCCGCGAGGTCGGCACGGGCCGGCTTGCCCGTGTGCCCCGGATCGCCCCAGATGCCGATCAGGTCGTCGATGAGCTGGAAGGCGAGCCCCGCCTCACGGCCGAACCCGTCGAGCGCCTCCACCTCGCTGCGCCCCGCCCCCGCGTACAGCGCCCCGATCGCACAGGCGCAGCCGAGCAGCGCCCCCGTCTTGGCCTCGGCCATGGCGAGGCACTCGTCGAGCGTGACCTCGTCCGGGCCGCGCTGTTCGAGGGCGCAGTCCGCTTGCTGCCCCTCGCAGAGCTCCACCACGCAGGAGGCGAGCCGGGCGGCCGCCGCCGAGGCCCCGGGGTGCGGGTCCTCGGCGAGCAGCCGCTGCGCCAGCGCCTGGATCGCGTCACCGGCCAGGATCGCGTCGGGTTCACCGAACACGGTCCACGCGGTGGGCCGGTGCCTGCGGGTGGTGTCGCGGTCGATGACGTCGTCGTGCAGCAGGGTGAAGTTGTGGGTCAACTCCACTGCCGCGGCGGCCCGGACGGCCATGGCCTGGTCCCCGCCGAGGGCCCGCACCGCGGCGAGCACGAGCGCGGGCCTGATCGCCTTGCCCGCGTGCCCGGCCGCCGGTGAGCCGTCCGCGTGTTCCCAGCCGAAGTGGTAGAGCGCGATGCGGCGCATCGCTCCGGGCAGCGAGTCGATCGCCCTGCGCAGCTCCGGGTCGACGCTCAGCCGCGCCGATGTCAGGATCTCCGCCGCTTCGGACGTCTCGTACGCCTCGTGCCCCTCGTTCTCCTCGACGGGCCCCTGTTCGGCGGGGCCCTGGGCCGTATCCGTCATGTCCGTCGTCGTGTCCGTCATGGACTCACCCCGGGGAGGATGCGGACGGTGGCGTTTCCTGGGCCTGCGGGCGCGTACGGAAGGGGTGTACCCGCAGCTGCGTCCGCAGACACGGCCTCACTGCCAGCGGCCGATCTCGACGTTCTCCAGGACGCCCAGCGCGTCCGGCACGAGCACCGCCGCCGAGTAGTACGTCGACACCAGGTACGAGATGATCGCCTGCTCGCTGATGCCCATGAAGCGCACGGACAGGCTCGGCTCGATCTCGTCCGGGATGCCGGTCTGGTGCAGGCCCACGACACCCTGCTCCTCCTCGCCCGTACGCATGCAGATGATCGAGGTGGTGCGGGCCTCGGTGACCGGGATCTTGTTGCACGGGAAGATCGGCACGCCGCGCCAGGTGGGGATGCGGTTGCCCCCCATGTCGATGGTCTCCGGGACGAGCCCGCGCTTGTTGAGCTCGCGGCCGAACGCGGAGATCGCGCGCGGGTGGGCCAGGAAGAGCTTCGATCCGCGCCTGCGGCTGAGCAGTTCGTCCATGTCGTCCGGGCTCGGCACGCCGTCGTGCGGCTGCAGCCGCTGTTCGTACTCGCAGTTGTTGAGCAGCCCGAACTCGCGGTTGTTGATCAGCTCGTGCTCCTGGCGCTCCTTGAGCGCCTCGACCGTCAGCCGCAACTGCTGCTCGGTCTGGTTCATCGGCTGGTTGTAGAGGTCGGCCACGCGCGTGTGGATGCGCAGAACGGTCTGGGCGACGCTCAGTTCGTACTCACGCGGTGCCGACTCGTAGTCCACATAGGTGCCCGGCAGCACGGCTTCGCCGACGTGTCCCGCGGAGAGGTCGATGGGCGCCTCGCCGAACTGGTTCGTCCGCTGGGCCGGGATGGACCGCAGCCGCTGCAGATGCTCGCGCAGCGAGTCCGCGCGCTCCGCGACCTGCTCCAGGTCCTGGCGGGGCAGCGTGAGCACGGTGCACGCGGTCACCGCGCGCGTCGTGAACTCCCAGATGGCCTCCGGGTCGAGCAGGGCCTGCTCGCCGAAATAGGCGCCGTCGGCGAGCGACGCGAGGACCGTGTCGTCCCCGTAAGGACCGGTGCCGATCTTCTCGACCCTGCCGTGCGCGAGCAGGAACACCTCGTCGGCCTGGCTGCCGAAGGAGGTGATGACCGCGCCCGCGGCGAACTCCCGCTGCTGGCAGCGCTGGGCCAGCTCCCCCAGGACCTCGAGGTCCTGGTAATCCCGCAGGACCGGCAGCTCGCCGAGCTCCGCGGGGATCACCTGCACCCGGTCCCCGGTCTTCACGAACGTCACCCGGCCGTCGCCGACCGAGTAACTCAACCTCCGGTTCACTCGATACGTACCGCCCTGCACCTGCACCCACGGCAGCGTCCGCAGGAGCCAGCGGGAGCTGATCTCCTGCATCTGCGGCGCGGACTTGGTGGTGGTGGCCAGGTTCCGTGCGGCCGACGTGCCCAAGCTCTGCTGCGGCTTGGACTCGTCCGTACGGATCTCTTCGCCTACCGACATTGGCAATGCCCTCCCGATCAAGCGCTGATCTGCGCCGTCAACCCTTCCAGCACGGTGCGTGTCGGCGCCATTACACAAACGAGCGGGAATGGATCACGCGAGACGGGGCACTCACCCGCGTACCAGGAACCGGGGCTCCGGCGGCGGGGAACTCCAAGATCCGTGCAGCCGTTGAACAGGACACAACGACGGATACGCTCTGTACTGATATGTACCAATCCGCACCAATCCGTAGGAGACGGCAATGGCAGGCTTCCTGGATCGCGCCAAAGAACAGGCGCAGCGCGGACTCAACCAGGGCAAACAGAAGATCGACGAGGTGCAGGCACAGCGCACGGGCGGCGATCTCCTGAAGAAGCTGGGCGCGGCGTATTACGCGCAGCAGCACGGCACGGGCACCCCCCAGGCCACCCAGCAGGCCCTGCAGGCGCTCGAGGCACACATCGCGACGAACGGCGACGCGTTCCTGCACAGCGGTGACCACCACCGCGGCTGACCAGATCGGCTCGCACGGTGCCCGAACAGCGACGGAATAGTTCCGAACGACTGGTCCGGGCACCGTGGTTCCGGGTAAAAGCGGGCTTACAAGACGGTCCGCGGTCGGCGGCCGTCGTGCTCCGCAAAGGAGTCGGCCATGGCCCCACCCATGTCTGCGGGCAGGTTCCTCGACATCCTCAGGGACGAAGGGGTGACCGTCGTCGAAGTCGGCGACTGGGAGCATCACAACCGCAACCACACGGGGCCGTGGGGGCCCGTGCACGGCGTGATGATCCACCACACGGTCACATCGGGCAGCCAGCGGACGGTGGAGATCTGCCGCGACGGTCACGCCTCGCTGCCCGGCCCGCTCTGTCACGGCGTCATCACCAAGGACGGCCGCGTCCACCTCGTCGGGTACGGCCGCGCCAACCACGCGGGCCTCGGCGACGACGACGTCCTGCGCGCGGTCATCGCCGAGAAGGCCCTCCCGCCGGACAACGAGGCGAACACCGACGGAAACCGCCACTTCTACGGTTTCGAGTGCGAGAACCTCGGCGACGGCGAGGACCCCTGGCCCGACGAGCAGCTGGAGGCGATCGAGAAGGTCTCGGCAGCCATCTGCCGCGTCCACGGCTGGAATCAGCGCTCGGTGATCGGCCACCTCGAATGGCAGCCGGGCAAGGTGGACCCCCGGGGCTTCACCATGAAGACGATGCGGGAGCGCATCGAGGAACGCCTCAAGTAGCAGACCGTGGCCGTGCCCGCCGGCACGGTGCCGGGCAGAATGGCGGGGTGAGCACCACCCCGCCGACCAGCCCGCGCCCCAGGCTCCCGTCCCCGCTCCAAGAGCTCCGGGACGACCGGTTCACGCGGCACGGCCTCACCCTCGTACTCAAGCGGGACGACCTGATCCACCCGGATCTGCCGGGCAACAAATACCGCAAGCTCTCCCCGAATCTGGACGCCGCCGTCGCAGCGGGACACGAGGTCCTGCTGACCTTCGGCGGCGCCTACTCCAACCACCTCAGGGCGACCGCCGCGGCGGGCCGCCTCCTCGGCATGGACACGATCGGCGTGGTCCGCGGCGACGAACTCGCCGAGCGCCCCCTGAACCCGTCACTGGCGCAATGCGCCGCCGACGGAATGCGCCTGCACTTCATCGACCGATCGACGTACCGCAGGAAGACCGACCCGGAGGTCCTGGCCGCCCTCCTGCGCGCGACAGGCGCAGGCGATCCCTACGTCATCCCCGAAGGGGGCAGCAACTCCCTTGCCGTACAGGGCTGCACGGCCCTGGGCGAGGAACTGCGCGGCCACGCCCGCACGGCGGCCGTGGCCTGCGGCACCGGCGGCACCCTCGCCGGAATGGCCGCGGGCCTCGCCCCGGACCAGCGCGCCCTCGGCATACCGGTGCTCAAGGGCGGCTTCCTCGGCCCCGAGATACGGGCGCTGCAACAGCGGACCTTCGGCGCACCCACCACCAACTGGCACCTGGACGAACGCTTCCACTTCGGCGGCTACGCCCGCACGTCACCCGAACTCACCGCGTTCGCAAACGACTTCGAGGACCGGCACGGCCTCCCCGTGGAGCGCGTCTACGTGGCCAAGCTCCTGTACGCGCTGACAGCCCTCTCCGAAGAGGGCGCGTTTCCCCCAGGCACCGAGGTCACCGCGGTGATCACGGCCACGGAGCCCGCGCCACCCGCGGCTCAGTCCTCGACCTCCCGGTAGGCGGCCGCCTCCTCCAGGTCCAGCTTCCGCAGCAGCGTCCGCATCATCTCGTCGTCGATGCGCCGCTCGTCCCGCATCTTCACGAACACCTCCCGCTCGGCGGCGATCGCCTCGCGGGCGAGCCGGCGGTAGGTGTCGTCCGCGGACTCCCCCGTCACCGGGTTGGGCTGACCGAGCCGTTCCCACACGGAGTTGCGCCGTCGCTCCAGGACGGTCCGCAGACGGTCCTGGAGGGGCTGTGGGAGGCAGTTGCGCTCGTCCTCCATGAGTTCGTCCACCCGCTGCTCCGCGGCCTGCGAGGCGGCGTTCTGCGCCTGCGCCTCCGCGAGCGTCTCCGCCTGCGCGTCCCGCCCCGGCAGCTTCAGGACCCGGATCAGCCACGGCAGCGAGAGACCCTGCACGACCAACGTGCCGATCACCGTGGTGAAGGTCAGGAACAGCACGAGGTTGCGCGCCGGAAACGGCTCCCCGTCGTCCATGACGAGCGGGATCGAGAAGGCGATCGCCAGCGACACCACACCGCGCATCCCGGCCCAGCTGACGATCAGCGGCCGCCGCCAGTCCATGTCGCTCTCCCGCTCCTTGATGCGCGTCGACAGGATCCGCGGCAGATAGGTCGCCGGATACGACCACACGAAGCGCACGAGCACGACGAAGAAGAAGACCCCCAGCGCGTACCAGGCCGCCTGTACGCCGCTGTACTCACCGAGCCCCTCGATCACGAGCGGCAGCTGCAGGCCGATGAGCGCGAAGACCGCCGACTCCAGGATGAACGCGACCACCTTCCAGACAGCGGCCTCCTGCAGCCGCGTCTCGAAGTCGACCTCCCAGGAGCGGTGCCCCAGGAACAGGGCGACGACGACCACGGCGAGCACTCCGGAGGCGCCGACCTGCTCGGCGGCGGCGTACGCGACGAAGGGGATCAGCAAGGAGAGGGTGTTCTGCAGCATCGCCTCCTTCATGTGCCGGCGCAGCCAGTGGATCGGCACCATGAGGATCAGCCCGACACCGACCCCGCCGACCGCGGCCATCAGGAACTCCCTGATCCCGCCCGCCCAGCTGGCGCCCTCGCCGACCGCCGCCGCCAGGGCGACCTTGAAGGCGGTGATCGCGGTCGCGTCGTTCACCAGCGACTCGCCCTGCAGGATCGTGGTGATCCGCGAAGGCAGCCCCACCTTCCGCGCGATGGCCGTGGCCGCCACCGCGTCCGGCGGCGCGATCACCGCGCCGAGGACCAGCGCGGCGGTCAGCGGCAGATCGGGGATCAGCAGATACGCGAGCCAGCCGACGGCGAGGGTCGCGAAGAGCGTGTACCCGACCGAGAGCAGCGCCACGGGTCTGATGTTGGCGCGCAGATCCAGGTACGAGCTCTCCAGGGCCGCGGTGTGCAGCAAGGGCGGCAGGATGAGCGGCAGCACGATGTGCGGGTCCAGGTGGTAGTCCGGGACCCCCGGCACGTAGGCGGCGACGAGTCCGACCGCGACGAGCAGCAGCGGTGCGGGCACCGGCGTCCAGCGCGCGGCTCCGGCCACCGCGGCACTCGCCGCGATCAGCGCCACCAAGGGCAATACGTCCATCGGTCCGGCCCTCCGAGATACCCGTTCCCGTCGTAACCTGGCAATCATGAACGAGTGCCCGCATGTCGCAGCGCTGCCTCACCCCGAGCCGGCGCCGCTGAGCGAGACCTGCCCCGAGTGCCTGGCGGTCGGCAGTCACCCGGTGCAACTGCGCCTCTGCCTGGACTGCGGGCATGTGGGCTGCTGCGACTCCTCGCCCTTCCAGCACGCGACGGGACACTTCAAGGACACCGGACACGCGGTGATGAGGACCTTCGAACCGGGTGAGAGCTGGCGTTGGTGCTTCGTGGACGGTTCGATCGTCTGAGGCCTGGGTACGTCAACCCGACGCCCGTACTCTCCAATTGGGACCGTGAGACCCCTAGCCACTCTCCGTACCCTTAGGCTTACTATGAGTGACAGCAACGGAGCGGGGTCCCCGGGACACGGAATTGGGGAGCGCGGTAGCGTCACCGCAGAACTACGTGGTGCGTTACCCGTGTGACGCAGTCCGGACCGCCGCTGGACGGCGGACCTGGAGCCCCGAAAGTGCTTGTACCACCTTGGAGGTGAGGGTGTCCCAGATCGCAGGCGAGCCCGGGAATCAGGACTTCGTCGAGGTCCGCCTTCCGGCTGCGGGTGCCTACCTGTCGGTGCTGCGTACGGCCACGGCCGGTCTCGCGGCGCGTTTGGACTTCACTCTCGACGAGATCGAGGACCTGCGCATCGCGGTCGACGAGGCCTGCGCGATCCTGCTTCAACAGGCCGTGCCCGGTTCGGTGCTCAGCTGCGTCTTCCGGCTCGTCGACGACTCCCTTGAGGTGACCGTCTCCGCACCGACCACCGATGGCCGGGCCCCGGAGCGGGACACCTTCGCCTGGACTGTGCTGTCCGCCCTCGCGGGTCAGGTCGACTCCACCGTGGCCGAGGACAACACCGTCTCGATCAGCCTCTACAAGAAGCGCGGCGCGGGACCCGGGCCGGCGTGAGGGACGGGGAGGGGCCGGTGCGGGACGAAGAGCGCGGCACACGTGGTCTGTCCGGTCGTCGGGGAGGGACACCGACGAAGGGGCGCGAGGCTCCGTCGGAGCCCGCGTTCACGGGCATCCCCGAGCAGCAGGCCAGGCCGCACCCTCAGGACCCGGAGCAGCCGGGTCCGTCGACTGTGGCTGATGCGTCGGAGCAGGCAGAGCCGACCGCCCAGGAGGAGCGCGCAAAGCCCTCCGCCCGGGGCGGCGCGCAACGGGCGGGATACATGAGCGAACACGGTGAGCAGCAGCACACCCGGCATAATCCGCAGGACCGCAGCGGTGCACGCGCGATGTTCATCGAGCTGCGCGAGCTGAAGGACGGCAGCCCCGAGTACGCGGAGCTGCGCAACCGGCTGGTCCGCATGCACCTGCCGCTCGTCGAGCACCTGGCCCGCCGCTTCCGCAACCGCGGCGAGCCCCTTGACGACCTGACGCAGGTCGCCACCATCGGCCTGATCAAGTCCGTCGACCGCTTCGACCCGGAGCGCGGCGTGGAGTTCTCCACGTACGCGACGCCCACGGTCGTCGGCGAGATCAAGCGCCACTTCCGCGACAAGGGCTGGGCGGTCCGGGTCCCGCGGCGCCTGCAGGAGCTGCGGCTCGCCCTGACCACGGCGACCGCCGAGCTGTCCCAGCTGCACGGCCGCTCCCCCACGGTGCACGAGCTCGCCGAGAAGCTGGGCATCTCGGAGGAGGAGGTCCTGGAGGGCCTGGAGTCCGCCAACGCGTACTCCACGCTGTCCCTGGACGTCCCGGACACGGACGACGAGTCCCCGGCGGTCGCGGACACCCTGGGCGCGGAGGACGAGGCCCTGGAGGGCGTCGAGTACAGGGAGTCCCTCAAACCGCTCCTGGAAGACCTTCCACCGCGCGAGAAGCGCATCCTGCTGCTGCGGTTCTTCGGCAACATGACGCAGTCGCAGATCGCACAGGAAGTCGGCATCTCCCAGATGCACGTCTCCCGGCTTCTCGCCCGCACACTCGCGCAGCTGCGCGAGAAGCTCCTCGTCGAGGAGTGACGAAGGAGCAGGCCGCCCCTCCTGGCCTGCTCCTTCGGGACGTCTCGTGCGGGACGGCTACTTCACGTCGTCCTGTACGTTCCCCGGGCCCCGGATGCCGAGCGCCTCGGTCGTGGCGGGGTTGACCAGCAGGACGAGCGCGGCCACCGCGACGGCGGCGAGCGCGATGCCGGCCGGGATGGCCATGCTGTCGGCCTGCAGCAGCTGCCAGGCCACCGGAAGAGCCATGATCTGCGTGATGATGGCGGGCCCCCGGCTCCAGCTGCGGCGGAGCAGGAGGCCGCGGGCCGCGAGCAGGGGCAGGAGCGCGAGGACGATCAGCGTGATGCCGCCCGTCGTGGCCTGTTCCGGGTTGTCGGGGTCACCCGCGAGGCCCATCACGAGCATGTAGACACCGGCGGCGATGAGTGCGACGCCCTCCAGTGCGGCGAGGGCCGCGGCGGCCGTCAGACGTCCGGGACGCGGGCCTGATTCCGGGGCTTCGGGGGTGGGGTTCCGCTCAGTACTCACCCTTGCAGCGTAGCTGTGCGTGTCCGCGCTCCGGGCCCCGGTCCGCACCCTCGGTCTAGGCCAGGTAAAGACCGCTAGGTACTCTGCTTCGCATGCGTGCACTCCTTGTGGTCAACCCAGCGGCAACCACCACCAGCGCGCGCACGCGTGACGTACTGATCCACGCGCTGGCGAGCGAGATGAAACTCGAGGCGGTCACCACCGAGTACCGCGGCCATGCCCGGGACCTCGGCAGACAGGCCGCGGAGAGCAAGGACATCGAGCTGGTCGTCGCCCTCGGCGGGGACGGCACGGTCAACGAGGTCGTCAACGGACTGCTGCACGACGGCCCCGCCCCGGACCGTCTGCCCCGCCTGGCCGTCGTCCCCGGCGGGTCCACCAATGTCTTCGCGCGCGCCCTCGGTCTGCCCAACGACGCCGTGGAGGCGACCGGCGCCCTGCTCGACGCGTTGCGTGAGGGAAGCGAACGGACAGTGAGCCTGGGCCACCTGTCGGGCACCCCCGGCACGGAGGACGAGGCCGTCCCCGGGCACTGGTTCACTTTCGCCGCCGGATTCGGCTTCGACGCCGGAGTGGTGGGCCGGGTCGAACAGCAGAGGGAGCGCGGGAAGCGGTCCACCCATGCGCTGTATCTGCGCCAGGTGTTCCGTCAGTTCCTCGACGAGCCGCACCGCAGGCACGGAATGATCACGCTGGAACGGGCCGGCGAGGACCCGGTCACCGACCTCGTGCTCTCCATAGTCTGCAACACCTCTCCCTACACCTACCTGGGCAATCGCCCGATGTACGCGTCCCCGCAGGCCTCCTTCGACACGGGCCTTGACGTGCTCGGTCTGAAGAAGCTCTCCACCACCGCGGTGGCCCGGTACGGGACGCAGCTCCTGACGTCGACGCCCGATCGCGGACCACACGGCAAGCACGCGGTTACGCTCCATGACCTCACCGACTTCACCTTGCATTCGAAGGTGCCGCTCCCCCTTCAGATGGACGGTGACCACCTGGGGCTGCGCACGAGCGTGACGTTCACAGGCGTACGCCGTGCACTGCGTGTGATTGTGTGAGTAGAAGGGCCCAAAGTCCTTTCACTCGAACGTTTAGGCCAGGGTCCACCCCATAGAAGTACGGCTGTGACCCAGCCGACACTGAGGAATCAAAAAAAACTTGCCGGAAGGGGTTGTATCCGCCGCCGAGGTTTGCGAATCTCTACATGGCGATCGGGACGGCCCGCAACATCGGCCCCACAGAGAGCCAGAACCCCCTCCTCAACTCATAGGACATCGTCGCGTATGTGACGAAAGTCCCTTCCGTTGTCGGGGGATTCGTGAAAGCGTTCACATTCACAAGCAACCTGCATGTAATACCAAGGAGAGGTAGCAGCCATGGACTGGCGTCACAACGCCGTTTGCCGCGAGGAAGACCCCGAGCTCTTCTTCCCCATCGGCAACACCGGTCCTGCGCTGCTGCAGATCGAGGAAGCCAAGGCCGTCTGCCGCCGCTGCCCCGTCATGGAGCAGTGCCTGCAGTGGGCGCTCGAGTCCGGCCAGGACTCCGGCGTCTGGGGTGGCCTCAGCGAGGACGAGCGCCGCGCAATGAAGCGTCGCGCCGCTCGCAACCGTGCACGCCAGGCAAGCGCCTGACGCTCACGCCCCCTACGAGCCTGAGCCCGGCGGCGCGTACAGCGAGTACGCATCTCCCGCCCCCGAGCCGCAGCCGCGCAGTACCCCCGATGCGCAACGCAACGTGAGCAGTGAGCCCCGGACCACTTCGGTCCGGGGCTCACTGCTTTGCATGTGCGGTGCCGGAGGGGTGGTCTTCCCCCTCCCCCGCGCTACTTGTCGCCGCGCACCGGGATGTCGAGGACGACCTGCGTGCCGCGCTCCGGGGCCCGCACCATGTCGAACGTGCCGCCCATCTCGCCCTCGACCAGGGTGCGGACGATCTGCAGGCCGAGGTTGCCGGAGCGGTGCGGATCGAAGCCGTCGGGCAGGCCGACGCCGTCGTCCTGGACGGTGATGAGCAGACGGCCGTCCTTGCTGGTGCCGCCGCGGACGGCGGAGACCTCGACCGTGCCGGTGTCGCCTTCCTGGAAGCCGTGCTCCAGGGCGTTCTGCAGCACCTCCGTGAGCACCATCGACAGCGGGGTCGCGACCTCGGCGTCCAGGATGCCGAAGCGTCCGGTGCGCCGGCCGGTGACCTTGCCGGGTGAGATCTCCGCCACCATCGCGAGGACGCGGTCGGCGATCTCGTCGAACTCCACGCGCTCGTCCAGGTTCTGGGACAGCGTCTCGTGCACGATGGCGATGGACCCCACGCGGCGTACGGCCTCTTCGAGCGCCTCGCGGCCGGTGGCGGAGTCGATGCGGCGTGCCTGCAGGCGAAGGAGCGCGGCAACCGTCTGGAGGTTGTTCTTCACCCGGTGGTGGATCTCCCGGATGGTCGCGTCCTTGGTGATCAACTCCCGCTCGCGGCGGCGCAGTTCCGTGACGTCGCGCAGCAGTACGAGCGAACCGATGCGCGGGCCCTTGGGCTTGAGCGGGATCGCGCGGAGCTGGATCACGCCGTCGCCGCCCTCGATCTCGAACTCGCGGGGCGCCCAGCCGCTGGCGACCTTGGCGAGCGCCTCGTCCACCGGGCCGCGGGACGGGGCGAGTTCGGCGGTCGCCGTGCCGAGGTGGTGACCGACCAGGTCGGCGGCGAGGCCGAGGCGGTGGTACGCGGAGAGCGCGTTCGGCGACGCGTACTGGACGATGCCGTCGGCGTCGAGGCGGAGCAGACCGTCGCCCACGCGCGGCGACGCGTCCATGTCGACCTGCTGGCCGGGGAACGGGAAGGACCCGGCGGCGATCATCTGCGCCAGGTCGGACGCCGACTGAAGGTAGGTCAGCTCCAGGCGCGAGGGGGTACGCACCGTGAGCAGGTTCGTGTTGCGGGCGATGACACCCAGGACGCGTCCTTCCCTGCGTACGGGAATGGACTCGACCCGCACCGGCACCTCTTCACGCCACTCGGGGTCGCCCTCGCGCACGATGCGGCCCTCGTCCAGGGCGGCGTCGAGCAGCGGGCGGCGGCCGCGCGGGACGAGGTGGCCGACCATGTCGTCCTGGTACGAGGTGGGGCCGGTGTTGGGCCGCATCTGCGCCACGGAGACATAGCGGGTGCCGTCGCGAGTGGGGACCCACAGCACGAGGTCGGCGAAGGAGAGGTCGGAGAGCAGCTGCCACTCCGAGACCAGCAGATGCAGCCACTCGAGATCGGAGTCACCGAGAGCGGTGTGCTGGCGTACGAGGTCGTTCATGGAGGGCACGTGTGCGAGCGTACCTGGCACGTCCGGCGGGTCCGCCCGGGGCGATTCCCGACGAGCCGCGGCGCCAGGGCGGGACCCTCAACCCACCCACGGCACCGCAGCCCTTCAGGAACACCGACCACCGGAATGTGCGGTACCGGACGGCCGATCGGAGGATCCGACACGGTCAGGGCAGAGAGTGCCGGCTCCTCGGTCCGTCCTCCTGTGCGGGAAGGACGGATGCTTTACCAACGCATTGTGGACTAGACCATTCACCTGTGTCTACGCGTCGGCAGATGTTTGTTGTTGTCTCTTTCTCTCACTTGTCGCCCGGCGGACGCCCGCCGCCCCCTGCGGACTTATACCTCGGGCCAGACCCGCATGGCCAGCTCGGCGACCGCCTCCAGCTCCTGCCGGCTCGCGCCGTCGCGGGACTGCTGGGACATGCCCTGGAGCACGGCTCCGGTGTAGCGGGCCAGGGCGGGGGCGTCCGTGTGCGGGGGGAGCTCGCCCGTGGCGGTGGCGGCCCTGATGCGGCTCTCGATGGAGCTGATGTTGGCGTTGCGCCGGTCGCGCAGGGCGGTTTCGACCTCCGGCGTCGTGCAGTTCGTCGCGGCGTAGATGACGAGGCAGCCGCGGGGGTGCCCGGCTTCCGTGTACTTGTCCGCGGCCTCGCGCAGCATCCGCGCGACTCCGCCGCGGACGGTCGGCTCCTGCGCGAAGGCGCGCTCGCTGATGGAGCCGTGCGTCTGCCCGTACAGCACCACGACCTCCTCGAACAGTGACTGCTTGTCACCGAAGGCCGCGTACATGCTGGGGGCGCCGATGCCCATGGCCCGGGTGAGGTCCGTGACCGATGTCGCCTCGTACCCGTGCTCCCAGAAGGTGCTCAGGGCCTGCTCCAGTGCGGTCTCCCGGTCGAAGGAGCGGGGACGCCCGCGCTGTTTCGTCGCCATGGAGTGAATTGTATAGCGGGCGCTAGAAAAACGGCCCGGGGTCGGCTACGGTTCTTTCTGTAACGACCACTAGAGAAATAGGGGGCGGCTCTCATGGGCACGCTTGCGGGGAAGACGGCACTGGTCACGGGCGGAAGCCGCGGCATCGGGCGGGGCATCGCCGAGCGGCTCGGGCGGGACGGCGCACGGGTCGCCGTGCATTACGGCAGCAATGAGACGGCGGCGAAGGAGACGGTGACGGCGATCGAGGCCGCGGGAGGCTCCGCCTTCGCCTTCGGCACGGAGCTGGGCGTCCCCGGCGACGCCGATGCCCTCTGGGCCGAGTTCGACCGGCATGCCGACGGCCTGGACATCCTGGTGAACAACGCGGGGATCGGGCTCTACAGCCAGGTGGGAGAGGTCCAGGAGGCGGATTACGACCGGGTGTTCGCGGTCAATGTGAAGGCGCCGTTCTTCGTCATCCAAAAGGGCCTCGGCCGGCTGCGCGACGGCGGCCGGATCATCAACATCTCCTCGGGCGTCACCCGCATCGCCTTCCCGATCACGATCGGGTACTCGATGACGAAGGGCGCGCTGAATGTCCTGACGCACACCCTGGCGCAGGACCTGGGCCCGCGCGGGATCACGGTCAACGCGGTGGCGCCGGGGATCATCGAGACGGAGATGATGGAAGGGATTCCCGAGGCGCAGCGCTCCCAGATGGCCGGGTACTCGACCTTCGACCGCATAGGCCAGCCCGCGGACGTGGCGGACATCGTCAGCTTCGTCGCCTCGGACGACGCACGGTGGATCACCGGTCAGTACATCGACGCGACGGGCGGTTCGGTGCTCGGGGTGTGACGCCCCGCGTCAGCGGGTCTCCGTCACCTTCGCCAGGGCGCGCGGGGCGTCCGGGTCCTGGCCTGCGCCTTCGGGCCGACGACCACGAGGTCTGCGCCGCGTCCGCACAGCCGGTCGAGGACGGGCTGAAGGGCCTGGCCCCCTCCTCCCACTTTCCCCGCTCGGGGCGTGGCTTGCTCGACGGGCGGGGGCGGGCCGGAGAGCCGAGCATGGAACGCGGGAACCGAAGCGAGCCAAGCCGGAACCGAAGCGAACCGAAGTGAACCGAAGCCCGGGAACCTGGGGTCCGGGCGGGCCAGCTCTGCTAGATTGGTCTATACCACATTGTCCCCCGTGAGTCCCCTCTCCAGATCGGCAGGCCCAGCGTGGAAGTTGTCATCGTCCCGGACGCCAAGGCAGGCGGCGAGCTCATCGCGGAGGCCATGGCCGCCTTGGTGCGCCGTAAGCCTGACGCCCTGCTCGGTGTCGCCACCGGATCCACCCCGCTGCCCATCTACGAAGCCCTGGCCGCCAAGGTCGGCTCCGGTGCCGTGGATGCCTCGCGGGCGCGGATCTGCCAGCTCGACGAGTACGTGGGGCTGCCCGCCGGGCACCCCGAGTCCTACCGCTCCGTGGTGCTGCGCGAGGTCGTCGAGCCGCTGGGGCTCAGCGAGAAGTCCTTCATGGGGCCCGACGGCAGCGCGCAGGACGTGCAGGCGGCCTGCGAGGCGTACGACCAGGAGCTCGCGGCGGCCGGGGGTGTAGACCTCCAGCTGCTCGGGATCGGCACGGACGGGCACATCGGGTTCAACGAACCGTGCTCCTCGCTCGCCTCGCGTACACGGATCAAGACGCTGACGGAGCAGACGCGGGTGGACAACGCGCGGTTCTTCGACGGGGACATCGAGCAGGTGCCGCACCACGTGATCACCCAGGGGATCGGGACGATCCTGGAGGCCCGGCATCTGGTGCTGCTGGCCACGGGTGAGGGCAAGGCGGACGCGGTCGCCGCGACGGTGGAGGGGCCTGTCGCCGCGGTTGTTCCGGCTTCGGCTCTGCAGTTGCACCGGCATGCGACGGTCGTCGTGGACGAAGCGGCTGCCTCCAAGCTGAAGCTTGGGGAGTACTTCCGGGCCACGTACGCGGCGAAGCCTGCCTGGCAGGGGCTTTAAGCGGGCCCCTGGGCCTAGGGCGAAGGTGCCGGGCCGACCCCTGTCGGGGGCGCCCCGGCACCTTTTGTTCGCGGCCGCACCTGCGGGTGCGTGGGGGCTTGGCGCGCAGTTCCCCGCGCCCCCTACGGGGCGCTCCTAGGCGCCCGTGATGACCTCTGCCGCCGCCAGGCCGCAGACCCTTGCCGCGCCGTGTGTGGCGATGTGCAGGGAGCCCGTCGGGGGTGACTGAGGGACGCCCATCTCGACCACGATCGTGTCGGGGCGGGCGGACAGGAGTGTGTTCAGGGACTCCGCCATCCACGCGTGGCGGTGGGCGTCGCGGACGACGGCGACGATCCGCCGCTCCCCCGCCTCGGCCAGCGCGAGCGCGCCCGCGTCCGCGCCGGTGAAACTGCCCGTCTGTGTGCCGGGGAGCAGGCGTTCCAGCTCCGCGGCCACGCCCCACGGGGTCTCGTCGCCCACCGCGATGTTGGCCATCGGGGTGAAGGCGGCGACGAACGGGGCTTCGGTGAGCGGGGCGGCGTAGGACTCGCCCCGGGTGACCGTCAGGGCGCGGCGGGCCGCGACCAGGCCGATCTCGGTGCCGGGCGCGCCCCCCGAACGGTCGGCCGCGCCCGGCACCGAGGTCCAGTGGGCCAGCGCCCGTACGCGCGTGGCCGCGTCGGCGAGGCGCTCCTCGGAGAGCTCGCCCGTGCGGACGGCGGCGACCAGCGCGTCCCGCAGGCGCAGGACCGTCTCGTCGTCCGCGAGGCCGCCGCCCACGCAGATCGCGTCGGCGCCCGCGGCGATGGCCAGGACGCTGCCGCGCTCGATCCCGTACGTGGCGGAGATGGCCTGCATCTCCATGCCGTCCGTGACGATGAGGCCGTCGAAGTTCAGTTCCTCGCGCAGGATGCCCGTCAGGATGCGGCGCGAGAGCGTCGCCGGGTACTCCGCGTCCAGGGACGGCACGAGGATGTGCGCGCTCATCACGGCGCGCGTGCCCGCGGCGATCGCGGCCCGGAACGGCGCGAGGTCGCGGGCGCGCAGGACCTCGGGGTCGACCCCGATGCGCGGCACGTCGTGGTGCGAGTCGACCGCGGTGTCGCCGTGCCCCGGGAAGTGCTTGGTGCAGGCGGCGACGCCCGCGGACTGCAGCCCCTCGACGTACGCGGCGGTGTGCCGGGCCACCAGGAGCGGATCCGCGCCGAAGGAACGTACGCCGATGACGGGATTGTCCGGGTTGGAGTTGACGTCGGCGGACGGCGCCCAGTTGAGGTTGACGCCGCACGCGGCGAGCCGGCGGCCGAGCTCGGCGGCCACGTCACGGGTCAGCGCCGTGTCGTCGACCGCGCCGAGCGCGTGGTTGCCGGGGAAGGAGGAGCCGGAGCGGACCTCGAGGCGGGTCACGTCACCGCCCTCCTCGTCGATGGCGACCAGGACGTCGTCACGCTCCGCGCGCAACTGTGCCGTCAGTGCGGCCAGTTGTTCGGGCGAGGCGATGTTGCGGCCGAACAGGCCGACCGACGCGAGGCCTTCACCGATCCTGCGGAGCAGCCAGTCCGGTGCGCTGGTCCCGACGAAGCCGGGCTGCAGGACGGTCAGGGCGTCGCGGGTCAGGGTGTCGGTGGGGCGGGTGAGTGTCGTCATATGGCGTGTTATCCCTTCACGGCGCCGTCGGTCAGACCGCTGACGGCCCTGCGCTGCAGGAAGACGAAGAGGACCAGGATCGGGATGGCGAAGAGCGAGGCGGCGGCCATGGTGGCACCCCAGTCGTCACCGAAGGCGGTCTGGAATCCGGACAGCCACACCGGCAGGGTCTTGGCTTCCGCCTCCTTGTTGAGGACAAGGACGAGCGGGAATTCGTTCCAGGCGGTGATGAAGCCGAAGAGCGAGGTTGACATCAGGCCCGGCGCGAGCAGCGGAAGGATCACCCGGCGGAAGGCCTGCATCCGTGAACAGCCGTCCACCATCGCCGACTCCTCGAGCTCGCGCGGCACCGCGGCGACGAAGCCGCGCAGCGTCAGGAGCGTGAAGGGCAGGATCATCACCATGTAGAAGAGGGTGAGCGGGACCAGGCTGTTCAGCATGTCGGCGTCACGCACGATCATGTAGATCGCGATGACCATGACTTCCCAGGGCGCCATCTGGGCCAGCATGAAGCCGATGATGAAGCCCTTGCGGCCCTTGAACCGCATCCGGGCGAGCGCGAACGCCGACGCGAGGCCGATGATCAGCGAGAAGACCACGGCGAGCAGCGTGACGGTGAGGGAGTTGCCGACCATCGTCCAGAAGTGGTCGGCGTCCACGGCCGTCTTGAAGTGCTCGAACGTCACGTCGGTCGGGATCCACACCGGGTTCTCGCTGATGATGTCGCCGGTCGGCTTGAAGGCCGTGGCGAACATCCAGTAGACCGGGAAGACGAAGCCGATGAAGAGTACGACGGCCACCGCGTTGGGCCAGATCCGCCGGAACCTCGACGAAGCAGTGCGCGTCACAGCTCGTCCTCCTCTTGCTTGAGCACGATCCGCAGGTAGAAGGCGGTCAGGGCCAACAGGATGACGATGGTGAGCAGCGCGATCGCGGCACCCATGCCGAAGTGCTGGTTGCCCATGCCCTCGATGTAGGCGTAGACGGGCAGGATCTCGGTGAGCCGGTCAGGGCCGCCCTCGTTGAGCGCCATGACCTGCGCGAACGCCTTGAAGACCCAGATGATCTCCAGGAACGTCGTCGCGTAGAGGAAGGGCCGCAGGTAGGGCAGCGTGACGTTCGTGAAGCGCTTCCAGGCGCCTGCGCCGTCCAGCGACGCGGCCTCGTAGAGCTCCTTGGGGATCACCGTCGTCGCGGCGTACAGGTTGATCGCCACGAAGGGGACCGACATCCAGACGATCAGGAAGATGACCACGAAGAACGTGGAGAGCTGGCTGCCCATCCAGTCGAAGTCGGCCATCGAGTGCCAGCCGGCCTTGTCCAGGACCCAGTTCACTACACCGAAGCGCTGGGCGAACAGCCACTGGTAGACGGTCGTCGCCGCGATGACCGGCATCGCCCAGGCGAGCACGAGCCCGACCAGGAGGAACGTCCGCATCCGCTTGCCGAGCCGTGCGAGCAGCAGGCCCACCAGGGTGCCGATCAGCATGATCAGCGCGACGTTGACCGCGGTGAACGCGATCGAGCGGCCGGTGACGCGCCAGAAGTCCTCTCCGGTGAGGACTTCCTTGAAGTTGTCGATCCCGTTCCACTCCGTGAGGTGGAGGATGAACTGCCTCATGTTGAGGTTCTGGAACGACAGCATCCCGTTGTTGACCAGGGGCCAGCCGAGGAACACGAGCGTGGCCGCGATCGCGGGAAGCAGGAGCAGATAAGGGGCGAGCGACCGGGCACGCTCGCGGGGCTTGCCCGGATCTCCCGGCCGTCCGTCCGTTTTCACGACGTCCGGCGGGCCGGTGGGCGGCCGTTCGGTCTGCACGGTCATGCTCGCCATCTCTTTCGTGGGCATCGCGGAACGCAGCGCTGTGCCGGGGCAGCGGGCCCGGGGGTGGGTGACACCCCGGGCCCGAAGTCCCCGGCGGGAGCGCGTCCTTACTGCTTCTGCGACAGGCGCTTGTTGAGCTCGCCCTCGACCTGCTTGGCGGCCGCGTCGTTCGACTTACCGTTCAGCACCGCGGTCATGTAGTTCTTGATCGGGTTCGGCGGGTTCTCCACCGCGGCCCACTCCGGGATCAGCGGGGTCGTGCCACCACCGGCAGTGGCGGGGGCCATGGCTTCGGCGGCCGGGTTGCCCTTGAGCTGGGCCTCCAGGGCCTGCTTGTTCGGGATGACGCCGCCTTCCTTGGCGAGCGCACCTTCGAACTTGTCGTTCAGCGCGATCTTCAGGAACTCCTTGGCGAGCTCCTGCTTCTTGCTGGTCGCGGCGACGGCGAGGTTCGAGCCGCCGAGGAAGACGCCCTCGGGCTTGTCGGCCGTGGCACCGGGGATGGTGAAGTAGCCGATGTTGTCCTTGAACTTCTTGTCCTTGCTGGCCTCGATCGCGGTCGCGGCCTCCCAGCTCATGCCGATGAAGGCGCCGGTCTTGCCCTTGGCGAAGACCTCGGCCTGCTGCGGGGTGGCCTCGTCCTTGTTCTTGGGGGCCTTGGAGAGGTCCGCGAACTCCTTGTACGTCTTCATGGCCTTGGCGACCTTGGGGTCGGTCAGGTTGGAGACGTACTTGTCGCCGTCCTTCTTGACCAGTTCGGCGCCCTCACCGATGGTCAGGCCGACGAAGTGGTACCAGTTCTGGCCCGGCAGGTAGATCGGCTCGGCGTCCGTCTTGGACTCGATCGTCTTGAGGTCCTTGAGGAACTCGGCGCGGGTCTTGGGGGTCTCCTTGATGCCGGCGTCGGCCCAGACCTTCTTGTTGTAGATCACGACGCGGTTGAGGACGAACCACGGGGCGGCGTACTGCTTGCCGTCCACGACCGAGGACTTGTTGATCGACTCGGTCCAGTCGGCGCCGAGCCCTTCCTTGAGATCGCTGAGGTCGGCGAGGCCACCGGTCTTGGCGTACGCGGCGGTCTGGGTGTTGCCGATCTCGAAGACGTCCGGCGGGTTCTCCTCGGAGAGGGCGGTGGTCAGCTTCTGCTGGATGCCGTTCCACTGCTGGATCTCGAGATTCAGCTTGGCGCCGGTCTTCTTCTCGAAGGCGGCCTTGACGTCCTTGGTCCAGCCCTCGGGCGTGGAGCCGTCCATCGCCCAGAGCGTCAGGGTCTCCCCCTTGAAGCCGTCCGCCCCGGCCTTCTTGTCGTCGCTGTCGTCGCTGCCACAGGCCGCGATCGAGACCAACATGCCCGCGACACCGATGGCCGCTATGAGCTTGCGCTTCACGTCACCCTCCTCAAGGGATGCCAGTCAACCCCCCACCCGCAGCGACCAATAGGACCGAGATCTGCCCGTGGGACTGGAACCTGGTCTTTAATGGTGTAGACCAGTACGGGGAGCTTGGCCTAGACCTTTAGGGGTGTCAAGGGTGTATAAGAAGGGCTGTCAGGTCCGTTATCGGACCGACACCTGAGCGGGCACGGTCCGCTCAGCCCGGTACGTGCCACGATGTGAGCCGCGACAGACGGAGGAGCCGGTGACGGCAGCAGCACAGGAGCCGGGAAGGCAGAGCATGGGCACAGACGCGGGCAGTACGGGAACCGACGCGGGCGCGTCCTCGGCCACGGACACCGGGGCGGCCACGGGAGTCGGCCGCACCGCGCGCGTGCCCAAGTACTACCGCCTGAAGCGCCACTTGCTCGACATGACGGAGACGCTGCCGCCCGGCACCCCGGTCCCCCCGGAGCGCACCCTGGCCGCCGAGTTCGACACCTCACGCACGACGGTGCGCCAGGCCCTTCAGGAGCTGGTCGTCGAGGGCCGCCTGGAGCGGATCCAGGGCAAGGGCACCTTCGTGGCCAAGCCCAAGGTCTCCCAGGCCCTCCAACTCACCTCGTACACCGAGGACATGAGGGCCCAGGGTCTCGAACCCACCTCACAGCTCCTGGACATCGGGTACATCACCGCCGACGACACCCTCGCCGGACTGCTCGACATCTCCACGGGCGGCCGGGTGCTCAGGATCGAGCGGCTGCGCCTGGCCAACGGCGAGGCGATGGCCATCGAGACCACGCATCTCTCGGCCAAGCGCTTCCCCGCGCTGCGCCGCTCACTGGTCAAGTACACCTCGCTCTACACGGCACTCGCCGAGGTGTACGACGTCCATCTCGCGGAGGCCGAGGAGACGATCGAGACCTCGCTCGCGACCCCGCGCGAGGCGGGCCTGCTCGGCACGGACGTCGGCCTGCCGATGCTGCTCCTGTCCCGGCACTCGCTGGACGGCGGCGGGCAGCCGGTGGAATGGGTCCGCTCGGTCTACCGCGGCGACCGCTACAAGTTCGTGGCGCGCCTCAAGCGCCCCACGGAGTGACCCGCCACTCCTGACACTGATCCCCTACCGGGGTCTGGCGCAGATCACCGTGCTGCTCTACGTTCCTCCCGTCATCGCATGATGAACGGGAGGACGACCCGGTGCGCTCAGCGAATCCCCGATCCATCGTCATCTGGACCCTCGTCGCGCTGGTGGGCGCCGCGGGCTGGACCGTGCTCGCGCTCTCGCGCGACGAGGAGGTGTCGGCCGCCTGGATGGTGGCCGCGGCCCTCGGCTCGTACGCGATCGCCTATCGCTTCTACTCGAAGTTCATCGTCAACCGCGTCCTGAAGGTCGACAAGAACCGGGCCACTCCCGCGGAGCGCCTGGACAACGGCATCGACTTCCACCCGACCGACCGCCGTGTCCTGCTCGGCCACCACTTCGCGGCGATCGCGGGCGCGGGGCCGCTGGTGGGGCCCGTGCTGGCCGCGCAGATGGGGTACTTGCCGGGCACGATCTGGATCATCGTCGGCGTGATCTTCGCGGGCGCCGTGCAGGACATGGTCGTCCTCTTCTTCTCCACACGGCGTGACGGCAAGTCGCTCGGCCAGATGGCGCGCGAGGAGATCGGCCCCTTCGGCGGGGCCGCGGCGCTGCTCGCCGCCTTCGCCATCATGATCATCCTGCTCGGGGTGCTCGCGCTCGTCATCGTCAACGCGCTGGCGGACTCGCCGTGGGGCACCTTCTCCATCGCGATGACCATTCCGATCGCGCTGTTCATGGGCTTCTATCTGCGGATCCTGCGGCCAGGACGGGTCAGCGAGGTCTCCCTCATCGGGATCACGCTGCTCCTGATCGCGCTCGTCGCCGGGCGCTGGGTCGCCGAGTCGTCCCTCGCGGAGACCTTCACGCTCGCGCCCTCGACGCTGGTCATCTGGCTGGTGGCGTACGGATTCATCGCCTCGATCCTGCCGGTGTGGATGCTGCTCGCGCCGCGCGACTACCTCTCCACGTTCATGAAGATCGGCACGATCCTGCTGCTCGCGATCGGCGTCGTCGTCACGCTGCCGACGCTGAAGATGGATCCGGTGACCGACTTCGCCTCGCGCGGCGACGGGCCGGTCTTCGCGGGATCGCTCTTCCCGTTCGTCTTCATCACCATCGCCTGCGGGGCCCTGTCCGGCTTCCACGCGCTGATCTCCTCGGGCACGACGCCGAAGATGGTCCAGAAGGAGACGCAGATCCGGATGATCGGCTACGGCTCCATGCTGATGGAGTCGGCGGTCGCGGTCATGGCGCTGGTCGCGGCGAGCGTCATCGATCCGGGGCTGTACTTCGCGATGAACGCGCCCGCCGGTGTCATCGGGGACAACGTCCAGGCCGCGTCCCAGGCCGTCGCCGGCTTCGGGTACTCCATCTCCCCCGAGGACCTGGCGCAGGCCGCCAAGAACGTCGAGGAGTCCTCGCTGCTCTCGCGCACCGGCGGCGCGCCCACGCTCGCGGTCGGTGTCTCCGAGATCTTCTCGAAGGTCACCGGCGGCTCCATGAAGGCGTTCTGGTACCACTTCGCGATCATGTTTGAGGCGCTGTTCATCCTGACCGCGCTCGACGCGGGCACGCGCGTGGGCCGCTTCATGCTGCAGGACATGCTCGGGAACGTCTACAAGCCCTTCAAGAGGGTCAGCTGGAAGCCCGGACTCATCATCACCAGCGCGGTCGTCACCGGCCTGTGGGGCTACTTCCTGTGGGTGGGCGTGCACGAGCCGCTCGGCGGGATCAACCAGCTCTTCCCGATCTTCGGCATCTCCAACCAGCTCCTGGCCGCCGTCGCGCTCGCCGTCTGCACGACGCTCCTGGTGAAGTCCGGACGCCTCAAGTGGGCCTGGATCACCGGCGTCCCGCTCGCCTGGGACGCCACGGTCACGCTCACCGCGAGCTGGCAGAAGGTCTTCTCCAGCGATCCGCGCGTCGGCTTCTTCAAGCAGCGCTCGATCTACCAGGACGCGATCGACGACGGGAAGATCCTGCCGCCCGCCAAGTCCATGGACGACATGCACACCGTCGTCACCAACTCCACGGTGGACGGCGTCCTTTCGGCGGCGCTCGCCGTGCTCATCGTCATCGTGATCGCGGACGCGGCCCGGATCTGCGTGAAGCACGTCCGCAACCCGCAGTCGTCCAAGCTGAGCGAGGCGGAGTACGTCGAGTCGAAGCTGACCGCGCCTGCCGGGCTCATCCCGACCCAGGAGGAGAAGGCGGAACTGGCCGCGGCCGAAGCGAAGGTCACCAGCGACGCGAAGGCACCGTCATGACGTGGGTGCTGCGGGGGCTGCGCTGGGTGCGGTGGTACGCACGGGAGTTGACCGACGAGTCCGCGTACGACCGTTATGTCGTGCACACGCGGAAGACGCATCCCGGGGCATCCGTCCCCTCCCGGAGGGAGTTCGAGCGAATGCGGACGGATCAACAGGAGTCCGACCCCAGGCAGGGGTTCCGCTGCTGCTGAGAGGCGCTTCGAGCCCGTCCGGTATCCGGACGGGGGTTCCATAGATCAATCCTCTCGCTTAGATTTCCCGCACGTTAAAGGTGGGATAAGCGAGGGAGCGGAGCCGCGAAGTGTCAGATGCGCCTGAAGTGAGCAGACCGGTGATCACGCCGGTCCGCGTGGTCGTTGCCCTCTGTCTCGTCGCGCCGTTCGTGGCGATGCTCTGGGTGAGCTCCTACGCGAAGGTCGAACCGACCTTCATCGGCATCCCGTTCTTCTACTGGTACCAGATGCTGTGGGTGCTCATATCCACCGCTCTCACCATGATCGCGTACAAACTGTGGCAGCGTGACCAGCGCGCCCGCAAGGCCGAGCAGGCCCAGGGGGGTGCGACCCGATGAACGAGCTCGCAGCGGACACGGGCGGCGTCAACGGCATAGCCCTCGCCGTCTTCATCTTCTTCTTCGCCGCCGTCACGGCGATGGGCTTCCTGGCCGCGCGCTGGCGCAAGGCCGAGACCGAGAGCCTGGACGAATGGGGCCTGGGAGGCCGCTCGTTCGGCACCTGGGTCACGTGGTTCCTGCTCGGCGGCGACCTCTACACGGCGTACACCTTCGTGGCCGTCCCCGCGGCGATCTACGCGGCGGGCGCGGCCGGCTTCTTCGCGGTGCCGTACACGATCCTCGTCTACCCGCTGATCTTCACCTTCCTGCCGCGCCTGTGGTCCGTCTCGCACAAGCACGGATACGTGACCACCTCGGACTTCGTGCGCGGCCGCTTCGGCTCCAAGGGGCTCTCGCTGGCCGTCGCGGTCACCGGCATCCTCGCCACGATGCCGTACATCGCGCTCCAGCTCGTCGGCATCCAGGCCGTGCTCGACGTCATGGGCGTCGGCGGCGGCCCCGACACGAACTGGTTCATCAAGGACCTGCCGCTCCTGATCGCGTTCGCGGTGCTCGCCGCGTACACGTACTCGTCGGGTCTGCGCGCCCCCGCGCTGATCGCGTTCGTGAAGGACGGCCTGATCTACCTCGTCATCGCCGTCGCGATCATCTACATCCCGATCAAGCTCGGCGGCTTCGACGAGATCTTCCAGGCGGCGAACGACAAGTTCTCGTCGGCGAACGAGGCGGCGGGCAAGCCCGTCGCGGGCCTCGCGCCGGGCCATGCCGGGCAGTGGACCTACGCCACGCTCGCGCTCGGCTCCGCGCTCGCGCTGTTCATGTACCCGCACTCGATCACGGCGACGCTCTCCTCCAAGAGCCGCAACGTGATCCGCCGCAACACCACGATCCTGCCGCTCTACTCGCTGATGCTGGGCCTGCTCGCGCTGCTCGGCTTCATGGCGATCGCGGCCGGGGTCAAGGTGGAGAACGGCCAGCTGGCGATCCCGCAGCTGTTCGAGACGATGTTCCCGGACTGGTTCACCGGCGTCGCGTTCGCGGCGATCGGCATCGGCGCGCTCGTGCCGGCCGCCATCATGTCCATCGCGGCCGCGAACCTCTTCACCAGGAACATCTACAAGGACTTCATCAGGCCGGACGCGACACCGGCCCAGGAGACCAAGGTCTCCAAGCTGGTCTCGCTGCTCGTGAAGGTCGGCGCGCTCGCCTTCGTCCTCACCATGGACAAGACGGTCGCGATCAACTTCCAGCTCCTGGGCGGCATCTGGATCCTGCAGACCATGCCCGCGCTCGTCGGCGGCCTGTTCACGCGGTGGTTCCACCGCTGGGCGCTGCTCGCGGGCTGGGCGGTCGGCATGGTCTACGGCACGGTCGCCGCGTACGGCGTCGCGTCGCCGACGCAGAAGCACTTCGGCGGCTCGTCCGACGAGATTCCGGGCATCGGCGAGATCGGCTACATCGGCCTCACGGCGTTCGTCCTGAACGTGGTGGTCACCGTGGTCATGACCTTCGTCCTGCGCGCCATGAAGGCCCCTGACGGCATCGACGAGACCTCTCCCGGGGACTACACCGCGGACGCGGGCGACCCGGGCGTCGTGGAGGAGCTGCCGCCGGCCACGGCCGGGGCGCCGAGCGGGCACTGAGCCTCTCCCCCACACCGATCAGTACCCCAGGCGGGCCGCCGGAGGAATCCGGCGGCCCGCGCTTGTGTGTGTGGTACGCGGCGCCGACACAAGATGTGGGGCTGCTTCTCAGAGCCAGCACAAGATGTATGCTCGTGCTCGCTGTCGCCGCAGGGGAATCCGGTGCAAGTCCGGAACTGTCCCGCAACGGTGTATGAGTACGCATTTGTCGTGCTCACGAGTCCGAAGACCTGTCGACAGTGCGCCCGTTCCGACCGGTCCGGGTGCCAACGACGTCCGGGCCTCGTGGAATGGGCTGGTGGACGCGGAGCACAGCCCTGCCCTGGGCGCGCCCGTGCGTCACCCTCCCCTCCCCAAGGCTCTGAGCCGAGCGAGGGAGTGCTCCACGTGACCATCGCGCCAGCCGAACCTGCGTCAGCGCAGACCACCGACGGTCAGCAGACCGCCGACGGCCCAGGAACCGCGCTGCTGCGTACCCTGACCGAACTCACCGCCGACCTGCCCGACGCCGACCCCGGCCGCGTCGCCGCCGCTGCGCTGCGCGGGCGTTCGGCCAGGGCGGACCTCGCGGAGCTGCGGGAGCTCGCGACCGAGGCCGCCGCCGGTCTCATCTCCGAGGACCCGACGTACTCGCAGCTCGCGGCCAGGCTGCTCAGCCTCAGCATCCGTGACGAGGCCGCTTCGCAGGGCGTGCACTCCTTCTCCGACTCGGTCGCCGTGGGGCACCGCGAGGGCCTGATCGCGGACCGCACCGCCGCGTTCGTCGTCGACCACGCGGAGCACCTCGACGGTCTCGTGGAGGCGGCCCTTCAGGACGGCGCCGACTTCCGCTTCGGCTACTTCGGCCTGCGCACCCTGCACAGCCGGTACCTCCTTCGCCACCCGATCACCCGGCACGTCGTCGAGACCCCGCAGCACTTCATGCTGCGCGTCGCGAGCGGCCTGGCCGAGGACAACAGCGCGCGCTCGGTGGACGAAGTCGCCTCCCTGTACCGCCTGATGAGCCGCCTGGACTACCTGCCGTCCTCGCCGACGCTCTTCAACTCCGGCACCCGCCACCCGCAGATGTCCTCCTGCTACCTCCTCGACTCCCCGCTGGACGAGCTGGACTCCATCTACGACCGCTACCACCAGGTGGCGCGCCTCTCCAAGCACGCGGGCGGCATCGGCCTCTCGTACTCCCGCATCCGCGCCCGCGGTTCGCTGATCCGCGGCACGAACGGCCACTCCAACGGCATCGTGCCGTTCCTGAAGACCCTGGACGCCTCCGTCGCCGCCGTGAACCAGGGCGGCCGGCGCAAGGGCGCGGCCGCGGTCTACCTGGAGACCTGGCACTCCGACATCGAGGAGTTCCTGGAGCTGCGCGACAACACGGGTGAGGACCAGCGGCGCACGCACAACCTCAACCTCGCGCACTGGATCCCGGACGAGTTCATGCGCCGGGTCGCCGCGAGCCAGGACTGGTCGCTGTTCTCGCCGGCCGACGTGCCCGAGCTCGTCGACCTGTGGGGCGACGAGTTCGACGCCGCCTACCGCAAGGCCGAGGCCGCCGGGCTCGCCCGCAAGACCATCCCCGCCCGTGACCTCTACGGCCGCATGATGCGCACCCTCGCGCAGACCGGCAACGGCTGGATGACGTTCAAGGACGCCGCCAACCGCACCGCCAACCAGACGGCGGAGCCCGGCCACACGGTCCACTCCTCCAACCTCTGCACGGAGATCCTGGAGGTGACGGACGACGGGGAGACGGCCGTCTGCAACCTCGGTTCGGTGAACCTCGGCGCCTTCGTGGACACGGCCGCCGGTGACATCGACTGGGAGCGGCTCGACGAGACCGTCCGCACCGCCGTCACGTTCCTCGACCGCGTCGTCGACATCAACTTCTACCCGACCGAGCAGGCCGGGCGCTCCAACGCCAGGTGGCGTCCGGTGGGCCTGGGCGCGATGGGTCTGCAGGACGTCTTCTTCCAGCTGAAGCTGCCCTTCGACTCGCCCGCGGCGCGCGCCCTCTCGACGCGCATCGCCGAGCGGATCATGCTCGCCGCGTACGAGGCGTCCGCCGACCTCGCCGAGCGCAACGGCCCGCTTCCCGCCTGGGAGAAGACCCGCACCGCGCGCGGCGTCCTGCACCCCGACCACTACGGCGTCGAGCTGACCTGGCCGGAGCGCTGGGCCTCGCTGCGGGAACGTATCGCCGTGACCGGCATGCGCAACTCGCTGCTTCTCGCCATCGCGCCGACCGCCACGATCGCGTCCATCGCGGGTGTGTACGAGTGCATCGAGCCGCAGGTCTCCAACCTCTTCAAGCGCGAGACGCTGAGCGGTGAATTCCTCCAGGTCAACGCCTACTTGGTGCAGGAGCTCAAGCGGCTCGGCGTCTGGGACGCGCAGACCCGTGAGGCGCTGCGCGAGGCCAACGGCTCGGTGCAGGGCTTCAGCTGGATCCCCGCCGAGGTGCGCGACCTCTACCGCACCGCGTGGGAGATCCCGCAGCGCGGCCTGATCGACATGGCCGCCGCGCGCACGCCGTTCCTGGACCAGGCGCAGTCCCTGAACCTGTTCCTGGAGACGCCGACCATCGGCAAGCTCTCCTCGATGTACGCGTACGCCTGGCAGCAGGGCCTGAAAACCACGTACTACCTGCGCTCGCGCCCCGCGACCCGGATCGCCCGCGCCGCGGCCGGCCGCACCGAGGCCGCCGAGCCCACCCCCGCCCCCGTCCCCGCGCAGGTCTCGGCCGAAGACGCCGTCGCCTGCTCCCTGGAAAACCCCGAGTCCTGCGAGGCCTGCCAGTAATGTCCAGCACCACCAACGCCGAGAAGAACCTCCTCGACCCGGGCTTCGAGCTGACCCTGCGTCCCATGCGCTACCCGGACTTCTACGAGCGCTACCGGGACGCGATCAAGAACACCTGGACCGTCGAGGAGGTCGACCTCCACTCGGACGTCGCCGACCTCGCCAAGCTCTCGCCCGGCGAGCAGCACATGATCGGCCGTCTGGTCGCGTTCTTCGCGACCGGCGACTCGATCGTCTCCAACAACCTCGTGCTCACGCTCTACAAGCACATCAACTCCCCCGAGGCGCGGCTCTACTTGAGCCGCCAGCTCTTCGAGGAGGCCGTGCACGTCCAGTTCTATCTGACGCTGCTCGACACCTATCTGCCCGACCCGGAGGACCGCGCGGCGGCCTTCGACGCGGTCGAGGAGATCCCCTCCATCCGCGAGAAGGCCGAGTTCTGCTTCCGGTGGATGGACTCGGTCGAGAAGATGGACCGCCTGGAGAGCAAGGCCGACCGGCGCCGCTTCCTGCTGAACCTGATCTGCTTCGCCGCGTGCATCGAGGGGCTCTTCTTCTACGGTGCCTTCGCGTACGTCTACTGGTTCCGCTCGCGCGGTCTGCTGCACGGCCTCGCCACCGGCACGAACTGGGTCTTCCGCGACGAGACGATGCACATGAGCTTCGCCTTCGACGTCGTCGACACCGTCCGCAAGGAGGAGCCCGAGCTCTTCGACGACGCGCTGCAGACGCAGGTCACGGACATGCTCAAGGAGGCCGTCGAGGCCGAGCTGCAGTTCGCGCGCGACCTGTGCGGTGAGGGCCTGCCCGGCATGAACACCGACTCCATGCGCGAGTACCTGCAGTGCGTCGCCGACCAGCGGCTCCAGCGACTGGGCTTCGCGCCGGTCTACGGCTCGTCAAACCCGTTCTCGTTCATGGAGCTCCAGGGTGTCCAGGAGCTGACCAACTTCTTCGAGCGGCGTCCTTCGGCCTACCAGGTCGCGGTCGAGGGTTCGGTCTCCTTCGACGACGAGTTCTAGCCCTGCCGGTCCGTCGGAGCTGCGCGAGGAGGCGTCCGCCGCCTCGCGCAGCTCGCGGTCGATCCTGCGGTCGTGGACGTACCCGACGAGCGAGGGTGCGGCCAGCAGGAGGAGGACGGTCAGGACGGTCGCGTAATCCAGGAATGCGTTCATGTCCTCACTGTCCTGCGCGCAGGACGGTGGCGTCAGTGGCAGGACTGCCACACACCATCGACTTACTGCCAGTCCTGCGGCACACTGGCGGACATGCTGAAGGCAGACACTCTGAAGAACGTGGCCGCCGTGCTGCTCGACGGCGTGAATCCCTTCGAACTCGGCGTCGTCTGCGAGGTGTTCGGCCTCGACCGGAGCGACGAGGGCCTTCCCGTGTACGACTTCGCGGTGGTCGCCGGTGAGAGCGGCCCCCTGAGCAATCACGCGGGGTTCTCCATCACCACTCCGTACGGCATCGACCGGCTCGAAGAGGCCGATCTCATCGCCGTGCCCGCGGGCCAGTCGTTCGTGGACCGCGACTACCCCGAGGATCTGCTCGCCGCCCTGCGCCGCGCGGTGGACCGCGGGGCCCGCGTCCTGTCCGTCTGCTCCGGTGTCTTCGTGCTCGGCGCCGCGGGACTGCTCGACGGCCGCCGCTGCGCCGTGCACTGGCAGCACGCCACGGAGCTCGCGGTGCGCTATCCACGCGCCCGCGTCGAGCCCGACGTCCTGTACGTGGACGAGAGCCCGGTGATCACATCGGCGGGCACCGCCGCCGGCATAGACGCCTGTCTGCACATCGTGCGCCAGGCACACGGCACCGAGGTCGCCAACGCCATCGCCCGGCGCATGGTCGTACCGCCCCATCGCGACGGCGGCCAGGCCCAGTTCGTCGCGCGCCCGCTGCCGCGCACGGCGTGCGACACCGTGGGCGGGGTGCTCGCCTGGATGGAGCGCCATCTGGACACCGACATCACCGTCGAGAAGCTCGCCGAGCGCGCACACATGTCGCCGCGCACCTTCGCGCGCCGCTTCCAGCAGGAGACCGGCACCACGCCCTACCGCTGGCTCCTGCGCCAACGGGTGCTTCTGGCGCAGGAGTTGCTGGAAGGGTCGGACGAGACGGTGGACGCCATCGCCGGGCGTGCCGGTTTCGGCAACGCCGCGGCGATGCGTCACCAGTTCCTGCGGGCGCTCGGCACCACGCCGAACGCCTACCGCCGCACGTTCCGCGGCCCCGCCGTCAGCGCCTCTCGACCCGAAGGACGAGCTTCTTCGGCTGCAGCGTGATGCCGATCTTCGTGTCGGCGTCGGTCTCCGGGACCGGCGCCAGGTGCCACTTCGGGGCCACCGTCGCCAGGATGATGGCGAGTTCGGCCAGACTGAAGTGGTCGCCCGGACACTTGCGGTTACCGGTGCCGAACGGCATCATCGCGAACTCCGGTACGTCCGAAGCACGTTCCGGATTCCAGCGGTCCGGGTCGAACCGCAGGTGCTGCTCGAAGGAACGCGGATCTCGCTGCATCGCGTACACGCTGTAGACGATGTCGGCGTTGGCCGGAATGCGGTAGCCACCCAGGTTGGTTTCTCCCACCGACCGGCGGGTGAATATCCAGGCGGCCGGTTGTATACGCATGGCCTCGGTGACCACATTCCGGGTGTGCGACAGGTCCTTGAGGTCGGCGAATGTGATCTCCCGGCCCTGCGCGACGGAATTTACCTCTTCAACCAATCGCCTTTCCTGCTCGGGGTGTTCGGCCAGCAGATGGAACGTCCACGCCAGGGTCGACGCGATATTCTCGGCGCCCGCCACGACTAGCGAGATCACGTGGTCATGGATCTCCTGGTCGCTGAGCGGCTGCCCCGACTCATCGCGCGCCCGCAGCATTTCGGCCAGCAGGTCGTCCTTGCTCGCATCCGCCTTCCTGCCCGCGGCGACAATCTCGTCGACCACCGCGTGCAGATCGGCGAGCGCGCTCTGGAAGCGGCGGTTTCCCTGGGTCGGCACGCGGTACAGCGGCCCGACCGAGAGGACCATCCTGCGGTAGAGGCCCTCGAAGACGGTGTGCAGCGCCTCGGCGATGCGGTCCGCCTTCTCGCCGATCGCGTCGACCTCCAGGAGCGAGCGGGACACGATGCGCACGGCCGCGCGGAACATCTCCGCACCGACGTCGACCGTGTCGCCCGGCCGCCAGCGCGCGGCCGTGGCGCGCGCCTCCTCCTCCATCACCTTGGCGTAGTCGGCGATGCGCTCGGGCCGGAAGGCGGGCTGCATCATGCGCCTCTGCCGCCGGTGCAGCTTGCCGTTGCTGGTCGCCACGCCCTTGCCGAGGAGGATTTCCAGGGTGTCCCAGAGCGGCCCGCCGACGATGTAGTCGGGGCTCCGCAGGAGCCGTCCGACCAGCTCCGGGTCGCAGACCGCGTACGCCGTCTTGGGTCCCAGCCTGATGCGTACGAGATCACCATGGTCGCGCAGCGCGGCGAGGAAGCCGAGCGGGTCGCGCACCAGGTTCCAGGCGTGCCCGATGAGCGGGGCGCCGCCGCCGACGAGCGGTGGGGTTGTCGCGGGTGTCGCGGGTATCGCGGATTCGACGCTCATTCCTCACCAACCAATTCAGTTTCGGCCAAGTCGCTCATTCCTGCGTCGCTCACATACGGGGGAATGGACCTGTCGTCCCAGCTGTCCACCCGATAGCGGCCGGATTCATGGTGGAACCAGTACACCGATGAGAACCAGTTCCGCATGTTGAAGACGCAGGATTCCACCGCGTCCGAGAGCTTCCGTCCGCGCGCACTTCCGTCGTCCAATTTCCTGGCGAGGCGCAGTACTTCTTCCTCCGCCACGAGGAAATCAGATATGCAACCGGAGACCCGCCGGTGGACTTCCGCCACGGCTTCTTCGAGGGACAGTCCCTCGTGCTGGATCAGACTGATTCCGAGATTGTGCAATTCATCTCCCGCGAGTTCCTTGGGGAGTGAGCACAGGTCGTTGTACCAGGCGGAGAAATCCTGCGTGGCGAGCGCCGCCCGCCGATACGCCGGATGCTTCCGCACCTCCCGCGGCAGTTCGTGGCGCGCCGTGGGTTCGAGCAGGTCGATCCACGCCCAGTGGGCGAAGGTCAGCCTTCGCAACTCAATGTAGGCCTCGACCGTCGGGACCGTCCCGGTCCTGCGGTTCCTGAACTCGAGGTCGTACGCCTCGATCACGCTGTGGAAGTGCCGGGCGAACCGGGCGTTCCAGCTGGCCCCGAGGTGCGAGTACAGCCGCAGGACGCAGTCCGCGAACCCCGCGACCAGGGGGTCGCGGTGGTGCAGCTGCTGCCGGGGCGCCCGGAGCGTCTCGTGGAGACCGCGGCACAGCCGGCGCCACTGCGCCGCCCTGCCGTGCACCGAGTCGCGGTCGTGCCGGTCGTCCCAGGCGAAGAACCAACTGCTGAGGTCGGCTATCGCGCTGAGCAACTCATCGGGGGCGCCAATGTAGTAGCCGGCGACCAGGTCGGTGTAGCACAGGCTGTCGGCGTACCGCTCGACCTTGTCCGGGGGCATCAGGCGCATTTCACGCAGCCATGTCCTGGACTTCTCCTGAAGCTCCGGCCAATACGGATGCAGTCGTCGTGGAAAATCTGCCTCGATCACCGGGAGCGCCAGAGCCGGTGGTACGGATACCGCCGGTGTCTGTGGCTGCGTCGGTGAAGTGCCATATGAATATGCAGGCACGAACAAGCCCCTCTCAGCCGCCTGGGGACGCGCGCCCCTCCCGCCGTACCAGGCGCGCGCCGTTGCGTATCCCCGCGCTTTCCATTCAGCACCACAACTGACCGTTCAGGGAACAGATTTGCGCCATTCACTACCCCCCGGTGCCGAGAAAATCCACTTACGTGACCGAATCTGGATCATCAGAAGCCTGTTCTGCTCGCACAGCTGACCGGTTCATGCGAACGGCCCCTGGCCGGGAAGGAGTTCCCGGCCAGGGGCCGCAGGTGGCTCGCGGTGCGCGCGTGCCTGGAGTCGACTCAGTCGTTCGGCACGACGGGGTAGCGCGGTGTGCCCTCTTCCATCTGCCGCAGCGCGTCCTTGCGGTCACGCTTGGACAGGCGGTCGATGTAGAGGTAGCCGTACAGGTGGTCCGTCTCGTGCTGCAGGCAGCGCGAGAAGTAGCCGGTGCCCCGCACCTTGATGGGGTTGCCCTTCTCGTCCTGGCCGGTCACCTCGGCGTAGTCCGGGCGGGCCAGCTCGGCGTAGGCCGTGGGCACGGAGAGGCAGCCCTCGTTCGACTCGTCCAGCTGGCGGCGGGCGGCGGGGACCTCGCGCAGCACGGGGTTGCAGACCGCGCCGACGTGGCGGCGGCCCTCGTCGTCCATGCAGTCGTAGACGAAGACCTTCAGGTCGACGCCGATCTGGTTGGCGGCCAGGCCCACGCCCTCGGCGGTCCGCTGGCTGGCGAACATGTCGGCGACGAGCTGCGCGAGCTCGTCGTCGAAGGCGGTGACGTCCTTGCACTCCTTGTGCAGCACAGGGTTGCCGACGACCGTGATGGGCCGGGACGTGCCGCGCTCGCGGTGGGCCGTCTCCCGCTCGTCGCAGTCCTCCGTGTCGATGACGAAGCCCTCGTCGTCTACGGGGAGGACCCCGCCCGAGGCCTGCTGCTCAGTGTCCTGCGCCATTGTCCGACGTACGCCTTCCTGGGAACCCACAAGAGATAGTGCCGGTACAGCCTACGGCCAGGAGTCAGCAGACCTCTTCCAGATCCCGCCAGTCACGGGAGTCCGGGCTGTCCGCGACCCAGCCGTCGAGCAACCCGCGCACCAGTGCCGCGGGCGCCGCGATGCCGCACTCTCGCTCGGGCACCCACAGGGCGCCGGGGCTGCGGTGGCCGAGCGGTCCGGGGTGGCCCGGCTCGCTGTGGTCGTGCGGGTCCAGGTGCTCGCCGTCGCCCTCGTCGCTCGGCATGCGGCTCTCGGAGCACATGCGGCAGAGCAGCCGTACGGACGACGACCAGTCCTCGGCGGCGAAGCCGGCGTCGGCGGCGAGCTTCTCCAGGGCGTCCCTGTCGTCCTCGGTGGCGGCCTCCAGGAGAACCACCCAGGTGGGGACGGGCGAGGGCGCCCACAGCTCGATCTCGTCGAAGACGGGGTACGAGTCCCCGGCCCCCGTCGTCCGCTCGCCGTGCGGAACGCCGTCGTGCAGCACGACCTCGCCCCAGCGGCGCCCCGAGGAGGGCAGCGGAATGGAGAGCACCTCGATGCGGGCGGGGTCGAGCCTGCGCCCCCACACGACCTCGGCCTCACCCTCGGGCGAGAGCCGCACGGCGGCGCTGCCCAGGTCCATGCCCGTGGGCTCCCCCGAGGCGGCCACACCGCCCGGGACCCGCAGGCCGTACGCCTGCCAGGCGCGCCGGGCCAGCGGCCAGTCCTGCAGGGCGGTGGCGGCGATCCCCACATTCCACCAGTCGGGGGCGCCCTGCGACCGGTCGAGCAGCGCGACGGCCCGCAGGCCCGCGGCCCGCGCCTGCTCCCAGTCGTGCCGGAACTTGTGGAGCAGCGCGAGGTTGAACCAGGACTCCGAGAGCCACGGCTCGAGATCCGCCGCGCGGGTCAGCAGAGCGCCCGCGTCCTCGTACCGCCCGTCGCCGATCAGCGTGAAGGCGCGGTCGGTGGCCTGCCGCCATGAGGCGGAGGGCCGGTGCCGTCCCTTGCCGAAGATCCTCACGATTCCCGCCTGCCGGTACTTGAGTCCTGCGTTCCGATGTGCCCTGAGGGCCCTCTTTGCATCCAACCACGTACGGTCGGACGGCCGCTCATTACCCATGGGTTACCCAGCCGACGGCAAGCTATGACCGCCTCGCGCAAGCACGCGGGCCAGGGCTTCCACCACTTCGGGCTGGTAGTCACGGCCGGTGCCCAGACGCAGCCGCTCCAGGGCGTTGAGAGGGCCTGTGGGACCTTCTCCCCTGGCCATCTCGTCGTACGCGTTGGCGGCCCGCACGATCCGGGCGGTGAGCGGCTGCTCGCGGTACGGGTCCGCCTGCCGCTCCACGACCACGGCGACGTCGCCCTTCACTCCCGTCTGACGCACGACGGCACCGCCGAGCAGGGCGATCCGCCGCTGTTCCGCGTCCGGCAGAAAGGCGGTGGCGCCCGCGGGCACGGGGTCGACGAGGGAGAGCTGCCCGATGTCGTGCATCAGGGCCGCGTACTCCAGGACGGCGAGGTCCGGCGCGGAGAGCCCCAGCTCACGCCCGACGGCCCGGCTGAGCCCCGCGACGCGGCGGGCGTGGCCCTGCGGGGTGTACCCGGCGATCTCGGTGGACCGGGCGAGCGAGGTGATGGTCTGCCGGTAGGTGGTCCGCACCGCGGCGTACCGCCCGAACGACAGCTGGGTCAGGAGCAGCGGCAGGCTGAACACCGGCAGCGCCCAGAGCCCCGCCACGGCCACCGCGAGCGCCATGACGGCCCCCGTCGCGCACACGGCGGACCCGATGCCGAGCATGGCCCGCAGTTCGTCGCGCAGGAGCGGTCCGAAGGGCCAGCGGGTCCGGGCGTGGGCCATGGCCGCGGCGAGCACGGCGTCGCACAGGGCGGTCAGGACGAGCAGCGCGGCGATGACGACGGCGAAGGCGGGCCCCTGCCCCACCCACTCCCCCAACTTCCCCGCGTTGTAGAGCGGCTGGAAGCACGCGGCGGCGAAACCGACGGTCAGCACGCGCCGCGCCACGTGATCGAGGGCGGGCCCCCTGCCGAGCGCCACATGCGGCACGGCCCCGACGAGCGCGGCCGCGACGACGACGGCGATCACCTGGAGGACGCCGTGGTGCGTGGTCCGCCCCCCGACCTCCCCGAGGAGCGCGTACGCGAGCGCGCCCGCGGCCCCGAGCGGCGCGGGCTCCCGGTCGCTCCCCCCTGCACCCCACCGGGCGAGCTCCCCCACGGCGACGAGCCCCCCGAAGGCGAGCGCGACCCCGCCCTCGTGCACGCCGTGCCAGAGGGTCCAGCCGAGGGAGAGCAGGGTGAGCAGCCCGGCGGCGCCGTAGACGACCACCGTCACCGGCGTGGGCAGGCGCCGCGCACGGCGTGCCGCGCTCACCGCGCTCCCGCCCCCGGGGCCGCGGGAACACCGGGAGCGCCCTGCCGAGGCGGCGGCACGGCCCCCGTGACGTCAGCGGTCACCTCTGGGTGCCACCCGTGCCGCTCCAGGGCCCGCCGAAGCGCGGCCACCATCGCGGGGTCGAACTGCGCCCCCGCGCACCGGGTCAGCTCCTCCACAGCGGCAGCGACGGGACGGCCCCGCCGGTAGGACCGGGTGGACGTCATGGCGTCGAACGCGTCCGCGACGGCCACCACCCGCGCGAACTCCGGAATCTGCCGCCCCACCAGCCCGTAGGGATACCCGCTCCCGTCGATCCGCTCGTGGTGGTGCAGGATCGCCGCCCGCGCCTCACCGAGGAAACCGATCCCGCGCACCATCTCGTGCCCGTACTCGGGATGCAGTTCGATGATCCGCCGCTCCTGAGGGGTCAGCGGACCGTCCTTGCGCAGCAGCCGGGTCGGTACGCCGAGTTTGCCGACGTCGTGCAGGATCCCGGCGAACCGCAGGCTCTCCACCCTCTCGTCCGCCATCCCCAGCTCCCGCGCGATCATCACGGAGGCCCGTCCCACGCGCTCGCTGTGCCCGCGGGTGTACTGGTCCTTGATGTCGACGGCCTGCACGAGCGCCCTGATCGTGGCCTGGTGGGCGGCGCGCTCGCGGTGGTACTGGGCGAAGACCCAGCAGGAGACCCCCATCGGGAGCAGCACGAGGAGCGCGGCGAGCGGCCCGTACGGACTGCGCCACAGCACCGCCATCATCAGACCGGCGAGGCCGTGCACCGCGACCGGCGCGAACGACCGCAGGAAGAGCCCACGCCAGGCGGTCCGCACCGGCACCCGTTCGGCGGTGGCCAGGATTCCGCCGTCCAGGACGGTCAGGACGAGGGAGAAGGCGAGGACGGCCGCTCCGGCGGGCGCCAGCGCGTACGGAAAGTCGGGCGCGGCCACCGCTTCGCGCCCGCCGAGCGCCCCGTGCACCCACGCGGCGGCCCAGGCGGCCAGGGCGATCTGCGCCGCGCGCCAGAGCCTGCGCACCCAGCGCGGCTTTCGCTCGACGCGGGCGAGCAGCGCCCCCGGCACCGCGACGAGCGCCGCGGCGGCCGGAGGCAGCAGGAAGACGGCGGCGAGCAGCACGGGGAAGAAGGTGCCGAGGCCGCCGAGACCGGGCGCGGCACGGCGCCCGATGATCCGGCACCGCGTGACCTGCTCGCACCCGGCGTAGAGCGCGGCGAGCAGCGCGAGCGCGCCCCACGGCGTGCGCGACGAGGTCAGCGCGGGCGCGGCGCAGACGGCGCCGGCGAGGGCGGCGCACAGGATGTAGGCGCGCGCCCATGGAGCGATGGACCGCATGGCACTGTCTCCTCCCCCGTGACCGTCCCCAGGGACCACGTTCCAAGGTCCGGAGACTAGAACGGCTGCCCCTCTCTCCGAGACCCCCTCGCAGAAATTGGCACGTACGAGTGATGGAGAACAGAAAAAAGCAGGTCGTGACGGAGTCCCGTCACGACCTGCCCACACTCAACTTCCGGAGGCTCAGGCCTCCTTGGCGCGCAGGCCCTTGGCCTGCACACCGCCCTCGGCGGTCACCGTCTCCACCGTCACGTCGTGATCGGGCACGGCCTCGCCCGAGCGGATCAGATCGATGCGTCCCATGACCTTGGCGCGCAGGTCGACGGGCACGTCGTCCTGGCCGCAGCAGCGCTTTACCAGCTTCTTGACCGCCTGCTCAAGGCCGTACTTCTCCAGGCACGGGGAGCACTCCTCGAAGTGCGTCTCGAACTTGGTGCAGTCGCTGTCCGGCATCTCGTGGTCCAGGAACTCATAGAGATGGTCCAGGACTTCACTGCAATCCGTCTCGTGCGGCTCTCCGCAGCTCATGAGCCTGAGCCTTTCGCTTCGTTCGACGACTCTGACGCGGCGCCGGCGGGGACGAGGCCGCGGTCACGGGCGTAGTCCTCGAGCATGCCGCGCAGTTGGCGACGGCCGCGGTGCAACCGGGACATCACCGTACCGATGGGTGTCCCCATAATGTCCGCGATCTCCTTGTACGCAAAGCCCTCTACATCGGCGAGATAGACGGCGATGCGGAATTCCTCGGGGATCGCCTGCAGCGCGGACTTCACGTCCGAGTCCGGCAGGTGGTCGAGCGCCTGCGACTCGGCCGAGCGCAGACCGGTGGACATGTGCGACTCGGCGCGTGCGAGCTGCCAGTCCTCGATCTCCTCGGCGGCGCTGCGCTGGGGCTCGCGCTGCTTCTTGCGGTACGAGTTGATGAACGTGTTGGTGAGGATGCGGTACAGCCACGCCTTGAGGTTGGTGCCCTCACGGAACTGGTGGAACGACGCGTACGCCTTGGCGTAGGTCTCCTGCACCAGGTCCTCCGCGTCCGCCGGGTTGCGCGTCATGCGCAGCGCCGCCGAGTACATCTGGTCGAGGAAGCCCAAGGCGTCCCGCTCGAAGCGGGCCGTGCGCTCCGCCTGCGTCTCGGCGCTTCCGTCGGGTCGCTCCGCCTGGCCGTTCTCGGCCCCTGCGTCGGTCCCAGTGACCGGACCCACCTCCTCCAAAGACGTGGTGAGACCGAAAGCAGCCCCACTCGAATCGGAGGATAGACGACGATCCGGTCCCGCCGCCGCCCGAATAGGAGCGGTCTTGGGCGCGCTCAGCACCGTCCATTCCAGGTCAGAGGCGCTGGAGCGGGCCGGGCATACGGTCGAACCCATGCGGCGGACTTCCTCTCGTACTAACAGCGTTTAGCGTCTGTTCGGCACAACAGAGGTCATCGGCGCAACATTCCCGTCCAGCGGATGACGCCATCCGTGATGAGCGTCATGGCATCGGCCTCGCTGATTCCCGCGCGTTTCGGCGTCCCGAAGCTGTGATCGCCGTGCGGCACCTCGACCAGTTCGTACGTCCCCTCGGGGAACTCGGCGGGCTTCCCGAAGGGGTCGTTGCCGCCCTGCACGACCAGCGTGGGCACCCCGGAGCCGAGCAGTTCCTCCGCGCGCGACTTCTCCGGCTTGCCCGGCGGGTGCAGCGGGAAGCTCAGGGCGAGCACGGCGGCGGCGCCGAGCTCGGTGGCCGTGCGGCACGCGACGCGGGCCCCGGCGCTGCGGCCTCCCGCGATCACCGGGAGCCCCGGTTTCGCGAGCGCGGGCCACAGGCCCCGCCATCCCACGTCCAGCGTCTTGGGGGCGGGCGCCAGCTTCTTGCCCGCCACCCGCCAGGGCTGCTCCACCAGGGCCACGGTCACGCCGTGTGCGGGCAGCGCGGCGGCGACGGCCCTCAGGTCACGGGCCTCGATGCCGCCGCCCGCTCCATGGCTGAGGGCCAGGATCAGCCGCGCCTCGGCCTTGGGCGCGGGGTGCCAGGTGATGCGCGCGTCACCCGCGTCGGTCGGAACGATCTCGCTCTTGGGCTCACTCTTGGTCACGTCAGAAGAGTGTGCCTTCTTCGGGGCCCTCCAGCTCCTTGAGCAGCTCCGGCCCGTTGTTGCGTACGTTGCTGACCGCCGTCGACACCGGGTAGGCCCGCATCAGGCCGTGCGGCGGCGGTTCGAGGAGCGTCCGCAGGTCCTCGACGTCCGTGCGCGCGGGGTCGAGCCAGGCGTCCCAGCGGTCCGGCGTCAGCATCAGCGGCATCCGCGGGTGGATGTCGGCCAGCGTGCTCGGCCCTTCGTCGGGCGCGACCGCCAGGGGCGAGGTCTCCGCCTCCGTGGTGATCACCGTGCAGGTCACCCACCAGGCGAGGGGGTGCTCGTCCGGCAGTGTCCTGTCGCGCCAGAACTCGTAGAGCCCCGCCATCGCGAAGACCGAGCCGTCGGCGGGCGTCACGAAGTACGGCTGCTTGCGCGGCCGCTTCTTCTTGCCCTCGACCTCCAGGTCCCGCTCGCCCGAGCCCGTGACCCACTCGTAGTACCCGTCGGCCGGGATGACGCAGCGGCGTGAGGTGAAGGCCCTGCGGTACGAGGGCTTCTCGTGCACCGTCTCCGCGCGGGCGTTGATCATCCGGGCGCCGCCCTCGGGCGTCTTCGACCAGGACGGCACGAGACCCCACTTGAGTGTGCGCAGCTGGCGAACCGGGCGGGGGTCTTCCGCGTCTTTCACAGGACGGTCGAGGACCGCGTAGACCTCCTTGGTGGGGGCCACGTTGAAATCGGGGGCCAGCGCCTCCTCCGGCTCCCACTTCTCGATCTCAAAGACTCCTGCGAGATCCTCGGGCCTACGACTCGATGCATACCGTCCGCACATACGTGCCAGACTGCCAGACCCCGTACGACCAGAGGAGCCGGTCCCGACAATGGCACGAGCTATGGAAACAACCGCGAACGCCAGCCTGACCGACCTCTGGGACCGGGTCTTCGGCACGCAGGCGGCCCCCGACGAGTGGCTGGTGATCGCCACCGGTGTCGTCGCGCTCGCCGTCGTCGTCCCGCACGGCATCTGGCGGATCGCCCGCAACGCCATCACCATCGCGCACGAGGGCGGCCACGGCCTGGTCGCCCTCCTGACCGGGCGCCGCCTCGACGGCATCCGGCTGCACTCCGACACCAGCGGCCTCACCGTCTCCCGCGGCAAGCCCACCGGCCTCGGCATGATCCTCACCGCGGCCTCCGGCTACACCGCGCCGCCCCTCCTGGGCCTCGCCGGCGCCGCACTGCTCGCCGCCGACCACATCACGGCGTTCCTGTGGATCGCGACGGCGCTGCTCATAGTGATGCTGGTCATGATCCGGAACGCGTACGGCGCCCTCACCGTGATCATCACCGGCGGCACCTTCCTGCTCGTCTCCTGGCTGACCAGCTCGCAGGTGCAGGCCGCGTTCGCGTACGCGGTGGTGTGGTTCCTGCTCCTGGGCGGCGTACGTCCCGCCTTCGAGCTGCAGTCCAAGCGCAGGCGCGGCGGCGCGGGCGACTCGGACGCGGACCAGCTGTCCCGGCTCACGCACGTGCCCGCGGGGATGTGGCTCTTCCTCTTCCACGCCGTCTCACTGTGCTCGCTGATAGGCGGCGGACGCTGGCTGCTCGGGCTCTGAGCAGCGGACTTCCCCCAGCTCCCTGCCACTAAAGTGGGGGCATGACCGTTAACCCAGCGCACAGCACCCTCTGGCCAGCCCCGCACGCGAGCGGAGCCGTCGCCGCGACGGTCCATGTGCCCGGGTCCAAATCGGTCACCAACCGCGGCCTGGTCCTCGCCGCACTCGCCGCCGAGCCCGGCTGGCTGCGCCGGCCGCTGCGCTCCCGCGACACCCTGCTGATGGCGGGCGCCCTGCGCACCCTCGGCGTCGGCATCGAGGAGGGCGTGGGCCCGGACGGCTCCGGTGAGGCCTGGCGCGTCATCCCCTCCGGCCTGCAGGGCCCCGCCACGGTCGACGTCGGCAACGCCGGCACGGTCATGCGCTTCCTGCCCCCGGTCGCCGCCCTGGCCGACGGCTCGATCCGCTTCGACGGCGACCCCCGTTCGTACGAGCGGCCGCTGGACGGCGTGATCGACGCCCTGCGCGTGCTCGGCGCCCGTATCGACGACGACAGCCGCGGCGCGCTGCCGCTGACCGTGCACGGCAGCGGTGCCCTTGACGGCGGCCCGGTCGAGATCGACGCCTCCTCGTCCTCGCAGTTCGTCAGCGCCCTGCTGCTCTCGGGCCCGCGCTTCAACCAGGGTGTCGAGGTGCGTCACACCGGCTCCGCCCTGCCCTCCATGCCGCACATCCGGATGACCGTCGACATGCTCCGCGCGGTCGGCGCCCAGGTGGACACCCCGGAGTCGGGCGGCGAGCCGAACGTGTGGCGGGTCACCCCCGGCGCCCTCCTCGGCCGCGATCTGACCGTCGAGCCCGACCTCTCCAACGCCCAGCCGTTCCTGGCCGCCGCGCTGGTCACCGGCGGCCGTGTGACCATCCCCGACTGGCCCGCGCACACCACGCAGCCCGGCGACAAGCTGCGGGAGATCTTCACCGAGATGGGCGGTTCCTGCGAACTGACCGAGCAGGGGCTCGTGTTCACGGGCTCCGGCTCGATCCACGGCATCGACGTGGACCTGAGCGAGGTCGGCGAGCTCACCCCCGGCATCGCGGCCGTCGCGGCCCTGGCCGACTCCCCCTCGACCCTGCGCGGCGTCGCCCACCTGCGGCTGCACGAGACGGACCGCCTGGCGGCCCTCACCAAGGAGATCAACGAACTCGGCGGCGACGTCACCGAGACCGCCGACGGACTGCACATCCGTCCGCGCCGCCTGCACGGCGGGATCTTCCACACGTACGACGACCACCGCATGGCCACCGCGGGCGCCATCATCGGCCTGGCGGTGGAGGGCGTACAGATCGAGAATGTCGCGACGACGGCGAAGACGCTGCCCGACTTCCCCGACCTCTGGACCGGAATGCTCGGGAACTGACGGGCTGATCCAGACATGCGCCGCTACGGAAAGAACCCCGACGAGGACGACATCCGCGTCCGCCCCAACCGCAAGGGCAACCGCCCGCGCACCCACATCAGGCCCAAGCACGAGGACGCGTCCGACGGGATGGTCCTCACCGTCGACCGGGGCCGCCTCACCGTTCTGGTCGACGACCGGATCGTCCTGGCCATGAAGGCCCGCGAACTGGGCCGCAAGGCCGCCGTGGTGGGCGACCGGGTCTCGCTCGTCGGCGATCTCTCCGGCAAGAAGGACACCCTCGCGCGCATCGTGCGCATCTCGCCGCGTACGTCGGTCCTGCGGCGCACGGCCGACGACGACGACCCGTACGAGCGGGTGGTCGTCGCCAACGCCGACCAGCTCGCCATCGTCACCGCCCTCGCCGATCCGGAGCCGCGCACGCGCCTGATCGACCGCTGCATCGTGGCGGCGTACGACGGTGGTCTCACCCCGCTCCTCGTCCTGACCAAGTCCGACCTGGCGTCCGCCGACAAGATCCTGGAGACGTACTCCACGCTCGACATGCCCTACGTCGTCACCAGCCGCGAGGAGTTCACCGACGGCGCGGAGCTCGCCCGGGTGCACGAGGTGCTCGACGGCAAGGTCACCGCGTTCGTCGGCCACTCCGGGGTGGGCAAGACGACGCTGGTCAACGCACTGGTGCCGGATGACCGCCGGCGCAGCACCGGGCACGTCAACGCCGTCACGGGCCGCGGCCGGCACACCACCGTGTCGGCACTCGCGCTCCCGCTGGCGGGCTCGGACGGCGGCTGGGTGATCGACACGCCCGGCGTGCGCTCCTTCGGCCTGCACCACGTCGACCCGTCCCGCGTCATCCTCGCCTTCCCCGACCTGGTGCCGGGGACGGAGGGCTGTCCGCGCGCGTGCAGTCACGACGAGACGGACTGCGCCCTTGACGCATGGGTGGCGGAGGGGCACGCGGACCCCGCGCGTCTCTACTCGCTGCGCAGGCTCCTCGCGACCCGCGAGCGACGCGAGGACGACTGACCTCGCCGTTGTTCGCGCCCGAGGCACCGCGGCAAGGGCATAATCGCACCAGGCCTGATCCAGGCCGGACGAGGCGGTCACCGAACGTACGGTTGCGGGAGGCAGATTCATGGCGTGGCTGCTGGTCATCGTCGCGGGGTTCCTGGAGACCGGATTCGCGGTCTGCCTCAAGCTCTCGCACGGCTTCACCCGGCTCTGGCCGACGATCACCTTCGCGGCCTTCGCCCTCGGCAGCTTCGGCCTGCTCACCCTCGCGCTGCGCAAGCTCGACGTGGGGCCCGCGTACGCGGTCTGGACGGGCATCGGCGCCGCGGGCACCGCGATCTACGGCATGGTCTTCCTCGGTGACGTGGTCTCCACGCTCAAGATCGTCTCCATCTCGCTGGTGATCGCGGGCGTCATCGGCCTCCAGCTCTCGGGCTCCGCCCACTGAGCGGATCTGTCCGCTGAGCGGATCTGTCCCCTGAGCGGCTCCGCCCACTGACCCGCCCCTCTCAGGGGCCCGCCCCTCTCAGGCGTTGATCCAGCGCCCGAGCGCCCCGCGCATCAGTTCCACGGGGTCCTCCCCCACGGGCGAGGGCGCGACCACGTAGGACAACGCCATCCGCACGGCGCTCTCGCAGGCCATGGCCAGCTCCTCGGTGTCCTTCGGGCGCGCCCTGCCGTCCAGCGCGTTCACCGCCTTGTCCCGGACGAGGGCGAGCAGTTCGGCGGGCGAGGGGACGCCCGCGTCCGCGCGCCGCTGCGCCGGTACGGGCGACGTGGAGGCCCCGGGCCTGCTCGGCGCGGGCAGGCGTTCGCTCCAGCAGCCGGTGAGCATGGCCCGCGCGAGTTCGTTCCCGCGCGCGGCGGCGATCGTCCACGCGCTCACCGCGGTGAGCCGGTCCACCGGACCGCCCTCCACGGCCAACGCGCGCTCCACACCGCGCAGATACGCGTCGGTCTCGCGCCGGAGCAGGGCGCGCGCGAGGCCGTCCTTGCTGCCGAACTCGTTGTAGAGGGTCTGCCGGGACACTCCGGCGGTGGCCGCGACATCGACCATGCGTACGCCTGGCCACGGTCGGCGGGTGAGCGCCGTCTTGGCCGCGTCCAGTAAGGATTCCCGTGCTGCAGGCATCGTCGCCTCCCGGGGGCCGAAGCGGCTCTGCGGCCAGAGTTGACGTGCTCGGGAGCGGTGTCAATAGTCCCGGCGCGACCTCGCACGGTATGCGTCATGTCCCGGAATGGCCCGGACATACGGCGCTGTGGCTCAGGCACAACGAGATCGATACTGTTCACTCATGCCCGACTACCACGATGATCTGCGTCTTGCCCACGTCCTCGCGGACGCCGCCGACGCCGCGACGATGGACCGGTTCAAGGCCCTCGACCTCAAGGTCGAGACCAAGCCGGACATGACGCCGGTGAGCGAGGCGGACAAAACGGCCGAGGAGCTGATCCGGTCGAACCTGAAGCGGGGACGGCCGCGCGACGCGATCCTCGGCGAGGAGTTCGGCGTCGAGGGCACGGGCCCACGCCGCTGGGTGATCGACCCGATCGACGGCACCAAGAACTACGTACGCGGGGTGCCGGTCTGGGCCACGCTGATCGCGCTGATGGAGGCGGGCGAGGGCGGCTTCCAGCCGGTGGTGGGCGTCGTGTCGGCGCCGGCCCTCGGGCGGCGCTGGTGGGCGGCGAAGGGCGCGGGTGCCTTCACCGGGCGCAGCCTGACCTCCGCGAGCCGGCTCAAGGCATCCAAGGTCTCGCGGCTCCAGGACGCGTCCTTCGCGTACTCCTCGCTCTCGGGCTGGGAGGAGCAGGGGCGCCTCGACGGGTTCATGGACCTCACGCGCGCGGTCTGGCGCACCCGTGGGTACGGCGACTTCTGGCCGTACATGATGGTCGCCGAGGGCTCGATCGACATCTGCGCGGAGCCCGAGCTCTCGCTCTGGGACATGGCGGCGACCGCGATCATCGTGACCGAGGCGGGCGGCACCTTCACCGGCCTCGACGGCGCTCCGGGCCCGCACAGCGGCAACGCCGCGGCGTCGAACGGCCTGCTCCACGACGAGCTGCTCGGCTACCTCAACCAGCGCTACTGAGGCGCACGCCTCTTCGCCGCACGCCCTGAACCGGCAGCACGCGCCCCCTTGTTGACGACCCGCATGGCTGCGACTCTGAGAGTCCCCCCACTTGTGAACTTGTGAATCGCTTCTCTTGCGGTCCACTCAGGAGGTGGCTCAAGCCCATGCTCGTCCGCGACGCCATGAGCACGATGGTCCTCACCATCGGTCCCGCCCACACACTGCGCCAGGCGGCCCGGCTGATGTCGACGCGCCGCGTCGGCGCGGCCGTCGTCCTCGACCCCGACACCTGCGGCCTGGGAATTCTGACCGAGCGCGACGTCCTGATCTCGGTGGGCCAGGGCCAGAGCCCTGACGCCGAGGTCGCGGGCACGCACACCACGACCGACGTCGTCTTCGCCGACCCGTCCTGGACCTTGGAGGAAGCGGCCGACGCCATGTCGCACGGCGGCTTCCGGCACCTCATCGTGATGGAGGGCAACGAACCCGTCGGGATCGTCTCGGTCCGCGACATCATCCGCTGCTGGGCCCCCGGCAGGCGCCGCGCGGCGACCTTGGCGGTCTGAGCGCACCCTCCCCGGCACACTCCGGAAACGGAAGGCGGGCCGGACCCCCTCGGGGATCCGGCCCGCCTTCTCTCCTACGACAAACGATCTCAGCCGCGAAGGGCCTGGACCGCGGCCTCAAGACGCTTGCCGAAGTCACCGTCCGCCTGACGGAAGTTGTTGATCGCGCGCTCGGCGATGTCGTCGCGCGAGACGCCCGCGATGTTGCCCGCGAGGTTCTCGATCAGCCGGGACTTCTCGTCCTCGGACATCTTGCGGTAGAGGTTGCCCGCCTGCACGAAGTCGTTGTCCTCGGCGTGCGAGGGCGCCTCGTGGTTGCCGGTGCCGCCGGTGACCGGGGTGGACACCCACAGCGGCCGGTCCGTCTGGAACGGGCCGCCGAAGGAGTTCGGCTCGTAGTTCTTCGCGCCCTTGTGGCGGCCGTCGTACAGCGCGCCGTCACGCGAGTTGGTGCGCGCCTCGGTGGCGTGCGGGCGGTTCACCGGCAGGTGGTCGGCGTTGATGCCGACGCGGTAGCGGTGGGCGTCGCCGTACGCGAAGAGGCGGCCCTGGAGCATCTTGTCCGGGGACGGACCGATGCCGGGAACGAAGTGCGCGGGCGAGAAGATGCTCTGCTCGACCTCGGCGAAGATGTTCTCCGGGTTGCGGTTGAGCTCCAGCTTGCCGATCTCGATCGGCGGGTAGTCCTCGTGCGGCCACACCTTGGTGAGGTCGAACGGGTTGAAGCGGTAGTTCGCCGCCTCCGCCGCCGGCATGATCTGCACCTGCACGGTCCAGGACGGGAAGTCGCCGCGCTCGATGGCCTCGCGCAGGTCGCGCTGGTGGGAGTCGGCGTCCTCACCCGCGAGCTTCGCCGCGTCGGCCGCCGTCAGGTTCTTGATCCCCTGGTCGGTCTTGAAGTGGTACTTGACCCAGAAGACCTCGCCGGCCTCGTTGTTCCACTGGTACGTGTGCGAGCCGTACCCGTTCATGTGGCGCAGCGTCGCCGGGATGCCGCGGTCACCGAAGAGCCAGGTGACCTGGTGGGTCGACTCGGGGCTCAGGCCCCAGAAGTCCCAGACGTTGTCGGCTTCCTGCGAGCCCGTGTACGGGTCGCGCTTCTGCGTGTGGATGAAGTCGGGGAACTTGATGGCGTCCTTGATGAAGAAGACGGGGGTGTTGTTCCCGACCAGGTCGTAGTTCCCCTCCTCCGTGTAGAACTTCAGCGCGAAGCCACGGGGGTCACGCACGGCGTCGGCGGAGCCGAGGTTGCCGGCGACGGTGGAGAACCGGAGGAAGGTCTCCGTCTGCTTGCCGACCTCGGAGAGGAACTTCGCACGCGTCCACTGCGAGACGTCGCGGGTCAGCGTGAAGGTGCCGTACGCGCCGGCGCCGCGGGCGTGGACGATGCGCTCCGGGATGCGCTCGCGGTTGAAGTGCGCGAGCTTCTCCAGCAGCGCCTGGTCCTGGACGAGCACCGGACCGCCGACACCAGCGGTCTCGCTGTTCTGGTTGTCCGCGACCGGCGCGCCGGCCTCCGTGGTGAGCGGTCCCTGCGTCACGTGCGCCTCCTGCGTCATTTCCTGCAAGTCCTGTCCTTCGGCGTCTGCCTTGGCGTCTGCCCTTGACGTCCGCTCTTGGCGTCCGCCGATCCCGATCCTACGATGGACTTTGTCTAAGTCAAGTAAACATCCAAAGTCACACCTCGTCGGGACTTAGGTCCTTCGCCTGCTAGGCTGGTTCACATGAGCGACCTGTTGGAACGACTGCGCGGACGCGGTTGGCGCATGACCGCACAGCGGCGCGTCGTGGCCGAGGTCCTCGACGGGGACCACGTACACCTGACCGCGGACGAGGTGCACTCCCGCGCCGTGGACAAGCTGCCCGAGATCTCCCGGGCGACCGTCTACAACACCCTGGGTGAGCTGGTGACCCTCGGCGAGGTCCTCGAGGTGTCGACGGACCGCAGGGCCAAGCGGTACGACCCGAACGCCCACCGCCCCCACCAGCACCTGGTGTGCGCGCAGTGCGGCACGATCCGCGACGTCCACCCCACGGGCAACCCCCTGGCCAGCCTCCCCGACTCGGAACGCTTCGGCTTCACGATCGAGGGCGCGGACGTCACGTACCGAGGCACGTGCCCGAACTGCGCGAAGGCGTAGCACTTCTTCTTACGTTCACGAAGCCCCCGGAGCCCACGAGGCACCGGGGGCTCGTGTGGTTTGCGGGCAGGCCCCTTCCGGAATCTGACGGTGCGTCATATGGTCGGCGGCGCCCATATCCGCCTGCCCTCCGCAAGGAGACCCCGTGGGAGATCCGCACCCCAAACTAGAAGCCCACGCAGTGACGAGAACGTTCGGCCGCGGCGCCAGGGCCGTGGACGCACTGGGTCCGGTGGACCTCACCGTCGCCCCCGGCGAATTCACCTGCATCGTCGGCCCCTCCGGCTGCGGAAAATCAACGCTGCTCCGCATAGCCGCAGGCCTCCTGCGGCCGAGCAAGGGTCAGCTGACGATCCGCACCGCGGACCCGCGCCCCGCAGCGATGATCTTCCAGGACTACGGCATCTACGACTGGAAGACCGTCCAGGCCAACGTCCGCTTCGGCCTGGACATCCAGAAGGTCCCCCGCCGCGAGGCCGACACCCGGGCCAGGGACTGGCTGACCCGCCTCGGCCTCGCCGACTTCGCCGACGCCTACCCCGCCACCCTCTCCGGCGGCATGCGCCAACGCGTGGCCATCGCCCGCGCCCTGGCCGTGGAACCCGAGATCCTCCTGATGGACGAGCCGTTCGCGGCCCTGGACGCCCAGCTCCGCACGATCCTCCAGGACGAGCTCCTCGACCTCACCCAGACCACCCGCACCACCACCCTCTTCATCACCCACAGCCTCGAAGAAGCGATCGTGCTCGGCGACCGCGTCCTGGTCATGTCCGCACGGCCGGGCCGCATCATCGCCGAACACCGCCCGCCGTTCCAGAGGCCCCGCACCGGCGACGTACGCGCGACCCCCGAATTCACCGCCCTCAAGGGCGAGTTGTGGGACCTGCTGCGCGGCGAGGTGGTCCGCGAGGACGAGGCGGTACCGGCATGACGACGACCACCCCGCGCAAGACGGCCGGCCCCGAGGCCGGCGTACTCGTCCGCAGGCCGGGCCCCCAGGAGCTGCACCCCGCCCGCACCCACCGCAGGCGCCGCACCCTGGAGATCGGCCTCGCCGCCGCCGTCCCCCTCGCCCTGATCCTCCTGTGGCAACTGGCCGCCACCCAGGCCTGGATCGACGACCGCGTCTATCCCGCTCCGCAGACCATCCTGGAGGACGGCTGGCAGCGCGCGGCGGACGGCGACCTGTGGCCCGACGTGTGGGCCACGCTCAAGCGCGTGCTCGCCGGATACGCGATCGGCACGGTCACCGGTTACGCGCTCGGCCTCCTCATGGGCTCGCTCTCCCTCGTGCGCGCTGCGCTCGAACCGCTCCTGGACGCGCTGTACGTCGTACCGAAGCTGGCCCTGCTGCCCGTCTTCCTGAACATGTTCGGCCTCGGCGAAGGCCCGCAGATCGCGCTCGTCGCGGCCACCGTCTTCTTCTTCGTCTGGATCTCGACGATGGCGGCGGTGCTCGCCGTGCCCTCCGGTCACCGCGACGCGGGCCAGGTCTTCGGCGCGTCGCCGTGGCAGATGTTCCGCCACGTCCTGTTGCCCGCATCGCTGCCCGCCGTGCTCGTCGGTGCGCGGATCGCGGCGGGTGTCGCGGTCCTGGTGATCGTGGCGTCGGAGCAGATCGCGGCGTCGAACGGCCTGGGCCACCTGATCTTCGACTCCCGGGCACTGTTCCAGAACGACGTGATGTTCGTCGGCATCGTCTGCGTCGCCGTGCTCGGCGTCGTCTTCTCCGAACTGGTGCGGATCGTCGGCCGGTTGCTCACTCCCTGGGCCCCGCGCGACCGCGGCAGAAGCCAGTCATGAACCATTCGTCCGCGTACGGAGGCTCCATGCACACCCGCATCCCCGCACTCGCGCTGCTCATCGCGGGCTCACTGCTCGCCTCGGCGGGCTGCGCGAAGGAGGACGACACCACGGACTCGGCGGCGTCCGCGAAGCCCCGCTCCGTCAAGGCGGTCGCAGGCTGCGGCAAGGGCAGCTGGACGGACCCGGCCGACCTCTCCAAGGACCGCGCACCCGCCCGCTGCGACAAGGGCACCCCGGCCCCGCGCCCGCTCGCCAAGGAGCGCAGCCTCACCATCGCGACCGGCACGCTGAGCGCCGAGTACGTCGCGCCGCTCCAAATGGCCGTGGAGAAGGGCGAGTTCAAGAAGGAGGGCCTGGACGTCCACCTCAAGGTGCTCCCGACCCCCGACGCGCTCCCGCTCCTGGCCAAGGGGGACATCGACGCCCAGTGGGCCGCCCCCGAGGCCGCCGTCATGAACGGCATCACCAGCGGCTTCACCATCAAGTGGGCGGCCGGGAACTTCTCGCCCGGCCCCGGGTCCAAGAGCGGCCTGTGGGTGAAGCTGAAGAAGGGCGAGAGCGCGGGCCACGTCCCGATGGCCGGCCGGAAGCTCGGCACCATGATCGGCAAGGGCTCGGTCATCTCGTACCCCATGGGCAGGACCCTGAAGAAGCACGGCGGCGGCCTCGACAAGATCCAGTTCCAGCAGCTGGGTTCGGCGGACATCCTGACCGCCCTCCAGAACGGCGGCACCGACTCCGCCTGGCTCCTCGACCCGGTCTGGCGCAAGGTCGACGGCGACAAGCAGTACGCGTTCCTCGGCGGCCAGCCCCAGGGCGAACCGCTCGGCGGCCTGCTGTTCGGCCCCAACCTCCTGACCGAGGACCCGGACGCGGGCGTCGCGCTGCTGCGCGCGTACATCAGGACCGTGAACACGTACTTCGCCGGTGACTACAAGGCCGACAAGGCCTTCGTGACCGAGCTCGCGAAGCTCCTGAAGACCGACGAGGCGGTCCTGAGGTCGACTCCGTCGCTGCGCATGGACTGGGAGATCCGGGCCGGGACGACGGACCGGCTCCAGGCGGCGTACGAGACGGCGGGCGTCGCCGAGGGGGACAAGGTCCCGGAGAGCAAGGCGGTGGACCGCAGGCTGTACGAGGAGGCGGTGGGCCACAAACCGTCTTGAAGTGGCCCGGACATACCAGAGGCCGGGAAGCTGATGCTTCCCGGCCTCTGGCCTTTAGTAGCGGGGACAGGATTTGAACCTGCGACCTCTGGGTTATGAGCCCAGCGAGCTACCGAGCTGCTCCACCCCGCGCCGTTGTGTTGCAACCGTACGTCAGAGCCCCCGACCAGCGCAAATCCGTTCGGCGCCTGGCTGGGGGCGGGCGTCCCGTGCCGCTGTGGGCAGGCATTCCGCGGGCCTACCCCCACCCTGGAAGCCCCCGCTGTGCCCACCCACTGCCCGCACCCGCCAGACAGCAGGCGCGGGCACGGGCACGGGTAAGCACATCCGCAGGGCTACGCAGTCAGCTCCTGCTGAAGCGCTTCCCGCAGCCGCGCCGCCCGCTCGGAGACCTCGGCGGGCCCAAGATCAACCGCACGCGAAGCCCAGCGCTGCCCCTCCACCAGCTGCCCGCGCCGGGCGTAGAGCAGCGCGAGGCGCAGAGCGGCCCGGCCGTGCCCCGCGTCAGCGGCCCGGGTCCACCAGAGCGCGGCCTCGGGCTCACTCCCCTCACGTGCAAGGAGAAGCCCCAGGTTGAACGCCCCGTTCCGGCTCCCGGCGTCCGCCGCGAGGCGGTACCACCGCGCCGCCTCCACGACGTCCCCGCGCCCCGCGGCCAGCATGCCGACCCGGACCTGCGCGCGCCGGTGCCCCTGCTCGGCAGCCCGCTCGTACCACTCCTCGCACTCGGTCTTCGCGGCAGCGGGCTCCCCGAGCGCGGGCGGACCCGCGGGGGGCCGCCGCGCGTCCAGGACCGTGCCGAGCCGGTAGGCGGCCTCCGCGCTGCCGCCGCCCGCCGCGCACCGCAGATGCCGCTCGGCGTCCTGCTCGTCGCCCTCCCGCAGCCGCGCGGTGCCGACCTGGAGCGCGGCCTCGGTGTGCCCGGCGGCAGCCGCGCGCTCGTACCAGGGCAGGGCGGAGCCCTCGTCGTCACGGGACGCGTACAGAATCCCGAGGTTGAAGGCCGCGTCCACGCTGCCCGCCTCCGCGGCCTTGGAGAACCACGGCTCGGCGCCCGCCGCGTCGCCGCCCTGGAGCAGCAGCACGGCGAGCGCGTTGGCGGCCTCGCGGTGACCGGCGTACGCGGCACGCCTGTACCACTGGTCGGCCTGCGCGGTCCGCCCCTGCTCGGCGCAGAGCAGACCGAGGTTGTACGCGCCGTTCACGTCGCCCGCGTCCATGGCTGCCCTGTACCACCGCTCGGCGGTCTGGGTCTCGCCGCGCTCGGCGTGCAGCGCGCCCAGGGCGTTCGCGGCGTTCCCGTCGCCGTCCTGGGCTGCTTTCAGCCACCAGACGGCGGCGTTCTCCTCGTCGCCCGCGTCACGCAGCAGGAAGCCGAGGGCGCAGGCGGCGCGCGCCTCCCCGTCCTTCGCGGAGTTCAGGTACCAGCGCCCCGCCTCCTTCAGCTCGCCGCGCTGCTCCAGGATCGCGCCGAGGTGCAGCGCGGCACGCCGGTGCCCGCGCGCGGCGGCCTGGCGATACCACTGCTCGGCCTCGGCCTCGGCGGAACGTGCTCCTTTGGCCTTGGCGTCCGCCTTGGCCTTGGCGGCGGCCTTGGTGTCGCCGCGCTCGGCCATGGCACGCCGGTCCAGGGCGCGGGCGATGCGGTACGCGGCCTCGCGGTGGCCTCGCTCGGCCGATGCCCGCATCCAGCGCTCGGCACCGACGTCACCGCGGTGCTCCAGAAGGTCGGCGAGGGCGTACGCGCCCAGGGCGTGGCCCTGCTCTGCGGACTGCCGCAGCCAGTACTCCGCGGCGGGCTCGTCGCCGCGCTCGCGGTGGTGGCGCCCGAGCGCGTGCGCGGCCGCGGCGGAACCCGCGACGGCGGCGACCCGCCACCATCCGGCCGCCTCGTCGGCGTACCCGCGCTGGTGGAGGAGGACTCCGAGGTTGTTGGCGGCGGCGCGGTCGCCCTCGGCGGTCGCGGCGCGCAGCAGAGATTCGGCCCCGTCGAGATCACCGCGGCGCAGCAGAAGGCTCCCGAGGACACTCATCGCGTCGACGTCTCCGGCCTCGGCGGCCAGCCGATGGCGCATCTCCTCGGCGGCCGCCCCGGGATCCTCCCGGTCGGCCGGCTGCACAAACCGCCCTGTCTCCAACAGAGTTGCCTTGTCCCCCATAACGTCCATCGTCGCACCACCTGCAACCTGGGTACACCTGGTATACCGCAGCCAGTGAGGTCACTTCAGCGTTTTGTCGACATGCCCACAGAGAGATAAGTCAAACACAGATCTCCCAACTCCCCTCGGGCGGAGCACGGTTCGCACAGACCAGCGCACGCCGCCACGGACCCTCCACACACGCGACGAAGGCCCGGATCCGATAAGGATCCGGGCCTTCACCTTCTAGTAGCGGGGACAGGATTTGAACCTGCGACCTCTGGGTTATGAGCCCAGCGAGCTACCGAGCTGCTCCACCCCGCGCCGTTGTGTTCAAACCGTACCACGGCGCGGAGGGGGTGTTTCGCAGCTGGTCAGCCGCCCTTCTTGTCGCCGTTCTTGTCCCCGCTCTTGTCTGCGTTCTTGTCGCCCTTCTTGTCCGCCGCGGCCTGGGCGTCCTCGGCTCGCTGGAGGGCTTCCTGCAGCTTGTCCTGGGCTTCTCCGTAGGCCTTCCAGTCGCCGTCCTTCAGGGCCGTCTGCCCGTCCTCGAACGCCGTCTGGGCGTCGTCGAGGGCAGCCTGCACCGTCGGGTCGTTCGTCTTGGGCGGCTCGGTCGGCTCGTCCGTGTCACCGTCGTCGGCCGGTGGCTTGGTGGTCCCCTCGGCGCCGAAGACCTGGTTGAGGCCGTCGCTCAGGGAGTCCGCGAACGCGGTCTCCGTGCCGTACGACACCGCCACCTTCTTCAGGAGCGGATACGCCGATTTGCGTCCCTGTACATACACGGGCTCGACGTAGAGGAAACCGTCGTCCAGTGGAACGGTGAGCAGGTTTCCGTAGAGGACGTCGGAGTCGGCGCCCTTCATGTCCCGGACGAAGTTGCCGACCTCCGTCATCGAGTTCAGCTTGTTCTGGACCTGTTCCGGGCCGTCCACGTCGCCCGTGACTCTCAGCAGCTTCATCGTGCCGAAGTTCTTGCTTCTGGCGTCGGCGTCGACCGTCATGAAGGCCCGTAGGTTGGGCCGCCCACTGGGCGTGAACGTCGTCGTCAGCGAGAACTGCTGCTGGGCCTGACCCGGCGTCTTCATGGACAGGTAGTACGGCGGAACCGCGCTGTTGTCCTTCTTCGTCGGGTCGTTCGGCACCTGCCAGGCGTCACTCGCGTTGTAGAACTGGCCGGGGTCCGTGACGTGGTAGAGCGTCAGGAGCTCGCGCTGCACCTTGAACATGTCCTGGGGGTAGCGCAGGTGGTCCATCAGGGCCTTGGGGATCTCTCCCTTGTCCTTGACGGTGTCCGGGAATGCCTTCTTCCAGGTCTTCAGGACGGGGTCCTTCTCGTCCCAGGTGTAGAGCTTGACCTCACCCGTGTACGCGTCGACGGTCGCCTTCACCGAGTTGCGGATGTAGTTGACCCGGTTCTGCTGGGCCACCACCGCGCGGGCGTCGTCGGACTCGGAGAGCGAGTCCGCCGTCGTGTCGCCGAGCGTGGTCCGCGAGGCGTACGGATAGCCGTTGCTCGTCGTGTAGGCGTCGACGACCCACTGGATCCTGCCGTCGACCACCGTCGGATACGTGTCGCCGTCGATGGTCAGCCAGGGAGCCACCGACTCGACGCGCTCCTTGGGGGTGCGGTTGTAGAGGATCCGCGACCCCTCCCCGATCGCGCCCGAGTACAGCATCTGCGGTTCGCCGAAGGACACGGCGTACGCGGCGCGGTTGATCGGGTTGGAGAGGTTGACGCCGCTGTCGCCCTTGTAGCTGTAGGTCTTCTGACCCCCGCCGTCCTCCTCGTAGTCGAGCTCCTTCTGGGGCCCGCCCACGATCGAGTACTGGGTGGTCTTCTCGCCGTAGTAGATCCGCTGCTCGTAATCGCCGAGCATGCCGGTGGTCGGCAGGCCGGACTCCGTGAAGTCCGGGGCGCCCTTGGAGCCCTTCTTCGTCTCCGTGCCCTTGGCCGTGACCATGCCGTAGCCGTGGGTGTAGGCGAAGTGGTCGTTGATCCAGTTGCGCTTGTCGAGCTTGTCGAGGCTCAGCTCACGCAGACCGACGATGGTGTCCTGGCCCTTGTAGCGGTCCACGTCCAGGGTCGTCGGGAAGCGGTAGTACTCGCGCTCCTGCTCCAGCTGCTGGAACGTCGGCGAGACGATGTTCGGGTCGTTCAGCCGGTAGTTGGCGGCCGAGTCCGCGTCGTCGCGCTTCTGCTTGGGGTCCTCGTCGGCCTTGCCCGCGCCCTTGTAGTCCTCGGGCTGCACGCCGCTGATGCCGTACGCGTCGCGCGTCGCCTTGATGTTCTTCTGGATGTACGGCGCTTCCTTGGCCTGCTCGTTCGGCGAGACCTGGAACTTCTGCACGATGGCCGGGTACAGACCGCCGATGAGGATGGCGGAGAGGACCATCAGGCCGAAGCCGATGACCGGCAGCTGCCAGGTGCGCCGCCACAGCGTCCCGAAGAAGAGCAGCGCGCAGATGACGGCGATGCAGAACAGGATGGTCTTCGCCGGCAGGTACGCGTTCGCGTCCACGTAGCGAAGGCCCGTCCAGTCGCCCGTCGCCTTGAAGTCGCTGGACTTCACCGCGAGCCCGTACCGGTCGAGCCAGTACGCCACGGCCTTGAGCGTCACGAAGACACCGAGCAGCACCGACAGGTGCCCCGTCGAGGCCGCCGTGGCCCGCGCGCCGGGGCTGGTGATCCGCAGCCCGCCGTACAGGTAGTGGGTGAGGGCCGCGGCGATCAGGGAGAGCACCGTGGCCGCGAAGCCGAAGCCCAGCAGGAAGCGGTACCAGGGAAGGTCGAACGCGAAGAACGACACGTCCAGGTGGAACTGCGGGTCCTTCTGACCGAAGGACACTCCGTTCACCCACAGCAGCCATGTGCGCCACTGGCCCGCTGCCGAGGCGCCCGCGATCAGGCCGACGAGCGTGGCGATGCCGAGCAGCAGCCACTTCTTGTACGGCGCGATGCTCATGCGGTACCGGTCGAGGCTCTGCTGCTCCATCGACATGGCGCTCAGCGGCGGGCGCAGCCGGTGCGCCAGCCAGATGTTCAGTCCGACCGCGGCCGCCATCAGGAGGCCGAAGACGAAGAACAGGCCGATCTTGGTCCACAGGGTCGTCGTGAAGACCGACGAATAGTTGACCGAGCGATACCACAGCCAGTCCGTCCAGAACCCCGCGAACATGACGAACACCATGGCCAGAACAGCCAGGATGCCCAGTGTCATGAGCAGGGTCCGGACGCGACGGGACGGTCGGCCCACTCTGATCCGTGGCCCCGTCGGGCCTCCGCCGCGGTCCGGCATCTGGAAAGCCAAGGTGCGCACCTCGAAGTTCGATGTTGATTCTGTTGGTCCGTCAGGGTCCTGTGATCGTGGACCCACACCTATGCAACTTACCTACGCTTTACTCGGTTCCCGTTTCTCGGGACTAACGAGGCAGGATTGTGACCATGTCCAACACTCCCATGGCAGCGAGCCCCCTCACCCGTGCCGTGCTCGAGATCGATGAGTACGCGTCCGGCCTGGGCTGGGACCAGCCCGCGCGCCTCTTCGCGCTCGTCGACACGGCGCGGCTCCGCACCCAAGAACCCGGCCTCGCCACCCAGCTCGGCCTCGACAATTCCCCCGAGGAGACCGCCCTCACCCCCATCGAGCAGGAGGAGATCCCGGCGGGCAAGCCGCTGGACGAGTTCCTCGGCACCATCGCCTGGCCGGACGCCGTGGCGGGCTGCGCCCTCACGGTGGAGCGCCTGATGCTGCCGCCGTCCGCCGAGACGTCCGTCCCGGAGGGGCTCGGCGAGGCGCAGCTCGCGAAGTGGGTGGCCGAGCACCCCGACCGCCAGGAGGTCCGCATGACGGTCGCGGTGCTCCGTGACGGGGCGCGTGAGTCGGCCCTGCGGCTGCGCGAGAAGGACTCGCCGACCGAGGTCCTCACGGGGTCCGACCTGGTTCCGGGTCTCGCGGAGGCGCTGGCGGCCACGTTCGCCGAGTAGTCAGCGCGGCTTCGGCTTCGGCTTCTGTTTCCGCTGCGGTTTCTCATCGGGCGCGGGTGGGGTTCGTCCCCGCCCGCGCCCTTGCGTCTGCTCCGGGTGCCGCCGCCGCTACTTCGCGGTGCACTGCGGCAGGTCCGCGGTGTCGCCCTTGCGGATGTCGGCGAGGGCGTCGACCGCGTCGTCGATCGTGTTCACCTTGACCAGCGTGAGGCCGTCCGGGACGTCCTTGGCTGCCGTGGCGCAGTTGTCCTTCGGCGTCAGGAAGTACTCGGCGCCCTTGGCGCGCGCGCCGACCGTCTTCATCCCGATGCCGCCGATCGGGCCGACCTTGCCCTTGTCGTCGATCGTGCCGGTGCCGGCCACGAACTTGCCGCCGGTGAGGTCGTCCCGGGTCAGCTTGTCGACGATGCCGAGCGCGAACATCAGTCCGGCGCTGGGGCCGCCGACGTCGGCGAGCTTGATGTCGATGGTGAACGGGAACGTGTGATCGGTGCCCGCCTGGATGCCGACGATCGCCCGGCCGTCCTTCGCCTTCTCCGTGGTGATCTTGACGTCTTCCGTCCGGGTCGGCTCCTTGCCCGCCTTCTCGGCGGCGGCCGCCTCCTTGACGGGGACGACGCTGAAGACGACGTCCTGGCCCGGCTTGTGCTTGGTGACCAGCTTGGCGACGTCCGTCATCTCCTTCACGGGCGTGCCGTCCACCTTCTTGATGACGTCGCCCGCATGGAGCGTGCCCTCCGCAGGGCTGTCCTTGAAGACGGTGGAGACGACGACCTGGGACTTCACCGGGATGTCCAGCTCCCGCAACGCCGCGACCTTGGCGCTCTCCTGGGACTGGCTGAACTCCTCGGCGTTCTCCTGGGTCGACTGCTGCTCGGTCTTGCCGTCCGGGTAGAGGGTGTCGTGCGGCACCACGATGTTGTCGTGGGCCAGCCAGCCGTACACGGCCTCGGCGATGTTCATGTTGTAGTCGGCGCTCGTGACCCGGACCGTCGTCATGTTGAGGTGACCGGTCGTCGGGTAGGTCTTGCGGCCGGAGATCTGCAGCACCGGCTCGCCGCCGTGGTCGCCGAGGGTGTTCACCGTGGGACCCGGGGACATCTCCGAGTACGGCACTTTGATGAGCACTCCGGCGCAGAGCAGCGCGATCAGCATGAGGGTGGAGGCGAGCATCGTCGCGGTGCGGCGTGGCATGGAACGACAGTACGGGACCTGCCTGTCAGTGCACCGCTGGGGCCAGTCCGTACGGGGCCCGCCGGCCTTCACGTGCCGGAGTGGGACTTCTCCATCGCCTCGCGGAACGCCGCGTAGCCGTTGAGCTCGGTGTTGTCGCCGGTCTTGCCCGACTTACGGTTGCGCGCGGCCCAGCCGCCCCACAGACCCGCACCGACAGCTGCCGCAAACGGAATCAGCAACCAGGCAAGTGATGCCATGTCGACCTCCCGACCCCATGAGCAACCGCAACTGACTGATCAGCAGATTAACCATCCGCTGCGTCAACGCTCACGCCAGGGGTCGGGTTACGCAACCGGAGACTCTTGGGCCAACTGGCTTGGCGGAGGCAGGAAGAGTTCGGCGGGCACCGGCCGAGGGGATCAGCAGGCGCCGACCCACTCTTCCTTCCCGTCGGCGAACCGCTGGTGCTTCCAGATCGGCACCTCGTGCTTGAGGTCGTCGATCAGCTTGCGGCAGGCGGCGAAGGCCTCCGCGCGGTGCGGGCAGGAGACGGCCACGACGACCGCGAGGTCGCCCACCGCCAGGTCACCGACGCGGTGGACGGCGGCCAGGGCACGCACCGGATATTCGCCGACGACCTTCTCGGCCACCCGGCGCATCTCGGCCTCGGCCGTCGGGTGGGTCGAATAGCCGAGCTCGTCGACGTCCACACCGCCGTCGTGATTGCGCACGGTCCCCACGAAGAGCGCCGTGCCGCCCGCGGCGTCGTCGCCGACGGCCCGGAAGACCTCGTCCAGGGACAGCGGTGCGTCACGGATCGCCAGGAGCCGGATGGGGTCCTGTGCGGCCTGCTCGCCGGGGTGCTCGTTCGTGGTGCGTGCCATGCGGCCATGGTGCCGCACGGCACGGACATCACGGAATAGCGCTTTCGCCCGGCACGCGCGCGTGCCGGGTTGGAGCTCTCTACAGGTGCACCAGGAGATCGGCGGACCTCCGGGATCTCAGATCCGGCGGCGTGCCTTCCGCGCGCGCCGCACCACCGCAGCCGCGCCCAGCAGCGCGACCGTCGCCCCCGCGGCACCCGCGGCCGTCGCGTCCTTGCGCCCGAGCCTGCGTCCCGCCACGGTCCGGCGCCCCGCGACCTCTTCGAGCAGCTCCGCGAGGACCTCCTCGTTGGTCCACTGCGGCCGCCATCCCGCGTCGTGCAGCCTGCTGACGCTGACCACCCACGGGTACATCGTGTACGCGAGGTCACCGGCCGGGGACGGAGTGAGACCGATCCGGTGCAGCCGGGCCGCCGCGCCGAGTGCCACCGTGGAGGGCAGCTCCATGCGGCGGATCTCGCTGAGCTCCTCGACCTCTTCCTGCTCCAGCCATCCGTCGCAGCCGACGGCCAGCTCCCCGTCGACCTTCTCCAGGACGGCGTACTCCAGGGCGCTGCACAGGTCCTCGACGTGGCAGAACTGCCAGGCCGGGCGCGAGCCCGCCACCACGAGCAGCCGGGGCGACTCGAAGTACCGCGTGAGCGCTGTGTCCGTGCCGCCCACCAGGACCGCGGGCCGCACCACGGTGACGTTCAGGCCCGGGTGCGCACGGGGCGCGCGCCGGGCGAGCCGCTCGACCTCCAGGAGGTCACCGACGCCGGTCGCCTCCGCGGTGGCGCGCAGTTCGGAGTCTTCGGAGAGGGGCAGTTCGTTGTCGGACAGGGCTCCGTAGACCATCGCCGACGTGCAGAGCACGACGCGGTGGACACCGGCCGCCGCGGCGGCCGTCAGCACGGTCTGCGTGCCGCGCACGTTGTACGCCGTGCGGGCAGCGGCGTCGGTCTCCAGGTCGAGATCGAGCGCGAGGTGGACCACGACGTCCGCGCCCCGCAGCTTCTCGGCGATGGCCGGATCCCTGACGTCCAGGATGTGCCACTGGGCCTGGGCGCACTCGCCCCGCCGCTCGTCGATGGCAACGACCTGCTTGATCTCCTCGGACGCGGCCAGGCGCTCGGTCAGCAGCGCGCCCACGCCGGACGCGGCGCCGGTGACGGCGACCACGGGCCCGCGTACGGGGGCCGGAGTAGAAAGGTTTCGCGCTGCGCGAACCTGTGGATCTGGGGAACTCACCGGGCGTCTCCAGCGGTTGTCTTCAGTAGATACGCGAATGACGCGTACGTACCAGGTGGCATCCATCCTGCCGCAGGCCATGAGTCGGCGGAGCACTGAGGCCCTATCCCGTCACGGTGTCTACGCTGGGTGGTGTTGTAAGGCAGCCGCCGCCGGAACAGTACCGGCGGCCTGACGAGCCGAGGAATCCCGTGAGTGACACCCCATTCGGATTCGGCCTTCCGCCGGAGGAGCCGGAGAACGGCGACGAGGGCAAGAAGAAGGACAGCCCCGGAGGGGGACAGGGTGCAGGTGGTGGCCCTGGGAACCCGTTCGGCTTCAGCGGCCTGCCCGGCGCGGGCGGTCCCGGCGGCCAGGGCGGTGACAATCCGTTCGCCGCGATGTTCGGCTCGATGAACCCGAACGACCTGGGCGCCGCCTTCCAGCAGCTCGGCCAGATGCTCTCGTACGAGGGCGGCCCGGTGAACTGGGACATGGCCAAGGACATCGCACGCCAGACCGTCTCCCAGGGCACGCCCGACGGCACCAAGGACGCGAGCGTCGGCCCCACGGAGCGCGGCGCGGTCGAGGAGGCCATCCGCCTGGCCGACCTGTGGCTCGACGACGCGACGTCGCTGCCCTCCGGCTCCGGCGTGGCCGTGGCCTGGAGCCGCGCCGAGTGGGTCGAGGCGACCCTTCCGGTGTGGAAGGAACTGGTCGACCCGGTCGCCGAGCGCGTCGGCCTCGCCATGGGTGACGTGCTGCCCGAGGAGATGCAGGCCATGGCAGGCCCGCTCATCGGGATGATGCGCTCCATGGGCGGCGCCATGTTCGGCCAGCAGATCGGCCAGGCCGTGGGCGTGCTCGCGGGCGAGGTCGTCGGCTCCACGGACATCGGCCTGCCGCTCGGTCCGGCCGGCAAGGCCGCCCTGCTCCCGGTGAACGTCGAGGCCTTCGGCAAGGACCTGGGCATCCCCCAGGAGGAGGTCCGGCTCTACCTGGCGCTGCGTGAGGCCGCCCACCAGCGGCTCTTCGCCCACGTGCCGTGGCTGCGCTCGCATCTGTTCGGCGCGGTCGAGGGGTACGCCCGCGGCATCAAGGTCGACACCGCCAAGCTGGAGGACGTGGTCGGCCAGCTCGACCCGCAGAATCCCGAGCAGCTGCAGGAAGCGCTCCAGCAGGGCATGTTCCAGCCGGAGGACACTCCCGCGCAGAAGGCCGCCCTGGCCCGCCTGGAGACGGCTCTCGCGCTCGTCGAGGGCTGGGTGGACGCGGTCGTGCACGCGGCGGCCAAGCCCCGTCTGTCGTCCGCCGACGCCCTCCGCGAGACGCTGCGCCGCCGCCGCGCGACGGGCGGACCCGCCGAGCAGACCTTCGCCACGCTGATCGGCCTGGAACTGCGCCCGCGCAGGCTGCGGGACGCCTCGCGCCTGTGGGCCTCGCTCACGGACGCCCGTGGTGTGGACGGACGTGACGGCCTGTGGGCGCACCCGGACATGCTGCCGACGGCCTCGGACCTGGACGACCCGGACGGCTTCGTGCACCACGAGCCGGTGGACTTCTCCGAGCTGGACAAGATGCTCGGCGAGGCGGCGGGCGGCGGTTCCGCCAAGCCGGACCTCAAGAAGGACACCGAGGCCGACGGCGACACCAAGGGCAAGGACGAGGGCGACAGCGACAAGGGCGAAAGCGACAAGTGAGCCTTCACGACGACACGGTCCTCGTACTGAAGGGCTACGCGGACGAGACCCAGGAAGAGCTGCGCCAGTACTACCTGGACCATCTCGCCGCCCACCCCGACGACGGCATGTGGAAGGCCTGCACGGTCGGCCATGTGACGGCCAGCGCGCTGGTCATCGACCCCGCGCGCGGGCGCGTGCTCCTGACTCTGCACAAGAAGCTGCGGATGTGGCTCCAGATGGGCGGCCACTGCGAGCCGGGCGACCCGACGCTGGCCGCGGCAGCGCTGCGTGAGGCCACCGAGGAGTCCGGTGTGCCGGGCCTGACGCTCCTCCCTGGCGGCCCCGTCCGCCTGGACCGGCACCCGATCCCGGGACCCTGCACGCAGCACCTCGACGTGCAGTACGCGGCACTGGCCCCGCAGGACGCCGTCGAGGCGATCAGCGACGAGTCACTGGACCTGCGCTGGTTCGCGTACGACGAGGTGGCGGAGGTGGCGGACGAGTCGGTCGTACGCCTGCTGGAAGCAACAAGGGCACGGCTTTAAGAAGCGCCCCAGGGGGCGCCCCCCCCGAAGGGGCGCGGGGAACCGTGCGACCAGCCACGACCGGCCCGCAGATTTCCCGCGCTCCTTTTTCGGGTTCCATCCCGCCCGGAAAGGGCTCAGCTCCAGACGTTGCCCTGGTTCTGCCCCCGAGCGCCCTGCTGGCCCATGCCGTACTGGGCGCGGGCGCCCTGCCCGACGACCGCGTTCTGCGGCGGCAGCATCTCGCTCGGCTGGACGAGGGCGTAGCCCTGGCCCATGAAGCTGAGCTCCCAGCCCTCACCGGTGTTGCCGCGGCGCCGCCACACGCCCGACGAGTGCGTCTGGGCCTGCATCTGCACCCGCAGGCCGTTGGACCAGGCGACGATCGCGTCGGCGTCGGCGTTCACGTACTGGTCCGGGGTGACCTGCAGCATCAGCGGCTGGCCCGATGTCATCAGGGCGACCTTGCCGCGACCCGTGATGTTGAGCTGGTACTTGCCGGACCCGGAGATGCCGTACTGGCTGTCGACGGCGATGACCTGATGGGTCAGCGACGAGTCGAGCGCGAGGACATAGCTGCTGTCCACGGTCAGACCGTCCCGGTCCACATCCACTACGTGGATGTACTGGGCGAGGTTGGCGAGATAGACCGTGCCCTGGCCGTGGCAGCGCATCAGGTCGAGGCCTTCGCCGGTGTGCGCGCGGGCCCGCTGGTTGCCCTGGCTCTGGTACTCGGCGTCGAACTCCATCAGACCCTGGTAGGCGACCATGGCGCCCTTGCGGGCCAGGATGTCGTCGTGGCCCTCGAGGGCGACCCGCAGCAGCTGCGGGTTCTGGACGGTGTAGCGCTCCTGAGTCTGCTGCTCGGTGTGCGCGAAAAGTGGGCTCTGCATGGTGTCCTGCTCCCCCTCAGCCCCGAGCTCGGAGACGGTCGGTGCTGTCCTCGCTGGGCTGTACGACGACGATGCCCTCCCCGGAGAAGCCCATCTGATAGGCCTCACCGCTGCCGCGCCCGATGAGCGAACCGGCCTTGAAGCTGCGCTTGCCCTTCACCTTGAGGTTCGGGGACCAGGCGATCAGGGCGTCCGGGTCGACGTACGTCTCGTCGTCGCCGCGGCCGCAGTCGACGACGATCGGGGTGCCGCGGGAGGTCAGCGCCACCCAGCCCTGGCCGGCGATCTTGATGTTCCACAGGCCCTGCCCGGCGAACTTGGCCATCCCCTTGACCCGCTCGACGCCCCACTGGAGGGACGTGTCGAAGGCGAGGAGGTTCGTGCCGTTCACCGAGAGCGAGTCGCCCGCCAGGTTGACGACGACGACATCGGCTCCGTAGTCGGCGAGATAGAGCAGGCCGTCTCCGGAGCACTTCATCAGGGGCGCGCCCTCGCCGGTCATCCACTCCTTGGCGATCTGGCGGACCGCGGGGGGATTGGGCTCGTACGTGACGAACCCTTCGTAGGCGACCATCGACCCCACGCGCGCGAGGAGGTCGTTTCCGCTCTGCATGGCCACCTTGAGCATGTGGTTGCCATGGTTCTCCATACGGGCGGCGACTGGCGCCGGGGCGAAGCCCGCGAGTTGCTGATTCATGACGGGCTCCCTCAGACCTCGTACGGCTGGACGATGATGAAGTTGCCGGGAGCGCCCCGGAACTGGAGGTTCACGCTCTCCCCCGTGGAGCCCGCGTACGCGTTGCTGCGCACCCGGACCTGGCTGGAGACGATCGCCTGGGCCGCCGCCGACCAGGCGACAACGGACTGGCAGTCGGCGAACGTCGTCGGCGTGACGGGCAGGACGACGGGCACGCCGTGCGTCTTGACGATGACCGTGCCGCTGCCCTGGAACTGCATCACGAACAGCGCGCCACCGGGGATGCCGTGGCCCTCGATCCTGCGCACCTCGTGCTGGAGCGTCTCGTCGAACGCGAGGACGTTCTCCGCGGAGACACAGATCGCGTCGCCCTGGAGCTCGATGGGGTGCAGGTGGGTGGCTTCCTCGGCGAGGAAGACCTGGCCGCGGCCGGAGCAGCGCATCAGCTGCATCTCCTGGCCGGTCGCGTTGCCCACGACGCGGCCCGCGAAGCCCGCGCCCTTGTAGCTGAACTCGACCTTGCCCTGGTAGAGCACCATGCTGCCCTGCCGGGCGAGCACGGCCTGCTCGCTGACGCCTAGGTCGACGCGGACCATCTTCTCGTTCTGCTGCGTCCAGCGCTGCCCGGTGGGGGCCTCGCGGTACGCGGCGAGAGCCGCGGCCACACCGCCGCCTTGCACAGAACCCTGGGGAACACCGGCTCCGTACGGGGACGGGGCAGCGGGCTGACCGGGGAACTGGCCGGGAGGCTGCTGGCCGTAGCCGGGAGGCATCGGGGCGCTGGGCTGCTGGCCGTAACCGGGCGGCGGGGGCGCCGACTGGCCGGGGACCTGGCCGAACTGCGGCTGCTGCTGCGGCTGCTGGCCGGGCTGTCCCGGCTGTCCGTACGGCGCGGGGGCCGGCGGGGGCGGCATCGTGCCGCCCTGCGGCTGGTTCATCGGCGCCACGATGGTCTGCGCCGCGTGCACCGACGGGTCCACGGGGGCCGGGGCGGGCGGCGGAGTGACACCCTGCGGCGGCGCGAAGTTCTGGGCCGGAGCAGGGGCGGGCGCGGGGGCCGGAGCGGGTGCGGGGGCCGGTGCCGGGGTCTGCGCGGGGGCTGCGGGGGCCGCGGGGGCGCCGAACGCGGGCGGCGCGGCGGCCTGTCCGGGCGGCGCGAAGGACGGGGCGCCGGCGGCCTGCGGTGCCTGCGCGGGCTCCTCCTCGGCGACCTCGCCGCCGAAGTTCTTCAGGAGCGCGTCGAGACCACCGTCGAAGCCCTGACCGATCGCGGCGAACCGCCAGACGTCCTTCAGATAGAAGTCGCCCAGCATCACGGCACGTTCCGTGGAGAACTCCGCGCCGTTGAAGGAGTAGCGGGCCACTTCCTCGCCGCCCGCGACGATCCGGATGTAGCCCGGTGCGACCTGCGACATCTGTCCGGCGCCGTCGATCGTCGCGGTGAACGACAGCTTCTTGATCTGGGACGGGATCCGGTCGAGCGTGACCCGGAAGGACTCCGTGTCACCGGCCTGCGCGCCCAGGAGCTGGATGGACTCCTCGGGCGACTTCGGCTGGTTGAAGAAGATGAAGTAACTGTCGTCCGAGAGGCGCTCGTCCGCGTCCAGGCCGAAGCAGCTGATGTCGAAGCTCAGTCCGGGGGCGGAGATCTGCACACCTACGTACAGATCGGTGCCCGCGGTGAGGTCACTGATCTTGGCCTTGTGGCCGCGTTGGAATTCCCTGGCCATACGTAACGACCGTCCCCCATCCCGAATGTAAATGCGTCGCGTCAGGCTAACCGCAAAGTCCGACAGCGAGCCAAGCCGGTACAGACCCGGTACACAACCTCCGCGCGCGGCGGAAGTTCACTCGTCGCGGGCCGCGGGCAGATGGGGCAGCCGGTCGGCCGCGACCACACCTTCGAGGTACCCACGAGCCCGCTCCGTCCGGGGATACGCCTCGAGGAGCTGCCAGAAGTTGGGCCCGTGCCCGGGGACGAGGAGGTGCGCGAGCTCGTGGACGAGGACGTAGTCGACGACGTATTCGGGCATGCCCTGCAGCCGGTGCGAAAGGCGGATGCTGCCCTCCGACGGGGTGCACGAACCCCACCGGGTGTTCTGGTTCGTGACCCAGCGAACGGACGTGGGCCTGGCCCGACCGTCGAAGTACTGCTCGGAGAGACGCTCGGCGCGTTCGGAGAGCTCCGCGTCGCCCAGGACCCGCTTGCTCTCCTGGGCCGCGAGCTTGTCGAGCATGACGTTGACCCAGCGCTGTTCCTCGGCCTCGGACATGCGGGCGGGGATGAGCACGACGGTGCGATCGCCCTCTCGGTACGCGGAGACCGTTCTGCGCCGGCGGGCGCTCCGTCTGACCTCGACCGCGCTCGCCCCCGAGCCGGGTGACGGCGGGCTGGTCGTGCTGCGCTGTGGGTTTCCGGCGCGGTGCAGTGGGTCGGCGGGCACGCCCCGACGTTACCCGCTGGGCATGGGGGAAGTCCCGCCTCCGGGACGGTTCGGCGGGGTATCGCTCCCCGTGCGATCGATTAGTACGACGAATACCCCCTGCCTGTGGACAACGCTCCGCGGCTGTCGGCCGGAGCGGGCATTCTGGCTGTCGACCGGCGATGCGGGCGGGGACCGACAGCGCCGGATGACCACGGGGGACGACCATGCATCCGATCTTGAAACCGGCGCTGCGGCGCGGATGGCGCGATCTGAACACGATCCAGTTCGGCGTGGCGCCCGCGCACGCTCTGGTGCTCGGGCCGGTGGACACGGCGACGGGCAGCTTTCTCCAGCTCCTGGACGGGACACGCGGGTTGCCGCTCCTGCGCGACGAGGGCAAGCGGATGGGCCTGCCCGACGGTCACGTGGACCGGCTCGTCCGGCGGCTGTCCAGGGCCGGGCTCCTGGACGACGCGACGGGCGGCGGCGCTGCGGCCGACGCCCTGCGCAAGCGGGTCCAGGCCATGGACCGGCTGCGCCCGGATCTGGCCTCCCTGTCCGTCGTGACTCCCGGGCCTGGCGACGGGATGCGGAGACTGGCGGCGCGGCGCGCGGTGCAGGTGCAGGTGCGGGGAGCGGGCCGGGTGGGGGCGGTGGTGGCCTCGGTGCTGTCCGGGGCGGGTGTGGGGCAGGTCGATGTGATGGAGGGAGGAGTCGTCGAGCCCTGGGACGTGGCGCCGGGCGGTCTTCCCGCCGACGCGGTCGGCGACCGCAGGGACGCGGCGGCGCGGCGGGTCGTGCGGCAATCGGCCCCGGACCGGCCGCCCCGCCGGGGCCGGAGGGGAGCGGGGGCACAGGGGGAAGCGGAGCCGGGTCTCTCCCTCGTGATCATCGCCCCGCGGGACGGGCTTGACGCCCACGCCCCCGACCCGCTCGCCGCCGAGCCGCTCGTCTCGTCGGGGACACCTCATCTCTATGCGGGCGTGATCGAAGGAACCGGCGTGGTGGGGCCGCTCGTCCTGCCGGGGGCGACGGCCTGCGCGGGCTGTCTGGCGCTGGACCGCGCGGATCGGGATCCCACCTGGCCGCGCATGCTGGCGCAGTGGCGTTCGGGACGCGCGCGCCATGTCACCGCGTGCGACCTGGCACTGTCGACCACGGTCGCGGGCCTTGCCGCCGCGCATGCCCTGGCCTTCCTCGACGGGGCGGCACCGGCGAGCGCGGGGGTCCGCTGGGAGGCGTCCGCGCCCGGATTCGACTGGCATGCGCGGCCGGTGCCACCGCATCTCACGTGCCCATGCGGGGCGGGTGTGGTGGATAAGGGGGAACACCCCGCCGGGGACGAGACGCCGCACGACACAATGGCCGGGGTAAGCGCCTGACAAGGCGCGGCTGTCTGGGATTTGGAGGGGCGCATGTCTGATCTTCCCCGGAAGGCGGTAACCCGTACCGCCAAACTGGCCGCGCTGCCACTCGGCTTCGCCGGGCGGGCGACCTGGGGGCTCGGCAAGCGGATCGGGGGCAAGTCGGCGGAGATCGTCGGCCGTGAGCTGCAGCAGCGCACGGCGGAGCAGCTGTTCAAAGTGCTCGGCGAGCTCAAGGGCGGGGCCATGAAGTTCGGCCAGGCGCTGTCGGTCTTCGAATCGGCGCTGCCCGAGGAGGTCGCGGGACCCTATCGCGCGGCGCTGACGAAGCTGCAGGAAGCGGCGCCGCCGATGCCGACGCGCACCGTGCACGCCGTGCTCGCGGAGCGGCTCGGGGAGGACTGGCGCGAGCTGTTCCTGGAGTTCGAGGACAAGCCGGCCGCCGCCGCGTCGATCGGGCAGGTCCACCGGGCGGTGTGGCAGGACGGGCGCGAGGTCGCGGTCAAGGTGCAGTATCCGGGGGCGGGCGAGGCGCTGCTCTCCGACCTGAACCAGCTCAGCCGGTTCGCCCGGCTCCTGGGGCCGCTGATTCCGGGGATGGACATCAAGCCGCTCATCGCGGAGCTGCGCGACCGTGTCTCCGAGGAGCTCGACTACAGCCTGGAGGCCCAGGCGCAGCAGGCACACGCCGAGGAGTTCGCGGACGACCCGGATGTCGTGGTGCCCGATGTGGTGCACCAGTGCGAGCAGGTCCTGGTGACCGAGTGGATCGACGGAGTTCCGCTGTCGGACGTGATCGCGGACGGCACGCAGGAGCAGCGGGACCGGGCGGGACAGCTCCTCGCCCGTTTCCTCTTCTCGGGTCCGGCACGCACCGGCCTGCTGCACGCCGACCCGCATCCGGGCAACTTCCGTCTGCTGCCCGACGAGAAGGACGGCTGGCGGCTCGGGGTCCTCGACTTCGGCACGGTGGACCGGTTGCCCGGCGGGCTGCCCCCGACCATCGGGCGCTCCCTGCGGATGACGCTCGACGGCGAGGCCGACGCGGTCTACGAGATGTTGCGCGAGGAGGACTTCGTCCAGGAGTCCGTCGAGCTCGAACCGGACGCGGTCCTCGACTATCTGCTGCCGATCATCGAACCCATGCTGGTGGAGGAGTTCACCTTCACCCGGGGCTGGATGCGCGGGCAGGCGGCTCGGGTCGCCGATCCCCGCTCCCCCGCCTATCAGTTGGGCAAGCGGCTGAACCTCCCGCCGTCGTATCTGCTGATACACCGTGTGACGTTGAGCACGATCGGGGTGCTCTGTCAGCTCGGGGCGACGGTGCGGATGCGGGACGAGCTCGAGGAGTGGCTGCCGGGCTTCCTGGAGGAGGGGCTCGAGGAGCTGGAGTCCGAGGAGCTGGAGGCGGACGATCCCGCGGCCGGGGCCTGACGCGGCGGCTCGCCCTCACCACCAGGCGGAGTCGAGTCGTCCCTCGATGGCCCGGAGATTCTCGCGGGCGCAGGTGTCACAGAAGTAGCGGCGCTCGCCGTTCTCCACGGAGCAAATCCAGGTGGGCGGCGTGCCGTCGGCGACCGCGCCGCAGCCGGAACACACGAGATTCTCGGCGCCCGCGGGCTCAGGAGTCTGCTGGTCCACCCGGCGACCCTATCGCCGCTTCCGGAGGTTCGCCCGGCACAACGCACCGCGGGGGCCGGTCCGTTCGGACCGGCCCCCGCGGGCATCGTGGTGGTGCTCAGTCGGCGTGTCGCCTCGTCACTGCATGACGGCGATGGCGAGCGCGCGCCTGGCGCGCAGCGACGCGCGCTCGGCGCGGCGCTGCATCCGGCGAGCCGCCATCAGACGGGCGGCCGGGCGGCCGGCCTCGGCCTCACGCATGCGTTCGTGCATATGCGCACGAGCCATGGCTTCTGGGATGAGTTGCATCTCGCGGGTCCTGTTCTGACGCGATCCGTTCGCGCCGGTGGTGGTGAAGTCCGGGGTGGCGGAGCCTGCGGGCTCAGCGGTGGCTGCCTTCATGGGGGCCTGCTTCTTGGGGTCGTGCGTCAGGGGGCGATCGATCGTTCCGGTGATGGTCATGCCGCTACCGGGTTCTTGCGCGGACGGCCACGCGGCCGCTTGCGGGCAACGACCACACCCTGGACGAAGAGCTCGCCGCCCCAGACGCCCCACGGCTCACGCCGCTCCTTGGCGCCGGCCAGGCAGGCCTCCATCAGCGGGCAGGTACGGCAGAGGGACTTGGCGTACTCGACGTCCGCCGGCGACTCGGCGAAGAAGACCTCCGGGTCGTAGGCACGGCAGGGGACGGGTACGCCGAGGTTCTCGATGGCGTCGTCGAGCGCGGTGAGCGCGGTCAGGGGAGTCAAGGTCGGGTCCTCCGTGGGAACGGGCGGGGGGAGAGTCTCTGAAGGCGGTACGGACGGGGCGTGCGCTTCGAGTTGCACGGTGGTGTTTTCCTCGTCTGGTCGTGCCGGCCTGGGTCGGCCGGTTGGCGGCTGGTACCGGGTCTTGCTCGGCCCCTTCGCTCCGTCATCCCGTTTTTGGGAAAACAGAAGGGCCGCGGATCCCGGGTGGGGTTCCGCGGCCCTGAAGGCGCCGGTCTGATCGAGGATCAGACTGGATCACTCCAGGGTTCGAGCCCACGGAAGGCCCACATCGTGTGGTGCTGCTGCGTCGTCTGGTGCTGCGTCTTCGTCTTCGATCCGGCACCGGCTGCGGCAAAGGCATAGGCCTGCGCCTGTGCCGTCACTACTGCTTCCGGTGCCTTGGTCGCTCGCTCGCTGCCTTCATTGACCTCACGCATCGGAAGAACGTTGAGACGCGGGAGGGACAGAGGCAGGACAGAGGACTCCGGACGGACGGCGGCGGCAGCGATGCCACCGGACAGACCGGTGCCCAGGTTCGAGAAGCCGAGCAGGCAGGAAGCGACGACCGAGCGATCGGTCATTTTCGCGGTGCTGATGAAGCTCTGGTTGATGCTGATCACTGGAATCGCCTCCTCTCGGCGTCTATGGGATCGGCCGGAACCGATCCTGCGGGCTATTAAGTACAGCACGGGGCGAGGGCTTCGGAGAAGCCGCCGTTCCCGTGCTTAAGAACCTATGGGTCTTCCTTGCGCCTGCGCAAACTATTTTTTCGACGAGTTTGAATCAGTTGCCATCGGCGCCCCTTACACCGTCCCCACCTGCACAAATGGCGAGGACATCAGATCCGAAGCGGTTGAGCTTGCGCACGCCGACGCCGGGGATCCGGGCCAGTTCGCCCTCCTCGTCGGGTGCGGCCTCCGCGATGGCGATCAAGGTCTTGTCCGTGAACACGCAGTAGGCGGGCTGTCCGAGGAGCTCGGCCTGGCCCGAACGCCACTCCCGCAGGCGTTCGTAGAGACCCTCGTCCATGTCGGACGGGCAGTCCTCGCACCGCATGAGCTTCATCTCGCCCGCGTCGGTCAGGGTCCGCCCGCAGACCCGGCAGCGGGCCGGGGACCTGCTGGTCCGTCGGCGGCTCTTGGCGCCGACGCTCTCCGCTCCGCCGCTGCCGCGCTCGACCCCGCCGGGTCCCCCGGCCGCGGCGCGCGCTCCCGCGCCCGCCCCCGAGCCGGGGCGCAGCCCGTCGAGGAACCGGCTGGGGCGGCGGCCGGCGCGGCCGCCCGGAGAGCGGGACAGTGCCCAGGAGAGGAAGAGGTGGAGGCGGGCCCGGGTCACGCCCACGTACAGGAGGCGGCGCTCCTCCTCGACCTGCTCGTCCGTCTTGGCGTACGTGATCGGCATCATGCCCTCGGCGAGGCCGACCAGGAAGACGGCGTCCCATTCCAGGCCCTTGGCGGCGTGCAGCGAGGCGAGGGTGACGCCCTCGACGGTCGGCGCGTGCTGGGCGCTCGCGCGCTCGTCGAGCTCCCCCACGAGGTCGGAGAGCGTCGCGTCGGACTTGGCCCTGGCGAAGTCCTCGGCGAGGCGTACGAGGGCCGCCAGGGACTCCCAGCGGTCGCGGGCCGCGCCGGAGCCCGCAGGGGGCTGTGTCGTCCAGCCCTTCGTGGAGAGGACGGCCCGCACCTGCGAGGGCAGGTCGATGACGTCGTCAAGGAGGGAGTCGTTGCCCCCGAAGCGGGCCGCGCCGCGCAGGGCCGCGCCCGCCTCACGGACCTCGGTGCGCTCGAAGAACCGCTCGGCGCCGCGCAGCTGATAGGGCACGCCGGCGTCGGCGAGTGCCTGTTCGTAGATCTCGGACTGGGAGTTCGTGCGGAAGAGGACCGCGATCTCGCTCGCCGGGACGCCGTCGGCGATGAGGGCCCTGATGCGGCGGGCGGCGCCTTCGGCCTCGGCGGGCTCGTCCGCGTACTCCGTGTAGACCGGTTCGGCTCCGGCGTCGCGCTGGGAGATCAGTTCGAGGCGGTGGTCCGCTGCGCGGCCCCGGGCCTGGGAGAGCAGGCCGTTGGCGAGGTGGACGACCTGGGGCGTGGAGCGGTAGTCCCTGACGAGCTTGACGACCGTCGCTCCGGGGTGGCGGGTGCGGAAGTTCAGCAGGTGATCGGGGGTCGCGCCGGTGAAGGAGTAGATCGTCTGGCTGGCGTCGCCGACGACGCAGAGGCTGTCGCGGTCGCCGAGCCACAGCTCCAGGAGGCGCTGCTGGAGCGGGCTGACGTCCTGATATTCGTCGACCACGAAGTGTTGGTACTGCGCGCGGACCTGGTCGGCGATGTCGTGGCGGTCCTGGAGGATGCCGACGGCCAGGAGCAGGACGTCCTCGAAGTCGATGACGGAGCGCTCGCGCTTCAGGTCTTCGTACGCGCCGTAGATCTGGGCGATCTCCGCCGCGTCACGGGGGATGAGGCGGCCCGACTTCGCGGCGGCCGCCGCATAGTCCGAGGGGACGGTCTGGGTGACCTTGGACCACTCGATCTCGCTCGTCACGTCGCGCAGTTCGTTGCGGTCCAGGCGGATGCGGGATGCGGCCGCCGCGTCCGCGACGATTTTGATCTTCCGGTCGACGATCCGGGGCAGCGATCCGCCGACCGCCTTGGGCCAGAAGAACTGGAGCTGGCGCAGGGCGGCGGAGTGGAACGTGCGCGCCTGGACCCCGGAGGCGCCGAGCTGGCGCAGGCGGCCACGCATCTCGCCCGCCGCGCGGTTGGTGAACGTGACGGCGAGCACGCTGGCGGGCTGGAGGATCCCGGCGCGCACGCCATAGGCGATCCGGTGCGTGATCGCCCGTGTCTTGCCCGTCCCGGCGCCCGCCAGGACACACACCGGCCCGTGCAGGGCGGTGGCCACCTCGCGCTGCTCGGGGTCGAGCCCGGCGAGCACCGCGTCGGCAGAGTCCGGGACCTGCGGGAAGAGGGTGGAGTGCGTTGCTGCTGTCACCCCGCCATGCTGCCAGGTCGCCGGAGGCGCGTGAGCCGGGTTGTCCACAGGGAGGCCGGTGCAGTCGTACTAATGCGGGAATGGTGGCCGGGTCGCGTACGTTCGAGTCTTTGCGATGACGCATGCCGAGCAACAAAGGAGCGCGAGACACATGCCGGGCACTGTGACGATGTACAGCACCACGTGGTGCGGCTACTGCCGCCGGCTCAAGGGCCAGATGGACCGCGAGGGCATCACGTACAACGAGATCAACATTGAGCACGACCCGGATTCCGCGACCTTCGTCGAGAAGGCGAACGGCGGAAACCAGACGGTTCCCACCGTTCTCTTCCCGGACGGCTCGACGCTGACGAACCCGTCGCTGGCCCAGGTGAAGCAGAAGCTGGCAGCCTGAGCGGCCGGGGCCCTTGCGGGCCCTAGCCGACGGTGCCCGGCTTCGGCAGGGGCTTGCCGTACCAGAGCTCGATCAGTCGGGCCGCAATCGAGATCCCGTAGGGAGGCAGGACCTCCCCGGACTCGAATGCGGCCCGCAGGTCTTCCCGGGAGAACCAGCGGGCCTCGGAGATCTCCTCGCCGTCCACGTTGATCTCCGACGACGTGGCGTCGGCCATGAAGCCCAGCATCAGGCTGGAGGGGAACGGCCAGGGCTGGCTCGCGACGTACTCGACGTCGCCGACCACGACACCGGCCTCCTCCCAGACCTCGCGCCGCACCGACGTCTCGATGGACTCGCCCGGCTCCACGAAGCCGGCCAGCGTCGAGAAGCGGCCCTCGGGCCAGTGCACCTGACGGCCCAGGAGCGCGCGGTCCTGGTCGTCCGTCACCAGCATGATCACGGCCGGGTCCGTACGCGGGTAGTGCTCGGCGCCGCACGCCTGGCAGCGGCGGATGTGTCCTGCCGCCGCGATGACGGTGCGCTCGCCGCAGCGCGAGCAGAAGCGGTGCAAGCGCTGCCAGTTCTCCAGGGCGACGGCGTGCACCATCAGGCCCGCGTCGCGGGGCGACAGGAGAAGCCCCGCCTCGCGCAGGCCCGCGGGGCGCGCCTGCTGGTCCATGCGGCCCGGCAGGGAGTCCTTCTGCAGCGCGAAGTAGCTGACGCCGTCGTCGTCCGTGCCCAGGAAGTAGCGGTGGGCCTCGGTGAGGGGCGCCTCGAAGGACGGGGTCATCACCAGTTCGGTGCTGCCGTCCGGTGTCTCGTCGATCAGGACCTGTCCGCCGGAGACCACGAAGACCCGTGTCGTGGGGTGGCTCCAGGCGGCGGCGAGCCAGGCCTCGTCGAGGCGGTGGTGGGCTGCGCGATCGATGCCGCTCGGTGCGGTGAGCGAGACGGGACGGTCAGCGGTGCGGTCGGTCCAGGTGGTCACAGGTGCTTCCAACTCCCCCGATGGAATGGGTGGTTCAGCAAGGTCTACAAGGCGGGGCTCAGTGTGCATCGCGCCCGTGCTCGGCGAGATCGCCCCACAGGTAGGCCGTCGTCTCGACTCCCTTGAGGAGCAGATCGAGTTCGACCTTCTCGTTCGGTGCGTGCCAGCCGTCGGACGGCACGGAGATGCCCAGGAAGAGCACGGGGGCGGCCAGTACGTCCTGGAGATCGGCGGCCGGTCCCGAACCGCCCTCTCGGGTGAAGCGGATCGGCTGCTCGAAGGCCCGGCCCATCGCCCGTACGACGGACTGCAGGGCGGGGTGGTCGAGCGGTGTCAGGCAGGGGCGCGTGGCGGCACCGAAGGTGATCGTGTGGCTGATTCCGTCCGGCAGCTGGTCACCGACCCAGGTGCGTACGGCTTCTTCGATGCGGTCCGGGTCCTGGCCCGCGACGAGCCGGAAGGACAGCTTGAGGAGGACGGACGACGGGACGATCGTCTTGCCGCCCGGTCCTTGGTATCCGCCGCCGATGCCGTTGACCTCGGCGGTGGGGCGGGCCCAGATGCGCTCCAGGGTGGTGTGGCCCGCTTCTCCGTGGGTCGCGTGCGACTTGGCCGTGCGCAGCCAGCGCTCCTCGTCGAAGGGCAGCTCGGCGAAGAGTTCGCGCTCGCGGTCGGTGAGTTCGACGATGCCTTCGTAGAACCCGGGGACGGCCACGCGCGCGTGCTCGTCGTGCAGCGCGGCGACGAGGCGGGCGGCCGCGGTCGCCGGGTTCGGGACGGCGCCGCCGAAGGATCCCGAGTGGATGTCCTGGTCGGGGCCGCGCAGCTCGATCTCGCATTCGGCGAGGCCGCGCATGCCGGTGCAGACCGTGGGGGTGTCCTCCGCCCACATGCCGGTGTCCGAGACGATGACGGCGTCGGCGGCGATGCGCTCCTTGTGCTCCTCGATCAGCGCGCGGAAGTGCGGCGAGCCCGACTCCTCCTCGCCCTCGATCAAGAGCTTCAGGTTCACGGCGGGTGCGGTGCGTCCGGTGGCGGCGAGATGGGCGCGGACGCCGAGTGTGTGGAAGAACACCTGGCCCTTGTCGTCGGCCGCCCCGCGCGCGTAGAGCCGGTTTCCCTGGACGACGGGCTCGAAGGGGTCGGTGTGCCAGCCGTCCTCGCGGGCGGCGGGCTGCACGTCGTGGTGGCCGTAGACGAGGACCGTGGGGGCCTCGGGGTCCCCGGAGGGCCACTCGGCGAAGACGGCGGGAGCACCGGCTGTCTGCCAGACCTCGGCGGTCGGGAAGCCGGTCTCCTTGAGCTGGGCCGCGAGCCAGTCCGCGCTGCGCCGCACGTCCTGTGCATGGTCGGGCTGTGCCGACACGGACGGGATGCGCAGCCACTCGGCGAGTTCGTCGAGGAAGGCGGCACGGTGGGTCTGGATGTACGTACGAACGGCGCTGACGCCACTGACGTCACTGTCAACGGACTGGCTCATGGTCACGAGCCTAGCCGCCCCCGGGAGCCGGATCGTCCGGTGGTTCGTCACCCGGCTGCCCGCCCGGTTCCTCGATCAGGATCCGCTCGAGCTCGGCCCTGCCCGGCAGGTGCGCGGGGCGGGAGGTCTCGCCGCTGCGCACGTACAGGAACGCCGCCCTCACGGACTCCGGCGGCACTCCGTGCAGCTCGGCCCAGGCCAGGCGGTAGACGGCGAGCTGCAGGGGGTCGGCGGTGCGGGTGCGGCTGGTCTTCCAGTCGACGATCTCGTACGTCACGTCGTCGCCGTCGACCTCCTTGTAGACCGCGTCGATCCGGCCGCGGACGACGCGGCCCGCGAGCGTCAGCTGGAAGGGCACCTCGACGCGGTGGGGGGTGCGGTGGGCGTACTCGGTGCGTTCGAAGGCTTCCTTGAGCGCTTCCAGATCGCGTTCGTCGGCGATCTCGGCCTCGCCGGGGCCGCCGCCCGGCAGGTCGTCGGGGGCGAGCAGCGGCAGGCGCAGCTCCTCGAAGCGGGTCTCCACCCAGGCGTGGAAGCGGGTGCCGCGGCGGGCCGCGGGCTGCGGCGGGCGCGGCATGGGGCGCGCGAGCTCCTGCGCGAAGCCCTCCGGGTCGGCGGCCAGGCGCAGCACTTCGGACGCGGTGAGGGAGGCGGGGACGGGGATGTCCCTGATCGCCTCGCGGGCGCGCAGGAGTTCGCCGGTGAGGGCGTCCAGGTCGCGGTCCCAGGAGGCGAGGGTGCGGGATTCCTCCGGGGTGAGGCGGGGCTCCTCCGGGGTGAGGCGGGGGTCTTCCGGGACGACCGTCCGCTCCGGGGTGGCCTCCGGGACAGGCTCGGGAGCGGGGTCGGTGGGGTCGGCGGGGTGCGGGCGGGCGTCGGGTCCGGAGGGCGGGGCGGCCGCCTGGTGCGGGATCGCCGGGCGGGCCGACGTCCAGGACTCCCAGTCGTCGGGGTCGGCGGGATCGGCGGGGTCGGCGGGGTCGTCTGCCTCGGGCAACCCGGCTTCTTCGTAGGGCGGCTCTTCGTCCTCCGGAGGCGGTGGCCAGTCCGGGTCCTCGGACGGGGGCACGTCGTCGTACGCCGACGGATGGGGCTCTTCGTGCGAGCGGGCGTCGTCCGGCGCCCCCTCCCCCGTCAGATCCCCCGTCAGATCGCCCGTCAGGCGGTCCAGATGAGTGAGGACCGTCTGCGCGGCGGCCCGGCGGCGGGCCAGGGACGTGTCGTCCAGCGGGAGCGGCCACGCGTGCTCGGCGGCGCCCTCCGCCAGGGCGGGGTTCTCCTCGCCCTCCTCCGGTTCGTCCGCCCAGGCCTCGATCTCCCCGTGACCCACCGCGCAGTGGTCGTACAGCGCGCGCAGGAAGTCCGAGGGGCCGCGCGGCTTCTTCTGCGAAGGGCCCCACCAGTGGCCCGAGCCCAGGAGCAGCGAGCGGGGGCGGGTGAAGGTCACATAGCCGAGGCGGAGCTCCTCGGTGCGCTGGTGCTCCTTCATGTCCTCATGGAACGCCTTCATGGACCGGGAGTCCCACGCCTCGATGTCCGGCAGGGTCGCCGCGTCCCCGCGCAGCGCGTGCGGGACGACCTTGCCCTGGGCCGTCCACTTCTCACGCCCCTGGGTGCTCGGGAACGTCCCGGTGACCAGACCGGGGACGGCCACGACGTCCCACTCCAGGCCCTTGGACTTGTGGGCGGTGAGCACCTTGACCGTGTTCTCGCCGCCGGGCAGGGCGTTGTCCAGGCCCTTCTCGTACTGCGCGGCCGTCCGCAGGAAGGCGAGGAAGGCCAGCAGGCTCGCCCCGCTGTCGTTCGCGGCGAAGGAGGCGGCGACGTCCAGGAAGTTCGAGAGGGTCTCGCGGCGGCGGGCCGCGAGAGCGTGCGGTGACGCGGAGAGTTCGACTTCGAGGCCCGTGACGGCGAGCACGCGGTGCAGCACGTCCATCAGGGGGTCGGCCAGCGAGCGGCGCAGATCGCGCAGTTCGGCGGCGAGACGTGCGAACCGCACCCTCGCCTCCGGCGAGAAGGGCAGCCCGTCGTCCTCCGTGTCGTCGTCCAGGGGCGTCTCCAGGAACGTGTCGAGCGCGTCCGCGAGCGATATCACCTCGGCGGGGTCGACCCCCTCGACCGCCTCGGCGAGCCGCCGGTCCGGGTCGTCGGGGGCCGCGTGCCCATGGCGTACGAGGAGGCGTGCGCGGCGGCCCAGGAGGGCGAGGTCGCGCGGGCCGATGCGCCAGCGGGGGCCGGTCAGGAGGCGCACCAGGGAGGCGTTCGCACCCGGGTCCTGGAGCACCTCGCAGACGGCGACCAGGTCGGCGACCTCCGGGAGGTGCAGGAGCCCGGAGAGGCCGACGACCTCCACGGGGACGTCGCGGGCGACCAGCGCGCCCTGGATCTGCGCGAAGTCCGTCGCCGTGCGGCACAGGACCGCGATCTCGCCGGGGGCCTTTCCGGTGTTCACGAGGTGCGCGATGGAGTCGGCGATCCAGCCGATCTCCTCGGCATGCGTGCGCAGCAGGGCGCAGCGCACCATGCCGTCGCGCTCGGCGCCCGGCGCGGGCCGCAGGGCCTCCACGCCCGCGTGCATCGCGCGCAGCGGCTCCGCGAGGCCGTTCGCCAGGTCCAGGAGGCGGCCGCCGCTGCGGCGGTTCTCGCTGAGCGCGTGGCGGGCCGCGGGGCGTCCGTCGGCGTACGCGAAGTGCTCGGGGAAGTCGTCCAGGTTCGCCACGGAGGCGCCGCGCCAGCCGTAGATCGCCTGGCAGGGGTCGCCGACCGCCGTCACGGGGTGGCCCGTGCCGCCTCCGAAGAGGCCTGCCAGGAGGATGCGCTGGGCCACCGAGGTGTCCTGATACTCGTCGAGCAGGACGACGCGGAACTCCTCGCGCAGGATCTCGCCGACCTCCGCGCGAGTGCGGGCCAGCGTCGCGGAGAGGGCGATCTGGTCGCCGAAGTCGAGGAGGTCGCGGGCGCGCTTCGCCTCCCTGTAGCGGCCGACGAGCTCGGCCAGTTCGAGCCGTGCCTCCGCCGTCTCCGGCACCTTGCGCAGGTCGGCGTTGGAGAGCTTGGCGCCTTCCAAGGCGCGCAGCAGCTCGGTGTCGTACGCGCGGAGCTTCTCGGGGCGCACGAGGTGCTCGGCGAGCTCGCTGTCGAGCGCGAGGAGGTCGCTGACGAGGTCCGGGAAGGAACGGGTCAGCGCGGGATAGGGGCCCGGCGCCTCGCGCAGCACGCGCGCGGCGAGCTGGAAGCGGGTGGCGTCGGCGAGGAGACGGGCGGTGGGTTCGAGCCCTATGCGCAGACCGTGGTCGGTCAGGAGGCGTCCCGCGAAGGCGTGGTACGTGGAGATGACCGGCTCGCCCGGGGGGTTGTCCGGGTCGAGCGCCTCGGGGTCGGTGACCCCGGCCTTGATGAGCGCCTGGCGCACGCGCTCGGCGAGTTCGCCCGCCGCCTTGTTCGTGAACGTGAGGCCGAGGACCTGATCGGGAGCGACCTGCCCCGTGCCGACCAGCCAGACCACGCGGGCCGCCATCACCGTCGTCTTGCCCGACCCGGCTCCGGCCACGATCACCTGCGGGGCGGGCGGCGCCGTGATGCAGGCCGTCTGCTCCGGGGTGAACGGGATGCCGAGGAGCTCTTTGAGCTGCTCGGGGTCGGTGATACGAGATGGCACGTCAGAGAGGCTAGCGGCGGCCACTGACAATCGGGGCATCTCCGGTTGTCGGGTGGCCGCCGTCACCCATGACGATGTCAGGGCTTCATGAGCTCTTCCATGTCCATGACGTCACCCGGGGCCGGCGCCTTGACGGACACGGGCGTGCCGTAGTCGGTGAAGTTCATCGTGCCCGGGTCGTCCTTGCCGGTCGAGACGACCTTCAGGAAGTACGGCTTGCCCTCGGCGGCGACGTAGAAGGTGGTCTTCTTGCCCGACTTGTTCTTCGTGAGCACGGCCGCCTTCTTGCCGTCGACCTCGGAGTCGTCCTCACGCTTGAGCTTCTTGAGCTCCTTGGACTGGAACATGGCGTCCGCGTCGCAGACGCCCTCGCCCCCGGCGTTGGGCGACTTCACCCACTTGCCCTTGAGGCGCGACGCCTGGCCGCTGCCGTTCATGGCGTCCTTCCAGAACGCCTCGTCGCCCTTCATGTACTGGGTGTCGCCGGACACGAGGAGCTCGGCGGTGCCGTCCGCGCCGCCGTCCATCTTGCCCTTGCAGTCACCGGACTTGGCGACCGAGAAGTCGACGTGGAGCGGCTTGCCGTCCTGCTTGCCCTCACCGGTCACCTTGAAGGAGCCCGCGCCCTTGGACGTGTCGGCCGCCTTCTTGGCGATCTTGTCGGCGCTCATCCCCTCGAAGGGGTCCTTCTCCTCGCTGGAGCAGCCCGTGACGCCGACGAACACGGTGGCACACGCGACTGCCGCGGCCAGGAGCTTCCGGTTGGCTGCCATGTCTGTATCTCCTCGGGAAGGTGCACGATCGGAGGGTCCACTGGTGCACAAATCAGCTTTACCGAGACTTTAGATGGCCTGTGAGCCTGCTATGAAAGCAGCTGCCGAGACGTGACGTTGGCCACTGGCGGTGCTGTTGCCGCCACGTCACTCCACGACCTGCCGGCCCTCCGGCCGCGCGCTGCACGAGGCGCGGAAGGCGCAGTGCGTGCAGTGCTGGCCGGTGGTGGGAGAGAAGCGTTCGTCGAGGACCTTGCCGGCCGCGGTGGCGAGGAGGTCGCCCACCCACTCCCCGGAGAGCGGCTCCTGGGCCTGCACCTTGGGGAGGGTCTCGCCGCCGTCCTTCTTGGCGGCGCCCTGGCGCAGCTGCACCAGTTCCGCGCCGCCCGCTTCCGGACGTACGCCTTCGAAGGCGTCGTCGACCGCGCCCTCGCGAAGGGCGAGTTGGTAGACGGCGAGCTGCGGGTGGCGCGCCACTTCGGCGGCGGTGGGGGACTGTTTGCCGGTCTTGAAGTCGACTACGTAGGCGCGGCCTTGCGCGTCCTGCTCGACGCGGTCCATGGAGCCGCGCACGCGTACTTCGTAGGGGCCCGCTTCGAGGGTCACGTCGAAGTCATGCTCGCTGCTGACGGGAGTGCGGGTCGCGCGGTCCGTCACATGCCACTGGAGGAAGCGTTCGAGCGCCACGCGCGCGTGCTCCTTCTCCTGTGCCGACTTCCAGGGGGCGTCGAAGGCCAGCGCGTCCCAGACGGAGTCGAGGCGCTCCATGAGGACGGCGAGGTCGGCGGGGGTCGTGCCGGACGCGACCTCGTCGGCCAGGACGTGCACCACGTTGCCGAAGCCCTGGGCGGCGGTCGCGGGGGCGTCCGCCTTCACCTCGCGGCCCAGGAACCACTGCAGGGAACAGGTGTTGGCGAGCTGGTCCAGGGCGCTTCCGGAGAGGACGACGGGCTTGTCGCGGTCCCGCAGGGGGACTTCGCTGGCCGTCGGCTCGTACATGCCCCACCAGCGGTACGGGTGCGCCGACGGCACAAGGGGGCGCCCGTCGGCGTCGCTCAGCGCGGCGAGCCGGGCGAGGCGGTGGGCCGCGGCCTCGCGCAGGGGCTCCGATACGCGGGGGTCGACGGTGGTGGAGCGCAGCTCGGCGACGAGCGCGGAGACGGACAGGGGGCGGCGCGGGCGGCCCGTTATGTCCTTGGGCTCGACGCCGAGTTCGGTGAGGAAGCGGGAGGGCTGGTCGCCGTCGTCCGCGGGGGCCTTGACCGCGGTGACGACGAGACGTTCACGCGCGCGCGTGGCGGCCACGTAGAACAACCGGCGCTCTTCGGAGAGGAGCGCTCCGGGAGTGAGAGGCTCCGCGAGGCCGTCGCTGCCGATGCGGTCGGCCTCCAGGAGGGAGCCGCGGCGGCGCAGGTCGGGCCAGAGGCCTTCCTGGACTCCGGCGACCACCACGAGCCGCCACTCCAAACCCTTGGAACGGTGCGCCGTCATCAGGCGTACGGCGTCGGGGCGTACCGCCCTGCGCATGAGGGTGTCCGCGGCGATGTCCTGCGCCTCGGTCTCCTCAAGGAAGTTGAGAGCTCCGCGCCCGCCGGTGCGCTCCTCGGCGCGGGATGCGTACGCGAACAGGGCGCAGACCGCGTCGAGATCGCGGTCCGCGTTGCGCCCGGCGGCGCCTCCGCGACGTGCGGCCCGCTCAAGGCGGCGCGGCCACGGCGTGCCGTCCCACAGCTCCCAGAGCGCCTCCTCGGCGGTGCCGCCGCCCGCGAGCCGCTCACGGGCCTTGCGGAGCAGGGCGCCGAGCCGCTGGGCACCACGCGCGTACGCGGGATCGTGCGCGACGAGCCGCTCCGGCTCGGCGAGCGCACGGGCAAGAAGCTCGTCGGAGGGCGGCGGCAGATGATTCCCCGCGGCACGCTCCTCCGCACGCAGGGCCCGGCCGAGGCGACGGAGGTCGGCGGCGTCCATGCCGGCGAGGGGCGAGGTGAGGAGGGTCAGGGCGGTCTCGGTGTCGAGCCAGGTAGGAGCCGTGGCGTTCGGCGCGGGCCCCGGATCGGCATCAGCCACGCCTTCAGACTCAGCCACCCCTTCTGACTCAGCCGCGCCTTCAGACTCAGCCGCGCCTTCAGACTCAACTGCGCCTTCAGACTCAGCCGCACCTTCAGACTCAACCGCACTTTCAAGCTCAGCCGCGCCTTCAGACTCAGCCTCGCCCTCAGGACCAGCCTCGCCCTCACGATCAACCGCGCCCTCAGGACCAGCCTCGGTGTCAGCCCCCGCCAGAGGCTCCGGCCCCGGCTCCGGCTCCGCCCCAGCAGCCGACACCTGGTCGACCACCCCGTCGACCACCCCGTCGACCACCCCCATGGCCACCGCCCGCAGCGCCGTAAGCAACGGCGTCACCGCCGGCTCGTGGCGCAGGGCGATGTCGTCGCCGTCGATGTCCAGGGGTACGCCCGCCGCGGTGAGGCTGCGGCGGACCGCCGGGATCGTGTGGGCCCCCGCGCGGACCAGGACCGCCATCTCGCTCCAGGGGACCCCGTCCTCCAGGTGCGCGCGGCGCAGGATGTCCGCGATGTTGTCGAGCTCGGCACCGGACGTCGGGTACGTGTACGCCTCGACGCGGCCGCCGTCCCTGACCGCCGCCAGGTCCCGGTGGGCCCGCACCTTCTCCGCGGGCAGCCTGGTCAGCGGCATGCGCCGGGTCAGCAGGCGCGTGGCCGCCAGGAGCCCCGATCCCGATCTGCGGGACGTCGTCAGGACCTCCACCGGCGCCGCTGTGCCGTCCGTGCGCGGGAAGGCGTCGGGGAACTCCAGGATGCCGTTCACGTCGGCGCCCCGGAAGGTGTAGATCGACTGGTCCGGGTCGCCGAACGCGACGAGGGAGCGTCCGCCCCCGGCCAGCGCGTGCAACAGCCTCACCTGCGCGGGATCCGTGTCCTGGTACTCGTCCACGAACACCGCGTCGTACTGCGCGCCGAGCGCCCGCGCCACCTCGGGGCGCCGCGCGAGCAGCACCGCGCGGTGCACCAGTTCCGCGTAGTCGAGCACTCCCTGCATGTCGAGCACGTCCAGGTACTCGGCGAGGAACGCCGCCGCCGCGCCCCAGTCCGGGCGCCCCGCGCGGCGGGCGAAGGCGTCCAGGGCGTCGGGGCCGAGGCCCAGCTCGCGGCTGCGGGCCAGGACCGCGCGCACCTCGTCGGCGAAGCCCCGCGTCGTCAGGCAGGCGCGCAGCTCGTCCGGCCAGCGGACGTGGGAGCGCCCCTCCCCCGCCAGGTCGATCTGGCCCGCGAGGAGCTCCCGTACGGCCACGTCCTGCTCGGGACCCGAGAGGAGTCGGAGCGGCTCGACGAACAGGTCCGCGTCCTGGTGGGCGCGGATGAGGGCGTAGCAGAAGGAGTGGAAGGTCGTCGCCTGCGGGGCGTTGGCCGCTCCTATGCGCAGCGCCATGCGGTCGCGCAGCTCCACCGCGGCCTTGCGGCTGAAGGTCAGGACCAGGACCCGCTCCGGCTCCGTGCCCTTCGCGATCCGCGCGGCGACGGACTCCACGAGCGTCGTCGTCTTGCCCGTGCCGGGTCCCGCCAGGACGAGCAGCGGTCCTCCGGGGTGGTCAACCACCGCACGCTGCCGTGCGTCAAGACGAGGGGGGTCCACGCGGACCGGCGGTGTACGCACCAGTCGATAGGCGCCCTGGGCCCCCTGTCGCACCTGACGGTGCGACGGGTGCCGGGTGTGCCGGGCGGAAGAAGTGGAGCTCACGTGGGTCGCCGGTCCTGGTGGGTGTACGTGGTGAAAAACGGCTGCGCGATGGCTGCGGGGTGAGAGAAATGCGTGCTGTCGACGCTACGCCAGCGGGCGTGCGGGACGTGTGGCTTCCCCCGTACGGGCCACTGGTCCCCCGCGACGCCGCGGGATGGCCGAAGCTGTCAGGTGTGAGCCCCCGGAGCCTGCGGACGAGCGGCGTCGCCGCTTCCCACCGCGCCGCCACGCAGCGCGTCGCCGCTTCCCGCCGCGCCGCCACGCACCGCGTCGCCGCCGCCCCGACGCGAAGCCGTGCCGTCGCCCCCGCGCGGATCCGCGTTGCCGTCCTCACCCGGATGAGCGCCGTCCCAGCGCGCCCGGCGCATGTCGAGGCGCGGCACATGGCCCTCGGACGCGCGGCCCGCCTCGCGCAGCGGCGTGCCCTCCGCGCGGTAGTGGCCGAGCGCCCGCAGCTCGTGGCCCGGCAGCAGCCGGCCGTCCGCGCGCACCACGCGCCACCACGGAACCGCGTCCCCGTAGAGGGCCATCACCCGGCCGACCTGCCGGGGGCCGCCCTCCTCCAGCCACTCCGCGACGTCCCCGTACGTCATCACCCGACCCGGCGGGATCAGCTCCGCGACCTCGAAGACCCGCTCGGCGTACTCCGGGTACGCCGAGAGGCCTTGCTCCGGTGGGGTGGCGGCTCCGCTCTCCTCGCTCATCCGCACCATCCTGCCGTACCCCACCGACACAGTGACGGGCCCGCGACAGAGTGTGCGGCACGAGACAAACTGGAGCCCGGTGAACACTTTGCGCCCCCGCATTGCACCCTGATGCCCCCCTCTGTCGGTGCGGCATGCCACCATCGTGCGGGCGGTGACTGGTGATACGAGATCAAGAAGAGGCGACGGAGCAGCAGGATGTGCACCCCGATGAGTCGGCGGGCACCCCTGCGGCCGAGGCGCACCCGGACACCGGTGGGCACTCCCTGAAGAAGCACGAGAAGTTCGAGAAGTCCGGCAAGGACGAGGACGGGCGGCCCGGAGCCGAGCAGGACACCGGCGCCTCCCTCGTCCGGGACGACTGCGCCGACGGCGAGGGAGCCCACGCCGACCGCGTCGCCGGTGACGAACCGCTGCTCTCCGCGCGCGTGCACCGTCCGTCGGACCTGATGCGACTGCTCGTCGGCGTCCTCGGGATCGTCATCGTCCTCGCCATCGCCGCGTTCGCGCACGGCACGACGTCGGGTCTCGCCCAGGACATCGACAAGGGCACCGACCAGGCACCCGACCTCCTGATCAAGTTCGCGGGACTCACCGCGAGCATCGGCGTCCTGCTCGTCCCCGTGGCGTTCGCCATCGAGCGCCTGGTCAAGCGGGACGGACTGCGCATCGCCGACGGCGTCCTCGCGGCCGTCCTCGCGCACGGCGTGACGCTCGCCACCGACCTCTGGGTCGCCAAGGCCGCCCCGGACTCCATCCAGGAGGCGCTGACCCGGCCCTCGCCCGGCGATCTGCACGCGCTCACCGACCCGGTGCACGGCTATCTCGCGCCCGTCATCGCGTACATGACCGCCGTCGGGATGTCCCGAAGACCACGCTGGCGCGTGGTGCTGTGGGTGGTGCTGCTGCTCGACGCCTTCACCATGCTCGTCACCGGCTACACGACGCCGTTCTCGATCATCCTGACGGTCCTGCTCGGCTGGAGCGTGGCCTACGGAACGCTCTACGCGGTCGGCTCGCCGAACGTCCGGCCCACCGGCCAGACGCTGCTCGCCGGTCTGCGGCACGTCGGCTTCCACCCGGTGAGCGCGGCCCGCGAGGAGTCCCCCGACAGCGAGCACGACCGGGGCCGCCGCTACTTCGTCACCCTTGAGGACGGCCCGCCCCTGGACGTCACGGTCATCGACCGCGAGCAACAGGCGCAGGGCTTCTTCTACCGCGTGTGGCGCAGGCTCACGCTGCGCGGCATCACCCAGCGCCGCAGCCTGCAGTCGCTGCGCCAGGCCCTGGAGCAGGAGGCACTCCTCGCATACGCGGCGATCGCGGCCGGGGCCAACGCGCCCAAGCTGATCGCCACCTCCGAGCTCGGCCCCGACGCGGTGATCCTCGTCTACGAGCACACGGGCGGCCGCACCCTGGACTCCCTGCCGGACGACGTCATCACCGATGAGCTGCTGTGCGACACCTGGCGGCAGGTGCAGGCGCTCCAGTCGCGGCGGATCGCGCACCGCAGGCTCGCGGGCGACGCGATTTTGGTGGATCGTTCCGGCACGGTGATCCTGACCGATCTGCGGGGCGGTGAGATCGCCGCGGGCGACCTGGTCCTGCGGATGGACATCGCCCAGCTCCTGACCGCCTTCGGCCTGCGCGTGGGCGCCGAGCGCGCGGTCGCGACCGCGGTCGACGTCCTCGGCCCCGACTCGGTCGCCGACTGTCTGCCGCTGCTCCAGCCCATCGCCCTGACCCGCTCCACCCGCGGCACCCTGCGCAAGCTCGCCAGGGAGCGGTCGCAGCGCGAGCGCGAGGCGGTCCTCGAAGCGTCCCGCAAGGACAAGCTGGCCCGCGCGGCGGAGGCGGACGCGACCGCGGCGGCGGAAGCGGCGGAGACGGTCGACGGCACCAAGGGCCCCGACCGCAAGACCGTGCGCGCCGAGAAGCAGGCCGAGAAGCAGGCCATAGACGTGGCGCTCGACCAGGCCCGCGAGGAGGATCTGCTCACCCAGATCCGTCACCAGGTGCTGCTCATCCGTCCGCAGGCGCCCGTCGAGCCCGCCCAGCTGGAGCGGATCAGGCCGCGCACGCTGATCAGCTTCATCGCCGGCGCCATCGGCGCGTACTTCCTGCTCTCGCAGCTCACCCACGTCGACTTCAACACCATCATCGGCGAGGCCGAGTGGGGCTGGGTCCTGGTGGCCGTGGCGTGCTCGGCGCTGAGCTACTTCGCGGCGGCGATGAGCCTGCTCGGCTTCGTGCCGGAGCGTGTGCCGTTCCTGCGGGCGGTGCAGGCGCAGGTCGCCGGTTCGTTCGTGAAGATCGTGGCGCCCGCCGCGGTGGGCGGTGTCGCGCTCAACACACGCTTCCTGCAGCGCTCCGGGGTGCGCTCCGGCCTCGCGGTGGCGAGCGTCGGCGCATCGCAGCTGTTCGGGCTCGGCTCGCACATCATGCTGCTGATGATCTTCGGTTACGTGACGGGCACGGAGAAGACGCCGTCCCTGTCGCCGTCCCGCACCGTCATCGCCGGTCTGCTCTCGGTCGCCGTGCTCGTGCTCGTGGTGACCGCGATCCCGTTCCTGCGGAAGTTCGTGGTCACGCGCGTGCGCTCGCTGTTCGCGGGCGTCGTGCCGCGCATGCTCGACGTACTGCAGCGCCCGCAGAAGCTGCTCACCGGCATCGGCGGCATGCTGCTCCTGACGCTGTTGTTCGTGCTCTGTCTCGACGCCTCCGTACGGGCCTTCAGCACCACGGAGATGAAGCCGCTGACCCTGGCCAGCGTGGCCGTGGTCTTCCTCGCGGGCAACGCACTCGGCTCGGCGGCGCCCACGCCCGGCGGTGTCGGGGCGGTCGAGGCGACGCTCACCTTCGGTCTGATCGCGGTGGGCGTGCCCAAGGACGTGGCGGCGCCGGCGGTGCTTCTGTACCGGCTGCTCACGCTGTGGCTGCCGGTGCTTCCGGGGTGGCTGTTCTTCAACCACCTGACGAGGAAGGGCCTTCTCTAGGAGGAGGAAGGGCAAGGGAGGGCCTTCTCCTAGGAGAGGGACGCCGGTCCACGGAAGGCCGAAGCAGCCGTGCGCCCCGTCTGCGCCCCCCGCAGGATGGGGAGCATGCCCAACCTCAAGGCGCGTGCCGCCGCCACCGTCGTCCTGCTGTCTGCGACCCTCGCGGCCTGCGGCGGTGACGGCTCCAAGGACTCCGAGGCCGCCAAGGACACAGACCTGTCGGCCCAGGAGCTGAGCTGGAAGGACTGTCCCGCGCCCGCCGCCTCCGAGGGCGGCGGTGAGGCCCCGTCCCCGCTGCCCGGCGGCGCCGAGTGGCAGTGCGCCACCATGAAGGCCCCTCTCGACTGGGACAAGCCCAAGGGGGACACCCTCGACATCGCCCTGATCCGCGCCGCGTCGAGCGGCGGGAAGGACCGGCGGATCGGCTCGCTCGTCTTCAACTTCGGCGGCCCCGGCGGATCGGGCGTCACCACGCTGCCCGCCTTCGGAGACGACTACGCCAAGCTGCGCACCCGCTACGACCTGGTGAGCTTCGACCCCCGGGGCGTCGGCCGCAGCGCGGGCATCGAGTGCGAGGACGACGAACAGCTCGACGCGTACTTCCAGGAGGACTCCACGCCCGACGACGACGCCGAGCAGAAGAAGCTCGTCGACAACGTGAAGAGCTTCAACGGAGCCTGCGAGAAGAACTCCGGCGAGGTGCTCCCCCACGTGCGCACCACCGACGCGGCCCGCGACATGGACCTGATGCGCCAGGTGCTCGGCGACGACAAGCTGCACTACTTCGGCATCTCGTACGGCACCGAACTCGGCGGCGTCTACGCGCACTTGTTCCCCAAGAAGGTGGGCCGAGCCGTCTTCGACGCGGTCGTCGACCCCACCGAGACGGCGGAGCAGGGCTCGCTCGGCCAGGCCGAGGGCTTCCAGCTCGCGCTCGACAACTACGCCAAGGACTGCACGTCGAAGGTCGACGACTGCCCCGTCGGCGACACCGAACAGGATGTGAAGGACAAGATCGCGGGGCTGCTCAAGGACCTGGACTCCAAGCCGCTGCCCGCGCTGCCCCCGCGCAAGCTCACGCAGACCGCCGCCACGAACGGCATCGCGCAGTCGCTGTACTCCAAGGACTTCTGGCCGTACCTCACCGAGGGCCTCGACCAGGCCTACGACGGCGACGGCAGGATCCTGATGACGCTCTCGGACTCCATGAACGGCCGCAACGAAGACGGTACGTACAGCAACATCCAGGCCGCCAACATCTCCATCAACTGCGCGGACGACAAGGCGCGCTACACGCCGGAGTACGTCGAGAAGAAGCTCCCCGGGTTCCGTGAGGCCTCTCCGCTGTTCGGCGACTATCTGGCGTGGGGCATGGTCGGCTGCACCGACTGGGCGGTGGACGGCGCCGCCGACCACCCGGACGTCAGCGCGCCGGACGCGGCGCCCATCGTCGTCATCGGCAACACGGGCGACCCGGCCACGCCGTACGAGGGCGCCAAGAAGATGGCGCAGGCGCTGGGCGAGGGCGTCGGGGTCGAGCTGACGTACAAGGGCCAGGGGCACGGGGCGTACGACAGCAAGAACAAGTGCGTGCGCGGCGCGGTGAACGGATATCTGCTCGACGGCACCGTGCCGAAGGAAGGCACGGTCTGCTCGTGACGTGGTGAGGGCCGCTCACGAGGGCCGCTCACAGTGATCCGGGGCGGCCCGGATCACTGTCAGTGGCCCCGCCTACTATGGCTTGACTGTCTTCCGAGGGGGGAAGCGCTCCATGCCGCGTTTCGTACGGTCAGCGGCGCTGGCCACAGCAGGGCTCCTGGTCGCGGGGCTCGCCGTCGGCTGCGGCGGCTCGTCCGACGGCGGCGAGGGCGACGCGAAGCCCGCGCCGACCGGTCCCGAGCAGTCGCCGAAACCCGACCCCTCCTCGACGCTGCCCGCCTCGCTCACCACCCAGAAGCTCGACTGGGGCGGCTGCAAGGCGAGCGGCAGCGACCCGGCGCCCGGATCCGAGTGGCAGTGCTCGACCCTCAAGGTCCCCTTGGACTACGCGAAGCCGGACGGCGAGACGATCGACGTCGCGCTGATCCGCGCCAGGTCCACCGGCAAGGGCGAGCGCATCGGCTCGCTCCTGTTCAACTTCGGCGGGCCCGGCGGCTCCGGCGTCTCCATGCTGCCCTCGTTCGCCGACATGTACGACACGCTGCGCGAGCGGTACGACCTGGTGAGCTTCGATCCCCGCGGGGTCGCGGGCAGCGAGGGCGTGCGCTGTCGCAGCGACAAGGAGACGCAGGCCGCGGAGTCCGTCGACCTCACGCCGGACACCCCGGCCGAGGAAGCGGCGTACTTCAAGGACGCGGCCGACTTCGGCGCGGGCTGCGCGCGCGACTCGGGCAAGCTCCTCGGCCATGTCTCGACGGTCGAGGCCGCCCAGGACATGGACGTGATGCGCCAGGTGCTCGGCGACGAGAAGCTGCACTACATGGGCATCTCGTACGGCACCGAACTGGGCGGGACGTACGCCCACTTGTTCCCCAAGAAGGTGGGACGCCTCACCCTGGACGCCGTCGTCGACCCGAGCGCGGACTCGGTGGGCCACGCCAAGAACCAGGCGCGGGGCTTCCAGCGCGCCCTGGAGAACTATCTGAAGTCATCGGGCCAGGACCCGAAGGCGGGCTCGCAGAAGATAGTGCGCCTCCTGAAGCGTCTCGACGCGAAGCCGCTGCCCGGATCGGGCGACCGGAAGCTCACCCAGTCCCTGGCGCTCACCGGCATCACGGTCACCCTGTACAGCAAGCAGAGCTGGCCCGCCCTGACGCGGGGCCTGGAACAGGCGGAGAAGGGCGACGGATCGGCGCTGCTCCAGCTGGCCGACGCCTACAACGAACGGGATCCGTCGGGCCGTTACAGCACACAGAGCCACTCGCAGCGCTCGATCTCCTGCCGCGACGCCAAGGCGCGGACGACGCCGGCCGAGGCGAAGCAGCGGCTCGGTGAGTTCCGCGAGATATCGCCGGTCTTCGGCGAGTTCATGGGCTGGGACACGGCGGGCTGGTGCCACGACTGGCCGGTGGCCGGGCTGCACGACTCCCCCGACGTGAGCGCTCCGGGCGCCGCCCCGGTCCTGGTCGTCGGCAACACCGGAGACCCGGCCACGCCCTACGAAGGCGCCCGCAAGATGGCGGACGAGCTGGGCAAGGGCGTCGGCGTCGAGCTGACCTGGAAGGGCGAGGGCCACGGGGCGTACGGCAGCGGCAGCGGCTGCGTGGACGACACGGTCAACGCCTACCTCCTGGAAGGCAAGGCACCGAAGGACGGCACGGTCTGCGAGACCTGAGCCCGCGCGCCTGTTTTTCAGCCCGTCCGGCGTTTGAGGACGAGTCCTTCAGGCGATAGGGCCGCACCTTCAGATAGGCCGAGCCCAATGGAGAGGGGCCCGCACCTTCACAGGTGCGGGCCCCTCTCCGTTCAGGCACTACGCCTAGTAGACCGGCTTCTCGGGCTCGATCTGGTTGACCCAGCCGATCACGCCGCCGCCCACATGCACCGCGTCGGAGAAGCCCGCGGACTTCAGCACGGCGAGGACTTCCGCGGACCGGACACCCGTCTTGCAGTGCAAGACGATCTTCTTGTCCTGCGGAAGGCTCTCCAGGGCGGTGCCCATGAGGAACTCGTTCTTCGGGATCAGCTTGGCGCCGGGGATCGAGACGATCTCCCACTCGTTCTGCTCGCGCACGTCGATGATCTCGATCTTCTCGTCCGCGTCGATCCACTCCTTGAGCTGCTTGGGAGTGATCGTCGAGCCGAGCGCCGCCTCCTGGGCCTCGTCCGACACGACGCCGCAGAAGGCCTCGTAGTCGATGAGCTCGGTGACCGTGGCGTTCGGGCCGCAGACCGCGCAGTCCGGGTCCTTGCGGACCTTGACCTGGCGGTACTGCATCTCCAGGGCGTCGTAGATCATCAGGCGCCCGACCAGCGGGTCGCCCACGCCGGCCAGGACCTTGATCGCCTCGGTGACCTGGATGGAGCCGATGGACGCGCAGAGCACGCCCAGCACGCCGCCCTCGGCGCAGGACGGGACCATGCCGGGGGGCGGGGGCTCCGGGTAGAGGCAGCGGTAGCACGGGCCGTGCTCGCTCCAGAAGACGGACGCCTGGCCGTCGAAGCGGTAGATCGAACCCCATACGTACGGCTTGTTGAGCAGCACGCAGGCGTCGTTGACCAGGTAGCGCGTGGCGAAGTTGTCCGTGCCGTCGACGATCAGGTCGTACTGGCTGAAGATGTCCATCACGTTCTCGGCCTCGAGCCGCTCTTCGTGGAGGATCACGTTCACGTACGGGTTGATGCCGAGGACGGAGTCCTTCGCCGACGCCGCCTTGGAGCGGCCGATGTCGGCCTGGCTGTGGATGATCTGGCGCTGCAGGTTCGACTCGTCGACCTCGTCGAACTCCACGATGCCGAGCGTGCCGACGCCCGCCGCGGCGAGGTACATCAGCGCCGGTGACCCGAGGCCGCCGGCGCCGACACACAGCACCTTGGCGTTCTTCAGCCGCTTCTGCCCGTCCATCCCGACGTCGGGGATGATCAGGTGGCGGGAGTACCTGCGAACCTCGTCGACGGTGAGCTCAGATGCTGGCTCGACCAGGGGTGGCAGCGACACGGGGACTCCGTTGGTCGGTGATTCGGAACGGTTGTTCTCCGCGTAACACTGCCACGCCCCTCTTCATTCCGAGACGCCCGGTCCGATACGCGAGACGATTTCGTCCCAGTACCCGGGCATCGACTCCCACGGGTCGTCCGCTCCCCCACCGTCCACACGGTCGGTGAAGTAGATCGTCGAAGCACCCTGCCAGCGTGCGATGCGCAGCGCCTCGTCGAGATGGCCGCGCGGCATGCCGTGCACGAAGTGGCAGAAGCGCTCGGGCGGATAGTCGGCGGTCCACTCGGCCACCTGTGACCAGCGGTAGTCGCTCCAGGGGCCCGAGAAGGTCACCAACTGGTCGGCGGATTCGGCGTATCCGGGATACGGATGGGTGCCGTGGCCCAGGACGATGTGCGCGTCGTCACAGATGGCGCGCAGGGTCGTGACCGTCCTGCGCACCTCCGGGAGGGCGGCGCGCTCGGTGGGGCAGCGGTCGAGGGAGAAGCCGTCGACCTGGTACCAGTCGAGGTAGCGGTGGGCGTCGGAGACGAGCTCCCCGAAGCCGCGTGCTCCGTACATCACGTCGAGGTGACCGAGGACACGCACGCCCGCGTTCCGCAGCCGCCCCGCCGCCTCCAGGCAGTGCGGGTCGGGCCGGTCGCCAGGCCCCCTGCTCACGTTCAGCACGACCCAGTGCAAAGGGGCACCGGGACGGGTGAGTTGGGACCATTCGGCGGGGGCGACGAGAGGGTGCGCGAAGCCCGGGATGCCGAAGCCGAGACGTACGTCGGTGTGTGCGGTGCCTGTGGCTGTGCTGGTCAGATGCGGCATGCCGCCTCCATCCAGATGTCGGCGAGTGATTCTTCGAGGTTGATCCGGGGGCGCCAGCCGAGCCGGTCGCGCGCGGTGCGCACGTCGGCCTGCTGCCAGCTGCCGCACCCGTCGGGGTAGGGGTAGGCAGCCGGGCTCCCGTGGTCGGATTCGGTGCGGGGGTGCCCGATGGATTGCCGCAGGCCCACTTGGTCGAGCTCGTGCAGCGCTCCGCCGTACCCCGCGACGCGCGCCAAAACGGCCGCCGCGTCGCGCAGCCGCACGGCACGGCCCGCGCCGATGTTCACGATCCCCTGGGCCGCGGAGAGCGAGGCCGCGTGCACGGCCCGCGCCACATCGCGTACGTCGATGAAGTCCCGCTGCACGCCGAGACCCCCGAGCTTGAGCTCGCCGTCACCGGCCTGCATGGCCCGCCGCATGGCCTCGGCGAGCCGCCCGAGCGGCGAGCCGGCCGGGGTGCCGGGCCCCGCGGGCGAGAACACGCGCAGGACGACGGCGTCGAGACCGGACCCGAGGACCAGTTCGGTGGCCGCGAGCTTGCTGACTCCGTACGGTCCGCCGGGCCTGGGCACGGCGTCCTCCGCGGTGGAGGACCCCGGCTGGCTCGGCCCGTACTCGGCACCGCACCCCAGCTGCACCAGGCGCGCCCCGCATCCGCTGCGGCGCAGGGCCTCGCAGATCGTGGCGACGGCGACGGTGTTGTGCCGGGTCAGCTCGCGGGCACCGCCACGGGTGGCACCCGCGCAGTTGATGACGACTCCCGGGTGCACGGCGTCCAGGAAGCGGGTGAGCGCGCCGGGGCTGCCGCTCGCGAGGTCGAACCGTACGTCCGAGTCGTCACCGCGGCCGAGCGCGGTGAGCTGCACCGCCGGGTCGGCGAGCAGCCGGTCGGCGACGAACCGGCCGAGGTATCCGTTGGCTCCGATCAACAGCACCCTCATCGGGCGGCTCCCGGCTTGGATTCTCGGATGCTGGGGGTGCTCATCTGGCGTTCTCCTTCAGGGGGTTGCCGTAATTCACGGGGTAAGGCCCGCGGTGTCGGCCCCGCGGGAGAGAAAGATCTTTCGAGTGGCCGCCGACCGCGGCGCGCACGCTCAAGGCGCCCCGTCGGCATGCGCGGACGCCCGGCTGAGCACCCGCGAGGAATGGAGCAGCAGCACGCCCGCGGCGGCGCCGCACGCGACGACGGGCACGACACCGGGCCCCCAGGCCCGGACCGCCCCCTCGACCGGGGCCGCCAGCCACGCGCACCCGGGCAGCCGCCCGGCGAACACCGATGCGAGCGCACCCACCTCCACCGCGCCCGCGGCACCCAGCATCAGCAGGGGCGCATGCGTGAAGCCGTACGAGGAGAGCAGCCGGGCGAGCAGCAGCAGCGCGCCGAGCGCCCCGGCCCCGGAGGACGCCGGCACCCCATAGGCGGCGCCGGCCCCCACGAGCAGTGCTCCCAGGGCGCAGAGGTACAGCGCGACCACGCACAGGAGCAACGGCCGTACGGAGGCGGTGAATTCAGTGAGCCCCCGGCTGAGCGCAAGACGTCGCCGTGCTCCCACGGAGAACAGCCGCGCGCACCACAGCGCGGGCGCGACAGCGAGCGAGAGCCCCAGTGCGGCAGCGGTCGACGGCGCCCAGGGGCCGTCGGGCCCGCCCGATACGGCGGCCCGCAGCAGCCCGTCGCCGAAGAGGGCGTACGCGACGAGAAGGCAGACCCACGCGCGCGTGGCCGGAAGGACGTGGTGCGCGGACCGCAGCGGGCCGTACCGAAGAGCCACGCGCAGGGCGACGGCCACGGCGAGCGCTCCGCCGAGCCCCACCGCGAGCCGTGCACGCCCCTCGCCCAGCTCCAACCCCACGGCGGCGATCGCGCAGGCCACACCCGGCAGCAGGGCGAACAGCGCCCATCCGGCGGGCACTTCGGGCACCTCTTGGGAGGCGGGCGCCTCGGGGACGGCGCGCTCCTCCTCGTCACGCGGCACGCGCGCGTACATCTCCTCGGCGAGCGCGAACACGTCCCGGTGCCTGAACCGCGCAGCGGTCCTGTCGGTCACTCCGTGCGCCTCAAGGCCCGCGGCGATCTCCAGCGGGTCGACGGCACGCTCGCACAGCTCTCGATGCCGGTGCATCAGCGCCTTCACGGGGTCGACGGCTCCGCGCCGCGCGGGCCTGGCCGCCGCCCCGGCGCCACCACCCGTTCCCGTCCCCGTTTCCGTCCCTGTCCCCCGCCAGGCCGCGGGCTCCCGCACCAGTGCCGTGTCGGCCACCAGCTCCTCCGACCGCACGTCCCACCCGCCGGGGCTCCCCGGAGCCCGTGGCGCGTCCGTCTTCTGCCGCTCGCTCATACGCCCGCCCCCTTCAACCGCTCCGGCAACCGCTCCGGCCTGTCCGCCTCTTGCGCCCAGCTGGGCGCGCCGCCCGGACCCGGGCCCGCGTCACCGCCGCCCGCGGCGACCGCCCACCGTCCCGGCACGTACGCCTCCGCGGGATGGCCGAACGGCACCGGCTCGCCCGCGTCGTCGACCGCCTCCCTGCGCACCGGACAGTGCGAGACGATCTCCAGATAGATGCCGCGAAACGCCTCGATGTTCTGCTCCACGGTGAACAGTTCGAGCGCCCGCGCACGCGCCGCCGCCCCGAGCCGCTCACGCCGCCCGGCGTCGCGCAGCAGCGCCACGCACGCCTCGGCGAGCGCACGCGGATTGCGCGGCGGCACCACGAGTCCGGTGCCTCCGATGACCTCGACGACCGCGCCGACGTCCGTGGAGACCGTCGCGCGCCCGCAGAACATCGCCTCGACCAGGCTGATCGGGAACCCCTCGACGACACTCGAAAGGACGACGACGCTCCCCGCGGCATAAGCGTCCTCAAGGTCGGGCACCTCGGGCGCACCGATCTCCTCGAAGGACACGGGGTTGTCCCCGACGGCGTGCGCGCCCTGGGCCTCGTCCGGGAAGAGCTGCGCGGCGAGCGCCTTGCAGTGCGCGAGGTAGGCGGCGGCTTCCTGGCCTTCCCCGGGCGCCCCGACGATGCGCAGCCGCGCCTTCGGCTCCTCCTTGCGGACCTCCGCGAAGGCGTGGAGCAGGGAGATCAGGTCCTTCGCGGGCTCGATGCGCCCGACCCAGAGGAGGGTGTCGGGGTCTCCCGGGTCCTCCCGGTCGCCGACCTCCGCGAAGCGCGAGGCCTCCATGCCCGGATAGACCGTGCGCAGCTTCGACCGCTCGGCGCCGCACCGCTCCTGCCAGCGGCGGGCGTGCGTGTTGCCGGGGGTGACGATCGTGGCCTGGCGGTACACCTCGGCGGCGAGCCTGCCGTGGAAGGAGGTGAGCAGCGCCCGCGCGGGTGCGCTCAGCGCCTCGTCGCCGGTCGCGAGGTAGTGCGCCCTCAGCTGTATGCCGTACTCGGTGACCAGGAGCGGCACCCCGGAGAAGTGCTTGGCGAGGAGGCCGGGGAGCGCCGCGGGGCCGCCGGACGTGGCGTGGCACAGGTCCACCGCGCCGAGGCCGTCGTCGCCGTACCAGTCGAGGGAGAGCGGCCGCAGCGCGCGCTCCAGGAGGCCCGCCACGGCGAGGAGGTCGGGCACGCGTGCGGTGCGTGCGGCGCGGAGTGCGCCCGGCGCGCGGCACGCGGCCTCCAGGGCGCGCACGGCCGCTTCGGAGCGCAGTGCGCCGACGAGACCACCCTGGTCCCCGGCCAGTTCGGCGAGGCCGTAGAGCGCACTGCCGAAACGGTCCGCCAACGCGTCACGGGCGCCGGTGGCCCCCGCGATGGAGCCCGCCCCGGAGTCGCACACCACCGCGGCCAGTTCGCCGAAGCACTCCGCGAAGCGCCGCCGCGCACGGCGTCCGTACCCGGCTCCGAAGGCGACGCCGTCGTCGTCGACCGTCCACAGGGGCGCCGTCCGCACGCGGTTCACCTGGGGCGGCAGCTCGATCCAGCCCTGCGCTTCCTGCCGCTCGCTGCGGCTGAGGGCGTAGATGTCGAATTCGTGCTGCCCGAGCCCGCGCACGAGCCGGTCGCACCAGAGCCTGGCGTCACCGCTCACATACGGATAGCCACCCTCCGTAAGCAGTCCGATGCGCACGCGTACACCCCCGATCTCCCATATGGAGAGCCGCCGTTGGACCAGCGGCTCGCAGCGGGACGAACGTATGCGGACATGCCGGTGGCGTGATGGACGGTTGTCCATCACGCCACCAAAAGGGGTGAACGGCCGTAACTTTCCCGTGCCGGTTGCGTTCCGTCGCGCTATGACGCCGGGAGAGCGCTCTTTCGCTACGGAGCGTTAAGCTGCGGCCAGCTCCCTGCGGGCCGTGCGGCGCTGCGCGGCGGCCTCCGGGTCGAGCGCGGGCACGGCGGCCAACAGCTGTTTGGTGTACGCCTGCTGAGGCGAGCCGTAGACCTCGTCGACGGACCCCTGCTCGACGATCCGCCCCTGCCGCATCACCGCCACCCGGTCGCTGACCTGGCGTACGACCGCGAGATCGTGCGCGATGAAGACGAGCGCGAGGCCGTACTCCTCCTGCAGTTCGGCAAGGAGCGCGGTCACCTGTGCCTGCGTGGTCACGTCGAGCGCGGACACCGGCTCGTCGCACACGATGATCCGCGGCTCGGCGGCGAGGGCCCGCGCGATCCCGACGCGCTGCCGCTGGCCGCCGCTGAACTCGTGCGGATAGCGCCCGTAGTACGCCGGATCGAGCCCGACGCGCTCCATGAGGTCGCGCACGCGAGCGCGCACCACGGAGTCGTCCCGCTCGCCCCGCGCGCGCAGCGGATCGGCGATGGACTCCCCGATGCCGCGGCGCGGATTGAGCGAGGAGACGGGGTCCTGGAACACCATCTGCACGCCGGCCCGCGCGCCACCGCCAGGCTTCTCCCCGCCGCCCGGCTTCTCCGCGCCGCCCGCCTTCTCCGCGCCCCCGCCATGGCGGATCTCCCCCGCCGAAGGTTCGAGCAGCCCCACCAGCATCCGCCCGAGGGTGGTCTTGCCGCTGCCGCTCTCCCCCACGACCCCGAGCGTCTCTCCCCTGCGGACGGTGAGCGACACCCCGTCCACGGCGGCGAACGCGCGCTTGCCGCGCCCGAACTCCCGCCGCAGACCGACCGCTTCGAGGACCACGTCACCCGGCGCGCGCGAGGCCGCCTCGCGCGGCGCGTCCACCCGGGGCACCGCCCCGAGCAGCTCCCGCGTGTACGCCTTCTCGGGCGCCCCGAGGACCTCGCGCACGGGCCCGCGCTCGACGGCACGCCCGTGCCGCATGACCAGGACGTCGTCGACGCTCTCCGCGGCGACGCCCACGTCATGGGTGACCAGGAGAAGGCCCATCCCGGTCTCGGCCCGCAGCGCGTGCAGCAGGTCGCGTATCTGGGCCTGCACGGTGACGTCCAGGGCGGTCGTCGGCTCGTCGGCGATCAGGAGCTCGGGCTCGCAGGCGAGCGCCATGGCGATGAGTGCGCGCTGCCGCATGCCGCCGCTGAACTCGTGCGGCCGGGAACGCGCCCTGCGTACGGCGTCGGGGATGCCCACACGGTCGAGCACCTCGACGGCACGCGCGCGTGCCGCCCGGCGCGAGGCTCCGGTGTGCACGCGGTACACCTCGGCGATCTGGTCGCCCACCGCGTAGTACGGGTCGAGGGACGACAGCGGGTCCTGGAAGACCATCGCCGCCTTCCCGCCCCGCAGCCGCCGCAGCTCCTCACCGGACGCTTCCTGTACGTCGATGCCGCCGACCCGCACCGCGCCGCCGACGCCCGCGCCGGTGCCCCGGTGTAGCCCGAGCAGCGCGGACGCCACCGTGCTCTTGCCGGACCCCGACTCGCCGACGAGGCCGAGCGCGGCGCCCTTCTCCAGGGTGAAGGAGAGCCCGTCGACGGCACGGACGTCCCCGAAATCGACCACCAGGTCGGACACGTGGACGAGGCTCATGACAGGACCACCCTTCGGTCGGCCACCGCGTACAGGACGTCCGCGACGGCGTTGGCGAGCACCACGAAGAAGCCGGTCACCAGGACCATGCCGACCACGACCGGCAGATCCACGACCTTGACCGCGTGCACGAGTTCGCGCCCCATGCCGGGAAGCCCGAAGAGCGTCTCGCTGAGCACCGCGCCGCCGAACATCGACCCGAAGTCGTTGGCGCTCAGCGCGATGACCGGGGCGACCGCGCCCCGCAGGGCGTGCTTGCCGATGATCGAGCGCTCCCCGACGCCGTACGCACGGAAGGTCCGCACGTGGTCGTCGGCGAGGGTCTCCAGCATCGAGGCACGGGTGAGGCGCGCGTACTTGGCGGCCTCGATCAGGGCGAGGGAGAGCCAGGGAAGCAGCAGGTTCCACGCCCACTGCTGGGGGTCGTCGGTGAACGCGACGTACTGCGGGAAGGGCAGCCAGTTCAGCTGCCCGCAGACCACGATCATCAGCAGCAGACCGATGACGAAGACGGGCGTGGCCGTGCCCGCGAGCGTGACGGCGGTCAGGACGCGCTCGGTGACGCGCCCGCGCCGCCAGGCGGAGAGGACTCCCGTGCCGACCCCGAGGATCAGCCACATCACCATGGCACCGAGCGCGAGCGACCCGGTGACCGGAAGCTTCGCCAGGATCAGCTGGGTGACCTGCTGGTCGCTCTGGTAGGAGAGCCCGAGGCAGGGGGCGTCGCAGTGCTCCACGCCCGTGCCCGTCGAGTAGTCCTGGCCGGCGAAGATGCCCTGGAGGAAGTCCCAGTAGCGGACGTACACCGGGTCGTCGAGCCGCAACTGTTCGGAGACCTGGGCCACTTGGGCCGGTGAGCAGCGCGGGCCGCAGGTGATCTGGGCGACGTCGCCGGGAGCGACGTAGAAGACCGCGTAGATGATCACGGAGATGGCGAGCAGCGTGACGAGGGCGCCCACCGAGCGCCTCAGGAAGAAGCCGCTCATGCCTTGCCCGGTCATGCCTTGCCCTCCCGCTTGCGCCCGGTGCCGATCCGCAGCCGCGAAGCGGCCCGCGGGTCGAGCGCGGTCCGCACGCCGTCACCCAGGACGGTCAGCGCGAGCACCGTCACGAACAGCGCGCCCGCGGGAAGCAGCAGGTACTGCGGCGCCGCCTGGTACCAGATGTCGGCCGAGGTCAGCATCTGTCCCCAGGACGCCGTCGGCGGTTTGACGCCGACGCCGAGGAAGGAGAGCGCGGCCTCGACGGTGATGTTCATCGGGACGAGCAGCGCCGCGTAGGTGATGACGGGGGCGGCGAGCCCCGGCAGGAGTTCGCGGCGCGCGATGCGCCAGGTGCTCCAGCCGCTGAGCCGGGCGGCGGCCACGTAGTCGAGCTCCTTCAGGGTGATGGTCTGCGCGCGCACGATCTTGGCCGTGCTGCCCCAGGCGACGAGCCCGATGACCAGGGCCACGAGGACGGGACGCGGGAAGCCGCTGGGCACGATCGCCATCAGGGCGAGCGAGAGCACCATCAGCGGCATGGCGACGATGACGTCGGTGGCGCGGCTGAGCACCTGGTCGACCAGGCGGTTGCCGAGCCCGGCCGCGATGCCGACGCCGACGCCGAGCAGCACCTGCACGAGCGTGGCGGCGAGCGCGACGCCGAGGGAGACACGCGCGCCGTAGACGAGACGGGCGAACAGGTCGCGCCCTGTCTGCGGTTCGACGCCGAGCCAGTGGTCAGCGCTGATCCCGCCGAACGGGCCGATGGGCACGCCGCCGCGCCCTGAGTCGATGAGGTCGGGGTGGTACGTACTGGGGTCCTGGCCCTCGATGGCGGTGAGCAGCGGCGCGGCGAGCGCGACCAGGACGAGAAGCGCGACGACGGACGCCGCGACGAGGGCGGCACGCTGCGCACGCAGCCGCCGCCAGAACTGACGGGCACCGGAAGTCGGGGCGGGCGCCTGCGCGCCCGTCCCCGCTCCCGAGGCCAACAGGGCCTCGCTCATGGTGATGTGACCGCTGACCCTTACTTGACCGCGACCTGGGAGATGTCGAGGACACCCGTCCAGTCGCTGATCACGATGTTCTTGACGTCCTTGCCGTACAGACGCTTGTAGACCGGGTGGAACAGCGGCACGGTCAGGGCCTGCTCACCGATCTTCTTGTCGAGGGCGCCCCAGCGCTTCGCTGCCGCGTCGAGGTCGGTGAGCTTGTTGATCTCGTCGATCTCGTCGTTGACGGACTTGTCGTCCAGGAAGCCGGTGTTGAAGTTGGCGCCGTCCTTCACGATCTGCCGCCCGTCGAAGATCGGGGCGAGGAAGGGGCCGCCGGAGGGCCAGTCGGCGCCCCAGTGGGCCAGGAAGAGACCCGGCTCGTCCTTGGCGCTGTGCACCTTGTCCTTGTAGTCGTTGTCCTCCAGGCCCTCCAGCTTGACCTTGATCCCGGCCTTCTTCAGGGCGTCCTGGATCGCGGTGGCGATCTCCGGGCTCGTCTCGAAGTCCTTGGCGTTGGAGTGGGTCAGCGTGATGGTGAGCCCGTCCTTGTGACCGGCCTCCTTCAGGAGCTCCTTGGCCTTCTTCGCGTTGCCGGACGTGCCCGCCGGGAAGTGGTCGTACTTCGTGTATCCGAAGGACTTCTGGTTCGGGAGGTACGTGGTCGCGGGCTCGGCGAGCGACGAGCCGCCGGCCGCGTTGACCACGGACGAGCGGTCGACGGCGTACGAGATGGCCTGGCGCACCTTCGGGTCGTCGAAGGGCTTCACCTTCGGGTTGAAGGCGAGGTAGTTCGTGTATCCGAAGTGCCCGGTGCCGACGCGCGACGCCAGGGCCTTGTCGCCGGTGACCTTGGCGAGTTCGGCGGGGCCGAGGTTCGTGTCGGTGGTCACGGCGGCGGCGTCCGCGCCCTGTCCTGCCGAGAGCCGCTGGTTGATGACGGACGAGTTGAGGCCGGACCGCACGTCGATCTTGTCCGGGTAGGCCTTGCGCTCGGGGTCGGTCTTCGCCGACCAGTGCGGGTTGCGCTCCAGGGTCAGGCGCTCGCCGTCGTTCTCGTTCTTGACGACCTTGTAGGGGCCCGAGGAGACCGGGTGCTCCTCGTACTTCGTGCCCTTGTCCTTGCTCTTGGGGACGGGCGTGAACTGCGTCTGCGTCGCCAGATAGGGGAATTCGCCCTCCGGCTTGTTCAGATGGAAGACGATGGTCCGCTCGTCGGGCGTCTCGATCGACTCCAGACCCTTGCCGCTCTTGTCCTTGTAGGGCCCGGCGTACTTGTCGCCGCCGATCAGCCAGTCCCTCAAGTAGGGCGCGCCACCGGAGAGTTCACCGGCGAAGGAGCGCTCGATGCCGTACTTGATGTCGGCGGAGGTGATCGGCGAACCGTCCTCGTACTTGAGTCCCTTCTTCAGGGTGTACGTCCACACCGTGGCGTTCTTGCTCGCCTTGCCGAGGTCCGTGGCGAGGTCCGGCACGACCTCCGAGCCCTTGGCACCGTCCTCGCGGTTGCGGGTGGTCAGGGTGCGGAAGACGAGCGAGGGGACGTTGCCGCCGCCGGAGGTGTAGAGCCGCGCGGGGTCGAAGTCGACCTGCGGGTCGCTGTTGAGGACGGTGAGCGTGCCGCCCTTGCCGGGCTTGCCGTCGGCGCCGCCGCTCCCGGCGTCGTTGTCCTCGGGGCCCGCGCAGGCGGCTGCGCCCGCTGCCAGGACGAGGCTGACGGATGCCGCTGCCACGCGGCGGGCTATGACGGACGATTGACGCATGGGAAAGGACCTCTCGGAGATTCAAGCAGGGGAGATGAGAGCAGAGCTCGCCCCGGGGTCGCCGAAGAAGGTCAGTCAGGACCGCAGAGAGTGCACAGGGTGCACAAGGTCCGGAGAGAAGCGACGCACGCGCCAGGGGCGGGCGTCAGCAACAGTGAATGTCGGACACGCAGAGCGCGGTCACGCCGAAGAGCGCCAGCTCAAGGGCTGCGCGCGAGGAGGCGTGACGAGGCGACATGCGGAGAAATATGAACGAACTCGTCGCGGATGTCAAAGCTGTCGACCGCGCCACTGATCGAGAAACGACCGCATACCGATCGTTTCCGTCTCAACTCTTGGGAAACGCCCAGGGGTTGGCCTTGCACTTGATGCCGTCGTGGTCGAGGAACTTCGTCTGCTGCTGCATGACGGGCGCGAGGTCGCCGTCCTTCGTGCAGTCCGTGTGGTTGAAGCCGAGCCGGTGTCCGACCTCATGATTGATCAGCATCTGCCGGTACGGATGGATGCGGTCGCCGTAGGTCTTGGCGCCCTGTGCCCACCGATAGGCATTGATCATGACGCGCTCCGTCGCCGCGGAGTCGCAGGAGACGTTCTCCTCCAGGGTGTCGAGCCCTGACTTCGCGCACCACTTCCCGGTCGTCCCCGGGCTCGCGAGCGTGATGACGAAATCGGGCTTGCCCGAAGATATTCGCTCGAAGGTGCGGCCTCCGCCGTGCGCCCAGCTCCGGTCGTCGTTCAGGGTCTTCTGCACGGCCGAGGCGAACAGCTCGCCGTCGAGGCCCATCCCCTTCTCGACGTCGACGCGGTAGCGGAACTTCTGCCCCTTGCCGGGTGCCTTGTCGAACCCGGCCATGGCGTCGAAGTCGCCGGACGCCGTGAGCTTGGCGTCGAGCGGGTACTTCTTGGCCATCTTCGTCTCGTACGTCGCCGGGGCGGACTCCGGAGGTGTGGGCCGGTCGTCCGAGCGGGACGCGTCCTGGCCCGCGTCACGGGCGCCCTGACCCTTCGCGGCCTGCGTCCTGGGAGCGGAGTCCGCTGGCCCGTCGGTGACCTGGCCGGCCACGACGACCGCGAGGACGGTGGTGACAGCGGCGGCGGCGATACCGGTGAAGGTGCGGCCCTTGCCGCCTCCCTTGCCGTCCTTGGCCTCGCCGTCGGTTCCGTCGGCCCCACCGGAGCCGTGTGCTCCGTCGGCGCCGCCGGACCAGAGGTCTCCGTGCGCCTCCTCGTCCTCGTCGACCGCGCGGTCCCAGTCGGTGACGGAGGCGTACGGGTCGCGGGGCGGTACGCCGGCCCTGGTGGGCAGGGCTTCGGTCGCGCCGCCGCCCGCGAAGAGGTCCTCGTCGGCGAACTCCTCGCCGAACGCGTCCACGTACTCACGTCGTGGCCCCGGTACGCGGGGCAGCCCGGTCCGCGCGCCCGGCGCTCCGTAGGCGGCGCCCATCCGCGGCCCGGATCCCCATCCCCCGCCCGGCTCACGCTGCTCGGGGTGCCCGCCGCGGACGTGCGGTGTGCCGTGGGAAGGGGTGGCCTGGGGCATGCCGTGCGGCGGGGTGGCCTGCGGGACGCCGTGCGGCGGGGTGGCCTGCGGGACGCCGTGCGCGGGCGTGCCGCCGTCCCCCGGGGCGCGCCTGCGGCGTCCCGTGCCGGGAGCCGGCGGGCGTGCGCCCTGCGGTGACGGTATGTCGTCGGTATTCGCGTTGCCCGTGTTGTCTGCGAGGTCGGCCGAACCCCGGCGGCTATGACGTCCCACTCGCCGCCTCAGCTCCCCGCGCCCGAATGACCGGATGCATGCAACTCGCCCGTGCCCGCGAGGAGTTCGCGGATCGCAGTGGCCACCGTATCCGGATACTCCATCATCGCCACATGCCCGGCGTCCGGCAGTGTCAGCAGCCGTGAGTCACGGAAGGCGGCGGCGGCCTTGCGGGCCATGCGGTACGAGACGAGCAGATCCCGGCCGCCGTAGATGAGCAGCGTCGGCGCGAGCACCCGCTCCGCCTGCCGCCACAGGCCGTGCTGCCCGCCCAGCGTGTACGCGTTCACGATGCCGCGCGCCGAGCGTGCCATCGCGTCCCACATGTACGGAAGGGCGAGCCTGCGCTCCATCTCCCGCACGGCCGCGCTGTACCCCTCGGGCGTGACCTGGCCCGGGTCGCCGTAACAGAGGGCCATGACGCCGCTGACCCGCTGCTCGGGCGTCCAGTCCTTGGTGAGCCTGGTGAAGAGCCGCGCGACGCCGGGCACCGCGAGGAGCCCGGTCGGCAGTGCCGTGCGCTGCACCCGCAGCTCGGGGAGCGCGGGCGAGATCAGCGTGAGGGTGCGGACCAGGTCGGGGCGGACGGCGGCGACACGGGTGGTGACCGCTCCGCCCATCGAGTTGGCGATCAGGTGCACCGGCCCGTCGTCGCGCGCGTCCAGGTAACGGATGACCGCGCGTGCGTGCCCGGTGACCGAGTAGTTGCCGTCGTCCGGCGGCGGCGAGTCGCCGAACCCCGGCAGGTCGAGCGCCGCGCAGTCGACGACGTCCTCCAGCAGCGGCATCAGGGCCGACCAGTTCTGCGAGGAGCCGCCGAGCCCGTGGACGTACAGCGCGGGCGGAAGACCCTCGCGGACCGACGGCCTGGAACGCACCGAGAGCGTGAGCCCCGGAAGGGGGACCGAGTCGAGCCGCTCGCCCGCCGCGACCCCGACGGCACCCGGCTTGGGCGCGACGGAGGCGGCGATCACGTTCGGCAGATCGGTCGAAGACATGCGGCAATGTTACGAGACGATCACACGGTGGTTCGTGTGTTCGCCGTCACAGATCCCGACGATGTCGCGGGGAGATCGCATAGCGCCTGGATCGACAGTCTCCTAGGCTCGTAAGAAGAGGCTCATAGAAGAGGGCGAACAGGGCACTCGCACCACTAGTCCGCTAGGGAAGAGAGCCACGATGACCGTCGACCCGTCCGACCCCGAGACCTTCGAGGCCGAAGAGAACGCCCCTATCAGCACCGAGGCACCCGAGGCCGACAGCGCGGAGCAGCAGACCGACCTCACACCTCACCAGGACGACTCCTTGCAGGACGCGGACACGGACGCGGCCAACGAGGCCGATCTGGCCGAGCAGGCCCGCGTCGTCAGCATCGACGAGGACGACTATCGCTGAGCTGCCCGTGTTTGCCCTGCTACGCACGGCTTTCACGGCCATCCAGTCCGTGAAATTCTCCGCTCGTACCGCGCACATCACGGTTACCGAAAAGTACGATGGCCGCGCGGCGCACACCGCACATTCACGATCATGGGAGGCGGCGTGACAGCCATCGAGCAGACAGAGGCAGCGCGCCCTCGGGGCACACGCCTGCCGCGTCGTGCCCGACGCAATCAGTTGCTGGGCGCGGCTCAGGAGGTCTTCGTCGCGCAGGGTTACCACGCGGCGGCGATGGACGACATCGCCGAGCGGGCCGGAGTCAGCAAGCCGGTGCTCTACCAGCACTTCCCCGGCAAGCTCGACCTGTACCTCGCGCTGCTCGACCAGCACTGCGAATCACTGCTGCAGTCCGTCCGCACGGCACTTGCCTCCACGTCGGACAACAAACTGCGCGTCGCGGCCACGATGGACGCCTACTTCGCGTACGTGGAGGACGAGGGCGGCGCCTTCCGCCTCGTCTTCGAGTCCGACCTCACGAACGAGGCCGCGGTCCGCGAGCGCGTGGACCGGGTCACGCTCCAGTGCGCGGAAGCGATCTGCGAGGTCATCGCCGAGGACACGGGCCTGCCCCGTGACGAGGCGATGCTGCTCGCGGTGGGCCTCGGCGGCTACTCACAGGTGGTCGCCCGGTACTGGCTCGCCAGCGGCAGCACGGTCCCGCGCGACAAGGCGGTGGAGCTGCTGACCTCGCTGGCCTGGCGCGGTATCGCGGGCTTCCCGCTGCACGGCCTGGAAGGCCACTGACCCCGGTTTCGCCTTCTCGCGTTCTGTTCCCGATCTCTGTTCGCTACTGGCGTGCAGCGGCGGAAGCATGGGCGTCGCTTCACCGGGCTAATGTGTGCTGAGTACGGCGCGGACGCCCGCGCACATCACTGACCGTCGGAGGGACAAAGCCGTGGAGGTCAAGATCGGCGTGCAGTACGCGCCCCGCGAGATCGTGCTCGAGAGCACCCAGAGTGCCGAGGAAGTCGAGCGCGCGGTGTCCGAGGCGCTGACCGGCAAGTCGCCGCTGCTGAGCCTCGTGGACGACCACGGCCGCAAGGTCCTGGTTCCGGCCGACCGCCTTGCGTACGTCGAGCTCGGTGAGCCGACCGCCCGCAAGGTGGGCTTCAGCGCCCTGTAGTTCACGGGCGCTGCACGCAGGACGAACGACGAGAACGGCCCGGTGGTCACAACCACCGGGCCGTTCTCGTGTGTTGACCCGACCCCACGCGCCGAGGGTCTGGAGGATTGCATTCCGGCCCTCAGGGGTAAGACCGGCTACGACCGTTTTGCACCTGGCCGCGAGGGAGGGAACACCCTGTGATTCTGGAAGCACTCGGGTCCGCACTGCTCGGTTTCGCCCTGGCATGGGGCGCAGCCCACCGACTGTCCCACCGGCTCCCGGCGCGCAGCCTGGTCCTGTCGACCGGGGCGGCGGGCGCGGTGATCGGATCCTTCGTCACGCACATGGCCCTGGGCGCGGGCCACGCACCCGCCACGATCGCGGGCGCGGTGGCCGTAGCGGCAGCCCTGCTCTCACTCCTGATCCGCCCCAGCCGGGGCAGACTGCGCCGTCGCTCGGCGACGGCGTAGCGCCCCGTAAGGGGCGCGGGGAACGGCGCGAGCAACCACAGCCCACCCGCGGGGGAAAACGACCACAGCCCCGCAAGGGGCGCGGGGAACGGCGCGACCAGCCACAACGCACCCGCAGGGGTAGACGACCGCCCAGCCCCGCAAGGGGCGCGGGGAACGGCGCGAGCAACCACAACGCACCCGCAGGGGTAGACGACCGCCCAGCCCCGCAAGGGGCGCGGGGAACGGCGCGACCAGCCACAGCGGCCCCGCAGAAGAACCGTCAACCCCAGCAGAGCGCCAACGCTAGGCCGCGAGGCCCAACGCAGCCATCCGCTTCGTGTGCGCCTCAGTGATCCGAGAGAACATCCGCCCGACCTCGGCAAGGTCGAACCCATCGGCGACGCCCCCGACCAGCATGGTCGACAACGCGTCCCGGTCGGCGACCACCCGCTGCGACTGCGAGAGCGCCTCGCCCATCAGGCGACGGGCCCACAGCGCGAGCCGCCCACCCACGCGCGGGTCCGCGTCGATCGCGGCGCGCACCTTCTCCACGGCGAAGCTCGCGTGTCCCGTGTCGTCGAGCACGCCGAGGACGAGACGACGGGTGTCGCCGTCGAGCCGGGCCGCGACCTCGCGGTAGAAGTCACTGGCGATCGAGTCACCCACGTACGCCTTGACGAGACCCTCGAGCCAGTCGGACGGCGCCGTCTGCCGGTGGAAGCCGTCGAGGGCCTCCACGAAGGGCTCCATCGCCTCGGTGGCATCCGCGCCGATCTCCGAGAGCCGGTCCCGCAACTGCTCGAAGTGGTGGAACTCGGCCGACGCCATCTTCGCCAGCTCCGCCTTGTCGCCGAGCGTCGGCGCCAGCTTCGCGTCCTCCGCGAGCCGCTCGAACGCCGCGAGCTCTCCGTAGGCGAGCGCTCCGAGCAGGTCCACGACCGCGGCGCGGTAGTGCGGATCGGCGGCGGCGGTCTTCCAGTCCTGGGCGGCGATTCCGGTGGGTTCGGCAGGTGTGTCAGCGGCGGTGTCAGGCGTCTCCATAAACCGCACAATAGCCCGCTCGCAGCAACGTGTAAGGGCCTGGTCAGTGACTGTGACGACGACTACGTGACCAATTCGCCAGACACGGCTGCGAGATTCCGGGGTACAGTGGTAATGCGCCCGCCGAATATTCGTCGGGCCGTACGAATGAGGATGCCCGGTCGGAGGCCCGATCGGCTCCGACCCGACAGCCCTCCAGGCGGCCCGCACAGTGCGGACGGCATGAGGAGGGAACCTCAGCGGTACGAGCGCTCGAGCGCAGGCAGTGGTCCCGCGCCCCCGGCCCCGCCCCCCAAGCAGCCGGCGGTAGTGGCACGGTCACGACCCCCAGCGTTCGCCTCGCGCCGCGTCTCACAGAAGAGGCAATGCCCTGACTACGACTTTCCGCGATCTCGGAATTCTCCCCGAGACGGCCGAGGCCCTTGAGGCCGTCGGCATCATCAGCCCCTTTCCCATCCAAGAGATGACGCTGCCCGTAGCGCTCTCCGGCTCCGACGTCATCGGCCAGGCCAAGACCGGCACCGGCAAGACGCTCGGCTTCGGACTCCCGCTCCTGGAGCACGTCACCGTCCCCGCGGACGTCGAGGCCGGCCGGGCCAAGCCCGAGCAGCTGACCGACGCCCCGCAGGCGCTCATCGTCGTCCCCACCCGCGAGCTCTGCCAGCAGGTCACGAACGACCTCCTGACCGCCGGCAAGGCGCGGAACGTACGCGTCCTCGCCATATACGGCGGCCGTGCCTACGAGCCGCAGGTCGAGGCCCTCAAGAAGGGCATCGACATCGTCGTCGGCACGCCGGGTCGTCTGCTCGACCTCGCGGGCCAGAAGAAGCTCAACCTCAAGCACATCAAGTGCCTGGTCCTCGACGAGGCCGACGAGATGCTCGACCTGGGCTTCCTGCCCGACGTCGAGCGGATCATCAACATGCTGCCGCCGAAGCGTCAGACGATGCTGTTCTCGGCGACCATGCCGGGCGCGGTCATCGGCCTGGCCCGTCGCTACATGTCGCAGCCCACGCACATCCGCGCCACCGCGCCGGACGACGAGGGCCAGACCGTCGCGAACACGAAGCAGCACGTGTACCGCGCGCACAACATGGACAAGCCCGAGATGGTCTCGCGCATCCTGCAGGCCGACGGCCGCGGACTCGCGATGATCTTCTGCCGTACGAAGCGGACCGCCGCCGACATCGCCGAGCAGCTCGAGAAGCGCGGCTTCGCATCGGGCGCCGTGCACGGCGACCTCGGCCAGGGCGCCCGTGAGCAGGCGCTGCGCGCGTTCCGCAACGGCAAGGTGGACGTGCTCGTCTGCACGGACGTCGCCGCGCGCGGCATCGACGTCGGTGGCGTCACGCACGTCATCAACTACCAGTCCCCCGAGGACGAGAAGACCTACCTGCACCGCATCGGCCGTACGGGCCGCGCGGGTGCAAAGGGCATCGCGATCACGCTGGTCGACTGGGACGACATCCCGCGCTGGCAGCTGATCAACAAGGCGCTGAACCTCGACTTCAGCGACCCGGTCGAGACGTACTCCAGCTCTCCTCACCTGTACGAGGAGCTGAACATCCCGGCGGGCACGAAGGGTGTCCTGCCGCGCGCCGAGCGGACCCGTGCCGGGCTCCGCGCCGAGGAGATCGAAGACCTCGGCGAGACGGGCGGCAAGGGTGGCTCGCGCGGGCGGGACCGCGGTCGTGACGGTGGCCGTGATGGCGGCCGTGACGGCGGCCGTGACGGCGGCCGTGACCGTAACAACCGTGGTCCGGCTGCCGAGCCGGAGCGCGAGCCTCGTGAGGCGCGTACGCCGCGTCGGCGTCGCCGCACGCGTTCGGGTACGCCGCTGGAGACTCCGGCTCCGGCCCTGGCAGTGGCCGAGGCCGCGCCTGCGGCTGCCGCTGCCGCTGCCCCTGCCGCCGTGTCCGCCCCCGAGGCCGAGCTGACGGAGCCGCGTACGCCGCGCCGCCGTCGCCGGACGCGGAGCGCCTCGGAGGCCGCGGAGGCCGTGGTAGAGACGGTTGAGGCCGTGGAGACGGCGGAGGCCCCCGCGACGAAGCCGCGCCGCCGCACCCGCAAGGCGGCCGAGCCGGTCGTCGAGACCGCGGTCGCGGAAGCGGTCGAGGCGGAGGCTCCGGCCACGAAGCCGCGGGCACGGCGCACGCGCAAGGCAGCCGAAGCTGTCGTCGACACGGTCGAAGCCGTGGAAACGACGGAAGCCCCGGCCACCAAGCCCCGCCGCCGCACCCGCAAGGCGGCCGAGCCGGTCGTCGAGACCGCCGCTGTCACGGAGGCACCCGAGGCAGAGGCTCCGGCCACGAAGCCGCGGGCACGGCGCACCCGCAAGGCAGCGGAGGCCGTGGTCGACACGGTCGAGGCCGTCGAGGCAGAGGCGCCCGCAGCCAAGCCGCGCCGCCGCACCCGCAAGGCGGCCGAGCCGGTCGTCGAGACCGCGGTCGCGGAAGCGGTCGAGGCGGAAGCTCCGGCCACCAAGCCGCGGGCACGGCGCACGCGCAAGGCAGCCGAAGCCGTGGTCGAGACCGTCGAGGCCGGGATTCCCGCTCAGCCGACGGAGGAGACCAAGCCGCGTCGCCGCACGCGCAAGGCTGCGGAGGCTCCGGTCGCCGCCGCCGAGGAGGCCGCCGTCACCAAGCCGCGCCGCAGGGCCCGCAAGGTGGCTGCGCCGGCCGAAGCGCCGGAGAGCTGAAGCTCCGCCGAGTTCTGAACCGAAGGCCCGGCCCCCCTCACGGGGAGGCCGGGCCTTCGGCGTACCCCCCCTTCAACTCCCTTTCACTACCGCCCAGTTGAGGACGCCTCCCGCGGACCGGGCCTCTCCCGCCCACCCACCCGATCACCCCGCAGCAACGGGGCACCCCCAACAGCCCCAACCCGGCGCTCCGCGCCGAATCTTTCCCGCCCACCCACCCGGTTGCCCCGCAGCCACAGCGTGATCGGATGAGCGGGCGGGGGGGGAACCAGCGCAGGGCAATGGGCGGGTGGGCGGGACAAATCCCCGCAGGGCACGGGCGGGCGGGGAAGATCCGCGCGAAGCAACGGGCAGGCAGGCGGGGGCAACCCGGCGCGAAGCGCCGGGACATCGGGACGGCTGATCGCGCGACACCAGTGGCCAGCCCTCACTCACCCCAACCCCACTGCGGAGCAACGGGCGGGCGGGTGGGGAAGATCCGGCGCGAAGCGTCGGGACGTCTGATCGCGCGACACCAGTGACCAGCCCCCACCCACCCCCACCCCACTACGGAGCAACGGACGGGCGGGTGGGGGTAATCCGGCGCGAAGCGCCGGGACATCGGGACGGCTGATCGCGCGACACCGGTAGCCAACCCCCACCCACCCCCACCCCACTACGGAGCACCGGGCGGGCGGGCGGGTGGGCAAGATCCGGCGCGAAGCGCCGGGCCCGTTCCCGCAGGGCGCCCCGGCGACCAGCCCCCACCCAGCTCCCCCTGGGAAGGATCCGCGCGAAGCGCGGGAAAGGCCCCCGCAGCCACCGGCGGCCTGAGACCCCGCCCGAGACCCCCGAGCCGGAAAGCCCCGCCCCCGGCACCGCCCCGCGAAGGCCGCTAGCCTCAAGGGCATGAGCAGGCCCCCGACCTTCACCCCACCCCCCGGCGTCGACGCCCACCGCCTCAAGACGGCCCGTGGCGACTTCGCCGCCCTCGACGCCCGCCCCCCGGCCGGCCAGGCCAAGGGCACCGTCCTCCTGCTCCCCGGATTCACCGGGAGCAAGGAGGACTTCATCGCCCTGCTCAAGCCCATCGCAGATGCCGGGTACCGCGCGGTCTCCGTCGACGGCCGAGGGCAGTACGAGACCCAGGGCCCGGCGAACGACGAATCCCCTTACGCCCAGGCCGAGTTGGCCCAGGACGTCCTCGCCCAGACCGAAGCCGTCGGCGGCACCCCACACCTTCTCGGCCACTCCCTCGGCGGCCTCATCGCCCGCGCCGCCACCCTCAGCGCCCCCGCTGGCACCTTCGCCTCGCTCACCCTCATGTCCTCCGGCCCCGCCGCCGTCTCGCCCTCGCAGCAGGACCGCGCCAAGATGCTGACCGACGCGCTCGCCACGCTCTCCATGGCCGAGGTATGGGCGGCCATGCAGGCCCTCGACCCCCCTGAGAACACCGACATCGACGGTGCGGCCCTGCGCGCGCGCTGGCTGCGGCACAGCCCCGCCCAGCTCATCGCCACCGGCAAGCAGCTCTGCGCCGAGCCCGACCGCGTCGCGGAGCTCGACGCCCTCCCGCTGCGCAAGCACGTCATCTCCGGCGAGCGCGACGACACCTGGCCCATCACCTGGCTCGGCGACATGGCGGACCGGCTGCACGCCCACCGCACGGTCGTCACCGGCGCCGAGCACTCCCCCAACACCGACCGGCCGACGGAGACAGCCGCCGCCCTCATCGCCTTCTGGGACCAGGTGAACGACGACAGGACCAGGGAAACGACGACAACTCGCAGCGACTAATACTGCTGCTGCTGATATCGCCAATACCACCAATACCGCGCTAATACCGCTAATACCGCGTCTGCAGGTTCTCCCAGAACCCGTCCCGCAACGCCCGCCGCAGGTCCGACTGCCCCCGCAGCGAGTACGCCAGCAGCTTCTCGGCCTCCACCAGGAGCTCCTGGTCCACCGACCCCGGCAGATAGGGATGCCCTGGCAGCAGGTCGACCAGCGCCGCGCGCCCCCGCTCGGCCAGCCACTTCGCGGCGATCTGCGCGCCCACGAAGCGGACGTCCTCGCGCGAGGGCCGGGGCGTGCCCGCCGCCTCGTACGTCGCCGTGGCGGCGCGCCGGGACACGTACGGCTTGAAGAAGTCCAGGTCGAACGTGCGCTGACTGTCGACCTCCCACAGCAGCGGCTCCGCCTGATTGCGTCCACCCTCGGACGCCTCGATGCCCCACAGGTGCACCCGCGCGCCGTACCCCTGCGCCGCCTCCACCGCCGAGACCAGGTCCTCGTCGCCCCCGATCAGGGCCGCGTCGCTGATGGCGCGGTGCCGGGCCAGTGACTCCAGATCCGTCCGGATGAGGGAGTCCACGCCCTTCTGCTGATTGTTCGCGTTGAGGTTGCCCAGGCGGACCTTGACGTCGGGGAGCTCCGCGATCGACTGCTGCTCCACGGTGTGGATGCGGCGCCGCGCACCGTCGTACCAGTAGACGCGCAGCAGACGGCTGTCCGCGAAGATCGTGCGCGCCTTGTCGATGAAGGCCTCGATCAGGCCCTCCGCGTCCAGGTCGAAGGCCCGCCGGTCCTCCGTGCCGACCGCGAGGCGTCCCGCAGCCGCGTACACATATCCGGCATCGACGAAGATCGCGTGTGTGGACGGTGTCTTCGCCACCTCGGCGAGCACGCGCTCGAGGAGTCCGTTGGCGCGCTCCAGCTGGGCGCTGATGTCGATCTCGTCGTTCATTGGGGCCCATTGTCCCGTTGGTCACGCAGCGAACACAACCGGTCTCGCTACTCGTGGGTAATTAGTCTGTCGAAAAATTTCCTTAGCGTAGGGAATGTTTGCTGGGGGCAACTCGTTGTACCCATATGGAACGCCGGACACAGCTGTCCCGGGGGACCGCAACTCCAGTAGTTCTCCTTCAGGAGGATGACCAGACGAAGGGAGAAGCCATATGCGCTTCGAAATCATGCGACTCGACGACGTCGACGGCGCCGCCGTGGACCGGACCGTCGTAGACGCCGCCTCCGTCAATCGGATCGTGCAGCAGGCCGCAGCGATCGGCCAGCGCATCTATATCCGACCGGCCGAATCCCCGGCCTCGTAACGCACAGGTTGATGCACAGGTTGAAGGGCCCCGTACACCTTTGGTACGGGGCCCTTGGCATGCCCGGAGGCCCTGGCTCCCCCCGACCGTCAGCGGCGCCTAGCCGCCGTTGATCACCTGCGTCACGCCGTTGATGATCTGCTGCACCGCGATCGCGGAGAGCATCATCCCCGCGAGCCGCGTCACCAGGACCACGCCGCCGTCCTTGATGACCCGGATGATCAGCAGCGAGTAACGCATCACGAGCCACAGCACGACGTGCATCGCCACGATCGCCGCCCACACCGAGATCTGCGTGCCGACGCTGTCGGCGTCCTGGACGGCCAGGATGACGGAGACGATCGCGCCGGGCCCCGCGAGCAGCGGCATGCCGAGCGGCACCAGGGCGACGTTGACGTCCTTGGTCTGGGTCGGCTCGTCCGACTTGCCGGTGAGCAGGTCGAGCGCGATCAGCAGGAGCAGCAGCCCGCCCGCGATCATCAGCGCGGGGACGGAGACATGCAGGTAGTCGAGGATCTGATGGCCCAGGAGCCCGAAGACCGCGATGACGCCGAAGGCGACGCACACGGCCTGGAAGGCCATCTTCTTCTGCACCTTGGCGGGGCGGCCGGAGGTGAGTCCGAGGAAGATCGGCGTGATCCCGGGAGGGTCCATGATCACAAAAAGGGTGAGAAAGAGGGATCCGAAGACGGCGACGTCGAACACAGTGATGGCCTTGCAGTGAGTCGTACGAAAGTGCCGCGCGGGTGGCGGCGGAAAAGGTGGAGAGGTGCGGGGTGCGGGGTGCGGCCGCGCTACGCGGCGGGGCGTCCGCCCGCGCCCGGCACCGGGAACGCCCCGGTCGCCCGGCGCGTGATCTCGCCGTAGATCTCGGGGTCGGTGGTGAACTCCCCGAGCACGCAGGTCTTGCGGCTGCCGTGGTAGTCGCTCGACCCCGTGGCCAGCAGGCCGAGGTCCGCGGCGAGGCCGTGCAGCCGGGTGCGGGTGACCGGGTCGTGGTCCATGTGGTCGGCCTCGACGCCGTCGAGACCGGCCGCGGCCAGCTCCGCGATGGCCGACTCGGGCACGACCTGTCCGCGCTTGACGGCCGCCGGGTGCGCGAAGACGGTGACGCCGCCCGCTGCCTTGACCAGGCGGATCGCGTCGAAGGGGTCCAGTTCGTGCTTCTGCGCGTACGCACGGCCGCCGTCGGCGAGCCAGTCCGGCGTGAAGGCGTCCGAGACGGTGGGCACGACGCCCAGTTCGACCAAGGCCTCGGCGATGTGCGGGCGGCCCACCGAGCCGTCGCCCGCGATGCGCGCGACCTGCTCCCAGGTGACCGGGACGCCGAGCTCCTGGAGCTTGCCGACCATCGTCTGCGCGCGGGGCACCCGGTCGTCGCGCACGAGCTCGCGCTCGCGGGCGAGCTCCGGCTCCTCGGGGTCGAAGAGGTAGGCCAGCATGTGCAGGCCCACGCCGTCGAGGCGGCAGGAGAGTTCGGCGCCGGTGACGAGGGTGAGGCCTGCGGGCAGGGCCGCGACGGCCTCCGCGTACCCGCGGGTGGTGTCGTGGTCCGTGAGCGCGACGACGTCGAGCCCTGCGGCGGCAGCGCCCCGCACCAGCTGCGCCGGGGTGTCCGTGCCGTCCGAAGCGGTGGAGTGGGTGTGCAGGTCGATGCGCACGACGCGTACTCCAGGCTCTGACGGGACGGACACGGACAGGTCCACGAAGGACCGTCACGAGGGGGAAGCTCAAGGATAACGGGACGCGAACGCTCCCCCGGCCGTCGCGAAGGAGACACCCCTCACCTCACGACGGCGGCGGGATCCGCCCTCACGGCATCAGGATCCGCGGCGAAAGCGCCCCGCACGGCAGCAGATCCACCTCGGCCCCCGCGTCCCGCAGATCGGTGAGCACCAGCTCGTCGTACATCAAAAGGCCAGACTGCTCCGGCCACGCGATCGCCCACAGCCACAGGCCGCGCGCCTCGCCCGCGAAGACCGCGCGGTCGTCAGGCGTGCCCGCCACATGCCACATCGGGGTCGGCCGCCCGGCCGCGAGCAGCTTGGCCTGCGGCGGCTTCTCGACGTTCAGATACGGGCCGGGGTCCGGGCCGTCGATGCCCGCGTACCGCGCGCCGAGGCCGACGCCGAGCTCCTCGGCGACGAGCACCAGCTCACCGATGCCGCCGAGCGGCGCGGGACCCGAGCAGGCCACAGCGGTCGCACGGCCGCCGCTGCGGTCGTCCCCCGCGCAGGCCACGCCCGTGAAGAGCCAGCCGACCGGCAGCGGCCACGGCATCCAGACCGGCACCTGCGCGCGGTGCACCACGACCTGGAGGGCCTCGACGCTGGGCGGGATCACAGGTTGCAGCGGATGCACCGTCCCGTGCACATCGCACTGCCAGGAGTCGGCAAAGAGACCGGGAGCCCTGACCCGGCCACCACACTTCGGGCAACTGGGTTCGCCCCTCATAGCGCCCAACGGTCCTCCCCGGTCGTCGCTCCGTCAAGGACGATCACCCGTCCGGTGGCGCTGTCACCAGGCAAAACTAGATGTAGCTTGCATCTTTTAGGTTGGCTAACTAATATGTGTATACGTCAACGATCTCGACGTGAGCCGCTAAGGAGCAGGCATGACAAGCAGCACAGGAGGCCCCGCGGAAGGGGATCCGTTCGACGAGGGAGCGACCAGTCTTCTGCGTCAGCCGAAGGCCGTCTGGGCCACCGCGGGCGCGTCCGTCGTCGCCTTCATGGGCATCGGGCTCGTCGACCCGATCCTCCCCTCCATCGCCAAGGGCCTGGACGCGTCCGCCAGTCAGGTCTCCCTGCTCTTCACCTCGTACTTCCTGATCACCGCCGTCGCGATGCTGGTGACCGGGTTCGTCTCCAGCCGGATCGGCGGCAAGAAGACCCTGCTCCTCGGGCTCGCGCTCGTCGTGGTCTTCGCGGGGCTCGCCGGCACCTCGGGTTCGGTCGGCGAGCTCGTCGGGTTCCGCGCGGGATGGGGCCTTGGCAACGCGCTCTTCGTGTCGACCGCCCTCGCGGTCATCGTGGGCGCCGCGGCCGGCGGCAGCGCCGCCGCGATCCTTCTTTACGAGTCGGCGCTCGGCCTCGGCATGGCGTGCGGGCCGCTGCTCGGCGCGGTGCTCGGCAACGCGAGCTGGCGCTACCCGTTCTTCGGCACGGCGGCCTTGATGGCGGTCGGGTTCCTCTGCATCACGGCGTTCCTCAAGGAGCAGCCGAAGCCCGCGCAGAAGACGTCACTGCTCGCCCCGATCAAGGCCCTTGGACACGGCGGTCTCGCCTCCGCCGCCGCCTCCGCGTTCTTCTACAACTACACGTTCTTCACGGTCCTGGCCTTCACGCCGTTCGTGCTGAACATGACCCCGTACAAGTCGGGTGCGATCTTCTTCGCCTGGGGTCTGCTGCTCGCGGTCTTCTCGGTGCTCGTGGCCCCGCGGCTGCAGGCGCGGTTCGGCTCGCTGAAGGTGCTCGGCGGTTCGCTGGTGCTGCTCGCGGTGGACGTGCTGGTGCTCGGGTACGGCGACCACACCACGGCCATCGTCTGCACGATCCTGTCCGGCGCCTTCATCGGCGTGAACAACACCGTCTACACCGAGCTCGCGCTCGGCGTATCGGACGCGCCGCGGCCGGTGGCCAGCGCCGGTTACAACTTCGTCCGGTGGTTCGCCGCCGCCGCTGCGCCGTTCTTCGCGCCGAAGATCGAGGAGTGGAGCAACATCCACATCCCGTTCGTGGTCGCGGCCGTCACGGCGGCGCTCGGCGCGGTCGTGGTCTGGGTCCGCAAGGACGCCCTCACCCACGAGGCCGAGGAGCTCGAGCCGAAGCACGCGACGGAGGACGGCGTCACCGTCTTCGCCAACTGAGTTCTTCCGTACGGGGATTCAGTCCAGGGACACGGACTTGCGCAGCGGATCGCGCAGGTCCGTTCCGCTGTTCAGCCAGCGCTCCTGGAGTGCCTGCGCGCCGTGCACCCGCTTCCACGCGCCCTCGTTCGGCGTCATGGGCAGCAGCGGAAGGAAACGTACGGGCTCCATCGGCTCGTCGAGCTCCAGGTCCTCCACAAGACCGCCCGGCTCCGCGACAAGGACCGATGTGAACTGCGCGCCGGGCCACAGCGGTTCACCCACGTCGAGCGAGGCACCGGGCGCCACGATCAGGCCCTCGACCTGCGGCGAAGCGGCAAGGACGGCCAAGGGTCGCAGCACCTTGTCCGTGTCGGCGACACCGCCCCGCACGGAGAGGATCAGCTCCGCGCGCGGGCCCTTGACGGGGTCGGCCAGCGGGGCGGTGGGGTCGGCCATCGGCTGGGCCGCCATACCGAGCGTGGCGTACCTGACCACGTCCCCGTCCGTGAAGCGCAGCACTTCTACGCGGTCGGTGCCGAGGAAGGTCACCGCGGCGCGGGCGTCGGGTTCACCGAGGCCAGTGCGGAGACGGGCTTCGACCAGAGCAAGAACATCAGCCATGCCGCGAGCATAGAACTCGTCAGTGGCGGGTAAAGGCGGGGCTTGACACTTCAGTCGGCTGATAGTGTTGGCCGCTGGTTCCGGGCAGCACGCAGAGCGCGCTTTCAAGCCCGGGGCAGATGACTTCGCGCGCTACGCGCTTGGGACTCCCCTACGGGGGACCGGCCGGAGGAGGTGGGGCTGCCATGGATCGAAGTCGACCGTGCAGTACCACCCGTTCTTCCGTCTGACACCTCACGCAGCTCTGTAGCTGCCACTGCGCGCCTGTACTCCCCGTGCTCGCGTGCGACGGAAGAGCACTTCGTTTCCACCTGATCTCTCTGAGTTCTTTGATCTGAGTCAGTAGCGAAGCTGCCACCGCGATGGTGCGGTGCTCCCCGCTTTGTGGACGTGCCAAACATCCTCAGCAGGACGTCCCCATTCCGGGTAGTTCCACCCGCCGCCGGCGGCCTCCGTCAAAGGAGCCTGCCCATGTCGATGATCCGTGACCTCCGCGCCGCCGTCCGCCCCTCGCTCCGCAAGGACGGCAGCGCCTACAGCTCGTACGACACCACGCGCGACCCCACCGCCGCCTCCGCCGTCGTCGACTGCGCCGTCTACCGCGACGGCCGCCGCGCGGCCTGCGACGACACGCTCACGCCGCACGAGGCGATGCTCCAGGTGCGCCGTGACGGCGGCTTCGCCTGGATCGGTCTGCACGAGCCGACCGAGTCCGAATTCGCCGGTATCGCCGCCGAGTTCGGGCTGCACCCCCTCGCCGTCGAGGACGCGGTGCACGCGCACCAGCGGCCCAAGCTGGAGCGCTACGACGACACGCTCTTCACCGTCTTCAAGACCATCCACTACGTCGAGCACGCCGAACTCACCGCGACCAGCGAGATCGTGGAGACCGGCGAGGTGATGTGCTTCACCGGGCGGGACTTCTTCATCACCGTGCGGCACGGCGGCCACGGCTCGCTGCGCGCCCTGCGGCGCAGGCTCCAGGAGGAGCCCGAGCTGCTCGCCAAGGGCCCGTCCGCCGTCCTGCACACCATCGCGGACCACGTCGTCGACGGCTATCTCGCGGTCGCCGACGCCATGCAGGACGACATCGACGACGTCGAGACCGAGGTGTTCTCGGCGCCGGGCAAAGGCACCTCTCGCGGTGTCGACGCCGGGCGGATCTATCAGCTGAAGCGTGAGGTCCTGGAGTTCAAGCGGGCCGTGTCGCCGCTGCTTCGGCCCATGCTGCTCCTGAGCGAGCGGCCGATGCGGCTCGTCGACCCGGACATCCAGAAGTACTTCCGTGACGTCGCCGACCACCTGGCCCGCGTCCAGGAGCAGGTCGTCGGCTTCGACGAACTCCTCAACTCGATCCTCCAGGCCAACCTCGCGCAGGCCGCGGTCGCGCAGAACGAGGACATGCGCAAGATCACCTCCTGGGCGGCGATCATCGCCGTGCCGACGGCGGTCTGCGGTGTCTACGGCATGAACTTCGACCACATGCCCGAGCTGCACTGGCGGTTCGGCTACCCGATGGTGCTCGGCCTCATCGCCGGTGCCTGCTGGACCATCCACCGCACCCTGAAGCGCAACGGCTGGCTCTAGCACCCCACTCGGTAGGCTGCGCGCATGACAGAAACGCTGCTCGCCCAGGCCCTCGTCGAGGAGGCCACCAAGAAGTCGGGCCTCATCTGGGTGCGCGGCGAAGAACCGGCCCGTGCCCTGTGGCACGTATGGCACGAGGGCGCGGCGCACCTCATCGGTGACGGCCCCGGCGAGCAGCCGCTGCCGGGTCTCGTCGACGGCGGCACCGCCGAAGTGACCGTACGCAGCAAGGACAAGGGCGGCAGGCTCATCGCCTGGACGGCGCTGGTGACCGAGCTCGCGCCGCGCTCCGAGGCGTGGGAGGCGGCCGTCGCCGAGCTCAAGGGCAAGCGCCTCAACGCGCCCGACGGCGAGCGGATGCCGCAGCGCTGGGCTGACGAGTGCCGGGTCGTCCGGCTCACCCCGCAGGAGACGATCACCGACCTGCCCGACGGCTCCCTGGCGGCCCCGCCCCTGCCGACCGGGGCGACCACCCGGCAGCCGGTGCCCGATGCGCTGCCCCGGCTGCTGTTCAAGCGCAAGAAGCGGCGCGGCTAGCGCGTCCGCGCGCCCTCAGGACTCGGGAAGCTGCTCGCCGTAGTCCACCATCTCGTCCTTGTCCGGCTCGCTGAGCGGGAAGTCCCTGCCCCAGTCGCTGAGCCGGAGCGTGCCCGCGTCGCCCGCGCGCTCCAGGCTGAGCGGGTAGGGCTTGCCCTTGAGGGAGACGTCCAGGGTGCCGCCCGCGCCCTTGTCGCCGGTGATCTCGATGGTGGGGTTGCCGGACGTGGTACCGCGGTCGCCGGTGGCCAGCTCGCCGTGCAGCGTGAGCATGCCCGCCAGGAGGACATCCTTGTCCGTGAAGCCGCTCAGCTGCTGGTAGGACGCGTCTTCCTGGGGGACCTTGACGTACTTGCCGTCGAGCTTGGCGGCGGCCGCGCCGTCCGCCTTGCCGGGCTTCTGTTCGCCCTTGGCGTCCTCGTGGGTCCAGAAGGCGGAGTCGGCCTTCAGGAAGAGCTGCTTGCCGACGCGCAACAGCTGGAAGGTCTCCCCCTTCGAGGTGACGGAGCCCGTGCCGCCGTCGTCCTTCAGGCGCATGTCGAGCTTGTACGTGTGGCCCTTGCTGACCAGGGTGCCCGAGAGCCGCACCGCGGTCGCCGAGTCGGCCGCCGCGCGGGACTTGCTCTGGATCTTCGCGGCGGAGAGTTTTCCCATGCCGTTCGTGCCCGCGTCCGGGTCCTCCTCGCTGCTGCACCCGGTGAGACCGGTGACCCCGATGACGAGACCCGCGCACACCGCGCTCACGACTGCTGTCCTGCGGGTACGGCGGACCAGGGAAATCTCGGACACAGGGGGCGCTGCCTCTCGTGGGGACGACGGCTACGGCTACGGCAGTACGGCAGCGTACCCGTGCTGACCAGTTGGATCGGCGCCAGTGTGGCCGGACGCTCCGCCGGGGCGTATCCGACCGGGACGGGCTAGCCTGAAGCCCGCATTGCCCGACAGAACGGCGCAAAAAGCTACGAGCGAGGGAGGCGCGTGCGATGGCGGCAACCGCCTCCCGGGTCTTCGTCTCGCATCTGGCCGGCACCGCCGTCTTCGACCCGAACGGCGACCAGGTCGGCCGGGTGCGCGACCTGGTGGCGATGCTCCGGGTGCAGCGCAGGCCGCCCCGGCTCCTGGGCCTCGTCGTCGAGCTGTCCACGCGGCGCCGCATCTTCTTGCCGATGACCCGCGTGACGGGCATCGAGACGGGCCAGGTCATCACGACCGGCGTACTGAACGTGCGCCGCTTCGAGCAGCGCCCCACCGAGCGGCTGGTGCTCGGCGAGATGCTCGACCGGCGGGTCAGGCTCGTCGAGACGGACGAGGAGGTGACCGTCCTCGACGTGGCGGTGCAGCAGCTTCCGGCCCGCCGCGACTGGGAGATCGACCGGGTCTTCGTACGCAAGGGGAAGGCGGGCACCTTCCGGCGCAAGGGCGAGACGCTCACCGTCGAGTGGTCGGCCGTCGACGGGTTCTCCCTGGAGGAACACGGTCAGGGCGCGGAGAGCCTGCTCGCCACCTTCGAACAGCTGCGCCCCGCCGACCTCGCCAACGTCCTGCATCACCTCTCCCCCAAGCGGCGGGCCGAGGTGGCCGCCGCGCTCGACGACGACCGGCTCGCCGACGTCCTCGAAGAGCTCCCCGAGGACGACCAGATCGAGATCCTCGGCAAGCTCAAGGAGGAGCGCGCCGCCGACGTCCTGGAGGCGATGGACCCGGACGACGCCGCCGACCTGCTCGCCGAGCTGCCCGAGGACGACAAGGAGCGGCTGCTCACCCTGATGCAGCCGGACGACGCCGCCGACGTGCGGCGCCTGATGGCGTACGAGGAGCGCACCGCCGGCGGTCTGATGACGACCGAGCCGATCGTGCTGAGGCCCGACGCGACGGTCGCCGACGCCCTCGCCCGGGTGCGCCAGCAGGACCTCTCCCCCGCGCTCGCCGCACAGGTCTACGTGTGCCGCCCGCCGGACGAGACGCCGACGGGCAAGTACCTGGGCACCGTGCACTTCCAGCGCCTCCTGCGCGATCCGCCGTACACACTGGTCAGCTCGATCCTCGACGACGACCTGCAGACGCTCCTGCCGCAGACCGCGCTGCCGCAGGTCGCCGGGTTCTTCGCGACGTACGACATGGTGGCGGCCCCCGTCGTCGACGAGGGCGGCTCGCTGCTCGGCGCGGTCACGGTCGACGACGTGCTCGACCACATGCTGCCGGACGACTGGCGCGAGACCGAGTTCCACCAGGAGGAGGGAGTGCGCCATGCCGCCGGCTGACCGGGAGCGGGACAGCCGCGTCGAGCCGCGGACCGCGCCCCGCTTCCGGCTCGACCAGCCGCGGCCGCCGCGACGCAAGCTCCTGCCGGAGTACGACCCGGAGGCGTTCGGGCGGCTCTCGGAGCGGATCGCGCGGTTCCTGGGCACGGGGCGGTTCATCGTCTGGATGACGATCACCATCATCGTGTGGGTCGGCTGGAACGTCTGGGCCCCCGAGGCGCTGCGCTTCGACCCGTTCCCGTTCCTGTTCCTGACCCTCGCGCTGTCCCTCCAGGCGTCCTACGCGGCGCCCCTGATCCTGCTCGCGCAGAACCGGCAGGACGACCGGGACCGGGTCAACCTCGAACAGGACCGCAAACAGAACGAGCGGTCCATCGCGGACACCGAATATCTGAGCCGCGAGATCGCCTCGCTGCGCATGGGCCTCGGCGAGGTGGCCACCCGCGACTGGATCCGTTCCGAGCTCCAGGACCTGGTCAAGGAGCTGGAGGAGCAGCGCAGGGGCAAGCGCGTCGTATTCCCCGCGGAGGAAGGCGGCGGGCGTGATGTAGGCGACCGTTGACGGCCCTTTCCGGGGCAGGGTTACCGCGCCGTACTATCGGACGTATGGCTACGGAAGACGCGGTGCGTGAAGCACTGGCGACGGTGAACGACCCCGAGATCCACCGACCGATCACCGAGTTGGGGATGGTCAAATCGGTAGACATCTCCCCTGATGGGGCGGTGGCGGTCACCGTGTACCTCACGGTCTCCGGGTGCCCGATGCGCGAGACCATCACGAAGAACGTGACCGACGCGGTCGCCGCCGTCGAGGGCGTCACGCGCGTCGACGTCACCCTCGACGTGATGAGCGACGAGCAGCGCAAGGAGCTGGCGAGCGCGTTGCGCGGCGGCACCGCCGAGCGCGAGGTCCCCTTCGCCAAGCCCGGCTCGCTGACCCGTGTCTACGCCGTCGCGTCCGGCAAGGGCGGCGTCGGCAAGTCGTCGGTGACGGTGAACCTCGCGGCCGCGATGGCGGCGGACGGCCTGAAGGTCGGCGTCGTGGACGCGGACATCTACGGCCACTCCGTGCCCCGGATGCTGGGCGCCGACGGCAAGCCCACCCAGGTCGAGGACATGATCATGCCGCCGTCGGCGCACGGCGTGAAGGTCATCTCGATCGGCATGTTCACCCCGGGCAACGCCCCGGTCGTGTGGCGCGGCCCGATGCTCCACCGCGCCCTCCAGCAGTTCCTCGCGGACGTGTTCTGGGGCGACCTGGACGTCCTGCTCCTCGACCTGCCCCCGGGCACCGGCGACATCGCCATCTCCGTGGCCCAGCTGGTCCCGAACGCGGAGATCCTCGTCGTGACGACGCCCCAGCAGGCGGCGGCCGAGGTCGCCGAACGCGCGGGCTCCATCGCGGTGCAGACCCACCAGAAGATCGTCGGCGTCGTCGAGAACATGGCAGGGCTTCCCTGCCCGCACTGCGGCGAGATGGTCGACGTCTTCGGCACGGGCGGCGGCCAGCGCGTCGCCGAGGGCCTCACGAAGACCACGGGCGCCAATGTCCCGGTCCTCGGCTCCATCCCGATCGACGTCCGCCTGCGCGAGGGCGGCGACGAGGGCAAGCCGGTGGTCCTCTCGGACCCGGACTCCCCCGCGGGCTCCGCGCTGCGCACCATCGCGGGCAAGCTGGGCGGCCGCCAGCGCGGCCTGGCGGGCATGACCCTGGGAATCACCCCGCGCAACAAGTTCTGAGTCCTCCCCGCCATACGCCGATGGGGGCGCCGCTCGTCATGAGCGGCGCCCCCATCGGCGTATGCGGGTGTGTGCGTGTGTGCGTGTGCCCGAGGCTCTAGGCCGCGTACTCGTGGATGTCCTTGACCACCGAGAAGCCCAGGCCGTACGCGCTCATGCCGCGCCCGTAGGCGCCCAGGGGCACGCCGTCCTTGGTGGACCCGGCCAGCACCCAGCCGAACTCGGACTCGCGGTAGTGGAACGAGGTGGGCACCCCGTCCACCGGGAGCGAGAGCGTCGACCAGTCCTCGCCCTGGAGGTCGTCCGCGAGGACCCAGGCCGTCTCGGTCTGCTGGTCCAGCCAGTCGTCACGCAGGCTGTGGTCCATCTGGTTCGGCCAGGTGAAGGACAGCAGCCCCACTCCGGCGAGCCAGGCCGCCGACGACACCGACGTCGCCTCCAGGAGGCCCGTGCCGTCCGGGCTGCGCCGCACCGGGTTGGCCGCGACGGTCACCACGACCGCGAAGCGCTCCTTGTCGCTGTTTCCGAAGGGCCCGTCGCTGCGGACCGACGGCTCATCGCCGTGCCCGATGGAGCCGTGCTCCACCGCGCCGTCCGCGGCGGTGCCGACCTGCATCAGCCAGCGCTCCCCGGTGAAGGCCTCGTCGAGGCCGTACCAGGGGAAGGGCGCCAGCAGATAGCTGTCGACCGTGCGCCGGGCGGAGGGCATCGCTTGTGCGGTGCCGTCCGCGGCCGGCGCCTGTGCGCCTACGCGACTTGTCGTCTCCATGTACCCGGCCGCCTCCTCGTTCTCATCGGTCCGCAGGGCCCGCCCCCCTCGGGCGTCCTCAGCCGGACAACAAGGCAGGATAGCCACACCCGTTCCGGAAGCTGGGACACCGGTAGGCGGTCGGGTGTCTCGAAGGGAGTGACCGGGGGCGCGCTCAGGGGCGTACCGCGGGTGCCTCTCAGGAGGTCAGGTGGCGTCCGCGTCGAACGGCGGATGGTCGAGGGGAGCGGCCTTCTCGGGCTTCTTGTCCATGTCGATACGGCCGTCTTTCTTGGCCATGTCGATACGGCCGCCGGCCGCTTCGGAAGCGCTGTCCGTGCCGGTCGCGCCGTCGGAGGATTCACTCTCCCGCCCGTGCACGGCGTCCGTGACCTCGGCCATCTCCTTCTTGAGGTCGAAGCCGTTCCGGATTTCCTTCAGGCCGAGCTCGTCGTTGTCGAGCTGCTTGCGGATGAAGGTCTTCGGATTCAGGTCCTCGAACTCGAAGTCCTTGAATTCCGGGCCCAGTTCACTGCGGATATCCGCCTTGGCGCTGTCCGAGAATTCCCGGATCTTACGGATGGTCCGCGTCGCGTCCTGAATGAGCTTGGGCAGCTTGTCCGGGCCGAAAACGAGCACGGCGAGGATGATCAGCGCCACTACCTCGAGCGGGCCAATGTCTGAGAACACCTTGAGCTCCTTGCCATCCGGACCGGGTCCACGGTACCCGGCGTTCCTGTCCGTCCGGTAGCCGCTGGGCGACAGACGTGGATCAGCTTCCGCCCGACGCACCGAGCACGAGCGTCACTTTCCGGTCCTTTCCCGCGCGCTGGACCGTCAATTCGAGGCTGTCCTTCGGGCGATGGGCGCGAATCTTGACGATGAGCTCGTCCCCGGAGTGGATGCGCTGGCCGTCCACTTCGGTGATGACGTCGCCCGGCTTGATTCCGGCGCGATCACCCGGTCCGCCTTCGTTCACGGCGGGGCCGCCGTCCTTGCCCTTGTCGCCGACGCGGGCGCCGTCGCCCGTGTACTCCATGTCGAGCGTGACGCCAATCACAGGGTGCGTGGCCTTGCCGGTGTTGATCAGCTCTTCGGCGACCCGCTTGCCCTGGTTGATGGGGATGGCGAAGCCGAGGCCGATGGAACCCGCCTGGCCGCCACCGGGTGCCGAGCTGTCGTCGGCGGAGCGGATGGCGCTGTTGATGCCGATGACGCGGGCGTCGGCGTCCATCAGCGGGCCACCGGAGTTGCCGGGGTTGATGGGTGCGTCGGTCTGGAGCGCGTCGACGTAGCTGATGTCGCTGCCGTCGCCCTTCTCGCCGCCGGCGGTGATGGGGCGCTCCTTGGCGCTGATGATGCCGGAGGTGACGGTGTTCTCCAGGTCGAACGGGGCGCCGATGGCCACTACGGGGTCGCCCACCTGGACGTTCTCGGAGTTGCCGAGGGGCAGCGGCTTGAGCCCGCGCACCCCGGAGACCTTGACCACGGCGAGGTCGTACCCGGAGTCGCGTCCTATGACCTCCGCCTTGGCGGTCTCGCCGCCGCTGAAGGTCACCGATATCGCGCCGCCGGTCCCCGCGGGCTCGACCACGTGGTTGTTGGTGAGGATGTGGCCCTTGCCGTCGAGCACGAAGCCGGTGCCGGTGCCCTGCGCGTCGTCGCCGCTGACGTGGAGGGTCACGACGCCGGGCAGCGAGCTCGCCGCGATCCCGGCGACGCTGTCCTTGGCCCGCACCTTGTCCTGGGCGTCCGACTGCGACAGCTCGATGTCCGAGACGCCGGCGTTCCGCTCGAGATAGGCCCCGAGGGCACCGCCGATGCCACCGGCCACGAGGGCGATGACGGCGATCCCGACCAGAATGATCCGCCGCGCCCGCTTCTTCTGCTTCGCCTCATCGACGGGAACGGCACCGCTCTGCTGGAGGGGGGCGTTCCAGGGGTCGTAGGGGCGGCGGGGAGGGGCTGCGGCTTGGGGGTGGGGGTGGGGTTGCTGAGTCTGCGGGTGGGGCTGGTGGTGGGCCTGCTGCGGGGCCGGGTGGGTTTGCGGCTGCGGGGTGACGCCCTGTGGGGGCGTGGGGTGCGGGGTTCCGTGCGGCGGGGTGGCGCCGTGGGCCGGGGCCGGGGCGGGACCGGGGGTTCCGTGGGGCGGGGTTCCGCTGTGGCCCGCCGCCGGGAGCTGCGTGCCGTGCGCGGGGGTCGCCGCCGGGTGCTGTACGGGCGGGGCAGGGGCCCAGGGGCCGGGCTCACCGTAGGGCGGGGTGCTGTAAGGATCGGGGTCGTGCAGTGGGCGGGGGCGGTCGGCGGGGGCGCCTGCCTGGGCGGGAATACCCGAAGCGTATTCACCCGGAGCAAGGCCACCAGAACCAGACGGCAGATCAGAGCCCGGCGCGAAGACAGAAGCCGCCGTCGGGTCGGGACGCGGCTCGGACGCCGGCGCCTGCGTGGGCTCGGGGCTTGGTGGGGTCGCCGCGGCCAGGGTGAAGTCGCCGGACGCGTCCTCCGCTCGCCCGGCGGTGGCCGTCGCCTCGTCCCCGGTGGTGCCTATCTCTCCGTCGGGGCCGCCCCGCTCCGCTCCCGTTCCGTCAGGCGCGGACGCCGACCTGGGGCGGCTCCACCACTTCGCCTTTGTGGGCTTGCCCTCGTCCATGCTCTCCCCACACCTGGCCTACGGCGGACGCCGATCACGTGCTCAACTCCGCGCCCGCCACAAGCCTCGGGCAGGCACGGCCCACCGAGGATTCAACCAGGTTCCCGCGCCGAAGCGCAGAGCACGTCAGCGGATCTGCGAAGTGCCCTGCAGTGTGCCCTCTATGGGCGAGGCCGCCGCGGTGTGCGTCGGATCCGCCCCGCCACCCGAAGCAACGCCGCCCAGATTCGGCACGGCGGCAGCAGGAGAAGCGCCGCCCGGTGTCACGGGAGAGACCGGACGTATCAGAGGGGACATGATCGCCGCGCCCGTCAGCATCGGCGCCGTGACCTCGTGCCTGGCGGACACGGGCTCGGGCTGCTGGACGCGAGGACCCCGCACAGGCACCCCGGGCAGCAGGGGCCCGGTCGCCTGGGTCGGCGCGACCGGCGCCGCGAGGACCCCGGGACGCTGACCCTGCACGGACAGCGGATTGCTGCCACGGCGACGGACGGAGTCGGGAGCCGCGGTGGCACCCGCGCCCGGCGAACGCTGCGGCGACGCATTGCTGTTGCCGGTGTTGTTGCCGGTGCTCTTGCCCGAGCTGTTGCTGCTGCCCGAGCCCGCTCGCGGCTCACCCGGGTCGGCGGGCATGCCCGCCGTGACACCGCCCAGCGCTATCGCGGCCAGCGACACCGCACCGGCGGCGGCGAAGGCGAACCGCCGCCCGCGCCACATCGACCGCTCGGCCTCGTGACGGCCGACGTCGTGCCGGCTGACGTCATGGATGCGGAAACCGCGCCCCGAGCTGGGCAGTACGGCGGCATGGCTGCCCGAGGGCGCATAGCCGAAGGTCTCCGGCTTTACGCCGAAGATTCCGGTGGGGGGCAGCCCTGAGTCCGTGTCCGCGGTGGCGAAGCCTCCGCTTCCAGGGTGCCTGGGACCGGAGGGAGGCTCGCTGCCTCCGCCGGGAAGGCCTTGAAGGCGCGCCAGGAAACTCTCGGACGGGGGTGGCGGTGCCACCTCCGCGAAAACACTCTTGAGCCGCCGCTGCGAGTCGGCCTCGGTCTTGCACTTCGGACAGGTCGCGAGATGAGCGAGGACTCGCTCACGCGCGTCATGGCCCAACTCACCGTCCACCAGGGCGGCGAGTCGGTCCCCCAGATGCTGCTCGGCCAGATGCCGCTCGGCAGGATTCGACCGTGATCCACTCACGCGGTCGCGCCCCCTCCTCCCAGCGCCACGGCTCCTGCGAGCGAGCGGCGCTCGGCGCGGGCTTCGGGCGACCGGTGCTGAAGGGCCTTGCGCAGCTGCGAGCGGCCACGGTGGATACGGCTGCGGACCGTGCCCAGCTTGACGCCCAGGGTGGCGGCGATCTCCTCGTACGAGAGGCCCTCGATGTCGCACAGGACCACTGCGGCACGGAACTCGGGAGCGAGGGTGTCGAGCGCCTGCTGCACGTCCGCGTCGAAGTGCGTGTCGTTGAAGACCTGCTGCGGCGAGGGCTCACGGCTGGGGAGGCGCTCGGCCGCGTCGTCGCCGAGGGCGTCGAAGCGGATGCGCTGCTTGCGACGCACCATGTCCAGGAAGAGGTTCGTGGTGATGCGGTGCAGCCAGCCCTCGAACGTGCCGGGGGTGTAGGTCGACAGGGACCGGAAGACACGGACGAAGACCTCTTGCGTGAGGTCCTCGGCGTCGTGCTGATTGCCGGTCAGGCGGTACGCCAGGCGATAGACCCGTCCGCTGTGCGTGCTGACGATCTCCTCCCAGGTGGGGGGAGTCCACGCCTGCGATTCCGCATCAGCGGCAAAGGTCGCGGTCTGAGCGGAGCTGGCGGTGTGGATTCGGTCAGCGGTGTCGGTCACGGATTTCGGCTCACCCGCCAGCCTGAGAAGGCGCCTCAGCGCTCGTCCCCTGCCTGCGGACGCAGCCGCACCTCCCCTGTCGGCTCTGGTGGTGTCCAGTGGAGCCCCTACCATAACCACCTCGCCCGTTAGCTCCGGATAAGCGTTTTTACTGGAATTTGGTACGGGCTTCCTGCCAGCTGTCCTGCCTGGTCGCAGGGCCCGCAGCCATTCTTGATCCATTCGTTACCCCCGACGTCCGCCTACCCCTACTAAACGCCCGGTCCCATCTGCGGGTTCCCACCCCTTACGGATACAGTCACGGCCAGGCAACCACGGGGACAGGAGAGGGCCATTACCGGCAACCGGCAGACGAGCTGGGCGTTCGCCGACGCCTTTGTCGCCGAGGACGAGGCAGCGCGCTGGGCCCGTGACCGGGCCCAGGAAGCAGGGCTGCCCTCGGTGTCTCCCGGTACCGGCGCCGCGCTGCGCATGCTGGCCGCCACGGCGGACGCCAAGGCCGTCGCCGAGATCGGGACGGGCACGGGCGTGTCCGGGCTCCACCTGCTGCACGGCATGCGGCCCGACGGCGTCCTGACCACCGTCGACCCCGAGCCCGACCGCCAGCAGTTCGCGCGGGAGGCCTTCCGCGCCGCCGGATTCGCCGGCAACCGCGCGCGGTTCATCCCCGGCCGCGCACTCGACGTACTGCCGCGGCTCGCCGACGGCGGTTACGACCTCGTGTTCTGTGACGGCGACCGCACGGAGTACCTGGACTACCTCGCTGAATCGTTGCGCCTGCTGCGCCCCGGCGGGCTCGTCTGCTTCGAGGGCGCCTTCTCCGACGGCCGGACGGTGGACTCCGGTCCGCAGCCCGCCGAAGTGCTGCGCATCCGCGAGCTCCTGCGCACCGTGCGCGAGAGCCAGGACCTGATGCCTGCGCTGCTCCCGGTGGGCGACGGCCTGCTCTGCGCCGTGAAGCGCTGATCGCTCCGCGGGTTGAGCAGCGTCTGTCCGCGGGCGCCCCTTCGGGGCAGCATCGAACCCCGGACATAGCACTGCCCCGGCACGTCGTTACGATGCCGGGGCAGTGAAAAAGTGTGGGCGCTTCCGCGTCAGCCGACGACCTTCTTCAGGGCGTCGCCGAGTGCATCGGCCTCGTCCGGAGTCAGTTCGACGACAAGTCGTCCGCCGCCTTCGAGCGGAACGCGCATGACGATGCCCCGCCCCTCCTTGGTCACCTCGAGCGGGCCGTCGCCCGTCCGCGGCTTCATGGCCGCCATGCTCGTTCCCCTTCCTGAAACCAGCTCATCGCAGCCGACAACCCAGGTGTCACCGGCATCGAACATATTGCTTCCAGGCCATTATCCCGCATGGCAGGACCCGATGACCAACATCGGTCTGCATCGCTTGCGCAACGCGCGCCCGCAAAACCACTCAATTCGGCGATGTGGCTGCGATACTGCGCCGCCTCTTACGCCTCCGGGGCCAGGAATTCTTTGACGCAGGTCACATATCTCCCCTCATGTCGGAGCCCGATGATCTCCGTCATGCTGGGCTCGGACAAAGATGACCGGCGCAGGACCACTGGAGGGGATTCACCATGGCCGACACCGTGCTCTACGAGGTGAGCGACGGGCTCGCGACCATCACGCTCAACCGCCCCGAGGCGATGAACGCGATGAACATCGAGGCCAAGGTCGCTCTGCGGGAGGCGGTGCGGTCGGCCGAGTCGGACCCCGCGGTCCGCGCCGTCCTGCTCACCGCGACCGGACGCGCCTTCTGTGTGGGGCAGGACCTGAAAGAACACGTGGGTTCTCTCATGGCGGACCGCGCGGCGGGCACCGGACAGACGATGAGCACGGTGCGGGAGCACTACAACCCCGTCCTGCGCGCGCTGACCGGGATGGCCAAGCCGGTCGTCGCGGGCGTCAACGGCGTCGCGGCCGGTGCGGGCCTCGGCTTCGCGCTCGCCGCGGACTACCGGATCGTCGCGGACACCGCACGTTTCAACACGTCCTTCGCGGGGGTCGCGCTGACCGCCGACTCGGGCGTCTCCTGGACGCTGCAGCGCGTGATCGGTCCGGGCCGCGCCGCCGATCTGCTGCTCTTCCCGCGCAACATCGGCGCCCAGGAGGCGTACGACCTGGGCATCGCCAACAAGGTCGTCCCCGAGGCCGAGTTGGCCGCCGAGGCCCTGAAGCTTGCCCGCACCCTGGCCGAGGGCCCGACGCTCGCCTACGGGGCCCTCAAGGAGTCCCTCGCCTACGCGGCGGGCCACACCCTGGAGGAGTCCCTGGAGAAGGAGGACGAACTCCAGGCGAAGGCGGGCGCGTCCGAGGACCACGCGATCGCCGTCCAGGCGTTCCTGGACAAGGCGAAGCCCAAGTACCTCGGCCGTTAGGACCGGCGCACGGCCGACGCCCAGAGGTGTCTAGCGGTCCTGGGGGACGCGGATCACGCAGTCCTCCAGGTGGTCGTTCACCAGGCCGCAGGCCTGCATCAGGGCGTACGCCGTGGTGGGGCCGACGAATCGGATGCCGCGCTTCTTCAGGTCCTTGGACAGGGCCGTGGACTCGGGCGTGATCGCCGGTACGTCGGCCAGCACGCTCGGGGCCTTGCGGGAGGCCGGGTCCGGCGCGTGCGACCAGATGAGCTCGTCGAGATCGCCTTCGGCCCAGCCGGCGAGCACGCGCGCGTTGGCGAGGGTCGCGTCGACCTTGGCGCGGTTGCGGATGATGCCGGGGTCGGCGAGGAGCCGCTCCCGGTCGGCGTCGGTGAACCGCGCGACCTCGTCGATCCGGAAACCGGCGAAGGCGGCGCGGAACCCCTCGCGGCGGCGCAGGATCGTGATCCAGGAGAGGCCCGACTGGAAGGCCTCCAGGCAGAGCCTTTCGTACAGCGCGTCGTCCCCGTGGACCGGGCGGCCCCACTCCTCGTCGTGGTACGTCACGTAGTCCTCGGTCGAGAGGCCCCAGGGGCAGCGCAGTCTGCCGTCCGGGCCCGCCACCGCGTCGCCGCTCACTGGCCGTTCTCCTCTTCGACCGCGTCCTTCGGGGTGTCCTGGTCCTGGGTCATCGTCGCCGGGGCGTGCTTCTTGAGGAGGCCGGGCCCGCCGACCGCGGTGGCCTGGGCGCCGGCGAGCGCCGCCTCCAGCTCCGCGATGTGGGCGTCGCGCTCGGCCAGTTCGGCGGCGACACGGCCGAGGGCGTCGTCCACGTCCGCCATGCGATAGCCCCGCAGGGTCAGCGGGAAGCGCAGCGCCTCCACGTCCGCGCGGCGCAGGGCGCGGTCGGGGGGCAGCGGGTCGGTGAACCGCTCGGCCGCGACGTCGGGCAGGGCGGCGCGCTCCCCGCCGCCCACGACGGCCAGCGTCACCGCGCCGACCACCACGACGAGGGCGATGACCAGGAACAAGAACAAGACCATCTCTTCAGGCCCCCACGCTCGACTGCCGTGCTCACACTGTCAGGGTCTGATCGTGCCATGCGCCTGTGACAGTTAAGGTCGCAGGCGGCCGGACCACGGCACCGACGATGGAGGTTCACAGGGGATGCTCAGGCTTGGCAGGCGTGAATTCGACGCGCACGAGCCGGTGATCATGGCGATCGTGAACCGGACCCCTGACTCCTTCTACGACCAGGGCGCCACGTTCCGCGACGAACCCGCGCTCGCCCGCGTGGAGCAGGCGGTGTCGGAGGGCGCCGCCATCATCGACATCGGCGGGGTCAAGGCCGGTCCGGGTGAGGAAGTCACGGCGGACGAGGAGGCGCGGCGGACGGTCGGCTTCGTCGCCGAGGTGCGCAGGCGTTTCCCCGATGTCGTCATCAGCGTGGACACGTGGCGGCACGACGTCGGCGAGGCGGTCTGCGAGGCGGGGGCCGACCTCCTGAACGACGCGTGGGGCGGGGTGGATCCCCGGCTCGCGGAGGTGGCCGCGCGCCATGGCGTGGGCCTGGTGTGCACGCACGCGGGGGGCGCCGAGCCGCGTACCCGCCCCCATCGGGTGACGTACGAGGACGTCATGGCCGACATCCTCTCGGTCACGCTCGGCCTCGCCGAGCGCGCGGTCGCGCTCGGGGTGCCGCGCGAGTCCGTGATGATCGATCCCGGGCACGACTTCGGGAAGAACACGCGGCACTCCCTGGAGGCGACGCGGCGGCTCGGGGAGATGGTGGAGACCGGGTGGCCCGTCCTGGTGTCCCTGTCCAACAAGGACTTCGTCGGGGAGACGCTCGACAAGCCGGTCAAGGAGCGCGTGGTGGGGACCCTTGCCACCACCGCGGTGTCGGCGTGGCTGGGGGCGCAGGTGTACCGGGTGCACGAGGTCGCGGAGACGCGGCAGGTGCTCGACATGGTCGCGACCATCGCCGGGCACCGGGACCCGGCCATCGCCCGGAGGGGTCTGGCGTAGCAGCGGAAGCGACCGCCGGGCGGGCAGCGAGGCGGCCGGCCCGGCGGGGCGCCGCGGGGCCTAGCGGCCGACTTCCTTGGTCACCAGCGTGACCGCCTCGTCCACGTCGTCCGTGATGTGGAAGAGGTGCAGGTCGTGCTCCGACGCCTTGCCGCCCGCCACCACCGTGTCGCGCAGCCAGTCGACGAGCCCGCCCCAGTACGCCGAGCCGAAGAGGACGATCGGGAAGCGGGTGACCTTGCGGGTCTGGACGAGGGTCAGGGCCTCGAAGAGCTCGTCCAGGGTGCCGAGGCCGCCGGGCAGGACCACGAAGCCCTGGGCGTACTTCACGAACATGGTCTTCCGCACGAAGAAGTAGCGGAAGTTCACACCGATGTCGACGTGTTCGTTGAGGCCCTGCTCGAAGGGCAGCTCGATGCCGAGGCCGACGGAGACGCCCTTGGCCTCGCGCGCTCCCTTGTTGGCCGCCTCCATGGCACCGGGGCCGCCCCCGGTGATCACGGCGAAGCCCGCGTCGACCAGCGCCTTGCCGATGCGGATGCCCGCCTCGTACTCGGGCGAGCCGACCGGGGTGCGCGCCGATCCGAAGACACTGATGGCGCTGGGGAGTTCGGCGAGCGCGCCGAAGCCTTCCACGAACTCCGACTGGATGCGCATGACCCGCCAGGGGTCGGTGTGCACCCACTCCGACTCGCCCTCGGCGTCGGTGTCGAGGAGCCGCTGGTCGGTGGTGCCGGGGGTGATCTGCTCACGCCGCCGCACCACAGGCCCCAAGTGCTGCTCCTCCGGCGGGCCCTGTCCTTCTGGACTACCCATGAACGTCCCCTTCCGCTGACGGTCTTGCTCGACGTGCCACTTCAGCGTAGGTCTACGGGCGTTACGGACGAGGCATCCTTGCGGGAACTCAGGATGTCAGCCAGTCACTCAGCCGCTTCTCGGCCTCCGGGATCAGCGACACCTTCACGCGCTCGTCGATCTTGTGAGCGAGCAGCGGGTTCCCCGGGCTGTAGTTCACGGCGGGCACGCCGAGCGCGCTGAAGCGGGAGACGTCGGTCCAGCCGAACTTGGGCTTCGCCTCGCCGCCGACCGCCGCCATGAAGGCCGCGGCGGCCGGGTGGTTCAGACCGGGGCGCGCCCCGCCCGTGTGGTCGTCGACGACGAACTCGTCGATCTCGCAGTCGGCGAAGTAGTCGCGCACGAAGGCGAGCGCCTCGTCCTCGGAGCGGTCGGGTGCGTAGCGGAAGTTCACGACGACGGTGCACTCGTCGGGGATGACGTTCGTGGCGACGCCGCCCTCGACGCGTACGGCGTTGAGGCCCTCGTGGTACTGGAGGCCGTCGACGACCGGCTTGCGCGGCTCGTACGCGGCGAGCTTCGCCAGGATCGGCGCGGCCTTGTGGATGGCGTTCGAGCCCATCCACGCGCGCGCGGAGTGCGCGCGCGTGCCCTTCGTCTTCAGGAAGACCCGCAGCGTGCCCTGGCAGCCGCCCTCGACCTGGTTGTCCGTCGGCTCCAGGAGGATCGCGAAGTCACCCGCGAGCCAGTCGGGGTGGGCCTCGGCGACATGGCCGAGGCCGTTCAGGTGGGCGGCGACCTCTTCGTTGTCGTAGAAGACGAAGGTGAGGTCTCGGTTCGGCTCGGTCACGGTCTGCGCGATGCGCAGCTGGATCGCGACGCCGGACTTCATGTCGCAGGTGCCGCAGCCCCACAGGACGCCGTCCTCGTCGAGGCGGGACGGCACGTTGTCCGCGATCGGGACCGTGTCGATGTGCCCGGCGAGGATCACGCGCTCGGCCCGGCCCAGGTTCGTGCGCGCCACCACGTTGTTGCCGTGCCGGTCCACCGTGAGGTGCGGCAGGCGTCGCAGGGCCGTCTCGATGGCGTCCGCGAGTGCTTTCTCCTCGCCGCTCGGCGACGGGAAATCGACCAGCCGGGCGGTGAGCGCGGCAGCGTCGAGCGTGAGGTCGAGCGACGTGTCGTGTGAGGTCTGGGCCATGGCTTCGACCCTAACGCCCCTCGGCGCACGGCCCTGTCAGTGGCCTCCAGTACCTTGGTCGCGTGCCTGAGCCCCCCACCCTCGTCCGGCGCGGCCGCCTCCTCCGTATCGGGGCCGCCGTCGCGGTCCTGCTCGCCCTCGTGGGCTATGTGGTCGTGCAGTACGTCTTCGGGGGCAAGGCCGACCCACGCTGCCGGGTCGTCTCGGGCAACGGCGACGGCGCGTCGTACGAATTCGGCGCCGAGCAGGCCGAGAACGCGGCGACGGTCGCCGCCGTGGGCACCTCCCGCGGCATGCCGGAGCGCGCGATCACGATCGCCCTGGCGACGGCCCTGCAGGAGTCGGGTCTGCGCAACATCAGCCATGGCGACCGCGACTCGCTGGGCCTCTTCCAGCAGCGGCCCTCACAGGGCTGGGGCAACGAGAAACAGATCATGGACCCCGCGTACTCGGCGGCGCGTTTCTACGCCCATCTGAACGACGTCCCGGGCTATTCACGCCTCCCCCTGACCGTCGCCGCGCAGCGCGTGCAGCGCAGCGGCTATCCCCAGGCGTACGCGAAGCACGAGCCGGACGCCGCCCTGCTGGCCGCCGCGCTGACCGGCCGCGCCCCCGCCACCCTCACCTGCGAGGGCCGCACGGACGCCGAGCCCGGTGACCCGGCGAAGGTGCGGGCCGCCCTGGTCCGGGACTTCGGCCGCGATGTGGCACCGGAGAGCGCCCGCGGCGGCACGGTCACCGTGCCGGTGAGCGCCACCACGGGAAGCGCCGGGAGCGGCGCCGGGCAGCGGGGCTGGGAGCTCGCACACTGGGCGGTGGCCCAGGCGTCCGTGCTCGGCATCGACCGCGTCGCGTACGGCGGCCGGGAGTGGAGCGCCACGGACTCCGGGAAGGAATGGCGCAAGCCGGGCAAGGCGGGTGAGGACGGGCAGGGCTCCGGCACCGGGCCCGACGCGACCTCGGTCCGAATCGTCCTTGGGCAGTAGTACGGCAGGTCACCCGATCGGGGCACGTTGATCACTCACGGGCGACGTGCCGCCCAGACTTTCGCGCACTCACCCCCGCACGCGCCAAACCCCTTGTGAACACTGGGCTTTGACGATTCAGCGGGCCCGCGTGAACTGATCCCTTTGCCCGTTTTTATCCACAGCCGATTATGCGATGCATTGCCAACTCTTTACGTTGGCCCACCGCAACCTTCGAGGGCTTCGAGCGGTAGTCACTGCGTCCGAGCGCCGGGCCCCATCCGGCCGGACACCCCAACGTTCTCTCCCGTCTGAAGGAGCATCATGTCCCTCCCCCTGACCCGCCGGATCGCCCGCGCCGCGCTGCTCATCGCAGCGGGGGCGGCTCCCGTGGTCGGTGCGGCCGGCTCCGCAAGCGCCGCCGAGCTCCCCGCCACCCCCGACCTCGGCGGTGTGACCGCCCTGGACGGTGCCGGTCTGGGCAACACCGTCGACGGCGCCGCTCAGAACGCCACCGGTCTCGCGGGTGAGACCGGCAGCAAGGCCGTGAAGAAGGGCGTCCCGACCGCGGGCAAGGTCGTCGGCTCGGGCGCCAAGACCACGACCCCCGTGGCGCAGAAGGCCGCGGGCGACCTCGCGGGCAACGCCGGTGACGTGGTCGGCGACGCCGCGGGCACCGCCACCAAGGACGGCCTGCCGACCGACGCGGTCACGAAGGGCGGCCTGCCCACCGACGCGGTCACCAAGGGCGGACTGCCCACCGACCAGCTGCCGGTCAAGAGCCCGCTCGGCTGACCGTCGCGCACCTGAGAGGAGGGCCCGGAGCCACTGGCTCCGGGCCCTCGTCGCGTGCGGCCGCCACCGGCCTCACCCGTCCGCCTGCGCCCGCCCCTCGGCCTGTACGCCTCCGGGATGCTCACGATGCAGGGCGTGGGCGCCGCGCCGGCTGCGGTCAGCGGCCTCAGGGGCCACAGCGGCTCAGGCGAGTCGCTCGACCGCCGCCGCCACGCGCTCGTCCGTCGCGGTCAGCGCCACGCGCACGAAGCGGTCGCCCGCCGGGCCGTAGAAGTCGCCGGGCGCCACGAGGATGCCGAGCCGCGCGAGGTGCCCGACCGTGTCCCAGCAGGACTCGTCCCGGGTCGCCCAGAGGTAGAGGCTCGCCTCGCTGTGCTCGATGCGGAAGCCGTGCTTGAGCAGGGCCTCGCGCAGGGCCGTGCGGCGGGCCGCGTACCGCTCGCGCTGTTCGTGGACGTGCTGGTCGTCGCCGAGCGCCGCGACGACCGCCGCCTGCGTCGGCGCGGACGTCATCATGCCGCCGTGCTTGCGGATCTGCAGCAGGTCGCCCAGGACGCCCGCGTCACCGGCGACGAACGCGGCGCGGTAGCCCGCGAGGTTCGACCGCTTGGAGAGGGAGTGGACGGCGACGATCCCCTCGTACGAACCGCCGCACACGTCCGGGTGCAGGACCGAGACCGGCTCCGCCTCCCAGCCGAGCTCCAGATAGCACTCGTCGCTGACGAGGAGCACCCCGTGCTCGCGCGCCCAGGCGACGGTGCGGGTCAGCTCTTCCTTGGACAGGACGCGACCGGTGGGGTTCGAGGGCGAGTTGAGCCAGAGCAGCTTGAGGCCCGCAGGATCCAGGTCCGTCGGGTCGTCGTACGCGACGTACTCCGCGCGGGCCAGGCGGGCGCCCACCTCGTACGTCGGGTACGCGAGGCGCGGGTAGGCGACGACGTCGCCCGGACCCAGGCCCAGCTGTGTCGGGAGCCAAGCCACCAGCTCCTTGGAGCCCACGATCGGCAGCACGTTCCGGTGCGTGACCTCGCGTGCGCCCAGACGGCGCTCGCACCAGCCGGTGATCGCGTCGCGCAGCTCCGGCGTGCCCCAGACCGTCGGATAGCCCGGCGAGTCCGCCGCCGCGATCAGCGCTTTCTGGATCAGCTCGGGCACCGGGTCGACCGGAGTGCCCACCGACAGGTCGACGATGCCACCGGGGTGGGCGGCCGCCGTGGCCTTGTACGGCTCGAGCTTGTCCCAGGGGAAGGTGGGAAGGCGGTCAGAGACTGCGGACACGAACTGACTCCCGTACTGCGTGTGTGGACAAATGCCTCGGTCCCGTACAGCGATGTGAGCCGTACGGGACCGGGGCGGCGCTTCAAGCTGCCGTTACTGGTTCTGCGGCGGCAATGCGGCGATGAAGGCGTGGTCGCGCTCGATCAGGCCGAGCTTGCTGGCACCACCGGGCGATCCGAGCTCGTCGAAGAACTCGACGTTCGCCTTGTAGTAGTCCTTCCACTCTTCCGGAGTGTCGTCCTCGTAGAAGATCGCCTCGACCGGGCAGACCGGTTCGCAGGCTCCACAGTCGACGCATTCGTCCGGGTGGATGTACAAGGACCGGGAGCCCTCGTAAATGCAGTCGACCGGGCACTCCTCGATGCACGCCTTGTCCTTGACGTCGACACAAGGCTGCGCGATGACGTAGGTCACGCTGTCGTTCCTCCTCGATACGGGCGTTGGCGGGCCGTCTTCAGGCTCCGCTCGCCTGGCGCGCGGGAGCGCGGCGTCGTCGATGCCCGCCTCTAGTATCTCCGTTCCTGGGCATGATCCGAACAGGAGGGGCGTACAGAGCTGTGGAATTCACTGCGGGCGGACGGCTCGAGGTCCGAATTACCCCTGCTGACGTGGGCAAACGGGTGTCGGTCCGGCGCCTCAACGACGGGTCGAGGACGGGCGGTAAGTTCACTGACACGGTGGGTGTTCTCACATCGTGGAACGACGGTGTGGTACTGATCACACGTCGCGACGGTGAGCGTGTCCGCATGGTGGAGAGCTCTCTGGTGGCGGGCAAGGTCGTCCCCTCCGCCCCGGCCCGCAGGCGCGGCCCCGCGGCGTCCTACCCCGAGCTGGCCCGGGTCTCCGCACGCGCCTGGCAGCCCGTGGAGAGCGAGGCACTCGGCGAGTGGGAGCTGCGGGCGGCGGGCGGATTCACCCGGCGGGCCAACTCGGTGCTGCCGCTGGGAGATCCGGGAAGGCCGCTGGACGAGGCCCTGACGTACGTACGTCACTGGTACGAGCAGCGGGAGCTGCCCGCCTACATACAGACCGCGACCGGGGCCGACAACACTCAGGAGCTGCTCTGCGCGGAGCTGGCGGAGCGGGGCTGGGAGCGCGAGGTGAGCGCGGAACTCCACGTCGGCGCGCTCGCTCCGCTCGGCGATCCCGACCTGCCCGACGCGACCCTGGAAAGCGTGCACCTCTCACGCTCTTTCGACGAGGCGTGGCTGCGGCGGTACAAGCGTTTCGGGGTGCCGGGACCTCATGTGCTCAAGGTGCTGGCGGGCGGCCCCTCCGTGTGGTTCGCTTCCGTGCCCGGGGCCTCTTTCGACGCGGGGCCCGCGGCGATCGGGCGCTGCGTCGTGGACGGGCGCTGGGCGGGATTCATGGCGGTCGAGGTGGATCCGGCACACCGCAGGCAGGGGCTGGCCACCGCGGTGATGGCCGCGCTGTCCCGGCAGGCGCTCGCGGAAGGCGCTTCGGCGGCCTGGCTGCAGGTCGAGGACGACAACGAGGGTGCGAGGAAGCTGTACGGCGGTCTTGGCTTCGCCGCGCACCACACTTACCACCACTATCGATACCCGTCGGCTCGGTAGCTTCTACCGGCCGGCTCGGTAAGTAAGGCACGAGGCACGCATGCACGAGGAGTCAAGGACGGCCGCGTCCCGGCGGCGGTTCGCTGAGGAGGCCAGGTCCGAGCGGCCCGACCTGTCCCTGCTGTGCCTCCTGGTGAGCGCGGAGGCAGACCCCGAACTCGACGACGACGGCATCGACGCCGCGCAGATCGAGCTCGACCGGCTCGCGGGACTGCTGCCCTACCGCCCCGGCGGGGCGCGCGAGTGGGCCGCCGCGCTCGCCGAACTCCTGGGCGCGCGCTGCGGGTTCATGGGGACGCCCGCCGAGTACCAGCGCCTGGAGTCCTCCCTCCTCCACGAGGTGCTGCAGCGCCGCCGGGGCCTTCCGATCCTGCTCTCGGTGGTGTGGATCGAGGTGGCGCGCCGCGCGGGCGCACCCGTCTACGGCGTCGCGCTGCCCGGTCACTTCATCGTCGGCTTCGGCGCCCGTGACGAGCGGGTCCTGACCGACCCGTTCACCGGCGGGCGGCTGCTCACGGACGAGGACGCGGAGCTGCTGGTGGCCGGGTCATCGGGCGGCACGGTGTCTCCCTCGATGCTGACGCCCGCCGATCCGCTGAACATCGTGCTGCGCATCCTCAACAACATCCGCGCGTGGGCCGCGGCCCGCCCCGAGCGCTCGGACGTCGCGCTCTGGGCCGTCGAGCTCTCCCTGCTGCTGCCCGCGCACCCGGCGCGCCTGCGCTACGAACGGGCCCAACTCCTGGTCCAGCGCGGTGACTTCCTCGCGGGGGCGGCGGAGCTGGAGACCTACGCCGACGTGGTGACGACGGTGGAGCCGACCACCGCGGACCGGGTGCGGGACCAGGCTCGGGCCGCGCGCGCCATGCTCAACTGACGGCTCACTCGGCGGCTCCCGGGACGGCCTCAGGGGAAGCCCCGGTGGCCGCTCCCGTGCGGGCGTAACGCCCCGGAGCGATGCCCACCACCCGCTTGAAGTGCCGGGTGAGGTGCGACTGGTCGTAGAAACCGGCGGCGGCCGCCACCTCGCCCGGCCGCAGGCCCGCCAGGAGCAGCCGGCGGGCGTGGTCGACGCGGCGGGACATCACGTACTGGTGCGGCGCGATGCCGAAGGCCCCGCTGAAGGCGCGTACGAGATGGCTGGGGTGGGCGTGGACCAGGCGCGCGGCCTCGTCCAGGGTCACGCCGCCGTCCAGGAGCCGCTCGTCGAGGAGGTCACGGAGGTTCTGGGCGACGCCGCCGCCCGCGCCGCCCAGCGGGCCTGTGGCGGCCCTGGGGCGCAGGTGTCCGCGCAGCCGCTCGCCGATCAGCGCCAGGCGGCTCTCGGCCTCCAGCTCGTCGCCCCGGTGCGCGAGAGCCGCGTGCAGCTGGCCCACGCGCCTGCGCAGGACGGGGTCGACCAGGTCGGGGCCGTCCACCGCCGGGCCGATGAAGCTCGCGTCCAGCTGCGTCATGTCCAGGTAGAGCACGCGCTTGCGGAAGCCGTCGGGGGTGGCGGGCGAGCCGTTGTGCGGGACCTGCGGCGGGAGCAGCGAGACGGTGTCGCCCGGGGTGCCGTGCTCATGGCGGTCCAGGTCGTAGCGGACGGCTCCGTCGTCCACGATCAGCAGGGTCCACGCGTCGTGGACGTGCATCGGATACGCGTGCTCGGTGAAGTGGGCGTGGAAGACCTCCACGACACCCGCGACCGGCGGGCGCCATGCGGAGATCTCCTGCCGGGCCACCATGCAAGAAACGTACAAGACGCGGCGCCGGGCCACTCGGCAGTCTCGATGCATGAGAACCACCGCTGAGACAGACATCGCCGAGACCGAATCCGCCGGGGTCACGGGCGAGGCGCCCATCCGCTTCGACACGAAGATCGCCGTCCTGCTCCGTGACGACCTGGAGCCCTGGCAGCGCCTCAATGTGACGGCGTTCCTGGTCAGCGGGCTCGGCACGGCGGCTCCCGAGGTGATCGGCGAGCCGTACGAGGACGCCGACGGCACCCCCTACCTGCCGATGTTCCGCCAGCCCGTCCTGGTCTTCGAGGGGTCGAAGGAGACTCTGACCGCCGCGCACGGCCGCGTGCTGTCCCGTTCGCTGCCGCGGGCGGTGTTCACCTCGGACCTGTTCGCCACCGGCAACGACCGGGACAACCGGGCGGCGGTGCGGGCCGTGCCGGCCGGTCAGCTCGACCTGGTGGGGATCGCCGTCCACGGTCCGCGCAACGCCGTCGACAAGATCCTCAAAGGGGCCCGGATGCATCCCTGACCGCCGGGGGGCGGCAGCACGGAGTGAGATCGGAGCGCTATCGATCGGCCCGGCAGGGCACGAAGCACCTATGCACCCCCTATCCCCCGAGCGGCGACGTCTCTTCGCCGATCAGGCACGGTCCGCGCGGCCCGATCTCGCGCAGCTGTGCCTGCTGATCGGCGCGGAGGCGGACCCGGATCTCGACGAAGCGGGCATGCGCGCGGCGCGGCGCATCCTGGACCGCCTGGCCGACCAGCTGGCCGAGCGGCTGCCCGACGCGGCAGGCGACCCCCGGTCCTGGGCGCTCGCGCTGGCCGAACTGCTCGGCCGGCGCTACGGGTTCAAGGGCAGGCCCGGCGACTACCAGCGCCTCCAGTCGGTGCTGCTTCACGAAGTCCTGCGGCGGCGCAGAGGCCTGCCCATCCTGCTCTCGGTGGTGTGGATCGAGGTGGCACGCCGCGCGGGCGCCCCCGTCCACGGCGTCGCGCTGCCCGGTCACTTCGTGGTCGGCTTCGGCACCCGCGACGAGCAGGTGCTCGCCAACCCCTTCGCGGGAGGCGACGTACTGTCCCGCACGGACGCGGAGTTGATGGTGGCGGGGGCCACGGGCGCACCGCTCGCGCCGTCGATGCTGAGTCCCGCGGGGCCCCTCGACATCGTGCTGCGCGTCCTCAACAACATCCGCGCGTGGGCCGCGGCCCGCCCCGAGCGCTCGGACGTCGCGCTCTGGGCCGTCGAACTCTCCCTGCTGCTGCCCGCGCACTCCGACCGGCTGCACTACGACCGGGCCCAACTCCTCGTCCAGCGCGGTGACTTCCTGACCGGCGCCCTGGAGATCGAGACGTACGCCGACGCCCTTGCCGCATCCGACGAGGCGGCGGCGGTCCGGCTGCGCCAGGAGGCGCACGGGGCGCGGGCGATGCTGAACTGAGGCCCTGCGAGGAGCATTTCAGAGCCAGCCCTTGTCCCTGGCGACCTTCACCGCCTCGGCGCGGTTGCGCACGGCCAGCTTCTGGATCGCCGTCGAGAGGTAGTTGCGGACCGTGCCCGCCGAGAGGTGCAGGGCCGTGGCCAGCTCGGCGTTGGTGGCGCCGTCGGCCGCCGCGCGCAGGACCTCGCGCTCGCGGTCGGTCAGCGGGTTCGCGCCGCCCGCGAGTGCCGCCGCCGCGAGCGTGGGGTCGATGACCCGCTCCCCCGCGAGGACCTTGCGGACCGCTTCGGCGAGCTGGGCCGCGGGCGCGTCCTTGACCAGGAACGCGTCGGCGCCTGCCTCCATGGCGCTGCGCAGATAGCCGGGGCGGCCGAAGGTGGTGAGCACCACGATCTTCAACTCCGGCAGCTCGGCGCGGAGTTCGGCCGCGGCCTCGATGCCCGTGCTGCCCGGCATCTCGATGTCGAGCAGCGCCACGTCCACCGCGTGCTCGCGCGCCGCCGCGAGGACCTCGTCGCCGCGGGCCACCTGGGCGACCACCTCGATGTCCGGCTCAAGGCCGAGCAGCGCGGCGAGCGCCTCACGGACCATCGACTGGTCCTCGGCGAGGAGCACCCTGACGGGGCTGCCCGCACTGTTCGTACTCATGCCGAAGATCCTAGGGCGGAGTCGTCGGACGCCGGTGCCTCGCCCCGGTCCAGCGGCACCCTGGCCGTGAGCCTGAAGCCCCTGCGGTCGCCGGGCCCCACGTCCAGGACACCGCCGACCGCCTCCACGCGCTCGGTCAGGCCCGTCAGGCCGTTGCCCTGGGCGGCGGCCGAACCGCCCCTGCCGTCGTCCTCCACCGACAGCTCGACGACCGGGCCGTCCAGGGTGTGCCGGGAAGTGAACGCCACCGTGCAGCGGCGCGCGCCGCTGTGCCGCACGACGTTCGTCACCGCCTCGCGCAGCGCCCAGGCCAGCGCCGTCTCCCCCTCCTCCGCGGGCAGCACGGCGGGCGCCTCCAGCGGTACGTCGGCCTCGACACCGGCGGCGGTGAGCGCCGTGCGGGCGCCCGCGAGCTCGTCGGCGAGCGTGCGCCTGCGGTAACCGGAGACCGCCTCGCGCACGTCCACCAGGGCCTGGCGGCTGACCTGCTCGATGTCCGCCACCTGCTGCGCGGCCTTGTCGGGGTGGTCCGGGAGCATCCGCCCGGCGAGCTCGCTCTTCAGCGTGATCAGGGAGAGCGAGTGGCCGAGGAGGTCGTGCAGATCGCGGGCGAGCCGCAGCCGCTCCTCGTTGGCGGCCAGTTGGGCGACGGTGGCCCGTGCCTGGCGCAGCTGGATCGTCGTACGGACCAGCTCGCGCACCCCGGTCATCGCGAAGCCGACCAGGACGGTCAGCACGGCGAGGCTGCCGAGCAGGTCCGCGACGCTGTCGGTGCGCAGGCCGATCAGGACCATCACGCCGGTGACGGCCGGGATGGCCCACGCCGCGTGCCGCAGCGGCAGCACGGCCCCGGCGGACACCGCGACGTAGACGAAGAGCCCGAGCCAGGCCGTGCCGAAGGCGAACGACAGGATCATGGCCAGCGCGAGCAGCGCCCCGAACGACACGTGCACCACGCGCCATTCGAACACCCTGGAGGTGTAGCGGAAGACCAGGGTCAGATAGCAGATCACGAAGGCGGTCAGACCGAGGCTGCCCAGCACGGTGGCCGTGCCGCCGTGCTCGCCTCCCACCAGGTCCTCCACCGGACTGGCGAGGAAGACCAGCCAGATGCCGATCCACAGCGCCTTCGTCCACAGCTGGCGGCGGTCCGCCACCGGACGGCCGAAGCTCTTCAGGGGGTGGCCGGGCTCGGGGCAGTCGGTGTCGTTCACGCCTTCGATGTGTCCTTCCGGTACAGCCATGCCGCGCCGCCCGCGAAGAGGACGAAGTACCCGACGAGGAGCGCGATGTCCTTCGCGTGCGGGGCGTCGCCCAGTTCGATGGCCTGTCCGAGGGCAGCGTACGCATGGGTCGGCAGCCAGGTCGCGATGTCGCTCAGCCACTGCGGGAAGGTGGCCGTGGGCATCCACAGGCCGCCGAGCACGGAGAGCCCGAAGTACACGATCATCGTGATCGGCCGGACGGCGTCGCCGGTCGCGAGGTAACCGATGGCCACACCGAGCGCGGCGAAACAGAGGCTGCCCGCCCAGATGGCGGCGGTCAGCGCCAGCCACTGCCAGGCTTCGAGGCGTACGTCCTTGACGGCCGCCGCGACCACGAACACCACGACGATCGAGGGCAGGCTGACCACGGCGGCGCTCGCCGTCTTGGCGATCACATAGCCGCGGCCCGGCAGGCTCGTCAGGCGCAGCTGGCGTACCCAGCCGCTCTCGCGCTCCTTGGCGATGCGCTCGCTGTTGCCCATGAGGACGGCGGTGAGGGCGCCGAACGACGCCATCGACACCATGAAGAAGGCGGGGAGCGCGAGCCCCGTGTCGCCGACCATGTCCGTGCTGTTCTGGCCGCCCGCGATGATCAGGAAGAGCATCGACGGATAGATCACCGAGAAGAACAGGAACTTCTTGTTCCGCAGGGAGCGGATGATTTCCAGCTTGATCAGCATGTCCTGGCCTCCTCGGCCTCGGTGATCGCCACGAAGGCCTGTTCGAGGCCAAGGCCCGCGACCTCAAGGTTGCGGGGGTAAAGACCGAGCCCGTACAGCGCGTGGACGGTGGCGTCGGCGTCCGTCGACTGGAGCCGTACGGTGTGGCCCGACACGTCCACGGCGGTGAGGAACGGCAGCGCGCGGAGCTTCTCGGCGAGCCCGGCGTCCAGCTCGGTGAGGTCGAAGGCGACCCTCCGCGCCCCCGCCTTCGCCTTGATCTCGGCGGCCGTGCCGTCCGCGAGGAGACGGCCGCGGTGCAGGACCAGGACCCGGTCCGCGATCGCGTCGGCCTCCTCCAGGTAGTGCGTGGCGAACAGGACCGTGCGCCCCTGGTCGGCCTGCTCGCGCATGGTGGCCCAGAAGGCCTGGCGCACGGTGACGTCCATGCCGGTGGTCGGCTCGTCCAGGACGATCAGGTCGTTCGCCCCGGCGGTCGCGAGTGCGAAGCGGACACGCTGTTCCTGCCCGCCGGAGAGCTTGTCGACCTTGCGGCCCGCGAGCTGGGTGAGGCCCGCCGCGGCCAGCACGTCGTCCGCGCGGTACGGCCTGGGGTGCAGATCGCAGGCGAGCCGCACCAGCTCGCGGACGGTGACCTCCCCCATCAGGCCGCCGCTCTGCAGCATCGCGCCGACCCGGCCCGCGGTGATCGCCTCGCGCGGGCTCGTGCCGAAGACCCGCACGGTGCCGCTGTCCGCGTGCCGCAGGCCCAGGAGCAGGTCGAGCGTGGACGACTTGCCCGCGCCGTTCGGCCCGAGGAGGGCGACGGTCTCGCCGGGGTGGAGATCGAGTGTGAGGGAGTCCACGGCGCGGACGTCCCCGAAGCTCTTGGTCACCTGGTCGAAGCTCACCGCGGTGACGGGCGGTGCTGCGGTCGTCGTCATGTGATCCATCGTCGCCAAAGGGCGGTCGACGGCGGCAGTGTCGTGTGTGCCGAGTACGGGATGACAGATGTCATGCCGGAGGCCGGGCGGTCACTCCTGTGAGCCGCCCGGCCTCCGGGGACGTACCGAAATCAGTTGGCGTCGGTCTCGATCACACCGACCCGCTCCGCCGGCGTCTTGCCGATCAGGGCCTTGTTCATCGCGGCCGCCACGTCGGTGGGCTGGACCGGCGTCTTGTCGCCGTTGCCGCGCTGGATCAGGATGCCGTCGAAGACGTTGCCGTACAGCTTCTTGAGCTCCACCAGGTTGTAGTGCGGCTGCAGACTGCCGTTCGCGGCGACCTTCGTCTCAAGGATCTTCGGCAGCGACTTCGCCGGGCCGAACGGGATCGAGGCGGTGCCCGCCTTGATCGTGACGTTGGCGGACATGGCGGGCTTCGCGAAGCGCGTCATGAACTTGTCGACCTCGGCGTTCGCGACGGTCGGCTTGCGGGTCGTGACGGGCACGTCGACCGTGCCCGCGCTGCCGGTCTCGACCTGCTTCTTGTACCCCTCGGAGACGGCCTTCGTCGAGGCGGCGACGTCGATGCCGTTGCCCGCCTTGCCGTACACGGGGACGGCCTTTCCGGGCACGAACTTGACCCCGCCCTCCTTGGCCGAGCCCGAGCCGCCCGCGGCGCGCTCCAGGGCGGCCGCCAGCTTCTCCTCGTCCACGGGCATGACCGGCTCGGCGACGCGCTCGCCGCCGAAGAGCGATCCGATCACCGATACGGGGTTGTAGTCGCTGCCCGCCGCCTCGCGGACGGTGGCCTGGCTGTCCAGGGTCAGGCCCGCCTGCTCCGGCTTGAGCGTGACCTCTTCGCCGTCGACCGACAGCTTCAGGGGCTTGATGACGTCCTTGCCGATGGCCGCGTCGAGCTTCTTGACGGCCTCGTCGCGCGTGCCGCCGCCGATGTCGACGCCGAGCACGGTGGTGCCCTTCGGCACATCGGCGTGGTTCATCAACAGCCCTGCGCCATAGGCCCCGCAGGCCACCACGACCACGGCGACACCCACGAGGACGAGCTTGTTGCGCCCCTTCTTCTTGGACGGGGCCGCGGCGACGGGCACGTTCGGCTGCACCGGCTCGGGCAGCTTGGGCGGGGTGTGCGGCACGGGTCCGTCGGTGTGCTGCGGGCCCGTGGCGAACGGCGAGTTCTGGGCGGGCGGTACGACGGGGATGCCGCTGGTCAGGGTGTCGCCCGAGACATTGGTCCCGGGGGACGGCGCGCTGGGACCGCCGGGGATGGAGCCGGGGCCGCCGTGGACCGGACCGCCGGGACCGCCGCCGGGGGGACCCGGGAGGGGGCCCGCCTTCTGCGGGGTGAGGATGGCGGTGTCGTCGCCCATGGCGGGCGCGCCCGCGCCCGAACGGGCTGCGGGGTTGGCCGGGTTGGGGCGATTGCCCGGGTTGGCCGGGTTGCCGGGACCGCCCGGGTTCGGCGGGGCCATCGGGTTCGCGCGGCCCGCGGGGTTGGCCTGGTTCGCCGGGTCGGACGGGCGGGCGGGGTTCGGCGCCATCGGGCCGTCGCCGGTCACCGGTCCGCCGGTCGGGCCCGAAGGACCGCGGCCGCCGTCACCAGCGGCGCCTCCGGAGAAGTACGGCAGGTCCCCGCGCTGGGGGTCGCCGCCCTGCGGCGCGCCCGTGCCGAGCGGGCCCGCCGCCACGGCACCGGACACGTCGAAGGAGCCCGTACCGGAGCCGCCTGCTCCTGGACCGCCGGATCCCGAACCGCCGGATCCGGACGTGCCGTTCCCGCCGGTGCCCGCGCTGCTCTTGCGCGGCGCGAACCAGTCGCTCGTCTTCTCCTCCGCCGGAGCGGAAGCAGAAGCAGAAGGGGACGCGGGTCCGCCGGATGAAGGCCCCTCGGGCGCGGAGCCCGAAGCGGGCATCCCGGCGGAACCGGGGCCCCCGGCGCCGTTCGCGGATCCCGGGCGCCCGGCGCCGTCCCCGGCGTCGGACCTGTCCGCCGCGCGGCCCGCGTCCTGCGGACGCGGCGCGTTCACGTCGCTCTCCGCCATGGGCGTGCGCATGACGACCGGTGGGATCGGCCGCGACCCGGGGATGTTGATCCGGATGCGCGTGGTCAGCGTGGTCTCGGTCTTGGGCTCGTCGGGCCGCTCATCGGCGGCCTGCCGCTGCGCGCCGTCCGGGGCGCCGTCCGACGCGGCGCCCTGCGCGGGGGAGCCGTACGGCGGCGTCCCCGAGGGGTAAGCGGCTCCACCGCGCCCCTGGGGCCCGGAGGACGAACTGTCAGTTTCACGACTCAAGGCAGGTTCTCCCGGTTGGCTCCGCCGCCCGTCTCGACCTCACTCGGGCGGCTCGGCGGCGCGCACCACCATACTGGCCGCCGCCGGCACTCATCCTGTGACCGCCGTCAAACCCGTGCGGGGCACGGGCTGAAGTGGTACGTCACTTGCCAAGTCGGGCAGCGGGCCCGCCTGGTTGCGGTCGCTGACCGAGGGTGGCACACATCACAGCGACCGCCATTCCGCCGAGGAGGAAGGCGTACGACCCGATGCCCGCGCCGAAGAGGAAGTCCCCCTCGGGCCGGCTGGCCGTGAGCAGCATGACGGCGACGAGCCAGCCCGCCGCCGGCGCCACCGCCCCCGCTCTGGTGCCGATGGCACGCACCCCTCCGTGGAAGAGCCCCGCGGCCCCGAGGAGCCCGAGGAGCAACCCGCCCGGGAACCAGCCCCCTTGGACGAGCGCGCCGGCCGTGCCGACGACCGCGCCAAGGACGAAGAGGACGCCATAAGAGGCGATACGAGCGACATTCAGCGGCTGGGCGAGCGCGCTGCCAACGGGCGGGGCGGCGGCGGACGCACCGGAACCCGAACCGGAACCGGACGGCGTTCCCGACGCCGCACGCGAACGAGTACTCACAGCGCCGTCACCCCTTCGAGGCCCGCGCCCGCGAGCCCCGCGAACAGATCCGTCTCACGCTCGCCGTCCACCGCACCGGCTTCTCCTCGCACCAACTCGTAGTACTCCACATCAAAGATCGGCTGCGCGAGCCCGTTCGACAGGACGAAGAGCGGCCCCTGCACCTCGATCTGCGTGGCGTGCGCGCGCATCGCCGCCGCCTTCGTCCGCGCGAAGGCCGTCCCGTCGATCTCCGCCGTGACGCGTTCGTCCTCCGTCACACCGGGGACGTCCGCGACCACGCCGGGCGTCGTGAACGGCGAGTGCCGCAGGGCACCCTCCATCCATCGGAACCGCTCTTCGACGACGGAACGCGGCGCACGGTTCCAGTAGATCTTGCCGATGGTGTGCGGCTCGCCGAGATCCGCGCGGAAGGCGCCTTCGGCCGCGAGATCCGCGGCACGCATCGCGACGCGGTGGGCCTGGATGTGATCGGGGTGGCCGTACCCGCCGTCCGGGTCGTACGTCACGAGCACCTGGGGCCGCACCTCGCGGATCACCTCGACGAGGTCCGCGGCGGCGGCATCGAGATCGGCGGACCAGAAGGCGCCCGCACGGTGGTTCTGCTCGATGCCCATCATCCCGGAGTCGCGGTAGCGGCCCGTGCCGCCGAGGAACCGGTGGTCGGTGACGCCGAGCTCCTTCATCGCGGCGGCCAGCTCGCCGATGCGCTGGGGGCCGAGCGCGTCCTCGCGGTCGGCCGCGAGATGGGCGAGCTCGGGCGGGATGACCTCGCCCTCCTCGCCCAGCGTGCAGGTCACCAACGTGACATGGGCGCCGTCGGCCACGTACTTGGCCATCGTCGCGCCATTGTTGATCGACTCGTCGTCGGGGTGCGCGTGCACGAGCAGCAGACGCCGGGCGGGCAGTTCCGTCATGGGACCACCCTACGAGCACCCCGCGCGCTGATCAGAACGTGCTGCGCACGGATCAGAACTTGATGTCGCCGATCATCCCCGCCACGTTCGTCGTCAGCTCATTGATCGTCGGTGCGATGGAGGAGCTCGCGAGATAGAAGCCGAGCAGCACGCAGACGATCATGTGGCCCGTCTTCAACCCTGACTTCTTGACCAGCAAGAAGACAATGATCGCCAGTAGCACCACCGCCGAAATCGAGAGTGCCACGGCGGCTCACCTCCAAGTCCCAGACCCTGCACCAGTGCGGACGCCAGCAGGTACATACCCACTAAGCGCTACGGATCATAACTATCCGTGGGTCCGCATGACTCGGAGCACGGCAGCACAAGGGGGCGCATGCCCCCTAGGCTCGGGGAATGACCACCGAGACGCCCGCGACCGCCGGGCCCGCCGAGAGTCAGGCGCAGCGGCTCTCCTTCCCTCGCCTGCACGCCCGCACGCAACGTTTCACTCTCGGTGCGCCCCGCGCGTTCACGGTGGCGCCCGACGGATCCCGCGTCGCCTTCCTGCGCTCGTCGTCCGGCACGGACCGGGCGAACCAACTCTGGGTCCTGGACCTTCAGGACGGCGCCGTCGAGCGTGTCGCGGCCGATCCGCAGGCCCTCCTGAAGGGCGCGGCCGAGCGGCTCTCCGCCGAGGAGCGCGCCCGCCGTGAGCGCAGCCGTGAGGGCGGCGCGGGCATCGTGGGCTACGCGACGGACGCGGCAGTGGAGCTTGCCACCTTCACCCTTTCCGGACGGCTCTTCGCCGCGGAGCTGCGCGCGGGCACCGCACGTGAACTGCCCGCCCCCGCACCGGTGATCGACCCGCGCCCCTCGCCCGACGGCCGCCACGTCGCGTACGTCGCCGGGGGCGCCCTGCGGGTGACGGGCGCCGACGGCGAGGGCGACCGGGCGCTTGTGGCGCCGGAGCCGGACTCCGTCGAGAAGGAGACCGTGACGTACGGCCTCGCGGAGTTCATCGCGGCCGAGGAGATGGGACGTTCGCGGGGCTTCTGGTGGTCTCCCGCGTCGGACCGGCTCCTGGTCGCACGCGCCGACGACGCCCCGGTGCGGCGCTGGTGGATCGCCGATCCCGCGCATCCGGAGACGGAGCCCGCGCGGGTCGCGTACCCGGCCGCGGGCACCGCCAACGCGGACGTACGCCTCTTCGTCGTGACCCTGGACGGTGCGCGCACCGAGGTGATGTGGGACCGCGCCCGCTACCCGTATCTGGCGCGGGTGCACTGGTCGTCGGCCGGGGCGCCGCTGCTCCTCGTCCAGTCCAGGGACCAGCTCAGCCAGCTCTACCTGGCGGTGGACCCGGACGACGGCTCGACCCGCATGGTGCACGCGGAAGAGGATCCGCAGTGGCTCGAACTCTTCCCCGGCGCCCCGTCCTGGTCCCCCAGCGGGAGGCTGGTGCGGATCGTGGACGAGGGCGGCGCGCGGGTCCTCGCGGTGGGCGAACGTCCGCTGACGGGGCCGCAGTTGCACGTGCGGGCGGTGCTCGACGTGGCGGACGACGACGTCCTGATCTCAGCATCGGCGGGGGCGGCCGCGGCCTCCCCGGAGACGGGCGAGATCCACGTCTACCGCGTCAACGAACTGGGCGTGGAGCGCGTCTCCGCGGAACCCGGGGTGCACTCGGCGGTCCGCTCGGGCGGCCTCACGGTCCTCGTGTCGGCCACCCTTGACCAGCCGGGCTCCCGCGTCCAGGTAATGCGCGACGGCAAGCAGGTGGCGACCGTCGCCTCATACGCGCAGCGTCCGGGGCTCACGCCGCGCGTGACTCTCACCGAGGGGGGCGCACGCAAGATCCCGTGCGCCGTCCTGCTCCCCACGGACTACGTGGAGGGTTCGGGCCCGCTGCCGGTGCTCCTCGATCCGTACGGCGGCCCGCACGGCCAGCGGGTCCTCGCGGCCCACAATCCGTACCTCACGTCCCAGTGGTTCGCCGACCAGGGCTTCGCGGTGATCGTCGCGGACGGCCGGGGCACTCCGGGCCGCTCCCCCGCCTGGGAGAAGGAGATCCGCCGCGACTTCACCCTGACCCTGGACGACCAGGTGGACGCGTTGCAGGGCCTCGCCGCGTCGCACCCCCTGGACCTGGACCGGGTCGCCATCCGCGGCTGGTCCTACGGCGGTTACCTCGCGGGGCTCGCGGTCCTGCGCCGCCCCGATGTCTTCCACGCGGGGGTGGCGGGGGCGCCGGTGACGGACTGGCAGCTGTACGACACGCACTACACGGAGCGGTACCTGGGGAACCCCGGGGAGGATCCGGCGCCGTACGCACTGAGCTCCCTCGTCACCGAGGAGGGTCTTGTGGCCCCGGAGAGCCCGTCACGCCCGCTGATGATCGTGCACGGCCTCGCGGACGACAACGTGGTGGTGGCGCACGCCCTGCGCCTCTCCTCGGCCCTGCTGGCCGCGGGGCGCCCGCACGAGGTGCTTCCGCTGTCCGGGGTGACGCACATGACCCCGCAGGAACAGGTGGCGGAGAATCTGCTGCTGCTTCAGGTGGACTTCCTGAAGCGGTCGTTGGGCATGCGCTAACCCTTGGCACGGCGATCGGCCGGGGCGACATGGCGAACCCCGGCCGATCTACGGCACCCGCACGGCCGTACGTTCGTCAGCCTGCCTGTTGCGTGTGGCGGTGCGGGGTCAGTGGGGTTGCCCTCATGTTTCTTCCCCAACCCCGCAGGGACCGCCCCTACGGCACGACCTGCTTCTCCTCCGCGAAGTGGCACGCCGAGTCATGGGCGGCGGGGCCCGAGACGTCGCGGAACTCCGCCGGAACGGCCAGCGCCGGGACCTCAAGCGCGCACCGCTCCTGCGCCTTCCAGCACCGCGTGCGGAACCGGCACCCCGACGGCGGATTCGCGGGCGAGGGCACGTCGCCGCTCAGGATGATCCGCTCCCGGTGCTCCCGCGCCTCGGGATCGGGCACCGGCACGGCCGAGAGCAGCGCCTGCGTGTACGGATGCGTCGGATGCTCGTAGATCTCCTCGTCGGAGCCGATCTCCACGATCCGGCCCAGGTACATCACACCCACCCGGTCCGAGATGTGCCGCACGATCGACAGGTCGTGTGCAATGAACACGTAACTCAGGTCGAAGTCGTTCTGGAGCTGGTCCAGGAGGTTCACCACCTGGGCCTGCACCGAGACGTCGAGCGCCGAGACCGGTTCGTCCGCCACGATGATCTCGGGGCGCAGCGCCAACCCCCTCGCGATGCCGATGCGCTGGCGCTGACCGCCGGAGAACTGGTGCGGGTAGCGGTTGATGTACTCGGGGTTGAGGCCGACCACATCGAGCAGCTCCTGCACCTTCTGCCGGCGCGAGCCCTTCGGCGCGACCTCCGGATGGATCTCGTACGGCTCCCCGATGATGTCGCCCACCGTCATACGGGGGTTGAGCGAGGTGTACGGGTCCTGGAACACCATCTGGATGTTGCGGCGCACGGCCTTCAGCGCGCGCCCGGACAGCTTGCTGATGTCCTCGCCCTTGTAGCGGATCTCGCCCGCCGTGGGCCGCTCCAGGTTGACCAGCATCTTCGCGACCGTCGACTTGCCGCAGCCGGACTCCCCCACGATGCCGAGCGTCTCGCCGTGGCCGAGGTCGAAGTCGACGCCGTCGACGGCCTTGACCGCGCCGATCTGCTTGCGGATGACGATGCCCTGGGTGAGCGGGTAGTGCTTGGCCAGGCCCCGGACCTGGAGGATCGGCTCACGGCCCGACGGCGAGCCGAGCACGGCGAACTCGTGCTCCGCCTGCGCCTTGTGCATCAGCTGCCGTGCGGTCTCGCCCTCGTCCTCCAGCTGCTTCTTGCTGATGTGCTCACCACGAGGCATGGAGCGTCTCCTTCCAGAAGTGGCAGGCGCTCTTGCGGTCGGCGGCCAGGCCTTCGTACGTCACGTCGGCGAGCGGCGGCACATCGGTCCTGCAGACGTCCTGTGCCATCGGGCAGCGGGGGTTGAAGGCGCAGCCCGGCGGGATGTTCATGAGGTTGGGCGGCAGGCCCTTGATCGCGTAGAGCTCCTGGCCCTTCTGGTCCAGGCGCGGGATGGATTCCAGGAGACCGCGCGTGTACGGGTGCGCGGGGGCCTTGTAGATCTCGTGGACGGGGGCCTTCTCGACGATGCGGCCCGCGTACATGACGGCGATGTTGTCGGCGACGTCCGCCACGACGCCCAGGTCGTGGGTGATGAGGATCAGGCCCATGTTCAGCTCGCGCTGGAGCTCGGCGAGCAGGTCCATCACCTGGGCCTGGACGGTCACGTCCAGGGCCGTGGTCGGCTCGTCGGCGATGATCAGCGAGGGTTCGAGGGCCATCGCCATGGCGATCATGATGCGCTGGCGCATGCCGCCGCTGAACTGGTGCGGATACTGCCCGACCCGTTCCTTCGCGGCCGGGATGCGCACCCGGTCCATCAGCTCGACCGCCTTGGCCTTGGCGTCCTTGCGGGACATCCCCTGGTGGACGACGTACATCTCGCCGAGCTGCTGGCCGACGCTGACCACCGGGTTCAGCGACGACAGGGCGTCCTGGAAGATCATCGCCATACCGGCGCCGCGCGTCTTGCGCCGCTCCTCCGCCTTGAGCTTCAGGAGGTCCTGGCCCTTGAAGAGGATCTCGCCGCCGGTGATCTTTCCAGGGGGCATGTCGAGGATGCCCATGATGGCCTGCGCGGTCACGGACTTGCCGGACCCGGACTCGCCGAGCACGGCGAGCGTCTCGCCCTCGCTGACGGTGTAGTCGACGCCGTTGACGGCCTTGGCGACGCCGTCCCTGGTCCTGAACTCCACATGCAGGTCGCGCACTTCGAGCAGCTTGGACGTCCCCGCGGTGGACGCATCGGCTTCGGATGCCACGGTTGCCATGGGCGCCTACCTCAGCTTGGGGTCGAGGGCGTCGCGCACCGCGTCGCCGAGCATGATGAACGCGAGCACGGTGATGGCGAGCGCGCCGGCGGGCCAGAGCAGCATGTGCGGGGCGTTGCGGATGTACTGGGAGGCGGCCGAGATGTCGATGCCCCAGCTCACGGTCGGCGGCTTCAGACCCACACCGAGGTACGAGAGGGTCGCCTCCAGGGCGATGTACGTGCCGAGCGCGATGGTGGCGACCACGATCACCGGCGCGACCGCGTTCGGCGCGATGTGCCGCAGGAGCATCCGCGAGTTGGACGCGCCGAGGGCCCGCGCCGCCTGGACGTAGTCGTTCTGCTTGGCGGTGATGACGGATCCGCGGGCGATGCGCGAGAGCTGCGGCCAGCCGAGCAGGACCATGAAGCCGATCACCGGCCAGACGGTGTTGCTGGTGACGACCGACAGGAGCACCAGGCCGCCGAGCACGACGGGGATGGAGAAGAAGACGTCGGTGATCCGGGAGAGGATCGCGTCCCAGAACCCGCCGAAGAACCCCGCGAGCCCGCCGAGCACGCTGCCCAGGATCGCGACACCGAGCGTGGCGCAGACGCCGACGGTGACCGAGGCGCGGGCCCCGTACACGGTCCGCGTGTAGACGTCGCAGCCCTGTCCGTCGAAGCCGAAGGGATGGCCTGAGGTGGAGCTCTTCTGGGCGTTGGCGAGGTCGCAGTCGAGCGGGTTGCCGGAGGCGATCAGGGACGGCCAGATCGAGATGACGACGAGGAAGGCGATGATGAGGCCCGAGATGATGAAGATCGGGTTCCGTCGCAGCTCGCGCCAGGCGTCGGACCACAGGCTGCGGGCCGGGGCCGACGGCCCTGTGCCCTGCGGGCCGCCGGGGGTCTTCTCCAGCGTCGACCCCTCGGTCGCCGCGAGGTCCATCGCGCCGCCCGCACCGGTCGGGGCGATGGCTCCGTCTGGCTCTCGGGGTTCAGGCATAGCGGATCCTCGGGTCGAGTACGGCGTACAGGAGGTCGACGACCAGGTTGGCCACCAGGAAGACCAGGACGAGGACGGTCACGAAGCCGACGACGGTCTGTGTGCTCTGGCGGAGAATCCCCTGGTAGAGCTGGAAGCCGACGCCGTGGATGTTGAAGATCCGCTCGGTGACGATCGCGCCGCCCATCAGCGCGCCGATGTCCGTGCCGATGAAGGTGACCACCGGGATGAGTGAATTGCGCAGCAGGTGCCGGGTGATGACGCGGCGCCTGGGCAGTCCCTTCGCGATGGCCGTGCGGACGTAGTCGGCGCGGCGGTTCTCGGCGATGGAGGTCCGGGTGAGCCGGGTGACGTACGCCAGGGAGACCGAGGCGAGGACGAGGCCCGGCACGATGAGTTCGTTCAGGGGCGCCTCCGAGGAGACGGAGGGTTTCATGACGCCCCATTCGACGCCGAGCAGCAGCTGGAGCAGCAGGCCGGTGACGAAGGTGGGGATCGCGATGACGACGAGCGTCAGGAGCAGCACGACGGTGTCGATGGGGCGCCCGCGCCGCAGCCCCGTGACGACGCCCAGCGAGATGCCGATGACGATCTCGAAGACGATCGCGACGAGCGTCAGCCGGATCGTGAGCGGGAAGGCCGTCGACATCAGCTCGGTGACCTTCTGCCCGTTGAAGGCGGTACCGAAGTCGCCGGTGAAGACATTGCCCATATAGGTCGCGTATTGCTGCCACACGGGCTTGTCGAGGCCGAATTCCTTCTTCAGCTGCTCGGCCGTCGCGGGGTCGCACTTTCGGTCCCCGCACAGGCCCGCGATGGGGTCGCCCATCACGTTCACCATCAGGAAGATCAGCAGCGTGGCGCCGAAGAAGACGGGGATCATCTGCAGCAGACGCCGGATCACATAACGTCCCATGAAGGGCTCCGGAAGTAACGGGAGCGGTCATCCGGCGCGCATCACCGCGCCGGATGACCGCTCCCTGGCCTCAGCTGACCTTGATCTCGTTGTAGACCGGGACGCTGAACTGGTTCAGCGTCACGTCGGAGACCTTGTCCGAGTAGCCGGCACTGCCGTTCTGGTACCAGAGCGGAATGACCGCCATCTGCTCGGCGAGCACCTTTTCGGCGTCCTGGAAGGTGGAGACGGCCTTCGCGGTGTCGGTCTCGGCGTTGGCCTTGTCGACGAGCTCGTCGAATTTCTTGTCGGACCACTTTCCGTCGTTGGACGGGGCGTCCGTGTAGTACAGCGGCTGCAGGAAGTTCTGGATCAGCGGGTAGTCCATCTGCCAGCCCGCGCGCCAGGCTCCGTCCAGCTTCTGCTGTGAGGCCTTGCTGCGGAAGTCGGCGAAAGTGCCGACCGGACTTCCGACACAGGACTTGTCATTGCCCAGGGCCTTGTTGATGGAGTTGCAGACGGCGTCGACCCATTCCTTGTGCGAGCCGGTGTCCGCGTTGTACGTGATCTTCAGCGTGCCGCCGGGGATGCCGCCGCCGTCCGCGATCAGCTTCTTCGCCTGGTCCGCGTCGTACTTGCAGGGGTCGCCGCAGAGCCCGGACTTGTAGCCGCCTGCCTCGCCGAGCACCGGCGACGTCCAGTCGGTGGCGGGGGTACGGGTCTTCTGGAAGATGGTCTCGGTGATCTGCTCACGGTTGATCGCCATGGAGAGCCCCTGGCGGACCTTCTCCATTCCGGCCTTCGACCACTTGCTGTCGTAGAACGGGAAGGCGAGCGTCTGGATGATGCCCGCCGGGGTGTTGATGTAGCGGTCACCCAGGTCGTTCTTGGCGTTCTTGAGCTGCGAGGCGGGAACGTCGTCGACGAGGTCGAGGTTGCCCGCCATCAGGTCCGTGTAGGCGGTGTTGTTGTCGGTGTAGACCTTCAGGTCCACACCGCCGTTCCGCGCCTTGTCCTCACCGCTGTACCCGTCCCATTTCCGCAGGGACATCTTCGATCCCTTGGCGTACGAGTCCACGGTGTACGGACCGTTTCCGACGGGCTTGGCGAGCCACGCGTCGTGGTCGTCGTAGAACGCCTTGGGCAGCGGCGCGAAGGCCGGATAGCCGAGGGTCTTGGGCCAGGTGGAGAACTTCTGCGTGAGCTTGACGGTGAAGGTGGTGTCGTCGACGACCTTCAGTCCGGAGAGCGTGTCGGCACTGGCGTCACCCTTCTCCGGGTGGACCTTGTCGTAGCCCTCGATATAGCCGAAGAAGTAGGCGTTCTTCTGATTGTTCTTCAGATGGGCGCCGTAATTCCAGGCGTCGACGAAGGACTTCGCGGTGATCTTCTCGCCGTTGCTGAACTTCCAGCCGTCCTTGATCTTCACGGTGAAGGTCTGCGAGTCCTTGGTGTCGATCTTCTCGGCGACCATGTTCTTGGCCTCGCCGGTCTTCGGGTCGTACCGCATCAGACCGCGGAAGATCATGTCGAGCACCTTGCCGCCCTGCACCTCATTGGTGTTGGCGGGCTCCAGCGGGTTCTGCGGATCCCCCCACGAGGAGCCCACGATCCCGGAGCCGTCGCCGCCACCGCCGCTGTCCCCGCCTCCACCGCAGGCGGTCGCCGCGAGTGCGACGGTCACCGCGCATGCGGCCCACTTGGCGTGCGTGGCTCCACGCATGGAGAGCCTCCCTTTCAGGCCTAAGTCTGACTTAGGCCCAAATACACCGCAGTGAGTGGCTCTCCGCATCTTTATGGGGGCTTTCCGGGGCTAGTAGGACCGGGGAAACCCTCGGATGCCGCTGCGGGGAGAGACCGGCGGGCGGGGAGGCGCGAGTCCCGCCCGCCCGGACACGGGCCGCCCCGTCATCCGCGCCGCCCCTCCACCTCGATCTCCACCACGGACACCCAGCCGCGCCACCGCTCGACGCTGACGCGGAGCCGCGACGAGGACTCCGTGGTGCCGGACCAGTACGGGTCCGCCCCCTCCGTGTGCTCCCGCAGACCGCATTCGGTCAGTGCGTCGCGCAGGAGGGACACCTCGTCCGCCGCGACGGATTCACTGTCGTACTCGGTGACCCGCTGCCTGGCGCGGGCGCCCTTGTCGCCGTAGTACTCCGTGCCGTACTGGACCTGGCTCGGCGCCTTCCGCCCGGCGTCCGATCCTGGGCAGCTGTTGTCCCCGCCCACCTTCGGCAGGGGCAGGTCCACCATCACCTCCTCCTCCATGCCCGTCCAGTGCCACTTCGCGGCCTGCGGCATGAGCTCGGGCGTCAGGAGCCGCACGACTCCGCCCACCTTGAAGGGATTCGCCGTCGGCGTGGCCGCGGGCCGCACCTCCCTGCCGTCGCCGCCGCTCCCCCCGGAGGCAACGCCCCATGTCAGCGCCCCCGTCACCACCGCGGCGACAGCCACTCCCCCGGCGACACGCCTGCGCGCGGTCCGCCTCTCGCCCCGCGCCCGCAGCTCGGCCCCGCTCGGCATCCGTACGACGACGTCGTCCAGCAGCTCTTCGACCTCAGCCATGGTGGGCCGCCCCTTCCGCGGTGAAAGCAGTCGTGTCGGTCAGGCGCTCCCCCAGTGCCTTGCGGGCCCGGCTCAGCCGGGTGCGAACCGCCCCGTTGGACGCGCCCGTCTCCCGGGCGATCTGGTCCACGGGAAGGTCGAGCAGGTGGTGCAGCACCACCACGTGGCGCTGCTGAGCCGGCAGTTCACGCAGCGCCTCCACCAGCGCGACCCGGTCCGCCGACAGCTCGGGCACGTCGGCCGCGGCTCCGTGCCGGAACTGCGCGCGCAGCCGGCCCCTGGTCCGCCGCCACGCGCTGATGGCGAGCCGGGACGCCACCGTGCGCACCCACGGCAAGGGATCGCCCTCCCGCGTCAGCCGCTCCCACCGCTGCCACGCCCGCACATACGCCTCCTGCACGGCGTCCTCCGCCTCCGCCAGATCACCGGTCATCGCATAGACCGTGGCGACCAGTCTCTTGGCGGTCGCGGCGTAGAACGCGTCGAACTCCGCGGAGTGGTCCGCGTGGTGGCCCGCGTCTTTTGGCCGTGTGGTCATCGTCCCCCCGTCCGTCCCTGGGTTCCGCTTCTGACCTGGACACGCTCGGCGGCGCCCGGACGTTACGCACGAAAAATGGGGGCGCCCGGAACCGAGTGGTTCCGGGCGCCCCCATCACGTACGGCCAAGAGCCGAGGCCGAGACTACGCCGCGTGCACGACGTCCTTCTCCTCCGCGAAGTGACACGCCGACTCATGCGCCGCCGGGGTGTCCTGGCCCGCGAACCGCTGCGGGATCGCGAGCAGCGGGGTCTCCTCGGCGCACTTCGCCTCCGCCTTCCAGCAGCGGGTGCGGAAGCGGCAGCCCGAGGGCGGGTTCGCCGGGGACGGGACGTCGCCGGTGAGGATGATCCGCTCGCGGCCCTCACGAGCCTCCGGGTCCGGCACCGGCACCGCGGAGAGCAGCGCCTGCGTGTACGGGTGCGTCGGGTGCTCGTAGATCTGCTCGTCCGAGCCGATCTCCGCCATCTTGCCGAGGTACATCACGCCCACGCGGTCCGAGATGTGCCGGACGATCGACAGGTCGTGCGCGATGAAGAGGTACGAGAGGTTGAACTCGTCCTGCAGCTTCTCCATCAGGTTGATGACCTGGGCCTGGACGGAGACGTCCAGGGCCGAGACCGGCTCGTCGCAGATGATGATCTCGGGGTTCAGGGCCAGACCGCGCGCGATGCCGATGCGCTGGCGCTGGCCGCCCGAGAACTGGTGCGGGTAGCGGTTGATGTACTCCGGGTTCAGGCCCACCACGTCCAGGAGGTCCTGGACCTTCTGGCGGCGCGAGCCCTTGGGAGCCACCTCGGGGTGGATCTCGAAGGGCTCCCCGATGATGTCGCCCACCGTCATACGGGGGTTGAGCGAGGTGTACGGGTCCTGGAACACCATCTGGATGTTGCGGCGGACCGCCTTCAGCGCGCGCCCGGACAGCTTGGTGATGTCCTGGCCCTTGTAGAAGACCTCGCCCGCGGTGGCCCGCTCCAGCGTCATCAGGAGCTTGGCGACGGTGGACTTGCCACAGCCGGACTCACCCACGATGCCGAGCGTCTCGCCCTGGTAGAGGTCGAAGGAGATCCCGTCGACCGCCTTGACCGCGCCGATCTGCTTCTTGATGAGGATTCCCTGCGTGAGCGGGAAGTGCTTCACCAGGTTGCGGACCTGCAGGATCGGCTCGCCCCGCTCGACCGGTGCCTCGATCGCGGCCACGGCCTCCTCGGCGGTGGCCGCGTCGACCGTTTCCACCTCGGAGACGTTCGGGGTCGCGTCCTGAGGCTCGTCGGTCTTCTTGAGCTCAGCCATGGATCGTCTCCTTCCAGAAGTGGCACGCGCTGCCGCGGCCCGGCATCTCCGACCCGTCCTGCTCGGCCACCGGCACCAGGGCCGGAATGTCCGTACGGCAGATGTCCTGCGCCTTGGGGCAGCGCGGGTTGAAGGCACAACCGGGCGGGATGTGGAGCAGGTTGGGCGGCAGGCCCTTGATCGCGTAGAGCTCCTGGCCCTTCTGGTCGAGACGGGGGATCGACTCGAGCAGACCGCGCGTGTACGGGTGCGCGGGGCGCTTGTAGAGCTCGTGGACCGGGGCCGTCTCGACGATCCGGCCCGCGTACATCACCGCGATCTTGTCGGCGACGTCCGCGACCACACCCAGGTCGTGGGTGATCAGGATCAGACCCATGTTGTACTCGCGCTGGAGATCGGCGAGCAGGTCCATGACCTGTGCCTGGACCGTCACGTCGAGAGCCGTGGTGGGCTCGTCCGCGATGATCAGGTCCGGCTCCAGGGCGAGTGCCATCGCGATCATGATGCGCTGGCGCATACCGCCGGAGAACTGGTGCGGGTAGTCGTTCACCCGCTCCTTGGCGGCCGGGATCTTCACCCGCTCCATGAGCTCGATCGCCTTGGCCTTGGCCTGCTTGCGGCTCATGCCCTCGTGCACCCGGAACATCTCGCCGAGCTGATAGCCCACCGAGAGCACGGGGTTGAGCGACGACAGCGCGTCCTGGAAGATCATCGCGATCTTGCGGCCGCGGATCTTCCTGCGCTCCTCGTTGGACATCTTGAGCATGTCCTGGCCGCGGAAGAGGATCTCGCCCTGCGGGATCCTGCCGGGCGGCATGTCGAGGATGCCCATGATGGCCTGGGCCGTCACGGACTTGCCGGAGCCCGACTCACCGAGGACGGCGAGCGTCTCGCCCGCGTCCACGCTGTAGTTGACGCCGTTGACGGCCTTGACTTCGCCTTCGCCGGTGTGGAACTCGACGTGCAGGTCCTTGACGTCCAGGAGCCTGCCGCCCTTTTCCTCGCCCGAGCGGGGGGCGGGAACCGAGTCTTCCTTGATGTCGATGCTGGTCATTTACGCCTCCCTCAGCGCAGCTTCGGGTCGAGGGCTTCGCGTACGGCGTCACCCATCATGATGAACGCCAGCACCGTGATACTCAGCATTCCTGCCGGGAAGAACAGCGTGTGCGGGTTGTTCCGGATGTCCTGCGTCGCCTTGGAGATGTCGCCGCCCCAGGAGATCGCGTCGTCGGCGAGGCCGAGGCCCAGATACGACAGCGTCGACTCGGCGACGATGTACGTACCGAGCGAGATGGTCGCCACGACGATCACTGGAGCCAGCGCGTTCGGCAGGATGTGGCGGAACAGGATCCGCTTGGTCCCGGCGCCGAGCGCGCGCGCCGCCACCACGTAGTCGGCGTGCTTGGTGGTGATGACCGCACCGCGCATCACGCGGGCGATCTGCGTCCAGCCCAGGAAGGCGAGGGCGCCCATGACGACCCACACCGTGCGGTTGGTGAACGCGTTCAGGACGACCATGGCGCCGAGCAGGAACGGGATGCCGAAGAACACGTCCGTGAGCCGGGAGAGCAGGCTGTCCCAGAAGCCGCCGAAGTAACCGGCGAGCATGCCGCACAGGCCGCCGAACAGCGTGACGAGGATGGTCACGCCGACGCCGACGAGGATCGAGTTCCGCGTGCCGTAGACGACGCGGGCGTAGATGCTGCGGCCCTGGCGGTCGAACCCGAACCAGTCGGCCTGGAAGAAGTGGCCGAGCTCCGGAGGCTTCAGGAAGTCGTTCGCCAGGTCGCCGCTCGTCGGGTCCGTGCTGGTGAACAGGCCGGGCACGAGCGCGACCATGGCCAGGACCACGATGAGCACCGCGGAGATCATGAAGAGCGGATTGCGGCGGAGGTCCCGCCAGGCATCCGCCCCGAGGCTGCGGGGCTTCCCGGGCGCCGGCGTCGCGGACACCGCGGCACCTGCCACGACTTCGTCCTGCGCCGCGGCCTTCTCGTCCGTGGTGGAGGTCTTGGTGAGGTCAGGCATAACGGATCCTCGGGTCCAGGACCGCGTAAAGCAGGTCGACGATCAGGCTGGCTATGAGGTACACGATCACCAGGACGGTGACGACACCGACGATGACCGCGCCCTCACGGCGGGCGAGAGCCTGGAAGAGGAGGTTGCCGACGCCCGTCACGTTGAAGATGCCCTCGGTGATGACCGCGCCACCCATCAGGGTGCCGATGTCCGTGCCGAGGTAAGTCACCACGGGGATCAGCGAGTTGCGCAGCAGATGCCGGGTGACGATGCGCTGTCGCGGCAGTCCCTTGGCGACAGCGGTCCGCATGTAGTCGGCCGACCGGTTCTCGGCGATCGACGTACGCGTCAGTCTTGCCACGTACGCGAGGCCGACCATGCCGAGCACGATCGCGGGGACCAGCAACTGGCTCATGCTCTCGGAGTCCTGGACCGTGGGTGTGATCCACCCCAGCTCGTTGCCGAAGAACAGCTGGCAGAGCAGTCCGATGACGAAGATCGGAACGGAGATCACGAGGAGCGTGAACAGCGTCACGGTGTTGTCGACGAACCGGCCGCGCCGCACACCGGCGAGAACGCCGAGCGTGATGCCGACGATGAGCTCGAACGTCCAGGCCATGGAGGCCAGTCGCATCGAGACCGGGAACGCCTGGGAGATCTCGTCGAGGACCGGCCGGTTACCGGCGATGGTCTTGCCGAAGTCTCCTTGCAGAAGACCGCCCATGTAGTGCAGATACTGCTGCCAGAGCGGCAGATCCAGACCTCGGTCGTGGCGAATCTGCGCCACCTGTGCCGGGTCCGGCGGCTTGTCTCCCCACAGCGCCCGCACGGGGTCGCCGGGGAGCACGTTGACCATGATGAAGATCAACAGGGTTGTCCCGATGAAAACCGGGATCATCTGGAGCAGTCGCCGCGCGACATAACGCCCCATTGGTGCCTCCGTCCAATCCGGAGCCGCCCGAAGCGACGCCCGGGATCGCCGGGCGTCGCTTCGGGAACTGGCCTCCGACGCCTACTTCTCGAAGACCTCGATGTCGGTGAGGACGGGGTCGCCAGCCTGGTCGAACTCGACGCCCTTCACGTTCTTCGAGTAAGCGGAGAGCGTCTTGTTGTACCAGAGCGGGATGCCCGGGAAGGTGTTGACGAGCTCCTTCTCGGCCTCCTGGTACAGCGCGGCGGACTCGTCGATCGTCTTCGCCGCGTCGGCCTTCTTGGTCAGCTCGTCGAACTTCTTGTCCGAGAAGCCGCCCTTGTTGCCGTCGACGCCCGTGCCGTAGAGGTCGGCGAGGAAGTTGCCGTTGAACGGGTAGTCGAGCACCCAGCCCGACCGGTACATCGCCTTGACCTGCTTCTTGTCCCGCACCTCGGTGTCGGCCTGGAAGTCGGTCTTCGGGTCGCCGGTGCACTTCACGCCGGTCGACTTGGTGATGCTGTTGCACACCGCCGTGACCCAGCCCTCGTGGGGCTGGTCGGCGTTGTACTGGATGGTGATCTTGTTGCCGGGAACGCCGCCGCCGTCCTTGACGAACTGCTTGGCCTTCTTCGGGTTGAACTTGCAGAACTCACCACAGGCGCCGGCCTTGTAGCCCTTGACGCCCTTGGCGACCCAGCCCGAGGCGGACTCACGGGTGCCGGCGAACGTCTGCTTGGCGATGGTGTCGCGGTCAATGGCCATCGAGAGGCCCTGGATGACCTTGACGTCCATGTCCTTGAACGTCTTGCTGTAGAACGCCGGGTTGACCGTGTTGATCGCCGAGAAGTCCTGCTCGATCGCGCGGTCGCCGAAGTCCTGCTTGAAGTTGGCGAGCTCGCTGTCGGGGATGATCGGCATCGTGTCGACGTTGTCGGAGCGCAGGTCGTTGTAGGCGGCCTGCGGCGTCGTGTACGCCTTGAAGTTGACGCCGCCGTTCTTCGGCTTGTTGGCGCCCTTGTACTGCGGCCAGGCCGTGACCTGGATCGACTTCTTGTGGTCCCAGCTCTTGAACTTGTAGGGACCGTTGCCGACCGGCGCCTCGCCGAACTTCTTCGGGTCCTTCAGCGCGCCCGAGGGCAGCGGGTAGAAGGGCGAGTAGACGAGCTTGTACGCGTAGTACGGGATACCCGTGTTCAGCGTGATCGTGAAGGTGTTGTCGTCGACGACCTTCAGGCCGGACATGGTCTTGCCCGTGCCCTTCCCCTTCTCGGGGTGGACCTTGTCGTAGCCGACGATGTCGCGGTACCAGGCGCTGTTCTGCTGACCGTTGGCCGGGTCGGCGGACCAGTTCCAGGCGTCCACGTACGACTTGGCGGTGACGGCCTCGCCGTTGTGGAACTTCCACCCCGGCTTGAGCTTGACGGTCCACACCTTGTTGCTCTTGTCGGGGGTGACCGACTCGGCGTTCTCGTACGTGATGTTCCCCTGCTTGTCGTAGTTGACAAGCCCCGTGAAGAGGGAGTTGATGACGACGCTGCCGTACGCCTCCATGGTGTTGGCAGGCTGCAAGGCGTTCTGCGGCTCACCGTTGGCGTAACTGACGATCCCCTTGGGGTCGACCTTGCCGCTGTTGCCGCCGCTGTCGCTGCCGCCGCCGCAGGCCGTTGCCGTCAGCGCCACGACACCCGCTATCGCGACCCACTTGGCGCTCTTGGCACCACGCATGGGGTTCCTCCTCATGAGTCCACTTGTTCACTACAAGAGGGGGTACGAGAAACCGCGCCGACACCCCTGACGGCGCGTAGATCGAGTACCCCAGTGTGCTCGTGAGTCGGCGCTCCCCACAGCGCGTGACCCATTGACCCGAGCTATACGCGGTCAACTATTAGCCATGAGGTACCGCCCGACCACACTCTTTTGGTCTCGGTTCAATCACACCTGGTGCGTACAACTTCCAAAATCCGGACAAACCGATCCGAGATAGATGGTTGCGAAACGGACGTGTTACACATCTAACGGTCAACGGCGTCCGCATTCCGGACAGATGGCCCAGGAAAACCGGTTGCGACGGACCGCGCCGGAGGCGAGTCGCGGCGGCCTCGCGGCGCTTTCGGGGGCGGCTCTGTGGACGCGCGTAGATGCGCGGAGAGTCGCGGCGGCGGAAGAACCCGCGCCCCCGGGGTGTGGGCCAGCGTAGTGCCGCTGAGGGTCCCGCAAAGGGGTATCCGGGCCAGACAGCGCGAGAGGCCGGCCCCCGCCTCTCCCTGGGGAGGGGCGGAAACCGGCCTCGGGTGCCGAATTCGCCGGGCGTCAGCGGCAGTTGCGCCGGGTGGTGCGGAGCCCTGGGCCCCGCACAAAGCTTTGTCCCGGCTTTGCTCCGGCCTTAGCCGTGCTTGGCGCGCGAGGCGGAGCGGCCACGCTGCTTGGCGTCCAGGACGACCTTGCGGATGCGCACGGTCTCCGGGGTCACCTCGATGCACTCGTCGTCGCGGCAGAACTCCAGGGACTGCTCGAGCGACAGCTTGCGGGCGGGCACGACGTTCTCGGTCGTGTCCGCGGAAGCCGCACGCATGTTGGTGAGCTTCTTCTCCTTGGTGATGTTCACGTCCATGTCGTCGGCGCGCGAGTTCTCGCCGACGATCATGCCCTCGTACACCTCGGTGCCGGCCTCGGTGAAGATGACACCGCGCTCCTGGAGGTTGACCATCGCGAACGGCGTGACCGAACCCGAACGGTCCGCGACGAGCGAGCCGTTGTGACGGGTGCGCAGGTCGCCGAACCACGGCTCGTGACCCTCGAAGATCGAGTGCGCGATGCCGGTGCCGCGGGTCTGGGTCAGGAACTCCGTACGGAAGCCGATGAGGCCACGCGACGGAACGATCCACTCCATGCGGATCCAGCCGGAGCCGTGGTTGGTCATCGTCTCCATGCGGCCCTTGCGGGTCGCCATCAGCTGCGTGATGGCGCCGAGGTGCTCCTCGGGCGAGTCGATCGTCATGCGCTCGATCGGCTCGTACGTCTTGCCGTCGATCTGCTTGGTGACGACCTCGGGCTTGCCGACGGTCAGCTCGAAGCCCTCGCGGCGCATCTGCTCGACCAGGATGGCGAGCGCGAGCTCACCACGGCCCTGGACCTCCCAGGCGTCGGGACGCTCGGTGTCCAGGACACGGAGCGAGACGTTACCGATGAGCTCCTTGTCCAGACGGTCCTTCACCTGGCGGGCGGTGACCTTGTGGCCCTTGCCGCCCTTGCCGACGAGCGGCGAGGTGTTGGTGCCGATGGTCATGGAGATCGCGGGCTCGTCGACCGTGATCAGCGGGAGCGCGATCGGGTTCTCGGGGTCGGCGAGGGTCTCACCGATCATGATCTCCGGGATACCGGCGATGGCGCAGATGTCACCCGGGCCAGCCTTCTCGGCGGGCTTGCGCGTGAGCGCCTCCGTCATCATCAGCTCGGTGATGCGGACGTTGGACATCGTGCCGTCGCGCTTGATCCACGTGACGGTCTGGCCCTTCTTCAGCTCACCCTGCTCGACACGGCACAGGGCGATACGGCCGAGGAAGTTGTCGGCGTCCAGGTTCGTGACGTGAGCCTGGAGCGGGGCCTCCTCGTCGTACTCCGGAGCCGGGACGGTGTCCAGGATCGTGGAGAAGAACGGCTCCAGGTTCTCGCTGTCGGCCGGGACGGTGCCGTCCTCCGGCTTGGTCAGCGAGGCGACGCCGTCACGGGCGCAGGCGTAGACGATCGGGAACTCGATCTGGTCCTCGTCCGCGTCCAGGTCCAGGAACAGGTCGTACGTCTCGTCGACGACCTCGGCGATCCGGGAGTCGGGGCGGTCCGTCTTGTTGATGCACAGGATGACCGGCATCTTGGCCGCGAGGGCCTTGCGGAGCACGAAGCGGGTCTGGGGCAGCGGGCCCTCAGAGGCGTCCACGAGGAGGACGACCGCGTCCACCATCGACAGGCCGCGCTCGACCTCACCACCGAAGTCGGCGTGGCCGGGGGTGTCGATGATGTTGATGGTGATGACGTCTCCGCCATCCTTGGGGTGGTACTTGACGGCCGTGTTCTTGGCCAGGATCGTGATGCCCTTCTCACGCTCCAGGTCGTTCGAGTCCATCATGCGGTCGTCGAGGGACTCGGCTGCGTGCGCGGCGAAGGAGCCGGCCTGCTTGAGCATGGCGTCGACCAGGGTGGTCTTGCCGTGGTCGACGTGGGCGACGATGGCAACATTACGAATGTCATGGCGCGTGGGCATACGAGCTGCGCTTCTCCCGGGAAGAGTGGACGGCGGCGCGTACGGTCCGGTACGCGTGCCCTGCCGGGCAGAACACGCCACGGCCTCACCCCAGTCTACGTGCCTTACGTGGAGGTGACCTCCGCGGGGCCCTCGTAGGGGTCTGACCAGGGGTTTCAGGGGTTTATCGGTGCTGCTGGACAGAACGTGCAGGTCAATGGGTGGAAATGACCTTGCCCGCCGGTGGTGCCGACGGGCAAGGGAGTTGAGCGGAATCTGAGCGTGACCTCCGACAGCTGTCGCAGGGAGCTGCCGGACGGAGCTATTTCGCCGCCGGCTTGCCCGAGGGCTTCGCGCCCGGCTTCAGGAAGCCCATGTCCTCGAAGACCGGGGACTGGAAGCCGAAGGCGCCCGCGTTCGCGAGATTCGTCCGGGCCGCCATCAGCTGGGGGCGCTGATAGAGGGGAATGGATCCCGCCTCGGCCCAGATGCGGGCGTCGGCCTTCCTGACCAGGGCGCGGCTCTCGTCCTCGTCGAGCTCACCCATCGCCTGATCGAACAACTGATCGATGTGGTCCGTACCGACCCGCGTGTAGTTCTGCTCGACATTCAGGGAGCCGTCCGCGGCCGGCACCGGCTTGGCGAAGATCGGACGCGCGTCCGTGGCCGGGAAGGCCGACGCGGGCCAGGAGTAGAGGGCGAGGTCGTACTGCCCCGACGCGATGTGGTCCTTGAAGTAGCTGTCGTCGGAGACCTTCGCCGTCTCCGTGCGGATGCCGATCTTCTCCAGCATCCGCGAGATCCGGTCGGCCACGGTCCGCAGCGACTCCGAGCCCTCGCCGGACGGCAGGACGAAGCGGAGGGTGAGCGGCTTGCCGTCCTTCGCCATGGGGCCGCCCGCCGCCGGGTCCGCCGCGGCGGGCGCCGCGGTGCCCTTGGGGGCGTACGCGCCGGGCGCGCCGCCCTTGGCGGCCTGCTTCTCGGAGTGCTTCTCCGCGCGCTTCTCGGCCCGCTTCTCCGAGCGCTTCTCGGCGTGCTGCTTGGCGTGCCCGCCGGGGTCCTTCTTCTTCTCCTTGTCCGCCTCGCGGTGAGCCGTGAGGGACGCCGCCTGGCGGGTCAGCGCCGCTTCCTGGTAGGCCGCCGCGGGAGCGGGCGCGAGCACCGAGGTGCCGCTGTCGCCCGGCTTCTGGTCGTCCTCGGCCTTCTGGTCGTCCTCGCCGACGACGTACGTGCCGTCGTCGCCCGAGTCCTCCCCTGAATCCGAGTCCGAGCCGGAGTCCGAGCTGGAGTCCGAGCTGGAGTCCGAATCCGAGCGGGACTCCTTCTTCGCCTTCTTGGCGTCCGCCTCGCTCCCGGCCGTCTTGCCCTTCGGCTCCTTCAGCGGACCGCCCGGCGTCCACCCCGCGTCCGCGAGCAGCGCCCGCGCCTCGGTGGTGTCCTGGTCGCCCAGGGCCCCGCTGTTGTCCGCGTACGCCTGCTGCCCGGCGAGGGCCAGGTGGCTGCCGACCGGCTCCGCGGGCAGGCCGAGCGGCGTCAGGACCGCCTTGGCGAGCTCGTCGCGGTCAAGAGCGCGGGCCACCGCGCGGCGCACCCGGTCGTCGGCGAGCGGTCCCTCGGTGCCGTTGAGGGCGAGCTGGGTGTAGGCCGGTTCGAGGGACTTGCGGACGGTGTAGCCCCGCAGGCCCGTCTGCTCGGTGGCGTACTTCTTGATCGCCTTGTGGGTCTTCTCGCGGGCCTGCTGCTCGGTGTCGGCCGCCTCCTCGTCGGAGCCGTTGGCGATCGCCCAGGAGCGCAGCGCCTTGGCCGGGGTCAGCTGCGCCTCGGGGCCGTGGCTCAGCGGACCCTGGGCGCCCTGGTCACGGGCGGCATTCGTGATGCGTCGCGCCTCCGGGGCGTCGACCTCGGCGAGGTCGACCTTGCCCTGCGCGAGGGCAGCGGCGCGCTCCTCGCGCGGGACCTCGCGCAGGACGACCTTGGAGAGCTTGGCGGGCCTGCCCCACCAGCGCGGGTTGCGGGTCAGCGTGACCTCGTCGGCCTTGCTGTCGAAGTCCTGCACCGCGAAGGGACCCGCGCTCACCTTGAGCTTGTGCCGCGCACCGTCGTTGAAGGTGTCAGGAGTACCCATGACCTCCTTCGGGTACAGCGGCGAGAAGAGCGAACGCCAGTCCGCGTACGGCTTGTTGAAGGTGACACGCACCTCCAGGTTGTTCGCGCCGCGCTCGACCTTCTCGATGCGGTCGTAGCCCGCGTTGCGCGCCGTCCAGTACGCGCTGTCCTTCCCGGACAGGGCACGCTGCTGCGCCGCGAAGTCATCGGCCCCGATCTCCCGGCCGTCGCTCCACACCGCCTGCTGGTTGAGCTTGTAGAGCACGACCTGCTTGGGCTCGCTCTCGACGACCTTCGCGGACTCCAGGAAGTCGGTGTTCTGCTGCGCCCTGCCCTGCGCGTCGAGGCGGAACATCGACGGCAGCACCGCGCCGGCGATCCGGGTCGTGCCCGAATCGGCGTCCGACTGGAAGGAGTTGAGGGTCTCCGGCATCGCGTCGACGGCCCAGTTCATGGTCCCGCCGTCGGCGACGAGATCCCGGGCCGCTGGCGCGACGTCCTGCCCTGCGGTCGGGGAGCCTGCCTCGTCCTGAGAGCTGCAGGCGGCGAGGGCGGGCAGAGCTAGCACGCCCGTGGCGAGGAACACGGCAGATCTCAGTCTGGCGCGGTCTGGGGACATGGCGGGTACCTCCGGGGCTCGCCCGGCCGCCCGCTACCAGGACCGGGGCCGGGTTTGATCACGTTTGGCGGTATATGGAGCTGATCACATCTATCGACCCACTGAAGGGGACCGGGGACGGCACACGGGAGCGACACGGCGTGGGGGCGCCAGATCCCACTCGTGCGGCCCAACCAGGCGTGACCGAGCGTGACGACGGCGTCGGCGCGCGCCCCGACGCACGGTCGGGACGGCGGCATGCACCCCGGCGCATTTCAGCGCCTGCGAGCCGGGAATCCCGGCAGATCCCTTCACAAGCCGGGATGTGACGCGCGACACTCGCAGGCGCATGAACGTTGCCGCCGCACCCCTGAAGTGAGGGCAAGTCATGGCTCTGCAGGATGATCTGACGGCTGTTCAGCGCTGCGTCGACGATCTGGTCCGCACCGTCGGCAAGCTGGAGCAGCAGGTCGGCGAGGGTTCCCAGGGCGGTCCTGCCGGGATCGACGTCCGCCGCGTCCGCACGGACACCGACCACCTGCGCGAGAGCGTCGCGCTCCTTCGCGCCACGACCCCGGGCCCAGGCGGCGCACCACAGAAGCGCCCCGACCTGGTCACCATCCCCGATACGCCGTACGACAGCTCGCTGTGGACGGACTCGGACGACGAGGGCCTCGGCGCCAGCGACCGGCGCGCCCCCTGAGCCGACCCGCGCGCCCCGAGCGACTGAGCCTCGCCGCCCACCCGAGGGACACGCCCACCTGAGGACAAAGGAGTGGAGCCTCGTTGGCCACTGGCACGGAACCCCATCTGAACAGCGGTCAGGATCCCGGCGGCGTACGAGCGGCGACGCGCGCCGCGATCAGCGCTGCCCATCTGCGGACCGACCGCTGGTGGCTCGCGCCCGCCGCGACCGCCGCGGGCCTCTTCGCCTTCATCGTCTACTCGACGTGGCGGGCCTTCGCGAACGCGGACTACTACGCGGCGCCCTACGTCTCACCGTTCTACTCGCCGTGCCTCGCCGAGAACTGCGAGCCGATGCGGTCAGGGCCCAACTGGGAGATCTTCGGCAGCTGGTGGGGCCTGTCCCCCGCCCTGCTCATCCTGATCTTCCCGCTCGGCTTCCGCCTGACCTGCTACTACTACCGCAAGGCCTACTACCGCGGCTTCTGGGCCTCGCCACCCGCCTGCGCGGTCGCCGAGCCGCACAAGAAGTACTCCGGAGAGACCCGCTTCCCGCTCATCCTGCAGAACATCCACCGCTACTTCTTCTACGCGGCGGTTCCGGTGGCGGGCATCCTCACGTACGACACCGTGCTCTCGTTCCGCGACGAGCACTACGAGTGGGGCCACATGGGCCTCGGCACCCTCGTCATGCTGGTCAACATCACGCTGATCTGGGCGTACACGCTCTCCTGTCACTCCTGCCGGCACATCGTCGGCGGCAAGCTCAAGCACTTCTCCAAGCATCCCGTGCGGTACCGCATGTGGCAGTGGGTCGGAAAACTGAACGCACGGCACATGCTGCTCGCCTGGGCCTCCCTGGTGAGTGTGGCGCTCGCCGACTTCTACGTGTATCTGATCGCGTCCGGCGCCTTCGATGATCCGAGGTTGTTCTGATGTCTCAAGTGGAGCGGCAGCAGTGGGACGTTGTCGTGGTGGGAGCCGGAGGAGCGGGCCTGCGGGCCGCGATCGAGGCACGGGAGCAGGGCGCGCGTACGGCCGTGATCTGCAAGTCCCTGTTCGGCAAGGCCCATACGGTGATGGCCGAGGGCGGCATCGCCGCCTCCATGGGCAACGTGAACTCCGGCGACAACTGGCAGGTCCACTTCCGCGACACCCTGCGCGGCGGCAAGTTCCTCAACCAGTGGCGGATGGCCGAGCTGCACGCACGCGAAGCACCCGACCGGGTCTGGGAGTTGGAGACCTGGGGCGCGTTGTTCGACCGCACCGCGGACGGCCGCATCTCCCAGCGCAACTTCGGGGGGCACGAGTATCCACGCCTGGCGCACGTGGGCGACCGGACCGGCCTCGAACTGATCCGTACGCTCCAGCAGAAGATCGTCTCCCTCCAGCAGGAGGACGAACGCGAATTCGGAGACTACGAAGCACGCCTGAAGGTCTTCCAGGAGTGCACGGTCACCCGCGTGCTGAAGGAGGGCGAGCGGGTCAGCGGAACGTTCTGCTACGACCGCGAGTCCGGCCGCTTCTTCGTGCTCGAAGCCCCCAGTGTGGTCCTGGCGACCGGTGGCATCGGCAAGTCCTTCAAGGTGACGTCGAATTCGTGGGAGTACACCGGTGACGGGCACGCGCTCGCGCTGCTCGCCGGTGCGCCGCTCCTCAACATGGAGTTCGTGCAGTTCCACCCGACGGGGATGGTCTGGCCGCCCTCGGTGAAGGGCATCCTGGTCACCGAGTCGGTGCGCGGCGACGGCGGAGTACTGCGCAACTCCGAAGGCAAGCGTTTCATGTTCGACTACGTACCGGACGTCTTCAAGGAGAAGTACGCGCAGTCGGAGGACGAGGGCGACCGCTGGTACGAGGATCCGGACCACAACCGCCGTCCCCCTGAGCTGCTGCCGCGCGACGAAGTGGCGCGCGCCATCAACTCCGAGGTGAAGGCGGGCCGCGGATCGCCGCACGGCGGGGTCTTCCTCGACGTGTCGACGCGCATGCCCGCCGAGGTCATCCGGCGCCGACTCCCCTCCATGTACCACCAGTTCAAGGAGCTCGCGGACGTCGACATCACGGCCGAGGCGATGGAGGTCGGACCGACCTGCCACTACGTGATGGGTGGCATCGCGGTCGAGTCGGACACGGCGGCGGCACAGCGCGTGCCGGGTCTGTACGCGGCGGGCGAGGTCGCCGGCGGCATGCACGGCTCCAACCGGCTCGGCGGCAACTCCCTCTCCGACCTGCTGGTCTTCGGACGGCGCGCGGGACTGCACGCGGCGCGGTACGCGGCAGGGTTCCCCGGGGCCGACGCGCGGCCCCTGGTCGACGAGGTCCAGGTGGACACGGCCGCGGCCGAGGCGCTGCGGCCGTTCAGCGCGGAGGGCCCCGAGGACGGGGCGACGCCGGAGAACCCGTACACCCTCCACCAGGAACTGCAGCAGACGATGAACGACCTGGTCGGCATCATCCGCCGCGAGGGCGAGATGGAACAGGCCCTGGAGAAGCTGGCGGAACTGCGGGTACGGGCACGGCGGGCCGGGGTCGAGGGCCACCGCCAGTTCAACCCCGGCTGGCACCTCGCGCTCGACCTGCGCAACATGCTTCTTGTCAGCGAGTGCGTGGCGCGGGCCGCCCTGGAGCGCACGGAGAGCCGGGGCGGGCACACCCGCGAGGACCATCCGGGCATGAACCGCGAATGGCGCCGCGCGAATCTGCTCTGCCAGCTCACGGACCCTTCGGGTGGTCTTGCGGCCACGGACCCCGTGCGCGGCCAGATCGACCTGGTGCGGGTCACCACCGAGCCCATCCGTCCTGACCTGCTTGCTCTCTTCGAGAAGGAAGAGCTGGTCAAGTACCTGGCCGAAGAGGAGCTTTACGAGTGAGTACCGCTACACCGAGTTCTTCGAGTACGTCGTACGACGCGCGGTTCCGGGTCTGGCGCGGGGACGTCAAGGGCGGCGACCTGGAGGACTTCACGGTCGAGGTCAACGAAGGCGAGGTCGTCCTCGACATCATCCACCGCCTGCAGGCGACCCAGACTCCCGACCTCGCGGTGCGCTGGAACTGCAAGGCGGGCAAGTGCGGTTCGTGCTCGGCGGAGATCAACGGCCGGCCACGGCTGATGTGCATGACGCGGATGTCGGTGTTCAGCCGCGATGACGTCATCACGGTGACACCGCTGCGGGCCTTTCCCGTGGTGCGGGACCTGGTGACGGACGTCGGCTTCAACTACACGAAGGCGCGGGAAGTACCGGCCTTCGTGCCACCGGCGGACCTCGGCCCCGGCGAGTACCGCATGCAGCAGGCGGACGTCGACCGCTCCCAGGAGTTCCGCAAGTGCATCGAGTGCTTCCTGTGCCAGGACACGTGCCATGTCGTGCGCGACCACGAGGAGAACAAGACGGCGTTCGCGGGTCCGCGCTTCCTGATGCGGGTGGCGGAACTGGACATGCACCCGCTGGACGCGGCGGCGGAGAGCGGCCTCGACCGCAAGCAGACCGCCCAGGACGAGCACGGACTCGGCTACTGCAACATCACGAAGTGCTGCACGGAGGTGTGCCCGGAGGGCATCAAGATCACGGACAACGCGCTGATTCCCCTGAAGGAACGGGCGGTTGACCGGAAGTACGATCCGCTGGTCTGGCTCGGGAACAAGATTCGGCGGCGGGGGGAACGATAGCCCTGGGGATCGGCTGAGGCTTGCGTGGGAGGATCTTGAGTCTTCGGCGTGGGGGTAATCCCCCACGCCGAAGACTCAAGATTTCCCCCATGGTCACGGGCTCGGGACGAGATCAGCATTGAGGCATGAACTCTTCCTCTACCTCGGCTTCTTCCTCTTCCCTGGCTTCTTTCTCTTCCACGGCTGTGGCTCGCCCGGCGCCCCGCTCGGCTTTAACTCGGCGCTCGGTGCTGGGACTTGCCGCGGCCGGTCTGGCGGCGACGCTTCTGACTGCCCCGGCTCCCGCGCAGGCGCGGCCCATGGGCATCGAGGCGAAGCTCCCCGGGCCCACGGGACCGCACCGGATCGGCACGGTGTCGACGCGCATCGTCGACACGTCACGGCTCGACCCGTGGGTGAGGTCCGTGCCGTACCGAGAGCTGATGATCAGCGTCTGGTATCCGGCGGCGGGAAGGCCGGGCGGCACGGGACACCGCCTCGCTCCGTACATGGCGCCGGGCGCGGCAGCGCGCTGGAACGCGATGGCACCCCACGGCATCCCCAAGGACGCGATCGACTTCGCCGCCATACGGACGCACGCGCGGGAGGGAGCCCCGGCCGACACGAGCGGCGGCCGACGGCCGGTCCTGCTGTACGCGTCGGGCGCCAACGACCCGCGCACGTGGGGTACTTCGGCGGTGGAGGAGCTGGCGAGCCACGGCTATGTGGTGGTGACGATCGACCACACCTATGAGGCGCCAGGGGTGCAGTTCCCCGACGGCTCGGTGAAGGACGACGCCCCACTCCTCAAGGCCTTCGAGGAGGCACAGCAGAACGACAGGGTGCCGGAGCTGCTCAAGAAGGTCCTGGACGTCCGGGTGGCCGACTCGAAGTTCGTCCTTGACCGCCTCGGCTCGCTGCCGAACGGACTGTCCAAGGTCGTGGACCAGAAGCGGGTGGGCATGTTCGGCCAGTCGGCGGGCGGGATCGCGGCCGCCGAGACGATGTACGAGGACAGCCGGGTCAAGGCAGGCCTGAACATGGACGGCACCCTGGAGAACAACCCCGAGCCGAAGGGCACGAACCTGACGCCCGTGGCCCAGCATGGCCTGACACGCCCGTTCCTCCTGATGGGCAGGCAGGGCAACGACCGCACCACAGAGCCGTCGTGGCGAGAGTTCTGGTCCCACACGACCGGCTGGAAGCGGAATCTGACCCTGCGCGGCTCGGTGCACCAGACGTACACGGACCTGGCCGCGCTGCTCCCGCAGGCCGGGGTGGACCGGAAGGTCATCGAGGAGCACATAGGCACGGTCGACCCGGACCGCGCGGTGGCGGCGGAGCGGGCCTACGCGAAGTCGTTCTTCGACCGCTGGCTGCGGGGTCAGAACGACCACCTGCTGGACGGCCCTTCGGGGAAGTATCCGGAGGTGGAGTTCGCGGGATGAGGCTCTCTCGCCGCATCGGATGCCGGATCCCCCGCGGCCGATGAGCCCCACGCGTACCGATGGCCCCTGCGCGTAGCCCCTGCGCGCGCGAGGGCGGCGGCTTACGCTCCCGGCATGGGGATGACTGATCAGCTGCTCGGCTCAGGACGCACCGCGGATGTCTTCGCGCTGGACGACACCTGGGTTCTGCGTCGGTACCGGGACGGGACCGACGCGACGGACGAGGCCGACGTCATGACGTATCTGTCGGAGCAGGGCTATCCCGTACCGCAGATCCGCCCGGCCGAGCCCGGGGCTCCGCGTACGGACCTGGTCATGGGGCGGCTGACCGGGCCGACCATGGCGGAGGCCGCGATGCGGGGCGCTGTCACCCCGGAGGACGCGGCAGTGATCCTCGCCCGGCTACTGCACACGCTGCACGCTCTTCCGGCCCGCTCGTCCACCTCGCCCACGGACCGCGTCCTGCACCTGGACCTCCACCCGGAGAACGTGATCCTGACGGCTGAGGGCCCCGTGGTGATCGACTGGGCCACCACGGAGGAGGGCCCGCCCGGCCTCGACTGGGCGATGTCGGCGCTGATCCTCGCGGAGGTCGCGGTGAGCGGCAGACCAGAGGCGGCGGGGTCACGCGCCGCTCTGGCCACGCTCCTGACGGACGCGGCGGTCGATGTCGGGGCCACCGCCGCCGACCACCTGGCGGAGGCCCGCGCACGCCGGGCCGCGAATCCGACGCTGGGGGCGGAGGAGCTGCGGTGGCTGGAGGCGGCGGCGCAACTGGTTGTCGAGTTGGGGTAGTTGAGGGGCTGGGCTGGTTGACGGGCTGGGCCGGTTGAGCCAGCTGAGGGCGGGGGTGGTCAGTCAGTTGGCTGGTCGGCTGGTCCAGGGAGGGGTGGGGTCGCTGCTGGTCGGGGGTGGGGCCGCTGCCTTGCGTTCCGCGTGAGTCAGCCAGTTCAGGTACCACTGGGCGAACGTGACGCGAGAACCACCTTCCCGTCCTCCGGGCTGCTCGCCTGCACGCCGGATCGGGAGCACTCCCTCGCCCACCGCCCGGACGTCCTCCCACATGGTGCCGCGCTCGGGGCCCGTGACGACGAGCAGCGTGTAGTACGCGCAGCCTTGCTCGCCCACGCAGAGGGTTCCCTCGGTGAGGGCGTCGAGAAGTGCGTCGTGCCGTGCGTCCCAGGCGCGGTAGTCGCGCAGGAACCGCGCCTCGGCCTCCGCGGTGTCGGCGTAGGCGGCGCGTAGCGGTTCCGCGGACTCGTGCGCGTCCAGTTCCTGAGTACGTTCAGGACGGAACGGTGGCTCGGCGGACGCGGCCCGCTCGGCAGATGCCATCGACTCAGCAGACGCCATCGGCTCGACAGATGCCATCGGCTCGACCGACTTGATCGGGAACAGGCCGTAGTCCGGGCCTGCCCCGCCCGCGCCGACCTCGAGGAGGAAGCTCCGGTACTCCTCCGGGAAACCGAAGCCGAGCCGCCGCTCCGCCGCCAGCACCTGCCCCTCGGTCAGTACCGGGCTCAGCTCGAAGCCGTGACCGTACGTACCGAAATCCGCGCCGAACACCGACCGCCACCGCGGTGCTTCTCGGAGGGCGAGCACGCGCTCCCTTACTCCCGCCCAGACCCCGTCCACCTGCGCTCCTCCCCGTCACGGCCGACGCCGGAAGCAGACCCGGCCTTGCCCAGGGTCACCGTACGCGCCTACTGTGAATGCGCTTTCAATCCGGTTCAGGCCGGTTCCAGAACGAGAAACGAGCAGGCGGTCGGGTGAGCACAACCCCCACGGTGTACGACGTCGCCGAGCGGTCGGGCGTCTCCATCGCGACGGTGTCCCGGGTCTATCGCAACCCGGACTCCGTCCGTGAGACGACCCGGGAGCGGGTCCTCGCCGCGGCGCGCGAGCTCGGGTACGTACCGAGTGGAAACGCGCGCGGGCTCGCAAGCCGATCGACGGGCGTGCTCGGGCTCTGCTTCCCCGACTACTCGGACCCGGACACGGAGATCGAGGCAGCAGCGGCCGACGCCGACGACGACCACGCCTTCATGCTCTACTCCGACCAGATCATCCGGGGCATGGAACGGGCCGCACGGCGGCACGGGTACGCGCTCCTGATCGCCGCCTCCCTCAAGGGCGGTCCGGAGAGCCAGGTGGCGAAGGTCGCCGGGCGGGTCGACGGGTTCGCCGTCCTCGCGAGGACCGTGCCGACCGAGGATCTCGACATCATCTCGCGACGCCTGCCTATCGTGATGCTCGCGGGCCCCCGTGAGAACGACGAGCTCGACCACCTCGACCACATCGAGGTCGCCAACGCCGACGGCCAGCGCGAACTGACCCGGCACCTCATCGAGGACCACGGGCTGCGGCGGCTCGTCTTCATCGGCGGCGCGAAGTCGTCGCCGGACGCAGAAGCGCGGTTCCGCGGCTATCAGGAAGCGTGCCGGGCGGCGGGCCTCCCCGTACGCGAAGAGCCCGACCTGCGCACGGAGATGATGACGCAGGCCGAGGGCGAGCGCGCCACGGACGCACTGCTGGACCGGTCAGAAGGGGAGGGCGGAACCCCGGGCGGCGGCACGGTGCCGGAGGCCATGATCTTCGCCAATGACCAGATGGCCGTGGGCGCGCTGCATGCCCTTGAGCGGCGCGGGGTGCGGGTGCCGGAGGACGTGGTGGTCACCGGGTTCGACGGCATTCCGCTGAGCCGCCTGGTGCGGCCCGCGCTGACCACCGTGCGGCAGCCGATGCGTCAACTCGGCGAGGAGGCGGTCGAGTTGCTGGTGCGGAGGCTGGGCGGGGAGCGTGCTGGTGAGCCGGTGTCGTTGATGCTGCCGGTGACGGTGGCTCGGCGGGCCAGCTGCGGCTGCGGAGAGCGCTAGCTCTCTGCCGCTATCCCTCTGCCGCTACCCCTCTGTCTCCAACTGAGCCGCGAAGAAGCGGGATGTGGCGTCGGCCAGGCGTCGGGCCTCGGCCGCCTTGCCCTCGTACTCGAAGTGTCCTGCCTGCAGTACGTGGAGTTCGCGGGCGGCGGGCGGCAGCGCGTTGTGCACGGCGAACTGACCGGGAGGCGGCACCGAGGGGTCGAAGAGCGCGGGTGCGACCAGGGTCGGGATACGGAGGCGGGTCGCTGCCGTCGCGGCATCGAAGTAGCGCAGGACGTCGGCTACTTCGGGGTGGACCCGGTGGTGGGTACGGACCGACTCGCCGCTGCCCGCACAGGGGAGCGTGAGGCGCAGCGGGTGGTTTCCGAAGGTGGGGACGGTCAGCTGGGCCGCGGCGAAGCGGTCGTCCCAGGGGAGGGCGAGGGCGCCGAGGCCGCCACCGAAGCTTTCGCCGAGGTAGCCGAGGCGGGGCTGTGGCGCGGCCAGCTCCGGGACCAGTTCGAGGAGGGCGGATGCGGCGCACCACAGGTCGGCTGCACACTCGCCGATGACGTAGGTGTCGCGGGATCCGATGCCGTGCAGGACGTGGGTGTCGGCGTCCGCGGGGATGGTGGGGGTTGCGGGGCCGGTATGGCTGGCGGGGCTGGTATCGCTGGTGGGGCTCGCGGGGCCGGTATCGCAGGCGGGGCTCGCGCTGCGGGCGCCCATGCCTCGCACGCAGGGGAGGATCGCTGCCGAGCGGGGCAGGGGGAGCGGGATGTCGGGGCCCGGCTCGTGACGACCGCCGTAGCCGTGCGCGATGACGAAGCCGTGTTCCGCGGGGGCGGGGGCGGGGGCAGCGGGACTGTCGGTGGTGTGTGGATCGGCGGGCAGGGCCAGCCAGCCGCCGAGGCGTGCGCCGCCTACTGACGTGTACGTCACACCGTGGATCCGCACCCCGTCGCGCTCTTCCTCCAGGGGGCCGACCACGGGGTCCGTGACTACCTGCCGTGCGGCCGCGTAACGGTCCTGCCAGAACGCGTCGAAGTCGGCGGGGGCAGGAGGTGCGGGGACGGCAAGGAGGTCACCGAGGGTGCACCCATAGGCGGGGTCGAAGGGGAAGCCGTGGGAGAAGCCGTGGGAGAAGGGTGGCATGCGGGGACCTTAACCGCGGGGCCGCGGGGCGGATGCCGCTGCTCCGGGGCGGCTGCCGCCGCTCCGGGGTAGCCACCCCGCGAAGAGGCACTCCCGGCCCGCCTCCCCTCCCCCGCCGCCAAGACACACTCCCGGCCCACCGCTTTCCCGCCGAGCGGTACTCCCGGCCCACCGCCCCCCGCCAAGCGGTACTCGCAGCCCACCGCTCCCCCGCCGGAGCCAGAAGCGGAGCAGTACGCTCCATTTGGGCGCCCCGGCGGACGACTCCAGATGGCGGACCCGTTACGGGAGTGTGACCAGGACCCCCCTTGCGACATCCAAGGACGCTGCCACAGAGTGATGTATGCGCTTACAGACAGCGCATACATCCTGCATCTGCCCCTTCCAGGGATGCCGGACTGTCAGGGAAGCTCAAGGAGGAGCCGTCCATGCACCGCGCCGCCAGAACCGCATCGGTAGCCACCGCGCTGGCGACGGCCTTCGCCGTCACCGCGTGCGGAAGCTCCGCCGGAGGCGAAGTCGCCGCCGACAAGAAGCAGACCCTCACCGTCTGGGCCATGGGTGCCGAGGGCGAGAAGCTCGTGGATGTCGCCAAGGAGTACAAGAAGGCGAACCCGAACATCACCGTCAAGGTCACCCCGGTCGGCTGGGACGTCGCCCACCAGAAGCTCGTCGCCGCTGCCGCCGCCGGGAAGATGCCCGACGTCGCGCAGATGGGCGGCAGTTACATGGGCGAGTTCGCCGAGCTCGGCGTCCTTGAACCGGTGGACACCAAGACCTTCGACGAGAAGGACTTCTTCCCGGCGGGCTGGCAGCAGGGCGAAGTCGAGGGCGAGGCCTACGGCGTGCCGTGGTACGTCGACACCCGCGTCCTCTACTACCGCACCGACCTCGCCAAGAAGGCCGGCATCACCAAGGCGCCCGCCGACTGGAAGGGCCTGCGGACCATGGCGTCGGCCCTGCAGGACAAGGCCGACAGCAAGTGGGGCATCTACATGCAGCCCCGCGGCCTCGACACCGTGCAGTCCTTCTACCCGTTCCTGTACTCCGCCGGCGGCGAGATCGTCGACAAGGACGGCACTCCCGTCATCGACAGCCCGGCCGCGGTCAAGGCCTTCAAGGAGTACGGCGACTACGTCAAGCAGGGCCTGAGCATGAAGAGCTCGCAGCCCGGCTACGACCCGCTGAAGGACTTCAACACCGGTGACGTGCCGATGTTCTTCTCCGGCCCCTGGATCAGCACCCTGATCAAGGACCAGTACCCGGACCTCAAGGGCAAGTGGGCCGTCGCCCCCGTCCCCGCGGACAAGACCTCCGCCTCCATGGCGGGCGGCTCCAGCCTGGTGGTCTCCAAGGACAGCTCCCACAAGGCCGCGGCCAAGGAGTTCATCAAGTACCTGACGGACGCCAAGGGCCAGACCGACTGGTTCGAGCGGACCAGTGATCTGCCCGCCAACACCGAGGCCTGGAAGACCGGCGAGCTCGCCGACAGTCCCAGCCTGCAGGTGTTCAAGAAGCAGATGGAGACCGCCAAGTCCTCGCCGACACTCGCCAACTGGACCGAGGTGACCTCCAAGGTCGACGCGGCCGTCGAGTCGGTGACCCAGGGCAAGGCCTCCCCCGAGGACGCCGCCAAGAAGGCCAAGTCCGAGATCGAGAGCCTTGTGAAGTAGGAGCCATGAGCACCACGAGCACCAAGACTGAGAAGGTCGCACGGGCGGCCGGGGTGCGGGCCGCCACCGGTTCGGCGGATTCGGGCCGGGGGCGCGGACAGGGCTCCAAGGGGAGTCCCAAGCGGGGCTCCATGGGCGTGCAGAACTTCGCCGGCTGGCTGTTCTCGACCCCCTTCCTCGTACTGTTCACCGTCTTCATGGCGTTCCCGATCGTCGCCACGCTCCTGATGAGCTTCACCGACTTCGGACTGCGCAATGTCACGCACCCGCTGGAAGCGAACTTCATCGGGTTCGAGAACTACACCAAGCTGTTCAGCGACGAGAAGTTCCTCAAGGCACTGTTCAACACCGCCTACTTCGTGGTGATCGGTGTTCCTCTCACCATCCTTCTGGGTCTCGTCGTCGCCGTCCTGCTGAACAACGGCATCGACCGGGCACGGACCTTCTTCCGGGTCGGTTTCTACGCTCCCGTGGTCACCTCCATCGTCGCGGTCGCCGTCGTCTGGCGCTTCGTCCTGGATCCGAGTGACGGCCTGATCGCCGGTCTGTTCTCGGAAGTGGGGCTCACCGCACCGGACTTCCTGGGCGACGAGAAGCTCGCCATGCCGTCGCTCATCGCGATGGCCGTGTGGCGGAATCTCGGAACCGTCATGGTGCTCTTCATCGCCGGTCTGCAGGCCATCCCCACCGAGGTGCGGGAGGCAGCGAAGCTCGACGGGGCGGGAATGTGGCAGGAATTCCGCGCCATCACCGTTCCACTGCTGCGGCCCACGCTGCTCTACGCCACGGTGATCACCACGATCGGCTATCTCAACGTCTTCGAGGAGCCCTTCGTGATGACCCAGGGCGGGCCGTCGGACTCCACTCTCACCGTCTCCCTCGACATGTACCGCGAGGGCTTCAACTTCTTCCACATGGGCTATGCGAGCGCCATGGCGTATGTCCTCTTCGTGGTGATCATGGGCATTACCGTGCTCCAGCTCCGACTGCTGAAGGACAACACGAAATGAGCGCCTCGGGCCTGGCGGAGAAGACACCGCAGAAGAAGCAGACGAAGCAGATGAAGCGGGAGCCGAAGGCCAGGCAGTCGGCCGGGGTGAAGAAGCGGCTCGTGTATGTGCTGCTCGCCGTCGGGCTGCTCGTGATGTCCGCGCCCTTCCTGTGGATGGCGCTCTCGGCCTTCAAGACGTCGAGCGAGCTCACGGCCAGTCCGCCCGTGTGGATTCCCACCGAGTGGACCCTGGACAACTTCAGCGCGCTGCTCGACAAGCTCGACCTGCCGCTCTACTTCATGAATTCGGTGATCGTGGCGGTGCTCGTCACCGTCTCGAATCTCGTCTTCTGCTCGATGCTGGGCTACGCCCTGGCCAAGCTGAACTTCGCGGGCAAGAACAAGATCTTCGGCCTGGTGCTCGGCGCTCTGATGGTGCCCGGCAATCTGATGCTGCTGCCGCTCTTCGTGCTGATGAGCAGGCTTCAGCTGATCGACTCGTATGCCGCGCTGGTGCTGCCGTTCGCCGCCGGCGCCTTCGGGGTCTTCCTGATGCGGCAGTTCATGCAGTCGATCCCGGACGAGCTGCTCGAGGCGGCCCGGATGGACGGCGCGGGTGAGTGGTACATCTTCTGGCGCATTGTGATGCCGCTGGTCAAGCCCGCTCTCGCGACGCTTTCGATCTTCACCTTCCTCGGTTCCTGGAACAACTTCGTCTGGCCGCTGATCGCGACCAACGACCCCGACAAATACACCCTCCCGGTAGCCCTGGCCACGTTCGCCACCGACCCCAACAAGTCGGGTGGCTCCAACGGCATGCTGATGGCCGGTTCGTTCCTGATCGTGCTGCCGGTCCTGATCGTCTTCGCCGTGCTGCAGCGGCATTTCACCCAGGGCATCGCCACCGCGGGCATGAAGTAGCCCGCCCGCGCCACGACGGTCCGCGCCCTCTCTCCACCAGAAAGACATCTGACGATGACGCACACCCCGATCCCGTTCCCCGAAGGCTTTCTCTGGGGGGCCTCCACCGCCGCCCATCAGATCGAGGGCAACAACACCAACAGCGACTGGTGGGTGAAGGAACACAGCAGCGGCACGCACATCCAGGAGCCGAGCCTGGACGCCTGCGACAGCTATCACCGCTGGCGTGACGACATGGACGTCCTGTCCGAACTCGGCTTCACCGACTACCGGTTCAGCATCGAGTGGGCGCGCATCGAGCCCGCCGAGGGCCAGTTCTCGCGGGCCGAGCTCGCTCACTACCGGCGGATGGTGGAAGGCGCGATCGTGCGCGGGCTGCGCCCGATGGTCACGCTGCACCACTTCACCGTGCCGCAGTGGTTCGAGGCGCGGGGCGGCTGGACCGCCGAGGGTGCCGTCGAGCTCTTCGCGCGGTACGTCGCCGCCTGCGCGCCCGTCATCGGCGAGGACGTGCGCCATGTGTGCACCATCAATGAGCCCAACATGATCGCCGTGATGGCGGGTCAGGCCAAGGCGGGCGACATCGGCTTCCCGCCCGCCGGGCTGCCGACGCCCGACGAGGAGACCACTCACGCGGTGATCGCCGCGCACCGGGCCGCCGTCAAGGAAATCAAGGCGATCAACCCGCAGATCCAGGCCGGCTGGACCATCGCCAACCAGGTCTACCAGGCCCTGCCCGGCGCCGAGGACGTCGCCGCCGCCTACCGCCACCCCCGCGAGGACATCTTCATCGAGGCCGCGCGCGGCGACGACTGGATCGGCGTCCAGTCCTACACCCGCACGGAGATCGGCACCGATGGCCCGATCCCGTGGCCCGACGACGTCGAGCGCACGCTCACCCAGTGGGAGTACTACCCGGCCGCCGTGGGCCACGCCCTGCGCCACACCGCCGAGGTGCTCGGCAACGGGGACGTACCGATGATCGTCACCGAGAACGGCATAGCCACCGCCGACGACGCGCGCCGCGTCGACTACTACAAGGGTGCGCTGAACGCGGTCGCCGCCTGCCTGGAGGACGGCCTCAACATCGAGGGCTACCTGGCCTGGAGCGCCCTGGACAACTACGAGTGGGGCTCCTACAAGCCCACCTTCGGCCTGATCGCCTGGGACCGCGAGACCTTCGCCCGCACCGCCAAGCCCTCCGCCGTCTGGCTGGGCGGGCTCGGGCGCACGCGTGAACTGCCGCGCATCGAGGGATAGTTCACCGCGCCCCACCAGATCCGGGGGCCGGCCGCACCTGACCGCGGCCTGCCCCCGTACATCCGCGTACCGCACGCACGCGTGAACAGCACGCCCTGCACGACCCGCAAGGCCCGAACGGCCCGCAACACCCGCAAGACCCGCAACGCCCGCACGCCACGGATCTCCCCTTCCACACCTGTCACTGGGAGTTGGACCTTCATGGACCGTCGTACGTTCCTCGGCGCAGCCGGGACCGGAGCCGCCGCCCTGTCGCTGGGCGCCGCATCCGCACCGGCCTTCGCTTCCCCGTCGGCATCCGCCGCATCGCGTTCTCATACTTCTGATACACCGCTGCTGCGGAAGTGGTTCCGCTCGACGCATCACTCGATCGAGGCGATGACGACCGACATCGGCCTCACCGCCGACAAGATCGACGTCAGCGGCTCCGGAACGCCCGTCCCCTCGCGCCAGACCTCGCCCACCAACATCGGCTGCGGCCTGTGGTCCACGGTCGCCGCGCACGGTCTCGGTCTCCTCGGCGACAGCGCCCTGCACACCCGTCTGTCCCGCACCGTCTCCGCCGTCGAGAAGCTGGAGCGCCATCACGGGTTCTGGCTCAACTGGTACGACGCGCACGACGGTTCGGTGCTGACGAGCTGGCCCGGCACCGGCGACCCGGTCCGCCCGTTCCTGTCGTCCGTCGACAACGCCTGGCTGGTCACCGGCCTTCGCATCGCCGCCGACGCGGATCCCGCCCTGCGCCCCCGCATCGCGGAGCTCCTGGCCACCGCCGACTGGTCGTACTTCTACACGCCCTACGACGCGGCGGACCCCGTCGGCCACCCCGGCCAGCTGCGCGGCGGCTTCTGGACCGACACCGATGAGCCGACCCCGCACCACTACGGCGCCCTCAACACCGAGCCCCGCATGGCCAGTTACCTCGGCATGGCGGACGGCTCCCTTCCGGGCGACCACTACTGGCACCTGCTGCGCACCATGCTCCCCGGCCAGGAGCAGGAGCAGGCCCCCGGCGGTTCGTACGTCACCCTGAACGGCGTCCGGGTGTGGCAGGGTCACTACACGTACCGCGGACGCAAGCTCGTCCCCACCTGGGGAGGCTCGATGTTCGAGGCGCTGATGGTGCCGCTCTTCGTGCCGGAGAGCGAGTGGTCGCCGCGCTCCTGGGGGACCACGCATGCACGCTACGTCCGCAGCCAGATCGAGCACGGCCTCGACGAGGAGAAGTACGGCTACTGGGGGTTCTCACCGGCGAACATCCCCGAGGGCGGGTACCGGGAGTACGGCGTCGACGCGATCGGCATGCAGACCGAGGGCTACAACTCCCTCGGCGTCGTCACCCCGCACGCCTCCTTCCTCGCACTCCCCCACGCGCGCGGGGAGGCCATCGGCAACCTGAAGGCACTCGCCCGCGACTTCGGGGCGTACGACGAGGACTACGGATTCCGGGATTCCGTGAACGTGCGGACCGGACGGGTCAGCGACTTCGTGCTCGCGCTCGACCAGGGCATGATCGCGGCCGCGCTGGCGCAGGAGCTCAGGCCCGGACTGCTGCAGGCGCCGTTCCGGTCGGGCGGCTTCCGTACGCGCGTGCGGCCGCTGCTCGCCAAGGAGCGGTTCAGCATCTGAGCGCCGCGGCCGGGGGCGCCGGAGACAGCAGCCGGTGGCCCCCGGTCGCGCACCCTCAAAGACGGCCATACGCTCCCAAATGTGACGCCGCCCCCGCACCTGGCCGTGCGGGCGACAGCGGCAGCCGCCGCACTGCTCACGTGGTGCCTGCTGCTCCTGGCCGCCCCCGCAGCCTTCGCCGCCCCGGCCGACGACCCGGTCACGCTCTCCCGCGACGGCCAGATCACCGACAAGGTGGGCGCGCTCGGCGACCGCAAGGACGCCACCGCACGGGCGCTCGACGCGCTCTACGACGACCGCGGCCTGCAGCTCTTCGTCGTCTACGTACGTGACTTCTCCGGCCGCGGCTCACAGGACTGGGCGGACTCCACCGCCGAGCGCAATGGTCTCGGCCTGGACGACGTGCTGCTGGCCGTAGCGACGCACGACCGCCAGTACGCCTACTCCGTAGACGTCGATTCCCGGCTCACCGAGGCCCAGCTCCAGGACGTCGCGACCACCGCGATCAAGCCCGCACTGCGGCAGAACGACTGGGCGGGCGCGGCCATCGGCGCCGCGAACGGCTACAGCGCGGTCCTCTCCGGCAGGCCCGTCCCCACCCCGGCGATCACCCCGGGGAACGCCGATCCGGGCGGCGGTGACAGCGGTGACGAGGTGGCCACCGGCGATCTGGTCCTGCCCATCGCGGTGGTCGGCGGCGCGGGCGCCCTCGCCGCGGTCGCGTACAGCCGCCGCAAACGGCGCACCCACACGCGTACGACGCCCGGAGGCGGTGGCTGGGGCAAGGGCGCGGCGGCCGAACAGCCGACCCCGCTCCCGGAGCTCGACAAGCAGAGCAAGCAGCTCCTGGTGGAGACCGACGACGCGATCCGCACCAGCGCCGAGGAACTGGGCTTCGCCACCGCCCAGTTCGGTGACGAGGCGGTGCGGCCGTTCACGGACGCGCTCACCTACGCACGCGCCGAGCTGACGGCGGCGTTCAAGGTGCGCCAGCAGCTGGACGACGCCTATCCGGAGGACGACGCGACCAGGCGCATCCTGCTCGACGAGATCGTCTCGCGCTGCACCGAGGCGGGCCGGCGCCTCGACGCGGAGGCCGCGGGCTTCGACCAGTTGCGGGCACTCGAACGCGACGCGGCCGGGGCCCTGGAGCACGCCGAAACGGTGTTCCGGCAGGTCACCGTGCGTACCACCGCCGCGGAGAGCACCCTGGCCGCGATGCGGGAGCAGTACGCGCCGTCCGCGTCCGCGCCGGTGGTGGGCCACGTGGAGCAGGCCAAGGACCGCCTCGTCTTCGCCACGACGCACCTCAACGAAGCCCGGCAGTCCATCGACGCGGGCGACAACGGCAAGGCGGCCGTCCATCTGCGCGCCGCCGAAGGGGCGGTCGACCAGGCGGGCACCTTCGTGGACGCCGTCGACCGCCTCGGCGACGAGCTCGCGCTGGCCGCGGAGAAGCTGCCCGACGCGCTCACCGAGACGGAGACCGACCTCGCCGAGGCGCGCGGCCTCCTCGAAGGCACCACGGCGGGAGCCTCCACGGCCGATCTGCACGGCCGTATCGCTCGCGCGCAGACGGTGGTCGCCGAGGTCCGCAAGAAGATGGCGGCGGGCCCGCACGACCCGATCGACGCCCTGCGCCGGGTCGAGGAGGCCGACACGGTCCTCGACGAGTCCCTGGCGGGCGCCCGCGAACGCGAGGTCACCCGTCAGCGCGCCGCCACCCTCCTCGGCCAGGCCCTGCTCACCGCGCGCAGCGCCGTGGGAACGGCGGCGGACTTCATCGACACGCACCGGGGCGCGGTCGGCAGCGAGGCGAGGACCCGCCTCGCCGAGGCACAGCGGCACCTCGCGGGCGCGGAGGCCGCCCAGGACACCGACGCCGCGGCGGCTCTCGCCGAGGCCCAGCAGGCCGACGCCCAGGCCCGGCAGGCACAGCAGCTCGCCGAACGCGACGTACGCGGCTTCGGCAACCCCTACGGAGGCGGCGGCGGGCGCGGCGGCGGCATGGGCGGCGCGGTACTCGGCGGCATCATCCTCGGCGAGCTGCTCGGAGGCAGGGGCCGCGGGACGGGCGGAGGGGGCTTCGGAGGAGGCGGCTTGGGAGGCGGCGGCTTCGGAGGAGGCGGTTTCGGCGGAGGCGGTTTCGGCGGAGGCAGCCCCGGGAGCTTCGGTGGCGGGAGAACTCGGGGGCGGATGGGCGGAGGCGGAAGGTTCTGAGCCAGGCCCACCGCACCGCACTCCACTGCACTGCACTGCGCTCCACCGCACCGCACCGCACTGCCCTCGCGGCTTCCCCGCGACTCCTACCACCCCACATAGAAGGAGCCCGACATGACGAAGCAGACGATTCTCGGACGCGTGGCCCAGCTCGCCAAGGCCAACATCAACTCCCTCCTCGACCAGGCCGAGGACCCGCAGAAGATGATCGACCAGCTGATCCGCGACTACACGAACAACATCCGGGAGGCCGAGGAGGCGGTCGCGACCACCATCGGCAATCTGCGGATGCTGGAACTGGACCACAAGGAGGACCGGGACGCGGCCGACGAGTGGGGCACCAAGGCGGTGGCCGCCAGCAAGAAGGCGGACGAATTGCGCTCCGGCGGGAGCGCCGTGGAGGCCGACAAGTTCGACGGCCTTGCCAAGGTCGCGCTGCAGCGGCAGCTGCAGTCCGAGCGTGAGGCCAAGGACGCCGAGCCGACGATCGCCTCGCAGACCGAGGTCGTCGACAAGCTGAAGTCCGGACTCGACCAGATGAAGATCAAGCTGATCCAGCTCCAGTCGAAGCGCGATCAGCTGGTGGCCCGCGCCAAGACCGCGCAGGCGCAGAACCAGATGATGGACGCCGCCCAGAGCATCGACGTGCTCGACCCTGCCAGCGAGTTGAGCCGCTTCGAGGACAAGGTGCGCCGCGAGGAGGCCAGGGCGCTGGGCAAGCAGGAGCTCGCCGCGTCCTCCCTGGACGCGCAGTTCGAGCAGCTGGACAACATGGGCGACGAGGCGGAGGTCGCGGCCCGCCTCGCCGCCCTGAAGGCCACCACCTAGCGGCCCGCACCAGCCGGGCCGCCAGAAGAGGCTGATCAGAAGAGGCTGAGCAGCGCCTCCGCCGCGTCCATCGGCTGCACCCCGCTGTCCGGCAGCGGCATCTCGAACCACACCGTCTTGCCGCGCGGCGTCCTGCGCGAGCCCCACGCGGCGCTCAGCAGACCCACCAGCTGCAGCCCGCGACCGCCCTCGTCCGTGTCACGCGCCCGGCGGCGGCGCGGCTGGACGAGGCCCGCGTCCCACACCTCGCACACCAGGGTGCGGTCGAGCAGCAGCCGCAGCCGGATGTCGCCCTCTCCGTACCGCAGTGCGTTCGTGACCAGCTCGCTGACCAGCAGTTCGGTCGTGTCGCAGAGCGGCTCCAGGTCCCAGGTGCGCAGCTGCTCGCAGGCCAGTTCCCGCGCCCGGCCCACCGACTTCGGGTCGCGCGGCAGCGTCCAGTCGCCCACGGCGTCGGCGGGCAGCCCCTGGATGCGCGCCATGAGCAGCGCGATGTCGTCCTCTCCGTGGTGGGTGTCGAGGGTGTTCAGGACGTGGTCGCAGACGTCCTCGAGGGCGGGTGCGGGGTCGTCCAGGGCACGTACGAAGGCGTTCAGGCCCTCGTCGAGCGGATGGTCCCGGGATTCGACGAGCCCGTCGGTGTAGAGCGCGAGGAGTGCGCCCTCGGGCAGCTCGACCTCGACCTCCTCGAAGGGCTCGCCGCCGACTCCCAGTGGCATGCCGGGCGGCACGTCGAGCATGAGCGGTGATTCGTCGGGCTCGACGAGCACGGGCGGCAGATGGCCGGCGTTGGCGAACGTGCAGCGGCGCGTGACGGCGTCGTAGACCGCGTAGACGCACGTGGCGAGGTAGACCTCCGAGAGGTCCGTCCCGTTCGCGGAACGCGTCTGACGGGCCGCTCTCGTGGCCTGCTGGGTGCCCGAGGGGTCGCCGAGGCCGCGGGCGATCTCGTCGAGCGCGGAGAGGACCTCGGCGGGCTCCAGGTCCAGGAGCGCCAAGGTGCGTACGGCGGTGCGCAGTTCCCCCATGGCGACGGCGGCGCGCAGGCCGCGGCCCATGACGTCGCCGACGACCAGGGCGGTGCGATGGCCCGGCAGTTCGATGACGTCGAACCAGTCGCCGCCGACCTCGGTGGCCGCGTTGCCCGGAAGATAGCGGCAGGCGATGTCGAGGCCGGACGCCTCGGGGTCGCCCGGCGGCAGCAAGGAGCGCTGCAGTATGAGCGCGCGTTCGTGTTCACGGCGGTAGAGGCGGGCGTTGTCGATACAGACCGCGGCGCGCGCGGCGAGCTCGACGGCGAGGGCGCGATCGCGCTCCCCGAAGGGTTCGCTTCCCTTCGTACGGGAGAACTGGGCGAGGCCGACGACCGTGTCGTGGGCGACCATCGGCACGACGAGCGTCGACTGGATGAGACCGCCGGTGAGCCTGCTCGCGGAGCCCTCGTCGGTCCCGGAGACGAGTCGCGGCCGCGCGGTGCGCAGGGCGTCGGCGCAGGGCGAGGTGAAGGCGAACCGGTGCACGGCGCCCACGTCCACGGGGTGGCCGCCGTCCGGGAAGGGCGCGTCGGACACGGCGCTCGCGAAGGCGACGCGGCGCAGTTCGGCGCTTCCGTCGGCGAGGCCCGGAGGCGTCTCGTCGCCGTCGAGGAGCCCCTGATAGAGGTCCACGGAGGCGAGGTCGCAGAAGCCGGGGACGGTGACGTCGAGGAGCTCGCGTGCGGTCGTCTCCAGGTCCAGGGAGTTGCCGATGCGGGCGCCCGCCTCATTGAGCAGGGCGAGGTTGCGGCGGGCGTGGGCGGCCTCACGGGCGGCGGCGTGCCGCCGGGTGACGTCGGTGCCGAGGCCCGCGACGCCTATGGGGCGGCCGGAACCGCTGTGCACGCGGTAGAGGTTGATCGACCAGTGGCGGCGGTCGCTGCTGCCGGGGGCGGGGCCCACGATCTGCATGTCCGTGACGGAGTCGCCGGTCTCCAGGACGCGCTTGAGCGCGGCGGCCATGCGGTCGGCCTCGTGCCGGGGCAGATAGTCGTGGACGGTGCGTCCGCGCTGCTCGTCGACGCCGCCGCCGAAGACCGAGGCGAAGCGGCGGTTGGCCCGCTGCACCTTCAGGTCCGTGCCGAACAACAGGAAGCCGAAGGGAGATTGGCCGAAAATCGCCTCCGAAGCGGCGAGGTCGGTCTCGATCTGCCGGAGCGCCCGTACGTCGACGACGATGCAGACGGCGGCCCGCTCACCGTCCTCCGTCTCGGTCGGCATCACGTAGACCTCGGCTATGCCTTCGGAGCCCTTGAAGGACCCCGCTTCGGACCCACGGGACCCACCGGGCCCACCGGACCCGTCAGACCCACCGGACCCGTCAGCCCTCTCGGACGACCCCTCGGACGACCTCTCAGGCCCCTCAGGCCCCTCAGGCCGTCCGGGCGCCCGAAAGGGAACGGACCCGGTCCACTCCCTGCCGTCCAGGATCTCCGCCATCTTGCGGTGCCCGCTGCTGCGCAGCTCAGGCGCGACGAAGGCCTCGATCGGGTCTCTGCCCACGGCATCCTCGGCCGGCACTCCGAACAGCCGCTCGGCCCGCCGACTCCACTGGTCGATGAGACCGTCGGGGCCGATCGAGAACGACGCCACCTTGATGTAGTCATAGATCGAACCGGGTGGACTGCTCTGCCACATCACGTCATCCGCAGCTTCGCCCCTAGCGTCACCCGACGGCCCATCCTGCTCCGTCGCCTTCGCTGGTATCTCGCTCACGCGAACCGTCCCCTCCAGCTCACCACGTCCGGCACCGGTCACCGGATGCAGCTGCCCGCAGTATCCAGCACTACGGAGCCACGCCACACGGCGTTCACGATCACAGCACGGACTCAACTCTTTTTGGCCCGTGACCGTCTTGTGTCCGTCCTACGCTGCCAGTCTTCTAACCAGGTAGCACCAGCTCGAACCACACCGTCTTCCCCGTCTTCCCCGTCCTGCCCTGTCGTGTCCCCCAGCGCCGGGACGCGCGGGCCACCAACTGGATACCCCTGCCCCCCTCGTCATCAGGGGCTGCGTCGCGCTCCTGGGGCGGATCGGGAAGCGGATCGGAGACCTCCACGAGGAGGGTGCCCAACGGTCCGGCAGGGCGTACGAGACGTACGCCGATGGGGCCCGAGGCGTGCCGCAGGGAATTGGTCACCAACTCGCTCACGAGGAGGACGGTGACGTCACCGAGAGAGGCGAGGCCCCAGGCGGCGAGCTGCTTGCGGACGACGGCACGGGCTGTGCGCACGGCGCCCGGGTCCGCGGGAAAATCCCACTCGGCGCAGTCGCCTTCGGTGTCGATCACGCCGATCACTTCCAGACCAGCAACAGCGGACCCTTGTCCGGTTTCATGGGGTTAATGGGCACATACCCGATATCCCGGCGGAAGTACCGCTTACCTGGGCGCACTGTGGCACGAACGGCGTAGGTGAGGCTCAAGCGCGGGGAGACATGGCCTCGCACGCTCCCCCACCCGGCGGAACCGATGCCTAGTGGCACTCGATCGCGGCCGCCACCGCGGGGACGTCGGCGTCCAGCCACTCCACCGACCAGATCTCGTCCGGCGAGAGCCATCGCAGTGCGTCGTGGTCCTCCAGGGGTTCGGGGGCTCCCGAGAGGAGCTTCGCCGTCCACACCCTCAGGACGTATCCGGGCTTGAGCGGCCACTCCCCCGGCACCCTCGCGACCGGCTCCGCGTCGACGCCCAGCTCTTCGCGCAGCTCCCGCACCAGGGCTTCCTCGGGGCGCTCGCCGGGCTCGACCTTCCCGCCGGGCAGCTCCCAGCGGCCCGCGAGCTCGGGGGGTGCGCTGCGCCGCGCGGCCAGCAGGCGCCCGTCGTCGTACAGGGCGGCGCCCACCACGATCCGTTCCGTCATGCGCCGGAGCCTATGCGGTCAGCGCGCGCTGCCGTTCTGGATCAGCCGCTCCACCCAGTACAGCTTCTGGTTGCCGTGCTCGTCGAGGCTGTCGGCCATCTTCTCGGCCTCGGCCTTCGTCGCGTACCTGCCCACCCTGTAGCGGTTGCCATTGTCGTCCTGGCGTATCACGAGCCAGGGAAGTACGACCGTTCCGTCATTCATCGCGCCCCTCCGCTCGCCGCCCCCGGCGCGCGTAACGCCTTGACAGGTAAGGAAACCGCAATCCGCATATGCCCGAGCCTACGCCCGACCTTTACTCAGCGGATACGACTTTGCACAAAGAGGTACGCAATTGGCCATCGCCGAGGGGGCGCACCTTGGCGGGTGCGCCCCCTGGTGAAACAGGTGCGGCCGGTGCGAGCCGGTCTCAGTCGGCGCGCACCGTCGGCATCGGCATGAGCACCGGCACACTGGAGGGCGATGTACGGCAGACGTCGCCGCACTCCGCGTCCAACGAGCAGCACAGGGAGCAGATCGGGCCCGACTGGACCGGGCAGTCCGCGATGTCCGGGAGCTCGTACGCGGTCTCGCAGACGCTGCACGCGTGCGTGGCCGTCACGTCGGGGACCTCCACGTGCGGGCCGTTCACCGGGTTGGGGCGTGCCAGGTAGTACTTGCCCTTCGTCGCCCAGGCGATCAACGGGCAGAGGACGACGGCGAGTCCGGCCGCGATGAACGTCGAGAAGGCCTCGGCGTACTCCCCGAAGAGGCCGAAGAAGGCCAGGATCGACACTACGGAGGCGACCACCATCGAGCCGAAGCCCGCCGGGTTCACCGCGTACAGGTAGGCCCTCTTGAACTCGATGTACGGAGGGCTCCAGCCCATCCTCTTGTTGATGACGAGGTCGGCGGCGACCGCCACGATCCACGCGATGCCCACGTTCGAGTAGAAGCCGAGCAGCTTGTTGAGCGCGGCGAACATGTTCATCTCCATCAGCGTCAGCGCGATGGCGAGGTTGAGGAAGATGTACCAGACCCGGCCCGGGTGCTTGTGCGTGATGCGGGAGAAGAAGTTCGACCAGGACAGCGAGCCGCTGTAGGCGTTGGTCACGTTGATCTTGATCTGGGAGACGATCACGAAGAGGGCGGCGGCGGGCAGCGCGAAGGAGCCGAGCCAGGGCTTCAGGGCCTCGATCTGCGGGGCGATCGGCTCCAGGGCGTGCGTCTTGCCGACGGCCTCCAGGGCCGCGAACGCCAGGAGCGCGCCGCCCAGCTGCTTGGCGGCGCCGATGATGACCCAGCCGGGTCCTGCCGCGAGAACGGCCAGATTCCAACGCCGTTTGTTCTGCTCCGTCTTGGCGGGCATGAAGCGCAGATAGTCCGCCTGCTCACCGATCTGGGCGATGAGCGAGAGCGCGACGCCCGTGCCGAGCCCGAAGGCGACCCAGGAGAAGCCGCTTCCGGCGCCTTCGGTGCCGCCGAAGGAACCGAAGGAGCCGAAGGCGTCCGGCGCCTCGAAAGCGAGCACCACGAAGGGCAGCACCATGCCGACGAGCCAGATCGGCTGCGTCCAGGCCTGCACCTTGGCCAGGGCGCCCATGCCGCGGAAGACGATCGGGATCACGATGAGCGTCGTGATCAAGTAGCCGATCTCCACGGGGAGTCCGACGGCCTGGTGCATGGCCTGGGCCATGATCGAGCCTTCGAGCGCGAAGAAGATGAACGTGAACGAGGCGTAGATCAGCGACGTCAGCGTCGAGCCGAAGTAGCCGAAGCCCGCACCCCGGGTCACCAGGTCCATGTCCAGGCCGTACTTGGCACAGGCCCGCGCGATCGGGATGCCGGTGACGAAGATGATCGTCGCGGCGCACAGGATCGAGGCGAGTCCGCTCGTGAAGCCGTACGTGAAGACGATAGACGCGCCGATCGCGAAGTCCGCGAGGTAGGCGATGCCGCCGAGCGCGGTCGACGCCACCATCGTCGGCGACCAGCGCCGGAACGAATGCGGCGCGTACCGCAGGGAGTAGTCCTCGCGGCTCTCGTCGGCCGCCATCTTCGCGTAGCTGCGCTTGGGCGGCGGTCCTGCGGCGGCGCTGGTGTCGCGGGTGGCCGTATCCGTCATGTGGGTTCCTGTCGTCCGACCGGATTGCGGGTACGGACGACGAAATTAGGAGCCGTGCATGACAAGTTGTTGCAGGGCGCGATTGCCCCGGCGTTACGGAATCGGAGCGCGGGTTAACTCGTGATCACGACGGGCGGACGGACCCGTCCGGATTCCGGGCGTACGCCGGAGCGCTCGGTCACTTCACCGGCAGGTGGTATGCGATCCGATACCGGTCCGCGGGCACCACGACGTCGGCCGTCTCGACCGGCTTGCCCGACGCGAAGTACGTCCGCTGCACGACGATCACCACATGGCCGGGGACGCCGCCGAGCGCCATGAGCTCCTCCGCAAGCCCCGGGCGCGCGCCGACCTCCTCCGCTACGTTGTCCACGACCACGTCGATGGCCGCCATGCGCTCGACCACTCCGCAGCCGCCGAGCGGCCCCTCTTCGGGGAGCATCACCGGAGTGCGTCCGGTGACGGCGAGGGGTTCCCAGGAGGTGGAGAGCATCATCACCTCGCCCGCGTCGCGGTACACGTACTTGGTGCACATCACGCGGTCGCCCGCGCGGATGCCGAGACGCTCGGCGACCGTGCTGTTCGCCTCGGCCTGTTCGCTGCGGGACTCCCAGGTGCCGCGCGCGCCGTCCTCCGCCTGCTCCTGCCGGAAGGGCGTCGAGCCGCCGGAGGCCCGATAGCCCGTGCGCGCCACGCGGCGGGGCACCGGTCGCTCGCGCACATAGGTGCCGGATCCGGAACGCCCTTCGACCAGGCCTTCGGCCATCAGGACCTTGCGTGCCTCCAGGGCGACCGTGTCCGACACTCCGTACTCCTCGCGGATCCTGGCTTGCGAGGGGAGTCGGGTGTGCGGCGGCAGGGAACCGTCGACGATCTTCTTGCGGAGATCACCCGCGACACGCAGATACGCCGGCTGTTCACCGAAAGTCACTGGCCACTCCCATCAGGTTGACAGACAGCAACAGCCTGGCAACCGTCGGTTGTTGGCCGCAACCCAAGGCCAAGGAATCACCCGAAGTGATGATTTCTAGGTGTGCAGGGCTTTACGCAGGGGCTTTCCGCAGCTATGGCGATCACTTTTCCGCCACGGTCCAGAAGGCGGCCATCAGACGCTCGCGCCCCGGATGTCGAGGAACCGGGAGATCGCCGACCGTGCGATCTGACTCCCCCAGCCACCCCAGTTCACGTCGAAGCAGTGGTCCGCCCAGGGGAGTTCGACATACGTCGCAGGCGCCCCGGCCGCATGGAGGCGCCGCGCAAGCTCCCGCGCCTGCGCCACCGGCACCGCACGGTCCGCGCTGCCGTGCAGCAGGAGCGTGGGCGGCACGTCGGTCCGTACGAGCTTCGCGGGCGAGCCGAGGAGGTAGCGGGCGGGCACCGCCTTCGCCGAACCGCCCATCAGACGCGGGATCATGGGATCGCCGCGCAGTGCGGTCCCGGCGATGAGGCGCCCCATGTCGGTCGGCCCGTAGAGCGAGATCACCCCGGAGACCGAGCTGTCACGCACCGCACAGGACGCGGGGACGCGGTCATCACCCTCCGTGTAGGCGGCCGCGAGGGCGAGGTTGCCGCCCGCCGAACTCCCCGCGAGGACAAGCCGGTCGGGATCGATGCCGTACGCGCGCGCGTGCCGCCGCACCCACCCCACGGCGCACTTCACGTCGCCGATCTGGTCGAGCTGGGTCACGCGGGGCGCGAGCCGGTAGTCGATGTCGAAGACCGACCAGCCGCGTTCGTTGAACCAGCGGTTCCATGCGGGGCTCTGACCGCGGTGCCCCTTGTTCCAGCCTCCGCCGTGCACCCAGACCACGGCCGGGTGACGCACCCCCTCCCGCCTCGGCAGGGTCCAGAGGTCCAGCTTCTCGCGCCGCTCGCCGATGCGGGCGTAGCGGCGCGTGCGGTCGCCGTCGGGGGCCTTGGCGTAGTTCACGCCCTCGAAGTAGGCCGTGGGGGAAAGGGGTTGTCCGTGGTCCTCGGCGGTGCGGTACGCGGCGGCGTACGGCATGACGCCGTACACGAGCGCGACGAACGCGGTCAGCACGGCGAATCCTGCGCACCAGGGGTGCCGCCGCCCCGCGACCGCACCGGCCACCAGGCCGATGACCGCGGGCGGCACGATCACGAGCCCCCAGGAGGTGACCGCCGCCGCGACGAGCACCAGGAGCGGGATGCGGGGCAGCGGGGCGGCGACGAGCACGACAAGGGCGGCGTTCAGGACGGCGACGACGACGAGGAGCCCGCGGGAGAGGTGCGCGACGCACGAAACCCTGGGCCCGTTCCTGCCGTTGCGGCTGCCCCTTCGGGGAGAGTCCGACGCCGCGGGCCCCACGGTGCGCTGGGCCGCGACGGTCGGCGTCATGACGGTCGTCACGCCGAAGAACTATCACAGAAGCGGACAAAAAGCCCTTAGGGTGAGTGGCTTGGCGTCAACCGGACCCACTCGCCGCACCGCCGCGTCACCCCTCCGTCACACGGCCGCACAGGCCCCGTCACACGGCCGCACCACCGGGGGGCGCGTCGCCGGGGGTCGCGCCGCCGGGGGTCGCGTCGCGCGGTGAAGTGGTGGCCAGGCCAAGGGTTTTGCGGGCAGCGGCCTCGCGCTTGCCGCTGATGTGCCGCTGCGCCCGCACGTAGTGCTCGTCGAAGGCGTCGGCGTCCTTGGCCGTGGACGCCTTCTTCCACTGCTCGCGGTTGCGCCCGATCGCGTCGACGAGGTCGGTGACGCGGGCGTCCGCCTTCGCGGGCCAGTCGTGCGCGCGCAGCAGCCGCGCCTGTTCGGCCAGGCCCTTCTCGACGCGGCCCGCCCACTCCTTGTGGCCCGGCAGGTCGTCCTCGAAGCGCTCGGTGTCCGGCTCGGTCCCGTACGCGTCGTAGAGGGCCTTGTCCGCCTTCAGGTAGGCGAGCTGGTCGGCATCGAGGTTCGTCGCGTCGCGGCGCATGGAGCCCTTCAGGGTGCGCTCGGGCTCCGTGACGCCGTAGAGGCAGGTGATGTGCCGGTCCCCCTGGCTCCAGGTGTCCCGGTCGGGCATGAAGTAGGTGAGCTCGGCGTCCCCGAGGTCGGCCCAGGAGTCGAGTACGTAGGAGGCGTCGAGGTCGACGCACCTCCGCGCGGCGAGCGAGGTGAGCGCGGCCTCGCCCGGGAAGGTCTCGTGATCCACCCGGAACTGGGCGAGGACCTCGCCGTCGTGCCGCGTGGAGCAGGGCACCTCGTCGATCTCGAAGGCGTATTTCGCGCCTTCGAGGTCGCTGCCGGGGACGTTGAAGCACTTCCCCTTGCCGACGGGGAACCCGGAACTGTTCCGGGAGTCGCGCGCGGCCTCCTTGAAGCCGTCCATGAAGTCACGCGCGCCCCCGGTGACGACGGCGAGCACCAGGAGCACGATGCCGACGGCGGAGAGGATGCTCCCCGCGATCGCCATGCCCTTGCCGCGCTCGCCCTTCTTCGAGATCTGCGAGAGCGCGACCAGGCCGAGGATCAGACCGGCGGCGGGCACGCAGCACAGGATGCCGAGAACGAGCGAGGCGATCGCGAAGCCGTTGACCGGAGGGCTGGAGTACGGGGAGTACGCACCGGGCCACCGCTGGTACGGAACCTGGGGCCCGCCCGGGTACGGGGGCTGCGCGGGCGGGCCGTACGGAGCCTGCCCGTACGGCTGCTGAGGGCGGCCACCGAGGTCGGGCGGCGGGGGTATGTCCACGGGTGCCGTGCTCCTGCGTTCGTGCGGTCGGTCGATGCGGGGGGCTTCGCATCGTATGCCGGGCACGGGCAGGGGACGGAACGGGCACAGGGGGCATCTCGCGCGACGCGCTCCCGTCCCCGCGGCGAGCCGGGCCGACGACCCGAAGCCCGTCCCCGAGGACGAGAGCGCGTACGTACTGCGTGCGGCAGCTCAGCTCAGGGCCTGTGGCCTAGAACTGCAGCCCCCACGAGTCGATCTTCCCGACATCCTGCGCCGCGTTGTCGCTCACCCGCAGCTTCCACGTCCCGTTGGCCGTCTCGGAGGACGCGTTCACCGAGTACGTGGTGTTGATGTCGTCCGAACTGCCGCCGGTGCCATATCCCTTCAGCGTGTACGCGGTGCCGTCGGGCGCGATCAGCTGCACCTGGAGGTCGCCCACGTAGGTGTGCTTGATGGCGACCGGCACGCTCAGGGCGGCCGGGGCCGAACCCGGGACGCCGCTCACGGTGACCGGCGATTCGACCGTGGCGTTGTCACTGATCGCGAAGTCGGTCGCGTTCTCGAACTTGGGGCCCGGAGGGTTCGTCGAGCCGGGGCCCACGTTCAGGAGGCGGTTGGGCGAGCCCGTACCGGGGCTGGTGACGACGCCCGTGGAGGCCGCGCTGACCAGAGCCGCGGACACCTGCGCCGGGGTCGCCGTCCGGTTGTCCGCGAGGTAGAGCGCCGCGGCGCCCGCGGTGTGCGGGGACGCCATCGACGTACCGGAGATGGTGTTCGTCGCGCTGTCGCTCGTGTTCCAGGACGAGGTGATGGACGAGCCGGGCGCGAACAGGTCAAGGACCGCGCCGAAGTTGGAGTAGCTCGCCTTGGCGTCGGTGTTCGTGGTGGCGCCGACCGTGATGGCCTCGGTCACGCGCGCGGGAGAGCGCGTCGAGGCGTTGACCGATTCGTTGCCCGCCGCGACCGCGAAGGTGATGCCGGACGCGATGGCGTTGCGTACAGCCGTGTCCAGGGCGCTGTCCGCGCCGCCGCCGAGCGACATGTTCGCGACGGCGGGCTTGACCGCGTTCTGGGTGACCCAGTCGATGCCGGCGACGACCTGCGCGGTGGTGCCGGAGCCCTGGTTGTTCAGGACGCGGACGCCGACGATCTTCGCCTTCTTGGCGACGCCGTGCAGGGCCCCGCCGACGGTACCGGCGACGTGCGTGCCGTGGCCGTGGCCGTCCTGCGCGGTGTTGTCGTTGTCGATGGCGTCATAGCCGTACGAAGCGCGGCCACCGAAGTCGCTGTGGCTGATGCGCACCCCGGTGTCGATGACGTACGCCGTGACGCCCTCACCGGCGGAGTCCGGGTAGGTGTAGGAGTTGTTCAGCGGGAGCGTCTTCTGGTCGATGCGGTCCAGGCCCCAGGACGGCGGGTTCGGCTGGGTGGCGTCGACCGTGAACGTCCGGTTCTGCACGACGGATTCGACCGCCGGGTCCGCGGCGAACTTCTTCGCCTCGGCCGCGGAGAGCTCGACCGCGTAGCCGTTGAGGGCCTTCTTGTACGTGCGGTCGATCTCGGCGCCGTACTTCTCGGCCAGCGCCTTGCCCGCCTTGGAGCCCGCCTTCGCGGCGTCCTCGTCGAGGCTGACTATGTAGCTGCCCGGTATCGCGCCGGGGGCTCCGGCGTTCTCGATCGTGCCTTCGGCCTGACCCGGCTGAGCGGTCGCGGGGAGGGCGGAGACGACGCCGAGGGCGAGGGCCGCGACCGCTGTCGCGCTGATCCCGGCCAGTCTTCGGCGGGTATGACGCATCACTGCCATCTGAGGGGTCCTCCTCAATAGGTGGTGCGCTGGTGGGGGATGGTGCCGGTGGTGCCCACACACACGGAGACGAAGACAGGGACATGTCAAGCAACATGCCCACTCTTGCCTTCGTCGGGACGAAAGATTGGCGGATCCATAGGAAACCCACAAGGGTCAGGACCGGACGTAACACGACCGCCACGCACCCGCCATGACACATCGGCCCCAACTGCCGCAACTAGCCTGCGCACATGACAGCATTGCCGGATTGTTTCTGCCCCACCGACGGAACGCGTGTCCCCGCGGGCACCCTCGCCTGGTGCTGCCCCGTCTGCCGCGGCCCCCTCGACCTGGACTTCTCCCCCACTCCCGCGTCGCTGAAGTCCCTCAACGGAAGGGTCAATTCACTGTGGCGGTACGCGGAGTCCCTGCCGCTGCCCGCCCCCGCGTTCTCGCTCGGCGAGGGCCGCACACCGCTCGTACCACTGGATGGCGCGATCTCGGCCAAGCTCGACTTCCTGATGCCGACGCTCTCCTTCAAGGACCGCGGCGCTGTCATGCTCGCCGCCCTCGCGACGCGGCTCGCCCCGGAGCGGGTGATCGCCGACAGCAGCGGCAACGCGGGCACGGCGGTCGCCGCGTACTGCGCGCGGGCCGGGCTGCCCTGCACGGTGTACGTCCCGGAGGGCACGTCCCCGAAGAAGCTGGAGCAGATCGGCGCGCACGGGGCACGCCTCGAAGTCGTCCCCGGGGACCGCGAGCAGACGGCACGCACGGCCCGGGAAGCGGCCGACGGACCCGGCGTCTTCTATGCCTCGCACGTCCACAATCCCTACTTCCTCCAGGGCACCAAGACGTACGTCCATGAGCTCTGGGAGGACCTGGGCGGCCGTCTTCCGGACGCGCTCGTCGTGCCCGTGGGCAACGGCACCCTGCTGCTCGGCGCGGCCCTCGCGGTGCGGGAGCTGCACGCGGCGGGCCTGATCGCGAAGGCACCCGCGCTGTACGCCGTGCAGGCCGCCGCGGTCTCCCCGCTGGCCGAGGCGTGGCACGCGGGCGCCGACGAACCCCTGGGTACCACCCCGATGGCGCCCACCCTCGCGGAGGGCATCGCGATCCCCCGGCCGCCCCGCGCGCGGCAGATCCTCCGGGCGGTACGCGGATCCGGCGGCGCCTTCCTGACGGTGACGGAGGATCAGATTCGGCACGCCCAACTGGATCTGGCGGGGCGCGGGTTGTACGTCGAGGCGACCGGGGTCGCCTGCTGGGCGGCCGTCCGGGACGGCGCACTCGGCGAGCGCACGGCCGTGGTGCCGCTGTGCGGGGCAGGCCTGAAATCCGGCCTCGCGCATGAACTGGGCGTTGGTCAAGGCTAGTTGACGGCATACCACCAAGGTCACAGCTCCACCGCGCTCATGGCCGGAGAGCTGCCCTGAGCCCGACTGTGCCCGTACCCTTGTCGCCACCATCGATTACATGAGTACTGGCCGCATGAGTACTGGCTGCCGGTGGCGATCGGGAGGTCACGGGGGTGGAAGAGCGCAGCCCTGCGAGGGTTCGCAATGAACTGGTCGCCGACATCGTCGACGTACTGCAGGAATCGACCACGGTGCGACAGGAGAACAGCGCCGACATCTGGGTGCGCATGCTGAGCGACGAGCTGGACTCGCCCGTGGATCCTCCGCGGAACGCGCCCCTGCGGCCCTGGCTGCTGCACCTCGTCGAGCGCTGCGCGGAGATCCCTGACGGGCTGCCCTGTCTGGTGCGCTGCCTGAAGTATCTGGAGCAGCAGTCTTCCGCCATTCTGTCGCTGCTGCGCCTGGTGGACGAATGGGAGGCCGTGGACTTCTTCGACGGCGCCGACCTGCGTCCCTTGCAGCCGATCCTGCGGGACATGCGTTCGTCGGCCGAACTCGCCACACTGGCACGGCGGGCCAGCCGGTCACGCACCCAGGAGCTGCCCGCGTGGTGCGACACGGGATGGGCAGTCTTCCTGCGACTGGCCGGCGGCAATTCCGCCGCCAAGGAACTCCCGGTGAGCATGGCGTTCCTGGCACTGGCCGCCGATCGGCTCGTGGAGGACGGACAGGTGGAGGCAGCGGAGGACCTGCGGCGCTGGAACCGTCAGCAGTCCCTGACGTGGGGCCTTGAGGACAAGATGACCGACTGGCAGCGCAGCGGCATCGCGCAGCAGGCCCCGCCCCCGATGGTGCCCGCCTATCTGATGATCCAGTTCGAGCCCGACGGAGTGGATCCCGACCGCTATCTCCTCTCCCACTGGCGCCAGTCGGACGCCGAGGGCTGGCATCCCGTACCGGGCGAGACCCTGCATCTGCACCGGGACGACCTGCCCGCCGAGGTCGAGGTCCTCATCGAGCAGACCGAGGAGCGGTGGGCGGATCTGAGACAACCGGTCGTCCTTGAATTCATCCTCCCGTGGGAATTACTGGGGGAGCCGGTGGAGTGGTGGCACAAGGAGTCTTCCTCCTCGTCGCCGACCCCTCTGGTGATGGACTACGCAGTCCTCGTCCGCAGTTTCGAGCGCCTGCGCAAGGCCGCCTGGCACCGTCCTTGGCACAAGAAGTGGCGCCAGCTCAAGGAGCAGCCCGCCGACAGCCATTCGTACTTCAACCCTCCCGGCCAGTCGCACTTCCACCTGGAGCGCGAGCTGAAGGAGGACGACCAAGCGGTGTGTCTGGTCCTTAGCCAGCCGCCGGGCGGCGACTCGGGCGCCGGCCACCAGGAGTTCATGGCCGGGCTGCGGGCAGGGGTGCCCGCGATGATCTGGCACCGGGGTGACTGCGGGGACCCGGCCTTCAAGGAAGCGGTCGCCGAGATGGTCCAGGACAGGGGCCTGTCCAGCCTGGTGACGCGCGCCGGAAATTGGCGCAAGGAGGCTCTGGCGCTGGGACCCGAGGGCTGGGACAACCACGTGGGACGCCATCTGGCGATCCTGGTCGACGATCCGGAACGCAGACCCGGGCCGCCCGGCCCCGACCGTGCGCCGGTGACGCCTTGAACGGGCCCGCCGGCCCCCTGTCCGTGAACCTCCCGCACCCGGCGAGAGGGGGTGCCGCGCCATGATCGAGCCGGCCTCCGCCGCCGTGCGGGCGTCTCCTGCCGGAGCCACATCTCTGTCTGCCCCGGGCGCGACTTCTAGCACGATTTCCGTGCGCCCCGGCACATGCCGCCGTACCCCCTTGCTTGCAGAGCGGGCGCACTGCCACGCTGCGCATGTGGATGTCACGCACGCCCGCGCTCTGCGGGACTCCGCACAATTGTCAGCGTCACCTCTACGCCTTGAGGGCGCATATGCATGACGACGGAGGTCAACGACAGGGGCCGGCAGCGCGGGCACGCCATGAGGCCGCGTCCGTCCTCGGCAGGCTCGGGCGCGCCAGACTCGGCCAGTCGGGCAGACAGGAGCGCGCCGAGGCCGTCCTCGTCATCGACGGACACCTGACGATGAAGGTGTGGGACCAGGCGGTCACCGACCTGGTCGACGAGCTGAACCGCGAAGGGGACTTCGCCCGCGTACGCGTGGTGCGCCTGCACGGGACCGACGAGACGGGCCCGGCAGGCCTCAGGCCGGCCGAACCGCTGGGCGACGCCGGGGACTTACGCCGCGTGATCCTCGTACTGACCGACGGTCTCGCGGCCGGATGGCGGTCCGGCGCCGTCATGAACCTGCTGCGCGCCTGGGGGCGCACCTGCCCGGTCGCCGTGGTGCACGTGCTTCCCCAGCAGCTGTGGTTCCGCACGGGACTTGACGTCTGCCGGGTGAGGCTGCGCGCCGCCCGCCCCTGGGCGGCCAACAGCGAGCTCGACTGGGAGCTGCGCGAGGCCCCGGTGGAGTCGCACGACCCGGACGCGCCCGAGGTCGAGGGCGACGCGGTCCTCGTGCCGGTCCTCGCCCTGACCAACAGCTGGGCCGAGGTATGGACCCAGCTGGTCATGGGACCCGAGCCGCGATGGCTCGAGATGTCCGCCATCCGGGCGCGGGAGTGGAAGCGCCGGCCCGACGCGGCGCGCGCCCTGCCCTGGACGGACGACGTTCCCGACCCCCGCAGCACGGTGCCCGCATCGGAGCGCGTGTCCGACTTCCGGGCAGGAGCGTCACCCACCGCCTTCACCCTCGCCACCCGCTTGTCCGCCGTACCCCTCAGCCTCCCCCTCATTCGCAGGGTCCTGGAGACCACACCGGGAGCGGGTCCGGTGCACGCGTCGGAGCTCCTGATGAGCGGACTCGTCCGGCCCAGCGGGGCGCAGGGCGAAGAAGTGACGGATGTGGCGTTCTCGTTCGCCCCCAACATCCGCGAGGAACTGCTCGCCCTGGGGCGCCGCAGCGACACGGCACGGATCCTGCACGACGTACGCGCGTTATTGGCGGACGGTGCGGACAGTGCTCAGAGCCCCTCGCTGCTTCCCTCCCCAGCCGAACCACTGGACACCCTGGCCATGCCCCGGGTGAACAGTCGCAATATCGGTTTCCTCCGCGTGGAACTCGCCGCGCTGAGGGCACTCTCCGGACGTTTCATGCAGCGCGCCGCCCTGCTGGCAGGGGTACTTGGCTGGCACGATCGTCGATACGCAGTCAGCCTGGAGAAAAGCGGCAGCCCCCCTGTCTCTCGGCCCGATCCTGAAGGAGCATCGGTGATGTCGACTACACCCCAGCAAACGGTGGAGGGGGACCGCACATCACAGCCGCGCGTCTGGGGAAACCTACCGCCCCGCAACCCCAACTTCACCGGCCGCACAGAGCTGCTCGAAACGCTCGGGGAGCGCCTGCGCGAAGGCACGACCACGGTCCTGCCCGAGGCGATCCACGGCATGGGCGGCGTGGGCAAGACGCAGCTGGCCATCGAGTACGCGTATCGCCATCAGGGTGAGTACGACATCGTTTGGTGGATCCCCTCCGAACGGCCGGGCCAGATCGGTCAGGCCCTGGTGGAACTGGCCGGGCGCCTGGGCATCGAGACCAGCACCGAAGCCAACATCGCCGGTCCCGCGGTCCGTGAGGCGCTGCGCGAGGGCCGTCCGTTCTCGCGCTGGCTGCTGATCTTCGACAACGCAGACAACCCCGAGCAGGTACGCCACTACTTCCCCACCGGGGGCAACGGCACGATCCTGGTCACCTCCCGCAACAGGCGGTGGGGTCTTGTCGGCGGATCACTCGAAGTGGACGTCTTCACGCGCGAGGAGAGCAAGGAACTCCTCCGCCACTCCGGGCCGCCTCTCCAGGAGGACGAGGCCGACCAGCTGGCCGAGGCCCTCGGAGATCTGCCTCTCGCCCTGGAGCAGGCCGCCGCGTGGCGCGCGGAGACGGGCATGCCCGCGTCCGAGTATCTGCGCCTCTTCGAGAACAAGCGCACCGAACTCCTCGAGACGTCCCCGCCCCCGGACTACCAACTGCCGGTCGCGGCCGCCTGGAACGTCTCCCTGGACCACCTGGAGACCCGCAGCCCCTCGGCTCTGCGCCTGCTGCAGCTCTGCTCGTACTTCGCCCCTGACCCGATCTCGCGGTCCATCTTCTCCGGCCTCGGCAACAGCAGCATCTTCCCCGAGCTCGACGCGACGCTGAACGACCCGATGCGGCTCGCGCGCGCCATAAGGGAGGTGAACCGCTACTCCCTGGCCCGCATCGACCACCGTACGAACTCCATCGAGATGCACCGCCTCGTCCAGCTCGTCCTGAACAACCGCATGTCTCCCGAGGAGCAGTCCCGCATGCGCCACGGCGCCCACACGCTCCTTGCCGCGGCCGACCCGAAGGCACCCACCACGGCGGCGAACTGGCCGCGTTACGCGGAGCTGTACGGCCACGTCATCGCCTCGGAAGCCATCAAGTCCGACCAGCCCTGGGTGCGCCAGCTGGTCATGAACATCGCCAAGTACCTCTACTACTGGGGCGACCACGAGGTGTCGCTCGACTTCTCCGAGCAGGCCTGGGAGACCTGGCAGACCGTCTTCGGCGAGGAGGACCAGCAGACCCTGCTCATGGGGCAGTGGCTCTGCTACATCTACTGGGTCCTCGGCCGCCACGGCGAGGCAGTCGACCTGGTGGCCAAGCTGCAGGACATCTACCGGCGTACCGCCCCCGAGGACCGCGAGGACATCCGGGAGGACGCCCTGGCCGCGATCGGCCTCGAAGCCGCCGTGCGCCGTGTCGAGGGCGAATTCGCCATCGGCGCCCAGCTGGACGCCACGGTGTACGAGCGGGCGCGCAGGGCCTTCGGCGAAGAGGACCCCACGACCCTGGACGCCGCCCACAACCTCGGCACGAGCCTGCGCCAGGCCGGTGACTTCCGCCAGGCGCTCGAACTCGACGAGCACACGCTGGCGCTGCGGCTGCGCGTCCTCGGCCAGGACCACCAGCGGACCCTGATGACGGAGAACAACGTCGCCATCGACGTCCGCGAGACAGGCGACTATGTGGGGGCACGGGCCCGCCAGCAGGCCGTTCTGGACGCCTACCGTGACGTCTTCGGGCGCGGCAACCCCGCGACGATCGGCACGATGCGCCAGCTCAGCGAGGCCAGCCGCAAGGCCGGCGACCACGCACAGGCCCTGGAGCTCGCCACCGAGGCGTACTCCAAGTTCACCCGACGGTACGGCGACACCCACCCCTCGTCGCTGTCCGCCGCCCTGACCCTCTCGGTGGCGCTGCGCCAGAACGGCGACCTGAACGCGGCGCGCGAACGGGGCGTCAAGGCCTGCCAGGAATACCGCAACATCTTCTCGCCGCAGCACCCGCACGTCCTGGCCGCGGACGTCGACCTCGCCGTCACCCTGCGGCTGCTCGGCCAGCCCGACGAGGCACGCCGCCTCGACGAGGCAGCGCTCTCCTCGCTCACCGAACGCCTGGGCGAGGCCCACCCCATCGCCCTGGCCACCGCCATCAACCTGGCGAGTGACCTGGCCGCCCTCGGTGACCACCACGCGGCGCGCGTACTGGGCGAACGGACCCGGGAGCTCTGCCTGAGCACCCACGGCGAGGACCACCCCACCACGCTGGCGTGCGCGGGGAACCTCGCGATGGACATGATCGAGCTGGGCGAGGGGACCGAGGGCGCCGCGCTGCGCGCCGACACCCTGGCGCGGATGGAACGCGTCCTGGACGCTCCCCGGCTCCTCACGGAGCTCGCCGCCCCGCACCCGGCGACCCTGCAGGCCAAGGCGGGCCAGCGGGCCAACTGCGACATCGACCCGGTGCCGCTGTAGCCGTGATCGGCCCGGTGTCCTTGTAACCATGGGCGGGCGGTGCGGATGTCATCCGCACCGCCCGCACCGCTCGCACCGCCCGCCCCGCCCGCCCCGCTCGCACCGCCCGCCCCGCCAGTTCCGCTCACGCCGTCACTCGGCGCCCCCCACACCGTCCCGCACGCCGTCGCGCGCCAGCCATGCCGCCAGACGCACCGGGTCCGCTCCCTGTCCCGTGGCGTTCCGCAGCGCGCCCTGTACGGCGCACGCCCGCTCCGGGTGGTTCCGCAGCAGCCAGGAGGCGCCCTTGTGGGCCTCGGCACCGGCAAGGGCACGCCCCAGACCGGCCCAGGCGCCGGACGGCGCCCCCGTCCCCGAAAGCCGTGCGGCGAAGGCGTCCCGCGCCCCGGCCAGGTCGTCGCGTGCCAGCAGCACGTCGGCGTCCTCGGCCCCCTCGGCCTCCCGCCCGTCCCCGCCTGCGCCGCTGAGGCGATGCCGGGCCAGGACGGCCGCGGTGTCCAGGAAACGGGCCTCGGCATCCGGTACGAGGACGGGCTCACCGGCAAGACCGGGCGGGGGACGGTCGTCCCGCCGCCGCCAGGCCCGCACCGCCTCCTCCACCGCGGCGGCGGGCGGCCGCAGATGGTGCGCACGCCAGCGCGCCCGGTGGTCGGCCGCCACCTCCTGGGCCAGCCGCAGCTCCGCGGCGGGCACAGGCTCGTCGCTCCACTCGGCGCAGCGCTCGCGCAGGGCGTCCAGGACCTGCCGCCCCAAGGGCGTCAGCCGTTCGTGCGTACGCACCAGGTCCACCGTGGAGGACACCTGCGTACGCCACAGCGCGAACTCGAAGTGCGCGAGCCCGACCTGCGCGGCGTCGGCGGAATGCCGGTGGGAACGCCAGAAGCGCGTCACACCGGCGAAGGCGTAGATGCCCTGGAGCAGTCCGCCCAGGGGGCGCGGGTCGTCGCGCCACGGTGCGTAGAACAGCTCCTCCGCGACGCCAGGACCGGGACCGGGACCGGAACGGGGACCAAGACCCGGGCCGGACAGGTTCAGCGGTCGCAGCCGCATCAGGCTGCCCAGCTTGATGTGCTGGAATTCGTGCACCAGCGTGGCGGCGAGCTGCGTCGCATCGTCGGGGCGGGACGCCATGACACCGCCGAAGGCGTCCCCCGCGGTCACGCTGTGCGGCCGGAACCGCTCTCTCGCCGGAGTCGGCGTCACCGACATCAGCCCGACGCGCATCGCCTCGGCGCTCTCCGGCTCGTCACGCAGCAGCAGCTCCCACGCGTCGGTGAGCATGCCCTGCCACACCCGCGCGTCCGTCTCGGACAGGAGCAGCGGCTCGCTCGGCTGCGGGAACGTGCGGTAGGGGTCGAACTCCTCAAGGGACAAGCACTTTTGAGGCCCGTCCACCCCCAACGACAGTCGGCGCACGGCACGCCATCCCGGTGCGCCGCCCGCGCGCCCCGACCCGACCACGACCTCGCTCTGATCCCCGATGATCCGTAACTGCCCCTCGCAGGCGACGACTTGTGCCGTGCTCCACGGCTCCTTCACCGTGAGCTCCGCACATCCCACCGTCGGCAGGAACGCGATGCCGCGGCGCACCGGCACGGCGACCGAGAAGTCCAGACCGGCCCTGACCCCCGCCGACGCGGCCAGCGCCGACAGATGCCCCGCCACCGCCCACAGGGGCGCGTCCTCGAAGGAGGCGCCCCTGAGCTGACGCAGCGCCAGAGAGAGCCACATCCCTGTGTGCGGGGACATCAAAATGTCCTCGAACACCTCCGGAGCCGTCCGCTGGGCACGCCCGAGCAGGGCCCAGGCCTCGCGATACGACACGGCCGCGCCCGCCGCAGGCGACGGACCATCCCCGGAAACGCCGTTCCCGGAAGGACCGCCCTCGGAAAGACCGTCGTACAGCGCCCTCAGCAACAGCATGCGGCGGCTGCGCTCGGCAGCGAGCAGTTCCACCACCACCGCCCGGCCGCCCTCGCCCCGCGCGAGCGCCCGGAACCCAGCAGCGGACAGCCGGTGGACCGGCAGCTCCACCGATCCCGCGGACCTACGCGCCATGGGTCGTCCGCCACGACTGCGCGGCGATCCCGTCAGTCGAAGCGCGACGGGCCTCCGTACGTGTTCGTGATGGCCTGGGCATCATCGATGTGATGCAGCAGGGATTCGAGCGACCCCGCGATGGCACTGCCGTCCATGGAGAGCAGCGCTTCAAGAGAAACCCCCGAGAGATCTACGAGATCGGACTCGACGGCAGGCATCGATTGCTCCACGGCTGCCAAGTCCCCTCCCGTGATTCCGTGCATGCGCCATCCCTTTCCCCCTCATGATGGCCCAGCGCGGCACGCTGCGAAACCCCGCGTCCGAGCCGTGCCCGACATCAAGTCAGCAGTATCGCTTGGCCAGTTGGGCCGCCTCACGGTCGACTCCGGCCACTTCCGTCGACTGCCCCTCCAGGAGCCGGACAGTCTCCAGGAGCTGATCCAGAGTGCCTCGGTAGCGCAGACAGGTGCGCACGATGCCGTAGATGTCCATCTTGAGCCGGGGGTCTCTTGGCCGGTTCGCGGCGATCTCCGAGTCGATGCTGGCGAGCACGAGACCCAGCCCGTTGGCGTCCCCAAGCGAGGGAATCTTCACCAACGCGTCGACCAGACCCAGGAGTTCACGCAAGGGCAGGTCAGAGGGGAGAGCGGCCAGGCTCGCGGGGGCCTTCCAACCCTCCGGATCCCCCGCGGAACCAAGCCCTCCACGCAGCGGAAGACCCGCGTCCTGGTGGAGGTGCGCCAACTCGGCGGGGGACAGCACGTCGTACCAGTGCTCCACCCTGCTGGCCGCGAGCCGCCCCAGACCGTCCGAGCGGTGGTGGGCACTGATCACACCGATCACGGCATCGCCGGACCAGACCACCGCGCCGGACATTCCCTCCCAGGGCGAGCGCTCGGGTTCGGGGTCCGCACGCGGCGCGAGAACGGCCAGTTCGAGTGTGCCCTCGCGGCGGTTGGACAGGACGGAGACGGTCCCCGACGCATGGCAGGAGTCCCGGTACTGGCCGGCAGCGCCGTCGTCGAGCAGGCGCATGCGGTCGTCCCGCAGCTTGAAGCGCGGGAAGCCCATCGCACTGACGGGCAGCACCACATCGCTCTCGGGCACGGCCGCGTAGCGGGGCCTCTCGATGCCCCCGAAGCCGGGTGGCGTCGTCAGGATCTCCAGGAGCGCGATGTCCGCGGCCTCGGCGAGCAGCACGACGCGTACGTCGGCGCTCCACTCCCCCGGCAGATCGGCGTCGAAGCGCACCCGCACCGACGCCACAGGACCGGTGACCACATGTGCGGCCGTCAGCACGGCCTTGTCCCCCACGCGGTAGCCGGACCCGCGCCGTCCGGGCCCCGGGCCCGGCCTCTCCACCAGCACTTCGGCGACCCGCGCCGCCTCAAGTCCCCCCGAAACGGACATGGTGGCCGGACTCAGCGCTCGCCCGCGGCCTGGTCACCGCTGACCCAGGGCCGCTGATCGGAGCCCCGGACACGGGGCTCCAGGCTGAGGGTGACGCGGTGGGTGGTGCTGTTCGTCCGCTGGCCGGAGGCGCCCGCCTCGACGACCCAGAAACGGATCCTGCCGTCCGCGGTGCCCGACCGCTGCACGGTGAACTCCGCCTCTAGCTGTACGGGACCCAGCTCGAAGCGCAGTGCGTCGTCCTCGGAGTCCTCCGCCGCGGCCATGGCGGCGGCTAGTTCTCCACGTAACTGCGCGATCATCTCGGCGAGTTCAATCACCCCGGGCCTCTACCCCCGGCGTGTCGCCCCCACACGGTGGAGGCGACACGGGGAAAGCCGAAGGGGCCGGCCGGCACGACGGCGGCCGGCCCCCTGGCAGGTACTCAGTGGTTGTTGGCGCCGTTGCCGGCCAGAACCGGAATGTCGTTCACGATGTGCGACAGCGGCTCGTCACCCTTGGCCTGGGTGGAGTTGTCCGTGCACTGCTGGTTCTGCGGGGCGGACAGGACCGGGATGTCCTGGACGGCGATCGGCACGAGACCGACGAGCGAGCCGACGTTCGCCTTGACCGGCACACCGAGGCAGGGCTTGTTCAGCGTGCTCTGGACAAGCGTGGCCTGGGGGCTGAGGTCACCCTTGGTCGCCTGGTTGCCGAACGCCGAGTCGGCTCCGTTGCCGCTCAGGGACGTGGTGCCCGAGTCGTCGCCGATAGCCAGGGCCTGGGGGGCCATCCCCGCCGAGATTCCGGCGACGGACGCGGCAATGGCCGCGGAAGCCCACAGCTTCTTCATTTTGATTCCCTTCAAGAGCGGGCTCCCTTGGCAGAGCCGCGTGATGATCAACTGCCTGATGGGGCGATGGTTGCGACTTGCGACCCGGTTGGCCCAGTAATCAGACGGCCGTCAACGGCACTCCAGCGTGTCCCCCCGGACGGTCGCCGGGCTGCTGAACCTGGGCGGATCGCTCAGCCTGGCCGTCGAGTTCCGGGCGGTCAGGGGGCGGTCCTGGCCGAGGGCCTTGAAGACCTTGTCGGCCTTGGCCCTGTCCCACTCCAGCGAACCGTTCAGCCTCGTACTGAAGCCACCGATCGGCACCGTGGTGAACTCCATGGACGATGGGGGGAGTTTGCCCAGATCCGACGCGAGCGTCAGGATCTGCTCGGTGCTGAACCCCCGGTCGACCTGCGCCGAGCCGGCCAGCAGCCGGCCGAGCCGTGCCGCCCTGACCGGGTCGGCCAGGACGTTCCCCTTGCTCACGCTGCGCAGCGCGCCGACCAGGAAGCGCTGCTGGCGCTGGATCCGCCCGAAGTCGGCGCTCCTGTCCACGTGGCGGGAACGGACGTACTGCAGGGACCGGCCGCCGCCCAGCAGATGGCTGCCGGGGGCGAGGTCGAGCTTCGTCGTCTTGTCCTTGAGGGCGCGGGGCGTGCAGACGCGCACGCCGCCGACCGTCTCCACGCTGTCCATGAAGCGCCGGAAGTCGAGCTGCAGATACCGGTCGACACGGACGCCGGTCATCGCCTCGACCGTCCGCACGGACAGCGCGGGGCCGCCTTCCGCGTACGCACCGTTGATCTTTCCCGGGTGTGCCGGGCGCTCCTGCCCGGTGGCCTCGTCGCGGTGCGCCGGGATGTCGGCGTACGAATCCCTGGGAAGGCTGACGACGCTGACGCGGTCCCGTGCCTCGGAGAGGTGGACCAGCATGAGCGTGTCCGTGCAGTTGCAGGCGACTCCGCCCGCGTAGTACTTCCGCTTCTCCTTGCGGGTGATGGTGTCGCGGCCGTCCGTCCCCATCAGGAGGATATTCGTACCGTTCCCCTCGTCCGGTCGATTCTTCATGTCGCCGAAGACGTCGACGCGTTGAACAGGGAGCGGCAGAGCCGTGGCATGTCCCATTCCAGCGGCGGCGGCGACCAGAAGGACCCCCGGAATGGCCAGACGCAGCCTTCGCGCCCGCCGGGATCCGGTCGGTGAGTAAAGGTGAGTGAGCAAGTTGATCTCCGCTGCCGGGGGAACCGGGACGAAGAAAAGGTAAACCGCTCGACGCCACTGCGGTGTGTGGGAGTTCGCGGCGCGCACGAACAACAACTCGTTCGCCCTAAGCCGTTCGGTTTCGCCTGATTCCACCGCTGGAACACATGGATCCACACACGCCCTTCGATGGCGAGGGAACATGGCTGACTTCAAGCAGCAATGGAAGCGGCAAGGTCTCATCCCGGTGAGCAGGGATTCTCCGGAACGCCGCGTCGATGACCCCATCTACACGTCGTTGCAGGATTCCTGGGAAAGACAGGGCAAGACCGTTCCTGGACGGCCCGACCGGGAGTGGAGAGAACTCATGTCGCGCGATCCATGGCCACGGGACTGACGGCCGGGCGGAGTTGAACGCGAACGGATCGAACGCGACGGTCGTACGCGGCGGGTTGAACGCGACAGCGGGCCGCCGGTGAACGGCGGCCCGCTGTGCACTGCGTGGGGGAGATCAGCCGTTGCCCGCCCCGTTGCCCGACAGGACCGGGATGTCGGAGAGGATGTGCGACAGCGGCTCGTCGCCCTTGGCCTGCGTCGAGTTCTCGGTGCACTGCTGGTTCTGCGGCGCCGACAGGATCGGGATGTCCTGGACGGAGATCGGCACGACGCCGACGAGCGAGCCGACGTTCGCCTTGGCCGGCAGGCCGATGCAGGGCTTGTTGAGCGAGCCCTGGATGAGCGCCATCTGGGGGCTCATGTTGCCGTACGTGGCGGAGTTGCCGTACGCCTGCTTGGCGCCGTTGCCGCTGAGAGACGTGGTGCCGTGGTCGTCGCCGATGGCCATCGCCGACGGAGCAGCGGCGGCCGACATGCCGACGACGGAGACGGCAACCGCAGCTGCAGCCATACCCTTCTTGATCACAACTAATTCCCTTCTGGAGAAACCCCGTTCGCCGGAGCGCTCTGATTAACTCCACGCCCTCCGCATAGTTGCTCGGCTTCACTCTGATGGCCCAACGACGGCTCGGAGAGGGACCGAAGAGGGCCCAACCGAGTGAAGCCCCGAAACCCAAACTCCGGTCGGCATGTTGGTCAGCTCGCAGTGACTCGAGCGTCTGCCCCAGAAAAGGAACACACACCATGATGAAGAAGGCTATGGCCACGGCGGCGGTTGCCGTTTCGGTCGTCGGCATGTCTGCCGCTGCGGCCCCGACGGCGCTGGCCATCGGTGACGACCACGGCACCACCTCCCTGAGCGGCAACGGCGCCGAGCAGGCGTTCGGCAACTCCGCGACCCACGGCAACATGAGCCCCCAGCTCTCGCTGGTCCAGGGTTCGCTGAACAAGCCCTGTGTCGGTCTGCCGGTCAAGGGCAATGTCGGCTCGCTCGTCGGTCTCGTGCCGATCGCCGTCCAGGACATCCCGGTCCTCTCGGCGCCGCAGAACCAGCAGTGCACCGAGAACTCGACGCAGGCCAAGGGCGACGAGCCGCTGTCGCACATCCTGAACGACATCCCGGTCCTGTCCGGGAACGGCGAGTTCAACGGCTGATCTGCCGATGTGAGGACGCTCGGGCCGCCTGCCTTCTTCAGGGCGTGGCAGCCCGAGCTCCTTCATTTTTGAATGCGGTAATTCGGGTGAATTTTCCGAACGGGCGAAACCAGCGGTTTCTTCCGCTCACTCAACTCGTTTGCAGACTGCGGGTCATGGTGCGAGACGTAAACAGAAGTGCTCGCTCGGTTTCGACTGCCAGATCGGCATGACCACAGAGAAGGGAACATCTGTGAAGCACAAGAAGAGCGCAACGATCATCGCTGGTGTCGTGATGGCCATGAGCATGGCGGCTCCCGCGTTCGCCGACGCCGGCGCCGAGGGTGCGGCCATCGGTTCGCCGGGCGTTCTCTCCGGCAACGTCGTCCAGGTCCCGGTCCACGTTCCGGTCAACGTGTGCGGCAACAGCGTGAACGTGATCGCCCTGCTGAACCCGGCGTTCGGCAACACCTGCGCCAACACCTGATAGCACCCAGCCACCAGGCTGATTCATGGCCGGCCTTGGACTGTCGCTCCGACTCCAAGGCCGGCTTTCCACTTGCTCAGAGGAAGACAACTACCTTGCGACAGGTCATTGGTAAAGGGATGCTCGCGACCGCGGCCGCGACCAGCATCCTCTCCCTGTCCGGATCGAACGCGTTCGCCGCGGGTGGGGACGCGGTCGCGGCGGATTCGCCCGGGATCTTGTCGGGCAACAGCGTGCAGGCCCCTCTCGACGTGCCGGTGAACGCCTGCGGCAACACCGTCGACGTGGTGGGCGCGGCCAACCCGGCCACCGGCAACAGCTGCGCGAACTCCGGGTCCGCCCCGAAGGAGCAGCACACGAGCGCCCCGGACCGGGCGGCCACGCAGGACCGGGCGGCCACCAGGACGGACGACGGCTACGGCCAGGACTCGGACTCCTACCCGGGCACGCACGCCGGCACCCAGTCGCTGGCCGAGAGCGACGCCAGGCAGTCGCCCGGCATTCTGTCGGGCAACAGCCTGCAGGCCCCCCTGGACGTGCCGGTGAACGCCTGCGGCAACACCGCCGACGTGGTCGGCGTGCTCAACCCGGTCACCGGCAACAGCTGCTCCAACGGAGTGCCCGCGCCGACGCCCCCGCAGCACGAGACGCCTCCCACGGCCGTCGAGCCGCCCGCGGAGCCGCCCGTCGAGCGCGCCGCCCCCAGGCCGGTGCACCACGCCGCGCCGCCGCAGCACGTCGCGTCCTCGGTCGCCCGGCAGGTGCCCGTCCCCGCGGCGCCGCACGCGCACGCTCAGCTCGCCGAGACCGGAAGCGACCAGGACCTCCTGGCCGCGGCGGCGGCAAGCGCCGCTCTGCTGGTGGGCGGGGGGATCCTGTACCGCCGCGGGCGCGCGTCGTCCGGCCGCTAGCAGCCCGGACATGCCGCTGGCGGGGAAGAGACACCCGAGGGTCTCTTCCCCGCCAGAACGGGAGGGGGGCCGGCCCGCGAAGGGTGTGTCGCCCACCCACGGCGCAGACGCCGACGGCTGGCGGAGGGCAACCAGGCCCGTCCCATGACGACAGAGTCCACCACTTGATCGCCGCCGCCGAAGAACCGATTCACCCGTTCGCCGACGGCATCACCTGATCGGGTCCCCGACAGGCGGGGTTTCTTCGTCAGCGCTTGACGGCGCCCATGGGCGTACGGCGGCCGAGCTCACCGACCGGCGCCGGGACGGCGGGCCCCACCGGCGACTGCCGCAGGCTCCGCCGGACTCCCCGCACCAGCCTCCCCGCCGTGAACGACGCCCCGTGCACGAAGCGCATGGCCGGGCCGAAGCTGGACGCCGTCACCAGGCCCGCGAGGAACAGACCGGGGTACGAGGACTCGAACTCGACCGAGGCGTACGGCTCCTGTGCGGCGTTCACCGCCAGGCCGCGGCGCACGTCCGGGGCAAGCAGGCCGAGGCGCGCGCTCGTGGCCCGGAAGCCGGTGGCCGCGATGACGTGGTCGGTCTCGAAGTCCAGGCCGCCGCTCGCGTTGCCCACGGTCTCAAGGCGCACCCGGCCCCCCGCGACCGACGCCGAGGCGACCTCGTGGCCGAGCAGCACCTCCACGCGTGACTCGACCCGCTCGCGCACCCACCAGGCCCCCGCGGGGCCGAGCGCCGACGCCGAGATGCGGGCGCGCGTGGCCTCGGGGAGCCGCCGGAAGCCGCCCGGCACCTCGGCGTAGAACCAGTTGCGCCAGCCGCAGCCGAGGCCGCTGTGCGGAGCGCGGGCGGACTCCCGCCACGGGCGCTTCCACGCCGGGGGCACGCTGTTCCAGCGCAGCTGCCGCGACCGGGCGAGCACCCGCACGCGCGTTCCCTGCTCGGCGAGGAGCGCCGCGGTCTCCAGGGCCGCCTGGCCCCCGCCGATCACGGTGACGTCCTTGCCGCGGAAGCGGTCCAGGTCCCGGTGCTGGCTGCTGTGCGAGACGTGCTCCGTGCCAAGGCCGTGCAGCGCCGTGGGGATCTCGACGAAGGGGATCACCCCGACGGCCAGGGCCACCGTGCGGCCGCGGACACTCTGACCGTCCTCCGTGACGGCCTCGAAGCCTCCGGGGCAGGCGCTGACCGACGCCACCATGCGTTCGTCGACGTCCGGCACGGCGTGCTGCGCGAACCACAGGCCGTACGAGGCGAACGTCTCCACGGAGATCGGCTCGCCGTGCCTGGCCCGCATACCGTTACGCGTGCAGTACTCGGCGAGGCCGTACCGGCGCCTCGGGTCGGAGAGGTTCGACGCCCAGGGCTCCGACTTCAGGAACATGCCGCGCGGCATGTGGTCGCGCCAGGACGCCATGGGTCTGCCGAAGATGCGTACGTCGAGTCCGGCATCGGCGGCGTGTGACGCGATGGAGAGCCCGTAGGGGCCGGCTCCGACAACCAACAGGTCATACATCAGCAACTGCTCGCTCTCTCGTCGTCGATACGGGCGTCTTCGGCACGGCCTGAGCCGTCGGGCGCTCCTGCCTGGCGCACCAGCCGCACCCGCGCCTCCTCCCCCGGTGGTCCGGTGGGACGTACCGTCCGCCGCAGCCGCCCGAGGAGCCGCCGCGTCACGTGCCTGCACCACAGCACCCACATGGCGCGCGCGGGCGCCATGTCGTCCTGGGCGTGCCAGGCCAGCTCGCGGCGGTGCGACGCCGTGGAGACGGGCCCCGCCGTCATCAGGACGCGCAGTGCGGCCAGCGGGGAGTAGTTCTCCACGACGAACGCGCGGCCCGCGAGCACGGCGGCGGCCGGCAGCGGGCGGTGTGTCATGTCCAGGTGCTGGGCGCGCACCACGTCCAGGTCGGCCCCGTCGGCGAAGAGCCGGAACTGGGCGCCGGGCCGCGGGTTGAAGTCGAGCAGGCAGTGCTCGCCCGTCGCGGCGTCCACCCGGAAGTCGAGGTCGAAGATGCCCCGGTAGCCCAGCGTGCCGACCAGCCTCTCCACCCCGGCCCGCAGGCCCGCGTCGGGCGTCCACTCGCCCACCGCCGTCAGGCCCGCCCCGCGCGGCCAGGAGCGGTGCTTGCGGCCGGAGCCGCCGCCGCGCACGGCGCCCGTGCGGTCGACGTATCCGTGGACGAACCAGTCGCGGCCGGGGCCGTCGGGCAGGAAGGCCTGCAGCAGGAGGCGGCTGCCCGCCTCATCGCTGCGCCGGTAGAGCTCCTGTGCCTCCGCGGCCGAGCGGACCAGGACCGTGCTGCGCAGATCGGTCCCTGCGGGGATCAGCCACGGGCGGCTCCACTTCGCCACCACCGGGAGTCCCAACCGGCGTACGGCGGCGGCTGCTTGGGCGGCGGACTCCGGCAGGAGCGTCACCGGGTGGGGAATGCCGGCCGAGGCGCACACCTGGGCCAGGGTCGCCTTGTCGGCCACCCGTTCCGCCAGGCCGCTCGCCTGGTCCGGCAGGAGATAGGACTCGGCCAGTACCTTCTGCAGGCGCCCGATCGCCAGCGCCCCGGCGTCGTCCATCGGAATCAGTACGGACGGCCGGGCCACCCGGTGGGAAATGCGGCGCAGGACGGAGGAGATTTCCTGGAGGGATGCCCCCGGCGGCGGCGGAGGGTGCGTCTGGTGCAGATAACGGGATCTGCGCACCGGGCTCTCGGCGGAATCCGATGCCGCTACATGTACCTCCACTCCCGCACGGCCAAGGGACCGAACAGCTCCGAGTGTGCCGTGATGAAAAGGATTCCGGTCGATCCGCAGCAGAACCGCGGGGACTCTGGTGTCGAGAGTTAGCACGGCCAAATCCTCTCAATTCGATCCCCCATGCGGGCGATGGGCACGCCCAAAGGATTAGGGGCTCGATTGGCGCAATAGAAATACATATGACTGAGTGTCAGTAGATGGAGGAGCAGCATGAGGAGCGGCCATGGCTTTGCAGAGACGCCAGACCACCAGTAGACGGCTGGCATTCATTGCCGGCGGAATCGTCATGTCGGCGGCGCTCGCCGTCGGGCCCGGCTACGCGTGGGGAGCCGGGCAGGACCCCGACCCACCGGTCGAGCTGCCCGGCCTCGCCGGGCTGCCGACGGCGGCGCCCGTCCCGTCCCCCTCCGCGGCCACCCCAGCGACCCCGGTCGGTCCGGGCACGTCGGCGACACCGGACACGTCGGCCGACCCGGCAGCCCCGGCCGACCCGGACACCCCGGACACCCCGGCCGCCAAGAAGCCCGCCTTCGGCGCCTACCTCACCTACGGGCCCCAGGGCGTGGAACGCATGGCCGAGCTCAGCAAATGGCTGGGCGGCGCCGAGCTGCGCGTGGGGCACACCTACCTGCCGGGCGACCGGTGGAGCAACATCGAGGGGGCCCCGAACTTCCTCGAGAGCTGGGCCGAGTGGCGGCGCGCGCAGGACGACCGGCTCTTCGTGCTCAACGTCCCCATGATGGAGCGCAACGAGGACCGGGTCGGCGACTCGGAGGTCCGCTCGCTGCTGCGCCGGGGCGCGGCGGGCGATTTCGACGAGCATTACCGCGCCCTCGCCGAACGGCTCGTGAAGCTCAAGGTTCCGGACACCGTCGTGGTGCTCGGCTGGGAAATGAACGGCATCACGTACACCCATCGATGCGGTCCCGACCCGGAGGCCTGGAAGAAGTACTGGAAGCGCATCGTCACGACGATGCGTTCGGTGCCGGGCCAGAAGTTCAAGTTCGACTTCACGCCGAACAGGGGCCGGGACGCGATTCCGTGGACGCAGTGCTATCCGGGCGACGACGTCGTGGACATCGTCGGCATGGACTCGTACGACCAGCCGACGGGAACCGATTTCGCCGAGCAGGTCAGCGAGCCGTACGGCCTGAAGAAGCACGTGGAATTCGCGAAGGAGCACGGCAAGGAGATCTCCTATCCGGAGTGGGGTCTCTTCCGCAACGGCGACAACGAGGCATACATGCGGAAAATGCTCGCCTGGATGGACGAGCACAAACCGCTGTACAACACCGTCACCGACTACTGCCCGCACGGCGTGTGGCAGTGCGACGACAATCCCAAGTCGTCCAAGGCCTATCGGTCCCTGCTCTTCGGCCGTAAGGACACCGAGCCGACCGTCCCGGAGCCGACGCAGCCGACCACGCCCACGACTCCGCCGAACTGCGCCCCGCTGAACCTCGGCGACTGGGTCGAGCACTGGCTCGGCGGCAAGCTGTGCATGCGCCTGGACTGGTACAAGCGGCCCTAGCAAGGAGCGCTCAGGACCGCTCCTGGCGTTCCCTGCGCTTCCGCAGGAACTCCTTGCCCCGGCTGCGGGCCGCCGCGTCCCACGCGGCGGCCCGCAGCACGGGGGCGGTGCGTCTGCGGGCGAGGAGCAGCCGGTGGTTGGTGGCCTCCTCGGGGCGCCAGTGGTGCTTGTACGGTTCGTTGCCGCGCAGGAGGCTCAGGACCCGGCTCCGGTCGCCCTCGGCGTGCTCCGTGCAGGCGTTCAGGAGCATCGTCGCCACGTCGACCTTGCGCTCCCGCAGCTGCGGGTGGGCTCCGTAGAGATAGCCGCCGACCAGGTGGGGCGAGAGCAGGGTCAGATCGGCGGCCACCACGGCGTCGTCGAGCCGGAACTCGGTGACCACCGCGTCGCCCGCCCTGACCATGAGCCCCACCGACCTGATCAGGTGCTCGGAGAACCGCGGCTGGAGGTGTTCGGACGTCACCTTCCGCCCCTGCCACTGGAGTTGGTGCAGGTGCAGGAGCGTGCGCACCGAGTCGTCCACCTCGTCGTGGCGTACGATCCGCCGCTCGACGCCCAGCGCGTCCATCTTCCGGATCTTGGCGCGCGCCCGCTGGGCCCGCGGCGCGGGCAGCCGCCCGAGCAGTTCCTCCATCGACGCGGCGGGCAGCTCCAGGCAGAGCGAGTCCGCGAGGCGGAGCCGGGGCCCGCGCCAGCGTTCGTAGATGTGCTCCACGGCGGCTCCCGACCGGACCTCGCGGAAGTCGATCAGCGCGCTGCGGGCCAGCTCCGACAGGCCGCCTGCCAGCGCGTCCGCGGCCTCGTCGGCGAACGCGTCGTCGAGGAGCACGTCGGTGAAGTCGGAGATCGCGCCGCCCAGCGGCACGAGCGCCGGGAGCGGGACGTACGCGCGCATCAGCGGCGCCGCCGCGACGAGCTCGCCGTGCCTGCGCACGAGGACCACGCGCAGCCGCCCGCGCGTGCCGTAGGAGAGCCACCACGAGTGCAGCCAGGCGTGGCTCTGGAACGGCGTCGCCGTCCCGCACCTGCGGTGCAGCCGGGCCCACGCCGCCGCGAGGCTCCCGAACTCGCCCTCGTCCGTGCAGAGTTCGACGGTCAGGGCGCTTTCGGCCACCCCCATCACCTCTCCCGGTTGAGATCGGCGGACTGCGCGGGACCCGGCACCGAAGCCGGGACCGCGTCTTCGCCGCGCCGGGGGCGCACGAGGAGGGCGAGCCCGCCGAGCAGGCCTCCCGCGCAGCCGCCCACCAAGGCGGTCATGGGCGCCGATGCCGACGCGGGGGCCGCGGGCTTGACCGCGCGCGAGAGCTGCAGGAGGCGCACCTGCGTGCTGTCCTTGGTGTGGTTCGCGTTGTTGGTCAGGGAGCGCGACACCGCGTTGGCGATGTCACGCGCCTTGCCGGGCTTGGCCGCGGTCGCCGAGATGGAGATCATCGGGGCGTCGGGCGATGTGGCCGCCTGCACGCTGTCGCGCAGCGTCTGCGGCGAGACGCCCGACTCCACCTGGGCGTCGCCGAGCACCGCGACCTGCGTGGCGACCCGGCCGTACGCCGTGGCGAAGCCGAGCGCCGCCGTGGGGTCGGAACCCTTCTCCGGGACGGCGATCACATAGCTCGTCGCGGTGTACTGGGGGGTCTTCACCACGCCGTAGGCCCCGCCGGCCAGGGCGCCGAGCACGGCGCCCGCCGGCAGGAGCCACCAGGCGGGAAGCCGCTTCACACGGGCCAGCATCGGGGCCGGGTGACCGGCCGGGCGGTGCCGCCTGCTGAGGGTATCGGTCATCAGGAACTCACTCTCGGGGTCGAGCCGGAGGCAGCTGCCTCGTAGACATGCATCAGCTGTGCTGCGCTGCGGGTGATGCTGTAGTGGTGCGCGGCCTGCAGGGCGAGGCGAGGCCGCGCACCCGCATCCCGGACCCGCAGCAGCGCCCGCGCGAAGGAATCCGGGTCGCCCGTGACGCGCTCGGCACCCGCAGCCGCTTCCGGCGGGAGGTCCTCGACGGCGGGGCACCGGACGTAGAGCACCGGCAGACCGGCGGCGAGTCCCTCCACGACGGCGAGACCGAAGGCCTCCTCGGGCGACGGCGACGCGAGGACGTCCATCGCGGCGAGGAGCGCCGGGAGGCCGGTGCTCTCCGCGGAGAGATGCGACCGCTCCCCGGCGAACACCACCCGGTCCGCGAGCCCCAGCCGCGCCGCCGTCATGCGCAGCCTGTCCTCGTCGGGGCCGCCGCCGACGAGCAGCAGGCGTACGTCCTGGGGCAGCGCGGCGAGAGCGTGCAGCAGGACGTCGAAGCGCTTGCCCTCGACGACGCGGCCGACCCCACCGACGACGAACGCCTCGTCCGGGAGGCCCAGTTGACGGCGGGCGGCGACGCGGGCCCGCGGGTCGAAGCGGAACCGCTCCACCTCGATGCCGTTCGGTACGACGTGGATGCGCTGCCGGGGCACTCCCCACCGGCTGAGCCGCTCGGCGACGGACGGGGACACCGCCACCGTGGCCCGGCCGAGGCGCTCGCCGGTCAGGTACAGCGCGCGGACGCCCGGGGTCAGCGGCCGTCCCTCCATCTGCGAGTCGCCCAGGGAGTGTTCGGTGGCGACGACGGCGCGCGTCCCCGCCAGGCGGGCGGCGATGCGCCCGTACAGGCAGGCGCGGAACAGGTGGGTGTGCACGAGGTCGTAGCCACCGCCGCGGATGACCTTCGCGAGGCGGGGGAGGGCGCCCACGTCACGGTTGCCGGACATGCCGAGGTGGATGACGCGCACTCCGTCGGCCGTGAGCCCTTCGGCGACGGGACCGGGGTTGGTGAGGGTCACGACGTCGCAGGCGGCGGGCAAGTGGCGCAGGAGCAGGCGCAGTTGCTGTTCGGCGCCGCCGACCCCGAGGCCCGTGATGATGTGCAGGGCCTTCACTCGGTCACCGCCGGTTCGCGGACCGCCCGGCGGCGCAGCCGGTTGAGCCGCAGCTTCAGCTGGAGCCGCAGGGCGGTGTCCTCCTGCCCGATGTGGACGCGCGGCAGGGCGTGCACCCCGGTCAGGGGGCCCGGGGAGATCGCGCACGCGTAGCGGTAGCCGGCCGCTCGTACGGTGTCGACGACCCGCTGGTCGACGGTGCCGTACGGATAGCAGAAGCCCTCCACCTCGCGGCCGATGAGGTCGGACAGGGCGACCCGGCTGCCGCTGGTCTCCTGCCACAGGAGCCGGTCGTCCGCCCGGGTGAGGTCGATGTGGGTCAGGCCGTGCGAGGCGACCTCCATCCCCTCGGCGGCGGCGTGGCGGATGCCGTCCGCGGTGAGCAGCGGTTTGCGCGGGCCGAGGGGGTCCCACGCGTTGTCGCCCGCGAGGCGGCCCGGGAGCACGAAGACGGTGGCGTCGAATTCGTAGCGGTGCAGGAGCGGCAGGGCGTGGTCGACGAAGTCGGTGTACCCGTCGTCGAAGGTGAGGCCGACCAGGTCGCGCCCCTCGCCACGGGCGCGTGCCGTGAGGAGCCGCGTCATGCTCACCCCGCGCAGCCCCTGGCGGCGGAGCCAGCGCAGCTGGGCGGCGAGGCGTTCGGGCGAGACGGTGATCTTGTAGGGGTCGTCCGCGCAGTTGTCCACGGAGTGGTACATCGCCACCCACATCGGCGCCTGGGGCAGCCAGTGCCGCGTGCGCCGCGAACGTGGGGTCTCACCGAGTGCTGTGTCAACGGACATGCGTGAGCTTTCGTGTGGCGGATGTGACGGCGGTTGTGACGGATCGGACGGCGGGTTCGATGGCCTGGGCCTTCAGGGCCCAGAGCACCAGGACGAAGACGGCGGCGACGGTCGAGGACCCGACGGCGAAGGCGAGGAACGGCGATTCGACGCGGCTCGCGAAGGCCCCTCCGAAGCCGGTGGCGCACACCATCGCGGCCACCGGCTTCACCAGTTCGCCAAGGACACGGCGGACCCGGATCGGCACATTGCGCGGCCCCATCCCGCACAGCAGCACGAAGGCGGTGACGCTGATCCCCGCCGCGTTGGCGAGCGCGATGCCGCGTACGCCCCACAGGTCCACCGCCCAGCCGCCGATCCCTGCCGTCGCGGTGACCCCGACCGCCATCGCGCCCAGCGGGAACCACGTGGCGCGCCCGCCGGAGAAGTACGAGCGGACGAGCGCCCCGACCAGCGTGTGACCCAGGAGCCCCAGGGCGTACACGCGCATCACGGCCGCCGTGGCGACGGTGTCGTCCGCGGTGAACGCACCTCGCTGGAAGAGGAGTTGGATGAGCTGCGGCGCGCAGGCGATGACCACGGCGGTGCCGAGAAGGACCACGCAGCCGGCCAGGCCCAGGTCCCGCTCGACGCGCGACCTGGCCCGTTTGACGTCCCCTTCGGCCAGGGCTCGCGCGACGACGGGGAGCGTGACCGTGCACAGCATCAGGGAGAGGATCATCGGCACCTGCGCCACTTTTTGCGCGTAGTTGAGGTGCGAGATGGCCCCCGAGGGCAGCGAGGACGCCAGGAAGCGCTCGATGAGCACCTGCGACTGCCGGCACAGCGCGAACAGCAGCACGGTGGCGACGAGGGTGCTGCCCATCAGCGCCGGGACCGAGGGTCCTGCCGCCTGCTCGTTCGGGGCGTCCGCCGTGTCGCGGGTGAGCTGCCGATAGAGCGAGGGCGCCTGGACGAGCACCATGAGTACGCCGCCGACGGCGACGCCCAGGGCTGCCGCGCGGACGCCGTAGCGGGGGGCGAGGACGAACACCGCGGTGATGATGCCGATGTTGTAGAAGACGTAGATGCCCGCGGGGGCCACGAACCGGCGGTGGGCGCGCAGCGCGGCGCTGCAGTATCCGGCGAGGCCGAACGTGAAGACGCAGGTGGCGGTCAGGAGCGTGCAGTCCACGGCGAGGCGCGGGTCGGGCAGGCCCGGCGCGAGGATCTCCACCAGGACCGGCGCCCCGGCCATCAGGATCAGCGCGACGACCCCGGAGCCGAGCATCAGGCGGGGCAGCGACGCGGCCACGAGCGCGCGGACCGGGTCGCGGCGCGCGCCCTGGCCGCGGCGGGCGAGCGCCATGCTGAAGGCCGGTACGAGGGCGAAGGCGAGGCCGTCCTCGATGAGCAGCGTCGTGGCCACCTCGGGGACGGTCCACGCGACGAGGAAGGCGTCGGTCTCGGAGCCCGCCCCGAAGAAGTGGGCGAGCGCCTGGTCGCGCACGAGCCCGAGCACCGATCCGGCCACCGTCAGGACCGCGGTGACCAGGGCGGCCTTGGCGAGGAAGCCGTTGGAGGGATCGGAGCCCTTGACGGGCTCGGCCTCGGTGGCCGGCGCGGGCACCTTGCCGACCGGTCCCGCGTCCACGGAGTGCGTCGTGGAGGTCATCGCGGCACCTCCCCCGGCATCGGCGCCGCGAGGGCACGGCCGGACAGCGCCCACCAGGCCACGAGCCCGAGGACCACGGCCATGAGCACCGTCGACGGCCCGCCGATGTCGGCGTACGCGAAGTCCACCAGCTGCCAGACGAGGAGTCCGCACGCGACGAGCGCGCAGTCCACGCCCGCGCCCCCGCGGACCCGCGCGAGCCGCCGCAGACCGAGCAGCAGGAAGGCCGCCCAGCTGCCCACGAGGGTGCACAGGCCGAGAAGCCCCTGCTCGCTGAGGACGAGCAGGTACATGTTGTGCGGGGAGAGCAGCGGCTGGCGGCTGAACTCGGCGCCCGCGCCTCCGGTGTCGCTGGCCGACGAGAGGGCCAGCGAGGCGTGGCTGTCGCGGTGGTCGGGGAAGGCCTTGAGTCCCACGCCCGACACCGGCTCGTCGCGCCACATGTCCACCGCGGCGGCCCACATGGTGTACCGGTCGGTGACCGACTGGTCGGGGGCGTCGGTCACCTGCGTGATGCTGGTGATCCGCTCCTGCAGCATCTGCGTGCCGATGCCGAACCCGCCCACGAGGACGACGGCCGCCGCGGCCACCACGGCGAGGGACCGCAGGGCGCGCCGCACTCCCGCGAGCCCCAGCTGCGCACCGCACGCCACGACGGTGGCGATCCAGGCGCCGCGGCTGAAGGAGAGCGCGAGCGGAACGACCAGGAGCAGCGCGCAGAGCAGTGCCATCTGACGCTGCTTCGGGGATGCCGGGCCCAGCGCGAGAGCGACCGCGCACACCACGCCGTACGACACCACGGTCGCCATCCCCATGACGTCCGTCGGTCCGAAGGTCCCCACGGCCCGGATGTCCGCGCCCATGTAGGTGGCGCCGGTGCCCGTGACGTACTGATAGGCGCCGAGCGAGCCCTGGAACAGGGCGAGCGCGACGAGCGACCAGGCCACCAGGCGGAAGTCGCGGCGGTCGCGCACGAGCATCAGGACCGCGGCCGGTACGAGGACGAAGATCTGCAGGTAGCGCACCAGGCCGGTCGCCCCTGCCGACGCGGTGCTCGCACCCACGGCCGCGACCGCGATGCCGATCACGGGAAGTCCGAGCACGACGGCGGCGGTCCGGGTCAGCGGACGGCGCGCCCCGCGGACGGCGCGGGCCACGCACCAGAGCACGACCAGGGCGGAGACGGCGTCGGCGATCGTGCCGCCCCCGGAGCCGCCGTCGCTGGGCGGCACGGGCAGCGCGAGCAGGGCGACCAGGGCCATGACGGGCAGTACGGGGCCCGCGCCGCGCAGTGCCGAGGAGATCGCGGCGGCCGGTGAGCCGGGCGGGAAGAGCGTGATCGAGGCACTGTTCACCGGGTCAGCTCCCCGTCGGACGTACGAGAGAGGCGGCGGTGCGCAGCAGGATGCAGAGGTCCTGCCAGAACGACCAGCTGTCGATGTAGGCGTTGTCGAAGCGGCACCGGTCCTCGATGGAGGTGTCGCCGCGCAGCCCCTGGATCTGGGCGAGCCCGGTGATGCCGGTCGGCATGCGGTGGCGCTCGGCGTAGCCGGGGTAGGTCTGGCTGAACTTGCCCACAAAATAAGGGCGTTCGGGGCGCGGGCCGACCAGGCTCATGTCGCCCCAGAAGACGTTCCACAGCTGCGGCAGCTCGTCGAGCGACGTCCGGCGCAGGAACTGGCAGAACGGGCTCATCTGCTGCTCGCCCGCCACGGTCCACCGGGTCGCCGCCTCGTGCGGGTCGGCGGGGCGGTGCGTGCGGAACTTGAGCAGGGTGAACGGCCGCCCGCCCTTGCCGATGCGCTCCTGACGGAAGATCACCCCGGGCCCGTCGCTGGCCCGCAGGACGGCGGCGCACGCGAGGAGCACCGGGCTGATGAGCAGCAGCAGGATCCCCGAGGTCACGAGGTCGAGGGCGCGCTTGCTGATGCTGGAGTGCCTGCGCCTCGCGGGCACGAGCGAGCGGCAGGGGAACCCGGCGAGCCGCCCGGATCTGGACTGGCGCCCCGGCGCGTCGTAGCCCGGCGGCTGCGTCGCGTCGATCGCCCATACGTCACAGCCGGATCCGCTCAGCGTGCGCAGCCACCCGATCTGCTCCGGTCCCGGCGTCGGCCCGACGACCAGGACGGTGCGTACGGCGTTCTGGATGACCGCGCGGCGCAGCTCCTCGATCGTGGAGAGCACCGGCAGTTCGGCCCCCTCCGACTCCGTGCGCTCGGCGGGCGCCTCGCCCACGATGCCCACGGGCCGCACCCCGGCCTGCGGATGGCGCAGGACCGCCTCGGCCACGCGCCGGGCGACGGGCCCCGGGCCGACGACCAGGGCGGGGCGCGGCTGGCGCGACGTGGCTCTGCGCGCCCACCAGTACAGGGCGCCGCGGCCCGTGCAGCACAGCACGCTCTGGAGCGCCGCCGCCGTGCACAAGGTGGTGAGGGAGAGCGGACTCAGGGCGGAGAAGCTCGCGGCGACGAGCCCCACGGCGCCCCAGCTCAGCGCGGTCTGCCAGGCGAGCGACGGCAGCTCGTCGAGGGCGGAGGGCACGGCGAGCGGGCGGTACAGCGCGGCGCGCGCGTTCAGGCCGGTCACCGCGGACAGGAGCAGGACGACCAGCAGGGGGTGGCGCTGCGGATCGGTGAGCAGCACGGTGCCCAGCAGGGCGGCGCTGCAGTCCACGGCGACCAGGGGCAGGGCCGACGAGCGGCGTACCGACGTCCCCCATCCGATGCTCGTCCTGCGGCGGCCCCCGGCCCCACGGGGAGGGATGACCGAGGCGGTGGCGATGGCGTGGTCGGCCGCCCGTGGCTGCGCGGCGGGGGTGGCGACAGTTCGTTCCGCACTCACGGGTTGATGGACTCCCTGCACTTGATGGGCCCCACGCCCGGTAGCTCGCGGTACACGGCCGCGACAGCGTCCGTGGTGCGCCGCACATCGTGGGTGTTCGATACGTGGCGGTGCGCTGCACGGCCGAGGGATTCGCGAAGGGGCGGATCGCCGAGCAGTCCGACGAGGGCCCGCGCCAGCGCGTCTGGGTCCTGGGCGGGAACGAGGCCGTGGGGCACGAGTGCGGGCGGCAGGCTCTCGCGCGCGCCGTCCACATCGGTGACCACCACGGGACGGGCGCAGGCCATCGCCTCCAGGGGTACGAGTGCCATGCCCTCCCACCGGGACGGCAGGACCACGAGGTCGGCCGCCTGGTACCAGGGGGTGGCGTCCTCGACGGCTCCGACGAACCGCACGGAGGCGGGCGCCTGTTCGCGCAGGCCTGGCCCGTCGGGTCCGTCCCCGACGAGGACGAGCCGGGCGAGCGGCATCCGCTCGGCGACCGCCGCCCAGGCACGCAGCAGGACGTCCTGCCCCTTCTGCCGGCACAGCCGCCCCACGCACACCACCAGCGGCGCCTGTTCACAGAGCCCGAGCCCGGCCCGCGCGGCCTGCGCGGCCCTGGGCCGGAAACGCTCGACGTCCACCCCGTTCGGGATCACGGACCAGCGCGCGTCGATCCCCGAACGCTGTCCAGTGAGCCGCTCGGCCTCGCTGACGCAGACGACGTGCGTGGCCCAGCGCGCCCCGAAGCGCTCCCAGCGCAGGGCGAGCCGCGCGGTCACGCCGCCGACGGCCTCGAAGGACCAGGCGTGCGGCTGGAACACCGTGGGGACCTTGCCGCGCAGGGCGAGCCGGGCGGCGAGCCCGGCCTTGGCGCTGTGCGCGTGCACGACGTCGGGCCGCAGCTCGTCGACGACGCGGGCAAGGCGCCGCACTTCGTCCGGCAGTCCGGGCCCCGGGGAGCGGGTCGCCGCCCACCGGTGGACACCGCTGCCCAGGCCGCGCACGGCGTCCGGCAGGCAGCCGCTGTCCGGGCACGCCACGTCGACCCGCATCCCGGCGGACAGCTGGGACTTCACCAGGTCGGTGACCACGCGGGCCACTCCGCCGTCGACGGGCTGGGCGACATGAAGGACGCTCAGCCGGTGGTCTGTTGCTGACAGTTGCATGCACGGCGCCTTGCTCAGGGGGGAGGTGGTGCGCTACCGCTTCGCGTCCACAGCGGCGAAGAGCACACCGGCCCACGCGGACTCTCGCTGCGAGGCGAGACGGATGAGCAGGCCCTTTCGGTCGGCCTTGAGGCCCCCGTCGAGGCGGAAGATGTCGGAGTCGTATCCGAGCGTGTTGGCGTACGCGGGCGTCCTCGCGCTCTGCCTGCCCGGCTCGCTGATGGTCGAGTTCAGGACGTCGCGGGCGGGGTTGGCCGCGTCGGAGAGCCGCACGGGCCTGCTCCCGCCGGTGGACACGGTGAGCGTGTCGCCGGCCGTTCCGCGGTCGCCGTTGTACGCGACCATGCCGACGCTGCCCTTGGCACGGGCCGGGACCGGCATGCCGCCGAGCCGTACCTTCTGGCTGCGCCCGCGCGCGTCGAAGGAGTCGAAGCCGTCCCACACGGTCAGATGCCGCAGCGGCGCGGCCTCGTTCTCGTACGCGACGACCAGCGTCCAGCCGCCCCATGCCCCGGCCTTGGAGTGGCCCATCGCCACGTTGACCTGGGCGACGGTGTACATCCCGGAGCCGCTGGCCCTGACGAGGTTCGTGACGTCGGCCGATGCCTGGAAGGCGTCCGCTCCGTTGGCGGTGCGGTGCCCGACCAGGGTGTCGGCCTTCACGTCCTGGTAGCTGCCGCCGGGTTCGGCGATCAGGGCCTTGCCGTTGTCCTTGGGCGGCTTCTGCTCACCGACGCGGAGGTTGCCGCCCCAGTACAGGCGGGCGTAGGACACCCGGGAGCCCCGCGGGATCCGGACCTCGCCGCGGCTGGAGTTGTAGGTGTTCGGGTCCTTGTCGACGTCGACGTAGAACATGTCGAAGTCGTTGTTGGCGGCCGCCTTGCCCCCGCGCGCGGAAGGGCACGACACCGCGCGGACCACCATCGGCTTGCGGCATGTGATGGCCGTGTTGGCGGCGCGGGTGATTCCGCCGTGCTGGAGGGCGTGATAGCGCTGCGCGAACGTGATGCTCGACGCCTCGGCGGCGGGGGGTGCGGGCGCGGCGGCCACGGCGGGGCCGCCGGGCGCGGCGACGACCGCGAGGGAAAAGGCACACAGCGTCACGCGACGCAGAAGGGGGCCCAGGGAATTACGCATGACCGGCGTTGCCCTTTCGGGAAAGGTTCCGAACCAGGAGGGAGAAGGTAAATGCGAAAGTCACACTCGGCCCGTAACTTCCCGCATTTGTTCTTTCAAATGGCTTCAGGAGGAGAGCAACACTAGCCGCTTTCCGCATTAATCCAGGAAGGCTGACAAGTGTGTCGGAATCGTGAAGTGCGTAACGCTCGGGGCCTGCCCGGAGCACGGGCCGAGGGCCACCGCGTTAACCGTGCGCCAGCAGATCACCCTTTTGGGCCCACAACTCCTGCGGGCGAAGTCCGTTGATCCATGGGCCGGGCACCCCGCCCTGCCGATGCATCAACTGACCAAGGAGCAACTCTCCATGTCGCGTACCGCGAAGGCCCTCGCCCTCTCCACCGTTGCCGTGGCCGCCATGGCCGGCAGCGCCGGCATCGCCGCCGCCGACGCCGGCGCCCAGGGGGCCGCCACCCACTCCCCCGGCGTCGGCTCGGGCAACGCCGTCCAGGTGCCGGTCCACGTCCCGGTCAACGCCTGCGGCAACACCGTGAACGTCATCGGTCTGCTGAACCCGGCGTTCGGCAACACCTGCGTCAACGCCTGACACCTCAGCAGCACGCAGTCAGCGACGGCCGTTCTCCCCCGAGGAGGACGGCCGTCGTGCGTTCCCGCGAGTGCCCCGAACGGCGGCCATGCCCCAAATGGCAGTCGCTCGGTTGCGGACGGTGTCCACCGCTTTCACGGTGAACACAAGATCCGACGCATCACCGAAGGGAACATCCATGCGCGCTCTGCCCGTACGGCGTATCGCGACCACCGTCCTCTGCGCTTCACTTCTCATCGGGACGGCCGGTCCCGTCATCGCCGCCGAGAGCGACTCTCACAGCACCAGCGCCCAGGAAGCGGCCCGCGCGCCGGTCCCCGGGGCGGACGCGCTGCTCGCCCAGGCCAAGACCCTGGGCGACGCCGGTGGTGTACTCACCCCGGTCACCGACCTGCTCACCGCCGTGCTCAAGGCCGACAAGGGCCAACTCCCCGCCGCGGACGCCACGAAGCTCGCCGACCCGGTGAAGGAGGCCATCACGAAGGCCTCGGCCGCGGCCCCCAAGGCGCCCGAACTCCCCGAGACCCCGGCGGCTCCCGACACCCCGGCGCTCCCGGAGGCCCCTGCCCTCCCGAAGGCACTGTCGGACGACTCCAAGGCCGCGGCCGCCGACCCTAAGGCCGACGCCCTGAAGGCACTGCAGACCGCGGTCGACGCCCTGGTCAAGGCGGCCACCGGCGGCGACGTCACCGCGGTGGCGGGCGCGGTTCCGCCCGTGCTCACCGGCCTGGTCAACCTCCTCGCCGCCACGCTGCTCGGCGGCGGTCTCCCCGCACCCGACCTGGCAGGTCTGCCGGCCCTGCCCAAGCTGCCGGCCGCGCCCGGCCTGCCGCAGGCACCCGGGCTTTCCTGAGCCTCTGTCAGTGCCCGTCGCGCCGGTCCTCAGGGCCGGCGCGACGGGCATTTGCGCGTCCATCTCATACGAGAATGAGACACCGCCTTCGTTCGGGTGGGTTCCGGGATTTTCCGCCGCACAGAGTTTCCGCCGTACACAGCGCTCGTTACCCATGGCGAAGTGCAAATCCCCTCTGGCGACCGTCCGTCGCCGAAGAAAGGAACACGATGAAGCCCCTGAAGGCTGCCGCCGTCGTTGCCGGATCCCTGGTCATCGCAGGTGCCGCCGCACCCGCCTTTGCCGCCGACCTCACGCCCACCAGCCTGAACGGTGCCCTGGACACGATCACCAGCCAGCCGACGCTCGACGCGGCCCCGGTGGCCACCAACGCCCTCGACTCCGAGAACAAGGACTCGGTCGTCAACAGCGTGTCAGGTGCCGCTGACGACCTGCACGCGGGCGGCGGTTCACCCGGCAAGCTTCTCGGCGGACTTCCCATCGCGAAGTAAAACTCTTCTTGCTCCTTCCGGACGGCGCATTGCGCCGAATGAAGGAAGCGATTACCTGGGCGTGTTCCTGCTGAGGCTTCCGCTGACAGGTCCATAGGGTAAAGAAATCCGAAGGGAAGGTTTGATTATGAACACTGCCAAGAAGGCTGCTCTCGTCCTTGCCACCGCCGGTCTCGCCGCGGGTGCCGCCGCAGGCAGCGCCTTCGCCACCGACGGCAGCGGTTCCTCCGCCGAGGGCGCGGCTGTCGGCTCGCCCGGCGTCCTCTCCGGCAACCTGGCCGAGGTCCCGGTCCACGTACCGGTGAACGTCTCGGGCAACACGGCCAACCTGATCGGCGCCCTGAACCCGGCGTTCGGCAACACGGCCGTCAACAGCTGACACACCCCCCCGAGAAGTACTGCCGCGAGCACACGGCACGCAGCAGTGAGGGCCGGTTCCGCAGACGCATTCTGCGGAACCGGCCCTCGGGCCTTCCCGGCCCTTCCCGCCTCCGCAGGGCCTCAGTTCGACTGAAGGGTCCCGGAGTTCGACCGGCGCGTGCCCCGATCGTGTGATCGCTCGCCCGCACTCACCCAGTCAAGTGACAGGCGGGTCCGGGACACCAGGTCGCATCGATACCGTTCCGGGATGACCTCGACATCGAGCGAAACCCGCGCCTTCCGACCCGCCGATCTGGGCACCCTCACCGTGGTCGCCTGGAGTGGTGAACACCCCGAGGACGAGAAGGACATGCCCTTCCTGCTCGCCTACTCGCTGGGCGACGGCGAAGGCGGCCCCGAGGCCGCGACCGAAGCCATCGAGCACCTGCTGCGCAACACCGGGCTCCCCATCGGCGGCCCCGTCGTGGAGAGCTCCCGCAACCCGAGCCTGCCCCTCACCCTCCTCGTCGAGGCCGGCCAGGCCGTCCTGAACATGCCGCACCTCAACGCCCAGTGCGTCGTACCGCCGGAGTGGCTCGCCGCGGTGGGCGAGCGTGGGCACGCCTACTTCATGTTCACCACGCGCCCCTGGCCCGATGCCAAGCCCGGCGTTCCGCTCGCCGAGGAGGACCTCGCGGCCTTCGCGGGCGCCGAGGAGACCATGACCAACGCCGCGCACTGCCTGCTCACCGCGAAGAGCCTGCGCGGCTAGGAGCGGCCGTCGGCGGCCCCGCACGTGGCTGGGGCCCGCCGGTCGGGACGGACCGGCGGGCCCCAGCGCTCCGTGACGCGGTGGTTCAGCGCATCGCGTCAGAGAAGACCGAGGTCCAGGTCCAGCAGGCCGTGGTCGTGGCCGTGGTGGTGGTGATGGTCCCAGCAGCCACCGTGGTCGCACGGGTGGGAGGCCGCCGCCTTCTGCGTGGGAACTTCCGCCGCCTGAGCGGCAGTTGTCAGCGGCACCGCCACGGCCAGGGTCAGCATGGCGGTCGCCGCGGCACGACGAAGCGTGATCTTCATGGGGGATCTCCTAGATCCGTTGGGGACGCGACCGACGCTAATCAGCCCCACAGAACCTGTCCTGCCGAGAGATGCACGACTACTGCAAAAGGGTGCCGACCCCCGCCGCCCGCGAACCCAGTGAGGACCCAGCCGATGACCACCAAGACGCCTCTGCCGAAAGCCCGTACGCCCGAATCCTCTTTAGGGCCTGTGGACCCGCCATCCGGTGGTACCGGCGGGAGCCGTGCGTTCGCGCTGCTTCTGGTGATCACGGGTGCGGCAGGTCTGCTCGCGGCGTGGGTCATCACGCTGGACAAGTTCAAGCTCCTGGAGGACCCGGACTTCACCCCGGGCTGCAGCCTCAATCCGGTGGTCTCCTGCGGCAACATCATGAAGAGCGAGCAGGCGTCGGCCTTCGGGTTCCCGAACCCGATGCTGGGCATCGCCGCGTACGCCGTCGTGATCTGTGTCGGCATGAGCCTGCTGGGCCGGGCGCGTTTCCCGCGCTGGTACTGGCTGACGCTGAACGCGGGCACGCTCTTCGGGGTCGGCTTCTGCACCTGGCTGCAGTACCAGTCGCTCTACGAGATCAACTCGCTGTGCCTGTGGTGCTGCCTGGCCTGGGTCGCCACGATCACCATGTTCTGGTACGTGACCTCGTTCAACGTCCGCAACGGCCTGCTGCCCGCGCCCGCCGGACTGCGTACGTTCCTCGGCGAATTCACCTGGGTGTTCCCGGTGCTGCACGTCGGCATCATCGGCATGCTGATCCTCACGCGCTGGTGGGACTTCTGGACCAGCTGACGCTGCGGGGCCGACGATGCCGACTATCGGACCATTGCTGCGGACGGTGGAATTCTGCGCTGGGATGCTCACAGGATCGTTTCCCGGTCATGAAGACGACAACCCGAGTAGCGCTCGCGGCCCTGGTGGCCGGTGTCTCCGCCGCGACGGCGGCTCCCGCACAGGCCGCGGAGCACGCCCCCGTGGCCATCCCGCTCAACGGCCTGGAGTGGGCCCTGGACACCCAGGCTCCCGAGGTCAGCACGGGCGTACCGATCCCCATCCCCGGAGGGCCCGACCAGCCGCGGTTCGACGAGGACCGGCTCCTTCCCGAGCGCGAGCTCCCGCAGTTCCCCGTCTCCACCGATCTGCCCGCGACCCGGGTGGTGACCCCGCTCGACGACGCCCTGGGCGAGGTCGGGTTCGACCGCATGGACGTCGCGACGCGGGAGTCGGACGTGCGGACCTCGACACCGGGGGCCTCGCTGAACGCCCCGGCGACAGGGCCGCGGCCCGAGCACTTCGGGCTTCCGGGGGCGGCTCTTCCCCAAGCCGCCCTGCACGCACCGCTGTTGCAGGCACAACCGGGGGCCGATCTCGGCCTCTCGTAAGGCATCACGCGCAAGGAGGCATCACCTGTGGTCAAAGGAGCAGCGGCCGAAGGCCCGAGCGCGGGGCGGTTCACGCGCCGGGCGACGATGTGGAATCTCGTCGGATTCGGCTTCGCCGCCGTGACGGCGCCGGCCGCTCTCCTCTGGTCGACCCGGAGAGCGGCTCACCGGCCTCCGTCCGACGATCTCGGTGAAGGCGCGTTCGACGAGATGTACGAGGGCCGGCACATCCGCGGCGCAAGGGCCGCCGCCCCCGGCCATCAACACCCCGGAGCCGGTTGGGACGTCACGGTCGACGGCCGCCCGCTCCATCTCATGCGGCGCGCCGACGGCGGCTATCTGAGCATGATCGACCACTACCAGTCGTATCCGACGCCCCTCATCGCCACCCGCAGGGCAGTGGACGAACTCGGCCGCGGCCGGCAGCTGCGCGACACCGGCACCTGATCACTGCCCCGCACATCGGCACATCGGCACACCGGACCGGAGGAGCGAACCGAAGTGGTCTACACGCGCAAGAACCAGGCCCGGCTGACCAGCGCCGAGAAGCGGCGCTTCGTCAACGCGCTGCTGGAGCTCAAACGCAAGGGCGAGTACGACGAGTTCGTCCGGACGCACATCGAGCACTACGTGTCCGACGGGGACAGCGGACTGCGGGTGGCCCATATGACGCCCACGTTCCTGCCCTGGCACCGCAGGTTCCTCCTGGAGTTCGAGCGGGCGCTGCGGCGGGTGGACCCCGCGGTGTCCGTCCCGTACTGGGACTGGACGGTGGACAGGACAGCAGGCGCCTCGCTCTGGGGCGGCGGCCTCATGGGCGGCAACGGGCGGCGCTCCGACCGGCAGGTCATGACCGGTCCGTTCGCGCGCAAGAACGGCGACTGGGTCATCAAGGAGGGGGAGACGGACGGCGACTTCCTCATGCGCGACTTCGGCCGGCCGCAGGACCCGATCGAGCTGCCCACCGAGGAGCAGCTGGCCTGGGCCCTGCGCGACCCGGTGTACGACACACCGCCCTGGGACTCCACCTCGTCGGACGGCTACCGCAACAAGCTGGAGGGGTGGACGTCCGGCGTCGGCAACGACAAGTGGCGCAACCACAACCGTGTGCACCGCTGGGTCGGCGGGCACATGCTCGGCGGCGCGTCGGTCAACGACCCCGTGTTCTGGCTGAACCACGCCTTCGTGGACCTGCTGTGGGACCGCTGGCAGGCACGGCACCCGAGATCCGCGCCCTTCCTGCCCGAGAAGCCGCCGGGACCGGGCAGCGGCCCGCTGCACGGCAGCATCGCCTCTCTCCACGAGCCGATGCCTCCCTGGGGCGCGAAGCCCGACGAGCTGCTCAGCCATCGCGGCATCTACCGCTACGCATGACAAAGCCCCCGGCGGTCCAGGACCGCCGGGGGCTTTCGCACAGGGGGGATCAGCCGCCGTAGCCGCCGGGACCACCGGGGTGGCCGGGCTTGCCGTGGCCGCCGTCGGCGTTGACGCACGTGTTGCCGAACGCCGGGTTCAGCAGCCCGATGACGTCGACAGTGTTGCCACACACGTTGACCGGGACGTGGACCGGAACCTGGACGAGGTTGCCGGAAAGGACGCCGGGCGAGCCGACGGCCGCACCCTCGGCGCCCGCGTCCGCCATGGCCATACCGGTGCCACTGAGCACCACGGCGCCCGTGCCGAGGGCAACAGCGGCTGCCTTCGCGATGCGAGACATCACGTTCTCCTTTGAATTGACGAGTACCGCCGCATGCACGCGGCCGTACTGTCCCTTCAACGGCGACAAGGTCACCAGGTAACGGCACTCATCGGTACATCATTGGTGAAATCGACCGGGACCCCGTGTCCAGTGCTCTCCGGAGCCGTTGCGCATCACATGATCTCAACACGCCGCATGGCCGCCGCCCTCGCTCTCGCCGCCGGTGCCACCGCCCTGGCCGCACCCGCCGCGAGCGCCTCCGCCATCTCCCCCACCGAAACGATCGACTCGCTCGCCGCGTCGTCGATCCCGGAGGAGCACCGCGCCGAGGTGCCGTCCGTCACGAGCCAGCTCAACGGCCTCAACGGCCTCTACGAGCTCCAGCAGCTGCACCAGCTGACCGACCTGGCCGCACCGGTCACGGGCGTGCTGCCCTCGGTGCAGTAGTCACGCGCCACTCGCACACCGGGGTCGGGCCCATGAGGGCTCGGCCCCGGAGTCGTTTTATTCCGGTGACCCCGCGGGGTCCGGGTCCCTAGACTCGCCCCGTCAGCCGCTGCAGCCATGTCAGGTGTTGCAGCCGTTCAGTCAAGTGAGGGGGCCGGGCCATGCGTTGCCGCACATCTGCCCGCAGCCCCCTGTCACGGTTCGACGTGATCCTGGTGTCTTGGCGTGCGCGGTGCCGGCTGCGCGGCCGTCACTGAGCATCCGTGGCGAAACTCTGACCCCATCCTGAGTACGCACGGAAATCGCGCTGCCCTGCCCCGCATCACACCGAAAGGCCCCGGGCCGTGCGCACCAACATCCGACACCTGTCCGCCCGTCCATCCGCCGACGTACGCAATCTCGGCATCCTCGCCCACGTCGACGCCGGAAAGACCACCGTCACCGAACGGATCCTGTTCCTGACCGGCGCCACCCACAAGAGAGGTGAGGTCCATGACGGCACGACTGTCACCGACTTCGACGCGCAGGAACGCGACCGCGGGATCACCATCTTCGCCGCGGCCGTCAGCTGCGCGTGGGACGGCCACCGGATCAACCTGATCGACACTCCGGGCCACGTCGACTTCGCCGACGAGGTGGAGCGCTCGCTGCGGGTGCTCGACGGCGCGGTCGCGGTGTTCGACGCCGTCGCGGGGGTCGAGCCGCAGAGCGAGTCGGTGTGGCGTCAGGCCGATCGGTACGACGTGCCGCGGATCGCCTTCATCAACAAGCTCGACCGTGCGGGCGCCGATCTCGACACGGCGGTCGCGTCGATACGGGACCGGTTGCACACGGTCCCGCTGGTGGTGCAGCTGCCGATCGGGCGCGAGGACGAGTTCAGCGGCGTCGTGGACCTGCTGCGGATGCGTGCCCTGGTCTGGCACACGGGCCGTGACACGTACGACGTCGTTCCGGTCCCCGATGCCCTGCGCGAGGAGGCGCTCCGGCGCAGGCACACCCTTGAGGAGACGGTGGCGGAGCTGCACGTGGGCGCGATGGAGGAGTACTGCACGACGTCGGCGCTCTCCACCCCTGCCCTGGCCGCCGCGCTGCGCGACCTCACCCTCAGCGGTGAGGGCGTGGTCGTGCTGTGCGGCTCCGCCTACCGCAACCGCGGGATCGAGCCGCTGCTCGAGGCCGTCGTGTCCTACCTGCCGTCGCCGGTGGATGTCCCCGCGGTGCGCGGGACCCATGGCGACACCGTGCAGGAGCGCGCCGCCGACCCCGTGGCGCCGTTCGCCGGGCTCGCCTTCAAGGTGAACGCGACCGCGACGGGACGGCTGACGTACGTACGCGTGTACTCGGGAACGATCACGAAGGGAGAGACAGTGATGGACGCGGGCACGGGCCGCAGCGAACGGATCGGCCGGATTCTGCGCGTGCAGGCCGACCGGCACGCGGAACTGGACCGGGCGACCGCCGGGGACATCGTGGCCGTGGTGGGCCTGAAGACGGCCCGCGCCGGCACCACGCTGTGCTCGCCCACGGCACCGCTGGTCCTCGAACCGCCCACGGTGGCCGCGTCGGTGGTCTCGGTGGCGGTCGAGGCCCACAGGAGCGTGGACACCGGCCGGCTGTCGTCGGCTCTGGCGCGCCTGGTCGAGGAGGATCCTTCGCTGGCGGTACGGGTTGACCGCGAGACCGGTCAGACGGTGCTCTCCGGCATGGGCGAGCTGCATCTGGAGGTCGCGGTGGAGAAGATCCGCCGTGCCCACGGCATCGAGGTCGGCGTGGGACGGCCGCAGGTGGCCTACCGCGAGACGGTCGTGCGCGGCGTCTCGGGTCTGGTCCACCGGCACGTCAAACAGGACGGCGGCGCGGGCCAGTTCGCGCACGTGGTGCTGGACGTCGAACGGCTGGAGGCGCGGGAGGGCGCGGCTCATGCCTTCGTCTTCGGCTCCACCGTCACCGGCGGCAGGGTGCCGCAGGAGTACGTCCGCGCGGTGGAGGCCGGGTGCCGGGACGCTCTCGCCGAGGGCCCCCTCGGCGGCCACCCGGTGACCGGGCTGCGGGTCACGCTGACCGACGGGGCGACCCACTCCAAGGACTCCTCGGAGATGGCGTTCCGTACGGCGGGCAGATTCGCGCTGCGCGAAGCCTTGCGCGCGGCTGCGATGGAACTCCTGGAACCGGTGGTCGAGTTGACGGCGACGGTGCCGGACGAAGCGGTCGGCGGCGTGCTCGGCGACCTGGCGGCACGACGTGGCCGGGTCACCGACTCGGCCACGCGCTCCGGCACTGCCGTGGTCACGGCGACGGTGCCGCTGGCCGAGCTGTTCGGCTACGCGTCGCGCCTGCGTAGCCGTACGCAGGGGCGTGGCACGTTCACGACGCGGCCGATGGGTTACGCCTCCGTGCCCACGGGGGTTTCGGCCGGGGTGCTCGGCCGGTAGGCGGGAATGGGGGCACGCTCTTAGGGGCGTGCCCCCCTTTCAGCTGTGCCGCTGGGCGGAGCCCACCAGCCACCGCACCACGTCGACCGCGCCGTAGGGTGCGCCGTCCGGGCTCAGCTCGTACAGGAAGCCGAGGTCCTGGCCGAGCGTGGCGATGAGCGGTTCGATGCCGCCGTGGGGGCGTCGCTGGCCGAGTCCGACCGTGGCGAGCAGTCCGTTGCACAGGCACAGCCGTCCCTCGGTGGCGGCCGGGTCGCCGCCCTTGCGCAGGTAGGCCGCCTCGGGTTCGGCGGGGCAGCGGTAGCCGATGGTTCCCTTGGGGGTGCGGTAGGGCGTCCGCAGATATCCGAGGTCGCAGACGCGGCGACGGTCCGCGATGACGCCGGGGTCGGAGAGGGTGCCCGGCAGCTTCGCGACCTTGAAGGGGAAGCCGGTCGGTGATGCCAGGGGGTCGTTGCGCACCGTGAGGGCCCCGGCCCGGGCCCGCTCCGTCAGCTCCTTGCGCAGTTCCGGGTCGAGTCCGGAGTCCTCGCTGAGCGCGAACGCGCTGCCGACCTGCACCCCCGTGGCCCCGGCCGCGCGGGCCGCCGCGAGGCGGTCGGGGTGGGCGGTGCCGCCGGCCAGCCAGAAGGGGATGCCGAGTGCGGCCATCCTGGCCAGGTCGGGGTGGTCGCGGGGGCCGTAGACCGGATCGCCGTCCGGGTCGAGCCGCAGCCTGCCGCGCGGCGGTGCGCTGTGCCCGCCCGCGCCGTGGGTCTCGATGACGAAGCCGTCGGGCCGGGTGACCTCGTCCCTGGCGAGGTACGAGGCGAGCACGGGCAGCGAGACGATGGCGAGCACGTCGGGCCTGCGGAGGCCTGTCACGACGGGGTCGACAACGCCCCTGGGGAGGGCGGGAGTTGAGGGGCGTCCTGCGCGCAGTCCGTCGATCCGGACCTCCTGCACGCGGCTCGTTCCCCTGCCTGTTCCCCCTGTTCCCCCTGTTCTCCCTGTTCCCCCGGAGTCTCCCGGCCCGCCCTCACCGCCACAGGCGCAGGCGCCGGATCCGCCGTCGCAGCGGGCTTCCTTGGCCGGGGCGCCGCCGCCGGTCAGGGCCGCTCCCGGGTCGAAGGGGTGGGCGTACGCCTCGTCGTCCCCCTCCACCGTGACAGCGACCGTCACGGGCTCCGCGCGGGCAAGGCGTGAGGCCAGCTCCGGGACGTGGCCGGGGACGCCTGCGCCGACGAGGACGCAGTCGACGCCCGCGAGGATCGCCCCGAACATGGCGGGCGCGAGGCCCAGTTCGACCTTCCCCAGGTAGTTGATGCCTACGCGGCCTTCGTGCTCCTCGTGCGCGTGGCGCTCCTCGCGATCGTCGTGCTCCTCGTGACCGTCGCGCCCCTCGCGATCGTCGTGCTCCTCGTGCCCCTCCTTGGCCAGCCACACCTCGACGAAGTTGCCGAGCATGGTCAGCAGCTCGGCGGGGCGGCCCCGCTCGGCCCGCAGCATCGGCACCGTACGGAAGCGTTCGTGCTCACCGATGCCTCCCTCGACGTAGAAGCGGTCGATGACCTCCGCCGCCAACTCCGGTACGGGGAACGCCGCGAGGGCGCGCCGCACGTGGCCGCCCGGGTCACCGAGCTGGAGGCGGCGCGCGAGAACGGCGTCGAGCGCCGTGCCGGAGACGACGCCGAGCTGTCCGGCGCGGGAGACGGCGCGGGCGAGGCGCCAGTCGGAGACGCCGACGCCCATGCCGCCCTGGATGACCTGAGGCAGCGCCCGGCGCACTTCCGCCCCGCCCACTCTCGCCTTGCGCACAACGGTCTTCGGCATAGCGCTCAACCTCGCTGCTCGAGCTCTGGAACCTACGGAACCGTAGGTTCCGCCCGTAGCCAGTCTGGGCCACTGCCGCCCGCCGAGACCACGGCGAAGGACCCCTGCCGGAGGGTCCTTCGACCCTTGTCGTCCTCGGTTCTCAGAGAGCGAGCAGCGTCACGAGCAGGGCCGCCGAAAGGCCCACCTCGATCAGGCCCACGGTGCGGATCCGCAGGCCCCGGCCCGGCAGCAGCGCGGCGCGCAGGAGGCACAGGGTGAACGGCACCGCGAGCAGCGGGTGCAGGAGCGTCGCGCAGAGCAGTGCCGCGCAGTGGTAGGCGATCGAGCCGATCCGGAAGCGGCGGTTGCGGCGCTCGCGGATCATGGACTTCACGTAGAGGACCGTGCCGCCGAAGTAGAGGAGGCAGGCGGCGAACGGGGCCATTCCCTCGCCCGGCGTCCCGCCGCCGACGCGCAGCGCGACCAGCAGCATGGCGCACGCGGGCACGATCGCGACCAGGCCGTTGATCAGCGCCCTTTCGCGGTTGCGCAGCGCGTAGAGAGTGTTCACCGCGAAGAACGGCAGTGCGGCGGCCACCGCCACGGCCAGCCAGGGCCGCAGCACGAGGAGCGGTGTGCCGAGCAGGATCAGCGCGGTCGCGAAAGTGAGGAACGGGCGGACGTGGCGCTCGGCGGCGCGGGGGTTGCGGGAGCAGCGGCGCAGCCGGATGTGCTGCTGGAGGTGGAAGGCGGTGGCGTAGGCCAGCAGCCAGCACACGAAGAGCGGCAAGTGCAGCCACCGCGGATCGCCCAGGAAGGTGCCTGCCGCGAACGGGACGGCGAGCATGGCCCAGGCGCCGTGCTGGTCGGGTATCCACTTGGAGCGGGCGGGCGCCCTGCTGTTCATGAGAGACAAGCCTTCCCAGGAGCGACCGGCGCCCGACCGGAGCGGACACCGGCGGGCCAAAAGCCCTTTCCGGTGCGCTATTTGGCCCGGAGTTCCACCATGTCACGTACACGGGAAGCACATTGCGGAATTAGGTCACTGCCCGCTGGGACTTAAGTCCCCGGGTTCTGCCTGGTCAGCGGGCATAGGCTCGCAACAGGCCACCGAATTTCCCGGCGAGTTGTCGGCAAGTCACGGCCGGAGTCTTTTCCATTTCGGAGGGTCAAGTTGCGGCAGAATCAGCGCGGCGCCGCGGAGACGCTGCTCAAGGCCGGACGGTATTTCAGCCGTGCCGACGTTTCCGATGACCTGCGGTCGGTGCACCACACCGGCGGGCGGGACGGCGAGGCCTTCTACCGGGACCGCTGGAGCCACGACAAGGTGGTGCACTCCACCCACGGCGTGAACTGCACCGGCTCCTGCCGCTGGAAGGTCTTCGTCAAGGACGGGATCATCACCTGGGAGACCCAGGCGACCGACTACCCCTCGGTCGGCCCGGACCGCCCCGAGTACGAGCCGCGCGGCTGCCCGCGCGGCGCCTCCTTCTCCTGGTACAGCTACTCGCCGACGCGGGTGCGCCACCCCTACGTGCGCGGCACCCTCCTCACGATGTACCGGGAGGCGAAGAAGCGCCTGAAGGATCCCGTCCTCGCCTGGGCCGACATCCAGCGCGACCCGGTGCGCAGGCGCACCTACCAGCAGGCGCGGGGCAAGGGCGGTCTCGTCCGGGCGAGCTGGGAGGAGGCGGTGGAGATCGCCGCCGCCGCGCACGTGCACACCATCAAGGAGCACGGGCCCGACCGGGTGGCGGGCTTCTCCCCCATCCCCGCCATGTCGATGGCCTCGCATGCCGCGGGGGCCCGCTTCCACTCCCTCATCGGCGCGCCGATGCTCTCCTTCTACGACTGGTACGCGGACCTGCCGGTCGCATCGCCGCAGGTGTTCGGCGACCAGACCGACGTACCGGAGTCGGGTGACTGGTGGGACGCCGCGTATCTGATGATGTGGGGCTCCAATGTGCCGGTGACGCGCACGCCGGACGCGCACTGGATGGCGGAGGCGCGCTATCGCGGCCAGAAAGTCGTCACCGTGTCCCCCGATTTCGCGGACAACACCAAATTCGCCGACGAGTGGATGCATCCGCACCCCGGAACGGACGGCGCGCTGGCCCTCGCGATGGGCCACGTCATCCTCAAGGAATTCTTCGTCGACCGGCAGACGGACTTCTTCACCGATTACGTACGCCAATACACCGACCTGCCGTTCCTGGTCACCCTGCGCCAAAGCGATCAAGGGCTGGTCCCGCACAAGTTCCTGAATGCCGCCGACCTCGACCCCGGCCTCGGCGAGGCCACCGAGAACGCCCGCTGGAAGACCGTCCTGGTCGACGACACCACCGGCGAGCCCGTCGTCCCGAACGGCACCCTCGGCCACCGCTGGGGCAGCAACGAGACCCCCGAGTGGAACCTCGACCTCGGCGACACCGTCCCCCGTCTCACCCTGCACGGCGAGGCGGGCGCGGACACCGCCGAGATCGTCCTTCCCCGCTTCGAGGAGGACGCGGACGCCACCGTGCGGCGCGGCGTGCCGGTGCGGCGGATCGGCGAGCACCTCGTCACCACCGTCTTCGACCTGATGCTGGCCCAGTACGGCGTCGCCCGCGACGGACTGCCCGGCCAGTGGCCCACGTCGTACGACGACGCCTCGCAGCCCGGCACCCCTGCCTGGCAGGAGACCCTCACCTCCGTACCGGCCGCCCAAGCAGCGCGCGTGGCAAGGGAGTTCGGGCAGACGGCCGAGCAGTCGAAGGGCCGCTGCATGATCCTGATGGGGGCCGGGACCAACCACTGGTTCCACTCCGAGACCATCTACCGCGCCTTCCTGGCCCTGCTCACCCTCACCGGCTGCCAGGGCCGCAACGGCGGCGGCTGGGGCCATTACGTGGGCCAGGAGAAGTGCCGCCCGGTCACCGGCTGGGCCACGCTGGCCAGCGGCTCCGACTGGAACCGGCCGCCACGGCACATGATCGGCGCGGGCTGGTTCTATCTGCACACCGACCAGTGGCGCTACGACACCCTGCCCGCCGAGTCCCTCGCCTCCCCGCTGGCCGACGGGCACTTCGAGGGCATGAGCGGCGCCGACTGCCTTGCCGCATCCGCCCGCATGGGCTGGATGCCCTCGTACCCCACCTTCGACCGCAACCCTCTGGAACTGGGGGACGCCGACGATCCCGTTCAGCAAACCGTCGACGAACTCAAGGCGGGACGCCTGAAGTTCGCGGGCGAGGACCCGGACGCGCCGGGCAACTGGCCGCGCGTGCTGACCGTGTGGCGGGCCAATCTCCTCGGCTCCAGCTCCAAGGGCAACGAGTACTTCCTCAAGCATCTGCTCGGCACCCACTCCAACCTCCCCGACGACGGCCCGCGTTGCGCTCCGCGCGACGTCACCTGGCACCCCAAGGACGTCGAGGGCAAGCTCGACCTGCTGCTCGCCATGGACTTCCGCATGACGTCCACGACGCTGCTCGCCGACGTCGTGTTCCCTGCCGCCACCTGGTACGAGAAGCACGACCTGTCCTCCACGGACATGCACCCCTTCCTGCACGCCTTCACCCCGGCCGTAGACCCGCCCTGGCAGGCCCGCTCCGACTTCGACGCCTTCCTCACGCTCGCCCGCAGGTTCAGCGAGCTGGCCGCCGAGCACCTCGGCGTACGCAAGGACGTGGTGGCGACGGCCCTTCAACACGACACCCCGGGCGGGGAGATGGCCCAGCCCGGCGGGGTCGCGCTCGACTGGTCGAAGGGCGAGTGCGAGCCGGTGCCGGGGCGCACCATGTACAACCTGGCGGTCGTGGAGCGTGACTACGGCGCCGTCGGCGAGAAGTTCGCCGCGCTCGGCCCGCTCGTCGACACCCTCGGCGTCACCACCAAGGCCATCACCTTCGACGTGGGCGAGGAGGTCGGATACCTCGGCGAGAAGAACGGGACCGTGCGAGGCGGTGTCGCCGACGGACGGCCCCGCATCGACACCGCACAGCGCGCCTGCGAGGCGATCCTCTCGCTCTCCGGGACCTCCAACGGACGCCTGGCCACGCAGGGTTTCGAGACCCTGGAGAAGCAGGTCGGGACCGAGATGGCGCATCTGGCCGCCGAGGCCGAGGGCAAGCGGGTCACCTTCGCCGACACCCAGGCCCGCCCCGTCCCTGTCATCACCTCGCCCGAGTGGTCGGGCAGCGAGTCCGGCGGCCGGCGCTACACCGCGTTCACCGTCAACACCGAGCACCTCAAGCCCTGGCACACCCTCACAGGGCGCCAGCACTTCTTCCTCGACCACGACTGGATCCACGAGGTCGGCGAGGCACTGCCCGTCTACAAACCGCCGCTCAACATGCATCGCCTGTACGGAGAACCGCAGTTGGGCCAGGTCGACGAGAAGACGGTCGCCGTGCGCTACCTCACCCCGCACAACAAGTGGGCCGTGCACTCCATGTACCAGGACAACCTGTACATGATGTCGCTCGGCCGGGGCGGGCAGACGATCTGGATGTCCCCGCAGGACGCCGCAGCGATCGGCGTGGCGGACAACGACTGGATCGAGGCGGTCAACCGCAACGGCGTCGTCACCGCCCGCGCGATCGTCTCCCACAAGATGCCGCCGGGCACCGTCTACATGAACCACGCCCAGGAGCGCACCGTCGGCGTCCCACGCACCGAGAAGACGGGCAAGCGCGGCGGCATCCACAACTCGCTCACCCGCGTGATGCTCAAGCCCACCCATCTCATCGGCGGGTACGCCCAGTTGACCTGGGCGTTCAACTACCTGGGCCCGACCGGGAACCAGCGCGACGAGGTGACGGTCATCCGCCGCCGCAACCAAGAGGTGACGTACTGATGCGCGTGATGGCCCAGATCGCCATGGTGATGAACCTCGACAAGTGCATCGGCTGCCACACCTGCTCGGTCACGTGCAAGCAGACGTGGACCAACCGGCAGGGCACCGAGTACGTCTGGTTCAACAACGTCGAGACGCTCCCCGGCCAGGGCTACCCCCGCCGCTGGGAGGACCAGGAGAAGTGGAAGGGCGGCTGGGAGCGCACCCGCTCCGGCAAGCTGCGGCTGCGCTCCGGCAGCCGCGCCAAGCGCCTGGGCAACCTCTTCGCCAACCCGGACCTGCCGGGGCTGGACGACTACTACCAGCCGTGGAGTTACGAGTACAAGAACCTCACCGAGGCCCCGGCGGGCGACGACCTGCCCACCGCCCGGCCCGTCTCACAGGTCACCGGCGCCCCCATGGAGAAGATCGAATGGGGTCCGAACTGGGACGACAACCTGGGCGGCGCGCCCGAGCACGGGCCGCGCGACCCGATCGTGGAGAAGATCCGCGACGAGGTGGGCGAGAAGATCCGCTTCGAGTTCGAGCAGTCCTTCATGTTCTACCTGCCGCGCATCTGCGAGCACTGCCTCAACCCCGCGTGCGTGTCCGCGTGCCCCTCCGGCGCGATGTACAAGCGGTCCGAGGACGGCATCGTCCTGGTCGACCAGGACACCTGCCGTGGCTGGCGGATGTGCGTGAGCGGCTGCCCGTACAAGAAGGTCTACTTCAACCACGCCACCGGCAAGGCCGAGAAGTGCACCTTCTGCTTCCCGCGCGTCGAGGTCGGCATGCCCACGGTCTGCTCGGAGACCTGCGTGGGCCGCATGCGCTACCTCGGGGTCATGCTCTACGACGCCGACAAGGTCGCCGAAGCGGCGGCCGTCGAGGACGAACACGACCTGTATCCGGGCCAGTTGGAGTGCTTTCTCGACCCGCACGACCCGGCCGTACAGGCCGCGGCCCGCGCGTCCGGCATCACCGACGAGTGGCTCGCGGCAGCCCGCCGCTCCCCCGTGTACGACCTCATCGCCACCTACCAGGTCGCGCTGCCGCTGCATCCGGAGTACCGCACGATGCCGATGGTCTGGTACGTGCCGCCGCTCTCCCCCGTGGTCGAGGCCGTCGCCGCGTCCGGGCACGACGGCGAGGACGCGGGCAATCTCTTCGGGGCGATCGACGCGATGCGCATCCCCGTCGAGTACCTGGCGCAGATCCTCACCGCCGGTGACACGGCCGTCGTCGACGCCGTCCTGCACCGGATGGCCGCCATGCGCGCCTACATGCGGCGGATCAACCTCGGCGACGAGCCCGACGAGAGCATCGCCGGGGCGGTCGGCCTGACCGGGGTCGAGATGCGGGACATGTTCCGGCTGCTGGCCATCGCCAAGCTGGAGGACCGTTTCGTGGTGCCGAGCGCGGCGCGCGGGGATGCGGACGCGCTGGTGGAGGCCCATCCCCTGGAGGACGCAGCGGATCCCGCCCAGGTGGGCTGCCCGGTCGCGGGGCTCCCCGATGCCGCCGGGTCCCCGGCGCGCGTGCTGCTCAACCTCGGGGCCACGCGGAGGACCGCATGAGCATCCGCACGAACACCCGCACGAACAACCGCACGAGTACGCCGGCCCCGCCGCGCACCACCACGCCGGTCGCCGCCGACGACGTCACGCGGCTCATCGTCGGCCGCTGCCTGGAGTACCCCGAGACCCGGCTGTACGAGGATCTGCCCGCCCTGCGCGCGGCCCTCGACGAGGCGCCGCCCGAGGCCGCCGCGCTCCTCGCCGGGTTCCTCGACCATGTCGCCGCCACCGAGCCCCTCGACCTGTGCGCGCACTACACGGCCACCTTCGACACCCGTAACCGCCGCTGCCTCTACCTCACGTGGTGGGCGGACGGGGACACCCGCAGGCGCGGCATGTCCCTCGTACGCGTCAAGCAGATCTACCGCGAACACGGCCTGCGGTACGCCGACGAGGAACTGCCCGACTTCCTGCCCGTCGTCCTCGACTTCGCCGTCCGCCGCCCGGATGCGGGAACGGACCTCCTTGAGGAGCACCGGGTCGGACTTGAACTGCTGCGGCTTGCGGTCGCGGCGGCGGACACCCCCTACGCGTCGGTCCTCGAAGCGCTCTGCACCACGCTGCCCGGCCCTTCCCCGCGGACCAGGGAGGAGGCCAAGGCGATGGCGCGCAAGGGGCCGCCGCAGGAGCTCGTCGGCATCGACACCGCGCTGGAGCCGTTCGGGTCCCGCGTCGACCTGCCCTGGCCCGGTCGGCCCACCGTCAGCACTGTCACCGAAAGGCCCTCGGCATGACCGATCTGCTCCTGTGGGGCGTGCTGCCCTACGTCTCGATCGCGCTGCTGATCTCGGGCACCGTCTGGCGCGCCCGCTACGACCGGTTCGGCAGGACGAGCCACTCCTCGCAGCTGCACGAGTCGCGGCTGCTGCGGATCGGTTCGCCGCTGTTCCACTTCGGGATGCTGTTCGTCGTACTCGGCCATGTGGTGGGCCTGTTGATCCCGCAGAGCTGGACCGACGCGGTCGGCGTCAGCGACCACACATACCACCTGGTGGCGGTCGGGACCGGTGCCGTCGCGGGCGCCGCGGCCGTCATCGGGATCGGGGTGCTCGTCCACCGCCGCCTGACGGTGCCCGCCGTACGCCGGGCCACCCTGCGCAGCGACCACCTGATGTACACCTTCCTGCTCGGCGCGATCGTCCTCGGGCTCCTCGCCACGATCCTCAACTCCACCGGGGCGACGGACGGTTACAACTATCGCGAGGGCATCTCCCCGTGGTTCCGCTCGCTGTTCACCTTCTCGCCCGACTACACGCTGATGGCGGGCGCGCCGCTCGCCTTCAAGCTGCACATCCTGTTCGGCTTCACCCTGTTCGCGCTCATTCCGTACTCGCGTCTCGTGCACATGTTCAGCGCACCGGTGCGGTACGTCTTCCGGCCCTTCGTCGTCTACCGCGGCCGGGATCCCGAGCGGCTCACCGCGCGCCCGGACCGGCGCGGCTGGGAGCGGGTCCGATGACGGCCGATGTCCTCGGACCCCCGAGGACGGCGGCCCCCGGCAAGCTGGTGCGCACGCCTCGGCACGCGGTCGCCGACCGCCCTTTCCTGGTCATCTGGGAGGCGACGCGGGCCTGCCCCCTCGCCTGTCTGCACTGCCGGGCCGAGGCCGACACCCGGCGCAGTCCGCATGAGCTGGACGGGGCGCAGGCCCGTGCCCTGATGGACCAGATCGCCGCCTTCGGCCGCCCCCACCCGCTGTTCGTCATCACCGGGGGCGACCCCTTCCAGCGGCCGGACCTTTCCGAACTCATCGCCTACGGAGCGGACTTGGGCCTGCGGGTCGCCGTGTCGCCGTCGGGCACGCCCACCCTCACACGGGAGAACCTGACGGCGGTGCGCGACGCGGGTGCCGTCGCCCTCTCGCTCAGCGTGGACGCGTCCACCGCCGCACGCCACGATGCCTTCCGGGGCGTCGACGGGGTCTTCGACCTCACGCTGCGGGGCTGGCGGACCGCCCGCGAGCTCGGACTGAAGGTGCAGATCAACACCACGGTCTCGCGGCACAGCCTCGACGACCTGGCCGACATCGCGGCTCTCGTCCGCCGGGAGGGGGCCATGCTCTGGTCCGGTTTCCTCCTTGTGCCCACCGGGCGCGGCGCCGACCTCGCCTCGCTCACCGCCGCGGAGACCGAGGACGTGCTGCACTTCCTCTACGACTGCGGGGCGTTCATGGCCACCAAGACCACGGAGGGCCATCCCTTCCGGCGCGTCGTGCTCCAGCGGACCGCCATCGCCGAACGCGGTGAGGTCCCCCGCACCGGAGAACTGCACGCCCGCCTCACGGGACGTGCCGCCGCGCTCGGCCTCTTCGACGGCGAGCGGCGGGCGGTCCGCCGTCCGCCCATGGACGTCTCGTCGGGGCGCGGCTTCGTCTTCGTCTCCCACACGGGCGAGGTCACGCCGAGCGGCTTCCTGCCGCTGTCGGCGGGCAACACCAAGCAGCGCCCGCTGACCGACATCTACCGCGCGTCCCCGCTCTTCACGCAGTTGCGCGACCCCGAGCTGCTGCGCGGCAAGTGCGGCCGCTGCGAGTACCGGTCGCTGTGCGGCGGTTCGCGCTCGCGGGCGTACGCCGTCACGGGCGACCACCTGGCCGAGGACCCGTGGTGCGCGTATGAACCGCCTGCCCGTCCTCCCGTCCCCGAGGAGTCCCCGGAGGAGTCCCCGTGCGCTCAGTGATCGTCATCGGCGGAGGCATCAGCGGTCTCGCCGCGGCCTGGGAACTGCGCGGCAAGGCCGAGGTCACCGTCCTGGAGGCCGGCGACCGCGTGGGCGGCAAGCTGCGCACAGGGTCCCTGGCCGGGACGCCCGTCGACGAGGGCGCGGAGTCCGTCATGGCGCTGCGCCCCGAAGCCGTACGGCTCGCGGAGGAGGTCGGTCTCGGGGACAGCCTGTGCGACCCGGCGCCCGCCCCGGTCACCTTCTGGACCCGGGACGCCCTGCGCCCGCTGCCCGCGGGGCACGTCATGGGCATCCCCGCGGACCCCGCCGCGCTCACCGGCACCGGCCTGCTGTCCGCCGAAGGGCTCGCCAGGCTCGCCCAGGAGGAGGCGCTCCCCGCGAGCCCCGTCCTCACGGGCGGCGGGGACGGAGGGCACGTAGGGCACGTAGGGCACGTAGGGGACGGCGCGAACGGAGCGGACGGCGGCGCGAACGGAACAGACGGAGCAGACGGACGGGACATCAGCATCGCGGGCTATCTCGTCCCCAGGATCGGCCAGGAAGCGGTGGACCGCCTCGTGGAACCCCTCCTGGGCGGGATCTACGCGGGCCGCACCGACCAGCTCTCCCTGCGCTCGGCCATGCCGTTCCTGGCCCCCGTCGCCGCATCGGGCGACTCCTTGCTCGCCACCTTGCGCCGCCGCCGGGAGAGTCGGGGCCCGGCGGCGGGCCCGAGGCCGAGCGTGGTCAGGGGCATCGTCGGCGGCACCGGCCGACTTCCCCGCGCGGTGGCCGCCGCGAGCGGCGCGCGTGTCCTCACCCACAGCACCGCCCTCGCCCTGGAGCGCATCCCGGGCAACCGCTGGCGGGTGCACGCGGCCACCGGCCACGGTCCGGCGGCGCTGGACGCCGACGCGGTGATCGTCGCGCTGCCCGCGCCCGCCGCGGCCACGCTCCTGGGCCCGCACTCCCCTGCCGCACAGGCCGAGCTCGACGGAGTCCGGTACGCCGGATCGGCCGTGATCACCATGGCGTTCACGCGCACGCGGCCCGGTCCGGCGCCGGACCTCAACGGCTTCCTCGTACCCCCGGTGGACGGCCGCACGATCAAGGCGGCCACGATCCTCTCCCACAAGTGGGCCTGGCAGCGTGACGAGGCGCCGTCGAGACTGATCCTGCGCGCTTCGGTGGGGCGGGTGGGCGAAGAGCACCTGCTCGACCTCGACGACGACCACCTGACCGGGCTCGCGGCAGCTGAACTGACGGACGCGATGGGCCCGTTGGGTGAGCTGCTGGCCTCCAAGGTCACCCGCTGGCCGCAGGGTCTTCCGCAGTACGAGGTGGGCCATGGCGACCGCGTCGCCGCGGTCCGCGAGGCGGTCGGCAAGCTGCCCGGGATCGAACTGTGCGGGGCGCTGTACGAGGGAGTGGGGGTCGCCGCCTGTGTCGCGACGGGGCGGGCGGCGGCGGAGCGGGTGCTGGAGAACGGGTGAGCCGCCCGTACCCGGCCAAGCCACCCGCGTGAGCCGCCCGCACCCGGCGTGCGGGGTGCGGGCGGCCTGCGGGACGAGGCGGGCTACCGGGCGGAGAACGCCCGGGTGGCGGATTTCTTGGCACCCCCTCCATTGATCACGAACTGCGACCCGGGCTCGATCAGGATGTTCCCGTCGCGCGAGTCGCTGATCGTCACGTCCGTGAGCGTCGCGCTGCCGCGCGCGCCGCCCATGGCGAGGATGCCGGAGCCGTTGTTGGACTTGGAGATCGTCACGTCGGAGATCTTCACGTCCGGCATGGCGCCGCCACCCGTCTTGAACTGGATGCCGTCGTACGTCGAGTCATGGATGTCGGTGTCGCGGATCGTGACACCGGGGATGGACGGACCCTGCGCGAACAGCGTGATGGCGCCGAACTCCTGGTCCTCGTTCCAGAAAGCGCCGCCCGTGCGGTAGAGCCCGTTGTTCGCGATCAGCGTCTGCCCGGTGAAGGGAATCGGGTCGTGGTCGGTCGCGAGCATGATGCCGGGGTAGTTCATGGTGTCGTACACGAGGTTGTTCTCGATCTTGTTGCCGTAACCGCCGTACACCGCGATGCCGTTGGCGCGCCAGGGCAGCTGAACGGTGTTGTTGCGGAAGGCGTTGTCGTGGCCGACGTCCACCGACGTGTCCTTGACGTACTTGCTGGCCCACACGGCGAGGGCGTCGTCACCGGTGTTGCGGAAGGACGAGTTGAAGACGGTGGAATTCCGGGTGCCGTTGGTGAAGTTCACGCCGTCCGCGTACGTGTTGCGGATGCGCATCCCGTTGAATTCGAGCCCGTCGCCGGGCCCCCACAGCTCCGGGATGTTGCTGTAGTCGCGACCGACCCACGCACCCACGTTGGCGTGCTCGATCCACACGTCGTCGATCTTGGTGTTCTTGCCGAAGCGGCCGTTGAGACCGACGCCGCCCTCCGCGTTGCCGTCGCCGCCCCGGATCGCTCCCGAGCCGAAGATGGCGATACCGGAGATCTTGGTGTTGTCGTCGATGTCGAAGCCGAAGTTGCCCTCGTGCGGATGGTTGATGCCGCCCGCCTCGTGCGGCGGGGTCAGCGTGTAGAGCTGGGAGTGCCACATGCCCGCGCCGCGGATCGTGACGTCACGGATGCCCACCTGGTTGAACTGCCCGCGGTTCAGCGGGTCGTCGGTGAGGATCTTCTGCTCCTGGCGCCACTGTCCCGCCGGGATCCACACGCACGCGATGTCGCCGTTCTGGTCGGCGGTCACGGCCCGCTGGATCGCGGTGGTGTCGTCGATGCCGTCGTTCGGGACGGCTCCGTACGTGGTGATCGATGTGCACTCGGCGGGCTTGCTCGCCGCGGGTGCCACCTGCTCCAGGTCGATCAGGTCGACGATGTAGAACGCGGCGTCGTCACCGGCGTCGCGCTGCAGCTTGAACTTGGTGCCCTGCGGATACGTCTGCGTGAGCAGCGCGTGCGACTCGTCGAAGAGCCGCCGCGCGTCGCCGCCGGGGGTGTTGGTCAGACCCTCGGGCTGGTCGGTGTTGCCGTACAGCCAGCTGTGCTTGGAGGAGAGGTTCAGCTTCTGCACGAACTTGCCGTCCGCGTAGAGGCTGAGGGTCTTCGACTGACCGCCGCCGCCCGGCGCGTCGGGTATGGAGTTGCGTACGACGATGGAGTTGGCGGCGCTGGTGGAGCTGAACTCGACGTACTGGCCTGTGGAGTTGAGGCGAACGGACTTGCGCCCCGAGGACTCGGTGGCGTAATTGGTGTGCCCGAAGGTGCGCACGGCGTCGGCTTCGAGCAAGGTGCCTTCGTACTTGGCGTCCTCCGCCTCGTACTCGACGTACGGCACGGCGGCTCCGCGCCCGACGACGATGGAGCGCGCGAAGACGTTGTTGTTCTCGTTGGTCTCGGTGACCGTGTTCGTGGCGTCGGCGGTGGCGGTGAGCGTGGCGCCACCGCTGGCAGCGGTCCAGTCGCCGCCGATGCCGACCGTGGCCGTCTCGCCTGCGGCGATGGCTGGAGTGGTGCCGTTGAGGGTGGCGCCGCCCACGGTCAGCCGGGTCACGGACCCGGCGCTCACGCCGGTGGTGCCGCGGTTGTGGACCTTGGCGGTGAAGGTGACCTTCGCGCCCACGGCGGGGTTCGCCGGGTTCGATGTGATGCCGGTGACCTCAAGGTCGGGCCCGGGACTCTGACCGACCGTCAACTTGTCTGCAGCAGTACGGCTGTTGTTGTCGTCGTTCTGCTCGTCGACGGTGTCGCTGGGGTCGACGACCGCGGAGACGGTGTAACTTCCTTGCGCCCGTTTGCCGATGCCGACCTTGACGGTGGCGGACTCGCCGGCGCCGAGCGCGGGCACGGGGGCGGTGCCCGCGACCGTGCCGCCGAGGCTGACGTTCACGGTGGTGGCGCCCGCGGCGGCGCTGCCGGTGTTGCGCACCGTGGCGTCGACGCCGATCTCATCGCTCTCGGAGGGCTTGGCGGGATCCCAGGTGAGGTTCGAGACGGTCAGATCGGGATTGGGCGCCGGGGTCCCCATCACCTGGAACTCGGCGGCCTGGGCCCCGTATCCGGAGCTGTTGCCGAAGACCTTCAGCTGGACATCCGCGTACCGGCCCGTGACGGGAATGGTCACGGAGTTCCGGTCACCCGCGGAGGGGTTGAAGGTGTAATCAGCGCGCGCCTTGAGCGACTTGAAGCCCTGAGCCGCCTGCTCGCGCCCGAGCACCTCGATGCTCTGCGTACGTGTCGACCAGGCGGCGTCGGGGTTGAGCTTGACGACGACGGATGCGAGATCGGCGTTGGCACCGAGCTTCACGGTCAGCGTCGACGGATGGCCGCTCGACTCCCAATAGGTGCTCGTGCTGTTGTCGTTGGCGTTCGGGGCGAAGTAGTTCTGCGTCGACGAGGACGCCTCGATCGGCTTGTTGAGGGCGAGGTTGACGGGCTCGGCGGCGGGTCTGGCCGCGGGTCGAGCCACGGGCTCGGCGGCGGGCCGCGCGGTGGCCGATCCGACACCGGCGGGCACGAGCCCGAGGGCCATCAGTCCGGCACTGAGCGCGACGGTGATCAGCCGCCGGCTGCGTTGCTTCCATCTCATGGGGCGTCCTCTGTTCCACGGGGGCTGCGGTACCGCGGTACGCCTTGCCGACGCACCGCGGGGAGGAGCGGGGGCGTGCGTCACGGGCGGTTGGACCACCCGGCCTGAACTCACACCTCGCATGGCTCTATGAGGAATTTGCCGAGTCCAGTCGATTTCTTGCGCCTACAGGAGCACAGATTTGCCGCACGCCCCAGGAATGTCAACGCTTCGCACACGCCCCTCAACTCCGCAGCAGGCCAGGGCAGTTCGGAATCCACTGCCCGCCCTGGCGCCTCAGCCCTGCCCAAGGAGGTGACCTCAGTGACCAGAGGGATTCTTCACCGGCCGCCCTGAAGGTGAAGTTCTTGCTCGATTCCATCAGGATCTTGCGAAGCAGCATCGGTAGCCGGGTGGGTAGCCAGGTCGCTGGAACCGGAATCCGACTTTCCGCGGCGGGAGGTGAGTGCGGTGATCACCGCGAGCACGAGTCCGCCGCCGCTGAGCAGCGCGCCGACCCAGTTCGTGTGGTTGTACGCGAGGCCGCCGCTGATGGCCAGGCCTCCCGCCCAGGCGCCGATCGCATTGCCGAGGTTGAATCCCGCGATGTTGGCGGCGGATGCGAGGGTGCCCGCTCCCGGCGCCTCCTGCATCACACGGGTCTGCAGCGGCGGAACGGTGCCGAACACGATCGCGCCGAGCAGGAAGAGCCAGACGGCCGCGAGCGGCTTGTGGTGGGCCGTGAAGGTGAAGGTCGCGAGCACGACGGTCAACGCGGTGAAGAGCACCAGGATCGTCGCCATCGCGTTGCGGTTCGCGGCCCGGCCGCCGAGCGAGTTGCCGACCACGAAGCCGCAGCCGAACAGCACCAGGAGCCACATGACGCTGCCCGCCGCGAACCCGGTGACGTCGGTCATCATCGGGGTGACGTAACTGTACGAGGCGAACAGGCCGCTGAAGCCCAGCGTGGTCATGGCCAGAGCGAGCCAGACCTGGGGACGCTTGAATGCCGCGAGCTCCTGTCGCAGCGAGGCGTCGGGATCCGCGGGCTGACTCGGCAGCAGCGCCGCCACGATGATGAAGCCGATCACGCCGAGCCCGGTCACCGCCCAGAAGGCGACCCGCCAGCTGGCCACCTGGCCGAGCCACGTGCCGAGCGGGACGCCGACGACATTGGCGATCGTCAGGCCGCTGAACATCATCGCGACGGCGCTCGCCTGCTTCGTGGGGGCCACCAGCGAAGCGGCGACGACCGAGCCGATGCCGAAGAACGCACCGTGGCACAGGGCCGAGATGATGCGGCCCGTCATGAGAAGGCTGTAGTTCGGCGCGATCGCCCCCACGGCGTTGCCGATCATGAAAAGCCCGAGGAGCCCCAGCAGCACGTGCTTGCGGCTCACCCGCATCGTGAACGCGATGATGATCGGTGCCCCCACGGCCACACCGAGCGCGTAGCCGGAGATCAGCAGTCCGGCCGTGGGGATGGAGACGGACATGTCTGTCGCTATGTCGGGCAGCAAGCCCATGATCAGGAACTCGTTGGTCCCGATTCCGAAAGCCCCGACAGCCAGGGCCAGTAGTGCAAGCGGCATGACTTCCTCTTCAGTGGATGGTGGTGTGGTGGGCCGTCACGCCCGTACCTGCCGGATCATCAGGGCTCCGGTCAGAGCCGCTGCCGCCGTCACCGTGGCGAACACGGTGGCGGACGTGGTGATCCCGGTGGCGTCGCTCAGATAGCCGGTCGCGATGGGCAGCACGCCCGCGAAGGCGTAACCACCCGCGCTCAGCGCCGCGTTCGCCTCCGCCAGACGGTGCTTGGCGACATAGGAGTTGAGGAGGGAGAACCCGCCGAACTGGCCCATCCCCTGCCCGGCTCCCGCGAGGGCCGCCGCGGCGGCCAGCAGCATCAGCGACCGCGTGCCGACGGCGGCGACCACGCCCAGCATCCCGGCCCCCGTCAGGAGCCCTGCCGTGGCAAGGACCCGTCGCGTCGGCAGCGCCCTGACCGCGAACTGCACGCAGGTCGAGGTCCCGAACATCAGGAATCCGATGCCGCCGGTCACCAGACGGTCGGTGGTGTGCAGCAGGGTGCCCAACAGGGCCGGGCCGAGGGCGAGGAGCAGCGAGGTGCCCGTCATCCCCGGCATGTACGCCAACAGGCTCGTCGTGAGGCTCCGCCGGTTCGCCCGGGGCACCGACGGCACCCGGACCCAGCCGCGCTGCCCCGAGTGCCCTTCGGCCGGGGGCAGGACGGTGAGGACGACGGCGAACGCCGACAGGATCAGGAGCATCTCGACGGCGAACACGGTGACGGTGGGCGCCGCCCAGTACTCCGAGACGCTCCCGCCGAGGAGCGGGCCGACGGCGAGTCCGAGCCCGATGGCCGCCGAACCCGCCAGCGCCGCCGTGCCCCGGCGGTCGGGTCCGGCGACGTCCACGACGGCCGCGGTTCCCGCAGAGACCGCCGCTCCCACGGCAAGGCCGGTCAGGACGCGTGCGACGAGGAGGTCGACGACATGCCCCGCCGTCATGAACAGCAGACAGGCGGCGAGTGCCGCGGCGAGCGCGGGAACGAGGACCTTGCGGCGCCCGAACCGGTCGGCCAGGACTCCGGCGAACGGCAGGGCGATGAGCAGTCCCGCGATGTAGGCAGCGAAGACGACCGTCGTCATGCCGGTGGAGAAGCCGATGCGCTCCTGCCACACACCGAGCAGCGGGGTGGGGATGTTGGACAGCATGAACACGACGGTGATCGGCCATGCCGCGGCCCACACGTCCCACGCCCGCGCCTCCGCACGGCGGGTCACAGGTCGCGGAGGAGCGGCAGCAGCTCCTCGGCCGTGCGGTGCACCGCGGACCGGTACTTCGGCTCCGTCAGCTCGTCCGTGGGCAGCCGGAGGATGAGGTGGCGTGCGCCGTTCTCGACGTACCGCGCCAGCCGGTCGGCGACCTCGTCGCGGGTGCCGCCGAAGATGCCCTGCGTGGTGCGCATGGTGGTGAGGGGCAGGTTGTAATAGGCGCCGAAGTACGACGACAGGGTGTCCTCGGCCCGTTGTCTCGTGTCGTCCACCGCGACGGACAGATAGACGGCGCCGGTGACGGCGTCACCGCTCCGTCCGGCCTCGTCACGCGCCGCCGCCACCTGCCGCCAGCCGTCGCCGTACTTCTCGGGGGTGGTGGACGTGGGCATCCAGCCGTCGAGTTCGCGCCCGGCGCGCCGGAGCATCTTCGGGCCGGAGTGGGCGATCCACAGCGGAGGTCCACCGGGATCCCGCGTCAACGGCAGCACGGTGGCGTCCTGAAGCCGGTAGTGCTCTCCCTGGTAGGAGACCGGTTCGCCGCGCGCCGCCCAGACGGCGCGGCAGATCTCGACGGTCTCCCGCATGCGTCCGAAGCGGGTGGCGAAGTCCAGGCCGTAGTTGGCGAACTCCCGTTCCGTGGCGGGCGAGGCGAAGCCGGAGCCGATGCCGGCGATGAGGCGGCCGCCGGACATCCGGTCCAGGCAGGCGAGTTCGTGCGCCAGGTGCACCGGTGGCCGCAGGGGCATCAGGACGCCCGTACCGAGCTGGATGCGCTCGGTGGCCGTGGCGGCGGCGGTGAGGGCGAGCAGCGGGTTCATGCGGGAGCGGGCGAGCGGGGATTCACCGGCCCACACCGAGTCGAACCCGCATGCTTCGGCCAGCGCCGCGATCGAGGCCAGGTTCTCGGGGTAGGGGCCCTCGTCCACCACGGACTCGCGTCCGGGCAGCACGATGCCCACCTTCAGGCCGCTCACCGGTTCCACCCTGCTCCCGGCACGATGCCCTCGATCTCCACGAGGAGGTCGTCGCGGCAGACGGCGACGTTCAGGTACTTCACCTCAACGCCAGCACCAAACGCTTCCTCACACGTCGCACGCACCGCCGGAATGTCACTGTCATGTCGTACGTACACCTTGATGCGTCGCAGCTCTTTCAACTCATGTCCCGCGTCGACGCCTTGGGCGGTGAGGTTCTCGCGGGAGATGAGGTGGGCGATGTTGTCCAGGGTCACTCGCGTCTGCCGCTCGACGTCCCCCTTGTGCACGGTTTCGTGCCCGAGGATGGCGGCGGTGCCGGAGACGTAGAGGGTGTCGCCGAGCCGGGTGGCGCGGGCGAAGCTGGGCGGCTTGGGCCCGTACTGGTGGGGATAGTGGTAGGCGGGCGTCTGCTTCAGGTTCTCCACGTGCCGGGGCACCTCCTGCCGGGAGGCGAGGAGGAGGAAGACGATGCCGCGGCCTTGGGTGCCGATGCCCGTGGCGGCGGGCATGTGCGCGGTGCCGTGTCCCTTGTGGGCCTCGAAGGCCTGGGCGCGCCCCCGGACGAAGTCCTGATAGACCTGGTCTATGAGATGGCGGCGCACCTCGCAGGTGACGAGTGATCCCCGTCCAGCGCCTGCCTGCCACTGACGCGATGACCAAGCTCTGCGACTTTCGCACAAAGAAGATCCAGGGCGCAGGAGCCACAAGCACGGCAGCAGAGGAGCAGTGGAAGGTTGCGCGAGCTGCCCGAAGACAGATCAAAGGGCTACTTGAGCAGATGGCTCCCGGCCGCATTCGTTGCATGTACTGCCTGGACAATCAGGGTACCGACATCGACCACTTCGAGCCGAAGGCTCGTACCCCGCTTCGCACCTTTTGCTGGGATAATCACCTGCTGGCCGGTTCTCACTGCAACAGCAACGAGAAACGTCACCTCTTTCCCTGCGATCCCGAAAATGGCGATTGCTTGCTCATCGACCCAACCGTGGACGACCCCGCGGACCATCTGAAGCTACTACCGAGGACGGGCGAGCTGAAATGCCGCACGCCCAAGGGTAGGCACAGCATCGAGGTCTTTGGGCTGAACCGCGACGACCTACGGAAGGGCCGCGCGGACGCCTGCGAGATGTCTATCTCCGGCCTCATCCGATGGCATGACCAGGTACAGCTCGGGAAGGTCGAGGCCGCCACGCGCACAGCCGTACGACTGCACCGGGCAGACTTCCCAGAGGTGCTCCGCACTCTAGAAGGTCTGGCCGAAACGCCACTCGCATCCATTTTGGAAGACCGGCATTTCCCCGAGGCCCTGTCGGCCTGGGTTGTTCACCGCAATGACGCGCCAAAGTTTCCTCCTGTCCGCACGGAACTTACTGACCAACTCACCGCGCCCCCTGAGCAGATCCCCCGTTTCCTACGTCGACGTATGGACACGCCCTTCGACACCCTGGTCACCCCACAGCTCTCATTGAGTTACCTAAGAGCGGTAGACGATGGCGAGAACAGCGGCGAAAGCCGCGTCAGCAGGACAGCACTAGACGGCGATGCAGCAATCACGGTCCGGTCCCGTTACGAGCGACCGAATTGACCTGAACGACGTACTGGATCCGGCGCAATCACAGCTGATCATCGCCGGCATCCATAGCGTCCGCGGCAACCCCAGCCTGTGCTCCGAGAAAGGCACTCTAGATGCCCCGTTGCTCTCCAGGCGTGGCCTAGATCATCCTGAGGGAATGCGGCGGCAAGTGGCTCTGGGCAACACCTGACCTGAACGACACAAGAAGCCACGCTGCCTATCCGGCCCCATGCCCATGTAGCGCATCGGGCATCCACCTTGGTCATCCCAAGGCTCCCAAGCTAACGAGAAGCAGGACGAACAGGGTTAGCGAGGCACCACACGCGGCTCCTCCGCGCACGATGCAGCTCGGCATGCGCGCTCCTTCAGCACGGGCGAGGATGCCAGCGAGCAGTCCCACGTTGATCGATGCGAGTGCCGCCGCCAAGACGAGCAACACCCTGACGCTGAACGACAGATGCACCTAGGACCTCCGCTGTACGGGCGAGTGAAGCTGAACGGCTTGAGCATCCACTCCAGGCATAGGCTGCAGCTATGATTCACAACTACCTACGAACTACTCAGGACTATTTAGCACTATCGGAGGTGAACCATGGGCAGAAGGCCGAAGCCACTCAACCCCAGTGACCCCCTTCATGCGTTCGCCATGGAGCTCGTCAAGCTCCGGGATGCCGCTGGTCCCGCTGGCAGCGCAAGAGCCACCTGCGATCAGGTAGGGGTAACCAGGACTACCTACTACGCGTGGCTGGCTGGGAAGCAGCTGCCCGGCCGAGATTCCCTAGAGCTCACGGTAAGGGCATGGGGTGGGGACTCTGGTCACTGGCTGGAACTTCGGCGGAAGACAGAGTCTGCACTGGCAACGGCGGCCGACCAGCGCCTCCAGCAGGCCAGAAGAGAGCAGGCAGCCCAAGACGGGCACGCAAACCTGATCGGCAGGCAAGCATCAACCCAGTACGCCGACCATGCGACTAAGAGCTCGATCTTTCCCAAGCGTGATCGCACACAGACTCGACGCATCGAGGAGGCGCGCCAAGCCCTCAGCTTGTTCGGGTTCGATGCCGAACGCTCCAATGAGCGCTCCGCCCTGGTCCTACTCGCCCTTTTGAAACTTAACCCGGAAGCCGAGTGGCGGGAATCCGATGCGCCCGTTTTGCGAATGGCGGAGATCATGCAGTGGGTTCGCGAGGTATACGGCAAGGACTACAAGCCAAATAGCCGAGAAACGATCCGGCGGTTTACTCTGCATCAGTTTGTCGAAGCCGGACTAGTCGTTCTGAATCCTGACCAGCCAGATCGCCCAGCTACCTCGCCTAAGCGGTGTTACCAGATCGCACCGCGAGCTCGCGCGCTGTTGCGCTCTCACGGGGAATCTGAGTTCGTCCGTCGTGCGCAGGTATTTTTCCAGTCACACGCAACCCAAGATGCAACCGCCCAGTAGGGTCGCTGATCTCAACTAACACACCCAGGCACGCTTTCAGTAGTCCTTAACGATGAAGCACGCCCGCTCGTAGAGCTCGTCGAAGGTGATCACTTCGACGTCCTGGATAGATCGCCTGTACTGCTCGAATGAAGTGATCTTCTCTGCGTTCGCCCCACCGCGATCCCTGAACTCGCTGAGGCTTCCGATCACCAGCACCTGTCGGGGACGGATGGTGGAGATGTCAATGTCGGTCGGGGCGCCATCGTCTCGGTAGAGCCTGTGCAGTTCGCCAGTGACCAGCCGAAGGGCCTTGTAGGCAGTCTTCTGGACTTGCGCCACCGCGCCGACAACGTCCTTGGAGACTTGATAGACGTCCGGGGGCCGATACGGGGCGTTGGCCAATAGGGGGGTCATGTGGGTCTTGATCTCACAAAGCAGCAGGCTGCTGATGAAGCCTTTGGAGCGCATGACGGCGTCACTGCGCTTGCCAGCTCCTGTGAAGATGTTGGCGCCAGTCGTAATACGCTCCAGCTTGCCATCGTCGAGAGGTTCACATGCGACGAGGTTGAGGCCGTAACCAAAAATCCACGGGTTCTCTTCAAAGAAGCCCTGCCAGACCGCCTCCGGCCCCGCCGTCCGCCCAAGCTCTCGCTCAAAGAACTCCGTGTTGGTCAACAATTGTTCGAATCGCTGGAGTTGTGACTTTCGGTTGGTGATCCGCCTGATGTCCTCATCTGTGAGCGTGCCGCCCACGGCGCTCCTGAGCGCTTCGAGCAGGGTCCTGCGGTCCTGGTCGGCTAGCAGCTGAGCCAACTCCCCCTCATCGCCGACAATTAGCCGTCGGCTACCGCCAGGGATGTTGTTCAACCCAACGCAGTTCTGGATGAAGCAGATGACCTTCCAGAAGTTCTCGTGGACATCGTTGGTATCGACGAGTGCTTTGATGACCTGAGTGGAATCAGTACCAGGGATGGCCTCCATGACCACAGTCCTCGCGGCCTTGGTCTTGTACTTCTTCCACAGTTTGATCCTGGGTGAGAGGACGCCGTCCCTATTGATGAGGGTGACTTGGCACAGCGTTGCTACCAGCGGCCGGTCATCAAGCAGGAAATCCGTGATCCTGCGACGCGTGCGGGTGTCGTAGAAGTAGGTGTATCCGTTACCGCGGACCTCAAGGTCGGAGAGATCCTGCCGTGTGACGTCGAACTCTGAGGTCGGAAAGCTGATACCAAAGCCTCTGCCGGCCCGCGCGACAGGCTGGGCTGCCTCGTTCCTCCAGTCTGCCGGGATGGCTGGCAGCGCCCTAACCTCGCCTTCGACCACGAGGGACTGCACATCCTCTCGCTGGAGCCACGTGAGGAGTGGTTCGAGCCGAGCCCAGATCGTATCTATGACTGGTTTCGTGAACTCTGACAAGAGCGCACGATCCACCGCTAGGACTGCCTCATAAGTACTGGTCGTCCATCCGTCACCGGGCATGGGGTGATAGAAGCCGCCGTCACGGCGCAGCAATAGTACGGCAGCACGAAGCAGGTCTCGCGCCTCTTCCTCACCGTCCCGGTCAAGGAGGCTGTAGGTCTGCCCGAGGATGAGGTCGAGCTTCCCAGCGTCGTCGTCTTCGACTGGCAGCGATACCAGCGGTCCGGTGGCATCTGTCGGGGAGCCGGTTCAGGTCCTCAACACGTTGTGTCGACTGATCTACGTCGGACTGTACTTCTGGATGCACAAGTCGTGCCAGAAAGTTGAGGAGTATCTGGTCCGGGCCTTCCAGGAGTTGGAATCGCGGATCCTCGAAGATCCAGTCGTCAGGCCAGTCCATTGGATTGGTGATCCGGTGCTGGGTGATGTCGGCTCGTGCAGTAGCGAACCTGCGATCCGTTGACGGCAGCCCATCAAGGTCATAGAGACCCTCCAGGAAGTACGTCTCCTCAAGCTGTCCCCACCAGGGACCCCCGTCACCGCGCAGGTAGTCAAAGATGACGCGTCGCGTCACCGCCGTGATCCTCAGCGTGCCACGCTGCGCAGAGGAGTGATCGGGCTGAGTCATGCAGCCAGAATGGACGCCCCTCGGCTAGCCCTGCAGGTTATTGACGACTCTTGCGTCCGTCGGCTCCAGGGCGAGAGGTTTTGCAGTGCGGCAGTCAGTTCCCACATCCGCCACCCTCGGGACCTCGACGCGCTTCGGGGCGTTCCATGCAAAACGCATTGTCAGCACGGGACAGCATCCTGAGGGTGACCACAGGTGCCGACAGGTGGTCCGATCCAACCCTCCGGGACAGCATCCAGCGCCAAAGCACCGTCCGGCTGTCGTTGGACCCACAAAAGGGGCCCGTCTTGGATTGATGGGCCCCTCTTGACCTGCGGCTATACAGGACGAAATTTAGTTGAATATTTAATTAGATGTTGAAGCGGAACTCCACCACGTCCCCGTCCTGCATCACATACTCCTTGCCCTCCATACGCGCCTTGCCCGCAGCGCGCGCGTCGGCGACCGAGCCCGTCTCGACCAGGTCCGCGAAGGAGATGACCTCGGCCTTGATGAAGCCCTTCTGGAAGTCCGTGTGGATCACGCCGGCCGCCTCGGGGGCCGTCGCGCCCTGGGGGATCGTCCAGGCTCGGGACTCCTTGGGGCCTGCCGTCAGGTACGTCTGGAGGCCCAGCGTGCGGAAGCCGACGTGGGCGAGGGTGGCCAGGCCGGGCTCTTCCTGGCCCACCGACTGGAGGAGTTCGAGGGCCTCGTCCTCCTCCAGCTCCACGAGCTCCGACTCCAGCTTGGCGTTGAGGAAGATCGCCTCCGCGGGGGCGACCAGGGCGCTCTGCGCGGCCTTGAAGTCGTCGTCCGTCAGCTCGTCCTCGTCCACGTTGAAGACGTAGAGGAAGGGCTTGGTCGTGAGGAGGTGGAGGTCGTGGAGGAGCTCCTCCTTGCCGGAGCCCTGCACGATGCCCGCCGAGAAGAGGGTGTCGCCCTTCTCCAGGATCGCCTGGGCCTCCTCGACCGCCTTCACCTTCGGGGCGATGTCCTTCTTGATGCGCGACTCCTTCTGGAGGCGCGGGAGGACCTTCTCGATCGTCTGGAGGTCCGCGAGGATCAGCTCCGTGTTGATCGTCTCGATGTCGTCCTTGGGCGAGACCTTGCCGTCCACGTGCACGACGTTCTCGTCCTTGAAGGCGCGGATGACCTGGCAGATCGCGTCCGACTCGCGGATGTTCGCGAGGAACTTGTTGCCCAGGCCCTCGCCCTCGCTCGCGCCGCGCACGATGCCCGCGATGTCGACGAAGTCGACCGTCGCCGGGAGGATCTTCTGCGAGGAGAAGATCTCGGCCAGTTTCGTGAGGCGGGGGTCGGGGACGCCCACCACGCCGACGTTCGGCTCGATCGTCGCGAACGGGTAGTTGGCCGCAAGGACGTCGTTCTTGGTCAGGGCGTTGAACAGGGTCGACTTGCCGACATTGGGCAGACCGACGATTCCGATCGTGAGCGACACGTTGCGACTTCCCGTACGTGGAGGCTGTGGGTGGACGGCCCGGAGGGCCGGAGCGACCGTAGGGCGATCCCCCAGTCTACGGCGTGCGGGCCCCGCCCTCGTCGGCGTACCGCTCTCGTATCGAACGCATGGCCAAGGTCGGCCAAAGGGCGTGTCCCAGGCAGGATTATCGGTATGGCTCGACCTAGGTTGGTCCGGTGGAGCAACACAGGACGCGTCCCCCTCAGCCTCCGGCCCGGCCGCGACGCACCGCGCCTCTGCCCCCGCAGGGCAGGCCCGCCGATTCGGCGGCGGTCTACCGCGCCGCGTCCCGTCCCCGCCGCCCCGTCCCGCCCTTCATCCGCAACCTGCGCGCGCTGCCGCTCTACCGCAGGCTGCGCGGCATGCCGAACCCCCGGCTCACCGGGCTCGGCAGCGGGCTCTTCTGTTCCGCGACGATGTTCCTGCTGGCCTGCCTGCTGTGGCTGCTCTTCGGCAGTTCGGTCGTCGCGTACGGCGTGCTCTTCGTCCCCGTGTGCGCGCTGACCGCGTTCTGGGTGCGGCCCGCCGACCTGGTGACCGCGCCGGTGGCCGTGCCGATCGCCTTCGCCGTCGGCCTCGTGCCGATCTCCGGGGGCAACGGAGGCTTCGGCGGTCACTTCATGGGGCTCGTCACGTCGCTCGCGCTGCATGCGGGCTGGCTGTACGGCGGGACGCTCGTCGCCGGGCTGATCGTGACCGGGCGCCGGATCAAGCTCATGGGGCAGCGGCGGCGGGCCCGGCAGGCCGCCGTCGCCGCCGCCGGGCCGCGGGGGACCAAGCAGCGGCGCGTTCCCACCGCGTAAGGCGTCGCCTCGCATGCTCCAGCGGGGGCCCACGGAGGCCCACGGGAGCCTACGGAGGGCTACGCCTTGCCCGCCGCCGCCATCGCCGCGCCCACGATCCCCGCGTTGTTCTGCAGCTCCGCGGGGACCAGCTCGGCCTTGATGCCCTTGATCAGCGGCAGGAACTTGTGGGACTTGCGGCTCACTCCGCCGCCGATGATGAAGAGCTCGGGCGAGAACAGCATCTCCACGTGCGCGAGATACTTCTGGACGCGGTGCGCCCAGTGCTCCCAGGTGAGGTCCTCGTCCTCCTTGGCCTTGGACGACGCGCGCTTCTCCGCGTCGTGTCCGTGCAGCTCCAGATGGCCCAGCTCCGTGTTCGGGACGAGGCGGCCGCCGGTGAAGAGGGCGCTGCCGATGCCGGTGCCCAGGGTGAGCAGGATGACCGTGCCCTTGCGGTCGCGGCCCGCGCCGAAGTGCATCTCGGCCACGCCCGCCGCGTCCGCGTCGTTCAGGACGGTGACGGGGGCGCCGCCGCCGAGCCGGTCCGCGACCAGGCTCTGGATGTCCGTGCCGATCCAGCTCTTGTCCACGTTGGCCGCCGTGCGCGCCGTGCCGTCGGTGATCACACCGGGGAACGTGGCGCCGACCGGGCCCGTCCAGCCGAAGTGCTCCACGACCTCGCGCACCTTGTCGGCCACGCCGTCGGGCGTGGCCGGATGCGGGGTGAGCACCTTGTGCCGCTCTTGTGCCAGGTCTCCGCGGTCCAGGTCAACGGGAGCGCCCTTGATCCCTGATCCGCCGATGTCCACACCGAAGATCTGCATGAGACCGACGATACGGCCAGCGCCTGGCGTGCGCGTTACTTCTGTGACAGCTCCGCGGCCTCCGCGCGCAGGTCGCGGCGGAGCTCCTTCGGCAGCGAGAAGGTGATCGACTCGTCGGCCGTCTTCACCGTCTCCACGTCGCCGTAGCCCCGCTCGGCCAGCCACTCGATGACGCCTTCCACCAGGACGTCCGGCACGGAGGCGCCCGAGGTGAGGCCGACCGTGGTCACGCCCTCCAGCCAGGCCACGTCGATCTCGTCGGCGCCGTCGACCAGGTGCGAGGCGGGTGCGCCCGCGTCGAGGGCGACCTCGACCATGCGGATCGAGTTCGAGGAGTTCTTGGAGCCGACGACGATGACGAGCTCGGCGTCCTCCGCCAGCTTCTTCACCGCGATCTGGCGGTTCTGCGTGGCGTAGCAGATGTCGTCGCTCGGAGGGGAGATCAGGCCCGGGAACTTGGTCTTGAGGGCGTCGACCGTCTCCATGGTCTCGTCGACCGAAAGCGTGGTCTGGGAGAGCCAGACGACCCTGTCCGGGTCGCGGACCTCGACGTTCGCGACGTCCTCGGGGCCGTCGACCAGCGTGATGTGGTCGGGCGCCTCACCGGACGTACCGATGACTTCCTCGTGGCCCTCGTGGCCGATCAGGAGGATGTCGAAGTCTTCCTTGGCGAACCGGACGGCTTCCTTGTGGACCTTCGTGACCAGGGGGCACGTCGCGTCGATGGTGGCGAGTTTCCGCTCGGCGGCTTCCGCGTGGACCGTGGGTGCCACTCCGTGCGCGGAGAACATGACGATGGAGCCCTCGGGGACCTCCGCCGTCTGGTCGACGAAGATGGCGCCCTTCTTCTCCAGGGTCTGCACCACGTACTTGTTGTGGACGATCTCGTGGCGGACATAGATCGGGGCCCCGTACTGCTCAAGGGCCTTCTCGACGGCGATCACGGCACGGTCCACACCCGCGCAATAGCCGCGGGGGGCGGCGAGCAGGACTCGGCGGGCAGGAGTCGAAGCAGTCATACCCCCCATCGTAAGGCCGAGCCCAGCGCGTCAAAGATCGGCTTCTTGGGGAGACTGGAGGCCTGCGTTCACTTACGGAGGCTCGATGTCCGGTTACTCCGGCAACTCAGACACGACGGCCGGTGCCCCTACCGGCACCGCTGCCGAAGGCGACGGGCTGCGGCGAACACTCGGCTTCCGTGATCTTGTCGTCTACGGCTTGCTGTTCATCGCCCCCATGGCCCCGGTCGGGGTCTTCGGAACGCTCGACGCCAAGTCCCACGGCGCCGTGGCGCTCGTCTACATCATCGCCACGATCGCGATGGCGTTCACCGCGTTCAGCTACGCCCAGATGGTGCGGGTGGTCCCCCAGGCGGGCTCCGTCTTCGCCTACGCGCGCGTGGGGCTCGGCAACGGTCCCGGGTTCATCGCCGGGTGGATGGCGATGCTCGACTATCTCCTCATCCCGGCCGTCGCCTATCTCTTCTCCGGTATCGCGATGGAGGCCCTGGTGCCCTCCGTGTCCCGGTGGGTGTGGACGGCGATCGCGGTCCTGGTGACGACCGCGCTGAACCTGTGGGGGGTGCGGGCGGCGGCGCGGGTCGGGTTCCTGGTGCTCGCGATGGAGATCGTGGTTCTTCTGGTCTTCATGGTCTCGGCGATCGTCGTCCTGGTGCAGGACGGGGCGCAGCGTGACTGGCTCTCGCCGCTGAGCGGGGACGGCACGCAGGGGGCGTTCGCGCTGGGGGCCGTCGTGGGCGCGGTGTCGGTGGCGGTGCTCTCGTATCTGGGCTTCGACGCGATCGCCTCGTTCGCGGAGGAGGTGACGGGGGGCTCGGCGAAGGTGGCGCGGGCGGTGCTGTTCTGTCTGGCGCTCGCCGGTGTGCTGTTCATCGCCCAGACGTATCTGGTGGCGCTCCTGGAGCCGGTGTCGTCGGCGCAGCTGGCCGCCGAGCCGGGCAAGCAGGGGTCCGCTTTCTACGATGCCGTCGACTCGGCGGTCGGGGACTGGCTCCATGACCTGGTGGCCGCCAGCAAGGCGATCGGTGCGGCGTTCGCTGCGCTTGCGGGGCAGGCGGCGGCGGGGCGGCTCCTGTTCGCCATGGCTCGGGACCGGCGGCTGCCGGGCGCTCTGTCGAAGACCGATTCCGGGACGCCTCGCCTCGCCCTTCTGTGCGCGGCCGTGATCACGCTGGTCGCCGCGGTGTGGGCGGCTCGGCGGGACGACGGGATGGATCACCTGGTCTCGGTGGTGAATGTCGGTGCGTTGACCGCGTTCGTGTTGCTCCACGCGAGCGTGGTGGGGTGGTTCGTGGTGCAGAAGCGGGGCGGGGCGGTCAGCTGGTGGCGGCATCTGCTCGTCCCCTTGCTGGGAGCTGCGATCACTGTCGCCGTGATCGTTGAGGCTGCGGGGTCCGCGCAGGTGGTGGGTGCGATCTGGTTGGCCGTGGGGCTTGTTGTGCTCTTCGGCCAGCGGGCTCGTCGTGGGGAGTCCTAGGCCGTCGCTTCGCGGCGGATGTCTCCCGCGCGCCCACCCGAAACTGGGTGGGTGACTCCCCCGTTCTGAAGCGAGAACCTCCCCCGGTCCTGAAGCGGGAACCTCGCCCTGTCAGACCGTGCCGATACGCTCGGCGCATGGCTTTGAACACGTCCGCGGATGCCCCGCTGCCCGTCGGCGAGGTGTCGCGGCTCATCGGTGGGTGGATCGACCGGCTCGGTGCCGTGTGGGTCGAGGGGCAGATCACCCAGCTGTCCCGCAGGCCCGGCGCCGGTGTCGTATTCATGACGTTGCGCGACCCCTCGCACGACATCTCCGTCAGCGTCACCTGCTACCGCCAGGTGTTCGACGCCGTCGCGGACGTCGTCTCCGAGGGCGCCCGCGTCGTCGTCCACGCCAAGCCCGAGTGGTATGCGCCCCGGGGGCAGCTGTCCCTGCGGGCCGTCGAGATAAAGCCCGTCGGCGTGGGCGAACTGCTCGCGCGGATCGAGCAGTTGAAGAAGAGCCTCGCCGGGGAGGGGCTCTTCGCCGCCGACCGGAAGAAGGCGCTGCCCTTCCTGCCGCAGCTCATCGGGCTCGTCACCGGGCGCGCGTCCGCCGCCGAGCGGGACGTCCTGGAGAACGCCAGGCACCGCTGGCCCGCCGTCCAATTCGAGGTGCGCAACGTCCCCGTCCAAGGCGTGCACGCCGTGCCGCAGGTCGTGCAGGCCGTGAAGGACCTGGACGCGCTCGACGCCGTGGACGTGATCATCGTGGCGCGGGGCGGCGGCAGCGTGGAGGATCTGCTGCCGTTCTCGGACGAGCAGCTCGTGCGGGCCGTCGCCTCCTGCCGTACACCCGTGGTCTCCGCCATCGGGCACGAACCGGACAACCCCCTCCTCGATTACGTGGCCGACCTGCGCGCCTCCACCCCGACCGACGCCGCCAAGAAGGTCGTGCCGGACGTCGGCGAGGAGTACGAGCGCGTGCGCTGGCTGCGGGACCGGGCCCGGCGCTGCATGGACGCCTTCCTCGACCGCGAGGACCGCGGCCTGGCGCACGCGCTGGCCCGCCCCTCCATGGAGAATCCGCACCGCATGATCGAGGAGCGCGAGGAGCAGGTCTCCGCGCTCGTCGACCGCAGCCGCCGCACGCTCGGGCACCTCCTGGACCGCGCCGAGTCGGAGCTGACGCACACCCACGCGCGCGTGGTGGGCCTCTCCCCCGCCGCGACGCTCCAGCGGGGGTACGCGGTGCTGCAGAAGGCGGACGGCGCGGTGGTGCGGGCCACCGACGAAGTGGCCGACGACGAGGAGCTGCGGGCGCGGGTCGCCGAGGGCGAGTTCAGCGTCCGGGCCGTACGAACCTCCTGAACCGCACGAACCGCACGAACCGCACGAACCGCACGAACCGACATTTAGGGTGGGGCACATGACCAGCAAGACGGACGAGGCCACCACGAGCCCGGCGGACGCACTCGGCTACGAGCAGGCGCGGGACGAGCTCATCGATGTCGTACGCCGCCTGGAGACGGGCGGCACCACGCTCGAGGAGTCGCTCGCCCTGTGGGAGCGCGGCGAGGAGCTGGCCAAGGTGTGCCGCCGCTGGCTGGACGGCGCCCGCGCCCGCCTGGACGCGGCCCTGGCGGGTCCGGACGGGGACGGCGACGAGGGCGGGGACGGCGACGACGCCTGAGGCGGCATCCCCCGGCCCTCCTGGCCTTCCCCGACCTGGCGCCTTGTGAAGCGGATCACCAAGCGGCCGATTTGGTTGAAACTTAAACCGCAACGCCGTACGGTCGGTACCGCAAGCTGATCCATGCACGCACCACGCACACATACGCACGCACGCACCGAGAAGGTTGATCCATGTCTCTCGTCCTTGACCCCGCCGCACAGGACCTGCTCTTCCGCGAGGCCCGCACCGCGAACTCCTTCACCGATGAGCCGGTCACCGACGAGCAGGTGCAGGCGATCTACGACCTGGTCAAGTTCGGCCCGACCGCCTTCAACCTGTCGTCGCTGCGCATCACGCTGGTCCGCTCCCCCGAGGCCCGCGAGCGCCTGGTCCAGCACATGGCGGAGGGCAACCAGCCGAAGACGGCGTCCGCCCCGCTCGTCGCGATCCTCTCCGCGGACAACGAGTTCCACGAGGAGCTGCCGGCGCTGTTCCCGCACTTCCCGCAGGCCAAGGACGTGTTCTTCTCGGAGCGCCCTGCCCGCGAAGGCGCCGCTCACCTCAACGCCGCCCTGCAGGCCGCCTACTTCATCATCGGCGTGCGCGCCGCGGGCCTGGCCGCGGGACCGATGACCGGCTTCGACGCCGCCGGCGTCCAGAAGGAGTTCCTGGACGGCGACCACACCCCGCTGATGGTCGTCAACATCGGCAAGCCGGCCGAGAACGCCTGGTTCCCGCGCTCCCCGCGCCTTGAGCTCGACCAGGTCATCGAGACCGTCTGAGACCGAGGCGGCAACAACCGCCCACGAAGAGGGCCCCGGCGCTTACCCGCCAGGGCCCTCTTTCTCGTCGTATCAGCGCGCGTCAGGACGTCTTCAGCGCCTGCGCCATCTCCGTCAGCTGCCCGAACGACGCCGTGCCCGCGACCACCGTCGTCGCGCCCTTGTCCTCGCGCACGAGGGCGTCGTACGTCTGCCCCTTGTAGCGGTGCCACGTCTGGCCGTCGATCTTCTCGGTGGCCTTCGTCCGCACGGCCCTCTGGGTGGCCTCTTCGATGAACTTGACCGGCTTCGCCGTGGACTGCTTGACCACGACGTACTCACCGGACGGGTCGAGGAAACCCAGGTGCCAGCTGTCGCCCTTGGTGCCGTCGAACCGCACCGACGTCGGCTTCCACGCCTTGGCCAGACCCTCGGGGGCGGCCACCGGGTACGCCGCCGCTCGGCGCGCGGACAGCAGCTCCACGCGGTAGTCGACGCGCTTGACGGGGCTCTTGGAGTCGTCGTGCGGGATGAAGATGTACATCGCGCCGGCGACGAGGGCGATCACCGCCATCGACCACAGCATGTTCCGTACGGTCTGCTTGCCTTGTCTTCCTGCCACGCCCCCATGTTCTCAGGCCACGGACGCGGCTCTTCCCCCGGTGGTCCCCTAGCGCCCGATCCGCTCATGCGTGGGGCCCTCTGCTCATTTTGTCGGCCTACGGATAGAGTCGAGGCACACCCTCATCCGGCCGTCGTCGTATCAGCAGAAAGGTGCGCTCCGATGACCGAGCATCATCTCCCTTCCGAGCTCGAAGTCTCTCCCGAGGCTCCCGACCGCAACCTCGCCCTGGAGCTCGTCCGGGTCACCGAGGCCGCCGCCATGGCCGCGGGCCGCTGGGTCGGCCGCGGCGACAAGATCGGCGCCGACGGCGCCGCCGTCAGGGCCATGCGGACCCTCGTCTCCACCGTCTCGATGAACGGCATCGTCGTCATCGGTGAGGGCGAGAAGGACGAGGCCCCGATGCTCTTCAACGGGGAGCGCATCGGCGACAGCACCGGCGCGGAGGTCGACATCGCCGTCGACCCGATCGACGGCACGACCCTGTGCGCGAAGGGGATGCCGAACGCCATCGCCGTGCTCGCCGCCGCCGACCGCGGCGCCATGTTCGACCCGTCCGCGGTCTTCTACATGGACAAGCTGGTCACGGGCCCCGAGGCCGCGGACTACGTGGACATCAACGCCCCCGCGTCGGTCAACATCCGCCGCGTCGCCAAGGCCAAGGGCCGTTCGCCCGAGGACGTCACGGTCATGATCCTCGACCGCCCCCGCCACGAGGGCATCGTCAAGGAGATCCGCGAGACCGGCGCGCGCATCAAGTTCATCTCGGACGGCGACGTCGCGGGATCGATCATGGCCGTGCGTGAAGGCACCGGCGTCGACATGCTCATGGGCATCGGCGGCACCCCGGAAGGCATCATCTCGGCCTGCGCGATCAAGTGCCTGGGCGGCGTGATCCAGGGCAAGCTGTGGCCGAAGGACGACGCGGAGCGCCAGCGCGCGCTGGACGCGGGACACGACCTGGACCGCACGCTCTCGACGACCGACCTGGTCCGCGGGGACAACGTCTTCTTCGTCGCGACCGGCATCACGGACGGCGAACTGCTCCAGGGCGTGCGCTACGCCGCGGAGACGGCCTCGACCTCGTCCCTGGTCATGCGCTCCAAGTCGGGCACGATCCGCAAGATCGACTCGGACCACCGGCTCGCGAAGCTGCGTGCCTACAGCGCCATCGACTTCGACCGCGCGAAGTAGGTCCGAGCACCAAGTAGGCTCGGCAGAGCGCGAGTTGCGCACACCGGAGGGGGCGCCCCGTGCGGGGGACGCCCCCTTCGGCGTACGACAAAAGGGGTTATCCGGCGGCGGCGATCGGACCGGCGGTCGTGTGCGCGGCCTTCTTGAGCTCCACCTCGCGCCGGCGCCGCCTGGCGAGCACCACGCGGCGCTCCGCGGCCGTGAGGCCGCCCCAGACGCCGTACGGCTCGGGCTGGAGCAGGGCGTGCTCCCTGCACTCGACCATCACCGGACAGCCGCCGCAGACGCGCTTCGCGGCCTCCTCCCGTGACAGGCGTGAGGCGGTCGGCTCCTTGGACGGGGCGAAGAACAGCCCGGCCTCGTCTCGGCGGCACACCGCCTCGGTGTGCCATGGAGCATCTTGGTTCCGATCGCGCACTGGCACCCTTCCCCAAGCACTCGAATGTGCTCGTGCAGGGGAGGCCCCATCGGCCGGAACGGCGGCGACCTGCAGGGACTGATGCGACGGCTGCAGCACGGGTCTACTCCTGACGACGGCTTCGCGAGCGAGAGACGATGCAGCAAGCTCTACCCGCTGTGCATGCGCCTATGCACTGAGTTCCGATGTACGGAAGTTCGCGCCGTCAGTGGCCGGATCAGCCCCCTTGCGACCGGTCAGTGGCCGAGATGTTTGCGCAGCTGCTTGTGCAGGTCGCGGACGAGCTTGCCCCGCTTGGGCTTCGCCTCGATGTTGCCGAGGATCGCGAAGCCGTCGACGAAGACGACCGGGGCGTCCCGCTCCGCCGAATCGAGCGTCTCCACCTCGAAGTTGCCGAGCACGCCCGTGCCGTTGCCCCGCAGCGAGATGTTCTCCGGGACGCGGACCTCCACGTTGCCGAAGACGGAGACCGCCTTGATGACGACCTGCCGCTGCTCGAAGATCGCCTCGCTGAGGTCGATCTCCACGTTGCCGAAGATCGCGTACACGTGCGTGCGCCGGCCCACGCGCCAGCGGCCCTTGCGGACGGAGCTGCTGAAGACCGCGACCAGGTTCTCGTCGGCGACCGGGGGCACCACGCCGTCCGACGGCCTGGAGGGGGCGGGCTCGGGCGTCACCGTCGCGTACGCCGCGCCGCCTGCCGCGGGCAAGTCGCTGACCAGCGGCTCCAGTTCACCCATGGTCTTGGCGCGGTAGACCCCGTCGATCCGCTCGCCGTGCTCCTCGGCGGTCAGCCGGCCCTCGGCGAGCGCCTCGCGCAGGATGTCCGCGATGCGGTCCCGGTCGGCGTCCGACGCGCGCAGGCCGGCGGGCCGCGGTTCCGGGTGGGTCTGCTGGGGGCGCTTCTCTAGGTCCACACCGCTCAGCGTACCCAAACGCGATAGATCGCGACTACCCCTGGGCCCGCCCTACTGAGCCTTACCTCACAGGCCCGGCCGTCCTGTGGCGTTCTACGCTGGTTGGCGCGTCGCCAATGGAGGCCGCGCGCGCTGTCTGCCGAGTGAGGAATGGCCGTAATGCCAGAGTTTGAGTACTCCGATCTGCTCCCGCTGGGAGAGGACACCACGCCGTACCGGCTGGTGACCTCCGAGGGTGTCTCCACTTTCGAGGCCGACGGGCGGACGTTCCTCAAGGTCGATCCGGAGGCGCTGCGCATTCTCGCCGCCGAGGCGATCCACGACATCCAGCACTACCTGCGGCCCGCGCACCTGGCCCAGCTGCGGCGCATCGTCGACGACCCGGAGGCATCGGGCAACGACAAGTTCGTGGCGCTCGACCTCCTGAAGAACGCGAACATCGCGGCGGCGGGCGTGCTCCCCATGTGCCAGGACACCGGCACGGCCATCGTCATGGGCAAGCGCGGACAGAACGTCCTCACCGAAGGTGAGGACGAGAAGGCGCTCTCGCACGGCATCTACGACGCGTACACGAAGCTGAACCTGCGCTACTCCCAGATGGCCCCGCTGAACATGTGGGAGGAGAAGAACACCGGTTCCAACCTCCCGGCCCAGATCGAGCTGTACGCGACCGACGGCGGCGCCTACAAGTTCCTCTTCATGGCCAAGGGCGGCGGCTCGGCCAACAAGTCGTTCCTCTACCAGGAGACGAAGGCCGTCCTGAACGAGGCCTCCATGATGAAGTTCCTGGAGGAGAAGATCCGCTCCCTGGGCACGGCCGCCTGCCCGCCGTACCACCTGGCGATCGTCGTCGGCGGCACCAGCGCCGAGTTCGCCCTGAAGACCGCGAAGTACGCCTCCGCGCACTACCTCGACGAGCTGCCCGCCGAGGGCTCCCCCACCGGGCACGGCTTCCGGGACAAGGAGCTGGAGGAGAAGGTCTTCGAGCTGACGCAGAAGATCGGCATCGGCGCGCAGTTCGGCGGCAAGTACTTCTGCCACGACGTGCGCGTGGTGCGCCTGCCGCGCCACGGCGCCTCGCTGCCCGTCGCGATCGCCGTCTCCTGCTCGGCCGACCGCCAGGCCACCGCGAAGATCACCGCCGATGGCGTCTTCCTTGAGCAGCTGGAGACGGACCCGGCGCGCTTCCTGCCGGAGACCGAGGACTCCCACCTGGGCGCGTCCGCCGACGTCGTCGAGATCGACCTCAACCAGCCGATGGACGACATCCTCGCCGAGCTCACCAAGCACCCGGTGAAGACCCGCCTCTCGCTCACCGGACCGCTGGTCGTGGCCCGCGACATCGCGCACGCCAAGATCAAGGAACGCCTCGACGCGGGCGAGGAGATGCCGCAGTACCTGAAGGACCACCCGGTCTACTACGCGGGCCCCGCCAAGACCCCCGAGGGCTACGCCTCCGGCTCCTTCGGCCCGACGACCGCGGGCCGGATGGACTCCTACGTGGAGCAGTTCCAGGCGGCGGGCGGCTCCAAGGTGATGCTCGCCAAGGGCAACCGCTCCAAACAGGTCACCGACGCGTGCGACGCGCACGGCGGCTTCTACCTGGGCTCGATCGGCGGCCCGGCCGCGCGCCTGGCCCAGGACTGCATCAAGAAGGTCGAGGTCGTCGAGTACGAGGAGCTCGGCATGGAAGCCGTGTGGAAGATCGAGGTCGAGGACTTCCCGGCCTTCGTCGTGGTCGACGACAAGGGCAACGACTTCTTCCAGGCCCCCGCCCCGGAGCCGACGTTCACGTCCATCCCGGTCCGCGGACCCGGCCTGGCGTAACGCCTTCGTGGTCGCATGAAAGGCCGCCCTCCGCACACTGCGCGGAGGGCGGCCTTTCGCGCGTCCTGTGGTCCTACGCGAAGCGCTGGCCCGCCGAGCCGTTGCACTTCTGGAGCTTCAACGGATCCTTCGGCGACGCGAGTGCCAGGCAGAGCCCGGTGTCGCCGGCCGGGCGCAGGGTCCCCGCCTCACGGACGAACTTCTGGTTGGCGCCGCCGTGGCAGTTCCACAGCGTGACGGCGGTGCCTTCCTTGGCGGTGCCCGGGACGTCCAGGCAGCGGTCCTGGGTCAGACCGGTGTGCAGGCTCTGCCGACCGCCGGCGCCGCCGTCGTACCACCAGGTCTGGTTGCGGTTGCCGGTGCAGTCCCAGCCCTGCACCTTGGTGCCGTTGCGGCTCTTCGACGCGTCGACGTCCACGCACGTACCCGTGCCCTCGTTCTTGAGGGGCTTGTACGCGTCGTCCCATCCGCCCTGGTAGAGCTTGGGGCTGCCGGTGCTCGCCGGGTCCGCGCAACCGCCCTCGCTCCAGCCCGAGTTGTAGAGCTGCGTCAGGCAGGATGCGAAGGCCGCGTGGCCGCGGGCGTTGGGGTGGAAGGACTGGCGGACCGAGTTGGAGTCCGGCGGGAACGGGTTGGTGAGGTCCACGTAGAGACCGCGCGCCCAGGTGTCCTCCATGCAGACCTCATGGCCCTGGAAGAGGCGGGAGTTGTCGAGGTAGGTCGCGCCCGCCGCCTTGGCCGCCTTGCGCATGCCGGTCTCGAAGGTGGGCACCGCGTAGTTGCGGCCCCACTCGGTGTCGGAGTCGTAGCCGAGACCGCCGCAGGCCAGCTTGCCCGGGAACTTGGGGTTGTCCCGGAAGTCGGGGCCGATCGGGCTCGGGTAGCCCATGGCGACCAACTTGTAGTCGTCGCCCGCGTATCCCGCGTCCTTCATGACGGTCTTCAGGTCGCGGATGGACTGCTCGACCTTGGGCACGAGGGCGTCCACGCGCGCCTGCCAGCCGTCGTTGTACTTGCCCGCGCACGCGCCCTGGCTGAGCAGGAAGCGCGTCACGCAGTCCGTCATCACCGGGGAGAACTGGAGGTCGTCGTTGGCGCCGATGACCAGCAGGATCGTCTTGATCCTGGTGTTGCGCGCCTTGATGGCGAGATTGTCGCTCTGCACCAGCTCGTCGGCGTACTGCTTCTGGCCGCCGATCTTGATGTTGACCGTCTGCGCTCCCGAGCAGGCCACGTTGTACGTGACGTCCGCGGGGATGCCGGTGCGGTGGATCGCGGCGTCCGGGGAGCGGTGGCACCAGTTGTCGGGGCCGTTCGTGCCCGGTTCGTACGTTCCGACGCCCTCCCCGGAGATCTCGCTGTCGCCGAGCGAGATCAGACCGGTCTTCCGGTCGGCCAGTGGGCGTTCCGCCGGGTCGCCGTAGAGCTTGGTGGCCTCGTCCGCCCGGATCTTCTCCAGGTCGGCCGGCAGCGGCGTGGACGCCGGCGCCCTGTTCCCGTCCTCTGCGGCCTGGGCCGGCACGGCGGCTGCCGTGCCGAGCATCGCCGCCATGGCGACGGCCGCCGCGAACGTACATCGCAGCCGGCCCTGGTGGCCGCGTCTGATGCGCTTCATTGCGCCTCCCCGGTTTGGTGTTACCCACGGTTTTTACTGGTGAGTAAGAGCCTTGGGAATACCTAGAACAAGACAAGTGCTCAACTTTTCAGTGAGGTTTGACGGAGAGGTAGGTTCGTGGCATGACCAGCGACGCCAGCGCGAGCGACAGCGGTGAGTACCGGATCGAGCACGACTCCATGGGCGAGGTGCGGGTCCCCGCGCACGCCAAGTGGCGTGCGCAGACGCAGCGCGCGGTGGAGAACTTCCCCGTGTCCGGGCAGCGTCTTGAGCGCGCGCACATCGCCGCGCTCGCCCGGATCAAGGCGGCGGCTGCGAAGGTGAACGCGGACCTCGGGGTGCTCGACAAGGACGTCGCGACGGCGATCGTGGACGCGGCGGGCGAGGTGGCCGAAGGCCGCTGGGACGAGCACTTCCCCGTGGACGTCTTCCAGACCGGGTCGGGCACGTCGTCCAACATGAACACGAACGAAGTGCTCGCGACGCTGGCGACGGAGCGGCTGGGCAAGGACGTCCACCCGAACGACCACGTGAACGCGTCCCAGTCCTCGAACGACGTCTTCCCCTCCTCGATCCACATCGCGGCCACGGGCGCCGTGACACAGGACCTGATCCCCGCCCTCGAGCATCTGGCGACCGCCCTTGAGCGGAAGTCGGAGGAGTTCGCCGACGTGGTGAAGTCCGGGCGTACGCACCTGATGGACGCGACGCCCGTGACCCTCGGCCAGGAGTTCGGCGGGTACGCGGCGCAGGTGCGCTACGGCGTGGAGCGGCTGCGGTCCTCGCTGCCCCGCCTTGCCGAACTGCCCCTCGGCGGAACGGCGGTCGGCACCGGCATCAACACTCCGCCCGGCTTCTCGGCGGCCGTGATCGACGAGGTGGCGCGGGCCACGGGCCTTCCGCTGACCGAGGCCCGTGACCACTTCGAGGCCCAGGGCGCCCGGGACGGGATCGTGGAGACCAGCGGTCAGCTGCGGACGATCGGTGTCGGCCTCACGAAGATCGCCAACGATCTGCGCTGGATGGCGTCCGGACCGCGGACCGGGCTCGCCGAGATCAACCTGCCCGACCTGCAGCCCGGTTCCTCGATCATGCCGGGAAAGGTGAATCCGGTCATTCCGGAGGCGGTCCTGATGGTCGCCGCGCAGGTCACCGGCAATGACGCGACGGTCGCCGCCGCGGGGGCCGCGGGCAACTTCGAGCTGAATGTGATGCTGCCGGTCATCGGCAAGAACGTCCTGGAGTCCGTGCGGCTGCTCGCCAATGTGTCGCGGCTGCTCGCCGACAGGACGGTGGACGGGATCACCGCGAATGCCGAGCGGGCCCGCGAGTACGCCGAGTCATCGCCTTCCGTCGTCACTCCGCTGAACAAGTACATCGGGTACGAAGAGGCGGCGAAGGTCGCCAAGAAGTCGCTCGCCGAACGGAAGACCATCCGCGAGGTCGTACTCGAAGGCGGGTACGTCGAGCGGGGCGAACTCACGCTGACGCAGCTGGACGATGCGCTGGACGTGCTGCGGATGACGCGGCCGTAGGGCGCGGATTCCTTTACGCCCGGACGGGTTCTGATACCTCCGTCCGGGCGCCCACTAATATCTCTGCATGACAGACCTCACCACGCCGCCAACGACGAGCAGCGAAGCAGCACGCTGGGCCCCCGGCTCCCATGTGCTGTGGCGGTACAAGGAGAACGCCGGGAATCGGATTCACATCTGCAGGCCCGTCACGGTCGTGCAGGACAGCGAAGAACTGCTCGCCGTGTGGATGGCCCCCGGCACCGAATGCGTGAAGCCCGTGCTCGCCGACGGGACTCCCGTGCACCATGAGCCCCTGGCCACCCGCTACACGAAGCCCCGCGCACTGCGCAGGGACCGCTGGTTCGGCACCGGCGTACTGAAGTTGGCCAGGCCCGCCGAGCCGTGGTCGGTGTGGTTGTTCTGGGATCCGGGATGGCGGTTCAAGAACTGGTACGTGAATCTTGAGGAGCCGCGGGCCCGTTGGGCCGGAGGCATCGATTCCGAGGATCACTTTCTGGACATCTCCGTGCGCCCGGACCGGACTTGGCAGTGGCACGACGAGGACGAATTCGCCCAGGCCCAGCGCGCCGGCCTTATGGGCGCGGGAAAAGCGCAGGAAGTACGGGCCGCCGGGCGCGCCGCCATCGATGTGATCCGTTCCTGGGGGCTGCCCTTTTCGGACAACTGGCAGCACTGGCGCCCCGATCCGGACTGGGCGATTCCGCCCCTTCCGGACGACTGGGATCGCACGCCCGCTCATGTGACGTCATGAGACCCTTGATGCGCCCCCATGGTTCAAACGTAGGATCGTCCTCCGCAAGGGCGCACAGCAGCAACTCAGCAGCAACTCCCTGAGCTTGCGCGTTGCCTGACAGGATGTCATCGAAGGGCGGCAGAACGTGAGCGAGGCGAGCGAGTTCGACAGGTACGGCGGGCCATCCGGCGTGCTGCCCGACCGGACGGGGCAGGCCGAGGCCTTCGACGCCATCGGACAGCACTACGACGACGCCTTCCCGCACAAGGACGGCCAGCAGGCCGCCGGGCGCAGGCTCGCCGACGCGCTGCCGCCCGGGTCGAGGATTCTCGACGTCGGGTGCGGCACGGGGCTGCCCACCGCCCGTCAGCTCACCGACGCCGGGCACTTCGTCCTCGGCATCGACCTCTCCTCCGGCATGCTCGACCTGGCCAGGAAGAACGTGCCATCGCCGAACGCCGAGTTCCGGCAGCTCGACGTGGCGGGACTGCGGGCCGAAGGGCCCGACGGGGTCGGTCGGTTCGACGGGATCGCGGCATTCTTCGCGCTTCTCATGCTGCCGCGCGCCGAGATCCCGTACGCTCTGCGGCTGCTGCACGGACTGCTGCGCCCCGGTGGCCTGCTCGCGCTCTCCATGGTCGAGGCCGACCTGGACGACGCGGGAATTCCGTTCCTGGGGCACACAATCCGGGTATCCGGATACCTGCGAGACGAACTGCGGCAGGTCGTACGTGACGCGGGCTTCGACATCGTCGAGGAGGACACGTACTCCTACGCCCCGGCGAGTACCGACGTACCACCCGAGCACCAGCTCTTCCTGCACTGCCGACGCGGCTGACCAAAGTAGCCACCGGACACCAAGGCGCAGCCCCGGACGGACGGATTCGAAACGCGTGACGGAGCACTCCATCCCCGACGAGGGCCGACAGCCCAGAGCTGCCCGGCCCGCCGCCCCCGCGGATCCCCGCGGGGCACAGGCGCGTGCCCCGAAGGCACGGGACACCCCGGGCGCGACCGCTTTACCCGCACAGGCCCAGGCCCGGACGGGCGACTCCACCGCGAGCCCCAGCGACGAGCACTCCCAGTCGCCCGGTCCCTCGGCGCAGCAGCCCGACCCGCACCGGCCGCGGCCGGCCGGGCAGGACAGCCCCGACGGCGCCCTCGATGGCGCCCCGGGCGGTGAGGAGCGGCGTACGGGACAGCCACGACCGCCGGGCTCCGGCCCCGCGGCGATGCGGCGCGACGGCGACCGGCTGCGCTTCGTGGGCGCCGCGACCCGGCGCATCGCCCGCGGCATCGACCTCGACGAGATCGTGATGGGCCTGTGCCGGGCCACGGTGCCGACGTTCTCCGACGCGATACTGGTCTATCTGCGCGACCCGCTGCCGGTCGGCGAGGAGCGGCCGAGCGGAGCCCTCGTGCTGCGCCTGCGCCGCACCGACCGGCTGCGCTCGATCGAGGAAGGGGCCGAGGAACCCGACACCGACGGCGGCACCCTGCCCGCCCTCCAGGTGCAGGCCGATCTCGTGACGACCGCGGAGCTGTGCGAGGTGCGCCCCGGCGGCGCCCTCGCCGAGGTCCTGCGCGGCGTACGCCCGGTCTTCGCCGACACCCCCGCGGCCCGCGCCGCGCTGCCCGAGCTGCTCGGCGAAGGCCGCACCGTGCCGTCCGGGCAGCGCACGGTCCTCGCCCCGCTGCGGGGCAGACGCCGGGTGATCGGCGCCGCGGTGTTCCTGCGCCGCCCCGACCGGCCCGCGTTCGAGGGCGACGACCTCCTGGTCGCCGCCCAGCTGGCCACGCACAGTGCGCTCGGCATCGACAAGGCCGTGCTCTACGGCCGCGAGGCGTACATCGCCGACGAGCTCCAGCGCACGATGCTGCCCGAGACCCTGCCCCGCCCGACCGGTGTCCGCCTGGCGTCCCGCTATCTCCCGGCCGCCGAGACGGCCCGGGTGGGCGGCGACTGGTACGACGCGATCCCGCTGCCCGGCAGCCGGGTCGCGCTGGTCGTGGGCGACGTCATGGGGCACTCCATGACCTCGGCCGCGATCATGGGCCAGCTGCGGACGACGGCCCAGACCCTGGCCGGGCTCGACCTGCCGCCCCAGGAGGTCCTGCACCACCTGGACGAACAGGCCCAGCGGCTCGGCTCGGACCGCATGGCGACCTGCCTCTACGCGGTGTACGACCCGGTCGCGCACCGCATCACCATCGCCAACGCCGGTCATCCGCCGCCCGTCCTGCTGCACTTGGGCGGCCGTGCGGAGGTCCTGCGGGTCCCGCCGGGCGCGCCCATCGGCGTGGGCGGCGTCGACTTCGAGGCCGTGGAGCTCGACGCGCCCGCGGGCGCCACGCTGCTCCTCTACACGGACGGCCTGGTCGAGTCCCGCCTGCGTGACGTGTGGACCGGCATAGAGCAGCTGCGCGAACGGCTCGCCGCCACCGCCCAGTTGACGGGCCCGGACCATCCGCCGCCCCTGGAGGCCCTCTGCGACGACGTCCTCGACATGCTCGGCCCCGGCGACCGGGACGACGACATCGCGCTGCTCGCCGCCCGCTTCGACGGGATCGCGCCGAGCGACGTCGCGTACTGGTACCTGGACCCGGAGGACGCCACGCCCGCCCGCGCCAGGCGTCTGGCCCGCAGCGCCCTGGAGCGCTGGGGCCTGCAGGAGCTGACCGACTCCCTGGAGCTCCTGGTCAGCGAGGTCGTCACGAACGCCGTGCGGTACGCGTCGCGCCCTGTGACGCTGCGCCTGCTGCGTACGGACGTCCTGCGCTGCGAGGTCGGCGACGACGTGCCGCAGCTGCCGAGGTTGCGGCAGGCGCGGGCCACGGATGAGGGCGGCCGGGGGTTGTATCTGGTCAATCGGCTTGCCCGGCGGTGGGGCGCAACGCGGTTGAGTACCGGGAAAGTGGTCTGGTTCGAGCTGAATCATGGCGCGAACCCGGAATCGAGCAGCAACTAAGCGGGCGTTCTTTTACGGATGGCCGGTGGGGACTGAGGCCCGGGGTCCCCCGCCCCCTCCGGGGGGGGGGGGGGGGGGGCCCCCCCCCCCCCCCCCCCCCGGAGGGGGCGGGGGACCCCGGGCCTCAGTCCCTGGCTGGCCGCCCGTTCGGGTTCTCCGGGATCTCGATGGATTCCGTCGGGTCCGGCTCGCCCGGCTCCTCGGTCGGCGGGTCCGTGGTCGGATCGTCCGTCGGCGTCTCGGTCGACGGCGTCTCCGTCGGCTTGTCCGTGGTCGGGTCGTCCGTCGGCGGCTTCGTCGTCGGGTCCTTGGTCTTTGACGGCTCGTCCGTCGGCTCCTGCGGGGCCTGCGTCGTCGGGTCCGGGGGCGGCGCGATGGCCGCGCCCATGGACGTGTCCAGGTCGAACTTGCTGGGCGAGCCCATCGCGTCGAAGGTGTACGCCGCCCAGATCTGCGCCGGGAAGCTGCCGCCGTCGACGCGCGGCAGACCGCCCGCGCCCTTCATGGAGACCTGCTTGCTCTGCTCGGCCGTGCCCGCGGCGCCCTCGCCGAACAGGCCGACGGAGGTGACCAGCTTCGGCGTGTAGCCGGTGAACCAGGCCGACTTGTTGTCGTCGGACGTACCGGTCTTGCCCGCCACGTCCTGCACGGGGCTGCGCACCGCGCTGCCCGTGCCGTCGTCGACCACGCCGGTCAGGACCGAGGTGATCGAGTCCGCGGTGCCGCGCTCGACGACCTTCTCGCCGATCGGGTCCGGCAGCTCGATCGTGCGGTCCTTGTGCTCCACGGACGCCACGACCGCCGGGGTGACCTTCTTGCCGTGGTTGTCGAGCGTCGCGTAGACGCCCGCCATCTCCAGCGGGCTCGCGCCCATGGTGCCCAGGGTCTGCGCGGGCACGGCGGGCAGGTCCTCGACGTCCATGCCGAGCTTGCCCGCGGTCTCCAGTACGTCGTCCATGCCGACGTCCACGCCCATCTGCGCGAAGACGGAGTTGATGGACTTGTTCATCGCCTTCTGGACGGTGACCTGGCCGTAGCTCTTGTCGTCCTCGTTCGGCGGCGCGAAGGCGACGTCGCTGCCCTTGACCGGGCGCTCGCTGGTGCCGTCGTAGACCGTGTTCGCCGTGATCGGCTGGCCGGACTGCGTCGTGGCGCTCTTCTCCAGGGCCGCGGCGAGGATCAGCGGCTTGAAGGTGGAGGCCGGCTGGTAGTCACGCCGGGTGGCGTTGTTCGTGTAGTGCTTGACGTAGTCCTGGCCGCCGTACATCGCGAGGACCTTGCCGGTCTTCGGGTCGACGGACGCGGCGCCCGCCTGCACCCGGGCGTCGGCCTTGCGCTTGTCGGGGTCGAGCTGGTCGTTCAGCTTCTTGTCGACGGCCTTCTCGAGCTGCTTCTGCTTCTTCTGGTCGATGTTGAGCGTGATCGTGTAGCCGCCCGCGTCGAACTGCTCCTCGCTGAGGTGGCCGGCCTTCATGACCTCGGCCTTGGCCTCCTTCACGAGGTAGCCGGCCTGGCCCTCCAGGCCGGGCGCGGCCTTGGGCGCCTTGGGAGCGTCGAACGTGAGGCCCTCGCGCTCGCTCGCGGGCAGCCAGCCCTCCTCGACCATGTTGTCGAGGACGTAGTTCCAGCGCGCCTTGACCAGCTTCTTGCTCGCGTCCGTGGCGGAGGTCCAGTCGTACTGGCTCGGGGCCTGGAGGAGCGCGGCGAGGTAGGCGCCCTGCGTGACGTTCAGGTCCTCGGCGTCGACGTTGTAGTACGCCTGGGCCGCGGCCTGGATGCCGTAGGCGCCGCGGCCGTAGTAGCTGGTGTTGATGTACCCGGCGAGGATGTCGTCCTTGCTCTTCTTCTGGTCCACCTTCAGCGAGATGACCAGTTCCTTGAACTTGCGGGTCACCGTCTGATCCTGCGTCAAGTAGTAGTTCTTGACGTACTGCTGGGTGATCGTCGAGCCGCCCTGCTTGCCCTTGCCGGTCACGGTGTTGATCAGGCCGCGGGTCGTGCCCTTGAAGTCGACGCCCTTGTCCTTGTAGAAGGATTTGTTCTCGGCGGCCACGAAGGTGCGCTGCACCTTCTTGGGCACCTTCTCCAGGTCGACGACCTCACGGTTCAGCTCGCCGGTCCTGGCGATGACCTGGCCGTTCTTGTACTTGTAGACGTTGCTCTGGAGCTTGGCCGCCGCGTTGCCCTCGGGCACGTCAACCACCATGTAGAGGACGACGAAGGCGAGCATGCCAAGCAGGCAGAGCCCGAAGAACGTACCCAGGATCTTCTTCAGCGTGAAGAAGCGGCGTATGCCCGTGCGCTTGGGTTTGCCGCCGCCGGCGGGGCGCCCGCGCGATGCCCGGCGCGCGCCGCGCTGCCGCGCTTGTCGCTCTTCCGCTCGGCCCATGAGTCTGAGTGCTCCGCATCCGTGTCGTTCGCTTATGACTGGCAAGTCAGCTCAAGAAGCTAACACCGCACCTAGGGACAAAGGACTGCCGATCCGGTCTTTTCCGGACGTGACAATCAGCACCCGCACCACAGGAACCGGTGATTGCCCCCAGTAGACCGACGATCCTGGGGCCCAGAAGGTTGCCCGCCTTTCGAACCTGTGAGCCAGGAGCCGGGGGCGAACCAGCGGTATACATGCCACGTATACACACGGTGTAGAGTGCTGCGCATGTCCATCGGTCACACCCTCCTCGGCCTTCTTGAGTCGGGCCCGCGCCACGGCTACGACCTCAAGCGCACCTTCGACGAGAAGTTCGGTCACGACAAGCCACTGCACTACGGCCAGGTCTACTCGACCATGTCCCGCCTCCTGAAGAACGGCCTCGTCGAGGTCGACGGCATAGAGGCGGGCGGCGGCCCCGAGCGCAAGCGGTACGCGATCACCGAAGCCGGCATCACCGATGTGGAGCGCTGGCTCGCCACCCCGGAGAAGCCCGAGCCCTACCTCCAGTCGACCCTCTACACCAAGGTCGTCCTCGCGCTCCTGACCGAGCGCGACGCCTCGGAGATGCTCGACGCCCAGCGCGCCGAGCACCTGCGCCTGATGCGCATCCTCACCGACCGCAAGCGCAAGGGCGACCTCGCCGACCAGCTGATCTGCGACCACGCGCTCTTCCATCTCGAAGCCGATCTGCGCTGGCTCGAACTGGCCGCCGCCCGCCTCGGCAAGCTCGCCCAGGAGGTGCGCTCCGCATGACCCCCGCCGGCTCCCTCCTCACCGCATCCGGGCTGCACAAGACGTACGGTCCGACGACCGCGCTCGACGACGCCGGGTTCTCCATCCACCCCGGCGAGGTCGTCGCCGTGATGGGCCCCTCCGGCTCCGGCAAGTCGACGCTCCTGCACTGCCTCGCGGGGATCGTCAAACCCGACTCGGGCTCCATCACGTACAACGGCCGCGAGCTCACGGGCCTGCCGGACGCCACGCTGAGCGCCCTGCGCCGCAGCGAGTTCGGCTTCGTCTTCCAGTTCGGCCAGCTGGTGCCCGAGCTGACCTGCGTCGAGAACGTCGCGCTCCCGCTGCGGCTGAACGGCGCACGGCGCAAGGAGGCCGAGGCGACCGCCCGCACCTGGATGGAGCGCCTGGAGGTCGAGGACGTCGCCGCCAAGCGGCCCGGCGAGGTCTCCGGCGGTCAGGGCCAGCGGGTCGCGGTGGCCCGCGCGCTCGCCACGAGCCCGCGTGTGGTCTTCGCCGACGAGCCCACCGGCGCGCTCGACTCGCTCAACGGCGAGCGCGTGATGGAGCTGCTCACCGACGCCGCACGCTCGACGAACGCCGCCGTGGTCCTCGTCACCCACGAGACGCGGGTCGCCGCCTACTCCGACCGCGAGATCGTCGTACGCGACGGCAGGTCACGGGACATGGAGCGGGCGATATGAGTCTCGACACGCGCGCCAAGGCCGATACGCGGCACACGCCGCCGCCCACCTTCGACGCCGCGACCGTGTCCAAGGGGGGACCCCGCGCCTTCGCCCGCGACCTCGCGATGGGCATACGTTTCGCCGTCGGCGGCGGCCGCGAGGGATGGACCCGCACCCTCCTCACGGCGGTCGGCGTCGGCCTCGGCGTGGCGCTGCTGCTCGGCGCGGCGTCCGTGCCCAACCTGCTCCAGCACCGCGAGGACCGCCAGGTGGCCCGCGCGGCCGACGACCAGTTCTCGGCCAAGAAGGTCAAGCGCTCCGACTCCACCGTCCTCCAGCGCGACACCCCCACCGACTTCCGCGACGCCACGGTGAGCGGCCGCGTGCTGCGCGCCGAAGGCAGCGACCCGGCCCTGCCGCCCGGCCTGAAGAAGATCCCGGCCGACGGCGAGATGGCCGTGTCGCCCGCCCTGCGCGAGCTCCTGGACAGCTCCGACGGCGCCCTCCTGAAGGAGCGCCTCGGCGAGTACCGCGTCACGGCCACCATCGGCGACGCGGGCCTGACCAACCCCAAGGAGCTCTACTACTACGCCGGTTCCGACGCCCTCACCCCGGCGAAGGGCGGCCACCGCGTCGAGGCGTTCGGGCACAAAGAGCCCGCGGAACCCATGGACCCGATGCTGATCGTCCTGGTGGTCCTGATCTGCGTGGTCCTGCTGACCCCGGTGGTCATCTTCATCGGCACGGCGGTCCGCTTCGGCGGCGACCGGCGCGACCGGCGGCTGGCCGCGCTGCGCCTGGTCGGCGCCGACGCGCACAGCGTGCGGCGGATCGCGGCGGGCGAGGCCCTGTGCGGCGCGCTGCTCGGCCTGGCCGCGGGCGGTCTGTTCTTCCTGGGCGTGCGCGAGGTGATCGGCACCCTCGACGGGTGGAAGATCAGCGCCTTCCCCTCCGACGTGGTGCCGGTGCCCGGCCTGGCCGCGCTGATCCTGCTCGCCGTACCCGTCACCGCCGTCCTGGTCACCCTGATCTCGCTGCGGGCCGTCTCCATCGAGCCGCTGGGCGTCGTGCGCAGCACCAAACCCCGCAAGCGCCGCGTCTGGTGGCGCATCGTGATGCCGCTGCTCGGCCTCGGCATCCTGCTCGCCTCGGGCCAGGTCGGGGGCGACGTGATCAATGGTTACGTCGGGGGCAACGTGGCCCCGCCGGTCTTCGCCATCGGCACGGGCGCCACGCTCACCCTGGTGGGCCTGGCCGCGCTGCTGCCCTGGCTCGTCGAGGCGAGCGTGGCCAAGCTGCGCGGCGGCGGCCCGCTGCCCTGGCAACTGGCCATCCGCAGGCTCCAGTTGAGCAGCGGAACGGCGGCGCGCACGGTCAGCGGCATCACCGTCGCGGTGGCGGGCGCGGTCGCCCTGCAGATGCTGTTCGTCGCGATGCACGACGACTTCAACCAGACCACCGACAACGACCCCGGCCGCGCCAAGCTGGTGGTCAGGGCCGACGTGGGCGACGGCGACCTCGCCGAGCGGATGATCGACAAGTTCCGCACGACCAAGGGCGTCAAGAACGTCATCGGCACGGTCTCCACGTACGTCGTGAAGCCGGGCAAGCTGAAGAACCCCGACGACCTCAGGCCCACCACGGAGCTGACGGTCGGCACCTGCGCGAACCTGCGCGAGCTGGCCCGGATCGGCGAGTGCCGGGACGGCGACACCTTCGTCGTGCACACCGGCGACAAGGAAATGAACAACTGGGTCGACGAGTCGGCCCGTCCGGGCAAGCCGATCGACCTGAACGCCATCAGCTGGGACGAGTCCGGCCACCAGCACGTCCCGTGGACGCTGCCCGCCGACTCGCGCGAGGTCAAGGCCCGCCCCGACCCGGGCGGCGACCTGCACGACGGCATCTACGCGACGCCCGGCGCGATCGACGCCTCCAAGATGGCCGACGCCTCGACCACCGCGATGATCCAGGTGGACCCGGACACCAAGGACGCCGAGGAGTACATCCGCAACACCGCGGCCCACGTCGACCCGTTCCTCGACGTGCAGACGCTGCGCGCGGTCGAGCGCGACAAGCAGTACGCCACCATCCAGAGCGGCCTGCAGATCGGCGCGATGGCGACGATGGCCCTGATCGCGGCGTCCATGCTGGTCTCGATGATCGAGCAACTGCGGGAGCGCAAGCGCCTCCTGGCGGCGCTCACCGCCTTCGGCACGCGCCGCGCGTCGATGGCGTGGTCGATCCTGTGGCAGACCGCCATTCCGGTCGCGATCGGCCTGGTGCTCGCCGTCGCGGGCGGCCTCGGCCTCGGCTGGGTCATGGTCCGCATGATCCAGAAGTCGGTCACCGACTGGTGGCTCTTCGCCCCCTTGACGGCCGCGGGCGCCGCCCTCGTCGCGGTCGTGACGCTGCTCAGCCTGCCGCCGCTGTGGCGCATGATGCGCCCGGACGGACTGCGCACGGAGTAACTCCCCGCGCGGGAGCGCAACGTTGCCGGTGCGGGGTCACAACACCCGCACCGGCAACGGCTTCACGGCCCCCCTCAGGGCGGCGGCGAGTTCCTCGTGCTCCGCGGCCCGCGCGGCTCCCGTACGCATCGCGAGGGCGATGCGCCGGGTCGGCGCCGGGTCCGCGAAGTACCCGGTGAGCAGCTGGTTGCTGCGGCTGGTCTCGACGCGGACGGCGGTGCGCGGGAGCAGCGTCACGCCGAGGCCGCCGGCCACCAGCTGTACGAGGGTGGAGAGTCCGGCGGCCGTCGTGGTCACCGGGGCGTCCGCGCGCCCGGCCTCCCGGCAGATGTCGAGGGCCTGGTCGCGCAGGCAGTGCCCCTCGTCGAGCAGCAGCAGGTTCAGCTCGCGCAGGGCGTCGCGCGGGATGCCCTCGCGTCCGCCGAGCCAGTGGTCGAGCGGCGTGACGAGCACGAAGTCCTCGTCGAACAGGGGCAGTTCGGTGACGCCGGGCACGCCGAGCGGCACGGCGAGCAGGAGCAGATCGAGCCGCCCGGCGCCGAGCCCCTCGATCAGCGAGGACGTCTGCTCCTCGTGCACCTGGAGATCGAGATCCGGGTACTTCTCGTGGACGAGGCCGATGAGCGTGGGCAGCAGATACGGCGCCACGGTCGGGATCACGCCGAGCCGCAGCGCCCCGGTGAAGGGGGCGCGCACCGCGTCGGCCTCCTCCATCAGCGCCCCGACCTCATCGAGGACGGCCCTGGCCCGCACCGCGAGGCGCGCGCCCGCCGACGAGAGCAGCACCTTGCGCGTCGTACGCTCGAGCAGGGTGACACCCAGTGTCTCCTCCAGGGCGGAGACCGCGCCGGAGAGCGCGGGCTGGCTCATCCCGATCGCGGCGGCGGCATCCCGGAAGTGCAGATGCTCGGCGACGGCCGCGAAGGCGCGCAGCTGGGCGAGGCTCGGCTGACGGGCGCCGCGCTTGGCTGCGGGCTTGGCACTTGTGGCCACGGAATGCCCCTCCTTGTCCACTGACACTGATAGCTAGGTCCGATCAACATGACCCACTCTAGCTATTTCCATAATCAATGCACCCTGTGCCACGATCAACACCAGTCCAACCCCCCAGGAAACTCCCCAAAAGGGAGTTTCTTTGCAGCAAGGAGAGCGCGTGCTCACTGTCGGTGACAAGTTCCCCCAGTTCGATCTGACTGCCTGTGTCTCGCTGGAGAAGGGCTCTGAGTTCCAGCAGATCGACCACAAGACCTACGAGGGCAAGTGGAAGATCGTCTTCGCGTGGCCCAAGGACTTCACCTTCGTGTGCCCGACCGAGATCGCCGCTTTCGGCAAGCTGAACGACGAGTTCGCCGACCGTGACGCCCAGGTGCTCGGCTTCTCCGGCGACTCCGAGTTCGTGCACCACGCCTGGCGCAAGGACCACCCGGACCTCACCGACCTGCCCTTCCCGATGCTGGCCGACTCGAAGCACGAGCTCATGCGTGACCTCGGCATCGAGGGCGAGGACGGCTTCGCCCAGCGCGCCGTCTTCATCGTCGACCAGAACAACGAGATCCAGTTCACGATGGTGACCGCCGGTTCCGTCGGCCGTAACCCCAAGGAGGTCCTCCGGGTCCTCGACGCTCTCCAGACGGACGAGCTGTGCCCCTGCAACTGGACCCAGGGCGACGAGACCCTGGACCCGGTCGCGCTCCTCTCGGGCGAGTGAACGGAGCCTTCTGACATGGCACTCGACGAACTGAAGTCCGCCGTACCGGACTACGCCAAGGACCTGAAGCTGAACCTCGGCTCGGTCATCGGCAACTCGGACCTGCCGCAGCAGCAGCTGTGGGGCACGGTGCTCGCCTGCGCGATCGCATCCCGCTCCCCGAAGGTGCTGCGCGAGCTGGAGCCCGAGGCGAAGGCGAACCTCTCCCCCGAGGCGTACACCGCCGCCAAGTCGGCCGCGGCCGTCATGGCGATGAACAACGTCTTCTACCGCACGCGCCACCTGCTCTCGGACCCCGAGTACGGGACGCTGCGCGCCGGCCTGCGGATGAACGTCATCGGCAACCCGGGTGTGGAGAAGGTCGACTTCGAGCTGTGGTCGCTCGCGGTCTCCGCGATCAACGGCTGCGGCCAGTGCCTCGACTCCCACGAGCAGGTGCTGCGCAAGGCCGGCGTGGATCGCGAGACGATCCAGGAAGCCGTCAAGATCGCCGCCGTGATCCAGGCCGTCGGCGTCACGCTGGACTCCGAGGACGTCCTGGCGTAACCGCCCCGCCTCAACACAACGGCCCCGCCCGGCAGTTGCCGGGCGGGGCCGTTGTGCGTCCTCAGCCCGTACGGCGCGCGGCCAGCGCGTGGATCGTCCCGTCGTCCGTGAGCGCGAAGATCCGGTCGCCGCTGACGGACAACGCCGACGTGACACCCGCGCCCAGGTCGTAGGCGTGCGTCCGCCTGCCGGTCGAGCGGTCGAGGACGAGCAGCCTGCCGTCCCATGTCCCCACGTACACATGGGACTTGGTGACCAGCGGATGCATGGTCGGCGACCCCTCGCCCGCCGTGCAGCCCATGGCCACCCGCCACTCGTCGTCCAGCGGACTCTCCCCCGGCAGATAACCGGCCTTGGTCTGCCAGAGCGGCTTCGACGGATCGGCCGCGCCCGTGTCGTAGGCGCGTACGACACCGTCGCGCCCCGCCACGTACGCGACGCCGCCCCGCACGGCAGGACTCGTCAGCGGCGCGGGACCCGGCTCGCAGACGCCCGCACCGCCCGCCTTCGACTCCCACGTCTGCGCGCCCGTCCCCGGATCGAACCCGCGGACCCCCGATGACGTGAAGGTCACCAGCTGCGGCTCGCCCGACGCCGGACCGCCCGAGGCCGGATCGGTGAGCACCGGCGACGAGTGGCTGTCGATGTCGCCCTTGGTGTCCTTCACCCACAGCTGCTCGCAGCTCACCAGGTCCATCGCGATGACGGTGTTGCTCGAACCGGAGTGCAGATAGGCCGTGTTGGAGCCGGGCTCGCGCACCGCGGTGCTGTGGAACTGCCCCCATGAGCCCGCCGCCGCGAATCCGCCCGGCAGCTTCTCGCCGGTCTTCGCGTCCCGGCAGCGCACCGTGTCCCAGTCCTGGTAGACGGCGACGGAACGGCCCTTCGCCGACTCGCCGGTGAGCCCGAAGACGCTGACCGGTCCGCCTGCCCGACCGTGGCGGCGCACGGTGTCCCCGTGCCGCTCCTCGCGGTCGACGGCTTCCCAGACGATGTGCCCGTCCTTCGGGTCGATGGCGTAGACCCGGCCGACACCCGTCGTCAGATGGACCCGGCCGCCGTGCAGCGTGGGCGCCGACTCCGCGTCGCCGTCCAGATACGTACGCCAGATCTCACGGCCGGTGGCCACGTCGTAGGCGAGCATCATGCTGTACGGCGAGTCGAAGGCCCGCGACGAGACGATGACCTTGCCGTCGGCGACGACCGAGCCGTTGAGGTTGAACTGCTCCCCGGTGTGGCGCGCCCACTTCAGGTCGAGCACCGGACCGGGATCGTCCCCGCTCGCGGAGCGCCCGGCCTCGTCGCCGCCCTGCCGGACCCAGTCCTGCCCCGCGCCCACCGCTTCGGTCTTCCGCACCACGGTGAACGGGCTCTTCAGCGCGGGCCAGGCCTTGCCCCGGGTGTCGTACGCGACGCTCTCCGCCGTGTACGCGCCGGGCCGCAGGCCGCGCAGCCGGTCGCTCGCCCGCGTCCAGGAACCGCGGGCGTCGGGACAGGGCTCGGGCTTCCCGCCGGGTGGCGTGTAGCAGTTCTCGATGCCGGGCCTCGACGCACCGTCGCCGAACCGGAGCGACTCGCGCCGCACGACATGCCCGCGCCTGTCCCGCACGGTCACCTCGGCCCGCCCCGGTGTGCGCCCGTCGTCCTCCGCGTACACCTCGACGGGCACGCCGTCCTTCGCCGCGTGCACGCTGCCCCGCGCGGGGCTGACAAGGGCGGCGTCGTCGTCGACGTCGAACTGCCGGTGGATTCCGGTGACATGACCGGTGTCCTCGTCACGGCCCGTGCGCGGATCGTCGGTGATGCCGCTGAAGTCGAGGACCTTGTAGTCCGGGTGGCCGCCGTCGATCCCGTACGTGCCCTGGTTGTTGATCTCGACGGAGCGCTTGAAGGCGCCGCGCCGGAACTCCGACTGCTGGTTGTGCCCTGCCGCGACCATCCGCACGTCGTACTTGGCGAGTTCGTCGATGGTCGGCTGCATGCCCGCGCCCGGACCCCACTGGGTGAACAGCGAGCGGTGCGCGAAGACGAACACCTGCTTGCCGACCGCGTTGTGCGCGAGATCCCGGCGCAGCCACTCCAGCTGCGGCTTCAGGCCGCTCGCGTCGTAGTTGTCCTCAAGGACGACGATGTGGCGGCCGTCGCGGTCGAAGCTGTACCACTCGGGGCCGAGGTTGCGGCGGTAGTACTCCAGGCTGCCCGCGTAGCCCTTGGAGGACGCCGTGCCGCCGAAGTCGTGGTTGCCCATCACCGGGTAGAAGGGATGACCGAGCCTCCCCTCCTTGAGCCCCTTACTGAAGAGGTCGTAGCCGCCCTGGCGGCGCGGCTCCTCCGCGTAGTCGGTGACGGTGAGGTCGCCGGTGGCGATCTGCATCGTCGCCCCGTCGACCTCGGACATCGCCCTGACCTGACCGGTCCACTGCGGCAGGGCCTTGCGCGCTTCCTCGTCGTTACGGTTGCCGACCTCGGTGTCGGAGTTCATGACCCACTTCTCGGTGGGGTTCGCCGCGTTCTTGTCGGGGACGAGCGCGAAGTCGGCGCCCGTGGAGCCGCTCTCGGCGACCTCACGGAAGTACTTCGGTATGTAGTCCTCGCGCAGCGCGGGCGTGTAGCCGTCCGGCGAGACGATGCTGACGAGGTCCGTCTCGCGCCGGGCGGGATCGATGTCCAGGCGGTACGAACCGTCGGGCCCCGAGGCCGTCCACACCGCCCCGTCGGTGACATCGACGCCGGGCACGGGCCGCTCGCCCTTGTCCCGCTCACCGTTGGCGTTGGCGTCCCGGAAGACGGTGCCGGTCACGGTGACGGTGTCCGCGGCCCGCGTGCCGTCGGCGTAAGCGGCCTGGGGCGCGAAGCAGGACAGCGCGACGGTCCCCGCGAGGGCGAGCTTGAGCCGCCGGGTGCGCACAAGGCGTACGAGGAGCGGGAGTTGCCAGGCGGCGAGCGCGAGGAGGGCTCCGGCCGCCGTCACCGGGAGCACGGTGGCCCAGGGGAAGGAGGGCAGCGCGTGCGCGCCGCGGGCGTCCACGACCGGGGTGGCCCCCGTGGCGTCCACCGCGGTGCCGTCGAACTCGACGACGACCTGGCTCAGGCCGCCCTTCTCCAGCAGGGCGCTCACGTCGACGGAGTCGAGACGGCAGCTCCACGTCAGCTCCACGACGACGCCGTCCGGCACTCCGCCGCTGTCCCCGGCGACGCCGGAGCCGCGGGCCGGGCAGTCGGCCGAGAGCAGCCGGGACGCCCAGGCGCCGGCCTCCCCCGCGGACACCACGTCGTGGTGCACGATCAGCCGCCCGCTCGTGCCGCCGTCACCGGGGGCGACGACGAGTTCGGCCTGCTCGCGCGACACGTGCGCGGCGGCGGGCTGGACCCCGAGGCCAAGGAGCAGGACCAGCAGCCCGAGCACGAGCCCGCCCGCGGTGCGTATCCGTCTGTATCTGTGTCTGTGGCTCATGCGCGCGGACTCTAGCCACCGGAGGTGGCCGTCAGACCAAGATCCGGAGATCTTTCACTCGGCGGGCGATCCGCGCTCCACCGGCGCGACGTCCAGGGCGGTGGCGCCCCGCGGCTGAGGCGACTGCTTCAGGGCGGCCTCACGTGAGTACGCCCGCAAGTAGCCCACCACGGTGTTGGTGACGGCGACCAGCGGCACCGCGACGACGGCCCCGCCGATCCCGGCGACGAGCCCGCCCGCGGCCACGGACAGCACCACGGCCAGGGGATGCACCCGCACCGCGCGCCCGAGGATGAACGGCTGCAGGATGTGCCCCTCGATCTGCTGCACGGCGAGGACCACGACCAGGGTCATCACGCCGGTGAAGACGCCCTGGGTCACCAGACCCACGACCACGGCGAGCGCGCCCGAGATGACGGCGCCCACCAACGGGATGAACGCGAACAGGAAGATGAAGACGGCCAGCGGCACCGCCATCGGCACCCCGAGGAAGTAGATCCCGAGCCCGATGAAGATCGCGTCGATCAGAGCCACTATCACCGTGCCGCGCACATAGGCCGTCAGCGTGCGCCAGGCCCGCGGACCCGCGCCCGCGATGCCGGGCCGCGCGGGCGCGGGGACCAGCTTCAGGACCCACTCCCAGATGCGCTTGCCGTCGTAGAGGAGGAACAGCGTCGAGAACATCGCGAGCAGGATGCCCGTCATGGCCTCCACGATCACGGTGACCCCTTCGAGCCCCGCGGACGTCAGCTCCTCCGTGTTCGCGCCGACCGCCTCGCGCAGGCTCTTGGCGATGTCGTTGATCTGATCCTCGGTCACATGGAACGGGCTGGTGAGCAGCCAGTTGCGCAGATCGTCGATGCCGTCCTGGACCTGGCTGGACAGCGTGTCCACGTTGTCCATGACCTGCCAGACAACGAACCAGCCGACCAGGCCGATGACGACGAAGCCGAGGACTGCCGTGACGACGGTCGCGAGCCCCCTCGGAAGACCGAGTCGCTTGAGCCTGACCACCGTCGGCTGGAGCATCGCGGTGACGAGCAGCGCCGCGACGAAGGCGAAGACGACGAGCTGCACGGCGCTGATGACCTTCATCAACACCCAGAGCGTGCCCGCGAGCACGAGGAGACGCCAGCCGGCCTCGGCCGCGACCCGCATCCCCCACGGCACCGCCGCGACGGGGTCGGGCCTGGCCATTATGTCCGGGGCGTACGTGGGAGGCGCGGGCACCACGGTCTCCGAATCCGGTGCCGAGGCCGCCTCGGCCGCGGCGTCGCCCTCGGCGGCGGCGGCCTCGTCGGCGCTCGACCGCCGCGCCGCCCTCACGCTGTCGTCGTCAGGACCGGAATCGGGGTCGTCGCGCCCCATCCGCTCGCCCATCTGAGACAGTCCGGCACCGAGCCTGCCGATCCACCCTGGTACTCGCGACATGATCCGTCCTCTTCCCCCGTCTTGCCCCACCACTCCCCCCTGGAAGTTGTCGGACTGACCGTACACGGCGAAGACCCCCCACCGAAGGACGGTGAGGGGCCTTGAAAAGGTTGAGCGAACCGCAGCTCAGTACCAGTTGTTCGCCTGCCAGAAGTCCCAGGCACCACACGGGCTTCCGTAGCGGTCGTTCATGTAGCCGAGACCCCACTTGATCTGCGTGGCGGGGTTCGTCTGCCAGTCGGAACCGGCCGAGGACATCTTGGAGCCGGGCAGCGCCTGGACGAGGCCGTACGCGCCGGAAGAGGCGTTGGTGGCCTTGTAGTTCCAGGTGGACTCGTGGTTGACGATGTTGCTGAAGCACTGGAACTGGTCGCCGGGGACCATCTGCCGTGCCATCGCCTGGACCTGCGAGACGGAGTACGAGGACTGCGGGGCGAAGTCGGAGGCGTCGCGCGCGGAGGAACGGCTGGCCTTGACCTCGGCCTTCTCCTCGCGCTCCTTCTTGGCTGCCGCCTTCTCTGCGGCCTCCTGCTTCTCCGCGGCCTTCTGCTTCGCGATGGCGGCCTCGGCGGCCTGCTTGCGCGCTGCTTCCGCCGCAGTCTTCTTCGCGGCCGTGTCGGCAGCCATGGCCTGTGCGTCGGCCTGCTGCGTCAGGGACGCGGTCTGCACCTGGGCCTGCTGGCCCGCGGGAATGTCTGCGAGGAGAGTCGCGTCGCTTGCCGCCGCCTCGAAGTCGTTGTCATTCGAGGCGCCCGGGGTGCTGCCCGAGGCGACACCGACGACAGCGCCAACAGTGGTGACCGCGGTGGCGGATGCCACGGCGAATCCCCGGACCGAAATCCGGCTCACACGGTTTCCTTCCAGCATCGCCCGCATAGGTGACCTCGCGGACGCAATCGTGCCCCTGGACGCTGGCCTCCGCTTGGTTCTCGGTCACGGGAGGCACGGGCCCGGTGGGCAACTCCCGTGAGGGGAGCGCCACGTGGTGCTTCGGGCGGCATGCGACGGCCACTATGAAGTTCTGTTTTTTCTGAGTTGCGGTACCGCTGGGGGTACAGGTGTGTCGCATGCGGGGCCTGACAGGACCCAGACTCTGCCCCAGCCGGATGCCGCAAGGCAATTCTCCGTGCCGTGTGAAAGCTCACACCTCGTTTGCCCCAGGAGTTTTTCGGAAAAGGGCGAACGCCATGACGCCGCCCGGCTAGGCTCCTTCGCTTCGCCGGGCGGCGCCAACTACTGCGTAACCAGGGTCAACTGGTTCAGATCGATCCGTCCTCCAGCATTTCGGTCACGAGCGCCGCGATCGGCGAACGCTCGGAGCGGGTGAGCGTGACATGGGCGAACAGCGGATGGCCCTTCAGCTTCTCCACCACGGCAACTACCCCGTCGTACCGCCCCACTCGGAGGTTGTCGCGCTGGGCGACGTCATGAGTGAGGACGACACGGGAGTTCGCCCCGATCCTGGACAGAACGGTCAGAAGAACGTTTCGTTCCAGGGATTGGGCCTCGTCGACGATCACGAACGCGTCGTGCAACGAGCGCCCGCGGATATGGGTGAGCGGGAGCACTTCGAGCATGCCGCGCGCCGTCACCTCCTCGATGACCGCCTTGCCCGCCACCGAGCCGAGCGTGTCGAAGACCGCCTGCGCCCAGGGGCCCATCTTCTCGGCCTCGGTGCCGGGCAGATAGCCGAGCTCCTGCCCGCCCACCGCGTACAGCGGCCGGAAGACCATCACCTTCTGGTGCTGCCGTCGCTCCAGGACGGCCTCAAGTCCCGCGCAGAGCGCGAGGGCCGACTTGCCGGTGCCCGCCCGGCCGCCCATCGACATGATGCCGATGTCCGGATCGAGCAGCAGATCCAGCGCGATGCGCTGCTCCGCACTCCTCCCCTTGATGCCGAAGGCCTCACGATCGCCGCGTACGAGACGGACGTTGCCCTCGGCCGTGACGCGGCCCAGAGCCTTGCCCTTCTCGGACTGGATGGTGAGACCCGTGTGGACGGGCAGGTCGGCCGCCTCGGGGACGTACAGCGTGTCTTCCTCGAAGAGGAGGTCCACCTGTTCCCCGGAGAGGGTCAGTTCGGACATTCCGGTCCAGCCGGAGTCCGTGATGGCGAGCTCGGCGCGGTACTCCTCCGCGAGGAGGCCGACCGAGGACGCCTTGATCCTCAGAGGCAGATCCTTGGAGACGACGGTGACGTCGTACCCCTCTGCCTGGAGGTTGCGCGCTACGGCGAGAATCCGTGAGTCGTTGTCCCCCAACCGGTAGCCGGCCGGAAGCACGCCGGGATCGGAGTGGTTGAGCTCGACGCGCAGCGTGCCGCCCAGATCGCCGATCGGGATCGGCGCGTCCAGGCGACCGTGCCGGACCCGGCAGTCGTCCAGGAGGCGCAGGGCCTGCCGGGCGAAGTAGCCGAGCTCGGGATGGTGCCGCTTCGCCTCGAGCTCCGTGACCACGACGACGGGCAGCACGACTTCGTGCTCGTCGAAGCGGTACATGGAGTTCGGGTCTGCGAGCAGAACGCTGGTGTCGAGAACATAGGTGCGCCTGTCGGGCATGCGGCGCTTTGTGCTGGTCACCACGGAAGGACGTACCCCCTCGGATGAGGTCGGGGAGCGACGGGAAGGATGCCGGGAGAAGTCCGGACCGGTCTCGTGCCGCAGTGCGCGGGCCGAGCTCCGGCCCTCCACTTCGCCCGTACTCACCGCACGGTCGTCCTGGTGCAAAGGGCCTCCCGGGCGGACGGCCCCATGCCGCCCGCTGAGATACGACATCCGTGAATCGGATGTCGACCTGGAAGGCTTATTCCCTCGAACATGCGCAGCCATGCCAGGGCATATGACGGCGCATCCGTGAACTCTGGGTTACTCACACCTCACCGACATGAGCACCTCGCGGGCGTCAGCCCCCGTAACGCCGGTGCCGGGCCGCGTAATCACGCAGCGCACGCAGGAAGTCGACCTTGCGGAAGGCCGGCCAGAAGACTTCACAGAAGTAGTACTCGGAGTGGGCCGACTGCCAGAGCATGAAGCCGGACAGACGCTGCTCACCACTCGTTCGGATCACCAGGTCCGGGTCCGGCTGGCCGCGTGTGTAGAGGTGCTTGGAGATCAGGTCGACGTCGACGGTCTCGGCGACGTCCTCCAGGCTCGTGCCCTTCTCCGCGTGGTCCAGGATCAGCGAGCGGACCGCGTCGGCGATCTCCTGCCGGCCGCCGTATCCGACGGCCACATTGACCAGTATTCCCTTGTTCCCGTGGGTGGACTGCTCGGCCTCCTTGAGGACGGCCTGGGTGCGGGCGGGAAGGAGGTCCATCGTGCCCACGTGGTGCACGCGCCAGCGGCCGTCGGCGGCGAGGCTGCGGACCGTGTCCTCGATGATGCCGAGGAGCGGGATGAGCTCCTGCTCCGGGCGGTCGAAGTTGTCCGTCGACAGCATCCAGAGGGTGACGACCTCGACGTCCGTCTCGGCGCACCAGCCGAGGAACTCCTCGATCTTGTACGCACCCGCCTGGTGGCCCTGTTCGGTGGTCCCGCCGGACGCCTTTGCCCAGCGCCTGTTGCCGTCGAGGATGACCCCGATGTGCTTGGGCACCTGGTCGTGGTCGAGGCGGCCTTCCACCCGGCGTGCGTAAAGTCCGTACACCAGGTCGCGCAGGTTCACTTCTGTCAGCCCCTCCATGCAGATGGCAGTCCCCGAAGGCGAAAGCCTACCGCTGTGGGGGCGGTCCTCTGCCCCTGGGTGATGCGGGGCCGACACCACAAGATCCGGGCCTGAAGTAGCTTCGTACCCATGAACGACACGTCTCTGTACCGAGCGGCAACGGACCGTTACAGCACCATGGAGTACCGGCGCACGGGCCGCAGCGGCCTGAAGCTGCCCGCCGTCTCCCTCGGCCTGTGGCACAACTTCGGTGACGACAAGTCCCTGGAGAGCCAGCGCGCGATCCTGCGTCGCGCCTTCGACCTGGGCGTCACTCACTTCGACCTGGCGAACAACTACGGCCCGCCGGCCGGTTCGGCCGAGCTCAACTTCGGCAAGCTGTTCGCGCAGGACTTCGCCCCGTACCGCGATGAATTGGTCATTTCGACCAAGGCGGGCTACCTCATGCACCCCGGCCCGTACGGCGAGTGGGGTTCGCGCAAATACCTGATGTCGTCCCTGGACGCGTCGCTCAAGCGCATGGGCGTGGACTACGTCGACATCTTCTACTCGCACCGCTTCGACCCGCAGACCCCGCTCGAGGAGACAATGGGCGCGCTCGCGTCCGCCGTGCAGCAGGGCAAGGCGCTGTACGTGGGCGTCTCCTCCTACAACAGCGAGCAGACCGCCGAAGCGGCGCGCCTGCTGCGGGAGATGGGCGTGCCCGCCCTCATCCACCAGCCCTCGTACTCGATGATCAACCGCTGGACCGAGGACGACGGCCTGCTCGACACCCTCGAGGGCGCGGGAATGGGCTGCATCTCCTTCGTGCCGCTGGCGCAGGGCCTGCTCACGAACAAGTACCTGAAGGGCATCCCGGAGGGCTCGCGCGCGACGCAGGGCAAGTCGCTCGACCCCGACCTCCTGAGCGACGAGGTCGTGCGCCGCCTCAATGGCCTGAATGACATCGCGGCCCGCCGCGACCAGTCGCTCGCGCAACTGGCGCTCAACTGGGTCCTGCGCGACGAGCGGATGACCTCCGCGCTCATCGGCGCCTCCAGCGTGAAGCAGCTGGAGGAGAACGTGGCGGCGCTGGCGGGGCCGAAGCTCACGGACGAGGAGCTCGCCGAGATCGACACGTACGCGGTCTCCACGCCCGGCACCAACATCTGGGCCGGGCGGGGTTAGTTCCGGCGGGGTTCCTCAGGCCGCGTATCCCTGCCCCGGGGCAGGGATACGCGGGCGCTTGAACCAGGCGCCCGCCGCACCCTGCGCGAGCAGAACGACCGTGGCGACCGAGCCGAGCAGGCCCAGGAGCCCGCCCGGGTTGCCGCCGGCGAGGCTGCCGAGTCCGAGGGCGATCTGCACGCTCATCAGGACGATGCAGGTCACGCGTATGCCGTTGCCCGCGCTCTTGAACGTGAAGGCGAAACCGGCGGTCACCAGGAGGAGCAGGCTCGCCCCGACGGCCGCACCGGCCGTCTCGGCGTCCCCCGAGGCCGCGATCGCGATCGTGCCGAGCAGCACCAGCCCGGCGAGGACCCAGACGACGATCTGCGCGGCGCGGACCACGCCGGGCATCGTGTGCGGGACGACCGGGCCGTGGCCGTACCCATAGGCGTTCGCGTACCCGGGGTCCTGGGCCGGACCGGTGTAACTGGGGAGGCCCGGCTGCGGGTTGGCCTGCGGGTCATGGGGCGGCGGAGGGAACTGGTTCGACATGTCCCTGACCATATCCGGAGGTCCCGCCTCAGCGTCGGGGCGGTACGCGGCACGGGCGGCGCGAGGTCCGGCGTCCTGGCACAAAAAATCGGGCCGGTCCGTGGGGGGGAGACGGACCGGCCCGAGGGGGGGTTTCCACCATAACCCTTCGTAAGTGATGCTGCGCGCATCGGCGTGCCACAACTACTCTCCGAAACCGGCCGACGACTCCGGGCCCCTGTTCCCGCACCGGATTTCGGCCCCGGCGACAGAATCAGGCCTCGCACGGCGGTAGCCCATTGGAGGGACGGGGGCCGGGGCGCCCCCTTGACGCGGCGGACGGAGGGGCCGCTAGCTTCGGCTCGCATGGCGACGCTTCTGCTCCCGTCCGGCCGGACCCTCCCCCTGGAGATCGCGGACTCCGCCGGCGCGCGGCGGCGCGGGCTGCTCGGCCGGGACGGGGTCGCCGGGGCGCTGCTGCTGACCCCGGCGAGCAGTGTGCACACGGTGGGGATGCGGTTCGCGATCGACGTGGCGTACCTGGACCGGGAGCTGCGGGTGCTGTCCGTGCGGACGATGCGTCCCCTGCGGATCGGGCGGCCCCGGCCGCGGGCCCGGCACGTCCTGGAGGCGGAGGCCGGAGCGATGGCCCTGTGGGGCGTGCGCCGGGGTGCGCGGGTCGAGGTGCGGTCCGCGGACTCCTTCGCCGGTCCCGGCGGGGAATGAGGGCGCGCGGAGCCGCGCAGCCCCCTCCGCCGCGCGGCACCGCACACGTGGCTTTGCTCACGCGAATTCGCCTTGGTCTGAACTTACGTGATGTGCGCGGCTGAATCGAGTCAGTGCCGATAACGATGCGGAATCAACGCGACCTGTTTCGGGATCACTTGGTTAACGATCGGCGCGCGGAGCAACCCTCCACCGCGTTTTCCCGTCCCGCTGCTCGTTCCCGTCCGGCGGCTCGCTTCCCGTCAGGCGGCTTTGCCGTCCTTCTTGCATTCGCGGTTGGCCACCAGCTGCTGCATGTGCTCGTCGCCCCACACGCCCAGCGGGATCAGCGCCTCGTTCAGGGACTGGCCGAGGGGGGTCAGCGAGTACTCGACCTTCGGCGGGACCTCCCGGTACACCTCGCGGTGCACGATGCCGTCGGACTCCAGCTCGCGGAGCTGCTGGATGAGCACCTTCTCGCTGATTCCGGCGATATGACGCCGGAGCTCGCCGAAGCGGAGCGTCGCGCTCGCGTACAACGCCCAGAGGATCATCGGCTTCCACTTGCCGCCGACGACGTCCACGGCCGCGTCGAGCCCACACGCGTACAGCGTCTTGGTCTCCTTGCCGCTCCTGCCGCCGCTCTCCGAATTACCCTCCGTGCCGCTCTTCGGCATGGTCCACTCCTCAGGTCCGCAGAGCCACTTACTGGATCGACAGTACTGAAGGGGAACGCCGATGACCGTCGCCGCTATTTCGTGGAGTGCCGCCAACGCCCGGCGCATGGAGCGGCAGTTCCTGCTGAATCCGGCGAAGCCTGGCGAGGCCGGCCCCGGCGAGGTCGTCGACGCGATGCTGGCGGCACACGCCCAGGTGATGTCCGCCGCCGAGCTGTCGGTGGGGCTGCGGATGGACGGGGCGACCCGCCTCGACGTACGCCACGCGCTGTGGGGCGAGGAGCCGAGCCTGGTCAAGACATACGGGCCGCGCGGCACGATCCACTGCCTCCCCGTCTCCGAACTCCCCATGTGGACGGGCGCGTTGTCCGCGGTCCCGGGCGGACCGAGCCCCTTCAAGGCGGGCGACCGGCTGACGCCGTCCCAGACGGACGAGATCGTGCGCGCGATCGGCGAGGCGCTCGACGGGGCCTGTCTGACCATCGACGAGCTCAGCGACGAGGTGGTGGCGCGTACCGGGCCCTGGGCGGGCGATCTGGTGATGCCCGCCTTCCAGGGCATGTGGCCGCGCTGGCGCTCGGTCATGCACGTGGCGGGCCACCGCGGGGTGCTGTGCTTCGCGCCGAACCGGGGCCGCAAGGTGACGTACACGCGTCCGTCGGCCGCCGGGTCCGAGGAGCCGCCGCTCTCCGCCGAGGTGGCGACGGGGCGCCTGGTGCGGCGCTTCCTCTACGCGTACGGACCTGCGACGTCCCCCGAGTTCGCCAAGTGGGCTGCTGCGCCCGCCGGTTGGGCGGGCGAGGTGTTCGCCTCGCTGGCCTCCGCCGGGGAGATCGAGGCGGTGGAGATGGAGGGGGTGCCGTCGTCGTGGGTGGTCGCGGGCGACACGGAGTTCCCGGCGGAGCCCGTGCGGGGCGTCCGGCTCCTGCCGTACTTCGACGCGTACGTGATTGCCTCGCACCCGCGCGAGCGGCTCTTCCCCGGCCGGGCCTACGCGCGTGCGCTGGCCGGGGGCCAGGCGGGCAACTTCCCCGTGCTGCTGGTCGACGGGCTCGTGGCGGGGGTCTGGCACCAGCGGCGCTCAGGGCGGCGGATCACCGTGACGGTGGAGCCGCTCGGCTCGCTGAGCGCGGGGCAGCAGCGGGAGCTGGCGGGGCAGGCGGAGCGGGTGGGGGAAGTGCTTGAGGGGCGGGCGGAGCTGGTGGTGGGACCGGTGACGGTGGGGGCGCACGCGTAGGTCAGCCGTCCACGCCCCGCCCTGTGCAATCAGCGGCGCCAGCGCCCGCCGACAACACGACCTGCCGACGGACGCCGGCCGGTCGCTGTCGTCGCCCGCGCTCCCCCTCCCCGTGGCGGTGGCAGTGGCGGTGGCGGTGGCGGTGGCGGTGGCGGTGGCGTCAGTCAGCGCTTGCGGGCGTCGAAGAGATGCCGTGTGCTGTGGGCCACGAACGGGCCCTTGGCCTCGATCTGCTCGTGCAGCTCAAGCAGCCGCGGCCGGTACTTCTCCACCGAGAAGTCCGGCACCATCCACACGACCTTCCGCAGGAAGTGGACGACGGCCCCGATGTCGCGGAACTCGATCCGAAGCCGCTCGGCCCGCAGGTCGACGATCTCCAGGCCCGCCGCCTCCGCCTCGGCGCGCTCGCCGTCGGGGTGGCGTCCGTCGCGTACTTCATCGGGCTGCGGCCCGAGGAAGTACTCGACGACCTCGAAGACGCTGGCGGGGCCGACGTGCTGGGCGAAGTACGTCCCGCCGGGGCGCAGCACGCGCGCGATCTCGTCGAAGTGGGCCTTCACCGGATGCCGGCTGGTGACCAGGTCGAACGCCTCCGCGGCGAACGGCAGCGGCGCGTCCTCGGGCGAGGCCACGACGACCGCGCCGCGCGGATGCAGCAGGGCGGTGGCCTTGGCGACGTTCGGCGGCCACCCCTCCGTGGCGACGGCGAGCGGCGGCAGCGAGGGCGCGGAGGCGAGGACTTCGCCGCCGCCGGTCTGGATGTCGAGGGAGGCGGTGGAGCGCCCGAGGCGCTCCCCCATGGCGTAGGCGTACCGCCAGGAGGGCCGCTCCTCCGTGGCCCGCCCCTCGAACCAGGAGAAGTCCCAGCCTTCGGTGGGGGCGGACTCGGCTTCGGCCACAAGTTCGTCGAAGGTGAAGCTGCTCATGGAGCGATCTTCGCATCACACGGCCTCTCGGCTCACTCCGATTACTCCGGTCACTCCGATTACTCCGGAGGTGACTGGCCGGTGGGCCGTACCGTGATGGCGATGAGCGACGATCCTGCGAGGCTGCGGCCCGTACGTGAAGATGATCTGCCCCTGCTCGAACGGTTCCTCACCGACCCGGACGTGTGCGGGGATTTCCAGTGGCAGGGGTGGAAGGATCCCCACACCTTCAGGCGGCGTTTCGCCGATGACGGGATGCTCGGCGCCGACAAGGGCCAGCTGATGGTGGCCTCCGGCGATGATCCACTCGGCTTCGTGGGATGGCGGAAGGTGGAGGTCTTCCGCACCTCGTACTTCTGGAACATCGGAATTCAGCTTCTGCCGGACGCCCGTGGCCGCGGAGTCGGCACACGAGCCCAGCGGCTGCTGGTGCGGTACCTCTTCGCCCACACCCCCGTGATGCGGATCGAGGCGGACACCGAGTCCGAGAACATCGCCGAGCAGCGGGCCCTGGAGAAGGTCGGTTTCACGCGCGAAGGCGTCTCCCGCAGCGTGCTGTTCCGGGACGGGCAGTGGCGGGACGGGGTGCGGTACGCGGTGCTGCGGGGCGATGCGGGGTGGCGGGACGGCGGCATGTGACCGCTGGGAGCCGGCCACTCTCGGCTGACGGACAAGAACGCGCAGGTCAGAGCCCTCGCACCCCCGCACCGTCGAGTACGATCTTCGGCGACCAAGATTGTTCATGGGGGAACGCATGCACCTCAGCTCGACGACTCGCATCGCCGGAGCCGCAAACGCCGATGTCTCGCCCCGCGCGAAGCCCGACGTGAGGGCATGACCTGCATGATCAACAGGACGGCGTCGGCGACGCGCACCATCGACGCGGGGGTCGGGCTCAGCCGCGGGGCCGTCGTGGGCAGCCTGAACATCAGCCGGGCCAAGACCCAGTCCGTCGCCGTGACGTGCAGTTCGCCGGTGAAGAAGGGGCAGTCCGACGCCTTCAACCCGGCTCCGGCGAAGGTGAGTTGCAAGGTCAAGTGAGTGCCTTCCCTGACCGAGCCAGGCCCCGCCGTGCTACGGCGAGGGCCGTTGCCGTGACCTTCGCGGCCTTCACGGCCTTCGCCGGCGGCGCGATGCTGCTGAGCGGGTGCGGTACCCACTCCGACTACTCCGACTCCGACTCCGACCCGGACGAGCCCGGCCCCGTACCGATCTCCTCGTTCATCGGTCAGACCGTGGCCCAAGTGGAAGGGGGCCTGCCGTCGGCCTCGTCGATGGTGTCGTACGACCTGTCCAAGCCGGTCACCGGCGCCGGGGCGACGTACGGCACCGCGAAGGACAAGGGGACGCACGCCGATTGGATCGTGGTGGTGGCGTGCGCGGACACGAAGAACCTTGAGGACGACACTCAACTCGCGGCCGGTGTCCTGCGTGCGGACGCGTATACGGATGCGGTCGCGCGGAAGGCCAAGGAGCATGCCTTCGACCGCTACTTGACGGAGTGCGGCAAGTAGCTTGCCGCTTGGCACTTGTCACCGGTGGCCGCCGCTCGCTTCGAGGGGCCGGTGGCTTCGGTTGGCACCGGGGCCGCCCGGTTGTCCTGAGGTTGGCGGTTCCGGGCCGGGTGTCAAGGGCGCTTCGCTGCGCTACGCGTCGGCTGCGCCGATTCCGCTTCGCTTCACCCTTGACTCCCGTCCCTCCACCGCGCGAAGGGATATGACCGGGCGGCCACGGGGTGGGACTCTGGACCACTCCCGTCGGGTCAGGGGGGTCTCGTGGCCGGGTGCGGCCCGGCTCATTGCGGGTGGCCCCCACGGGCAGAAGGGCAGACGCCCGGTCCGCAGCCGCTTCGGTGGTGGGTGCCGGTCTCGTCAAGCGCCTGCCGACCGGATCTTCCGGGGCGGCCGTCACGCAGAAGGTGTGAGAGGACGAGGAAGAGCCACACCCACCGGCACCTACTTTCGCGAAGTTGTGTTCTGACACCAGGGGGGCGCGCGCTTCGCGGAACGCGCCTTCTCGAAATTAGGTGCCGGACCCCCTGCCCAACCAACGCCCGGGAGCCACACGGTCGGACGTGGCGGCGGAGGACAGCCGCTTGACGAAACCGGCAGCCCTCCCGGAGCGGCTGCGCACCGGGCGCCCGGCCCCTGTCCGCGTGAGGGGCACGCCGGAAGATCCGGTCCGCACCCGGCCGTGAGAGCCCGACGGCCCCACGGGAGTGGTCGAGAGTCCCGCCCCTCGGGCCGTCCGGTCGTCTTCCCTCGCGCGGTGGAGGGCCGGGTGTCAAGGGTGGAGCGCAGCGAAATCGGCGCAGCCGACGCGTAGCGCAGCGGAGCGCCCTTGACTCCCGGACCGGAACCGCCAACCTCGGGACACCGGATGGCCCCGGCACACAGCAAGGCCACAGGCACAGCGAAGACCGGTGGGGCCGGCGTCCAGGGCCGCAGGTCAGTCCTGGTTCCCGGAGCCGGAGGGGGATGTCCCCGTGTCCGCCCCGGCTCCCCGGGGGAAGGACACCTCGACTCGGCGGTTCTTCTTGCGGCCCTCCTCGGAGCCGTTGTCCGCGATCGGGTAGTCCTCGCTGTAGCCGCGTACGGAGTACGTGACCTCGGGGCCCAGATAGCTAGCCATCTTGTCGTGCACCGCCTCCGCGCGTTCGCGGGACAGCTTCTTGCCGTGGCTGTACGAGCCGAGGTTGTCCGTGAAGCCGAACACCCTGACGTTCGTCGCCTGCTGGGCCTTCGCCTCCTCGGCGATCGCCTTGATACGTGCGTTCGCCTCGGGGTTCAGCTTGGGGCTGTTCTTGGCGAACAGCACCTCCGCCTGCAGCGCGAACTTCACGTCCGTGTTCGTGTCCTCGCGGCGCTCCTCACCACCGAGGTCCTCGACGACGGACTTGATGTCCAGGACCTTCGCGGGGGCCAGGGTCGCCCCGTCGGCCAGCTTCAGACCGGGGCTGTTGGAGTCCACCTCCTGGGGGGCGGTGGAGGTTGTGCTGCCGGGGGGTGCGCTGGGGTCCTCGTCGTCGGCGAAGGCGGGGGTGCCGGTCAGGAGGACCAGGGCCGTGAGGGTGGCCGTGGCTGTGGCGAGGGTGCGGGAGCGTGGGTGGCCCATGGGTCACTCACTCTCGCTGATCTCGATGGAGGCGGGAGGCATGGCGCCTACCTGGAAGTCAACCTTGGCGCTACCTTCCGGCGGCGCCGGGAACTGGGCGTACCAGTCAGCGGTTTGGCCGGGCTTCACACCACCTGTGAACTTGGTGCACAAGCACCGCCCCTCGGTGTCGCGGAGGACGAGGTACTTCTTCTTTCCCGCGTTGTCGATCAGGTTGGCTCCTGCTACCGATGAACCGTTCTTGTTCAGCTCACGCTCTTCGCCACGCCAGTTGGCAGCAGCCCAGAACTTGCCCCCGCTGTTCGTCACCTTGCCCGAAACCGTAACGAAGCCCCCCTCGTCACGAACGGCCGAAGAGACCGTCAGCGTAATGTTCTCCTCACCCTTAACCTCTGCCAACACCTTGTCTGTCGCTGGGGCTTGGGGCTCCTCACTCTTCTCATCGTCACCCCCACCACCCTTGGTCGTAGCGGGTGAAGAAGCGCCCTTCTCTGACTTGTCATCGCTGTCGCCGCCCCCACCACCGCAGCCAGCGACCGTGAGGACCAGCCCAGTAGTGATCGCCACAGCGGCCATTGCCCTGCGGGTCTTAATGGTGCGCCGAATGTTCATCGGTACAGCTTCCTTCTTTCGTCGGCCACTCATCAGTCAGCCAGGTGGACAGAGAAGAGAACGGATGCGTCCGGAAGATCATCCAGTTCGAAGTCGTCCGGGTCGATCTCGAAAGAGTCGCCGCCGTCGCAGTCGAATTCCACGACCTTCTCCGGGTCAGCCGAAGGAGCGACATCGCAGCGCGGCTTGATGATGGCGGTGGCCTCGGCCGTGGCGTGCTGGCTCTCCGTGCCCGGAATGATGGAGTCTCCGACGGTGTAGTTGGTCTCGATCTTCACCGAGAATCCCGGGTAGCCATTTACTTCAGCCGCCCCGAACTGGCTCACAGCCGAGTCGTTCTCCGCAGCCAGCGCATCCGCCGCGCCTTCGGCGCCGTCGCCGTTGAACTTGTCGCCGTCCAGCCAGTCGAGCCAGTCGTCCCCCTCGCCGATGGACGCCCCCAGCCCGTCAACGAGTTCCTCTCTGGCGTCTTGGGCAGCCGCCAGCGCCGCGGCATCAGCAGCAGACTGGGCGCCGTTCCGCGCGGATGCGGCTTGAGCGAACGCGAAGAACGCGAACGCAACAAAGAGCAGAATCCCCGTCATCCAAATGTAGATGGGGAGAGTCTGCCCTGTGTCATCGAAGCGTCGACCGCGCCTCAGCCGCCGATTACGTCCGACACCGCGTCCTGAATCGCCCCGGAGATCTGGCCGTCGAGCCCCAAGCCGTCGATGAGCACGAAGATCCCCGCAATAAGAATCATGAGCCCCGCATACTCCACAAACCCAGCCCCCGCATCCCGCTCCCTCCCCCGAACCCGGGAAGTCACGGTCACGGTCCAGTCCACCCAGACTCTGAGTACGCGATCTTTCAGCACGACGGCCCCTTCTCTCCCACCCGATACACGCACACGCACACGCACCGCTGGCGCAACCAATTCCGACGCCGCTGTCGTCATAGGCAACGTACGCGAGATCATGTGACCCAACAGCCACTCTCCGCAACCAATGCCGTTTGTTACGCGCAAGTTGGCGAGTTCCCTTCCCCGGCGGCGAGGTCATCACGCACCCCGGAGGCGTGCGGCAGTGGTGCGTGACCGGGTCGGTGGCGACTCAATGCGTTCCACGACTTCCCCTCCCGCGAATACCGTGAACTCGTCTTTTGCAAAGGCCGGTTGGGGTGACCGGCGCTGATCGGCCCCGGCAGGGGCCACCCCCGGGGTCCATCCGTCTTCCCGCCCTCGGGGTGACTGTCCCACATTCAGTTGCAGCCGCGAAGAGTTTTCGCTGACTGGCTTGATACCTGCTCCGGCCGCGAGGCCCACCGCACCGTTCATCGCCACCCTCACTTCCCCAGGATCGAGCCGAAGTCCGAACCCGAGCCGAGGAACATTCCCGCCGCGATCAGAATCATCGTGGCCGGAAGCATGAAGACCAGCGTCACCATCGTTGCCTTGGGGATCGTCTTGGCCGCCCTGCGGCGGGAGTTCTGCGCGTCCGTGCGGCGCATGTCCGTCGCCAGCTGGATGAGCGTGTCCGCGATCGGCGAGCCCAGCTCCTCGCCCTGCTGGAGCGCCGAGACGAACTGTGACACCTGCTCCGACGCGTTCCTGCGGCGCAGTTCGTCGAACGCCTGGCGGCGGCTGACCCCCATGTCCATCTGGCGGAGTGTGATGCGTAGTTCGTCCGCCCACGGGCCCTCGTAGCGTTCCGCGACCCGGTCCAGTGCCTGGCGGAAGCCGAGGCCCGCCGACACCACCACCGCGAGTACGTCCAGGAAGTCCGGCAGCGTGCGGTCGATGACCTCGCGGCGCTCCCGTATCGCCTGCCAGATCAGCGCGTCCGCCGCCATCACGCCGAAGGCGAACGTGAGCAGGCCGAAGAGCGAGGAGCCGTTCGAGAGGAAGACCAGGCCCATCACGAGGCCGAAGATGCCGTAGACCGCCCTGCGCGCCGCATAGCGGTCGATCGTCAGGCCTCCCGGGTTTCCCGCCATGTCGATCCTGCGGCGCTTGGCGTCCACCCGTTTCGGGCCCATCAGGCGCAGGACCAGCGGCGCGAACCGCATGCCGACGCGGTCCACCGCCGAGCCCGCCGTCGAGACGCGGGTGGCGCCGACCTCCAGGGCGATCGCCAGGTCCGAGGGGAGCTTCGCCTCCGCGCGGTACATGCGCACTCCTTGACAGACGCCCGCCACGGCCAGTCCCATCACCACGGCCAGAGCCAGTGCCAGCACGGTAACTCCCCTCCTTTCAGGTTGATTTCTAGACTTCGATCTTGCCCAGGCGCCGGATCACGAAGAAGCCCACCGCGTACAGGCCCAGCGCGATCAGGATCAGCATCTGGCCCATCGGTGAACCCGTCACCCTCGCCAGCGCCCCCTCATTGGAGGAATTGATGAGGAGCAGGGAGCCAAGGCCCAGGAGCGGGACCGTGAACGCCGTCGCATGGACCTCCGAGAGCATCGTGCGGACCTCTCTGCGGGTCTCCTTGCGGTCCTCCAGGGTCTGGGTGAGGTTCCGGAGGGAGTTCACCACCGAGCCGCCCGCCTTGTTGGAGAGCACCAACGTCGTGACGAGGACTATCAGTTCGCGGGAGGGGAGGCGCTCCGCCAGTTCGCCCAAGGTGTCGTCGATCGAGCGTCCCAGCGTCAACTGGTCCGCCACCATGGACAGTTCCTCGCCCGCCGGGGCTTCCAGTTCTTCTGCCGCCATCGCCAGGGACGTACGTAGTGCCAGTCCCGCCGCTGTCGCGTTCGCCAGGATGCGGGCCACGTCCGGGAGTTGGTTGATGAAGGCCTCGATGCGCTTCTGGCGTTGCCAGTTGAGGAAGACGACCGCGCTCCAGACCGCCACGATGCCCGCGATCGGGCCGAAGAACGGCGCCAGCGTCGCCGCCGCCATCAGCCAGAGCGCGGCGACGACCGCCACGACGTAGACGAAGAACTCGCCCGCCGTCAGGTCGAGTCCCGTCGCCGAGAGGCGCAGGTGGATGGAGCGGCCAAGGCGGGTGCGGCGCAGGCGGCGGTCGACGGCCGAGAAGCGGCGGCCTCGGTGGCCCGCGTCGCCCGTGCCGGGGCCGATCGACAGGCGGTCCACCAGCGCCTGGCGCTGTGCGCGGCCTGACGCGTAGGCATGGACGCCCGCGACGGCGAGTGTGCCGGTCAGGATCGTGGCGCCGAGGGCCAGGAGGGCGGCTTGGTTCTCCATCAGGCCGTGGCCTCTCTCGTACCCGGCCTGATGCCCGGCCTCGTACCCGGCCCCATGCCCGGCCTCGTACCCGGCCTGATGCCCGGCCCTGTACGCGCCCTCGTGCTCATCCGATCGCCTCTCTTGTGTTCAGTGCGTCTATGGCCTGCGCCACGCCGAAGCCCGGCGGCACCGGCTCGCCCGCCACGTAGAGGCGCTCGGCGACCGAGCGCGGCAGCGGCAGGTGCTCGAAGTAGCCGTGCACGCGGCGGTCCAGGCCGCCGCTGCCCGGCCGGTTCGCCACGAAGCGGGTCACCGGAGCGATACGGAACTGCTCACGGCCGTGCGAGACGAGCAGGACGATCTCGGCGATCTTGCGGGAGCCGTCCGCGTGCCGGGCGAGCTGGACGACCACGTCCACCGCCGAGTTGATCTGGTCCTTCAGGGCCTCGAAGGGGATCTGGACCTCCGACATCGAGCCGAGGGTCTGCAGGCGCATCAGGGCGTCCTCCGCCGTGTTCGCGTGGACCGTGGCGAGCGAGCCGTCGTGGCCCGTCGACATCGCCTGGAGCATGTCGAGCGTCTCGCCGCCCCGGACCTCGCCGACGATGATGCGGTCGGGGCGCATGCGCAGGCTGTTGCGGACCAGGTCGCGGATGGTGATCTGGCCCTTGCCCTCGACGTTCGGTGGGCGCGATTCGAGGCGGATCACGTGGTCCTGCTGCAGTTGCAGTTCGGCCGAGTCCTCGATGGTGATGATGCGTTCGTGGGAGGGGAGGAGGCCGGAGAGGGCGTTGAGGAGGGTCGTCTTCCCTGAGCCCGTGCCGCCCGAGACGATGATGTTGAAGCGGGCGCGCACGAAGGCGGAGAGCAGGAGCAGCATGTGCTCGTCGAGCGAGCCGAGGCCGATGAGCTCGTGCAGCGTGTACGCACGGGGGAAGCGGCGGATGGTGAGGGTCGCGCCGGTGAGGGCCAGCGGCGGGATGATCACGTTCACTCGCTCGCCGGTGGGCAGGCGCGCGTCCACCATCGGGTTCGACTCGTCCACGCGGCGGTTGACCGTGGAGACGATGCGTTCGATGGTCTGCATGAGCTGGTCGTTCGACGCGAATCGGAGGGGCAGCTGCTCCACTCTTCCGGCTCGCTCCACGAAGATCGAGTCCGGGCCGTTCACCATGATCTCCGTGATGGAGGCGTCGGCGAGGAGCGGTTCGAGTACGCCGAGTCCCAGGGCCTCGTCCACGACGCGGCGGATGAGCTGGGAGCGCTCCGAGGTCGACAGGACGGGGCCCTCGCGGCTGATGATGTGACCCATGACGCGTTCCAGGCGGACTCTGCGGTCCGCCGTGGTCAGGGACGACATCTCGGCGAGGTCGATCTCTTCCAGGAGCTTGGCGCGGTAGACGGCCACGAGGCTGTCGTCGCGGCTGGGGTCGCTGCCCTTGCCGTGGTCGTGCGGGGTCGCCATGCGGTCGCGGAGGCTCATCTGTTCTCTCTCAGCTCCCGTCTTCGTCTTCGTCGTTGGGCATCGTGGCCGACTTCGTGACGGACCAGCCGGCGTCCACGAAGGGCAGGAGGGTGGGGACCTGGACGGTGACCTCCGCGGTCGTCGTGTCGCCGCCCCCGCTGAGGGCGACCTGCGCGTCGAGGCTGCCGTCCATCGCCGCCAGGCCCGCGGCCTCGCCGCCCTCGCCCTGGGAGGCGACCCGTGCTGCCGCGCGGGCGCCTGATCCGGCCTGGTTGACGGCGTATCCGACCAGGCCGAGCTGGATCGCGGCCAGGCCTATGAGGAGCAGGATGGGGAGGAAGCCGGCGAATTCGAGCATGGATACGCCGCGGTCGTCCCAGCGGTCGTTCCAACGGTCCTTCCAGCGATCGTGCCGGCGGGGGTCCTTCCGCCGGAACCGATGCGCACCGTCGATCACCGGCTTCGCCGCGTTCGTCCTCGGACGCCGGACGGGCTGAATCGTCAGCCCGCTCACGGGTCCTCCCCCTCCTTCGCCGCCCCCGCCTCCCCGCTCACGCTCCACCCCGCGTCGATCCCGGGGAAGAACAGCGGCACGTCCGCGTCCACGTGGGCCTTCCACACCGCCCCGTCGTCCGTGCAGGACACCTCCGCGCCCTGCCACGCCGACGGCAGATGCTCCTTCGCGGCGGACTCGCACGCCGCGGCCCCGCCCTCGCCCACCGCGTACGCGGCCGTCGCCGCCCGCGCCGCCTCGTCCGCGGCGTTTCCCGCGAGGGAGAACGTGTAGCCGTACAGCGCGCACTGCCACAGCAGGCCCATCACGGCGAGCAGCAGCGGGAACATGCCGGCGAACTCCAGGGTGACCGCGCCCCGGTCGCCGCCGATCCGCTTGCGGAGGCTCAGCGCACCGCGCTTGCCTCCGCTCCCGCCGGACGCCTCGGGATCCACCAGGCCCAGCTCGCCCGCGAGCGCCCACAGCGCCTGCTTCACCGTGGACTTGCTGTCCAGGTCCTGCATGCGGCCCGCGTCGACCGCTCCCTGCAGTTCCTTGAAGTTGGCGGGGACGGTGGTGCGGGCCACCCGTGTGCCCGTCACCCGTTCCACCAGGGAGGGCTGGATCTCCGCGCCCTTGCCGTGGCGGTTGACGACCGTGAGCGTCTCCTCGGCCTTGCGGATCTGGAGGCGGTCCCAGAGGCGGACCATGCGCTTGGCTGCGCGGACGGAGACGACGTCCGGGGTGACCAACAGGATGGCCTGGTCGGCGAGTTCGATGGCTGCCGCGCTCGCCCCGGTGACGTACGTACCGCAGTCGACGAGCACGACGTCGTAGCGGCTGCGCAGTGCGCCGAGCGTCTGGCGGGCCACCCGGTCGGTGATCTCCTCGCCCCGCTCGCCCTCGCCGGGGGCGAGGAGGAGGCCGATGCCGGTCTCGTGGGTGTAGACGGCGTCCTGGAGGACGCGGGGCGTGATGTCGGTGATGGCCGCGAGGTCGGCGATGGAGCGGCGGAACTGGACGTCCAGGTAGGAGGAGACGTCCCCGGACTGCAGGTCCAGGTCGAGGAGGGCGACGCTGCGTCCTGACGCGCGGGCCGCGAGCGCGAGTTGGACCGTGGCGAGGGTCGTCCCGACCCCTCCCTTGGCCCCGCTCACCGCGACGACGTGGCCGCCGCCCGGGGTCTCCCCCTGCCCGGCGTAGAGCTCCATCCCGCCGCTTCCGAGGTGCCGGCGCATACCGGCCGACCAGGCCGCCGCCGCGTGCACCCGCTCGGCGAGCGCGTCGTAGGCGAGCGGGAAGCCGACGATGCCGCGTGCGCCGGAGTCCATCGCGGCGGTGAGGAGGCCGGGGCTGGTGTCGGCGGTGATGAGGACGACGCCCACCGCGGGGAAGCGGAGGACGAGGTCGCGGATCAGGTCGAGGGCGGGGACGGGGCCGATCCGCTCATGGATGAGGACGACTTCGGGAAGCTCTTCGATGGACTCGGAGGCGAGCCGCGCGAGGGTGTCGAGGAGGGCGGTCGAGTCCGCGACGGGGAGGGCGGGTTCGGCGTCGGGCAGCTGCCCGACGAGGGTCGAGAGCGCGCGGGCCGCGTCCAGGTCCCCCACGGCGGGGAGGATACGGGTCGTCATGCGTCACCCTGCCGGGCGGTCGGGTGAGCGGGCGGGAAAGGGCCGCCGCGCGGCGGCCTGGAACGGCTGCCCCCAGCGGGAGCGAGAAGCGGCGGTTCAGACGTGCAGCACATCCGCAGGCCCCCTACTTGTCCTCGTCGAGTGTGTAAGTCCGGTCACCCCGCGGGATCGCGCTCTCCCCGCCCTGGCCCACCAGGGCCAGGCGGACGTGCGTGGCGAACGACTCCGCGTACGCCACGCGCTGCGCGTCCGCCGTGTCCAGGGCGAACGTGATCGGCACGGCCTCCGTCGCCGTACGACGGCTGCTGCGGTCGTCCTGGTCGGGGTCGAGCGCCGTCAGCTTGCCCACGTCGATCACCTTCGCGGACTCGACGATGACCTTCGACTGGTCCTTGGCGTTGTCGGTCTCGCCCTTGAAGGTGGCGTAGATGTTCACCGTCGAACCCGGCGTGATCTTGCCCGCGACACCCGTCGCCGCGTCGATCATGATGGCGATCTCCTGCTGCCCCGGGTCCAGTTCGGGGCGGTTCACGATCATGTCCGTCTGGAGCAGCGACCCCTTCCGCAGCTCCGTCACCGCGATCTTGCCGCGCACCTGGCGCAGGTCGGTGACCGCGTTCTCCGAGAGCCACCGCTCCGGCATCTCGACCTTCTCGAACTGGTCGGCGCTGAGCTCCTTGTAGGGGGCGATGTCCCCCTTGAGCTTGTACGCGGCCACTTCCGGCCCCACCTTCGAGTTCACGTCCCGGATCACCGAGAGGACACCCGCGAACGCGCCGAACGCGGCCAGGACCGACAGGACCAGCAGGATGACGCCGCGGCGCTGGCGTGAGTTCATGAACCGGACTACCTCGATCGGGTGCGGACGGCTACGGACAGTGAGCGGGGTGGCGCGCGTTCAGTTCGGGGTCGTGTTCGGGGTCGTGCACGAGCGAGCGGAGGACGGGCCTTACGTCGCGCCTCGCGGCAGCGCGCGCAGAGCGGAAGCCGAGGAGGCAGAGGAGGCAGAGGCGGATGCCGGCGCCGAGCGTTCAGGAGGCGGCGGCAGCGGCGCGGCGCAGAAGCCGCAGCGGTCGCCGATGAGTTCGAGGCCGCACCAGTGGCAGTCGTCCCGCCGGACGGACGACACCAGTTGGTAGAGCACGGAGATGTCGGGGATCGCCGCGGCGAACTCGACGAGCTTGCCCGTCGCCCACCAGCGCGCGGACTCCCCCGGAAGGCGCGTCTCCGAAACCCCCTGGGCCCGCCAGGCGGGAGCGAGCGTTTCGGTGACCCAGTCGGCCGACCCCAGCTGCCCGGTGGCGTACAGCATCTTCGTGCCGAAGCCGGGGCCGGGGAGCGTCGCGTCACCCGTCACCTTGATCAGCTCGGGGCGCGGCGTCGCGAGGACGGCGAACTGGGCGCCCGGCACCCACGACTTGGCGTGGGACTGCAGGGTGACCGGGACCCGGTCGAGCTTCGCCACCGAGCCGAGCAGCGCGCCCGCGTAGATGTAGTGCGACAGGAGCCGGGCCGCCGACGCGAGCACGCCGGGGCTGAAGTCGCAGATCGACAGCTGGCGGAGCTGGAGCGCGAGGACCGCGAGACCCAGCGGTGGCAGGTCCGGGCGGAGGATCGCGATGCGGTCGCTCTCCAGGACGGAACGGATCGCGTGCAGGCGCTGTGCGACGGCGGGCGGCGCCGACGCGGGGCACAGGACGATCACATAGCCGTGGTGCTCGATGAGCGTGTGCATCTCGGTGAGCGCCTGGTCCAGGGAGTACGTCCGCGGTGACTGGACGGCGCTCTGGAGGACGGCCGCCGACGGGGTGTGCCGGTCGGGCGATGGCAGCACCAGGTCAGGGCCGGTGACGGCTATGGCGGTCGGCATACGCACACCCCCCGGTCTTCGTGCACTTCTGCCTCAGCACCTTATCCAGGTCAGCGCCACCTCAACACCCAACTTCCCACTGTTCACATTGAGGTTGGCCGGACTGGCGGGGTCCGGGTGATGCCAGAGGTCTTGACAACTCAATTGGTCTGGACCAGCTTGTACGACCAAGCGAGAGCTCTCCGAATGCCCCAACTCCCCCCACCGGAGGCAGAGATGGACCACGCACGCGGCAGGACACGCAGGAAGGCAGGTTCCGTCATCGGTCTGACAACGGCACTCGCCCTCGCGCTCACCGGCCTGCTCACCGGCGGCGCCGACGACGCGGACGCCGGGACCCGCGCGGTGCCCAAGCATGCGGTGACCGGCTACTGGCAGAACTTCAACAACGGCGCCACGGTCCAGAAGCTGAGCGACGTACAGGACGAATACGACATCATCGCGGTCTCGTTCGCGGACGCGACCTCCACACCGGGCGAACTGGCCTTCAACCTCGACTCGGCCGGGCTCGGCGGCTACACCGTCGACCAGTTCAAGGCCGACATCAAGGCCAAGCAGGCGTCGGGGAAGTCCGTGATCCTCTCGGTCGGCGGCGAGAAGGGCGCGGTGGCCGTCAATGACGGAGCCTCCGCGACCGCCTTCGCGGACTCGGCGTACGAGCTCATGCAGGAGTACGGCTTCGACGGCGTCGACATCGACCTGGAGAACGGTCTCAACTCGACCTATATGTCGCAGGCCCTGAAGTCCCTTGCCGGAAAGGCCGGTTCGGGGTTCGTCCTGACCATGGCCCCGCAGACGATCGACATGCAGTCGACGTCGAACGAGTACTTCAAGACGGCGCTCGCCGTGAAGGACATCCTCACGGTCGTCAACATGCAGTACTACAACAGCGGTTCGATGCTGGGCTGTGACGGCAAGGTCTACAGCCAGGGCTCGGTCGACTTCCTCACCGCGCTCGCCTGTATCCAGCTGGAGGGCGGCCTCTCCCCCTCGCAGGTCGGCATAGGCGTCCCGGCATCGGCGAAGGCCGCGGGCGGCGGCTACGTCTCGCCGTCCGTCGTGAACCAGGCCCTTGACTGCCTGGCGAAGGGCACCAGCTGCGGTTCCTTCAAGCCGTCCAAGACGTACCCCGACATCCGGGGCGCGATGACCTGGTCGACGAACTGGGATGCCGCCGACGGCAGTTCCTGGTCCAAGGCGGTGGGCCCCCACGTCCACGGCCTGCCGTAGGCGCACCCCTCCCAACCGCAGCGCCGCCGCTCCCCCGGCGGCGCTGCCGCATGCCCGCCTACCAGGGCAGGTCGCGCACCTGCTGCACGCACAGGACGAGGAAGAGCAGTCCGGCCGCCGCGAGCATCACATTGCTCAGGATGCCGTTGCGCCACTCCTTGGGCGTACGCGAGGAGTTGAGCAGCCAGAGCAGCGTGAGCGCCAGGAACGGCATGAAGAACGCGCCGAGTACTCCATAGACCACGACCAGGCCGAACGGCTGGTCCAGGAAGAGCAGGCCCATCGGCGGGAACGTGAGCCAGAGCAGATACGCCCGGAACGGCACCGACTTCTCCCGCTTGCCGGCCGCGACCTCCTTGACCATGCCGTCGGGGCCCGTGCTCGCCGCCTCGGCGTCCGTGCTCGCCCCCTCGGCGTCGGTGCTCGCCCCCTCGGCGTCGATCGCACCGGCGCGCTCGCGCCGCAGCCGCTCCACGAAGTCCGCGAACATCAGGCTCACGCCGTGCCACACGCCCATCAAGGCGCCGAAGGACGTGGCGAAGAAGCCGATCAGGAAGAGATTGGCGGTGACCGCGCCGAACTTGTCCTCCAGGACGTTGCCGAGGTCGATGAGGCCCCGGTCGCCCGAGGTGAGGGCGATGTTCGTGGAGTGCAGGAGCTCGGCGCCGATGATCATCATCGCGACGACGAAGATGCCGGTGGTGATGTAGGCGACGCGGTTGTCGAGCCGCATGACCTTGATCCAGCTGATGTCGGTCCAGCCCTTGGAGTTCACCCAGTACCCGTACGCGGCCATGGTGATGGTGCCGCCGACGCCGCCGATCAGGCCGAGCGTGTAGAGCAGCGAACCGTCCGGCAGGGCGGGCACAAGGCCCGCGAAGGCGTTGCCGAGGTCGGGGGCGACGCGGATCGCGACGTACACGACGATCAGGAACTTCATCCCGATGACGACCGTCATGACCTTCTCGAAGACGGCGTACCGGTTGAACCAGACGAAGGCGAGCCCGAGCAGGCCGCACAGGATCGCCCAGGTCTTCAGGCTCGGCCCCTCGGGGAAGAGCGCGACGAGCGGCAGGGCGCTCGACGACATGGCCGTGGCGCCGTAGACGAAGCCCCAGATGACCACGTATATCGCGAAGTACCAGGTGGTCCACTGCCCCAGGCTGCGCCAGCCCTCGAAGAGGGTGCGCCCGGTGGCGAGATGCCATCGGCCCGTCGCCTCGGCGAGCGAGATCTTCACCAGACAGCCGATGATCGCGGCCCACAGGAGCGTGTAACCGAACTTGCTGCCCGCGATCAGCGTCGCGACCAGGTCGCCCGCGCCGACACCGGTCGCGGCGACGACGATGCCGGGGCCGACGTACTTCCAGCTCGCCTTGCGGAGCCGGGGAGCCGCATCTCCCGTGGCGGCGGCGCCACTACCTGTCGTTTCAGCCATGCCGATCAAGAAACCGCATGGCGGCGCGCGGCACAAGGGGTTGGCCGAAGACAGCGTTGACCGGAGCATGCCAGGCCTCCACGATGGGGCCGCGCAACCCGCACCGCACGCGTCGCACTGGACCACCCCCCACCCCCCAGGAGACTTCATGCGACTTCGCATACGCGGCAGAAGATCCGCGGCCCTCGCGGTTCTTCTCGCCCTCGCCGTCGCGGCACCCATCACCGCCAACGCCTCACCGGACTCCACCGACCGGACCGCACGGACCACGGCTGCGGCCGACGACGCAACGCGCCAGTACGAGATCCCCCTCGGCGACAACCGCGCCGCGCGCACCGCGCTCGCGCGCACCGGCGTCGCCATCGACGAGGTCGACGCCCGCTCGGTGGTCGTCTCGGCCGACGCCCGCGAGGCCGCGGAGCTACGGGAATCGGGCTACGAGCTCAAGGCTCTGGCCGGACCCCCGAAGCGTACGAACGGGCTGCCGGTGGAGGCCAAGGACTTCCCGCCCGCCGACGCGAGATACCACAACTACGCCGAGATGAACGCGGAGATCGACCAGCGCATCGCGGCCCATCCGACCCTGATGAGCAAGAAGGTCATCGGCAAGTCCTACTCGGGCCGTGACATCGTCGCCATCAAGATCAGCGACAACGTCACCACCGACGAGGCCGAGCCCGAGGTCCTCTTCACCCACCACCAGCACGCCCGCGAGCACCTGACCGTCGAGATGGCGCTGTACCTGCTGCGCGAACTCGGCGACGACTACGGCACGGACGCGCGCATCAAGAAGATGGTCGACTCGCGCGAGATCTGGATCGTGCCGGACATGAACCCGGACGGCGGCGAGTACGACATCGCGACCGGCTCCTACCGCAGCTGGCGCAAGAACCGGCAGCCCAACAGCGGTTCGTCGAACGTCGGCACCGACCTGAACCGCAACTGGAACTTCAAGTGGGGCTGCTGCGGCGGCTCTTCGGGTTCCACGGGCTCGGAGACCTACCGGGGCAGGGCCGGGGAATCGGCCCCCGAGGTGAAGGTGGTCGCCGACTTCGTCCGCAGTCGCGTCGTCGGGGGCAAGCAGCAGATCAAGGCCGCCATCGACTTCCACACGTACAGCGAACTCGTCCTGTGGCCCTACGGCTACACGTACAGCGACACGGCCCCCGGCCTGACCAAGGACGACCGTGACGCCCACGCCGCCGTCGGCACCAAGATGGCCGCGAGCAACGGCTACACGCCCGAGCAGGCCAGCGATCTCTACATCACGGACGGCACCATCGACGACTGGCTCTGGGGCAACCAGAAGATCTTCAGCTACACCTTCGAGATGTACCCGTCGTCCGCGGGCGGCGGCGGCTTCTACCCGCCCGACGAGGTGATCGAGCGGGAGACGAACCGCAACAGGGACGCGGTTCTGCAGCTCCTTGAGAACTCGGACTGCATGTACCGGTCCATCGGCAAGGAGCAGCAGTACTGCACCGGGTGACCGGGCCGCGGGCCGCATGGGGCCGTCGCCGACCGGCGGCGGCCCCTCACCCAGGTGCGGCAGCCCCTCACCCAGGTGCGGCGGCTGAGGAAAAGGACGACGATGGAGGCAGAGAGGCCGCGGCGCGATCACCATCCTGAGGGGGAATGGAGATGCGTCATGCGCGTCCACAAAGTACGCCCCGACATCAGCGCCCTGAGCGACAGCCTTGAGGTACCGGGCATCGGGCACATCCCGGTCAACGCCTTTGTGCTGCACGCCTCCCAGCCCGTCGTCGTCGACACCGGCCTCGGGCTGGCCGACCGCGACTTCCTGGAGACCCTGAGCACCGCCCTCGATCCCGCCGATGTGCGCTGGATCTGGCTCACCCACCCGGACCGGGACCACACCGGAGGGATCTTCGACCTGCTGGACGCCGCGCCCGGGGCCCGGGTCGTGACCACGTTCGCGGGCGCGGGGATCATGTCCTGTGAGCGCCCGCTGCCGCTCGACCGGTGCTATCTGCTCAACCCGGGACAGAGCCTGGACGTCGGCGACCGCACCCTCACGGGGTTCAGGCCCCCGCTCTTCGACAACCCGGCCACGGTCGGCTTCTTCGACGACAAGTCGGGCGCCTGCTTCAGCTCCGACTGCTTCGGAGGGCCGATGGCCAGCGCCGACCTGGCGCAGGCCGACGACGTCCGCGAGGTCCCCGTGGAGGATCTGCGGGCCGCGCAGCTGCTCTGGGCGACGGTCGACAGTCCCTGGGTGCAGGTCGTGGACCCCGTGAAGTTCCTGGACAGCTTCCAGCCGCTGCGGGACGGGGCGCCCGAGCTCGTCCTGTGCACACATCTGCCGCCGGCCCTGGGCATCACCGGGACGATGATGGACACGCTGGGCTCGGCGGCCGGGGCCTCGCCGTTCGTGGGGCCTGACCAGGCGGCGCTGGAGCAAATGCTGGCAGGGTTCGAGCCCGCCGACGGTCACCAGGTCGCGTGACCGGCGAAGGCGTCCCGGACCGTCGCGGTCCGGGACGCCTTCAGCGCCGTACGACAGCACCCCCTCGTCGGGGAACCGCTACACGAACAGACTCACCACGGCCGCGACCGCGAACCCGGCCAGGGAGAGCACCGACTCCAGGACCGTCCACGTCTTCAACGTGTCCCGCTCCGAGATGCCGAAGTACTTCGCCACCATCCAGAAACCGCCGTCGTTGACGTGCGAGGCGAAGATCGAGCCCGCCGAGATCGCCATGATGACCAGGGCGACGAACGCCTGCGAGTGGTCGCCCTCGGCGAGGAGAGGGGCCACGATGCCCGCCGTCGTCACGATCGCCACCGTCGCCGAGCCCTGGGCGACACGGAGCACCAGGGAGAGCAGGTAGGCGAGGACGATGATCGGCAGGCCGACGTCCTGGAAGGTGTCCGAGAGGGCCTTGGCCACGCCGCTCGCCTTGAGGACCGCGCCGAAGATGCCGCCCGCGCCGACCACGAGCAGGATGTTGCCGACCGGCTTCAGGGACGAGGTCGACACCGTCTCCAGGGACTTGCGCGACCAGCCGCGCCGGATGCCCAGGAGGTAGTACGCCATGAGCAGCGCGATCGTCAGGGCCACGAACGGGCTGCCGAAGAACTCGATGACGCTTCGCAGCGTCGAGGGGTCGAAGGCGATCGACGAGAAGGTCGCGAGGAGGATCAGGAACAGCGGCGTTCCGATGATCGCGAACACCATGCCGAGCGGCACCGGCTTCTCGCGCGGCTCCACGCCCGCGGCACGCTGCTCGGCGACGACCGCCGCCTTCGCCTCGTCCGCGGCCTCGACCATGTCCTGCGGGACGGGCACGAAGATGCGCTTGCCGATCCAGGCCGAGTAGACCCAGGCGGCGATGACGGCGGGGATGCCGCAGACGATGCCCATCAGGATGACCCAGCCGAGGTCCACCTTGAGCAGACCGGCCGCGGCCACCGGGCCGGGGTGCGGGGGCAGGAAGGCGTGGGTCATGGACAGACCCGCGAGCAGGGGCAGGCAGTAGAGCAGGATCGACTTGCCGCTGCGCTTGGCGGCGGCGTACACGATCGGCGCGAGGACGAAGATGCCGACGTCGAAGAAGACCGGGATGCCGAATATGAGGCCCGTCAGGCCCATCGCGAGGGGCGCGCGCTTCTCGCCGAAGAGGCCGAGGAGGCGGGAGGCGAGGACCTCTGCCCCGCCCGAGACCTCGAGTATCGCGCCGAGCATCGTGCCGAGGCCGATGATGATCGCCACATGGCCGAGGATGCCGCCCATGCCGGACTCGATGACGGATATCGCGTCGGACTTCTGGACCGTGCCGAAGAGTTCGGTGACGGAGAGGCCGGCCGAGAGGCCGACGACTATGGAGACCGCGAGCAGCGCCACGAAGGGCTGCAGCCTGACCTTGATGATCAGGAAGAGGAGAAGCACGATGCCGAGCGCGGCGACGGTGAGCAGACCGGCCGTGCCGTCGATCAGGGTGAGGATGCCGCCGGTGTGCGGTGGCTCCTCGGCGGGGGCGGCGGCCGCGAGAGCGGCGAAGGGGGACGGGGACATCTTTGACCTCGTAAGTGCATGGGGCTTTCGGGGCAGGGGGGATCACGGCGCGGCGCCCGAAGGGGGGAGTTGGGCGCCGCGCCGTGACGACTAGCGGCTTGCGGAGGGTGGATCAGGGGACGGGCTGCGTCAGCTCAGGACGGCGAGCGCGTCGATCTCGATGAGCAGACCCTTGGGCAGGCCCACGTAGACCGTGGTGCGGGCCGAGGCCGGGGCCTTGAGGCCCTGCTCCTCGAAGTACGCGTTGTAGATCTCGTTCATCTCGGCGAAGTGGTCCACGTCCGTGAGGTAGACGCGCATCATCATCACGTCGTCCCAGGTCGCGCCGCCCTCTTCGAGGATCGCCTTGACGTTGGCGAACGTCTGGAGGGTCTGCTCGCGCAGGGTCGGGCCCGCGGGGGTGGGGGCCTTGCCCTCCTCGGCGGGCAGGAAGCCGACCTGACCGGCGACCTGAAGGATGTTGCCCTTCTTCACGCCGTGGGAGAACTTCGCGGGCGGGGTGGTGTGGGTGGCCGGGGTGAGGGCGATCTTCTCGGTCATGACTGGTTCAGGCTTCCTTGAGGGGTGACTTGCCGGAGTACTCCCGGCTGATGGCATCCGCCGTACGGCGCACCAGCGGGAGCAGCGTGAGGAGTTCGTCGGCGGTGACGACGACATTCGGCGCGGAGACCGACATGGCGGCGACGACCCGGCCGTCCGCACCGCGGATGGGGGCCCCGATGCAGTTGATGGACTCCTCGTGGCCACCGAGGTCGGTGGCCCATCCCTGTTCGCGCACGGCGCTGAGCTCCTTGAGGAACGCGGCGGCGTTGGGCGTCGAACGGGACGTGTACGTGGGGTAGTCGAGCTTCTCCGCGATGACGCGGCGCTCGGCCTCGGGAAAGTCGGAGATCAGCAGCTTCGCGACGGCGGCGACGGTGATGGCCACCGGCTTCCCGATGCGCGAGTACATCCGCACCGGGTAGCGGCTCTCGACCTTGTCGATGTAGAGGACTTCCTGCTCCTCGTAGACCGCGAGGTGGACCGTGTGGCCGCACTTCTCGTTGAGCGCGAGGAGGTGGGGGTGCGCGATCTCGCGTACGTCGAGGTTCTCGACGGCTTCCTGGGCGAGCGCGAAGAGGCGGGCGCCCAGGCGGTAGCGCTGGTCGGACTGGCGGTAGACCAGGCCGTGTTCGTGGAGCGTGCGCAGGAGCCGCAGGGCGGTGGACTTGTGCACTTCGAGACGCTCGGCGACCTGGCCGAGGTCGGCGGGGCCTTCGGCGAGCAGCGGCAGGATGGACAGGGCGCGGTCGACGGTCTGGCTCATGTACGTGCCTCCTCCTTGGCCTCAGTGTTCACGGGGACGCCGTCCGTCCAGCCGGGGCCGAGACGAAGTGTCCCCCAGGCGTCGGCGTCCAGTGCGGCAAGACGATCGGTGTGCTCCCTGGCGGGCGGCGTGGCGAGGTCGCCGGGGACGGTGAGCGCGGCGGCGGCCATGAGGTGCCCGTGGCGCAGGCGCTGGTCGGCGGGGAGTCCGCGCAGGGTGGCGGAGAGGAACCCGGCGGCGAAGGCGTCGCCCGCGCCGACGGGGGCGACGACGTCGACCTTGAGTGCCGCCTGGAAGACGGCGGGCTCGCCCTCGGTGTAGACGGTGGCGCCGCGGCTGCCCTGCTTGACGACCAGGGTCGCGGGCTCGGGGAGCGCGGCGCGGATGGCGTCGGGGCCGCCGGTGACGCCCCACGCGTCGGCGGCCTCGTCCTCGCCGACGAAGACGAGGTCGGCGCCGCGTGCGAGGTCGAGGAGGACGTGGGGGCTCTCGCTCGCCGCGCCGCTCCACAGACCCGGGCGGTGGTTGACGTCGAAGGACACCAGGGGGCGGCCGGGGCGGGGTGCGGTCAGCTCGTGCAGGAGCGCGAGGCAGTCCGCGGAGAGGGCGGCGGTGATGCCGGAGAGGTGCAGGATGCGGCCGGCGTCCAGGGCTTCGCGGTCCACGCTGCGGGGCGCCATCGCCGATGCGGCGGAGCCCGCGCGGTAGTAGAGGACCTCGTGGGCGTCGGTGTCGCGGTCATCCGCCGTGCGGAAGTAGATGCCGGTGGGGCGGTGCGGGTCGCGGCCGACGCAGCGGGTGTCCACGCCGTAGCGGGCGATGGCCTCGACGAGGTGGTCGCCGAAGCCGTCGGCGCCGACGCGGCTGACCCAGCGGGTGCGGTGGCCGGCCGCGGCGAGCGCGCAGGCGACGTTCGACTCGGCGCCGCCGATTCCGCGATCGAAGGAGGGGACATCGGCGAGGCGGCCCGCGCGGGAGGGCAGGAACGTGACCATGGACTCGCCGAGTGCCACGACGTCCACGGCTGCCTGCGCGGCCTCTGCTGCCTGCGCGGCTTCTGCGGCGTTTGCGGCCTCTGCCGTCACGATCTTTCCTGCCCCTCAACCGACTGTCCGGATCCGTTGACCCGGCGTTGGCTCGGATGTTAGACAGCAGTAAGCGACATACGCAATGACCGTTGCATATCATGCAACGCACCTTTTCGAGGAGGCGCCATGGCCGCCGACAACGCCGCAGACCACCGGGCCGGACGTGCTGCACGGGAGCTCGGCCGGCTCGCGGACGAGCGGGTCGACCACCGTTTCAAGGGGCTCCCGCCGGACGCGGAGGGCCTGACCGTCGGCGAGCTCGCGGCCCAGCGCCGGAACCTCTTCACGGACGGCTTCACCACCCCCGTCCTCGCCCTATCCGCCGAGCGCCTCGAGCACAACCTCGCGCTGATGGAGACGTACTCCGAGCGGCACGGCCTCGCCTTCGCCCCGCACGGCAAGACGTCCATGGCGCCGCAGCTCTTCGCGCGGCAGACGGAGCGCGGCGCGTGGGGCATCACGCTGGCCGTGCCGCACCAGGTGCGGGTGGCGCGTGCCTTCGGCGTGGAGCGGATCTTCCTCGCCAATGAGCTGGTGGACGCGGCGGCGCTGCGCTGGATCGCGTCCGAGCTGGACGCGGACCCGTCCTTCCGCTTCATCTGCTACGTCGACTCCGTGCCCGGCGTCGCCCTGATGGACGCCGCTCTGCGCGAGGCGAACGCGACGCGTCCCGTCGACGTCGTGGTGGAGCTCGGCGCGGGCGACGGGGCGCGCACCGGGGTGCGGACCGAGGCCGAGTGCGTCGAGATCGCCAACGCGGTCGCGGCGGCGGACACGCTGCGCCTGGTGGGCGTCGCGGGCTACGAGGGCGAGGTGCCGGAGGCGACGCCCGAGCGCGTGCGGGCCTGGCTGGAGCGGCTCACCGCGCTCGCGGTCGACTTCGACAAGGCGAACCGGTTCGCGGACCTGGACGAGGTCGTCGTCAGCGCGGGTGGCAGTGCGTGGTTCGACGCGGTGGCGGATGTCTTCGCGGAGATCCCCGAACTGTCGTTGCCTGTCCTGAAGTTGCTGCGTTCGGGCGCGTACGTCTCCCATGACGACGGCCACTACCGTCATCTGACCCCCTTCAACCGCGTCCCGGACGAGGGCGCGCTGCACCCGGCGTTCCGGCTCTGGGCGCAGGTGGTGTCCCGGCCTACGCCGGAGCAGGCGTTCACGAACGCGGGGAAGCGGGACGCGGCGTACGACATCGACCTGCCCGAGGCGCAGGTCGTGCACCGGGGTGGGGTGGACCGGCCCGCGACGGGGGTCACGGTGACGGGCCTCTCCGATCAGCACGGGTGGGTCCGTACGACGCCTGAGGCCGACCTCGCGGTCGGTGACTGGGTGGGCATGGGGCTCTCGCACCCCTGCACGTCCTTCGACAAGTGGCAGTTGATTCCTCTGGTCGAGGCGGACGGCACGGTCACGGATTACATCCGTACGTATTTCTGACCCCTGGGTCTCGGGCGGGACCGGGTCACCCCGCGGTACCGGGTGGGCGAACAAGCAGAACCGCCGCTCCGCGGCGGATGTCTCCCACCCGCCCACCCGATTGCCCCGCAGCGTCCTGCGGGGCCCCGGCCGGAGGCCGGGTGCACCACACACAGTGCGCAGCCAAGCGAAGAGAGAGGTACCCCCCATGGACCTGGTGATCCGGGACGCACGCGTCATAGATGGCACCGGAGGTGCCTCCTACCGAGCCGACGTCGGCGTACACGAGGGCAGGATCACCGAGATCCGCAGAGAGGGCGAAGGCCCCCGCCTCTCGGGGGCCCGGACCCTGGACGCCCAAGGCCTGGCGCTGGCCCCCGGCTTCATCGACATGCACGCCCACAGCGACCTCGCCCTCCTCCGCGACCCGGACCACAGCGCGAAGGCCGCCCAGGGCGTGACCCTGGAGGTCATCGGCCAGGACGGGCTGAGCTACGCCCCCGTGGACGACCGCACCCTGGCCCAGGTCCGCCAGGCCATCACCGGCTGGAACGGCGACGGCAGCGACATCGACTTCGACTGGCGCACCGTCGGCGAGTACCTGGACCGCCTCGACCGTTCGCACGGCGGCCACGGCATCGCCGTGAACGCTGCCTACCTCATCCCTCAGGGCACCGTCCGCATGTACGCGGTCGGCTGGGACGACCGCCCTGCCACCCCCGCCGAGGTCGAGCGCATGAAGCAGCTCGTCGCCGAAGGGATGGCGGACGGCGCCGTCGGCATGTCCTCCGGACTCACCTACACCCCCGGCATGTACGCCGACGACTCCGAACTCACCGAGCTGTGCAAGGTGGTGGCCCAGTTCAACGGCTACTACTGCCCCCACCACCGCAGTTACGGCGCCGGCGCCCTCCAGGCGTACGAGGAGATGGTGAACCTCACGCGCACCGCGAACTGCCCGCTCCACCTCGCGCACGCCACCATGAACTTCGGCGTGAACAAGGGCAAGGCCCCCGACCTGCTCGCGCTCCTCGACACCGCCCTCGCGGGCGGCGCGGACATCACCCTCGACACGTACCCCTACACCCCCGGCTGCACGACCCTCGTCGCCATGCTGCCGAGCTGGGCGAGCGAGGGCGGGCCCGACGCGATTCTCACCCGGCTTCAGGACGACGAGACCGCCGAGAAGATCCGCCACCACATGGAGGTCATCGGCGCCGACGGCTGTCACGGCGTACCGATCGAGTGGGACAAGATCGAGATCTCCGGCGTGAGCGACCCGGGTCTTGCCTCCTGCGTGGGCAAGACCGTCGCCCAGTCCGCCGAGCAGCGCGGCGAGGAGCCCTGGATCACCGCCCGCCGGCTCCTCATCAACGACAAACTGGGTTCGACGATCCTCCAGCACGTCGGCCACGAGGAGAACGTCCAGGCGATCATGCGCCACCCCGTGCACACGGGCGGCAGCGACGGCATCCTCCAGGGCTTCAAGCCGCACCCGCGTGCGTACGGCACGTTCCCGCAGTACCTCGGCCGCTACGTGCGCGACCTCGGCGTCCTCACCCTCGAAGAGTGCGTCGCCCACCTCACGTCACGCCCGGCGGCCCGCCTGCGCCTGCCCGACCGGGGCCTCGTCCGCGAGGGCTACCGCGCCGACCTGGTCCTCTTCGACCCTCAGACGGTCGCGGCGGGCTCCACCTTCGATGCTCCCCGCACCCTGCCGACGGGCATCCCGCACGTCCTGATCGACGGCAAGTTCGTGATGGAGGACGGGCGGCGCACGGACGTCCTCGCGGGGCGCTCCGTGCGCCGAACTCCGTAGGGGGCTGGGCCTGCCTGGGCGCCGTGCCGGAGGGCTTCGCTGTGCCTGCGGCCTTGCTGTGTGCCGGGGCCATCCGGTGTCCCGATGTTGGCGGTTCCGGTCCGGGAGTCAAGGGCGCTCCGCTGCGCTACGCGTCGGCTGCGCCGATTCCGCTGCGCTCCACCCTTGACACCCGACCCTCCACCGCGCGAGGGAAGACGACCGGACGGCCCGAGGGGCGGGACTCTCGACCACTCCCGTCGGGCCATCGGGCTCTCACGGCCGGGTGCGGACCAGTCCGTCGCAGGGCACCCGGCGGTGCGCGGGGTGCGCAGCCGCTCCGGGGAGGACTGCCGGTTTCGTCAAGCGGGTGCGGACCAGTTCGTCGGGGGTGGCCGCCGCGAGCTACGGCACCGACCGGGGTCCGGCACCTAATTCGCAGAAGGCGCGTTCCGCGAAGCGCGCGCCCCCCTGGTGTCAGAACACAACTTCGCGAAAGTAGGTGCCGGTGGGTGTGGCTCTTCCTCGTCCTCGGACACCTTCTGCGTGACGGCCGCCCCAGAAGATCCGGTCGGCAGCCGCTTGACGAGACCGGCACCCACCACCGGAGCGGCTGCGGACCGGGCGTCTGCCCTTCTGACCGTGGGGCCACCCGCAATGAGCCGGGCCGCACCCGGCCACGAGACCCTCCTGACCCGACGGGAGTGGTCCAGAGTCCCACCCCGTGGCCGCCCGGTCATCTTCCCTCGCGCGGTGGAGGGACGGGAGTCAAGGGTGAAGCGCAGCGGAATCGGCGCAGCCGACGCGACGCAGGAGCGCCCTTGACACCCGGCCCGGAACCGCCAACCTCAGGACAACCGGGCGGCCCCGGTACCAACCCAAGCCACCGGCCCAGTGAAGCCCCCGGCCTGGCCCGCTCCCCCCACCCCCCACCTCAACTCGCCTGCTCCTACTTCTTCTTGCCCTTGATGTCGATGTGGGCGTTGAACTTCGCTCCCACGATCGTCACGAACACATTGCCCTGCCGTCCACGCGTGGCCAGGGTGTCCCCGACCTGCCCTTTGCCGAGGGCCTCTTTGTCCTGGATCGCAGTGGAGTAGAGGTTCGTGAACTGGTTGTAGCGCTGCGAGGCCAGCCCGGCGGCTTCCTCCCACTCCTTCTGGAAGGAGGCGTACTCGGCCTCCGTCATGCCCGAACCGAAGGTGAAGTCGGGGTGGTTGGCCTGCTCGTAGTGGTGCCTGCACAGGTCGAGGAGCCGACCGGCCTCGGTCTTGACCCCGACCGCCTTCACCAGGGAGTCCGCCTGCTTCTGGATCTCCGCCGTGCGTTCCGCCACCCGTTCCGCGCGCCGCTGTTCGGCCACGTCGTCGTCGAGGGTCTTCTTGGCCGCCGCCAGGCCGTTGTTCTTGTCCTCGTAGGTCGCGATGCGGACAGAGGCCTCGCGCTTGCGCAGCGGGATCACTCCCCAGGGGAGACCGATCGACTCGCTGTACTTCGTGAGCAGTTCGGTCGCTTCCGTCTCGTCGTTCGCGTACTCCACGTGACCGATCATCTTGGTCATGGTGTCCCCTTCGCACCCGCCGGTCCGTCCGGCGGGGAGTGCCGCGGGCAACGTCTCACCGGCGCGCCCCCTCGTCACCGGGTGGCGGTCCGTCCGGTTGCGGCAGGGGCACGGCCGAGCTCCGGGACGCGGGATCCGAGCGCCTTTCCTGTCGTACAGGCGTTCCACCCGTCTCGTGCAACCCTTCGGCCCCTTGGATTGTCTAGGGCACCGTCCAGCACAGCTCCAAGGAGTGAACCTTCATGCCCCTGCCTTTCCGCACCGTCGTTGCCACCGCGGCCGTCACCGCGCTGACCGGCGGCCTGTTGGTCGTCGGTCCCGTGGTTTCGGCCGCCGCCGCGCCTGCCAAGCTCGCCGACGACTTCAATGGCGACGGGCACCGGGACATCGCGGTCGGCGCGCCGTACAAGACCGTCGGCGGGGCGGAGGCTGCGGGTGAGGTGGTCGTGGCCTTCGGGACGGCCGACGGTCCGGCCACCACCGGCAAGGCCTCTCTCACCCAGAGCTCCGCGGGCGTGCCGGGCACGCCCGAGGACAGTGACCATTTCGGGATGTCGATCGCCAGCGGCGACCTCGACGGTGATGGATACGCGGACCTCGTCGTGGGCGCCGACGGCGAGGACGTGGGGGACTACGAGGGCCAGGGCAGCGTCACCATCCTGTGGGGCGGCGTCAAGCCGTTCACCAGCAGCACCACGACCACCGTGGAGAATCCGGAGCAGTGGCAGTACCACGGCTACGACGTCGCGGTGGGGGACTTCACCGGCGACAGCGGCGCCGACCTCGCGGTGATCGAGCCGGGCGCGGCCGTCGTGTACGAGGGCGGCTTCGCCCGGGAGAGCAAGCCCGTCCCCGCGTACACCCTGTCGGTCCCCGGCTCGGGGCTCCGGTACACGGAGGCCGCCGTGGGCGATGTCAACGGGGACGGCAGGGACGACCTGGCCGTGACCGGTGATGCCGGCACCGGGCGTCCGGGCACGGACATCTTCACGGGCCAGGAGGGCCGCCCGAACCGGATCCAGCGCGTGGACGACGGAGACACCGCCGTCGCTCTCGGCGACATCGACGGCGACGGCTTCGACGACATGGCCTCTTCCCTGACCTGGCCTCAGTTCTTCTCCGTCGACGACCCCAGCAACGGCTCCGGCTACGTCACCGTCCGCTACGGCAGCCGGACGGGCTTCGGTGACCCGGTGACCCTGCACCAGAACAGCACGGGTGTGCCCGGCGCGAACGAGGACGGCGACAACTGGGGAGCCTCGGTGGCGATCGGTGACATCACCGGCGACGGCAAGGCCGAACTGGTGGTCGGCGCCAACGGCGAACAGCTCGGCGACCTGGACAACGCCGGTGACGTGACCGTGTTCCGCGGCTCCGCCTCCGGTGTCTCGCAGTCCGGGGTCGTGCGCATATCCCAGGACACCGCCGGGGTTCCGGGCGCCGCCGAGGCCGGGGACCTCTTCGGCGCACGGGTCCGGATCGCCGACTACGACAAGAACGGCAAGGGCGACCTGGCGGTGACGGCCTCCTTCGAGAACGACCGCAGCGGCGGCCTGTGGACCCTGCCGGGTACGTCGTCCGGCCTCACCGGCACCGGTTCCAACTCCCTCAGCTCGGCCGAGTTCGGCCTCGCGGCCGGCTCGCGGTTCGGCGAGACCCTCCAGGACTGACGAACGGCCCCCGTCCCCGCCGGTGGCGGGGGCGGGAGCCTCGTGCGTCGGGAGGCGCGAACCCGCTACCTCCGGGCAGCGGCCGGTCGCGGCAGCTTGCAGCCCTTCCGGCCGAGGTCGATCTTGCTGTCGTGTCCGACGCACGGGACAATCCCGTACGTCTGCTGGGCGTAGTTGATGCCCTTGCGGACCGTCACGTTGCCGTGCCGGTCCACCTCACACGGGTTGTCGAGGGTGCAGCGCTCGCCCGCCTCGTTCCCCGTGTTGTTGACGGCGGTGACCTTGCCGGTCTTGTGGTCGATCACCGGTGAGCCGGACGTGCCGCCGATGGTCTGGCACTCGGGGGTGTAGCGGACCGAGTCCTTCCAGGTCCACTCGCCCTCCTTGAGGCGGTAGGCGAACCCGTCGATCTTGCAGGTGTACGTCTCTTTCCAGTACCCGGAGACGACCGTGATGGCCCGCTTCTTGACCGGGTGGGCGTCCTCGATCTCCAGCGCCTTGATGCCGTACTTCTTCTTGATGTCGGCGTAGCTGGTGGTGAGTTGGTACAGCGAGATGTCGGTGTCGGTCATCGTCGCGTACGAGATCTTGCTCGCCTTGAGCGTCGCCTTCTCCGCGCCCGCCGCGTCCAGGAGCTTGAAGGTGCGGGTGGACGGCTGGTCGACGATGACCTCGCCCGCCGCGGGGAAGCCGCTCTCCAGACAGTGGCCGTTGGAGAGGACGAGCGCGGGGTCGTCCGCCTTCGACTGCGGCACGCGGACGACGGAACCCGAACAGTTGCTGAGCGCGACGGTCCCGGCGAAGTCGACGCCCTTCTTCGCGGCCTCCCCCGCCGCCCGCGTCGACGATGCGCCGTCCGGAGCCGCGACCGCCGGCGCGGAGCCGAACGCCGCGAGGGTGAGGGCGAGTAAGCCGCCCGCGAGAGCCTTCTTCATGTGTGGAGCCCCCCTTGTAGCCGTGCCCTGTGTGGTTGTCATGGGCATTCTTCGGGGGTCCACGGATGAGGGACAAGGGGTGCGAAGTCTTGCCATGCGCCGGGCCCGCATGAAACAGCGGGGCCGGCCCGCGAAGGACCGGCCCCGCCGCGGACGGCAGCCTTACGGCTTGGGGAGCGCGCAGCCCTCGCGGCTCAGGTCGATCTTGTTGCCGGGTGCCACGCACGGCACGATGCCGTACGTCTGCTGGGCGTAGTTGATGCCCTCGCGGACCGTCACCTTGCCGTTCTCGTCGACCTCGCACGGGTTGTTGTCCGTGCACTCCTCGCCGCTCTCGTTGCCGGTGTTGTTGACGGCGACGACCTTGCCGGTCGCGTCATCGATCACCGGTGAGCCCGAAGTGCCGCCGATGGTCTGGCACTCGGGGGTGTAGCGGACCGAGTCCTTCCAGGTCCAGTTCCCCTCCTTGAGACGGTGGGCGAAGCCGTCGATGCTGCACTTGTACATCTTCTTCCAGTAGCCGGAGGCGACGGTGATCGCCTTCCCCTGCTCCGGGTGCGCCGCGTTCAGCTCAAGGGCCTTGATGCCGAACTCGCTCTCGATCTCGCTGTAGGTGCTGGTGAGTTCGTAGAGCGAGAGGTCCGTGTCGGTCATCGTCCCGTAGGCGATCTTGCTCGCCTTGACCGTGCCGGCGTCGCCGCCGCTGGAGTCGAGCAGGGTGAAGCTGCGCGACGAGGGCTTGTCGAGGACGACCTCACCGGGTGCCGGGAAGCCGGCCTCAAGGCAGTGGCCGTTGGACATCACGAGCGCCGGGTCGCCGGGCTGCGAGTCCGGTACGCGCACGACGGAGCCGGAACAGTTGCTCAGCGCCACGGTGCCCGCGAAGTCAACTGCCTTCGCCTTGGCGGGCCGTTCGTCGCTGACTGCCGCCGCGGGCGCCGCCGTCGCTCCAAGGAGCAGGGCGGAGAAGCACGCGACGACGAGAGGCTTGTTCATGTGGGGGGTCCCCTCTGATGACTGTGTGACCGAAGTTGCTTCGGTTTTGTCATGCGCATTGTTGAGGTACTCGGCCGCGAGAACAAGACCGCATACGGACACAGCTGACCGCTGACAGGACACTCCCGGACGCCACGTCAGACGCCGCCACGTACCCGACGTGGCGCAAAACACGAGGCGGGTGGCGTGACGCGGCCGTAAGCTCGCGGACATGCAGGTCATCCAGTCGACGAAGCTCGCCAACGTCTGTTACGAGATCCGGGGCCCGGTGCTCGAGGAGGCGACGCGGCTGGAAGCGGCGGGCCACCGCATCCTCAAGCTCAACACCGGAAACCCCGCGGCCTTCGGGTTCGAGTGCCCTCCCGAGATCCTTGAGGACATCCTCCGCAACGTCGGCGACGCGCACGGCTACGGAGACGCGAAGGGGCTGCTCGCCGCCCGCCGCGCGGTGGTCATGCACAACCAGACCCTCGGCATCGAGACCGACGTCGAGCACGTCTTCATCGGCAACGGCGTCTCCGAGCTGATCGTCATGGCCATGCAGGGCCTGCTCGACGACGGCGACGAGGTCCTCGTACCGGCGCCGGACTATCCGCTGTGGACGGCCGCGGTCTCGCTCTCCGGCGGCACGGCCGTGCACTACCGCTGCGACGAGCAGGCGGACTGGATGCCGGACCTCGCCGACATCGAGCGCAAGGTGACCGACCGCACCAAGGCGCTCGTCATCATCAACCCGAACAATCCGACGGGCGCCGTGTACAGCGAGGACATGCTGCGCGGCCTCACCGACATCGCCCGCCGCCACAATCTCCTGGTCTGCTCGGACGAGATCTACGACAAGATCCTCTACGACGGCGCGGTCCACACCCCCACCGCCGCCATCGCCCCCGACCTGCTCACGCTCACCTTCAACGGCATGTCGAAGGCGTACCGGGTGGCCGGTTACCGCGTCGGCTGGGTGGCCGTCTCGGGCCCGAAGGCGCACGCGTCCTCGTACATCGAGGGCCTGACGATCCTCGCGAACATGCGCCTGTGCGCGAACATGCCCGGCCAGCACGGCGTGGTCGCCGCGCTCAGCGGGCGGCAGACCATCAACGACCTCGTCCTGCCGGGCGGGCGCCTCGTGGAGCAGCGCGACACCGCGTACGACCTGCTCACGCAGATCCCCGGCGTGAGCTGCGTGAAGCCCAAGGGGTCGCTCTACCTCTTCCCGCGGCTCGACCCGAAGGTCTTCAAGATCAAGGACGACCGCCAGATGGTGCTCGACCTGCTCCGCGCCGAGAAGATCATGGTCGTCCACGGCACCGGGTTCAACTGGCCCGAGCCCGATCACTTCCGGGTGGTCACGCTGCCGACGACGACGGATCTGACCGAGGCCGTCACCCGAATCGGGAACTTCCTGGACGGCTACAGCCAGACGTAGCCCCCGGAATCAGCCCCGGCTCAACTTTAGACTGAATCCAATGTAGGATGGCTTTCAAGCTACCCGCCAGGAGGCCATCCCATGTACGAGCCGATCCGCACGAAGTCGGTCCATGCCATGGCCGACCCGGGCGACTTCCCGCATCGCTCCCGCGAGGAGGAGCTGGACATCCAGCTCGCCGCGCATCTGGCCGCGCTCCTCGCCGTCACGGACGAGCTGCGCGCCCTCGCGCCCACCGCCGACCTCGACGACGCCGCCGAGCAGCTGGCGTCCGAGGTGGCCCGGCTGCGCGGAGGCCTCACGCCCGTCCGCTCGGCCGTGGTGACCGCGATCCACGAACCGCACCTCACCGCCCTGCACCAGCGCGCCCACGCCCTCGCGGGCCGCGCCCTGGTGGTGGCGGCGTCCCGCGCCGACACCGCGGCGGCGATCCTCGCCGCGCGGCGCATGGACGCGCACGAAGGCGCGGCCCGGCTGGTGGGCGCCCACTGACGGCCCCGGTCCGCGGCCGGGGAGGCCACGGACCGGGTGCCACACCCCTGGCGGCAGCCGGGGGTTTCGCTCGCCTAGCCGGTGATCTTCACCGTGGCCTGGGCGGACGATCCGCCGTGCAGGGCATCGCCCTCGTAGCTCACCGCGTAGACCGTCCTGCCCCTCTTGTTCGGCAGGTCCTTGATCCGGAACGTGCCGTCCGCCGCCACCGAGGCCGACGTCAGCTCACCCGTGGTGCCGAACCTGTCGGTCCGCGTCACCTTCAGGGCGATCCCGGACGGCAGCGCACGCCCCTGCCCGGTCAGCTTGCCGGTGATCTCGACGCCGCCCGCGCGGGTCGCCTCCGCGGGAGCCGTCAGCTCGATCGCCGTCGCCGCCTTCGCGACGTCCACGGTGACCGTGACGTCCTCGGCGGGGCGGTGCGTGACATCGCCGAGGAACCGCAGCGTGTACGTCGCCTCGCCCAGCCTGTCCGGCACGTCGAGGACGGTGAAGCTGCCGTCCGCCGCGACCTTGGCGTCGGCCACCTCCTGCGTGCCGTCCGCGTCCTTGCGGACCGCGGCGACCTTCACCGGTTCGGCGGGTGCGGGCCCGTCGAGTTCCAGCTTGCCGCGGATGCCGAGCGGCTCACCGACGACGGGCTTCGACGGCGTGGTGCTCAGCGCGCCCGTGAAGCGGGAGTCGTACTGCGCGGCCGGCGGCTTGATGACGTGCAGCCAGTGCTGGGAACCGCTGGCGGTCACGGCGAAGAGCCGCGAGCCGTCCTTGGCCCAGCCGAGCCCCTGCGGCACGACCCGCGCGCCGTCGAGCTCGCTCTCGAAGGCGAACTCGAGCGGCGTGGCGCCGTCCGCCGGGTCGGCGGGCTGGATCAGCAGGTCGGGCACGCTGCCGGAGGCGGCGGCGCCCCGCGCCACGTACTTGCCGTCCCCGCTGAACGCCACCGCCGACGCCTTCGCGCCCTCGGGCAGCGGCCGGTATGCGGTCGGGGCGTCCGTCAGGTCACCGGCGTCGAGCAGCCGGGTGCCGTACGCCGCGTCCGCGACGGCGATCCGCTTGCCGTCGGCGCTCTGCGCGATGTCCTTCAGGTCGAGCGCGCCCTTGCCTTCGACGTCCGCGAAGCGCCGCTGGGGACCTCGCACCAGGGTGTCGCCGCTCGCGTCGAACGTGGTCAGGAAGGGGTTCTGGTCGGTTCCCGCGCCCGCCTGCCCCATGACGAGCCGGTCGGGCGCCTCGGGGCCCGCCTCAAGCCTCATCCGGCCCAGGGTGTCCCAGCCGGTGCTGACGGGGTAGGTGTCGCCGACCATGTTGAGCGTCGTGTTGTTCTCGGCCCGGTCGCAGTACGAGTCGGTGTACGGCGTCTCCGTGAACCACGTCTTTCCGCCCGCCACGGCCACCTCACGGCCGCAATTGACGTTGTACGAGGTGAACTTGGCGCCGCTCCTGGTCTGCGTCGCCGTGTCGAAGGTCAGGATCCGGTCCGTCTGCGACACGTGCAGCGTCGCGCCGTCCGCGCTGAGCGCCATGCCGGAGACGGTCTTGTCGGTGGGGAGCGAACCCACCTTCTGGCCCTGGAAGTTGTAGACGTGGACCTGGCTCGACCCGCTGGCCTTGCTGCCGTCGGAGACGTAGACGCGCTCGTGCGCGGAGTCGACGACCATTGCACCGAACGAGGAGATCGGCAGCTTCGCCACCTCGTCCGAGGGAGTGGCGGCGTACGCGGCGGGCGCGCCGACGGCGACGAGTCCCGCCGAGCCGAGCGCCGCGGCGAGGGCGATGCCCGTGACACGTCTTAACCGCTGAGAGTTCTTCAACTTGGCCCCCCACAGGCTCTGTTGGCGGCCCGCGTTGATCGGCGGGCCACCGTGTGGGGCCATTGAAACATGTGGGGACCATGTGAAGGCAAGGTACCCAATATGCGGATGTAAACGGACGGGCGCCCTCCTCACCTGCGGACGCGCCCACTCCGCACCCGCGGAAGGGTAGGCGGAGGCACATGCGGAAGGGCCCCGCACGCCGTTGTGCGGGGCCCTTCCGGAATGCGCGGACCGTCAGCCGAGACGCTGCACCAGGGCGCGGTACTCGTCCCACAGCTCCTTGGGCGTGTGATCGCCGAAGGTGTTCAGGTGCTCGGGGATCAGCGAGGCCTCGTCGCGCCAGACCTCCTTGTCGACCGTGAGCAGGAACTCCAGGTCGGAGGCGGGCAGTTCGAGGCCCTCCGTGTCCAGCGAGTCGGCCGTCGGCAGGATGCCGATGGGGGTCTCGACACCCTCGGCCTTGCCGTCGAGGCGGTCCACGATCCACTTCAGGACGCGGGAGTTCTCACCGAAGCCGGGCCACACGAACTTGCCCTCCGCGTTCTTGCGGAACCAGTTCACGTAGTAGATCTTCGGGAGCTTCGACTGGTCGGGCTTGTCCGCGCCGACCTTGACCCAGTGGGCCATGTAGTCGCCCATGTTGTAGCCGCAGAACGGCAGCATGGCGAACGGGTCGCGGCGCAGCTCGCCGACCTTGCCCTCGGCCGCCGCCGTCTTCTCGGACGCGACGTTCGCACCGAGGAAGACGCCGTGCTGCCAGTTGAAGGACTCCGTCACCAGCGGCACCGCGCTGGCGCGACGGCCACCGAAGAGGATCGCCGAGATCGGCACGCCCTTGGGGTCCTCCCACTCGGGCGCGATGATCGGGCACTGCGAGGCGGGCGTGGTGAAGCGGGCGTTCGGGTGCGCGGCAGGGACGCCCGACTCGGGGGTCCAGTCGTTGCCCTTCCAGTCGGTGAGGTGGGCGGGAGTCTCCTCCGTCATGCCCTCCCACCAGACGTCGTTGTCGTCGGTGAGCGCGACGTTCGTGAAGACCGAGTTGCCCCACAGCGTCTTCATGGCGTTGGCGTTGGTGTGCTCGCCGGTGCCGGGCGCGACGCCGAAGAAGCCGGCCTCGGGGTTGATCGCGTAGAGCCGGCCGTCCTCGCCGAAGCGCATCCAGGCGATGTCGTCACCGATGGTCTCGACCGTCCAGCCGCGGACCGTCGGCTCCAGCATGGCGAGGTTGGTCTTGCCGCAGGCGGACGGGAAGGCCGCAGCGACGTACTTGCTCTCGCCCTGCGGGGGCGTGAGCTTGAGGATCAGCATGTGTTCGGCCAGCCAGCCCTCGTCGCGCGCCATGACGGAGGCGATGCGCAGGGCGTAGCACTTCTTGCCGAGCAGGGCGTTGCCGCCGTATCCCGAGCCGTACGACCAGATCTCGCGGTCCTCGGGGAAGTGCGAGATGTACTTGGTGGAGTTGCAGGGCCACGGCACGTCGGCCTCGCCCGCCTCAAGCGGGGCGCCGAGCGTGTGGACGGCCTTGACGAAGAAGCCGTCGTCGCCGAGCTCGTCAAGGACCGCCTGGCCCATGCGGGTCATGGTGCGCATGGAGACGGCGACGTACGCGGAGTCGGTGATCTCGACGCCGATGGCGGAGAGCGGCGAGCCGACCGGGCCCATGCAGAAGGGCACGACGTACATCGTGCGGCCGCGCATCGAGCCGCGGAAGACGCCCTTCTCGCCCGTGAAGATCTCCCGCATCTCGGCGGGTGCCTTCCAGTGGTTGGTCGGGCCCGCGTCCTCTTCCTTCTCGGAGCAGATGAAAGTGCGGTCCTCGACGCGCGCGACGTCGGTCGGGTCGGAGGCCGCGTAGTACGAGTTCGGGCGCTTGATCGGGTCGAGCTTCTTGAAGGTTCCCTTGGTGACGAGCTCCTCGCACAGGCGCTCGTACTCGGCCTCGGATCCGTCACACCAGACCACGCTGTCCGGCTGCGTCAGTTCGGCGATCTCGCTCACCCAGGAGACGAGGTCCTGGTGGTTGGTGGGAACGGTGCCCAGGGGCTCAGAGAGAAGGGGAGCCGCGATGTCGCGCGCCACGATTGCTCCTATACGAGGGGTTTATAGGTTTGTTGCCCCGTGGGGGCTGCGACCCGGACGCTTCACGTGTTGATCCCTCTGGCGCTCATCCGGTGCCGACCGCACTCATTTGATCATCCGACGCTTCTGCGCATATGTCCAGAGGGCCTCCCACATGAGCGGCGTGAGCATCGCCACTCGCTCGGGCGGCCTCCCGTACGCGAATCCGTCACTTGTACGCTCGGGTATGACCGTGAGCATCGCCACTTGTGCGCCACGGTTCACCCATGACTGATGCCTAACTTACGGTTGCGTAGGTACGATTCCGCTCATGACCGCTCCCGTCCCCGACGCGATCACGAACCCCTCGGCCACAAGCCCCGGTTCGTCCGCGCCAACCACCTCGCCGCTTCCAGAGCTCGCGGAAGTGAAGCCGATGATGCGCGGCTGGCTGCACGCGGGCATGTTCCCCGCGGTGCTCGTCTCCGGCATCGTGCTCACGGCGCTCACGGACTCCACGCGCGGGCGGATCGCCGTCGGCATCTACGTCCTGACGGCCTGCCTGCTCTTCGGCGTGAGCGCGATCTACCACCGGGGCACCTGGAGTCCACGCGCGGACGGCGTGCTGCGCAGACTCGACCACGCCAACATCTTCCTGATCATCGCGGGCACGTACACCCCGCTGACGATGCTGCTCCTGCCCGAATCCAAGGGGCAGTGGCTCCTGTGGGGCGTCTGGGGCGCGGCGGTGGCCGGCATCCTCTTCCGGGTCTTCTGGGTCGGCGCGCCGCGCTGGCTCTACACCCCCTGTTACATCGCGATGGGCTGGGCGGCCGTCTTCTACCTGCCCGACTTCCTGCGGACGGGCGGCATCGCGGTCCTGGTCTGCGTGATCGCGGGCGGACTGCTCTACAGCGCGGGCGGCGTGATCTACGGAATCAAGCGACCCAACCCCTCCCCGCGCTTCTTCGGCTTCCATGAGGTCTTCCACTCCCTGACGCTGGCCGCGTTCACGGTGCACTACGTGGGCATCTCGCTGGTGGCGTACCAGCACGGATAACCGGCACGGGGAGCCACCACCCCACCCCTTCCCCCTTTCATGGCCGCGGCTTTCGAGCCGCGGCCATTTGCGTGCGAACGGCGCGCGCGGACACACGGACGGCCGCACCACTTGACGGTGACTACCTTTTGACAGTTACTCTCATTTCATGGCCGCTGTCATAAGCTCGCCTGCCGTGCACCGGCAGGACCCCCGCCGCTGGTGGGCGCTCGCCGCCCTGGTCGCGAGCATGCTCGTGCTCGGTTTCGACATGACGATCCTCAACGTCGCCCTGCCGACGATGGCCGGGCAGCTGGACGCGAGCACGGGCGAGCAACAGTGGATGGCGGACGCGTACATCGTCGTCTTCGCGGCCCTGATGCTTCCGGCCGGACTGCTCGGCGACCGGTTCGGGCGCCGCAGGATGCTGATCACCGGGCTCGGGATCTTCCTGGTGGGCTCGTTGATCGGCACCCTCGTCGACTCCGTCGCGCTGGTCGTCGTGGCACGGGCGGTCATGGGCATGGGCGGCGCGCTCGTCATGCCCCTCGCCCTGGCCGTGCTGCCCGCGCTCTTCGCCCCCGGCGAGCGGACCAAGGCCATCGGCATCGTCTCGGCGGCCTCCGCGCTCGGCGCACCGCTCGGACCGATCGTCGGCGGCTGGCTCCTCGACCACTTCTGGTGGGGCTCGATCTTCCTGATCAACGTCCCGATGGTCGCGATCGGCATCACGGCCTGCGTCTTCCTGCTCCCGGAGACGACCGACCCGTCGTCCCCCAAGGTGGACGTCGCCTCCACGGCGCTCACGGCGGCCGGGCTCGGCGCGCTCATCTACGGGATCATCGAGGCGCCCGTACGCGGCTGGGGCGATCCGCTGGTCCTCGGGATGTTCGGCGGCGCTGCCGTCCTGATCACCGCGCTCGTCCTGCGGGAACGCACCATGCCGCGCCCGATGCTCGACATGTCGCTGCTGCGCAACCGCGGCTTCCTGCTCAACACGCTCGCGGCGACACTCGTCATGTTCGTCCTGTCGGGCCTGATGTTCGTGCTCCCGCAGTATCTGCAGGCGGTCCTCGGGCACGACGCCTTCGGCACGGGCGTGCGGATGCTGCCGATGATGGGCGGTCTCCTCGTCGCGGCGAAGGGCGCGGAGCCCGTCGTACGCCGCTTCGGCCCGCGTGCGGTGATCAGCTGCGGGCTCGTCGTACTCGCCTTCGCCGCGATCCTCGGCAGCCGTACGACGGTCGAGTCCGGCTACGGCTTCACCGCGCTGTGGCTCACCATCGCGGGACTCGGCTTCGGCTTCGCCGTCGTGCCGTCCATGGACTCGGCCCTCGGCGCGCTGCCCGTGGAGCGTGCGGGATCGGGCACGGGTCTCCTGATGACCGTGCGCCAGGTGGGCAGCGCCATCGGTATCGCGCTCCTCGGCTCCCTGCTCTCCAGCGTGTACGTCGACCGCATCGACACCGGCGGGATCCCGGACGCGGCGGCGGACGCCGCGGGCGACTCGGTGGTGGCCGCCCACGCGGTGGCCGACCGGCTGGGCGCCTCGAAGCTCGCGGGATCCGCCGACGAGGCGTACATCGACGGCATGGCGATGGTCCTTCTCGTCAGCGGGATCGCAGCGCTGGTGACAGCGCTGCTGGTCGCGGCGCTGCTGCCGAAGGCGGCTCCCGCGCCGCCGGACACCGCCGACATGGCACGGCAGGCGACGGATGCCCGACAATGAGCGCCATGACGGCCGCACGTACCACCGCTTCCGCGCACGGGCCCCAGCTGGGACAGCTCGGGCTGCGCGAACGGAAGAAGCTGAAGACCCGCATCGCCATCCGTGAGGCCACGTACCGGCTGATCAACGAGCAGGGATACGACGCGACGACGGTCGAGCAGATCGCCGAGGCCGCCGAGGTGTCGCCGTCGACCGTCTTCCGGTACTTCCCGACCAAGGAAGACATCGTCCTCACCGACGAGTACGACCCGCTGCTCGAGGAGGAGCTGCGGGCGCGCCCCGCGGACGAGCCGATCGTGGAGTCCCTGCGGCACGTGCTGCGCAGGGCGGTGGGTCTCGGGTTCACCGAGGAGCCGGAGGTCTCGCGCCTGCGCACCCGCCTGATGATCGAGGTCCCCGCCGTGCGCTCCCGGATGCTGGAGAGCATGTCGGTCACCGGCCGGATGCTCTGCCGCGTCATCGCGGAACGCACCGGCCGCGACCCGGGTGAGCTGGAGGTCCGGGTGTTCTCGATGGGCCTGATCGGCGCGCTGACGGAGACGGCGGCCTACTGGGCGGAGCACGGCCACGAGGACGACCTGGGCGAGCTGGTGGGCCGCACGATGGACATGCTGGCCGCCGGTTTCGCCTCCGGACACGGGGCGCCGTAAATCGTCGGCCGTCCGCGGGTGCCCCATGCCATCCTGACCGCATGAACGGTCCGGAGATCCTCATCGCCTTCGCCCCCGAGCTGGGACTCTTCGTCGCGCACGAGCGAAGGGGCGGCCCCACCAAGGCCGTTACGGACGGGGCATCCACGCTCGGGCACGTCGTCGAGTCGCTCGGGGTGCCGCTGACGGAGGTCGGCTCGCTCGTCGTGGACGGCGCCGAGGTCCCGGTCTCGCACGTCCCGTCGGCGGACGAGTCGGTGGAGGTCCGCGCCGTCCCCCGCCCCCAGCCTCTCCCCGACGCACCCCTGCGCTTCCTCCTGGACGTCCATCTCGGCACGCTGGCCCGGCGGTTGCGCCTCCTGGGCGTCGACGCGGCGTACGAGAGCACGGACATCGGCGACCCCGCCCTGGCCACGCGCTCGGCGGCCGAGCGGCGGGTGCTGCTCAGCCGGGACCGGGGTCTGTTGCGGCGGCGGGAGCTGTGGGCCGGGGCGTTCGTCTACAGCGACTCGCCGGAGGAGCAACTCCGGGATGTCCTTGGCCGGTTCGCGCCCGCCCTGCGCCCTTGGACTCGCTGCACCGCGTGCAACGGCTCACTGAGGGCGGCGAGCAAGGAGGATGTGGCGGAGCGCCTGGAGGGCGGGACGCGGGGGACGTACGACGTGTTCGCGGAGTGCGGGGAGTGCGGGCGGGTGTACTGGCGGGGGGCGCATCATGATCGGCTGGAGGGGATCGTGGCGCGGGCGGTGCAGGAATTCTCCCCGCCCCCGCCCCTTCCCGAAGACCGTGCCTGCGCCCCGGACCTGCCTGGGGCTCCGCCCCGGACCCCGCTCCTCAAACGCCGGAGGGGCTGAACCCATCAGCCCGTCCGGCCCTTGAGGACGCACTCGGCGCAGCCGGTGATGACGGCGGCCAAGGCCCCCGCGCCAGAGCCCTCAGCCCGACAGCTTCGCCGCCAGCTCCCCCACGTCAGTGGTGGGCGCGTCGCAGACGAACCGCCGGCAGACGTAAGCCGCCGGAAGACCGTCCACCAGGCCCCTGCCCGCGAGCAGCGGAAGCTCCGCGTCGCCCGCGGGGCCGACGGCGACCACGGCCCCCGGCGCCGTCGACAGGAGCGCGGCGCGGTGCAGTTCCCCACCGACCGAGCCGATCACCGCGACCTCACGGGGACCGTCGAGCGCGGCCTCGGCCACCGCGAGACCGTGCCCGATGAACCGCGGCGCCCGAGGCGCGAGCCCCTTCACCACCCCCAACGCCCGCTCCGCGGCGAGCCGATGCGGCTCGGCGCCGGTCTGCGCCGCGTACGAGAGCAACGCCCCCGCGGCCGCCGTCCAGCCGGACGGCACCGCGTTGTCGGTGGGATCCTGCGGCCGTCGGATCAGCTGCTCCGCGTCCGCGGCCGTGTCGTACAGCGCCCCGGACTCCGCGTCCACGAACTGGGCGAGCACGTGGTCGAGCAGGAATCCCGCGAACTCCAGCCACACGCCCTCCCCCGTCACGGAGGCCAGCGCGAGGAATCCCTCGGCGACGTCGGCGTAGTCCTCCAACACGCCTGCGTTGGCGCCCACTTGGCCGTCCCTGGACGTACGGGAGAGTCGCGCCCTGTCGTCCATGTGCAGCCGCACGAGCAGGTCGCCCGCGCCCACCGCTGCCGCCACCAGGTCCGGCCGCTCGAAGTACGCCCCCACCTCCGCGAGCGCGGCGACGGCGAGACCGTTCCAGGCGGCGACGACCTTGTCGTCACGGCCGGGCGCGGGCCTCCGCGAGCGCGCGGCGAGCAGCCGCTGCCGGATGGAGGCGAGCCGCTCTGCGTCCGCTTCCCCGGCCCCGCCCTCCGGGAGCAGGAGGACCGAGGCGCCCTCCTCGAAAGTGCCTTCCTCCGTCACCCCGAAGTACGCGGCGGCGATCTCGGCGTCCGCGTCGCCGAGCACCTCGCGCAGCTGCTCGGGCGTCCACACGTAGTACGCGCCCTCGACGTGCTTGCCGCTCGTGGCGTCCTCGCTGTCCGCGTCGAGCGCCGAGGAGAACCCGCCCTCGTTCGTGCGCAGTTCGCGCACCATGAAGTCGGCGGTTTCCAGGGCGACACGCCGTGCGAGGTCGGAGCCCGTGGCCCGCCACAGGTGTGCGTACACCCGGCAGAGCAGCGCGTTGTCGTACAGCATCTTCTCGAAGTGGGGCACGGTCCACTCCCGGTCCACGGAGTAGCGCGCGAACCCGCCGCCCAGCTGGTCGTAGATCCCGCCGCGCGCCATCTGCTCGCAGGTGTCGGACGCCATCTGGAGGGCGCCCTCCGAGCCGGTGCGGGCGTAGTGCCGCAGCAGGAACTCGACGACCATGGACGGCGGGAACTTGGGCGCGCCCCCGAAACCGCCCCGCGACGCGTCGTAGTCCCGCGTCAGGCCGAGCAGTGCCTGCGCGAGCTCGTCCTCGCCGGGCAGTTCGTCGGAGCCGAACGCCAGCTGGCGTTCGGCGAGGTCGCGCACGATCTTCCCGGCGACCTCGGCGACCTCGTCGCGCCGGTCCGTCCAGGCGCGCCGCACCCCGTCGGCCACCTGCTGGAAGGAGGGCATGCCGTGCCGGGGCTCGGGCGGGAAGTACGTGCCGAAGTAGAAGGGCTCGGCGTCGGGCGTCAGGAAGACCGTCATGGGCCAGCCGCCCTGCCCCGTGGCGGCCTGCACGGCCTCCATGTAGACGGCGTCGATGTCGGGCCGCTCCTCGCGGTCGACCTTGACGTTGACGAAGTGCGCGTTCAGGAAGGCGGCGGTCTCCGCGTCCTCGAAGGACTCGTGCGCCATGACGTGACACCAGTGGCAACTGCTGTACCCCACGCTGAGCAGCACAGGGACGCCTCGCTCCCGCGCCTGCGCGAAGGCCTCCGCCGACCAGGGCCACCAGTCGACGGGGTTGTCGGCGTGCTGAAGAAGGTAGGGGGACGTCTCATGGGCCAGTCGGTTCGGCATGCCCTCCATCCTCGCGCACGTGGAAGGGCGCCGCGCAGGTGCCACGGGTTCGCGGCGAGCCGCGGCCTGCGGATGCTTCCACGTGATCCGCGGACTCCCTCGCGCCGGAGCCCCGTACGCAGGACACTTGTGACCACAGGCAACTATTGCTCTCGGAGGGGGACCCATATGCGGGACAGCCATCGGGCCGAAGCCGAGCGGCTGTTGGTGCGGGCGGTGGAAGAAGAGGTGCGGCGCTCCGGTGGGCGGATCGACGGGGGTGTGCTGCTCTCCCGGGCCCGGAGTGCGCTGGATGCCATGGGGCAGACCGCCGGCGAGGAGTACGCGGCCTATACGCAGGCCGTCGACGAGGCGGCGGCCGGGCAGCTCTCCTTCGGGCAGCGGTATGCCAGGGAGGGGGCGGGAACTCCCCTGCTCGTGGCCGCCGTTGCGGCCGTGGGTGCTTGTCTCGCCGACCTGGTGCTGGGGACCGGGGTCTCGACCGCCCTGAGCGCGGGCGCCGCCGTCGGCGTCGTCGGTGCGGCCACCACCGTGGTGAAGGTCACCGCCCACCATGTGCCCGCGGCCAGCCGCCGCGCCGGTGCGATCAGCCAGCCCGGCGGGCCCGAGCAGCTGCGGCTGCAGTGGCTGACGGCCCTTGAGGTGCGGGGCATCCGGCCCTTCATCGAACAGCAGCGGGTGCTTCAGGCCTCCTCCGGCAAGAAGAAGGCCTCGCCCCAGCTGCGGGGCACGGACAAGAGCGCGGCCGCGCGCAGGCGCACCGTACTTGAGCAGTCCTTCGCCCAACTTCCCGAACTCGAAGGGGCGTTCGCCGGGCGCCGTGCCGAGCTCGCCCGCGTCGCCCAGTGGGTGCACGCCGCGCGGGCCAGCACCGAGACCCGGCCCACCGTCGTCGTGCTGCACGGCGCTCCCGGCTCCGGGCGCTCCTCGCTCGCCGTCCGCGCGGCGCACGATCTGCGGGACCAGTTCCGCGGCGCGTGCGTCGTCGACCTGCGGGGCGAGAGCTCCCAGCCGCTGTCCACGCGGGACGCGCTCCTGCATCTGCTGAATCGATTGGGCGCCCCGCGCGAGCAGTTGCTCTTCCGCGAGCGTTCCACCCAGGAGCAGCAGGTCAAGCGGCTCAGCGAGCTCTACCACCAGTATCTGACCGGCCTCGCGGTGACCGTCGTGCTCGACGACGCGAGCGACCCGGAGCAGGTCCGCGTCCTGGTGCCCGAGCGCTCCGACAGCCTCGTCCTCGTCACCTCGCGGGCGCCCGTCGAGCTGCCCGCCGACCTCGCCGCCTGGGTGCACCAGCTGCCGGTGGAGCCGCTGGACGCGGCGGGTTCGGAGGAGCTGTTGCGGGCGGCCGCGGAGGATGCCTCCGGGCCCTACGACGCCGAATCCGCCGACGCCGTGCGGACGTTGTGCGGCGGCCTGCCGCTCGCCCTGCGTGTCGCCGGGTCCTCGATCGGCGCGCGCACGACACGCCGGCTCGCATCCGACCTCTCCGCGTACGGCCCCTCCGAGAGGGTCGCGCCCGTCGAACGTGTCCTGTGGCTGCGCTACACCGACCAGACCGAGCCCGCCCGGCGCCTCCTGCGCAGACTCGCGCTCGCCGGCCGCGCGTCCCTGGGGGCGGCGGCCGCCGCCGCCCTGCTCGGCGCCGACGAGCAGGAAGCGACCCGCCAGCTCTCCGCGCTCTCACGCGCGGGCCTCGTCGACCACGTCCGCGGCAGCCGCTACCGCCTGCACGATCTCGTACGCGCCTTCGCCCTCGCCCGGCTCATCGACGAGGAGGAGCCCGCCGAGCGCACGGCCGCGCAGGAACGTCTCATCGTCAGCTACAGCGAGCTCGCCGGATCGGTGATCCGCCTGGTCGACGGCAAGATGTCGACGCGGGCCGGCCAGTTCGACCGGCACGGCTTCTCCTCGCTCGAAGCCGCCCTGCGCTGGCTCGACGACGAGTCGAGCTTCATCACCGCGACGCTGCGGCACGCGGAGGGCGTGGACCAGGAGGCGGTGCTCAACCTCCTGGGCGCGCTGTGCGACTACTGCCTGCTGCGCGGCGACCTCTACCGCCTGGGCGAGATCAGCGAACTGACGCAGGCCGTCGACCAGGGTCTGCTCGTACGGAGCGTGCAGTGGCGCACCGGCATCGCGTCCCGTCAGCTCGGCGAGCTCGACCAGGCGCGCACGACCCTGACGTCGGTCGTGGACCTGTACATGGAGGCGCACCAGGACGCGGGCGCCGCCCTCGCCCTGTGCTCGCTGGGGATCACGCTGCACCACCAGGGCAATCTGACGGAGGCGTCGGCCCGGCTGCACGAGGCCCTCGAACTGCAGGTGGCCGACGAGCTCGCCGGTGACCGCGCCTGGACGATGCACGCACTCGCTGCGGTGGAGCGTGACCGCTCCAACCTCAACGAGGCGCTGCGGCTCCTGGAGGCCTCGCTCACCCTGCACCGCGAGAACGACTCCCTGCACGGCGAGGCATGGGCGCACTTCCAGCTCGGCCAGCTCTGCCTGCGCATGGGCGACGTACCGCGCGCGGAGGAGCAGCTGCGGGGCGCCCTCGACCTGTACGGGCGCACGCGCGACGGCCGCGGCGAGGCCTGGGCCCTGACGCAGCTGGCGCGGGCCCGCCTGGTGGACGGCGACGCGTCGGCGGCGGTCGACGGGCTGCGGCAGGCGGTGTCCCGGCACCGCGACAACGAGGACGCGCGCGGCGAGGCGTGGAGCGCCTACTACCTGGGGCAGGCCCTGGAGGAGGCGGGCAGCCTGGACCAGGCGGTGCGTGAGCTGGAGCGCTCGCGGACGATGTTCTCGCGGATGCGGGACGTGTACGGCCTGGCCTGCGCGCGGCACCACTCGGCACGGGTGACCCGCGACCAGCGCGCCGCCCAGACGGGCTCGCTGCGCAACTCCGGCTTCGCCCGCCAGCTCCTGGTGGACGCCCGCGCCGACTTCCAGCGCATCGGCGTCGCGCACGGCGAGGCCTGGACGTGCCTGGAGCTCGCGGTCGTGGACGCGGGCAACACCCGCGGCCAGCAGGCGCTCGCCCTGTGCGACGAGGCCGCCGCGCTGTTCGCCTCGTACGGGGACCGCCGTGGCGAGGACTGGGCCCGCTTCCTGCGCTGCACCCTGCTGCCGTACGCGTCGCCCGGCGGCTGGGAGATCGGCACCGCCGTCGCCCAGGAGGAGCTCAGCCAGCTGGCCCGCGCCGGACACCCGACGCGCGACGGCAAGCTGGACGACTACATGGAGGCGTACGCCCTGCTCATGGAGCGCGGCGCCGATCTGGAGGCCGGCTGGCAGGCCTGGCGCCTGGGCATGGTGCCGAACCGTCACTCCCGCGAGGTGATGGGAGTGACGGTGGCGAAGGCGGGCTAGCCCTTGGTGGCCTCGGCCCCGGCGGGCTTCGCCTCACCGGATGAGGACTCCGGGGACTCCGAGGTCTCCGGGGACTCCGAGGTCTCCGCGGGCTCCTTGAAGTCGACCTTCCGCATGTGCTTGTTCATCGACTTCATCAGACCCCAGACGGCGAGAGCCATCACCGCGAAGACGATGAAGCCGAGAACACCCGGAGTCACCTTGTCATCGTCGACCTCTTTGGCGAGAGGGACGAGATGCGTCATTGCCAGATGTGCGTTCACGCTAGGCATTGTCGCGGATGCCCGCAAAGAGGTCGTCCTCGGGGAGGGATGTATCGACGAGCGACTTCGCGAGCTCGTACTCCTCCGTGGGCCAGACCTCCTTCTGGAGCTCCATCGGCACCCGGAACCAGCCGCCCTCGGGGTCGATCTGCGTGGCGTGCGCGATCAGCGCCCGGTCGCGGACCTCGTAGAAGTCGGCGCAGGGAACATGCGTGGTCAGCGTGCGCTCGACCCGCTCGAACTCGTCCCAGCGCTTGAGCCAGTCCCCGTAGGGCGACTCCATGCCCTTGTCGAGCATGGCCTGGTGCAGCGCCTCGGTGCGCGGCCGGTTGAAGCCCTGGTTGTAGTAGAGCTTCTGCGGCTGGTAGACGGGCCCGTACTCGCTCTCGGGGTACTTCTCGGCGTCCGCCGCGCCGTCGAAGGCCACCATCGAGATCTTGTGGGTCATGATGTGGTCGGGGTGCGGATAGCCGCCGTTCTCGTCGTACGTCGTGATGACCTGCGGACGGAAGGAGCGGATCTGCCGGACCAGCTCACCGGCCGCCTTGTCGACGTCCTCGAGGGCGAAGCAGCCCTCGGGCAGCGGCGGCAGCGGGTCGCCCTCGGGCAGACCCGAATCGACGAAGCCGAGCCAGTCCTGCTTGACGCCGAGGATCTCGCGCGCCTCGTCCATCTCCTTCCTGCGCACCTCGTGGATGTTCTCCTCGATGTACTTGTCCCCCTGGAGCTTGGGGTTGAGGATGTCCCCGCGCTCCCCGCCCGTGCAGGTCACGACATGCACGTCCACCCCCTCGGACACGTACTTGGCCATGGTGGCCGCGCCCTTCGACGACTCGTCGTCGGGGTGGGCGTGCACGGCCATCAGTCGCAGCTGCTCAGTCAAGACTCGATCCTCAGTCATCTGGCGCCCTGGTCAATATGGCGCAATGGGCGGCTTCTATAGTGACGGAACCGGGGGGCGGAAAATTCCGGCATCCCCTTTCCTGGAGGACGATCATGACCGCCGTGAGCGAGAAGGCCCCCGAGGGGCGATACGGCCACTCGCGCTCGGCCGACGAGCGGGCGGACCACAAGCTGAAGATCGCCGGTGGCGTCCTCGGTGTGCTCTTCCTCCTGATGATCGGCTGGTTCGGGTACGACTACGTCTCCGGCACGAAGATCAGCGGCGAAGTGATCAAGTTCGGCGTCGTCTCGGACAGCGCGGTCGAGGTGCACCTCGAGGTGCGCAAGGACGCGGACGCGAACGGCTACTGCACCCTGCGTTCGCAGGCCGAGGACGGTGAAGAGGTGGGCCGCAGGGACTTCCGCTTCGACCAGGACACGGGCAGGATCGACAAGGTCCTCACGCTGCGCACGAAGGCGCGCGGGACGAGCGCGGAGCTCCTCGGCTGCCACTCGGACTGAGGCGGGCCGCCGCCGACGCGCCCCCTGCGTCACACCGGCTGTCCGACGCCCCCGGCGTACCGGCTCTCACCTGCGTTGACGTATTTCTGATGGCTTATGTCCTCCCCCTCAGGCGCCTGAATTGTTAGGCTCGTGGTTTCGCCCACCCGTTAGGGAACATCCTTCTGGGTAGGGCGATGCTTTGTATTCCCAGTACCTACGAGGAGCACCTGTGACCCAGACCAGCGAAAACGTCACCTGGCTGACCCAGGAGGCGTACAACCAGCTCAAGGCCGAGCTGGAGTACCTGTCTGGTCCCGCGCGCACCGAGATCGCTACGAAGATCGCGGCGGCACGTGAGGAGGGCGACCTGCGCGAGAACGGCGGGTACCACGCGGCCAAGGAGGAGCAGGGCAAGCAGGAGCTCCGCGTCCGCCAGCTGACCCAGCTCCTGGAGCACGCGAAGGTCGGCGAGGCGCCGGCCGCGGACGGCGCGGTCGCGCCCGGCATGGTCGTGACGATCGCCTTTGACGGCGACGAGGACGACACCCTGGCGTTCCTGCTCGCCTCGCGCGAGTACGCGAGCAGCGACATCGAGACGTATTCGCCGCAGTCCCCGCTCGGCAGCGGCGTGAACGGCAAGAAGATCGGCGAGGACGCGCAGTACGAACTGCCGAACGGCAAGCTCGCCTCGGTCAAGATCCTTGAGGCGAAGCCGTACCAGGCCTGAGGCCCGCACATCGGCCACACGAAAGGCCCCCCGCGCTCCACGCGCGGGGGGCCTTTCGTGTGGCCCTGGCTCAGGCCGCCCGGCGGTACTTGCGGACCGCGAGCGTGCGGAACACCAGGATGATCAGCACGGACCAGATCAGCGACGCCCAGACGGGGTGCTCCATCGGCCAGGCTCCGGTGACCGACTTCGGTACACCCTCGATCGTGTTGCCGAACAGCTCGCGGGCCGCCGCCACCGTGGCACTGAAGGGGTTCCATTCGGCGACGTACTGAAGGAACTTCGGCATGCCGTTGACCGGCACGAACGCGTTCGAGATGAACGTCAGCGGAAACAGCCAGATCAGCCCGCCCGATGTCGCCGCCTCGGGGGTCCGCACGGACAGGCCGATCAGTGCGCCGATCCAGGTGAACGCATAGCCGAGGAGGAGGAGCAGGGCGAAGCCCGCGAGCACCTCGCCGATGCCCTCGTGCGTGCGCCAGCCGACGATCAGGGCCACCACCGCGAGCACGGCCAGGGTCACGGCCGTCTGCACCAGATCCGCGAGGGTGCGGCCGGTCAGCACGGCGCCCCGCGCCATCGGCAGCGACCGGAAGCGGTCGATCAGGCCCTTGTGCATGTCGTCGGCGATGCCCGCGCCGGCGCCTGCCGTGGCGAACGTGACGGTCTGCGCGAAGATGCCCGCCATCAGGAATTCCTTGTACGCGCTCGCGCTGCCCGCGGGGGCGCCCGGGATGTTGATGGAACCACCGAAGACGTACGTGAACAGGACCACGAACATCACCGGCTGGATGACCCCGAAGAGGATCATCTCGGGGATCCTGGTCATGCGGATGAGGTTCCTGCGGGCCACGACCAGCGAGTCCCTGCCCGACTGGACGATGCCGCCCTTGGGGCGGGGTGCCAGGAGCTGTCGAGTGTCCGATGCAGCGCTCACTTGTCGGTCTCCTTCTCGCCCTTGCCCTCGTCGTCCGCCGACTCGCCGTTCCCCTCGTCCTTCAGCTCGGCGACGTGGCCCGTCAGCGAGATGAAGACGTCGTCCAGGGTCGGGCGGCGCAGCCCGATGTCGTCGATCTCGACGCCGCGGATGTCAAGCTCGCGGATGACCTCGGCGAGCAGCTTGGCGCCGCCGGAGACCGGGACCGTGAGCTTGCGGGTGTGGCTCTCGACGGCGACCTCGCCCTTGCCGAGGCCGCCCAGGACCTCCGCGGCCGGGGTGATGTGCTCGCGCTCGTGCACCACGACCTCGACGCGCTCGCCGCCGGTCTGCGCCTTGAGCTGGTCGGAGGTGCCGCGCGCGATGACCCGGCCGTGGTCGATGACGCAGATGTCGTGCGCCAGGTGGTCGGCCTCTTCGAGGTACTGGGTGGTGAGCAGCAGGGTCGTGCCGCCCGACACGAGCTCCTGGATGACCTCCCAGAGCTGCTGGCGGTTGCGCGGGTCCAGGCCCGTGGTCGGCTCGTCCATGAACATCACCGGGGGCGACACGACGAGCGCCGCCGCGAGGTCGAGACGGCGGCGCATGCCTCCCGAATACGTCTTGGAGGGGCGGTCCGCGGCGTCGGCGAGGTTGAACCGGTCGAGCAGCTCGCTCGCCCTCACCTTCGCCTCCTTGGCCCTCATCTGGTAGAGCTGGCCGACCATTTGGAGGTTCTCACGGCCCGTCAGATACTCGTCCACCGCGGCGAACTGGCCGGAGAGGCCGATCGAGCGCCGCACTTCGTTCGGATGCTTCAGCACGTCGACGCCCGCGACGACCGCCCGGCCGCTGTCCGGCGTCAGGAGCGTCGTCAGGCAGCGCACCGCCGTGGTCTTGCCCGCGCCGTTCGGCCCGAGGAGGCCGAGCACGGTGCCCTCCGGGACATCCAGATCGACGCCGTCCAGAGCCCTTACGTCGCCGAAGGTCTTCACGAGGCCTTCGGCGTAGATGGCGCCTGGCATGTGAGTTCTCCCAGTGGCTTGGGTGACTTCCTACGGAAAGATTAGATTTGCCGGGTATGACGCGCTCGGCGACCCGTGACGCGAGACACACCATATCGCGATGCATCGCGTCTCTCAACGGGGCTGACTGATCCTGTGGACAACGGTTGGCGAAGGCTGTGGACAACGGTTGGCGAAGAGCGTGGACGACGGTCGGCGAAGGGCGTGGACAACGCAAAATAGCGGGGAACGGCGTTGCGTGAAGGGGATTTGCCCCGAGTTCACCCCCCGGAGCGGACCATCGCCGATGGTCGACGGTGCATGACCTACGACCGTCAGCCGATGACGGTGTAGCCCGCCTCGCGCAGAGCCGCGCCGACCTCCGCGCAGTGCACGGGCCCCTTGGTCTCCAGGTGCAACTCCACCTCCACCTCCGTGAGTCCGAGGCGCGGATCGGTCCGCACATGGCCCACGTCCAGGACGTTGGCGTCTATCACCGACAACACCCCGAGGAGCGTGGCCAGCGCGCCCGGCCGGTCCGTGAGGCGCAGGCGCAGCGACAGATAGCGGCCCGCCGCCGCCATGCCGTGGCGCAGGATCCGCTGCATCAGGAGCGGGTCCACGTTGCCGCCCGACAGCAGCGCGACCACCGGCCCCTCGAAGTCCCGCGGCCGGCTCAGGAGCGCCGCGACGGGGCTCGCGCCCGCGGGCTCGACGACCATCTTGGCCCGCTCCAGGCAGAGCAGCAGCGCGCTGGACAGCTCGTCCTCGGAGACGGTGACCACGTCGTCGAGCAGATCCTCGATGATCCGGAACGGCACGTCGCCGGGGCGCCCGACCTTGATGCCGTCGGCCATCGTCGCCGGGTTCTCGATCGACACCGGGTGCCCTGCCGCGAGCGAGGGCGGGTACGCGGCCGAGCCCGCCGCCTGCACGCCGATCACCTTGACGTCCGGGCGCAGCGTCTTGACGGCCACCGCGATGCCCGCGGCGAGCCCTCCGCCGCCGACGCCGAGGACCAGGGTGCGCAGCTCGGGGCACTGCTCAAGGATCTCCAGGCCCACCGTGCCCTGCCCCGCGATGATGTCGGGGTGGTCGAAGGGGTGGATGAAGACCGCGCCCGTCTCGTGCGCGTACTCCTGCGCCGCGGCCAGCGTCTCGTCGACCACCTGACCGTGCAGCCGCACCTCCGCGCCGTACTCCCGGGTCGCCGCGACCTTGGGCAGCGGGGCGCCCACCGGCATGAAGACCGTGGACCGCACGCCGAGCAGCGAGGACGCCAGGGCCACGCCCTGCGCGTGGTTGCCCGCGCTCGCGGCGACCACTCCGGCGGCGCGCTCCTCGGGGAGCAGGCCCGCGATCCGTACGTACGCGCCGCGCAGCTTGAAGGAGCCCGTCCGCTGGAGGTTCTCGCACTTGAAGTGGACCGCCGCGCCCACCAGCTGCGACAGGTGCCTGCTGCCTTCCATCGCCGTCACCCTGGACACACCCGAGAGCATCTTCTGGGCGCCGCGCACGTCGTCGAGGGTGACCGTCGGCAAGGAGTGAGGCGTGCGGTAGCTCATGACATCCAGTCTCCCAGTTCACACCAGGGTCCTCCTGTGGTGACCACGTGCCGAGACTGGTTTGCGCAGCGCTGGTACGCCTCGCGTCCCGGCCGCGTACCCTGTCCCCCAACCCATCGCCCTCGCATGAAGTGAGCCCCCGGCCATGCCCACAACTCCGGACATGACGACCGCCAGCGATCCCGGCCTCCTCGACACGCTGCAGCACCAGGTGGCCGTGTTCGCCCGCCGTGCGGAGCAGACGCGCCTCGGCGGCGTAGGACAGGTCCGCAACTCCATGGACCGCGCCGCATACCTGCTGCTCAACCGCCTCGACAAGGAGGGGCCGATGGGCGTGAAGGCGCTCGCGGCAAGCATGGGCATCGACTCGTCGACAGTCACCCGGCAGGTCGCCCCGCTGGTCGACACGGGCCTGGTCAAGCGCACATCGCACCCCGAGGACGGCCGCGCCGTGGTGCTCCAGCTGTCGCCTCGCGGCGAGGCGCGCCTCAACGAAGTGCGGTCGTCGCGGCGTGACCTCATGGCCGAGTTGACGGGTGACTGGTCCCCGGAGGAGCGCGAAAGCTTCTGCACGCTCCTCACGCGCTTCAATTCAGCGCTCTCCGCCCGCCAGACGTCGCAGGCGGCTCCCGAGGCGCCCGCTTCCTGAGGTCCTGGGGCCGAAGGCTCCGCGGGCGCATGCCTCTTGACCTCGGCCGTGTGCCTGGCCTCATATGAGACCGGGGGCCGGTCCCCCTCCAGGCGGGAGGCGCGGTGCGCGAGCGGCAGGCGTCGGTGAACGCCCGCCGGGCCCGGGAGTTCGAGGCGTTCGTCGCGGGCGCGGCAGGGCGGCTGCTGCATGCCGCCACGCTGCTCACCACGGAGCCACCGGACGCCAACCCACGCGCGCGTGCCCTGCTGACCGGGTCCCTGGCCCACTCGTACGCGGCCTGGGACCGGATGCGCGGCGAGGATCCCTACGACCGCACCCGCCAGCAACTGGCCATCCGCTTCGCGCGCGGGGCCTGGCGGCGGCACCGGAGCCACGGCGGCGTCCTGGCCCGGCTCACGCCCCAGGAGCGGCTGATTCTCGTGCTGCGGCTGTACGAGGGCGTCGCCGAGGAACAGACGGCGGCGCTGCTCGGCCTGCCCGCCGACCGCGTGGGGGCGATCTGCGCCCGCGCGATGGAGACGGTCCTGCACCCGCCGCGCGGCCCGGCGCCACCGCGTCCCCTGAGGGAGGCGGCCCCGTCATGAACCAGTTCGACCGCAAGGAGAACGCGGTCCGCCACCTCCTAGACGACGGCACGCCCCCCTCGGTCCCGCCCGAGCTCTACGAGGAAGCCGTCCGCCGCGGCGGCCGCATGCTGCGCCGCAGAAGGGCGCTGCGCCGGATGCTGTGGCTCCTGCTGCTCGTGGCGGCGATCGCCTTCGTCGTCTGGGCGTCGATCGAGCAGCCGTGGGTGGAGCCGCCTTCGGAGACGACTCCACCGCTGACGGGCTGGTGACCGGGGGCGCGGGCCCTGCCCCCTAGCCCAGTGCCTGCTGCAGGTCGGCCAGCAGGTCGTCCGCGGACTCGATGCCCACAGAGAGCCGCACCAGGTCCGCGGGGACCTCGAGCGCCGAGCCCACCACGGAGGCGTGCGTCATGCGCCCCGGGTGCTCGATCAACGACTCCACGCCGCCCAGGGACTCGCCCAGGGTGAACAGCTTCGCGCGGTCGCAGACGGCGACCGCAGCCTCCTCGCCCCCGGTGACCTGGAAGGACACCATGCCGCCGAACGCCTTCATCTGCTTGGCCGCGGTCTCGTGACCGGGGTGGTCCGGAAGCCCGGGGTAGAGAACACGCGTCACGCGCGCGTGCCGCGTCAGCATCTCGGCGATCTTCGTCGCGTTCTCGCTGTGCCGGTCCATCCGGACGGCCAGCGTCTTGATGCCGCGAAGGACCAGCCACGCGTCGAAGGGCCCGGCGACCGCGCCCATCGCGTTCTGGTGGTACGCCAACTCCTCGCCAAGCTCGGCGTCGTTGACGACCAGCGCGCCGCCCACGACGTCCGAGTGCCCGCCCATGTACTTCGTCAGCGAGTGCACGACGACGTCCGCGCCGAGCGCGAGGGGCTGCTGGAGGTAAGGGCTCGCGAAGGTGTTGTCGACGACGAGGCGGGCCCCCGCCGCCTTGGCCACCTGGGCGACGGCGGCGATGTCGGTGATGCCGAGCAGCGGGTTGGAGGGGGTCTCCACCCAGATCGCCTTCGTACGGTCGGTCACCGCGGCCCGCACCGCCGCCGGGTCGGAGGTGTCGGCGACCGACCACTCGACGCCCCACCGCGAGACGACCTTCGCGAAGAGCCGGAACGTGCCGCCGTACGCGTCGTTCGGGATGACCACATGGTCGCCGGGAGCGAGCAGCGTACGCAGCAGGCAGTCCTCGGCTGCGAGGCCCGACGCGAAGGCGAGCCCGCGGCTGCCGCCCTCCAGCGCGGCCAGGTTCTCCTCCAGGGCGGTGCGGGTGGGGTTGGCGCTGCGGCTGTATTCGTAGCCGCCGCGCAGCCCGCCGACGCCGTCCTGCTTGTACGTCGACACCTGGTAGATCGGCGGGACGACCGCGCCGGTCAGCGGGTCGGCGGTGTTGCCCGCGTGGATCGCGACGGTCTCGAAACTCTGGCTCCTGAACGTGTCACTCATGTGGCCAGAGCCTAGTCCTGGACGCGGAGAGGGCTGACGAGTTCGAGACGGGTTCGCCAAGTGTCAGACCCGTCTGGTTCGCTTGTGTCATGGAGATTCTCTGGGCGCTGATGGCAGTGATCATGATTGGGGCGGTTCTGGGCCCGTTCCTGCTGCGCAGGCGCGGCGGAATCCGCCAGGTCGCCCCCGGTTCGCCGGACGCCGCGGACCCGGCGAACTACGGCTTCGCACGTCAGGAGGAGCTGGACATCCGCATGCCGGGCCCGGATCACGACCTCCTGGACGTCCTTGACGTGGTCCAGCAGTCGCAGAGCTGGAAGGCGGCCTCGCAGCTGCTCGCGGGCACGGAGGTGCACGGCGAAGTGCGCTGGCAGCGTGTGCAGGCGTTCGCGGGTGCGGCTTCCCTGGAGCTGCAGCGTCGTCCCGGCGGGGTCAGCGACCAGCCCGGCGGGCAGTGGCTGCGGGTGTGGCGTGCCGAGGCGCCCAAGGACGCGGGCGGCGCGGCGGTGCACGCGGAGTTCCTGGTCCAGCAGGCCTGGCGGTCGTCGCAGTCCGGGACGGACGAGTTCCGGATCATCCTGGAGGAGGCGAGGGAGGCGTGCGCGCAGGCGGCGCTGCTCTCCCCCGGCGACCCCGTCCCGTACATCATCGAGCTCTCCATCACCCGTGGCCTCGCGTACCCCCGCGAGCAGTTCGAGCAGCTGTGGCTGAAGATCCTGGACCGCGCGCCCGCGCACATGGGGGCGCATCTGGCGGCCCTGCACTACTGGTGCGAGAAGTGGCACGGCTCGCGCGACCTCGCGCACGACTTCGCGGAGGCCGCGGCGGCCCGCGCCCCCAAGGGCTCGCTCCTCTCCGCCCTCCCGCTCTTCGCGGTGTACGAGCACCTGCCCGAGGTGAATCTCGTCCGTGGTTTCTACGAGAGCGAGGTCGTCACCAAGGCGGTCGAGGGCGCGCTCTACGCGGTGCACTCCGCCCGCCCGGACGACCCGATGCTGGCGCACGTCCGGCACCTCCTGATCTTCTTCCTGGTCCGCAGCGAGCGCTGGGCGGAGGCCATGAACCAGCTGATCCACGTGGACGGCCACGTGGGCGCCCTGCCCTGGACGGTGTCCTCCGACCCGGCCGCGGACTACGCGGTGTACCGCGCGCTCGCGGTCGCGGGGTACGAGGCGAACGGCGGCAGCCCGGCGACGCTGTCGCACTGAGAACCGAGAGACGGGCGGGCCGAGGAATGCGGCTCTCCAAGAACACGTTGACCCAGTAGCCGCCGCTGCGTACGCAGGAACGTAGGTACGCACGTGCGTCCGCACCGCCCGCCTCGCCCGCACAGCCCGCACCGTTTCTGGAGGACAGCCCGATGCTCTTCGGCCGCACGCCCGAGCTCCCCACCCCCGAGCAGGCCCTGAAGGGCCGCGCGACGCCCGAATTCGAGGTCCCGTCCCGCCACACGGTCCTCGGCAACCCCCTCCTGGGCCCGTACCCCGACGGCCTGGAGATCGCGGACTTCGGGCTCGGCTGCTTCTGGGGGGCGGAGCGCAAGTTCTGGCAGACGGAGGGCGTCTGGACGACGTACGTCGGCTACCAGGGCGGGTCCACGGAGAACCCCTCGTACGAGGAGGTCTGCTCGGGTCTGACGGGACACGCGGAAGTGGTCCGCGTGGTCTTCGACCCCAGCCGCGTCTCGTACGCCGCGCTCCTCAAGCTCTTCTGGGAGTCGCACAACCCCACGCAGGGCTTCCGCCAGGGCAACGACGTGGGCACGCAGTACCGCTCGGCGATCTACACGCACTCCTCCGACCAGGAGGCGGCCGCGGTGGCGTCGCGCGACGCGTACCAGCAGGTGCTCACGTCGGCGGCGCACGGCGAGATCACCACGACCATCCTCCCGGCGGCTCCCCGCCCGTTCTGGCCCGCCGAGGGATATCACCAGCAGTACTTGGACAAGAACCCCGACGGCTACTGCGGAATCGGCGGCACGGGCCTGCAGCTGGACAGCCCCTCGGAGACGAACTGGGGCCGCGCCTGCCCGACGGGGATCGCTCCGGCACCCACGGCGGAGTGACACACCGCCCGCATCACTCGGCCTCGGCGAGGCGCCAGGCCACCATCCCGGCGGCTCCGGACCTGCTCTCCGTGTCGATCCTGAGCCGACCGGGCGGGTCGGTGACGCGGTGGAGGACGGGGACTCCGTCGCAGTCCACGGTCTGACTGACGGGCTTCTTCGGGCCCACGGAGAGGGTGATCTTTCCCTTTCCGGCGCAGGCGACGGTCGTTTCCGTACCCACAGCCCTCTCGGCCTGCTCGCCAAGCCTGCGCTCGTCGTGGGCTGTTGAGGGGGAGGTCGAGGGGGACGTCGACGGGGACGTCCAGGCGGACGTCGAGGGGGACTCGCTCTTCTCTGAACCGCTGGTACAGCCGGTGACAAGGGCGGCGGACAGCAGTGCCGCGCAGCAGGCCAGAGCTCGGCCCACGTCCCGTCGTCGCATGTGATTTCCCCCTACGTCTTCACTTCTCGCCTGGTCAGGCGGGTCAGGCGGGTCAGGCGGGTCAGGGAGGAATCTATGCCTATGCCGCTTCCGCCATCCCGGCGGACTCCCGACCTCGTACGCTCTGCGCATGCTTCTGTGGATCAACGGCCCCTTCGGAGGCGGCAAGACGCAGACCGCGCACGAGATCCGGCGACGGCTTCCCGGCAGTGTCATCTGCGATCCGGAGCACGTCGGTTTCGGGCTGCACCGCATGATGCCGCCGCCCCTGCGCGGGGACTTCCAGGATCTGCCGGCCTGGCGGCAAGGGGTGTACGAAGTCCTTGACCTGGCCCTCACGAAGCACGGCGGGACGGTGATCGTGCCGATGACCGTCGTGGAGCCCGCGTACTTCCAGGAGACCGTCGGCCGCCTGCGTGAACGCGGGCACGACGTACGCCACTTCGCGCTCCTCGCCGACCGCCGCACCGTCCTGCGACGCCTGCGCGAGCGCGGCTTCGGACACGCGGTGCGCGCGGTGGCCGGCAAAGACGCCCCGCTCGCCCCGCTGCGCCGCGAGAGCTTCGCCGTGTCCAAGCTCGACCTGTGCCTGGAGCGCCTGCGCGAACCGGAGTTCGCCGAACACCTGCGGACCGACCACCTCACGATCCCCCAGGTCGCCGACCACATCGCGGCCGCGACGGATCTGACGCTGACCCCGAACACGGACCACCCCCTGACCGGCCGCCTGCGCCGCGCGTGGACCGGGGCGAGGCACATCCGCTTCGACTGACCGAGGGGGCCCGCACGCGGTGGGCCTCCCCGAGGCCTCTGCCGTCAGCGAATCTGCCACAGGCCAAGAACCCTTACGTGCCGCAGGCGGGCCGTCGATGGTGGTGGGACCGGGTCGCGGCCGGCAGGAGTGCCGCCCCCACCGTCAGGAGGACGAACGATGCCACCACTCGGCCATGGCTGGGACCCCGCCCTCGTGCCCCGCGCCTCCGAGGGCGAGACGCCCGCCACCCGCTTCGACGACCATCTCGCCGCCCAACTCCTCGACCAGCGCATCATCTTCCTCGGGACACAGGTCGACGAGGTCTCGGCGAACCGCGTGTGCGCGCAGATGCTGCTGCTCTCCGCCGGGGACCCGCGCACCGACATCAGCCTCTACATCAACAGCCCCGGCGGTTCCGTCACCGCCGGGCTCGCCATCTACGACACCATGCGGCTGATCCCGAACGACGTGTCGACCCTTGCCATGGGGTTCGCCGCCAGCATGGGGCAGTTCCTGCTGACCGTCGGGACCGCGGGGAAGCGTTTCGCGCTGCCCAACGCGCGGATCATGATGCACCAGCCCTCCGCCGGTATCGGCGGGACCACCGCCGACATCGCGATCCAGGCCGAGAACCTGGAGTTCACGAAGAAGTCCGTCGAGCGGATCACCGCCGAGCACACCGGGCAGTCGCAGGAGACCATCTCGCGTGACGGTGACCGTGACCGGTGGTTCACCGCCGAGCAGGCCAAGGAGTACGGGATGGTCGACCGCGTGCTTGATTCGCTCGCCGATGTGCGGCCCGCGGCGTCCAAGCCGCGGATGGGACTGGGGGTCTGAGGACATGAGCCAGTACACGATTCCGACCGTCGTCGAACGCACCCCGCAGGGCGAGCGCGCCTACGACATCTACAGCAGGCTCCTCTCGGAGCGGATCATCTTCCTCGGCACCGAGATCGATGACGGCGTGGCCAATGTCGTCATCGCGCAGTTGCTCCACCTGGAGTCGTCGAACTCCGAACGCGAAGTCTCCATCTACATCAACTCGCCTGGTGGGTCCTTCACTTCACTCATGGCCATCTACGACACCATGAGCTTCATCAGCGCGCCCATCTCGACCGTCTGCGTCGGCCAGGCCGCCTCCACCGCCGCGGTGCTCCTCGCCGGAGGCGACCCCGGGCGGCGGTTCGTGCTCGAACACTCGCGGGTGCTGCTCGGGCAGCCCGCGAGCGGCGGGCAGCAGGGAACGGTCTCCGATCTCACCCTCCAGGCCAAGGAGATGGTGCGGATCCGCTCGCAGGTGGAGGAGGTGCTGTCCCGGCACTCGGGGCACGATGTCGCCACGCTGCGCGCGGACATGGACCGCGACAAGGTGTTCACCGCCGAGGACGCGGTGGCGTACGGGCTCGCCGACGAGGTGCTCAGCCGGCGCATGCTCGCCGCCGCAGCGGCCTGAACGGAACCGCACCCAGGGAGCGTTCATGCCGCCAGGCGGATGTCTCCCTGGCGCGGTCGCGTCGGCCGGGCCAGGGAGGCATTCGCCTGGCGGGTCAACTCGGTCTGGGCCAGGGAGAGCAGGTCCGCCAGGCTCAGGCCGAGCGCTCGGGCACCGGCCGCGAGGACTTCGGACGAAGCCTCCTTGCGGCCGCGCTCCAGCTCGGAGAGGTACGGCATCGAGATGCGGGCCGCCTCCGCCACGTCCTTGAGCGTCCGCTCCTGAGCCTGACGCTCACGGCGCAGCACGTCACCGACCACGTCCCGCCACAACGGCTCTTTCGGCTTCGGTGACGCGGGCGACACGGGCGACACCGGTGCCACGGGAGTCGTGCGCACCGAGCGCGGGCGCAACGGGATGACGCGGGCCTGCCGCTCGGTCTGCGGGGCCTGCTCCGGCTCGTGGTACCGCTCGTGGCTGCTCACCCCTTCAGGGTAGGAGCCGCACGGTCTCCGGGGCAGCGATCAGCGTTCCGCCCCCGGCGAACACCTCACGTCAGCGCCTCCGCCAACGCCTCCGTCGCCTTGATCACCCACGCCGGATCCCCGTGCCGCAGCCCCCAGTGCGCCGCCGTCACCGCCCGCGCCTGCGCCCACCTCCGGGCCCGCTCGCGGTCGACCTCCGCCGCGTCGGCGAAGACGGCCAGGCGGCGCAGGGCTGCCGCCTTCGGGTCGGGGGCGGTGAGCAGCGGCTCGAAGCGGCTGCGGAGCAGCGTGATCGAGTCGTACGCCGGGTCCCCGACATAGCCCTTGGGGTCGATGGCGAGCCAGGGTTCGCGTTCCGACCTCAGTACGTTGGTGAAGTGCAGGTCGCCGTGGATCAGGGTGTCCGGCTGGTCCGCGCCCAGTTCGCGTACGGTCCCGATCGCCGCCGCCACCACGCGGGCGGGCAGCGGTGACCCCAACTCCCGGTCCTCGTCCCGCAGTTCGCACTCCCACTCGGCCACGAGCGAACTCATCCGCGGCAGTCCGCCGGGCGCGGGCACGGCGAGACGGCGCGCCAGGCGCCCGGCCACGGTCACCGCCTCGTCGGTGTCCTCCACGTCGGCGAGAGAACCTGGTCCCGCCCGTTCGAGGAGCATCGCGAACCGCTCGTCCCGTTCGTGCAGGCGGGCCGCGCCCCGGCCCGACCACACCGCGAAGGCGTCGGGCTCGTACACGTTGCCGGGGTGCGGGAAGGAGATCTTCAGGACGGCGGGCGTCGCGTCGTACCGCCGTCTCACGGGGACGACGATGCCGACCTGCCCGTGCGTGACCGCTTCCGCCTGCCCGTGCGTGACCGCTTCCGCCTGCTCGCAGTCCCAGCGCCGCAGCAGCTCTTCGGCCAGCTCCGGCAGGGTCGCGAGCCAGGCCCGGCCCCGCTCGCCCTCCCGCTGGACCGTGCCGCGCGCGAAGTCCTCTGGTACCTCGATGGGTGTCCCGGTCATCCCGGCACCCTAGCGAGGACGGCATGTGGCTACGGTTCACCCCATGCCCCTCGCTGAAGCCGCCGACGGAACCACCCTGCACTACGAGGTCCACGGCTCGGGCCGCCCTCTCGTCCTGCTCAGCGGGCAGTCCAACAGCCGCCGCTGGTGGGACCCGGTGCGCGGCGACTTCGCCGCCGCGTACCGGACCGTCGTCGTCGACTGGCGCGGCACCGGCGAGAGCGGCCACCCCGAGACCGACAGCTACAGCACTCCCGGTTTCGCCCGCGACGTCGTCGCCGTGCTCGACCACGCGGGGATCGACCGCGCCCATGTGTACGGCACGTCGATGGGCGGGCGCGTGGCCCAGTGGATCGCCGCCGATCATCCCGAGCGGGTCGACCGTCTCGTCCTCGGCTGTACGTCACCGGGGGCGCCGCACGGCGTCGAGCGCGGGCCCGAGGTGCGGGCGGCCCTCAGCCAGCCCGACGCCGCGGCGGCGCACCGCGTCCTGAAGGAGCTGATGTACACCCCGGGCTGGATCGCCCGGCAGGGGGCACATCCGGTCTTCCACACCCTCGGCGACCCGGACATGCCCGCGCACGCGCGGCGCCGCCATCTGCGGGCCAGCGCCCGGCACGACGCCTGGGACGCGCTGGTGCGGATCACGGCGCCGACCCTCGTCGTGCACGGCACCGACGACGTGTTCAACCCGACCGCCAACGCGCCGCTGCTCGCGGAACGCATCCCGGGGGCGCGGATGCGGCTCATCCCCGGTGCGCGCCATGCGTACTTCGAGGAGTTCGCGGAGGTCGCCACCCCGCTCGTGCTCGGCTTCCTCGCGGGGGAAGCAACTGGGTAAACGGCGGGGGGAAGCAGCGGGGGAAGCGGGCGGAAGGGCCTAGGAGCCGCTGCCGTACGGCCTCGTCAGGATCTCCAGGACGTGGCCGTTCGGGTCGTCCCAATAGGCGCCCCGGCCGCCGTCGTTGGTGTTGATCTCGTTGACGATCTTGTGGTGCGGGTCGGCCCAGTAGGTGAGCCCCGCGCCCTTGATCCGGCCGAAGATGGCGTCGAACTCGTCATCGGAGACCAGGAAGGCGTAGTGCTGCGGGGTGATCGGCCCGCCGTCGCTCTCCAGGTAGTCGAGCGTGACCCCGTTGGGGATCTCGACCGGGAAGAACGGGCCGTACTGGGGGCCCACTTCGAGGCCCAGGATGTCGGCGAGGAACTGCGCGGACGCCTTGCTGTCCTGCGCGGCGACGATGGTGTGGTTGAGCTGGATGGTCATCGTGCGACCTCTTCCTGCGTCTGATTCCGACGTCCGACCGCTACGTCAGAAGTGCCGTGTTGACGCCCACCACACTAGGCACGGGCCGCGCGCCCGGCATCGGTCACACGGCCCCCCACCGGCTGCGCAATGCGGCCTAGGGCCGCGGGCCGAGTCGAGTTCCGGCCACGCGCGACGGGACCTTGCGCGGCGGGACCCGGAGCGGCGTGACCTAGCGTCCGTCCGGGGTCGGGCGGTGCTCGACGTACTCGATGATCGTGCCGTCGGGATGCCGGGCGCTGAACCCCGCACCCGTCGGCACCGGCTTCGGCGCCTCGGTGATCTCCGCGCCCGCGGCCGTCAGCCGTTCCAGGTACGGCTGCAGACGGTCCACGAGGAGCGTGCCCGCCGTGGCCCTGAAGGGCGCGAGGCTCTCGTCCGTCCCCTCGATCAGGAGGAAGCCACCGACCGCCGCGAGCGCGAGGTCCAGGTCGGGGTAGGTGAACCACATGTCCCGTTGCGCGCCGAGCAGTTGCTCGTAGAAGGCGGTGACGGACTCCAGCGTGCCGGGTCCGGTGAAGACGCGCACGAAGGTGCGGGGCTCGGTCAGGCCGGAGGAGTCGGTGGAGCGGCGCCACATGACGGCGCCGTCGGAGGGGTGCCGCTCGGAGGGGTGCCGATCGGAAGGGTGCCGCCCGGAGGGCTGCTGATCGGCAGAGTGCTGTGCTGCGTTCTTCGTCTCGGATTCAGGCATGGGCCAAGGCTCGCGGCGCCCGCCGTCCGCAACCAGTACGCCGTTCATGGGGTGACCGGCACTCATAGGCTCCGCGTCCTACGCTTGCCATCATGACCACCGCGGAAGAGACCGCCAGGCGCGGCGAGCTGGGGACGTTCCTGCGCGCGTACCGCGAGCGCCTCGCGCCGGACGAGGTCGGGCTCCCGGCCACGCCACGCCGCCGCACCCCGGGGCTGCGCCGTGAGGAGGTCGCGGCGCTCTCCGGGGTCGGGGTCGCCTGGTACACGTGGCTGGAGCAAGGGCGCGTGGATACCTCGCGCCAGGTGCTCGACGCGGTGAGCCGCACCCTCCGCCTCGACGGTGACGCACACCGCCATGTCCTCGCCCTCGCGGGGTTCGCGCCGCAGCAGGCAACGGATCCCGAGGACACGGGCACAGGCACGGGCACAGGCACAGGCGCCGATGACAACCTCCGCGCCATGATCGGCGGTTGGTCCCAATCCCCTGCCCTGGTCCTCGCCCCGGACCTGACGATCACCGCCTGGAACACCGCGTACAGCTCCCTGTGGCCCGACCCCGGCGACTACCCCGCCGAGCGGCGCAACCTGCTGCTCCTGCTGATCGGCGACCCGGCCCACCAGCGGCTCCTGCCCGTCTGGGAGCCCCTCGCGCAGGATCTGCACCGGCACTTCCGCGCCCGCGCGGACACCCTCCCCCGCGACCCGCGCGTACAGGCCCTGACCGAGCGCCTGCACACCACGCGTCCCGACCTCGCCCACTGGTGGGCCTGCCGGGCGGTGGGCGGCTTCGCTCCTCGTACGATCGAAGTCGTCGGCGGGGACGGCGGGTCGCGGACCTACGACGCCGCCCTGCTGACCGCGGCGGGTCAGCAGGGCGGCGGTTGCGTCCTGGTTCTCACGCCCGGCCGGAGCCAGGGGGCGTGACGGTCAGATCGTGGCCGTGTCGATCACGAAGCGGTAGCGCACGTCGCTGGCGAGGACGCGCTCGTACGCCTCGTTGATCCGGTCGGCGTCGATCACCTCGATCTCCGAGCCCAGACCGTGCTCGGCGCAGAAGTCGAGCATCTCCTGGGTCTCCTGGATGCCGCCGATCATCGAACCCGCGAGGGTCTTGCCGCCGCCGATCACGGAGAACAGGTTGAGCGAGACCGGCTCCTCGGGGGCGCCGACGTTCACGAAGGCACCCTCCGAGCGCAGCAGGCCCAGGTACTTGTCCAGCGGAAGCGGCGCGGAGACCGTCGAGAGGATCAGGTCGAAGGAGCCGGCCAGCTGCTCGAAGGTCGCTTCGTCGCTGGTCGCGTAGTAGTGGTCGGCGCCGAGGCGCAGGCCGTCGTCCTTCTTGCGCAGGGACTGCGAGAGGACGGTCACCTCGGCGCCCATGGCGTGTGCGATCTTGACGGCCATGTGGCCGAGGCCGCCGAGGCCCACGACGGCGATCTTCTTGCCGGGGCCCGCGTTCCAGCGGTGGAGCGGGGAGTACGTGGTGATGCCCGCGCACAGGAGCGGCGCGGCGACGTCCAGGGAGAGGCCGTCGGGGATGCGGACGGTGAAGGCCTCGTCGACGACCACGTGCGTGGAGTAGCCGCCGTAGGTCGGCTCGCCGTCCTTGCCGAGGCCGTTGTACGTCGGCACGTTGCCCTTGAGGCAGTACTGCTCGAGGCCCGCCTTGCAGTTCTCGCACTCGCGGCAGGAGTCGACCATGCAGCCGACGCCGACGCGGTCGCCGACGGCGAACTTGGTGACGGCGGAGCCGACCTCGGTGACGACACCGGCGATCTCGTGGCCCGGGACCATCGGGAAGATGCCCTCACCCCAGCCGTCGCGGGCCTGGTGGATGTCCGAGTGACAGATACCGGCGTACTTGATGTCGATCAGTACGTCGGACTCGCCCACCGGGCGGCGCGGGACGGTGGTCCGCTCCAGGGGGGCCTTGGCGGACGGGGCGGCGTAAGCGGTGACGGTGGTGGTGCTGGTCTGTGCGGTCATGTCGTCAACCGTGCCAGCCTCGCGGACATCTACCCAGGTCACAGCTTTGCGTACGTCCAGTGGTCCTACTACTGGTGGGGACAGGCTCGTACGCCTGCGAGCCCGGATACTGGAATACATGAACGCCGACGCCGGGCAGCCCCAGCCCACCCCCGCACCCGAGCCGCTCGACGGCCGCGCCGAGCTCAGCGAGTTCCTGCGCACCCGCAGGGCCCGGCTCCAGCCGGAGGACGTCGGCCTGCCGAACTTCGGGCGCCACCGGCGGGTGCCGGGGCTTCGCCGCGAGGAGCTCGCGCAGCTCGCGGGGGTCTCCGTCGCGTACTACACACGCCTTGAGCAGGGCAACGGCCGCAACGTCTCGGGCGAGGTCCTGGACGCGATCGCGCGCGCCCTGCGGCTCACGGACGCCGAGCACGCCCACCTGACGCACCTGGCCAAGCCCAAGCAGCACAAGAAGAAGCGCGCGGCCCGCCCGCAGCGCGTGCGGCCCGCGCTGCTCCAGCTCATGGACGCGATGGACGGCGTCCCCGCCTACGTGGTCGGCCGCCGCTCGGACATCCTCGGCTGGAACCGCATGGCCGCCGCGCTCTTCGGCGACTGGGGCGCGCTGGCGCCCGAGGAGCGGAACTGGGCGCGGATCTGCTTCCTGCACCCCGAGTCCCACACCCTGTTCCGGGACTGGGAGCAGAAGGCGTCGGACCTGGTGAGCTTCCTGCGGATGGACGCGGGCTGCTATCCGAACGACCCGGCGCTCTCGGCCCTGGTCGGCGAGCTCTCCGTGAAGAGCGAGGAGTTCCGCGGCCTGTGGGCCACGCACGACGTGCGGGAGAAGGGCCACGGCGTCAAGCGCCTGCACCACTCCCTGGTGGGCGATCTCACCCTGTCGTTCGAGACGCTGCGACTGCCCGACGATCACGATCAGTCACTGGTGACGTACCACGCGGAGCCGGACTCGGCGTCGGCGGAAGCCTTGCGGCTGCTCGCCAGCTGGGGAGCGGACGCGACGCGCACCGGTGCGGCGGGCGCCGGGAAGTAGCACCGCGCACCACCCGGCGCCGCGATCATCACGGCTGGTAGGGAGGCGCCGCGCCCCAGTTCCACCGCGGAACCGGCTGGTCGGTCGGGCGGCCGGCGTCCGGGCCGGAGAAGTAGACCGCGAGCCGGGTGCCCCACTCGACGTAGGCGAGGAAGGCGGAGCGGAACTCGGCGTCCGTGGGAAGACCCGCGTCGTCCGCCGCGTCCTGCATCAGGTTGACCCAGCGGCGGCGCTGCGGCTCGGTGATGCCCTTGCCGAGGTGCTTGCCGACCATCTCGGCGTGCCCGCCGTGCTCCTGCGAGTAGGTGGCCGGGCCGCCGAAGACCTCGCCGAGCCACTGGGCGACGTGCAGCGCGTGCTCGACGGGCAGGCCGTCGAAGAGCGGGGCGAGGAGGTCGTCCTTGAGCACCTTCGCGTAGAAGATCTCCGTCAGACGCCCGAAGCTCTCCTCGCCGCCCGCCCACGCGTACAAGGTCGGTGTGGAGGAGCCCGTGCCGCGCACGGTGGTGGGTGTGTAGTGGCGCATCTCCTCGATGTTCTCGACGTACGGACGGATCTCCGCGAAGAACTCGCGGAAGAGGTCCGAGTCGCGGAAGCCCTCCAGGTGGTCCTTGGTGGAGGTCCAGGTGATGCGCAGGACGAAGTGCTCGAAGTCCTCCTCGCAGCGGGTGAGTTCGTAGTCGATGCACTGCGGTGCCGCGGCCAGGGGGACGGCGGCCCGTGTGTACGCGGAGAGGAACTCCGCGGAGCGCTCGGAGGGGATGCGGTAGCGGATGTACTCGACGGTATGGGCGGTCATGTGACGTCGGCTTCCTCTGGGGTGGGTGGTGCCGGCACGCGTGCTCCCCAGTCCCACAGTGCCTGCAGGACCGGGCCGAGTTCTTTTCCGTGGGGGGTGAGTTCATAGGTGACCGTGGGGGGCCAGCCGGGCGTCCTGGTGCGCAGGACGACGCCCGCGGCGACCAGCTGGGCGAGCCGCTCTGTGAGCACCTTGTCCGACAGCTCCGGCAACGTGGAGGCCAGTTCGCTGTACGCGTAGGAGTCGGCCCGCAGCAGCTCGCGGACGATCAAGGTGGTCCAGCGGCCGCGCAGGGCGGCGAGGGCGATCTCCCCACGGGGCAGCCGGGGCTCGGTGCGGCGACGCGGGCCCTGGGGTCGTCCGGGAGCCCCTGGCTTACCGTTCGGTGAGTCACGAAGCCGCCTCCTACTGTTGCCGACAGGACCACACAGGAGGGTTGCACATGGCAACGACGGCTCTTCCCACCCGCCCCGAGGATATCCCCGCGGCCTTCGCCGAGCGGTTCAACAGCGGCGATCCGGGCGCGGTGCGCGAGCTGTACGAGGAGAGCGCCGCGTTCGTGCCGGAGTCGGGGACACCGGTGCACGGGAGCGCGGAGATCGCGAAGGAGAACGGCCCGTTCCTCGCGATCGGGCTGCCCATCTCCGTGCGCCCGCGCCATGTCCACGTGTCCGGCGACATCGCGCTGCTCGTCGTCGACTGGGAGATCGAGGGCGTCGTGCAGTCCACGGCCACGGACGTGGCACGCCGCGGCGCCGACGGGTACTGGCGATACGTGATCGACAGTCCCTTCGGCGCCGCGGTTCCTGCCTAGACAGCGCGCGGTGCGGCTGTCTCGTCGACCGTCGTACGCGCTACTTGCCGTAGTACGCGTTGTAGACCGACAGCGTCGACTTGTTCCCCTTCTTGTCCGCGATCTTGGCGTGGAAGGAGATCCCCTTGCCCGCGGCCGGGTTCTTGACCTTGATCTTGCCGCCGCTGACGGTGACCTTCTCCCAGGTCTGGCCGTAGTCGTACGACACGTACGTGGCAAGGGACTTGAGGTTGGAGCCCGCCGCCGCGCCCAGCACCGTGACCGGCACGGACTGGGTCTCGCCGGCCTTCGCCTTGCTGCTCAGGTCGACCGCCGGGGCGAACCGCGCCGTGGAGACCGGCAGCTTCGCGCTGTCGGCCCTCTTGGAGCGGAACGTCCAGCTCGCGTCGATGCGGGTGGAGGCCGCGGCCACCTTGACGCTGCGCTTCACGGAGGTCGACAGCTTGTACTCGGCCTCGGCCGCGGGGACCTTGAACGTGGAGCCGCCTGCCAGCGGGTCCTCGTTCTCGCCGATCTTGGTGGCGCCCTTGTAGAGGGTCGTCTTCACCGAGGTGTAGAGCGAGGAGCCCGCGTGCGTCTTGCCGTCGGCGAACAGCGGCAGGGAGCCCGTGATCTCGTTGCCCTGCCGGAAGACGCCGTACTCGCCGCCGATGCGCGGGCCGAAGACGGCCGTGTTGAACGTCTTCTCGTAGCTCTTGCCGCCCGCGAACGTCTGCGCGGCGCCCAGCGTGTATCCCGCGTCCTGGATCGGCCAGCCGTCCGGGTCGACCCCGGCGTGCTGCTCGAAGTTCAAGCCCCACTTCACGTCGTCGGCCGTGGACAGGTACAGCGTCCGGGTGCCGGGCAGTGTCTGCGGAACGTTGATCGAGGAGCCGCCCGAGCTGCCGGGGAGGTACCCCAGGGCGCCGATCGTGCCCTTCTTCCCCTTCGCCGACGCGCCCAGGTTCACCTTCACCGTGGCCAGTTCGGACGCCTTGAAGTGCTTGGTGTAGCCCGTGGCGACCTGCTTGACCTTGCCGCCGAGCACGGTGTCGTACTCGGCGTCCTCACCCTTGGTCCAGTGCCCGTCCCACTGCTGGTGCAGCGAGCCGTCGGTGATCTGCGGGCCCAGGTGCGCGGTGCGGAAGTCGGTGTACGAGTCGAGCCACCAGCCGAAGGAGTAGCTGCCGCCCGGCACGTCGACCGTGTAGTCGGGGGACGCGAAGAACGACTTGGCGTCGGCCGACGGGACCGTGATGTCGACCGGCTTCGCCGTGCGGGCGTCCAGCGTCACCGTGGTGTCCTTGGTGATGCTCAGCTTCGGCTGGGCGATCCAGTCGGCGCCCTTGGTGAAGTCGGTCGGGTCAGCGTACATGCTGGTGTTGAGCAGGTAACCGCCCTTGGGGACACGGACCTTGACCGTGCCGGACGCGTCGTACGGGTTGAAGGACTTGTCGGCGGCGAGGCCGGAGACACCCTCCAGGTCGCTGTCGTAGTACTTCGGGGCCTGTCCGTCACGCCCGATGTGCTTCAGCGTCAGCTCGTACGACTCGACCTCACGCTCGACCGCGGCCGCCGTGCGCACGGACTGCCCGGCGCCACTCGCCACGACGTACGCGGAGTACGCGCCGTCGACCGTGCCGCCGAGCTTGGTGTCGGTGGTCAGGTCGACCGCCGCCGTGCCGCCCGCCGGGACCTTCAGCGTCTTCTCGCCGAGCTTGAAGAAGCCCGCGGGTGCCGGGGCGCCCTTGGGGTTCAGGCCCGTCACCGCCAGGTCGAGGGTGACGTCGTCCTTGCCGAGGTTCTTGTACGTCACCTTCTTCGTGACCGGCTTGTCGTCGGTGTGCGGCCACTGCTGCGGCTCGAAGGAGAGCGACACCGGCTCGGCGATCACCGACTGCTTGATGGCCTTGTCGACGGCGATGCGCCCCGAACCCTGCTGGAACGGCGTGTACTTGCCGCCCTTCGTGGACGCGGTCAGCGCGCCCTTGAGCTCGGCGTACTTCCAGTCCGGATGCTGCTGCTTGAGCAGCGCGGCGGCGCCCGCCACGTGCGGGGTCGCCATCGACGTACCGGAGATCGTCAGATAGCCCTCGGGCTTCTGGCCGACCTCCTGCTCGATGACGCTGCCGGGGGCCGCGGCGGCCGTGATGTCCACGCCGGGGGCGGTGACGTCGGGCTTGATGGCGCCGTCGCCGACGCGCGGGCCCTGGCTGGAGAACTCGGCCAGCTTGTCGTTGTCGTCGACCGCGCCGACGGTGAGGGCCGCGTCCGCGCTGCCCGGGGAGCCGACGCTGCCGGGCGCTCCGTCGTTGCCCGCCGCGATCGCGAAGAGGATGCCCTTGTCCGCGGAGAGCTTGTTGACCTGGGCTTCGAGCGGGTCGACGCCGGGGGTGTCTCCGCCGCCGAGGCTGAGGTTGACGATGTCGGCGCCCTGCTCGGCCGCCCAGTCCATGCCCGCGATGATCCCGGAGTCGTCGCCGAAGCCGCTGTCGTCGAGGACCTTGCCGTTCAGGAGCTTGGCGCCGGGCGCCACGCCCTTGAGCTTGCCGCCCGACTTCGCGCCGGTGCCGGCCGCGATGGAGGCGACGTGGGTGCCGTGGCCGTAGTGGTCGGTGGCGTCGGCCGCCGGGGTGAAGTTCTTCGCGCCGACGACCTGGTCCTTCAGGTCGGCGTGCGTGGCGTCGACGCCGGTGTCCAGGACGGCGACCTTGACGCCCTTGCCGTCGAACCCGGCGGCCCAGGCCTTGTCGGCGCCGATCTGCGGCACGCTCTTGTCGAGGCTGGCCTTGCGGACGCCGTCCAGCCAGACCCGGCTGACGCCGGACGCGGTGGCGCCGCCCTTCTCGGCCACGAGCGCGGACCACAGGTCGGCGGCGTCCTGCTTCGGGGTCGTGATGGCGTCGGCGTTCAGGGACTTCAGGGTCCTGCGGACCGTGGTGTCACCCGCGGCACGCACGTCGGACCTGGCCCCCGCCGCCGCTCCCTTGTAGCCGACGATCAGCCTGAGGCCCTTCTTCTGGGCCCTGCGGTTGTCCTTCTTGGCCAACTCGGTGATGTCGAACAGACGCTGATCCAGCTTGCCGGTGGCTATCAGGCGCTGTGCGTCGGCCGGGATCACGAGGGTGTGGCCGCCGACGCGCTTGGTCATGACGGGGATCCCCTCGCGCCCCTTCGCCCGCTCGAAGCGGGTGACGCGCCCCTTGGAGTCGGCGGTGACGCGGTCGCCGGTGACGAGCGTGATGCGGTGCGTGGTCCGTTCGGCGCTGTCGAGGCCCGCCTGCCGCGCGGCTGCCGGGGTCGCGTCCGGCGACTGCTTCGCCGCCGACGCCGGGCTGGTCATGCCCGCGGCGAGGGCCACGGCCGCCGCTGTGGCGATCGTGGCCCCGTAGGCTCTCTTCACTTTTCTGCGCAAGTCTCCCCCTGGAGGTCAAGGGGCTCCCGCCCCTGGACGAGGAAGTATTGCCCAGAGCCGAACATCTGCTCAATAGTGCGTCAGAAGTTCAATAGCGCGTCACAAGTGATGAGTTGGTCACTGGTGGGCCCGCTCCGTGACCTTGATCTGCCCGCGCCGGATCGTCGCGAGACGCGGCGCCTTCCGTGCGATCGCGCTGTCGTGCGTGACCATCACGAACGTCAGGCCGTGCTCCTTCCAGAGCCCTTCGAGCAGTTCCATGATCTCGTCGCGCATGGACTCGTCGAGGTTGCCGGTCGGCTCGTCGGCGAGCAGCACCTTCGGCCGCTTGACCAGGGCGCGGGCGATGGCGACGCGCTGCTGCTGGCCTCCGGAGAGCTCGGCGGGCAGATGGCTGCGGCGTTCGCCGAGGCCCACCGACTCCAGGGCGTCGGCGGCGCGTTCGCGGCGGTCGGCGGCGCGCAGGCCGAGGGGGACGAGCGCCGTCTCGACGTTCTCCTCGGCGCTGAGCGTGGGAATCAGGTTGAAGGACTGGAAGACGAAGCCGATGGACTCGGCGCGGACCTTGGTCAGCCGCGCCTCGGGCAGCGCGGCCAGATCGACCCCGTCGAGCTCGACGCTGCCGGACGTCGGCCGGTCGAGCCCGCCGAGCATCTGCAGGAGCGTGGACTTGCCGCCGCCCGTCGGACCCTGGATGACGAGCCGGTCACCGTCGCCGATGGCCAGGTCGACCCCGGCGAGCGCGTCGACGCTCTCCTTGCCCCTGCGGTACTGCTTGGTGACGCCTCTGAGCTGATACATGGTGTGACTCCTGCGATACGTAAGGGGGTTGGCGGCGTGCGCGGTGGTCGCTGCCGCCGCCTACTCGACGCGGCGCAGGGCGTCCGCGGGCCGCAGCCGCGAGGCACGCCAGCCGCCGAAGGCGCCCGCGACGAGACCACCGGCCACGGCGAGGCCGACGGCGAGCGCGATGGTGGTCGCGCTGACCGGCGCGGTCAGCGAGATGTCCAGGGCCTTGGAGGCCGACTCGCTCAGCGCGGCTCCGGGACCGCCACCGCCGGGGCCGCCGCCCATGGCTCCGCCGCCCGCCTGTCCGCCGGCCGAGCCGAGTTGCGCCGTCAGGGTGGGGCTGATCGCCGTCACCACGTAGGCCCCGCCGAGGCCGACGGCGATGCCGAGCACTCCGCCCACCAGGCCGTTGACGACCGCCTCGCCGACGACCTGCCGGGTGACACGGCCGCTCCTCCAGCCGAGCGCCTTCAGGGTGCCGAACTCCCGTACGCGACGGCTGACGGCCGACGACGTGAGCAGCCCCGCGACCAGGAAGGCCGCGACGAGCACGGCGATCGACAGCCACTTGCCGACGCTGGACGCGAGGTCGGACGCGGTGGAGAGCGAACCGGAGACGGTGTCGGCGAGGTCGGCCGATGTGGTCACGGTCGTCCCGGAGACGTTCTTCTGGATGGCGCTCTTGACCGCGTCGATCTGCTGCGAGTCCGCGGCCTTGACGTACACGGTCGTGATCTTGTTCTTCGAGTCGGCGAGGGTCTGCGCACGCTTGAGCGGGACGTAGAGGTTGGCCGCGGCGTCCCCGCTGTCGGGCGTCGCGATGCCGACGACCTTGATCTTGGTGCTTGAGATCGTGACGGTGTCACCGACGGAGAGCTTCTTCTCCTTGGCGTACGAGGCATCGGCGACGGCCACCTTGGCGTCGGACTCCGACCCCGTGAACGTACGCCCCTTGCTGATCCTGGAGGAGGTCAGCGGGCCCAGGTCGAGCTTGCTGACGTCCGTGCCGTAGACGCTGTAGGAGTCGACGTCGAAGTCGGCGCCGCCGCCGCGCACCCGCCCCTCCTGCTCGTCGCCTCCGCCACCGCCGGGCGGCTGCGCCTTGCCGGTGGAGCCGCCGGGCGCCTGCTCGAACTCACCCCGCTCGAACTGGCCGTCGACCTTCATGACCTGCAGGCTCAGCCCACCGACGGCATCGGCGACACCGCTCTGGCCACCCACATCGGCGACGGTGGCCGAGGAGAGCGTCTGGAAGCCCTGCACCATGACGCGGTCGCTGCTCTGCTCCTTGCCGTCCTCGTCGTCGGAGTCCTTGGCGTCGAACTTGAAGCGGGGGCGCCCGGTCTGGCCGCTCCCCTCCTTGGGCGGGGTGGCCGCCTTGGTGACGGTCATGTCGGTGCCGAGCCCGTAGAGCGACTCGAGGACCTTGCCCTGCGCCTGCTTCATGCCGGACGACACGGAGCTGACGACGATGACCAGCGCGATGCCGAGCGCGAGTCCGGAGGCCACGACGAGGGCCGCTCTTCTGCGGCGGCGCAGCTCGCGCCTCAGGTAGGTGAAGAACATGTGCGTGAAGCTAAGTACGCACCGTGATGAACGGATAAGGGCGGCATAAGAGAAGGATGAGAAGCCCGAACGGCGGCGGCCCGCACCCCCGTTGAGGGGTGCGGGCCGCCGCCGCAAAGGTGAAGAGGGCTACCCGGTCATGTCCGGATCCGGGTCTCAGACCGCGGAACCGGCCTTCCACTGCGCCCAGTCCATGACCCAGCCGTTGAAGCCGTTGTCCGGCTGGACCGTCTTGTCGCCGGTGTTCCGGACGTCCACGACGTCACCGACCATCGAGTTGTCGTAGAACCAGGCGCCCGGGGTGCTCTTGTCGTTCGCACCCTTGGCGTCTTCCAGGCCCACGCAGCCGTGGCTGGTGTTGGCGCCACCGAAGATGGACTTGGCGCCCCAGTAGTTGCCGTGGATGAACGTGCCCGACTGGGACAGGCGCATGGCGTGCGGCACGTCCTTGATGTCGTACTCGCCCTTGCCGTCGCCGTCCGTGAAGCCGACGGTCGCGCCGTCCATGCGGGTCTCCTTGAACTTCTCGGAGATCACCATCTTGCCGTTGTACGTCTTGTTCTCCGGGGAGCCCGCGGAGATCGGGATGGTCTTGACGACCTTGTCGTCCCGCATGACCTTCATCGTCTTCGTCTTGGCGTCGACGATGGAGACCTGGTTACGGCCGATCTTGAACTGGACCGTCTTCTCCTGGACGCCGGTGACGCCGTCCGCGCCCTCGACGCCGTCCAGGGCCAGCTTCATGGTGACCGTGGAGTTGCCCTGCCAGTAGTCCTCGGGGCGGAAGTCGATGCGGTTGTTGCCGAACCAGTGGCCGACGACTTCCTGGCCGCTGCTGGACGACACCTTGATGGCGGACTGGACGTCCTTCTTGTTCGTGATCGCCTTGTCGAAGTTGATCGACACCGGCATGCCCACGCCGACCGTGGAGCCGTCCTCGGGCGTGAAGTTCCCGATGAAGCTGTTGCTCGGCGATACCGTCGTGAACTTCGAGTTCTCGTGCGCCTTGCGGCCCTCGGAGTCCTTGGCGGTGGCACTGATCTTGTACGTGGTCGCCCGCTCCAGCTGGCCGCTGGGCTTCCAGCTCTTCTTGTCGGCAGCTATCTCGCCGGCCACCGCCGTACCCGCCTCGGTCGTCATCTTGACGTCCGTCAGCGAGCCGTTGCTCACCTTGACGGCAGCCGCGCTGTTGATGCTCGCGTTGTCGGAGCCGTCCTTGGGCGCGATCTTGATGTCGGCGTCGGAGGTCTTCTTGGCGGCTGCCTCGTCGACCTGGTTCTGCGACTCCTTGCCGCCGGCGCTGCTCTTGTCGCCGTCGTCACTGCTACAGGCCGAGAGCACCAGGACGCCGCCGACCAGAGCGGACACGGCCGCAAGACCCTTGCGCCGTCCGCGCTGCCGCCTACTGTCCGTCATCACACGCTTCTCCATCGTTGCCGAAATCCCCAACACGCCAAGAACGCCGAGAGTCCCCGTAGTCCCGCATAACGTCCTGCCCGGTTCGTCCCGTTCCACTTCCGCCGAAGATGTGGGGAACACCACGTCATGCGATGCGCCGGTGACAGCCGTGCACCTCTGAGACGACGGAACCCCGGGCGGCGGTTGCCGTCCGGGGCTACGGGTTCCGTTTTTTCCGTCCGGCAGACGTACTACTTTCCGCCTACCGCCCGCTACCCTCGGCCACCGGCGCCGTCCCCATCGCCGTCCTCGTCGTCGTCATCATCCTCGTCCGGGTCCCAGTCAGGCGAATCGGGGTCGTAGTCGATCTGCTCGCTGCTCCAGGAGGCCTGCGAGAGCTCCACCCCGGGTACGGCGCTGACCAGGTCGAACGGGTCCACCAGATAGGCGAGTGCCTCCGCGTCGTCCTCCTTGACGGCCGTCTCGGCATGGAGACGCTCCTCGGCGGGCATGTGCTCGTCCTCCGCGATCCGGCGCAGCGCGGTGGCCGCGAGATCGCCGGAGTCGTCGACCTCCACCACCAATTCGACGCGGAGTCGTACAAAACGTGATGTCTCAGATGTGCTCATGAGTCGGAGCGTACGACCCATGACCCCCGCGACTTTCCCGCGACCCGCGCCTTTCATTACCATCGCCCCACACGGCCAATTCGCCAGCGCCACAAGGGGGATCCGATTCCGTGTCCGCACGTCGATCGCTGCTCACCGCCACTGCCGCAGGAGCCCTCCTCGGCGCCCTGTGGTTCGTTCCCTCCGCCAATGCGACGGCGACGTTCAGATCACCGGAGGCCCCTGACACCACCCGGGTCGTCCACACCGAACAGCGCCGCGCGACGCTGCCGTCGGACGACACCGCCGACACCGCCGACACCGCGGCCCCGGCCGATGCCCGCCTCGCGGACACGGGCGCGGGCGTCGACACCACGCCGTACCTGATCGGCGGGACGGCGTTCCTGGGGCTCGGGGCGGGGTTCGTGGCGTATTCCGTACGGCGGGAGCAGCGGGGGCCCGCTTACCGAGGGGCCTGAGGGGCGCTCTTGTCGGCCTGTCCCCGGGGGGTCGTCTCCTGCGGGACGGCCGTCTGCGCGCCCAGCCTCGCCCCCCGTAGCGCGGGGAAGCCCGCGGCCACCACAAGCGTCGCCACCACGCACACCAGGCCTCCCGCGGTCACCGCGGCCCGCGCGCTGCTCAGCTCGGCGAGGAAGCCGACCGCCGCGTTGCCCAGGGCAGGGGAGACCGTCGCCTGGACCATCCAGAGGCTGCTGACCCTGCCGCGCAGTTCGTCCGGGGTGCCGTGCTGGAGCAGGGCCGAGCGGAGGGTCTCGGAGATCAGGTCGCCGAGACCGGCAAGGGCGAGCAGGACCAGGGCGAGCGGCAGGTACGACGTCAGGCCGAAGCCCGTCAGGGAGAGACCCCACACGAGGACCGCCCCGACCAGCGCGTGCCCGCCCGCCCGTGCCGTCCAGCCGCTGGTGGCCGCGCCGACGAGGGCGCCGAGCGCGGGCGCGGCGTAGAGCAGGCCGACCACTCCGGGCCCGCCGCCGAACTGCTCGTCCGCGAGGACCGGATACAGCGCCTGCGGCATCGTGAAGACCATCGCCGCCGCGTCGATGAGCAGCAGCCCGACGATCAGGCGGTGTCCCCGTACGAAGCGCACGCCGTCCGCCACGGCGGCGAAGGCCTGCCGGACTCCCTTGCCCGGGGCCGCCGTCGCGGGCTTCGCGGGCGGCAGCGGGCGCACGAAGAGCAGGGCCACGGTGAAGACCAGGAATCCTGCCGCGTCGACCGCGAAGCAGGCGGCGATTCCGGGTCCCGCGATGAGGACGCCGCCGAGCGCGGGGCCGAGCAGCGCGGCGAGCTGCGTGGACGCCGCGGTCAACGCGCCCGCCGCCGCGAGGCGTTCGGTGCCGACGAGGGCGGGGATCGCCGCCATCATCGCCGGTCCTCCGAGCCCCGCGAAGAGCCCGGTGAGGCCGGTGGCCACGTAGATCACCCATAGCTGGGGGTGCGGCAGGAGCGCGTTGGCCATGAGCCCGGCCGCGACGAACGTCAGGGGGAGCCGGGTCACCAGCATCAGGAGGCGGCGGTCCCTGCGGTCGGCGAGTACTCCGCCGATCAGTACGCCGACGACGAGCGGGAGCGCCCTGGCCAGGCTGACCAGGCCGATCTGGAGGGGCGATCCCGTGAGCTCGTAGATCTGCACGGCCACCGCGACGCTCGTCATCAGGGTGCCGAGCAGCGCGCCGAGGAAACCGGCGTAGAGGAGGCGGAAATCGCGGTGCTCGCGCAGTGGCGTGAGATCCATGGCGAGGCCGGACAGGCGAGGCATGAGCGGCTCCAAAAGGGGTTAGGCCAGCCTTACTTGGATCACTCTGGCGGGGCCGCTCGTTAAAGTCAACGTGTGTGAAGTTCAAGGAAGACGAGAGGAGACGCGCGAGACGGCCGCCGTCGCGACGGGAGCGGTACCTTCAGGGGCGATGCACAGTGAGACCCCGGAACAGACTCCGGAACCCGAATCCCCGCCCGGCGCCGCCAGGCCCCGGCGGCGCCCCACCCACCGGAAGGGCCGCGCCACCCTCACCCGTGAGGGCTTGGGCCGGGCCGCCCTGGAGTTCCTCGGCGGGCGCCCGGCCGCCGAGCTGACCATGCGCTCGCTCGCGGACGAGCTGGGCGTCTCGCCCCGGGCCCTCTACAACTACGTGGAGGACCGGCGGGATCTGATCACCGTCGCCGCCGAGGTCTTCGAGGCGCGGTGGCAGCCGCCGGAGCTGGACGCGGGGCAGTGGCGGGACTCCCTGCGCGGCTATCTCCGGGATCTGCGGGCCCACTACCGGCGCCATCCGGGCATGACCACCCTCGCGCTCGGCGAGAACATCACCACGGCCCGCCACCCGGCCATGCTGCGCAACGTCGACGGGCTCATCGGCTTCTTCACGGAGGTCGGCCTGCCCCTGCGCGACGCCTACCTCGCCTGCATGGAGTCCATCCGGCTCGTCGTCGGGTTCGTGGAGCTGCAGGACCGCGCGTTCGACCGGCCGCCTCCCGACCTCGACCCCGCCGACCTGGAGCAGGTCCCACCGCCATGGCTGCGGTCCGGCTCGTCCGGCGCCGGGGACGAGCTGCCGTACCTGCGCCGGGCGAGCGAGGAACTGGTGGCCGAATCCCCTGACGCGCTCTTCGAGTTCGCGGTGGACGTACTGACGGATGGGCTCGCGCGCCGGGCACTTGGGTGACCCTGGCCGCGCGGCAACACGGCCGGATACGGGTCGGCCGCTAGGCATGCGGACATGAGATTCGAGCCCCGGCTGAAGAAGACCGGAACCCCCCGCGCCCGCCGCCTCCGTCTCGTCGGCGCCCTGTGCGCCGTCGCGGCATCGGCAGCCCTGGTGACAGGCTGCGGCGGGGACAGCGACAAGTCGTCCGCCGACGCGACATCGGAGGCGGCGAAGACCGTCCCGAAGGAGGCTCCGTCGGAGAGCCCCACGGGCAGCGCGTCCCTCACGCAGGACCAGCAGGAGCGCAAGGCGCTGCTCGCCGCCACCAAGGTCACCTACGACAAGGCCGCCGACACGGCGGTGGACAAGGTCTCGGGCAGCAAGCTGACCGACCTCGACCTGGAGGGCCTTGACGACGACAACGACAGCGACGATGACGACGACGCGAGCGGGAGCCCCAGCCCGAGCCCGAGCGGCAGCTCGGCCGCCCCGCAGTGGGTCGCCGAGGTCGCCGAGAAGGACGGCACCGTGCACAACGTCCGCATCGACGCGGTCTCGGGCAAGGTGATCAGCTCCGCGCCCGAGAACGACCAGGACGCCGACGACAAGAAGGAGACGGCCGACTGGCTCTCCCGCGTCAAGCAGTCGCCTGAGCAGGCGGCCAAGGTCGCGACGGACAAGAAGAAGGGCACGGTCACGTCCATCGGCCTGGACGACAACGACAGCAACACGCTCGTCTGGTCCGTCGACGTCGTCACCGACGACTGGAACAAGACCGACTTCGAGATCGACGCGGTCAAGGGCGACATCACCCGTGAGGACGTCGACCGCGACTGACGGCCCGTCACCACGCGAAGGGGGCGCCGTCACCTGGTGACGGCGCCCCCTTATGCGTACGTACCTTATGCGTACGTACGAGACGCCTCCGCTAGGCCAGCGGACCCGTCACCGGCTCCACCGCGTCGAGCAGCGCGCCGGAGCGCACGAACGCGTCGGCCGCCGCCAGGTCGGGCGCGAGGAAGCGGTCCGGGCCCGGACCCTCGACACCCGCCTTGCGGATCGCCTCGATGACCGCCTGGGTCGCCGGGGCCGGCGTGAGGCCCTCACGGAGTTCGACCGCGCGCGTCGCCGCGTACAGCTCGATCGCGACGATGCGGGTCAGGTTGTCGACCGCCGTGCGGAGCTTGCGGGCCGCCGACCAGCCCATCGACACGTGGTCCTCCTGCATCGCGGAGGACGGGATCGAGTCGGCCGACGACGGCACCGCGAGCCGCTTCATCTCGTGGACGAGGGCCGCCTGCGTGTACTGGGCGATCATGAGGCCCGAGTCCACGCCCGCGTCGTCCGCGAGGAACGGCGGCAGGCCGTGCGAGCGGTTCTTGTCGAGCAGCCGGTCCGTGCGGCGCTCGGTGATCGAGCCGAGGTCCGCGGCGGCGATCGCGAGGAAGTCGAGGACGTACGCGACGGGCGCCCCGTGGAAGTTGCCGTTCGACTCGACGCGGCCGTCGGGCAGGACCACCGGGTTGTCGACGGCGGCGGCGAGCTCGCGCTCGGCGACCAGGCGCGCGTGCGCCATCGTGTCGCGCCCCGCGCCCGCCACCTGCGGCGCGCACCGCACCGAGTACGCGTCCTGCACGCGCGGCGCGTCGTCCTGGTGGTGTCCTGTCAGGCCCGAACCGGCGAGGACCGCGAGCATGTTGGCGGCCGACGCCCCCTGGCCCGGGTGCGGCCGGATGGCGTGCAGCTCGGGGGCGAGGACCTTGGCGGTGCCGAGGAGCGCCTCGAGCGTGAGGGCCGCGGTGATGTCGGCGGACTTGTAAAGGGCGTCGAGGTCGGCGAGGGCCATGACCAGCATGCCGAGCATGCCGTCGGTGCCGTTCAGGAGGGCCAGGCCCTCCTTCTCGCGCAGCTCGACCGGCGTGATGCCGTGCGCGGCGAGCAGCTCGCCCGCCGGCTTCAGCTCGCCGTCCGGGCCCTCGGCGTCGCCCTCGCCCATGAGCGTCAGCGCGCAGTGGCTGAGCGGCGCGAGGTCGCCGGAGCAGCCGAGCGAGCCGTACTCGTGGACGACGGGCGTGATCCCCGCGTTGAGTACGTCGGCCATGGTCTGCGCGACCTCGGGGCGCACGCCGGTACGGCCGGAGCAGACCGTCTTCAGGCGCAGGAACATCAGCGCGCGCACGACCTCGCGCTCCACGCGCGGGCCCATCCCGGCCGCGTGCGAGCGGACGATGTTGCGCTGCAGCTGGGCGCGGAGGTCCGGGCCGATGTGCCGGGTGGCGAGGGCGCCGAAGCCGGTCGACACGCCGTAGACCGGCTCGGGCTTGGCCGCGAGGGCGTCGACGATCTCGCGGGATGCGGCGAGGGCGGTCACGGCTTCGGCCGAAAGGTCGATGCGGGCGTTGCCGCGCGCGACGGCGATGACGTCCGCCGCGGTTGTCCCGGACGTCCCCAGGACCACGGTGTGCATATCCATATTCAGCAGCGTACGGACTGAATCGCCAGGTGTCACGGGTGGATACGTACTGAGCCACTTACTCAGGGGTCGATACCGCACCCCCCAAGGGGCGCGGGGAACTGCGCGACCAGCCCTCACCCGGCCCGCGGGCTCATCACCGAGCCCCGCGCCCGCCTTCCCTGGGGGCCCGCGGCTCCGGCTCACGCCCACGGAAGCGGCGCCTCTCCCCCGCCGGGCGCGACCCCTCCGAGTTCGCGAGCCGCACCACCGGGTCGTCCGCACCCTCGCGCCCCGCGACGACAGGCTTCGGCGCGCGGGCCGCCTTCGCGCGGTACTGGGCCGCGTCCGCGAGGCGGAACAGGCGGCGGGCCGAGCGGACCTCGCCGATCGGGTCCTCCGTGGAGGCGACCCCGCACGCGACGCCGTCCCCCAGCTCCAACTCGAAGGCCCGAAGGCACAGTTCATCGGCGACCCGCACCACCTCATCGGCCGCCGGCCCCACCGAGAGCAGGCAGAACTCGTCGCCGCCGAGCCGCGCCGCCAGCGTCCCCGGCAGCATCGCCCCGCACAGGGAGAGCACCGAGCCGAAGCGTTCGAGGAGGCGGTCGCCGACCGCGTGCCCCTGGGTGTCGTTGACCCACTTGAGCCCGTTCACGTCACACACGACGAGGCTCACCACGGTCCCGTCCGCGCGGTGCCGCTCCACCGCCTCTTCGAGCCGCAGGTCGACCGCGCGCCGGTTGGCGAGACCCGTCAGCGAGTCGGTGAAGGCAAGACGGCGGGCCTCCTCGAGCCGTTCGGTCTGCGCGATGCCCGCCGCGACGACCGAGGCGAGCACCGTGGCGAAGTCCGCGTCCTCACGGCCGAAGACCGGCGCCCCCACCGGGCGCGCCACATACAGCTCGCCCCACGCCCGCCCGTGCAGCACGATCGGCGCGACCACGCAGCAGCCGCGCCCGCGCCTGCGCAGGGCGGCGACGCGCTGGTGGCAGTAGCCCGGGGCGGGGACCTTCGACGTATCCATCGGTCCCCGCGCCGTCTCGACCCAGGCGTGCGGCTCGCCGCCGCCCGCCCAGCGCTCGTGCAGGAACTCGGTGATCTCCGGGAACTCGTTCACCGGATACGCCTCGCGCTCCGGGAACTCTTCCTCCCCCTCGGCCCGTTCACCCACGTTCACGAGCACCCTCAGCCGCCCGAGGTCGCGCTCCCAGACCGACAGAGCCGCGAAATTCCCCGCCAGCGCACGGCACGCGCCGCGCGCGGCGGCCCGCCAGGACTCACGCGGAGTGTGCGCGGCGGCCATCCCCTGCGCCAGCACGACCACGGCCCGCAGCCGGAGATCCTCTCCCATCTCCCTAGGCTAGGAGATTTGCGACATTTTGGGCGATCGGAACATTACGCAGAGTGGGGGCGGCCTGAATCATTCACTCCCCGGGCCAGTTCGGCTTCCGCTTCTCGTTGAACGCGGCGACGCCCTCCGCCCGGTCCCCGGAGAAGGCGACCGAGCGCCAGGCCGCGTCCTCGACCTCAAGCCCGGCCCGCAGGTCGAGGCCGTGCCCCAGCCGCAGGGCGCGCTTGGCGGCGCGCAGTCCGACGGGCGAGTTGGCGGCGATCCGCGCGGCGAGCGCGAGCGCTTCCGTACGGTCCTCGCCCTCGCCCACGAGGTGATCCACGAGCCCCAACTCCCGCGCCTCCGCGGCCTCCACGCGCCGCGCGGTGAAGATCAGCTCGGCGGCTCCGGCCGCGCCCACGCGGCGCGGGAGCAGCTGCGTACCGCCGCCGCCCGGGATCACGCCGACGGACACCTCGGGGAGTCCGACCACGGCGGTCGGGTCGGCCACGATGAGATCGCAGGCGAGCGCGAGCTCGAACCCGCCGCCGAGCGCGAAGCCGTGCAGGGCCGCGACGGTCGGCATGGGCAGTTCGAGTACGCCGGTGTAGGCGGCCCGTGCCGTGGGCCGCTGGCGCACCAACTCGGCGTCGGAGAAGGAGTTGCGCTCCTTCAGGTCGGCGCCGACGCAGAAGGCGCGCTCATGGGTGGAGGTGACGACCACGACGCGGGCGTCACGGTCCTGCGCGAGGGCGGCGCAGGCGGAGCCGATGGAGCGTGCCATGTCCGTGGACACGGCATTCATGGCCTTGGGCCGGTCAAGGACGAGCTCGGCGACATAGCCGTGCCGCCTGACGCCGACGAATTCCCCGAAGCGCTGCTCGTCGCCCATTGCTTCCTCCGCATCTGGTTAACGCCCGTTACCGGGCCACCCTGCGGATCATGCCACCGCCACGCGGCAATCGGGCGGGCAGGCGGGAAAATTCCGCCGCGAACCAGCGGTCGAGCGGGGAATCAGCCGCGCCGGGCCAGCAGCCAGGGCTCGACGACACCAAGGCCTCGCACGGGCCGCTGCCACATCGGCTGCAGGGCAAAGCGGTAGGAGGGCGGCTCCGAGCCCTCCTTCTCCGCGACCTCGGCGGCCTCCGCCGCTTCCGTCTCGGAGGCGGGCGCCTCCCCGGTCCGCGTCAGCTCCTCGGCGAGCGCGCCGTCCACAAGGACCGCGTCCCGAGGCGCTATCGAGGTGAGGCGGCTCGCGAGATTCACCGTCGTACCGAAAACGTCGCCCATCCGCGTCGTGACCGTGCCGAAGGCGATGCCGACCCGCAGCTCGGGCATCGTCTCGTCGTTCGCCATGGTCTCGATCAGCCGCAGGGCGATCTCGGCGGCCACGCCCGCGTCGTCGGCGGCGTACAGCACTTCATCGCCGAGCGTCTTGATGAGCCGCCCGCCGTGCGCCGCGACAAGGTCCGCGGCCGTGGTCTCGAAGGCCTCGACGAGCTCGCCGAGTTCTTCCTCCTCCATGCGCCGGGTGAGCCGCGTGAAGCCGACGAGATCGGCGAACCCGACGGCGAGCCGCCGGTCGACCATTTCCTCGTCGTCGGCGGCCTGCACGACCCGCCCGGTGGCGGCGGCGAGCTGCCGCCGCCACACATAGACAAGAAACTCTTCGAGCTCGGGCAGCAGAAGCTCTATCAACGGATAGGTCACTTCGGTACGTGTCATGCCCGGCTCGGGCGGCTCCGTCAGACCCTCCAGGAAGGAGTCGATCTGCCATTCGGCCAGGCGGGCGGTGGTCTGCCCGGTCGACCGGGCCACCTGCACCGCCATCGCCTCGCTGAGCAGCCCCGCCTCGACGAGACCGGCGAGGCGGCGCAGGGCGAGTACGTCCGCCTCGGTCAGGGCCTTGGCCTGGCCGATGTCGGGAAAGCCCATGGCCCGCCAGAAGCGGGAGGCCAGCTCCATGGAGACGCCGGCGCTGCGGGCCGCCTGGAACGGGGTGTAGCGGCGGTCCGCGCCGAGGATCAGCCCTTCAAGACGCAGGGCAAGGGGGTCCTTCTCCGGATCCCCCGGCTTCTCGTCCCCGGAGTCCATCGAGTCGAACGTATGGGTGACGGACCCAGCGGTACGTCCGGGCTCGCCGTCGGGGGATGCACCCGTGCCGGAGCCCGTGTCGTCGACGGTCACGCCTGCTGCCCTTCCGATCTGCCGCGGTCAGGTATCGACCGGCGCCAACTTTACGGCAGGTGTGCCGCAGCTCACGCCTTTCCTGGCGGGGCGCCTTGGACTGTGGCTCCCCGCAGCCACGCCGACGAACACACTTTCCCGACCCACCCGCCCGTTTGCCCCGCATCCTCACCTGAACGAACAAGCTTTCCCGCCACCCACCCGATTGCCCCGAGGCGCCAGGAACAAGAAGAGAGCCACGCACCCGCACCCGGGAGCGCACGCGAGGGGACGGGCCCCGCACCCAAGGCAGACCAGCCCCGCAGCGCAAGTGCACCCGCAGTCGGCGACGCACGCGAGGGGACGTGGCGGTATGTCCGCCCGGAGCACGGCTCCCAACACTCCAGCACCGAAGCAACCCCACGGCCACCGGACGATAGCGAGGACGGACATACCGGCACGGCCCCGCACCCACACACGGACCGCACCGCGCACCGCACGCACCCGCAGTCGGGAGCGCACGCGACGGGACATACCGGTATGTCCGCCCGGAGCACGGCTCCCAACACTCCGGAGCCGAAGCGCAGCACGCACACACCCGCACCCGCACCCGAGGGAACGCCCCCACACGGCGCAGCCCCCTACGCCCCCCGCAAATGCACGACATCCCCCGCCCCCACAGGCTCCTGAACCCCCTCCCCCGTAGCCAGCACAAGCCGCCCATCGCCGTCGACCGCCACCGCCTCCCCCGTGATCGACCGATCACCCGGCAGCTCCGCCCGGACCTTGCGGCCGAGCGTCGCGCAGCCCGCCGCGTACGTCTCCTGGAGGCGGGACGCCACCGGATCGCCCTCCGCCGCGCGCCAGTCCCCGTACCACTGCTCCAGCGAACGCAGCACCGCCCGCAACACCGTGTCCCGGTCAGTGCTCACCGCCCCGGCCAGCGCCAGCGACCCCGCCCCGGGCACCGGCAGCTCATCCGCCCGCAGGGTCACGTTGATCCCGATGCCGACGACCACGCCTCCCCCGTCCACCGAGCCCGCTCGCTCGGCCAGGATTCCCCCCGCCTTGCGCTCCTCTCCCTCCACCGTCACCAGCAGGTCGTTCGGCCACTTCAGTGCCGTGTCCACCCCCGCCGCCCGCGAAAGCCCCGTCGCGACGGCGACCCCGGTGAGCAGCGGCAGCCACCCCCACCGCTCCACCGGAACCGCCGCACCCGGCTTCAGGAGTACGGAGAAGAAGAGCCCCGAGCGAGCGGGAGCCGACCAGCGGCGGTCGAGGCGCCCGCGCCCCGAGCTCTGCTCCTCGGCGACAAGGACCGCACCCTCGGGCAGCTCGTCCGCACGCGCGGCCAGATCCGTGTTGGTCGACCCCGTCGCGGGCACCACGTCCAGAGAGGTCCACAGACCCCCGTCCCGCACCAGCGCACGCCGCAGCGACGCGGCGTTCAGCGGCGGCCTGTCGAGGTCGGACCAACGGCTGCCCCCGGGGGCATCGGAAGGGGCATCGGAAGGGAGGTCCGAAGGGACGTCCGAAGGGAGGTCGGACGAGTCGTCTGAAGCATCTCGCGGCGTCATGCAAGCCACCTTAGGTGTGGTAAACGCCGCACTGCCGATCCGTATCGGCGCCGATACCCTACGAGTCAGTAGCAAGCGGGTCACCAGCAGTCGCGAGCCGCCGCAAGCCGCCAGTCGCCCCTTTGAGCAGGCAGGGAGCCGCATCCCTATGTCCGAGCCGGAAGAGCCCAACGTGCCCGTGCCAAGCGCCGCAAGCGATACCGAGAACACCACCGAGGGCCACGGCCCCACCCCCGGTATCGACATCCATACGACTGCGGGAAAGCTGGCTGATCTGCAGCGCCGCATCGAGGAGGCCAAGCACGCCGGTTCGGCTCGCGCGGTCGAGAAGCAGCACGCCAAGGGCAAGTTGACGGCGCGCGAACGCATCGACCTGCTCCTGGACGAGCACTCGTTCGTCGAGTTCGACGAGTTCGCCCAGCACCGCTCGACCGACTTCGGCCTGGAGGCCAACCGCCCTTACGGCGACGGAGTCGTGACCGGTTACGGCACCGTCGACGGCCGCCCCGTGGCCGTCTTCTCCCAGGACTTCACCGTCTTCGGCGGCGCCCTGGGCGAGGTCTTCGGCCAGAAGATCGTCAAGGTCATGGACTTCGCCCTGAAGACCGGCTGCCCGGTCGTCGGCATCAACGACTCCGGCGGCGCCCGCATCCAGGAGGGCGTCATGGCCCTCGGGATGTACGGAGAGATCTTCCGCCGCAACACGCATGCATCCGGCGTGATCCCGCAGATCAGTCTGGTCGTCGGGCCGTGCGCAGGCGGCGCCGTCTACTCCCCGGCCATCACCGACTTCACGGTCATGGTCGACCAGACCTCGCACATGTTCATCACCGGGCCCGACGTCATCAAGACGGTCACCGGCGAGGACGTCGGCTTCGAGGAGCTCGGCGGCGCCCGCACCCACAACTCCACATCAGGTGTGGCCCACCACATGGCGGGCGACGAGAAGGACGCGATCGAGTACGTCAAGTCCCTGCTCTCCTACCTGCCTTCGAACAACCTCAGCGAGCCGCCCGCCTTCCCCGAGGACGCGGACCTGGAGCTGACGGACGAGGACCGCGAGCTCGACACCCTCATCCCGGACAGCGCGAACCAGCCGTACGACATGCACACGGTGATCGAACACGTCCTGGACGACGCCGAGTTCTTCGAGACGCAGCCGCTGTTCGCGCCGAACATCCTCACCGGCTTCGGCCGCATCGAGGGCCGCCCGGTGGGCATCGTCGCCAACCAGCCGACGCAGTTCGCCGGCTGCCTGAACATCGACGCCTCCGAGAAGGGCGCCCGCTTCGTCCGCACCTGCGACGCGTTCAACGTCCCGGTCATCACCTTCGTCGACGTGCCGGGCTTCCTGCCGGGCGTCGAGCAGGAGCACACGGGCATCATCCGCCGCGGCGCGAAGCTGATCTACGCCTACGCGGAGGCGACGGTCCCGCTGATCACCGTCATCACCCGCAAGGCGTTCGGCGGCGCGTACGACGTCATGGGCTCCAAGCACCTGGGCGCCGACCTCAACCTGGCCTGGCCGACCGCGCAGATCGCGGTGATGGGCGCGCAGGGCGCGGTGAACATCCTGCACCGCAAGACCATCGCCGCGGCCGAGGCCTCGGGTGACGTGGAGGCGACCCGTGCCCGCCTGATCCAGGAGTACGAGGACCGGCTGCTCAACCCGTACACGGCCGCCGAGCGCGGCTACATCGACACCGTGATCATGCCCTCGGAGACCCGCTCCCACCTGGTGCGCGGCCTGCGTCAGCTGCGTACGAAGCGGGAGTCCCTGCCCCCGAAGAAGCACGGCAACATCCCCCTGTAGACCGTGCCCCAGTGAGGAGACCGTTCATGATCAAGGTCGTACGGGGCAATCCCACCCCGGAGGAGCTGGCCGCCGCACTCGCGGTGGTCCAGGCGCGCGCCGCGGCGGTCGCGAACCAGCCGTCCGGCGCGCCCGCGGCGCTCGACGCCTGGGCGGACCCCGCGCGCGTGGCCCGCGACCGGCTGCCCGCACCGGGGCCGACGGCGTGGGGCCGCACGTACTGGCCCGGGTAGCCGGGCGGGTGACACCAGAATGAGTGGGACGGGCCGGGGCGCCTGAGTACGCGTACTCAGGCGCCCCGCCGTCACCGCGCGCAGTATCGGATTCATGCTGTGGTCGGATCCGGAGGACAGCCCTCCCAAGGACATGCGGGACATGCAGGCGAAGATGCGCCGTGCGGGTCTCGTCCTTGCCCTGGCGATGGTCGTGGCGATGTTCGTCCTGGGCATCCACTGAGACATCGGCCGAGACCCCGCTGCCCGCTGAGGCATCCGCCGAGGCTCGCTAACCTGACCGCATGAGTGATCAGCCCCGACAGCCCCGCCGTCTCGTCCTCGCCTCCAAGTCCCCCGCACGGCTCGGCCTCCTGCGCCAGGCAGGCCTCGCCCCCGAGGTGATCGTCAGCGGGGTCGACGAGGACGCGATCTCCGCACCGACGCCCGCCGAGCTCGCGCTCGCCCTCGCCGAGGCCAAGGCATCGGTCGTCTCCGCCCGCCCCGACGCCAAGGGCGCCCTGGTCGTCGGCTGCGACTCGGTCCTCGAACTGGACGGGCAGGCGCTCGGCAAGCCCGCCGACGCCGAGGAGGCCACCGCCCGCTGGAAGTCCATGCGCGGCCGCGCGGGCGTCCTGCAGACCGGCCACTGCGTGTACGACACCGTGGCGGGACGCCATGTCTCGGCGCTCGCCTCGACCGTCGTGCGCTTCGGCGAGCCGTCGGACGAGGAGATCGCCGCGTACGTGGCCAGCGGCGAACCCCTGCACGTGGCGGGCGCGTTCACGCTCGACGGCCGCTCGGCACCCTTCGTCGACTCGATCGAGGGCGACCACGGCAACGTCATCGGCCTCTCGCTGCCGCTGCTCCGCCGCCTCCTCGCCGAACTGGGCGTCGGCATCACGGAGTTGTGGGCGGAGTAACCCGGCAGGACGGCGCCCCCAGCAGCCTCAGCGGCCTCAAGGGGCACCAAGGGGCGCCAAGTAGGCCCCAGGACGGCTCAGGCGGGCTGTGGGGCGCCGTTCTCCGGCGTGCCGCCGCCCGCTGCCCCGCTGCTCGCGCGCGGCTCGTCGGCGACCTCCTCGGGCTTCTTGTCGTACGCCACCAGCGTCAGCACGATCAGGCCGAGCACCACCATCATGAAGACGAACGCGGGCCAGCCCACCAGGCCCACCGAGAACGCCCCGAGCAGTCCGTGCACCACGGCGGCGCTGATCAGCAGCAGCCGTCCGAAGCGGCCCGGCGCGCGGTCGCGTATCGCCGAGCGCGCCATGACGACGCCGCACAGCGCGAGGTAGAGGCCGAAGATGCCGCCCGCGATCCACGTCGACACGGACATCGCGTGCGGGTCGAGCCCGGCGAGCGACATGTCCTGCTTGTTCACGACAAGCCCCAGGAACCAGTTGAGCAACGCGATGCCCACCGCCTCCACCAGGAGCACGATCGCGCCCACCCAGGCCACCGGTCTACGCGCCACGGCGCCCACCCTCTTCCGCTGTTACCGCTAGTACGTCCCAGACATCGCGAACGCTACTAACGGGTAAACCGGGGGACAAGGGCTCTGCCGAAGGCAAAGAATCATTGGGCCATTCGTAGGGACTCCACAAAGAATGGCCCTCTGCCGCAGCACGCTCTCACAGAGACCTTGACCACACCGGCGCGTTAGTCTCACCGGAAGGGACCCTGCGTACCGTGGTGCGACAAGGGATTTCGCGGACGGGCAGGCCCCGGATCACGCTCCGTGTGGGCAAGCTCACCATTGGGGACGGGTCGAAAGGTCGTGTCGGCAGTCCCTAAACTCGGCTTGTTTCAAGGAGGGAGCCATCGTGCGCAAGGTGCTCATCGCCAACCGTGGCGAAATCGCTGTCCGCGTTGCTCGGGCATGCCGGGATGCAGGGATCGCGAGCGTAGCCGTCTACGCAGATCCTGACCGGGATGCTCTGCATGTACGTGCGGCAGATGAGGCGTTCGCGCTGGGCGGTGACACTCCGGCCACCAGCTACCTGGACATTTCCAAGGTGCTGGCCGCGGCCAAGGACGCAGGGGCGGACGCGATCCATCCCGGCTATGGCTTCCTTTCGGAGAACGCCGACTTCGCGCAGGCCGTACTGGACGCGGGCCTGATCTGGATCGGCCCGCCCCCGCAGGCCATCCGCGACCTGGGTGACAAGGTCGCGGCCCGGCACATCGCGCAGCGCGCGGGTGCCCCGCTGGTGGCCGGCACGCCGGACCCGGTCAGCGGATCCGACGAGGTGGTGGCCTTCGCCGAGGAGCACGGCCTGCCCATCGCGATCAAGGCCGCCTTCGGTGGCGGCGGACGCGGTCTGAAGGTGGCCCGGACCCTCGAAGAGGTCCCCGAGCTGTACGACTCCGCGGTGCGCGAGGCCGTGGCGGCCTTCGGCCGCGGCGAGTGCTTCGTGGAGCGCTACCTCGACAAGCCCCGGCACGTGGAGACCCAGTGCCTGGCCGACAAGCACGGCAACGTGGTCGTCGTCTCCACCCGTGACTGCTCGCTCCAGCGCCGCCACCAGAAGCTGGTGGAGGAGGCCCCCGCCCCGTTCCTGAGCGAGGCGCAGAACGCCGAGCTGTACGCGGCGTCCAAGGCCATCCTCAAGGAGGCCGGCTACGAGGGCGCGGGCACCGTCGAGTTCCTCGTCGGCGTCGACGGCACGATCTCCTTCCTGGAGGTCAACACCCGTCTGCAGGTCGAGCACCCGGTCACCGAAGAGATCACCGGCATCGACCTGGTCCGCGAGATGTTCCGCATCGCCGACGGCGAGGAACTCGGTTACGGCGACCCGGAGATGCGCGGCCACTCCTTCGAGTTCCGCATCAACGGCGAGGACCCGGGCCGCGGCTTCCTGCCGGCACCCGGCACCGTCACCCTCTTCGCGCCGCCGTCGGGTCCGGGCGTGCGCCTGGACGCGGGCGTGGAGTCCGGCTCCGTGATCGGCCCGGCCTGGGACTCGCTCCTGGCCAAGCTGATCGTGACCGGCGCCACGCGTCAGCAGGCCCTGCAGCGGGCCGCCCGCGCTCTGGAGGAGTTCACCGTGGAGGGCATGGCCACCGCCATCCCCTTCCACCGCGCGGTCGTCAAGGACCCCGCCTTCGCCCCCGAACTCACCGGCTCCGCCGACCCGTTCACGATCCACACGCGGTGGATCGAGACGGAGTTCGTCAACGAGATCCCCGCGTTCGCCGCGGCGGCCGACACGGAGACGGACGAGGAGCCCGGCCGCGAGACGGTCGTCGTCGAGGTGGGCGGCAAGCGCCTGGAGGTCTCGCTCCCCTCCTCGCTGGGCATGACCATCGCCCGCACCGCGGCGGCGGGCGGCGCCCGCCCCAAGCGGCGCGCGGCGAAGAAGTCGGGCCCGGCGGCTTCCGGTGACACCCTCGCATCGCCCATGCAGGGCACGATCGTCAAGATCGCGGTCGAGGAGGGCCAGGAGGTCCAGGAGGGCGACCTGGTCGTCGTCCTGGAGGCCATGAAGATGGAGCAGCCTCTGAACGCGCACCGCTCGGGCACGATCAAGGGCCTCACGGCGGAGGTGGGCGCGAGCCTCACCTCCGGTGCGGTCATCTGCGAGATCAAGGACTGACCGCAGAGCGACACCCATTCGCCGGCCGGGCTGGAGCATCCAGCCCGGCCGGCGAAGTATTCAGCCCGTCCGGCGTTTGAGGACGAACTCGGCGAAGCCGGTGACAGACGGCAAGCACGCTTCGGGCACACTTGAGGCGGCCGTACGCCCAGGGAGGCCGACATGGCAGAGAGCCCGCAAGAGCGCCCCCGCTCGAAGAGAGCCGACGCGCGCCGCAACTACGACCGGCTCCTCGCGGAGGCCCGCGCCGCCTTCGCCGAGCACGGCACGGACGCCTCCCTGGAGGACATCGCCCGCCACGCGAACGTGGGCATCGGCACCCTCTACCGCCACTTCCCCAACCGTCACGCCCTGATGAGCGCCGTCTTCGAAGAGGCGGTGAGCGATCTCCTGGACCGCTCCCGCGCGCTGCTCGAAGATCCGCAGCCCTGCTCGGCCCTGGTGACGTGGCTGCGCGCCATCATCACTCATGCGGGTGAGTACCGCGGGCTCTCCCGCGCCCTCATGTCGGCGTCGCACGACGACAGTTCGGCACTCTCCCGCTGCAGCAAGCCGATGCGCGAGGCGGGTACGGCCCTGCTCGTGCGGGCACAGCAGGCAGGTGCCGTACGCCCCGGTGTCTCGATCGGCGATCTGATGCAGCTGACCAACGCGATCGCGCTGGCCGCCGAAGAGACCCCCGACGAGCCCGAGTTGGCCGACCGCCTGCTGATGCTGACCCTGCGCGGCCTGAAGCCCGAAGGATCGGCACCCGACGCGCCCCGCACGGACCCGGCGACCGGTTCAGCGGCGGCGTAGATCCGCCACCCGCGCGGCCCGCTCCCCGGGCTGCTGCTCCCCGAGCACCGCACTGCGCAACTGCGCACCAGGACCTGCCGCGTGACCGCCGTGGTTACGGCGCTGGCCCGGCAGTGGCACGTCCCGGCGCGACTGCCGCGCCGGGACGGAATCCACCCCCGAGCCGGAGCCCGAGCTCGCGGTCCCGCCCGCGACCGCGATCTGCACGCCCTGGTCCGCCAGGGCCTGCAGCTCGGTGGCCGCGCGGTCGTCGTGCGTGGGCGGTTCGTCCGTGACCAGGCGGGTGATGACGTCCGTCGGCACCGTCTGGAACATCGTGTCGGTGCCGAGCTTGGTGTGGTCGGCGAGGACCACGACCTCGGCAGCCGCCTGGACGAGCGCGCGGTCCACGCTGGCCGAGAGCATGTTGGACGTGGAGAGCCCGCGTTCGGCGGTCAGACCACTGCCCGACAGGAAGGCGCGTGAGACCCGCAGGCCCTGCAGGGACTGTTCGGCCCCGCTGCCCACGAGGGCGTAGTTGGAACCGCGCAGGGTGCCGCCGGTCATGACGACCTCGACGCGGTTGGCATGGGCCAAGGCCTGTGCCACCAAAAGGGAGTTGGTGACGACGGTCAGACCGGGCACCCGCGCGAGCCGTCGGGCCAGCTCCTGCGTGGTCGTACCCGCCCCGACGACGATGGCTTCGCCTTCTTCGACGAGTCCCGCCGCGAGATCGGCGATGGCCGTCTTCTCGGCGGTCGCGAGATGTGATTTCTGCGGAAAGCCGGACTCCCGCGTGAATCCGCCCGGCAATACCGCACCGCCATGTCTGCGGTCGAGGAGTCCTTCTGCCTCCAGCGCGCGCACGTCCCGCCGTACGGTCACTTCGGAGGTCTGGACGACGCGGGCGAGCTCCCGGAGCGATACAGCTCCGTTGGCCCGCACCATTTCGAGGATCAATTGGCGACGTTCTGCAGCGAACACGAAACTGACAGTAACCCCAACGACCGTCTGCTTTCAGCAGTTTGCGCCGAATTACAGAAGTTGTTCGCACGGTTGGGTGGGAAGTGGTATACGCGCCTACCCACCCCGCCTATGCCGGGCGAATGGGCGACAACAGCCCGTGACCTGCGCGGAGTTGTTACCCCGTACGTCCCGTGCAGAACCCGATCAGTCGGCGTTCAGCCGACGATCGGTCCGCGATCAGGCTTCGCCCGCCGTCTTTCGCGTGTGAAGTTGACGCGCGACCTCGGCGATCGAGCCCGAAAGAGATGGATACACAGTGAACGCATTCGCGATCTGCTCGACCGTCAGATTGTTGTCGACCGCGATCGAGATGGGGTGGATCAGTTCCGAAGCGCGCGGCGCGACGACCACACCGCCCACCACGATGCCCGTACCGGGACGGCAGAAGATCTTGACGAAGCCGTCGCGGATGCCCTGCATCTTCGCGCGCGGGTTGCGCAGGAGCGGCAGCTTGACGACGCGGGCGTCGATCTTGCCGCCGTCGACGTCGGACTGGCTGTAGCCGACGGTCGCGATCTCCGGGTCGGTGAAGACGTTCGACGACACGGTCTTCAGGTTCAGCGGCTGCACCGCGTCGCCCAGGAAGTGGTACATCGCGATGCGGCCCTGCATGGCGGCCACTGAGGCGAGCGCGAAGATCCCAGTCACGTCACCGGCGGCGTACACACCGGGGGCGGAGGTGCGCGAGACCTTGTCGGTCCAGATGTGCCCGGAGTCCTTGAGCTTGACCCCGGCCTCCTCCAGGCCCATGCCGCTGCTGTTCGGGATGGCACCCACGGCCATCAGACAGTGCGTACCGCTGATGACGCGGCCGTCGTCGAGCGTCACCTCGACGCGGTCGCCCACGCGCTTGGCGGAGGCGGCCCGGGAGCGCGACATGACGTTCATGCCACGGCGCCGGAAGACGTCCTCCAGGACGGCGGCGGCGTCCGGGTCCTCGCCGGGCAGCACGCGATCACGGCTCGATACGAGCGTGACGTTCGACCCGAGCGCCTGATAGGCACCGGCGAACTCGGCACCGGTGACACCGGATCCGACCACGATGAGCTCCTCGGGGAGCTCGTCCAGGTCGTACACCTGGGTCCAGTTGAGGATCCGCTCGCCGTCGGGCAGCGCGTCGGGGACCTCGCGCGGGTGCCCGCCGGTGGCGATGAGGACGGCGTCGGCGACGAGGGTCTCCTCGCTCCCGTCGGCCGCGCGCACGACGACCTTGCGCGAGCCGTCCGTGTCCTGCTGGCCCTCCAGACGGCCGCGGCCGCGCAGCACGCGGGCGCCGGCCCGCGTGACGGAGGCGGTGATGTCGTGGGACTGCGCGAGCGCCAGGCGCTTCACACGGCGGTTGACCTTGCCGAGGTCGACGCCGACGACGCGCGCGGGGGTGTCGATGTGCGGGGTGTCGTCCGCGACGATGATGCCGAGCTCCTCGTACGAGGAGTCGAAGCTGGTCATCACCTCGGCCGTGGCGATCAGAGTCTTGGACGGGACGCAGTCGGTGAGCACCGACGCCCCGCCCAGACCGTCGCAGTCGACGACGGTCACCTCCGCGCCGAGCTGGGCGGCAACGAGTGCCGCCTCGTATCCGCCGGGTCCGCCGCCAATGATCACGATCCGAGTCACGTACTCCATTGTCCCGCACGCTTCAAGGTGCTTCGCCCCGGGGGCTCCATCCGAGCCGTTCTCCCTCCAAGAAGGGCACTTCCGTGACCGGAGGGGCGCACGCGTCACCTGCCGTACCCTCGACCACATGTCGCTCTACGCCGCGTACGCCGGCAATCTGGATCCGCGGCTCATGTCACGCCGCGCCCCGCACTCGCCGCTGCGCCAGACCGGCTGGCTGAACGGCTGGCGGCTGACCTTCGGCGGGGAGCACATGGGGTGGGAGGGCGCGCTGGCCACCATCGTCGAGGCGCCGCGCTCCCAGGTCTTCGTGACGCTCTACGACGTCGCGCCCATGGACGAGGACTCCATGGACCGGTGGGAGGGCGTGGGGCTCGACGTCTACCGCCGCATGCGCGTGCGCGTGCACACCCTGGACGGCGAGGAACCCGCCTGGGTGTACGTCCTCAATGGTTACGAGGGCGGCCTGCCGTCGGCGCGCTATCTGGGGGAGCTGGCCGACGCGGCGGAGACCGCGGGGGCGCCGCACGACTATGTGATGGAGCTGCGGAAGCGGCCCTGCTAGGGGCGCTTCTCCTTCTGCTGGGGCTGGGGCGGGGGCTGTGGCTCCGGCTGGGGCACGGGTCGGCTTCGCCTCGAACGGCTCCTCGAACCTCGCCTCGAACCTCTCGTCGAACCTCTCGTCGGAAACGACAAGACAACGATCCGAATCCCGTGAGCATCGTCATCTACGCGCGTAGGGCGTGAGCGGCTACTCTCGTCCGCGTGAACGCTTCAGTTATTCCGGACGACATCCAGGGCGACCCCTACGCCGCCGCCGACGCCGCCGCCGCGCGCCTGCGTGAGCTGACGGGCGCCGAGACCCACGACGTAGCCCTCGTGATGGGCTCCGGCTGGGCGCCGGCCGTCGACGCGCTCGGCGTGCCCGAGGCCGAGTTCCCCGTCACCGAGCTCCCCGGCTTCCCGCCGCCGGCGGTGGAGGGCCACGGAGGCCGCATCCGCTCCTTCCAGGTCGGTGACAAGCGCGCCCTGGTCTTCCTTGGCCGCACCCACTACTACGAGGGCCGTGGCGTCGCCGCCGTCGCGCACGGTGTGCGTACCGCGGTGGCCGCCGGCTGCAAGACGATCGTGCTGACGAACGGCTGCGGCGGTCTGCGCGAGGGCATGCGCCCCGGTCAGCCGGTCCTGATCAGCGATCACCTCAACCTGACGGCCACGTCGCCGATCGTCGGCGCGAACTTCGTGGACCTCACGGACCTGTACTCGCCGCGACTGCGCAGCCTCTGCAAGGAGATCGACCCCTCCCTCGAAGAGGGCGTCTACGCGCAGTTCCCCGGCCCGCACTACGAGACCCCGGCCGAGGTCCGCATGGCCCGCACGATCGGTGCGGACCTGGTGGGCATGTCGACGGTCCTCGAAGCGATCGCCGCACGCGAGGCAGGCGCGGAGGTGCTCGGCATCTCCCTGGTCACGAACCTCGCCGCGGGCATGACGGGCGAGCCGCTGAACCACGAAGAGGTACTCCAGGCGGGCCGCGACAGCGCTACCCGCATGGGCGAGCTGCTGGGCCAGGTCCTGGGCCGTATCTGATTTTTTCGGGCGGGGGCGCCTTTGACTGGCGGGGGCGCCTTGCCTGGCGGGGCGCCTCTGCCGGGTGAGGCGCCTCTGCCGGGTGGGCAGTCTTGGCTGGCGCCTCTGCCGGTGGGTGGTCTTGCCTGGCGGGGGTGTATCTGCCGGGCGGGGTGCCTTGCCGGGCGGAAGGCCCCGCCTAGCGGGGGTGCCCTGCCTGGCGGGGGTGCATCTGCCCGGTGGGGCGCCTTCCTGGGCGGGGTGCCTTGCCTGGCAAGGGCATCTGCCGGGTGGCGTTCCTGCGCGGTGCCTTGGCAGACCGCGGCGATCGTTGCCGCACGGGCTTTCCCGCCCACCCACCCGATTGCCCCGCGGCTTCGAAGCCGTTGCCGCACAAGCTTTCCCGCCCACCCACCCGATTGCCCCGGGGTAATCGGGTGGGTGGGCGGGAAAGATCCGGCGCGAAGCGGCGGGACAGGAAAGCCCCCCACCGAGCCGCACCGACCAGGCCTTCCGGGCCCAGGACAGGCAAGCCCCCCGCAGAACCCGCACGGGACAGAGCAGCTCCGCACGCCGGGTAGCCGTACCCGGTGGACAAGCAAGCCCCCGCACGCCGGGTAGGCGTACCCAGACCCCGCAATAGAACTCCGCACACGAGAGGCTGAAGAAACGTGCCGGACGACTCTGAACTCATCGCGCGGGCCCAGGCCTGGCTGGCCGAGGACCCGGACCCCGACACCCGCGACGAGCTCGCCAAGCTCATCGACAGCGGGGACACCGAAGAGCTGGCCGCCCGCTTCGGCGGCACCCTCCAGTTCGGCACCGCGGGCCTCCGCGGCGAACTCGGCGCGGGCCCCATGCGCATGAACCGCTCCGTAGTCATCCGCGCCGCCGCGGGCCTCGCCGCGTACCTCAAGGCCACGAACCAGACCTCCGGCCCCGTGGTGATCGGCTACGACGCCCGCTACAAGTCCGAGGACTTCGCGCGCGACACGGCGGCCGTCATGACCGGCGCCGGCCTCGACGCCGCGGTGCTCCCCCGCCCCCTCCCCACCCCCGTACTCGCCTTCGCCATAAGGCACCTCGGGGCGGTCGCCGGCGTAGAGGTGACGGCGAGCCACAACCCCCCGCGCGACAACGGCTACAAGGTCTACCTGGGCGACGGCTCCCAGATCGTCCCGCCCGCGGACGCGGAGATCGCGGCGCAGATCGACGCGATCGCCTCGCTCCACGACGTGCCCCGCCCGGAGACCGGCTGGCAGACGCTCGCGGACGACGTCCTGAATGCCTACCTGGCCCGCACGGACGCGGTCCTGGCCCCCGGCTCCCCCCGCACGGCCCGCACCGTCTACACGGCGATGCACGGCGTCGGCAAGGAGACGCTCCTCGCGGCGTTCGAGCGGGCGGGCTTCCCCGCCCCCGCCCTCGTCGCCGAACAGGCGGAGCCCGACCCGGACTTCCCCACGGTCGCGTTCCCCAACCCGGAGGAGCCGGGCGCGATGGACCTCGCCTTCGCGAAGGCCCGCGAGGTGGACCCTGACCTGATCATCGCCAACGACCCGGACGCGGACCGCTGCGCGGCGGCGGTGAAGGAGGGTGCGGACTGGCGCATGCTCCGGGGCGACGAGGTCGGCGCCCTCCTCGCGGCCCACCTCGTACGCCGGGGCGCCCGCGGCACGTTCGCCGAGTCGATCGTCTCCTCCTCCCTCCTGGGCCGGATCGCGGAGAAGGCGGGCCTCCCGTACGAGGAGACCCTGACCGGCTTCAAGTGGATCGCCCGCGTCGACGGCCTGCGCTACGGCTACGAAGAGGCCCTCGGCTACTGCGTGGACCCCGAAGGCGTACGCGACAAGGACGGCATCACGGCGGCGCTCCTGCTCACGGAGCTGGCCTCCGAGCTCAAGGAGCAGCAGCTCACCCTGCTCGACCTCCTGGACGACCTCGCCGTGGAGCACGGCCTGCACGCCACCGACCAGCTGTCGGTCCGCGTGGAGGACCTCTCCCTGATCGCGGACGCGATGCGCCGCCTGCGCGAGCAGCCGCCGACGGCACTCGCGGGCCTCGCGGTGACGAAGGCCGAGGACCTGACGCGGGGCACGGAGAAGCTGCCGCCCACGGACGGTCTGCGCTACACGCTCGACGGGGCCCGCGTCATCGTGCGCCCGAGCGGCACGGAGCCGAAGCTCAAGTGCTACCTGGAGGTGGTGGTCCCGGTGTCGGCCAAGGCCGACCTGCCCGCCGCCCGCGCCAAGGCGACGGACCTCCTCGCGGCGATCAAGCGCGACCTCTCCGTGGCGGCGGGCATCTAGCGGGCACGAACGAGGGCGGGCGGCCCCCGGGCCACCCGTCCGAGTGGTTCCCGCGGCGCAGCTGCCGCAGCGATCCGGTGCGCTGCCGGTCCCCCAGGAAGGGTGACCGGCAGCGCACGATCACGTTCCGGGAGCTGCCGCAGTGCCGTACGGACCGACCCCAGAGACCTCGACCGCATCGACGTCGTCCTCGACTTCCCGGACTTCCCCGGCTACCCCGACTTCTTCCCCGATGTCGGCCGCCCCGCCCCGGATCGTTCCCCCGTCCCGCCGCCCCCGTGTCACGCCGGACCGCTCCCCCGGCCGCCCCGCACGCGCGGCCCGCGCGCTGCGGCACGCGTCGCCCGCACTCCTCGCGTACGCCGCCGTACGCCTCTTGGGACTCCTGGTCTTCGCCCTCTGGGCACGCAGGGAGCACCGAAGCGTCTGGCAGCTCCTGGCGGAGTCGTGGGACATCGACTGGTACTTGAAGATCGCCGACAAGGGCTACGCGGACACCCTGGGCACCCAGTTCGACGCGAACAACCTCGCCTTCTTCCCCCTGCACCCCCTGCTCATCAGGGCGGGGAGCGTGATCGCCCCGGAGCCGCGCGGCGCGGTGGGGCTCGCGATCGCCGTCGCCTGCTCGTTCCTCGCGGCGTGGGGGATCTTCGCGGTGGGCGACCGCCTGTACGGGCGCAGGACCGGCGTCCTGCTCGCCGCCCTCTGGGGCTCGCTGCCCGTCGCGCTCGTGCAGTGGATGGGGTACACGGAGTCGCTCTTCACTGCTCTCACCGCGTGGGCGCTGTACGCCGTGCTCACCGGCCGCTGGATCTGGGCGGGCACGCTGGCCGCGCTCGCGGGCCTGACCCGCCCCACGGGTGTCGCGCTGGCGGCCGCGGTCTCCCTGACCGCGCTGCTCACACTCTTCCGGCAACACCGGCGCGTGCGCCGGGGAGAGGACCGGGAGACGGAGGGCGGCCACCTCGTACGCACGCTCCTGGGCGCCCTGCTCGCCCCCCTCGGATGGCTTTCGTACGTCGGGTGGGTGGGGCTGCGGCTCGGCCGCTGGGACGGCTATTTCGCCGTACAGAAGCTGTGGCACAACGAGTGGGACGGCGGGGTGGGGACCCTGCGGGCCATGTACGACCTGCTCGCGGTCCAGCGTCCACAGCTGTTCCTGATGATGGTGACGGCGACGCTGCTCGCGTCGGCGGCGCTGTTCGTCCTGTCCGTGGGCGACAGGCAGCCGCTGCCTCTCCTCGTCTTCACGGGGCTGCTGCTCCTGATCGTGCTCGGCAGCAAGGGGGTCTACTTCCCGCGGGCCCGCTTCCTGCTCCCCGGCTTCCCCCTGCTGCTGCCGCTCGCGGCGGCGCTGGCCCGCGCACGGACGCATGTCGCCGTGACGGTGATGGTGGCCGCGGCGGTGACGTCGGCGGCGCTCGGGGGCCACATGCTGCTGGCGTGGCTCGGCCCGCCCTGAGCGCATGAGGGCTGCGTGAGTCGCGTGCACCGCCGGAGCCGCGTGCATCGCCCGAGCGCATGAGCCGCGAGCCGCGAGCCGCGTGCACCGCCTGCCCGCCTGCACCGCCCGAGCGCGTGAGCCGCCCAAGCGGATGAGCCGTGAACGCTGAGCCACGAGCCGCCTGCACCGCCCAAGCGCATGAGCCGTGAACGCCGAGCCACGAGCCGCCTGCACCGCCCAAGCGCGTGAACGCGTGAACCACGAGAGCACGTGAACCGCGTAACGCGTGAACGCTCCTACGCGACCGCGAGCACCACAGCGAGGAGCACCGCCCCTGCCACCGCGGGCGCCAGGATCTCGTAGCCCCAGCGCACCACGGGCTCCCCCTGCGCGGACTCCGCGCCGGCACGGAGCTCGGAGAGTTCGCGCAGGTCGTCCATGATCTGGTCACCGGCCGCGCGGAGGGATGCCGCCTCACCCGGGCGCCGCGCGTTCACGACGCTCGGATCACCGGCGGCCGCCCCCTGCGACTTCCTCCTGGAGGCCTTCTTGCGCCCGCGGAGGGAGACCGGGATGGCCCAGAGCTGGTACTTGGTGCCGGACTGGGTGAAGACCTCGTTCGAGTACCCGGAGCGCAGCCCCGAGACCGACGCCCACGGCAGCGTGATCGTCCGGAAGGGGTTCCGGATGCGGAGCCGGTCGTCGTTGGCGTACACGGCGGGGCGCACGGTGAACGCGACGACGAGCGGCACCGCCAGGAGCAGCCCGGCGAGCGCGAGCCACGGAGTGCGGCCCTCGCCCCGGATCATCGCGTCGATGCCGAGCCAGCCGCCGAGGGCGAGCAGCAGGACGCCTCCGGCGATACCGCCGGACGACCGGAAGGTCCGGTCCTTGTACTCGGGCTCCGCCACGGGGGGCTGGGGGTCGGTCATGCGTTGATTCTGCCTGAGTTCCGCGACGGGTCCCCTGCGGGGGCGTCGCGGGTGCCTTGCGCGGGCGTCGTGGGCGCCTTGCAGGGGCGTCGCGGTGGCCAGGCGGGGGCATCGCGGAGGCCTTGTGAGTGCGTCGCGGTGGCCAGGCGGAGGCGCCGCCCGGAGGAAGACGCACCGCCGCCGCGCGACGGCCATCGCCCCGTTGCCGGGCAACCGGCGGGAGGTGGGCGCGAGGGCGGGACACCAGCGGGAGCCAGGCAACCGGCAGAAGGTGGGCGCGAAGGCGGCACATCAGCGGGAGACGGCCAACCGGCGGAAGGCGAGCGCAAGCGCGGGACATGAGCGGGAGCCGGGCAACCGACGGAAGGTGGGCGCAAGCGCGGCACATCAGCGGGAGACGGCCAACCGGCGGAAGGCGAGCGCAAGCGCGGCACATCAGCGGGAGCCGGGCAACCGGCAGAAGGTGGGCGCGAAGGCGGCACATCAGCGGGAGCCGGGCAACCGGCAGAAGGCGAGCGCAAGCGCCGCACACCAGCGGGAGCCGGGCAACCGGCAGAAGGTGGGCGCGAGGGCGGCACATCAGCGGGAGCCGGGCAACCGGCCGGAGGTGGGCCCGAGCGCGGGAGCCGGGCGGCGGACATCCGCCGACTGCGCCCGCAGCGCCCGCAAGGCCCGCCCCCGCAAAGCCCGCAGGCCCCCGCAGCCCCCGCAAGGCCCGCAGCCCCCGCAGGCCTGCAGCGCCCGCGGGCCCCACAGGCCCCGCAGCCCCCGCAGGCCCCGCGCAAAGCCCGCAGCCCCCGCAGACCCCCGCCACGGCCCCCACCACACCCCCGCCACCCCCCATCGCCCCCGCCCCCTGTACAGCCGCTACGCGCGTAGATATGCTCCCCTCGTGACCATGCCCACTGCACCAGCACCCGCACACGCACTCACGGACGCCACCGCGTCGGCCGGCACGCTGCGCCGTTTCCTCCACGGGCTGCCCGGCGTCGACACGGTCGGCCTCGAGGCGCGCGCCGCAGCGCTCGGCACTCGTTCGATCAAGAGCACGGCGAAGGCGTACGCCATCGATCTCGCCATCTCCATGATCGACCTGACGACGCTGGAAGGCGCCGACACCCCGGGCAAGGTCCGGGCGCTCGGCGCGAAGGCCGTGCACCCGGATCCGACCGACCGCGGCACGCCGATGACCGCCGCCGTCTGCGTCTATCCGGACATGGTGGCCACCGCCAAGGAAGCCGTCGGCGACAGCGGCGTCAAGGTCGCCTCCGTCGCGACCGCCTTCCCCGCGGGCCGCGCCGCCATCGACGTGAAGCTCGGCGACGTCCGCGAGGCCGTCGCGGCGGGTGCCGACGAGATCGACATGGTCATCGACCGCGGCGCCTTCCTCGCGGGCGACTACATGACGGTGTTCGAGCAGATCCGCGCCGTCAAGGAGGCCTCCGGCGCGGCCCGGCTCAAGGTCATCTTCGAGACCGGTGAGCTGTCGACGTACGACAACATCCGGCGCGCCTCCTGGATCGGCATGCTCGCGGGCGCGGACTTCATCAAGACCTCGACCGGCAAGGTCGGCGTCAACGCGACCCCCGCGAACACCCTCCTGATGCTGGAGGCCGTGCGCGACTTCCGCGAGCAGACCGGGGTACAGGTCGGGGTGAAGCCCGCGGGCGGCATCCGTACCTCCAAGGACGCGATCAAGTTCCTCGTCCTGGTGAACGAGACCGCGGGCGAGGACTGGCTGGACAACCACTGGTTCCGCTTCGGCGCCTCATCGCTCCTCAACGACCTGCTGATGCAGCGCCAGAAGCTGGCCACGGGCCGCTACTCCGGCCCCGACTACGTGACGGTGGACTGACCCATGACTTCCACACCTTCGGCTTCCGCAGCCTTCGAGTACGCCCCCGCGCCGGAGTCCCGCTCCGTCGTCGACATCGCGCCGTCGTACGGCCTGTTCATCGACGGCGAGTTCGTGGAGGCGGCGGACGGCAAGGTCTTCAAGACCGTCTCGCCCTCCACCGAAGAGGTCCTCTCCGAAGTCGCGCAGGCCTCCTCCGAGGACGTCGACCGCGCGGTGAAGGCCGCCCGCAAGGCCTTCGAGAAGTGGTCGGCGCTGCCGGGTGCCGAGCGCGCCAAGTACCTCTTCCGCATCGCGCGGATCATCCAGGAGCGCAGCCGCGAACTGGCCGTCCTGGAGACGCTCGACAACGGAAAGCCCATCAAGGAGACGCGCGACGCCGACCTCCCCCTGGTCGCCGCGCACTTCTTCTACTACGCGGGCTGGGCCGACAAGCTCGACCACGCGGGGTACGGCGCGGACCCGCGGCCGCTCGGCGTCGCGGGCCAGGTCATCCCCTGGAACTTCCCGCTCCTGATGCTGGCCTGGAAGATCGCCCCGGCCCTCGCCACGGGCAACACGGTCGTCCTGAAGCCCGCCGAGACCACTCCCCTGAGCGCCCTGTTCTTCGCGGACATCTGCCGCCAGGCGGGCCTGCCCAAGGGCGTCGTCAACATCCTTCCCGGGTACGGCGACGCGGGCGCCGCCCTCACCGCCCACCCGGACGTGAACAAGGTCGCCTTCACCGGCTCGACCGCCGTCGGCAAGGCCATCGCGCGCCAGGTCGCGGGCACGGACAAGAAGGTCACGCTCGAACTGGGCGGCAAGGGCGCGAACATCGTCTTCGACGACGCCCCCATCGACCAGGCCGTCGAGGGCATCGTCACCGGCATCTTCTTCAACCAGGGCCAGGTCTGCTGCGCGGGCTCGCGCCTCCTCGTACAGGAGTCGGTCCAGGACGAGGTGCTCGACGCGCTCAAGCGGCGCCTTTCGACCCTGCGCCTGGGCGACCCGCTGGACAAGAACACGGACATCGGCGCGATCAACTCCGCCGAGCAGCTCGCCCGCATCACCGCGCTCACCGAGACGGGCGAGGCGGAGGGCGCCGAGCGCTGGTCCGCCCCGTGCGAACTGCCCTCGTCCGGCTACTGGTTCGCGCCGACGCTCTTCACGAACGTCACGCAGGCGCACACCGTCGCCCGCGACGAGATCTTCGGCCCGGTGCTCTCGGTGCTGACCTTCCGCACGCCGGAAGAGGCCGTCGCCAAGGCCAACAACACCCAGTACGGCCTCTCCGCCGGCATCTGGACGGAGAAGGGCTCCCGCATCCTCGCGGTCGCCGATCGCCTGCGCGCGGGCGTCATCTGGGCCAACACGTTCAACAAGTTCGACCCGACCTCGCCCTTCGGCGGCTACAAGGAATCGGGTTACGGCCGCGAGGGCGGCCGCCACGGCCTGGAGGCTTACCTCGATGTCTGAGCAGCGTTTGAGTGTCTTCAAGACCTACAAGCTGTACGTCGGGGGCAAGTTCCCCCGCAGCGAGAGCGGCCGGGTGTACGAGGTGACGGACTCCAAGGACAAGTGGCTGGCCAACGCCCCGCTCTCCTCCCGCAAGGACGCGCGTGACGCGGTCGTGGCCGCGCGCAAGGCGCAGGGCGGCTGGGCGGGCAAGACGGCCTACCTGCGCGGCCAGATCCTCTACCGCGTCGCGGAGATGCTGGAGGGCCGCAAGGACCAGTTCGTCCGCGAGGTCGCCGAGGCCGAGGGTCTTTCCAAGTCCAAGGCCGCCGCGGTCGTGGACGCGGCGATCGACCGCTGGGTCTGGTACGCGGGGTGGACGGACAAGATCGCCCAGATCGTGGGCGGCGGGAACCCGGTCGCGGGCCCGTTCTTCAACCTCTCCTCGCCGGAGCCGACGGGCGTGGTGACGGTCGTCGCCCCGCAGAAGTCGTCGTTCCTGGGCCTGGTGTCCGTGATCGCCCCGGTGATCGCGACGGGCAACACGGCCGTGGTGATCGCCAGCGAGGACTCCCCGCTCCCGGCGCTCTCGCTGGGCGAGGTGCTCGCCACCTCCGACCTGCCGGGCGGCGTCGTGAACATCCTGTCGGGCAGGACGGCGGAGATCGCCCCGTCGCTCGCCGCGCACCAGGACGTGAACGCGATCGACCTCGCGGGCGTCGAGGACGAGGTACTGGCCAAGGAGCTGGAGGTCGCCGCGGCGGACAACCTCAAGCGCGTCGTCCGTCCACAGCCTGTGGACTGGTCGGCCGATCCGGGCACGCACCGCCTGACGGCCTTCCTGGAGACCAAGACGGTCTGGCACCCCACGGGTTCGCTGGGCGCGTCCGGCTCCTCGTACTGAGCCGCACCGAGCCACTCCCCGCACCACGAAGCCCCGGCCCTCCTCCGTCCAGGAGGGCCGGGGCTTCGTCCGTCCGTCGGCCAGGTCAGATGCCGAGCCGTGCCGCGATGCCGTCCAGGACGCATTCGAGGCCCGTCTCGTACATCCAGATGGCGTCGTCCTTGCGGCGCGAACGCAGGCCGTAGCGCCGATAGGTGGGGTAGCGGCCGGTGTCCATGAGGTACGTCATCTGCGGCGCGAGGCCCATCCGGGTCTCGTCGCCGGACGACCAGCCCTCCGACTCCGTCCAGTCCCGCAGGGCCACTTCGGACGAGGCCGCGCCGTGCGCGTACGAGCTGACCGTGCGGAAGGCCATCATCATGGCGTCCTCGTCGAGGCCGATCCCGTCGAGCGCCGCCAACTGCCGCTCGGCGATGGCCATCCGGCCCGGAGTGAGCACGAACAGGGCCGTGGGCAGCTGGCCCACCCACGGGTGGCGCATCATCATGTCCCGGGTCAGCAGGGCGTAGGCCCGCAGCACCTCGCGCCACCCGGTCAGCTCCTCGGGAATCCGGTACTCGGCCGCCACCCGCTCGGCCATCAGCGCCCACAGGTCGTCCTTGCCCGAGACATGCCGGTACGCCGCCATGGGCGCGACCCCCAGCTCCGTGGCGAGCCGTCGCATGGTGACGGCGGCGAAGCCCTCCGCGTCGGCGACCTCCACCGCGACGGCCCCGATGCGCTCCAGGGACAGCGAGGCGCGGGGCGGCGCGGGCTGCTCCAGGCGTTCCCAGAGCGACTTGTCCGGCACCGCCGCCTTGCCGTCCTTCTTCTGGCCAGCCACAGCAGGGCTCCTCTCGTCGGAACGCGAGCGTACAACGTATCCCTCAGTAGACGCTGTACACACCGACGTGTACGTTGTACGCATCGAGATACGCCGTACACATCCAGGCGTGCATCCCATCGTTCCCGGGGGTCCCCCATGACCAGCAGCACCACCACCCAGCCCCTCCGCGTGGCCGTCCTCGTCGGCAGCAACCGCGAGGGCCGGTTCGCGCCCGTCGTCACGCGGTGGCTGACGGGGCATCTCGCCCAGCGCGACGACCTGACCACCGACGTCGTCGACCTCGGCGAGACCCCGCTGCCGACCGTCTTCCCCGCCTTCGGCCAACCGCCCGCGCCCGGCACCGAGGAGCTGCTCGCCCTGGTCTCCCCGCGCCTCGCGGCAGCCGACGCGTTCATCTTCGTCACGCCGGAGTACAACCACAGCTTCCCGGCATCCCTGAAGAACGCCATCGACTGGCACAACGAGCAGTGGCACGCGAAGCCGATCGGCTTCGTCTCCTACGGCGGCCTGTCGGGCGGCCTGCGCGCGGTGGAACAACTCCGCGTCGTGATGGCCGAGTTGAACGCCACGACCATCCGCAACACGGTCAGCTTCCACAACGCCTGGGGCCAGTTCGGCGAGGACGGCGCCGTCGACGACCCCCAGGTCGACACGGCCGCCAAGGCGCTGCTCGACCAGCTGACCTGGTGGGCGCACGCACTGCGGGACGCCAAGTCCATCCGCCCGTACACCGCCTGACGGCGCGTCACATCTCCTGGGGGAACCATGAGTAACCGTACGGAAGAGAAGAGCGTCCCGGACGCGCCGGGCGCCGCACAGCCGCCCACCACTCCGGGCGGCCCGTCCAGGCTCGTCCTCTTCGGGCTCCTGCTCGGCCTGGTGCTGGGTCTGCTCGACGGCACGATCGTCGGCACCGCCCTGCCCACGATCGTCGGCGACCTGGGCGGCCTCGACCAGCTCTCCTGGGTGGTGACCGCCTATCTGCTGACCGCCTCCGTCTCCACTCCCGTCTGGGGCAAGCTCGGCGACCTGTACGGGCGCAAGGGCAGCTTCATCTGGTCGATCACGGTGTTCCTCGCGGGCTCCGTGCTCTCCGGGCTCGCCCAGGACATGGGTCAGCTCATCGCCTTCCGCGCCGTGCAGGGCCTCGGCGCGGGCGGCCTCATGGTCGGCGCCATCTCGATCATCGGGGTCATGCTGCCGCCGTCGCAGGCGGGCCGCTCGCAGTCGATGGTCGGCGCGATGATGCCGGCCGCGCTGGTCGGCGGGCCGCTGCTCGGCGGCTTCCTCACCGACCAGCTCGACTGGCGCTGGGTCTTCTACGTCAACGTGCCCATCGGGGCGATCGCCCTGCTCATCGTCTGCTTCCGCCTGCACCTGCCCAGTGAGCGGATCACCGCACGGATCGACTACGCGGGGGCCGCGCTGCTCTCCACGGGCATCCTTTCCCTGACGCTGCTCGGCAGTTGGGGCGGCACGACGTACGCCTGGACCTCACCGCAGATCCTCGGACTCGGCGCGCTAGGCACCGGCGCCCTCGTCTGGTTCGCCCGGGTCGAGCGGCGCGCGCCCGAGCCGATCATCCCGCCCCGGCTGTTCGCCGACCGCAACTTCACGCTCGCCCAGATCCTCGCCTTCCTGGTGGGCGCGGCCATGCTCGGGGCGTCCTCCTATCTGCCGCAGTACATGCAGTTCGTACGCGGCGCTTCGTCGACGGCCAGCGGCATGCTGCTGCTCCCGCTGATGGCGGGGATGTTCGGCGCGCAACTCCTGCTGGGGAAGGTCACGTCCAACGGCGGCGGCTACCGCGCCTACCCCATCATCGGCGGGGCCCTGACGGCCGTGGGCGGGCTCGCGCTCCTCGCGGTCGGCGCGGACACCCCGACCGCGGTGACCTCGGCGCTGACTCTCGTACTGGGCGCCGGAATGGGCTTCTTGATGCAGAGCACGCTGCTGATCACCATCAACAGCGCGGAGCCGCGCGACATGGGCGCGGCCACCGGCACCGCCACCCTCCTCCGGACCATCGGCGGCTCGCTCGGGATCGCCGTGCTCGGCGCGGTCTACTCCAGCCGGGTCGCGTCGGCCGGGATGCCGGAGGGCGGCACCGCGTGGACGCCCGAAGCCGTGCGGGAGATGCCGGAGGGGGTGCGGGAAGCGGTGCGGGCGTCGGTCACCAGCGGGCTGCACGGCGTGGTCCTGGGGTCCGCGCTGCTGGGGGCCGTGGCGTTCGCGGTGGCCTGGCTGGTGCGCGAAGTGCCGCTGCGAAAGAGCTGACGCTCGCGGAGGTCAGCCGGGCAGCAGCCCCGCGGCCGGGCCCACCAGCGGCAGGTCGTCGAGCGATCCGCCCTGCGTCAGCGGGGCCGTCAACGGCGCCGTCGTGACGGGCTTGAAGTCCGCGATCCGGGTGCCCACCGCGTTGTCCAGCGGGTCGACCCCCGTGCCCGCGAGCGGGTCGAGCTTCAGCGCCTTGACGGGCCCGAGCCCACCACCGGCGGCCTCCTGCACCGCACCGAGCATCCCCGCGGCGCCCGCCGAGAGATTGTCGGACGCCGGGGGCGCGGGGACCGGCGCGGCGCTCGCCGTCGCCGCACCGCCGATGCCGAGCGCCGCGCCCGCGACGGTGACCGTCAGGCCCGCGCGCAGGAGGGCGCGGGAGAGTTGCGTGGAGGCTGTTGCGTGCCGTGCCATGGGTACCGCCCGAATCCTCTTGAGTAATCAGATGTGCACGTAGCGTAGTTGAGGTGTGTTGTGGGCACCAAAGCCCTACCCGTGGGGTCGCCTGGGCGGGTCAATGCAGCACACTGGTCTCTCGTGAGTTCCCATCCCCCGATACCCACCCGAGTCGTGCTGCTGGCCGGCCCCTCCGGGTCAGGCAAGTCGTCGTTCGCCGCCCGCTCCGGGCTGCCCGTCCTGTGCCTCGACGACTTCTACAAGGAGGGTGACGACCCGACACTGCCGCAGGTCCCCGGCAGCACGGACATCGACTGGGACTCCCCCGCCTCCTGGGACGCGGACGTCGCCGTCGCCGCCATCGAGCAGCTGTGCCGCACGGGACGTACGAGCGTCCCCGTCTACGACATCGCCACCAGCTCGCGTACGGGCGAGTCCGCGATGGACATCGAGCGCACACCCCTCTTCATCGCGGAGGGGATCTTCGCGGCGGACATCGTGGACCGGTGCCGGGAGATCGGCGTGCTCGCCGACGCGATCTGTCTGCGCGGGCGGCCGTCCACCACCTACCGGCGGCGGCTGCTGCGGGATCTGCGCGAGGGACGCAAGTCCGTGGCGTTCCTGCTGCGGCGCGGCTGGCGCCTGATGCGCGCCGAACGCGCCATCGTGGCCCGGCAGACCGCGCTGGGCGCTCACCCCTGCGGGAAGGACGAGGCCCTGGGGCGGGTCGCCGCCGCTGCCGCGGGGCGGTGCGTCAAGGCTCGCGCCGACGCCGCGTAGCTCCGCCGGGGAGGGAGCGGTTCACCGGACCGCCGCTTCGCGGCGGATCTCTCCCCCACGCACCCGCTCGCCCCGCACCAAAAGCAGAAGGACCGGAAAGACCCCCCGGCCTTCCGGTCCCGCCACTTGTTTCCCCCGTGATCCCCGTTTTCCCCCGTGGATCCCCCCGGTACTGCCCGCCGCCTCCCCCCGGGAGCGGCGGCCCCCGTGATCCTCAGGCGACCAACTCGCCGAAGGACTCTTCCTGGTCACGGCCGAAGCTGAGGACCTCGTCCTCGCGCAGCCGGCGCAGCGAGCGCCAGATGCTGGACTTCACCGTGCCCACGCTGATGTCGAGGATGTCCGCGATCTCGGGGTCCGTGCGGCCCTCGTAGTAGCGCAGGACCAGCATCGTCCGCTGCAGTTCGGGGAGGCGGGCCAGGGCCTGCCAGAGAACCGCGCGGAGTTCGGTGCCACGCATCGCGTCCGTGTCGCCCGCCGTCTCCGGCAGCTCCTCGGTCGGGTATTCGTTGAGCTTGCGGCGCCGCCAGGCGCTGATGTGCAGGTTGGTCATGGTCCGGCGGAGATATCCGCCGACCGCGGCCTTGTCGCTGATCCTGTCCCAGGCCCGGTACGTCGAGAAGAGGGCGCTCTGGAGCAGGTCCTCGGCCTCGAAACGGTCACCGGTCAGGTGATAGGCGGTTGCGTACAGGGAGGCACGACGCTCCTGGACGTAGGCGGTGAACTCCGCCTCCGACACTGATGTGCGCTCCCCCGTGTCCTCCCTGTACGCGGCTCCCCCGTGAGCCACCCCCTCGGTTCCCCCGTGGTTCTCCCCCCGGAACGCGTCAACCACCGTCATGTACGCGGTGTGCTGACGCCCGGTGCCGCGAGCGCACCCCCGCCCGCTCACGGCACCGGACTTCTCGTGCCTCTCGGCGGTCCGGATCACGTCGTGGAGACGCGTGATTACTGCGCTTGAGCTGGTGCTGTGCAGTGTGTTCATCTCGCGCCCCCCGTCGGTGGAGTCCGGCTTCTTCCGTGTGACCAAAACTCTGCCCGACCCACTTCATGACGGTGTCCGCCGACTGTCACAGGCCTGCAACAGCCCTTCCATCTGTAGGGGGAACGTGTGGGAGCGCTCCAACAGTCGAACTGTGGCCGCACCATGGGACAGAATGACGTCCGTGCCTTCCCTGTTGCTGATCGAGGACGACGACGCCATCCGTACGGCCCTTGAGCTTTCGCTCACCCGCCAAGGGCATCGGGTGGCTACTGCTGCCACCGGCGAGGACGGCCTGAAGCTGCTCAGTGAGCAGCGGCCGGACCTGATCGTGCTGGATGTGATGCTGCCGGGCATCGACGGATTCGAGGTGTGCCGTCGCATCCGGCGCACCGACCAGTTGCCGATCATCCTGCTGACCGCGCGCAGCGATGACATCGACGTGGTCGTCGGGCTCGAATCCGGTGCCGACGACTATGTGGTCAAACCCGTGCAGGGGCGGGTGCTCGACGCCCGTATCCGTGCGGTCCTTCGCCGCGGTGAGCGCGAGGCCAACGACGCGGCGACGTTCGGTTCGCTCGTCATCGACCGCGCCGCCATGACCGTGACGAAGAACGGCGAGGATCTCCAGCTCACGCCGACCGAGCTGCGGCTGCTCCTGGAGCTGAGCCGCAGGCCCGGACAGGCCTTGTCGCGGCAGCAGTTGCTGCGTCTGGTGTGGGAGCACGACTATCTCGGAGACTCCCGGCTCGTCGACGCGTGTGTGCAGCGCCTGCGCGCGAAGGTCGAGGACGTGCCGTCCTCACCGACTCTGATCCGTACGGTCCGTGGGGTCGGCTACCGGCTGGACACTCCTCAGTGACCAAACCGCAGGACAAGCTCCGCGGCTGGGCCGCGGCGCGCAAGGCGATCATGGCGGGACTTCGCTTCACGAGCCTGCGGCTCAGGCTGGTCGTGGTGTTCGGCCTGGTGGCGCTCACCGCCGCCGTGACGGCCTCCGGAATCGCGTACTGGCTGAACCGCGAGGCGGTCCTGACGCGCGCGCAGGACGCCGCCCTGAAGGACTTCCAGCAGGAGATGCAGACCCGCGCCGGCGCGCTGCCGCCCAATCCGACCCAGGACGAACTGCAGCAGGCCGCCGGGACGATGGCCAACAGCAGCCAGCGCTACAGCGTGCTCCTGATCGGGGAGAACTCCGACGGCGACACGATCGTCGGCTACTCCGACCTGGACGCCTTCACGCTCGCCGACGTGCCCAAGTCGCTGCGCAAGACGGTGAACAAGGAGCAGCCGCTCACCTCCAGCAACAAGAGTCCGTACCACCTGTACTGGCAGCGCACCGTCGACGGCGGCACCCCCTATCTCGTGGGCGGTGCCAAGGTCATCGGCGGCGGGCCGACCGGTTACATGCTCAAGTCCCTGGAGCCGGAGGCGAAGGACCTGAGTTCGCTCGGCTGGTCGCTGGCGATCGCGACCGGGCTCGCGCTCATCGGCTCCGCGCTGCTCGCGCAGGCCGCGGCGACCACCGTGCTCAAACCGGTGCACCGGCTCGGCGTCGCCGCGCGGCGGCTCGGCGAGGGCAAGCTGGACACGCGCCTGAGGGTGTCGGGCACGGATGAACTGGCCGATCTGTCACGGACGTTCAACCGGACCGCGGAGAGCCTGGAGAAGAAGGTCGACGACATGAGCGCCCGCGAGGAGGCCTCGCGGCGCTTCGTCGCCGACATGTCGCACGAGCTGCGTACGCCGCTGACCGCGATCACCGCGGTGACGGAGGTCCTGGAGGAGGAGCTCGACGCGGAGACCGGTTCCGTGGACCCGATGATCGAGCCCGCCGTGCGTCTGGTGGTCAGCGAGACCCGCCGGCTGAATGACCTGGTGGAGAACCTGATGGAGGTCACCCGCTTCGACGCGGGCACGGCCAGGCTCGTCCTGGACGCCGTCGACATCGCCGACCAGATCACGGCCTGCATCGACGCCCGCGCCTGGCTCGACGCGGTCGAGCTCGACGCGGAGCGCGGCATCACGGTGCGGCTCGACCCGCGGCGCCTGGACGTCATCCTGGCGAACCTGATCGGCAACGCCCTCAAGCACGGCGGTTCGCCGGTGGAGGTGTCGGTGCGGCTCGCGGGCGAGAAGCTCGTCATCGCGGTGCGTGACGGAGGCCCCGGCATCCCCGAGGACGTACTGCCGCACGTCTTCGACCGGTTCTACAAGGCGAGCGCGTCCCGGCCGCGTTCGGAGGGCAGCGGTCTGGGGCTCTCCATCGCGCTGGAGAACGCGCACATCCACGGCGGTGAGATCACCGCCGCGAACTCGCCCAAGGGCGGTGCGGTGTTCACGCTGTGGCTGCCGCGCGATCCGTCGGGGCTGCTGCCCGACGACGATGCGGACGACGGCACGGACGGCGGCGCCGACACCGACGCCGGTGTCGAGGGAGACGAACGATGAACCGCCGACGGCTTCGGGCCGCTCTCCTGGCCACCGTGCTGACCGCGACGCTCGCCGGATGCGGGATCCGCTCGACGGAGGTGCCCACCGACTTCGGTCCCGGGCCCTCCCGGGTGCCGTGCGTGATGTCCGGTTCGAGCATCGCGTCGCAGTCCACCAGCGGCGTGCCGGTGCAGGTCTTCCTGGTGTGCGCGGCGCAGCTGGTGACCGTCGACCGGTCGGTGCGGATCCCCGCCGAGAAGGCGACGTCCGACCGGGTCCGCATCGCTCAGGCGCTCCTGGACGAGCTGGCGCACACCCCATCGGCCCCGGAGAAGCAGGCGGGCTTCGCGACGGACGTGCGCGGCGGGACGGTCGTCAGCGGCCCGGCCGAGGGGGATCCCGAGGACGCGCTGCGGTTCAGTTCGTCCCCCGAGGACCTGTCGGCGTTCGCGCTGGCCCAGATCGTGTGCACATTCGCGGACAGCGCGGCGGCGGGCGACGACCGTGAGGTGATCATGGGCGGCCCCGGCGACGACCCGCTGCGCCGCTACGAATGCACCCAGGCGGTCCGCCAGCGCCCCGGAACGGTGGCTCCGCCCACGGAGACGGTGAAGTAACGGGACCCTGCCGGGGCGGCAGAACCGGGGTGGTCACCCTGTGCGATCAGGACACCGCCGCGTACCGGGATGAGATGCGCGGAACCGATCCTGCCCCTTGCCGCGTCTTGGGGGGCGTGCGTCAAGGCTCGGGCGGCCACGGGGCCGCCATCCGCTTCCGCGCGGCGGGAGGATTCCTCCTCGTCGCGCATCTTCTGCTCGTCGGCTGGTTCACTCTGCGTCCACTGGACGTGCCCTGGGTCAGCGCGGCGAACCTTCAGCCCTTCGCCGGCATCAAGGCGGATCTGGCGCTCGGCCCTGTCCAGGCGGCCCGGCAGATAGGCGGCAGCCTGCTGCTCCTCGCCCCGCTCGGCCTGCTGCTTCCGCTCGCCGGGGGGCGGGTCCATGTCTCGCCGCTGGGTTCGCTGGTGCGCACGGTCGCGGCGGGCGCGCTGATCTCGCTCGGCATCGAACTGCTGCAGACCGGGGTCCCCGGGCAGGTCGTCGACATCGACTCGCTGTTCCTGAACACGGTGGGCGTGGCGCTCGCGCACGTCGCCGTGGTGCCCGCGGTCAGGGCCAGGCTCCGCCGCCGGACCGACGTGGAGCATCGCGCGGCCCTCCTGCGGGAGGACGCTTCTCAGGGTGCGACCCCGACGATTCCCAGGGTCGGTATCGCACCTTAGAGCGACGCTTTGCCCGCTTCGTGAACGTAACTTCGAGTCATCGGGGAAACGCCCCCGGACCTCATGCCGACGGTTCACGAAGGAGCCACCATGACCGCCCTTGCCCGCCCCACGAACGGCCGGATGATCGGCGGAGTCTGTGCCGCCCTCGCCAGGCGCTTCGGCACATCGGCCACCACGATGCGCGTGATCTTCGTGCTCTCGTGCCTTCTTCCCGGACCGCAGTTCCTGCTCTACATCGCGCTCTGGGTCCTGTTGCCCACCGAGGGCAAGACCCAGCAGGCCGCCTGGTGATCCGGCGGCCCTCGCTGCCACATGCGTACGCCGATGGGGCGCCCCTTGCGAAAGGGTGCGCCCCATCGGCGTACGCGGAGACCGGCGAGGGTCAGCCGAGCGGCAGGCCCTCGACGGGCAGACCCTGCGTGGGCAGGCCCTGGAGCGGCAGGGAACCTGCGACCGGCAGGGCACCGGCGACCGGCAGACCACCGAGCAGACCGGAGACCGGGTCGGCGGCGGGCTTGCTGCGGTCGGCGGCGTCCTTGGTGCTCTCGCCGAGCTTGTCGACGGTCGGCGCGGCGGCCTGCAGGGTGCTGCCGAGCGCGTTCTGGCCCGCGGCGACGGCCTCGGGGCCACCGGCGGGCAGGGTGTCGGCGACCTGCCCCATGGGCAGCGTCGAGGTGGCGGCGCCCAGCGCGCCCGTGGCGTCGGGCACGGCCGGTGCGGCGTTCGCGGCACCCGCGCCGGCGGCGGCGAAGGCGGCGCCGAGAGCGGCGACACCGAGGGTCTTGGCGGCAGACTGCTTCATCTTCAATGCGTCCTTGATGACGGGGACTTTTGAGCGGCCCATGACCGTAAACATGTGAAGGGGCGGTCCGCAAACAGCGAAACAGCAAAAACGCGGCCGGGAATTAATGTTCCCGGCCGCGCCCGCATTGCCTCAATTTCTGTTACACGTCGACAGAAGCCCTGGTGGAGGCGGTCTGACGGAACAGCCATTCGGACTTCAGCTCGGCATATCCGGGCTTGATGACGTCATTGATCATGGCAAGGCGTTCATCGAAAGGAATGAACGCTGATTTCATCGCATTGACTGTGAACCACTGCATGTCATCGAGCGTGTAGCCGAATGTGCCGACCAGGTGCTCGAATTCGCGACTCATGCTGGTGCCGGACATCAGACGGTTGTCGGTGTTCACCGTCGCCCGGAAGTGCAGCTTGCGGAGCAGGCCGATGGGGTGCTCGGCGTACGAGCTCGCCGCGCCCGTCTGCAGGTTCGAGCTCGGGCACATCTCCAGGGGGATGCGCTTGTCGCGTACGTAGCTGGCGAGGCGGCCGAGCTTGACGGTGCCGTCGTCGGCGACCTGGATGTCGTCGATGATCCGCACGCCGTGGCCGAGCCGGTCGGCGCCGCACCACTGCAGGGCCTGCCAGATCGACGGCAGACCGAAGGCCTCGCCCGCGTGGATGGTGAAGTGGTTGTTCTCGCGCTTGAGGTACTCGAACGCGTCGAGGTGCCTGGTGGGCGGGAAGCCCGCCTCCGCGCCCGCGATGTCGAAGCCGACGACGCCCAGGTCGCGGTAGCGGTTGGCGAGTTCGGCGATCTCCAGGGCGCGGGCGGCGTGCCGCATGGCGGTGAGCAGCGCGCCCACGCGGATGCGGTGGCCGTTGGCCTTCGCGCGCCGCTCGCCCTCCCGGAAGCCTTCGTTGACGGCCTCGACGACCTCTTCGAGGGTGAGGCCCTGCTCCAGGTGCTGCTCGGGGGCGTACCGGATCTCGGCGTAGACGACGCCGTCCTCGGCGAGATCCTCGGCGCACTCGGCCGCCACGCGCTTGAGGGCGTCCTTCGTCTGCATGACAGCGCAGGTGTGGGCGAAGGTCTCCAGATAGCGCGGCAGCGAACCGGAGTCGGCGGCTTCCCTGAACCAGATCCCCAGCTTGTCGGGGTCGGTCTCGGGCAGCGACTCGTACCCCGACTCGCGGGCGAGGTCGACGATCGTGCCGGGGCGCAGACCGCCGTCGAGGTGGTCGTGCAGGAGCACCTTCGGGGCGCGGCGGATCTGTTCGGCGCTTGGCGTTTCGCGGTCCGTGTGACCGGCTTTGGTGGTCTGGCTCGTCATCTCGGCACTCTAGCGCCTACGCGCGTAGATCTCACGGGTCGATACGTAACAGTGACCCCGCGGACGGGTGGCGTACACCATCGCTTCTGACACTGTTCTGTCATGGCACAGCAAGCGACGCCCGATTCCGCGCGCGCGGCCAGGCTCGGGCGCGTGATCGGCACCCGTCCATCGGCGGTCAGCGGCGCGGTGCTGCTGCTCCCCGGCGGCCACGAGACCTCTGCCCGCAAGCCGTCCCCGTTCGCCGCGAACGCGGTGCGCGCGCTCGGCCGCAGGCTCGCCCAGGACGGCCGCGGCGAGGGGCTGGCCGCGCACGTCGTCCATTACCGCTGCCGCGGGTGGAACGGCGCGCAGGCACAGCTCGCGCGGGACGCGGAGTGGGCGGCGGACGAGATCGTCCGCCTCTACGGCGACGTCTCCATCTGCCTCGTCGGCATGGACATGGGCGGCCGGGCCGCGCTGCGGGCCGGTGGGCACGACGCGGTCAACTCCGTCCTCGCGCTGGCCCCTTGGCTGCCCGAGGACGATGTGGCCGCGTCCCCTGAACCGGTGAAGCAGCTCGCGGGGCGGCGGGTCCTGATCGTGCACGGCACGAACGACGAGCGGACCGATCCCGAGCTCTCGTTCCGGCTCGCGGAGCGGGCGAAGAAGGCGAACCGGGAGGTGTGCCGGTTCGAAGTCCACTCCGACGGGCACCGGTTGCAGCAGCATCACTCCGAAGTCCAGGCGCTGGCTTCGGACTTCGTCATGGGTTCGCTGTTCGGGCACGCGTACGCACGCCCCCTGGAGGACGCGCTGGCGGCTCCGCCGCCGCTGGGGCTGCGGATGCCGCTCGCCTCCGGCTTCGGTGAGTCGATGCGGCAGCGGTGACTCAGCCCGTCGTGGGGGTCCCCTCAGGCAGCAGCCTTCCCCGCCGCCCCAGCAGGAACTTCTTGAACGCCGCCACCGGCGGAGTGTCCGGATGGCCGTCGAGCCAGGCCACGCCGATCTCCCGCACCGCACGCTGCCCCGTCACCGTCAGCTCCACGACTCCCGGACGCGGGACGGCCGGTGGCGGCAGGAGGGCCACCCCCAGGCCCGCCGCCACCAGGCCACGCAGCGTCTCCGCCTCCTCCCCCTCGAACGCGATCCGCGGCTTGAAGCCGGCCTCCTGGCAGAGGTCGTCCGTGATGCGCCGCAGGCCGTAGCCGGGTTCGAGGGTCACGAAGGCCTCGTCCGCCGCCTCCGCGAGGCGGACCCGCTTGCGCGAGGCGAGGCGGTGGTCGTCCGGCACGACGAGGCGCAGACGCTGCTCGTCCAGGCGGCGTGCGACGAGATCGGGGGCGTCCGGCACGGGCGAGGTCAGGCACAGGTCCAGCTCCCCCGCCCGCAGCCGCTCGATCATCGCCTCCCCGTAGTTCTGTACGAGGCTGAAGCGGACCCTCGGATGGTCCGCGCGGAAGGCGCGGATCAGGCCGGGGACGGTCTCCGAGCCCATCGTGTGGAGGAAGCCGAAGGCGACCTTGCCCGACGCCGGGTCCGCGTCCGCCCGCACGGACTCCGCGGCCCGCTCCACCTCGCCGAGCGCCCGCTCGACGGAGGCGAGGAACGTACGGCCCGCCGGGGTCAGGGACACCGTCCTGCCGTGCCGCGCGAACAGGTCGACCCCCAGATCCTGTTCGAGGCGCACCAGCGCGCGCGACAGCGTCGACTGCGGCACCTGCATCTCCTGCGCGGCCCGCGTCACGTGCTCCGTCCGCGCGACCCCCGCGAAGTACGCGAGGCGCGGCGAGAGCAGCGCGGACCAGGACCCGGGGGTCAGCTCGGCGGGCGACGACGCGCCCCCGCCGATGTCTCCTACGTAACTGCTCTGCGACAGACGCCGCTCTGAACTGCGCTCATGCACCATGGGAACGATTATGGCCAATCCATGCATTGGACGGATGAGTTCCGTGTGCCTACGTTCGACACATGCCTCCCGCCAGTAGCGGGGCGTCCGCCACCCACGCGGTCGCCCCCGCCCCGTCGTCCACCGATGCCTCTCCCGAAGCCGACTCCCGGCTCACCCCCGGCGGCCCCGGCTACCGCCGGATGAGCTTCGCCCTCTTCCTCGCGGGTGTCGCCACCTTCGCCCTCCTCTACTCCACGCAGGCGCTGCTCCCCCTCGTCTCCGCCGACTTCGGCGTCAGCGCGAGCACGGCGAGCTGGACGGTGTCCGCCGCCACGGGCGCGCTCGCCCTCTTCGTCCTGCCCCTGAGCGCGCTCAGCGAGCGCTTCGGGCGGCGGACGCTGATGACGGTCTCGCTGACGGTCGCGGTGGTCGTGGGGCTGCTCGTCCCCTTCGCGCCCTCCATCGGCGCGCTCATCGCGCTGCGCGCCGTGCAGGGCGCGGCGCTCGCCGGGCTCCCGGCGTCCGCGATGGCCTTCCTCGCGGAGGAGGTCAGGCCCAAGGCACTGGTCGCCGCGATCGGCATGTTCGTGGCGGGGAATTCGATCGGCGGCATGAGCGGGCGCGTCATCACGGGCTGGGTCGCGCAGGCCTGGGGCTGGCGCGTGGCCGTGGGCGTGGTCGGTGTCGTGGCCGTCCTGTGCGCGCTCGCCTTCCGCGCGCTGCTTCCCGCGCCGCGCCACTTCACCGCGGGCTCGCTCAACCCCAAGGCGCTCGGCCGGACGATCCGTTCGCACCTCGCCAACCCGCTGCTGTGCAGGCTGTACGCGATCGGCGCGCTGTTCATGACGGTCTTCGGGGCGGTCTACACGGTGATCGGCTACCGCCTCACCGAGGCGCCCTTCTCGCTCCCGCAGGGCATCATCGGCTCGATCTTCCTGGTCTATCTCGTCGGTACGGTCTCCTCGGCCGCCGCGGGGAAGCTGGTGGCGCGGCTCGGCCGGCGCGGGGCGCTGTACCTGGCGGTGAGCACGACGGCCGGCGGTCTGCTGCTCTCCCTGTCCGACTCCCTGGTCATGGTGCTGCTCGGGCTCGTCCTGATCACCGCGGGCTTCTTCGCGGGTCACGCGGTCGCTTCCTCGTCCGTGAGCCGTACGGCCACCGCGGGGCGTGCGCAGGCTTCGGCGCTCTACCAGTCCGCGTACTACCTGGGCTCCAGCGCGGGCGGCACGCTCGGCGCGGTCGCCTTCCACTCGGGGGGCTGGGCCGGGACGGTCGGCCTGGGTCTGCTCGCGGTGCTCGGCGTCGTGTCCATCACCTTCTGGGGGTCGCACGCGGCCCGGGTCCAGGAGCGGCGGGACCGGCGAGGGCTCGTGGCCGCGCACTAGCCGTCCCGGGCGACCCCCTCCCGCCTGCGGGTTTTCCCACTCCGGGGGCCGTTGTCAGTGGGCTGCGGTAGCTTCCAAAGTGCTGGGACTTTCGTGGCAGCCGCAGGGGTGGGTGGGTCGGTATGACGGACATCGCAGGGACGACGTCGGAACTGGACGTCACGCTGGAGAAACACCGGGTCGAGCTGACCGGGTACTGCTATCGCATGCTGGGCTCGGCCTTCGAGGCCGAGGACGCGGTGCAGGACACGATGGTCCGCGCCTGGCGGAGCTATGAGAAGTTCGAGGGCCGCTCCAGCCTGAGGTCGTGGCTGTACCGCATCGCGACGAACGTCTGCCTGGACATGCTGAACGCGGGCAACCGCCGCGCCCGCCCCATGGACCTGACCGCGGCGGCGCCGCTGGCCCAGGCCGCGCTGACGCCGCGCCCCGACAATGTGTGGCTGGAGCCGATGCCGGACGCGCGCGTGCTGCCGTCCGTCAGCGACCCCGCGGAGGCGGCCGTGGCGAAGGAGTCGGTGCGGCTCGCGTTCGTCGCCGCCCTGCAGCAACTGCCGCCCAAGCAGCGGGCGGTGCTCATCCTGCGCGAGGTCCTCGCATGGAAGGCCAGCGAGGCGGCCGAGCTCCTGGACACCTCCGTGGCCTCCGTCAACAGCGCGTTGCAGCGGGCGCGGGCGACGCTGGCCGAGGGTCATGCGGACGACACGGCCGTCTCCGACCCTCTGGACGACGAGCAGCAGAAGCTGCTTGAGCGCTATGTCGCGGCCTTCGAGGGCTATGACATGGCGGCGCTGACGGCGCTGCTGCACGAAGACGCCATCATGACGATGCCCCCGTTCGACCTGTGGCTGCGCGGCACGTCCGACATCACCGGCTTCATGTCGACCATCGGCGCGTCCTGCGCCGACAGCAAACTGTTCCCGGTCGAGGTCAACGGCACGCCGGGCTTCGCCCACTACAAGCCCGACCCCGAGAAGGGCGGGTTCGCGCCGTGGGCGGTTCAGGTCATCGAGATCTCAGAGGGGCGGATCGCGGGCTTCCACTGCTTCCTGGACACGCCCCGGTGGTTCCCGCTGTTCGGCCTGCCGCTCCATCTCGATTTCAATGGGGATCCCGACGAGGTCCAGTAGCTCGCGCAGGTGCGGGGCCGGGTTCCGCAGGCGGATCCGGCCGCCCGCGCGGCGGGCGGTGAGCTGGAGGCGGGCCAGCGCGTCTATCGCGGCGAGGACGGGCGGGCCCAGGTCCGCGACGTCGCATACGAGGACGTCCGCGCCGGTCGCTTGCAGCGTGGCGCGGGCCTCCTCGCAGAGGCGGTGCGTGGCCTCTCGGTCGAGGGTGCCGGTGAGGGTCAGGTCTGGCTGCGGTTTGGGGTTCACGTTGGGATGACTGGCCTGGGGGCCGGAACTCATCGGTAGGTCCGCCTGCGCGAGCATTTCCCCAACCCCGCCCCTTCCCGAGAACCCGCTCTGGCGCGGGGGCCTTGCGCGCCGTCATCACCGGCTTCGCCGAGTTCGTCCTCAATCGCCGGACGGGCTGAATCTTTCAGCCCGTCCGGCGATTGAGGACATCTTGCTCGGGGGTCCAGGGGGCGGAGCCCCCTGGTTTCGGAAAGGGGCGGGATGGGGGGAAGCCCCGCAGGGCCCGCCCCTCCCCCACTGCTTACGCGATTGCCTACGCGGTTGCCTACGCGATGCGGTCCAGCACGATCGGCGTCGCCGCGAACTCCGTGCCCTCGGGGGCGATGTCGAACGACCCCGCCACCGCCTGCAAGGCGTACTCGAAGCGCTCGGGAGTGTCCGTGTGCAGGGTCATGATCGGCTCCCCCGCGCGGACCTGAGCGCCCGGCTTCGCGTGCAGCTCGACGCCCGCCCCCGCCTGGACCACGTCCTCCTTGCGGGCACGTCCCGCGCCGAGACGCCATGCGGCGACGCCGACGTCGTACGCGTCGAGGCGGGTCAGGACCCCGGACGAAGGCGCCGTCACGACGTGCGTCTCCCGGGCCACCGGGAGGGTCGCGTCCGGGTCGCCGCCCTGAGCCGAGATCATCCGGCGCCACACATCCATCGCCGAGCCGTCGGCCAGCGCCTTCGCCGGGTCGACATCCTTCAGGCCCGCCGCGTCCAGCATCTCCCGCGCCAGGGCGAGGGTCAGCTCGACCACGTCCGAGGGGCCGCCGCCCGCGAGGACCTCCACCGACTCGCGGACCTCAAGGGCGTTGCCCGCCGTCAGGCCCAGCGGCGTGGCCATGTCCGTGAGCAGGGCCACCGTGCGTACGCCGTGGTCCGTGCCCAGGCCCACCATCGTGGACGCAAGTTCGCGGGCGTCCTCCAGGTTCTTCATGAAGGCGCCGGTGCCGACCTTCACGTCCAGGACCAGCGAGCCCGTGCCCTCGGCGATCTTCTTCGACATGATGGACGAGGCGATCAGGGGGATCGCCTCCACCGTTCCCGTCACGTCCCGCAGTGCGTAGAGCTTCTTGTCCGCGGGGGCCAGGCCGTCGCCCGCCGCGCAGATGACCGAGCCGACACCGTCCAGGACCGAGAGCATCTCCTCGTTCGAGAGGAGGGCGCGCCAGCCCGGGATCGACTCCAGCTTGTCCAGGGTGCCGCCGGTGTGGCCGAGGCCCCGGCCCGACAGCTGCGGGACCGCCGCGCCGCAGGCCGCGACCAGCGGGGCGAGCGGCAGCGTGATCTTGTCGCCGACGCCGCCCGTGGAGTGCTTGTCGGACGTCGGGCGGGAGAGGGACGAGAAGTCCATGCGCTCGCCGCTCGCGATCATCGCGGCCGTCCAGCGGGCGATCTCGCCGCGGTTCATGCCGTTGAGCAGGATCGCCATGGCGAGCGCCGACATCTGCTCGTCGGCGACCGCGCCGCGCGTGTACGCGTCGATGACCCAGTCGATCTGCTCGTCGCTGAGCTCGCCTCGGTCCCGCTTCGTACGGATGACGGAGATGACGTCCATGGCATAACCCCTCTTTGCGCCTAAAACGGTGAGCGCGACTCTACGCGCATAGAGCCGCGAGATGAAGACGGCCCCCGCCCGAAGATCCACAACAGGCAGGGGCCGGCTCTCAGTTGAGGTGCTCCGGGCCGAACGGGTCCGGCAGCATGTCCCCCAGGGTCCGGATGCCCGCGGCCGTCTCCAGGAGGAGCGCCGCGCCGCCGAACTCGTAGAGCAGTTGGCGGCACCGGCCGCACGGCATCAGGATCTCGCCCTTGCCGTCGACGCACGTGAAGTGCGTCAGACGGCCGCCCCCGGTGAGCTGGAGCTGCGAGACGAGCCCGCACTCGGCGCACAGGCCGAGGCCGTACGACGCGTTCTCCACGTTGCAGCCCGACACCGTGCGGCCGTCGTCCACGAGGGCCGCGGCACCGACCGGGAAGCCTGAGTAGGGCGCGTACGCACGGGACATGGCCTCGCGCGCAGCATCCCGCAGCGCGTCCCAGTCGGTCTCGGTCACGTTCCTTGTCCCTTTCGGTAGGGCTGGCCGTCCGCCTTCGGCATCCGAAGGCGTTGGGCGGAGAGCGAGAGCACCAGCAGCGTGACGACGTACGGCGTCGCGGTGACGACCTGGTTGGGCACCTCGTCGGTCAAGCCGTACCACGCGAACATCAGCGCCGAGACGGCCGCGGTGATCGCCGCGGGGACGTAACGCTTGCGCCATACGAGGTACGCCGCGCCGATGACCAGCAGGATCGCGAGCAGCAGGAGCAGTGCGTGCACGTTCGTGCCGCCGCCCCGGAGCTTCAGGCTGTCGGTGTAACCGAACAGTCCGGCACCGAGCGCGAGTCCGCCCGGCATCCAGTTGCCGAAGATCATGGCGGCGAGGCCGATGTAGCCGCGTCCGCCGGTCTGGCCCTCCAGGTAGATGTTGGAGGCCACCAGGGAGAGGAACGCGCCGCCGAGGCCCGCGAGACCGCCGGAGATGATCACCGCGAGGTACTTGTACTTGTAGACGTTGACGCCGAGCGACTCGGCCGCGACCGGGTTCTCGCCGCAGGAGCGCAGCCGCAGGCCGAACGCCGTGCGCCACAGGACCCACCAGCTCAGGGGCACCATCGCGACGGCGATGACGGTGAGCGGCGAGAGGTTCGTGAAGAGGCCGCCGAGCAGGCCCGCGATGTCCGAGACCAGGAACCAGTGCTTCTCGTTCAGGTCCTGCAGCCAGTCGGAGAGGCCTGGGACGGAGAAGCTGCCGAGCGAGTCGACCGGGGGCGACTGCTTGGACGTACCGCCTTCCTTGCCCTCGAAGGCGAAGGTCGAGAGGTAGCGGGTGACGCCCAGGGCGAGGATGTTCAGGGCCACACCGGAGACGATGTGGTTGACGTTGAAGGTGACGGTGACGATCGCGTGGAGGAGACCGCCGAGCGCGCCGCCGAGTATGCCGAACAGGATGCCGACCCACGGGCCCCACTGGTAACCGGCGAACGCGCCGAACCAGGTGCCGAGGATGAGCATGCCCTCGAGGCCGATGTTGACCACGCCCGCGCGCTCGGCCCACAGACCGCCGAGGCCCGCGAGGCCGATCGGCACGGCGAGCCGCAGCGCGGTGGACATCTGGCCGGTGGAGGTGATGCCGTTCGCGTCGGTGATCAGCCGGACCACGGACGTCAGGACGAGGACGCCCGCGATGATCAGCAGGAGGACGGGGAGCGAGATGCGGCGGCGGCCCGGCGCGGACTGCTTGGCCGGGGGCTTGGCCACGGTTGTCGAGCTCATCGGGCAGCCACCTCCTTCACGGTGTCGTTGTTGCCATCGTTGCCGTTGTCCTTACGGGCGGCGGCGGCCAGTTCCTCGCCGACGCGGCGCTGCTGACGGCTGAGGCCCCAACGGCGTACGGCCTCGTAGGAGACGACGACCGCGATCACGATGAGGCCCTGCATGATCACCGCGATCTCCTTGTCGTACGCCACCGGCTGGGCGTAGTCGAGGGCGGGTGACGCCTTGTCGAGGAAGGCCCACAGGAGCGAGGCGAACGCGATGCCGACCGGGTTGTTGCGGCCGAGCAGCGCGATGCCGATGCCGGTGAAGCCGAGTCCCGCGGGGAAGCTGAGGCTGTAGGTGTGGGTGTCGCCGAGCAGGATCGGCATGCCCGCGAGGCCCGCGACCGCGCCGGAGATCAGCATCGCGCTGAGCACCATGCGCTTGGCGTTCACGCCGGAGGCCGCGGCGGCCGACGTGGAGGCGCCGGTGGCGCGCAGGTCGAAGCCGAAGCGGGTGCGATTGAGGACCAGCCAGTACAGGACGCCCGCGAGGGCGGCGATGATCACGAAGCCGTAGATCTCGCCGGACTCGCCCATGCTGATGCCGGGGAACCAGCCGGACTTGTGCATCTCGCCGGTGGTCTGGTTGTTGCCGACCGGGACACCGAAGTTGTCGGTGAGGGTCATGTAGCCGATGACGCTCGTCGCGATGGCGTTGAGCATGATCGTCGCGACGACCTCGCTGACCCCGCGGGTGGTCTTGAGGATGCCCGCGATGCCCGCCCAGAAGGCGCCGGTGAGCATGGCGACCAGCATCAGGAGCGGGATCTGGAGCGGGGCGGGGAGCGCGACGTGCGCGCCGACGACGGCGGTGGTCATCGCGGCGAGGCGGTACTGCCCGTCCACACCGATGTTGAACAGGTTCATGCGGAAGCCGACGGCCACCGCGAGCGCGGCCAGGTAGTACATCCCGGCCTGGTTGATGGTCAGGACCTGGACGTCGGAGTAGCTGATCTGCTCCAGCATCAGGGTGTACGGCTCGATCGGGTTCTTGCCCGACGCGAGCAGCACGACCGAGGTCAGTGCCACGGCCACGACAAGGGCGATGACCGGTCCGGCCACCGCGAGGAGCACACGCTCCTTGTCGAACTTCTTCATCGGGCCTCGTCCTCCGAAGTGCCGGCAGAGCCCTCTTCGGGGTCTTCTTCTACGTGTTCGAGGTGGCCGGAGGCCGCGCCCGTCATCGCCGAACCCAGCTCCTCCGGCGTGATGGTGGCCGGGTCGGCGTCGGCGACGAGCCGTCCGCGGTAGATCACGCGGAGGGTGTCGGAGAGGCCGATCAGCTCGTCCAGGTCCGCCGAGATGAGGAGGACCGCGAGTCCTTCGCGGCGCGCCTCCCGGATCTGGTCCCAGATCTGGGCCTGTGCGCCGACGTCCACACCGCGGGTGGGGTGGGCGGCGATCAGGAAGCGGGGCTTGTGGCTCATCTCGCGGCCGACGATCAGCTTCTGCTGGTTGCCGCCGGAGAGGGAAGCGGCCGTGACGTCGATGCCGGGCGTACGGACGTCGTACTGCTCGACGATGCGCCGGGTGTCGGCCTGCGCGCCCTTGATGTCGAGCCAGAAGCCGCCCTTGCCGCGGGAGTTGGGCTTCTCGGTGACGTGACCGAGGATGCGGTTCTCCCAGAGCGGCGACTCCAGGAGGAGGCCGTGGCGGTGGCGGTCCTCGGGGATGTAGCCGACGCCCTGCTCGCGGCGGTGGCGCGTGGCCAGGGCGGTGATGTCCTCGCCCGCCATGCGGATCACGCCGGAGTCCGCGTGCTTGAGGCCGATGAGCGCGTCGATCAGCTCGGTCTGGCCGTTGCCCTCGACGCCCGCGAGGCCGAGGACCTCGCCCTCGTGGATGGTGAAGGAGATGTCGTCGAGGAGGGCGCGGCCCGAATCGCCGTCGGCGAGGAGCTTGAGCTCCTTGACCTCGATCATCGCCCGGTCGGTGACCGTCGACTCCGCGGTCTCCGGGGTGGGCAGCTCGCTGCCGACCATCAGCTCGGCGAGCTGGCGCGGGGTCGTCTCCGAGGGGATCGCCGTGCCGACGGTCGTGCCGCGCCGGATGACGGTGATGTCGTCGGCCACGGACAGGACTTCGCCCAGCTTGTGGGAGATGAAGATGACGGACAGGCCCTCGGACTTCAGCTCGCGCAGGTTGTCGAAGAGCGCGTCGACCTCCTGCGGCACGAGGACCGCGGTCGGCTCGTCCAGGATCAGCGTGGTGGCGCCTCGGTAGAGGACCTTGAGGATCTCCACGCGCTGCCGGTCGGCGACGCCGAGGTCCTCGACCATGGCGTCGGGGCGCACCCCGAGGCCGTACCGGTCGGATATCTCGGTGATCTTGCGGCGGGCCGCGCCGCCGATGCCGTGCAGCTTCTCGCTGCCGAGAACGATGTTCTCCAGGACCGTGAGCTGGTCGGCGAGCATGAAGTGCTGGTGGACCATGCCGATGCCGCGCGCGATGGCGTCGGCGGGGCTGGCGAAGGTCACCTCGGTGCCGTCGACCGCGATGGTGCCCTCGTCCGGCTTCTGCATGCCGTAGAGGATCTTCATCAGGGTCGACTTGCCCGCGCCGTTCTCGCCGACGAGGGCGTGCACGGTGCCCTTGCGGACGGTCAGGCGGATGTCGTGGTTGGCCACGACGCCCGGGAAGCGCTTGGTGATGCCGGTGAGTTCAACGGCGGTGCCACCCGAGCCGGTCGAGACCTTGGCGACGGGCGGAGGGCTGGTGGACGCGTCGATGGCGCACTCTCCTCGGGAATCCTCAGGAAAGGGGCCACCTACGCGCGTAGCGCCCCTGGTTCGACGGGAGTTGAGCAGTCGGCCGCGCGAACGGGGCGCGGGGAACCATCGTCCCCCACACCCCGTTCCGCGGCCGTGACTTCGCTGTTACAGCGCAGTCTGGTTACAGCGTGGTCTTGACCTTGATCTTGCCGCTCTTGATGTCCTGCTCGGCCTTCTTCACGGCGGCCTGCAGGTCCTTCATCTTCTTGAACTCGGGGTTCGAGTCGGCGAGCGCGACGCCGCCGGACGCCAGGTCCGCACGGACCACGCCGCCCTTGGCGTTGTCATCCTGGACCGACTTCGTCAGGTTGTACACCGCTCCGGCGACGTCCTTGGTCGCCGAGGTCAGGATGTACTTCTTGTACTTGGCCAGGGCCTTCTGCTTGTACTGGTCGGAGTCGACACCGATCGCCCACACCTTCTCGGCGGCGGCGGCCTCGATGACGCCCTGGCCCGAGAGACCGGCTGCGTGGTAGACCACGTCGGCGCCGCCCTCGATCTGGCCGCTGGCCGCTTCCTTGCCCTTGTCGGGGCTGGAGAAGCCGCCGTCCTCGGCCTTCTCGGTGAGCATCTGGCGCTTGATCTTCACCGACTTGTCGGTGTCCTTGACGCCCTGGACGAAGCCCGCCTCGAACTTGCGGATCAGGTTGTTGTTCACGCCGCCGATGAAGCCGACGCTCTTCTTCTTGCTGGCCTTGGCCGCGGCGACGCCCGCGAGGTACGAGGACTGCTCCTCGTTGAAGACCAGGTCGGAGACGTTGTCCGCCTTGATCGTGGCGTCGTCGACGATGCCGAAGGTGACCTTCGGGAACTTCGCGGCGACTTCCTTCACGGCGGGGGCGTAGGCGTAGCCGATGCCGATCACCGGGTTGTAGCCCTGCTTGGCCAGCTCGGTGAGGCGCTGGGCCTTGTCCGCGTCGGACTCGCCGTCCGTCGGCTCGACGGCCTTCTTGCCGACCTTCAGGTCCTTGGCGGCCTTGTCCATGCCCGCCGTCGCGGCGTCGTTGAAGGACTGGTCGCCCTTGCCGCCGACGTCGTACGCGATGGCGACGCCCTTGTTCTTGCCGTCGCTCTTGGAACCGGCGGCGTCGCTGGAGGTGCCGCCGCAGGCGGTGGCGGAGACGGCGAGTGCGGCGGTGGCTACACCCGCTGCGGCAATTCGGGAAACCCGGCGCATAGAGAGGAACTCCTTATGTACAAGCAAGCACAAGCACGTACGAGCGCCTCACCTGGCGCTGATTTCGCCGCAGCGTAACGCGCGTAGACCTGACATAAGAACCCTTCTGTCCCGTCCGTTATCGAGCTGTGGCCGCGAGGTTGCGGGAGCGTGGACGCACGGTGGGGCGCCCCGCACGTCACGGGGCGCCCCACCTGTCACGGTCCTGCTGTGCGGGTCCGGTTACGGCACCGTCTTGACCGTGACCTTTCCGTCGACGATGTCCTTCTCGGCCTTCTCCACGGCGGCGACCACGTCCTTCATCGCCGTGTACTTCGGGTTCGAGTCGGCGAACCCGACGCGTCCCGACTTCAGGTCGTAGCGCTGCTCGCCCGTGATCGGCTTGCCCTCGACGACCGACTTCGTCAGGTCGTAGACGGCGCCGCCGACGTCCTTGAGGGCCGAGCCGAGGATGTAGTCCTTGTACTTGGCCAGGGCCTTCTGCTTGTACTGGTCGGAGTCGACGCCGATCGCCCACACCTTCTGGGAGCCCGCCTCCTGGATCACGCCCTGCCCGGAGAGCCCGGCCGCGTGGTAGATCACGTCGGCCCCCGACTCGATCTGACCGCTCGCCGCGTTCTGCCCCTTGTCGGGGCTGGAGAAGCCACCGTCCTCGGGCTTCTCGGTCAGATACCGCTTCTCTATCTTGATCTTGGGGTCGACGGACTTGACGCCCTGCACGAAGCCGGCCTCGAACTTGTGGATGAGGTTGATGTCGACGCCGCCGATGAAGCCGACGTGGTCGGCCTTGGTCGCCTTCGCGGCGGCGACGCCCGCCAGATAGGACCCCTGCTCCTCGTGGAACACGAGGTCGGCGACGTTGTCGGCCTTGACGGTGTTGTCGTCGATGATCCCGAAGGTGGTCTTCGGGAACTTCGCCGCGGCTTCCTTGATGGCGGGGGCGTAGATGTAGCCGACGCCGATCACCGGGTTGTAGCCCTGCTTGGCCAGCTGCTCGATGCGCTGCACCTTGTCGGCGCTCGACTCGCCGTCGCCGGGCTCCATGTCGACGCCGCCGATCTTGAAGTCCTTGCGCGCCTTCTCGTATCCGGCGTACGCGGCGTCGTTGAACGACTGGTCGCCCTGGCCGCCGATGTCGTACGCGAGGCCGACGCCCTTGGCGTCGTACTTCGAGGACGACCCGCCGGACTTGTCGTCCTTGTCGTCCTCCTGCGAGGCCTCGCTGCTGGTCTTGCCGCACGCGGAGGCCGCGAGCGCGAGGGACGCCACCACGACGGCCACTTGGGAGAGCTTCGATCCTCGGGTTCCACGAGATCCTCGACGAAGACGCATAGGACGCACCCCTTACGTTCCCCAAAGCACCCTTGAAGGGCCTGATTTCGGCGCACAGTAACGCGCGTAGAAAGGGAGGGGAACGGGGTTTCGCACTGCGTTACCTATTCGTGCCGAGGGCCGGTTACGTCCGGGTGAACGGGTCCGCCGTAACCGGCCGATAGCGGTGCTTACCTACCGCGCGCCGTCGATCAGCGCCGCGGCGGTGAAGAGCTCGACGCCCACCGTGATCGCCGACTCGTCCGCGTCGAAGTCGCCCTGGTGCAGGTCCCGGACGGTGCGCTCGCCGGGCGTACGCACGCCCAGGCGGGCCATGGCGCCGGGCACGTGCTCCAGGTACCAGGAGAAGTCCTCGCCGCCCAGGCTCTGTTCGGTATCCTCGACGGAGTGCGGGCCGCGCCGCAGCCGCATCGCCTCGCTCAACAGATCGGTCACGTCCGGGTCGTTCACGACGGGCGGGACGCCCCGGATGTAGTTCACCTCGGACTTGGCGCGGTAGAGGTCGGCGATCTCCTGGATGGCGCCGTGCACCAGGTCGGGCGCCTTGCGCCAGGCGGTGAGGTCCAGGCAGCGCACGGTGCCGGAGAGTTCGGCATGCTGCGGGATGACGTTGCAGGCGTGGCCGGACTCGATGCGGCCCCACGTCACCGCGAGACCCGAGCGGGCGTCGATGCGCCGGGCGACCAGGGCGGGGACCTCGGTGACGACCTTGGCGGCGGCGGTGACGAGGTCGGTGGTCAGGTGGGGGCGCGCGGTGTGTCCGCCCGCGCCGTCCAGCGAGACTTCGAGCCGGTCGCAGGCGGAGGTGATCGCGCCGTGCCGCAGCCCGATCTTCCCGGCGTCGACGCGGGGATCGCAGTGCACGCCGATGATGCGGCCGACGCCGTCCAGCACACCGGACTCGATGGCATCGGGCGCACCGCCGGGCAGGACCTCCTCCGCGGGCTGGAAGATCAGCCGTACGGGAAAGGGCAGTTGCCCCTGCTGCGCCAGCTCGGCGAGGACGAGGCCGGCGCCGAGCACCACGGTCGTGTGCACGTCGTGCCCGCAGGCGTGGGCGCGGTCGGGCACGGTGGAGCGGTACGGGACGCCGAGCTTGGTGTCCGGGATGGGGAGCCCGTCGATGTCGGCGCGCAGCGCGAGCATGGGGCGCACGCCGTCCCACTGTTCGGTGCCGATGTCACAGACCAGTCCGGTGCCGATGTCGAGTACGCGGGGCTTGAGGCCCGCGCGCTCCAGCCGGGCCTTGAGGGCCGCGGTCGTACGGAACTCCTGGTTGCCGAGCTCGGGGTGCATGTGCAAGTCGCGGCGGAAGGCGATGAGTTCGGTGCGCAGGGCGGCCGGGAGCGCACCGGGGAGTGCTGCTTCCCCGGGGGCGTCCCCCGCTGCTTCCCCGGGCAGATCGGCCTCGGACCCTCGCTCGGACTCTCGTGACATCAGTTGGTTCACCCTCTGAAGGGTAGGGCGAGGCAGGGGCCAACTGACCCACGATCAACAAAAGTTCAGCCCGATAGGGTAAGAAAAAGTGGCCGCGTGGCGCATAGGCGCTAGTTGAGGTGGGTAAACTCTCTCGCTTTCCAGGGGGAAACCCGCTGGTCACGCCGTGGCCGCGACCCCCTGCGCCGCGGAATGCGCGGAGGCCACCGACGCCAGGCGGTGTACGTCACGTGCCGTGCCCGTGACGCCCGACAGGAAACCCTGGGCCCTGGGTGAGGCGTTCTCCGTCAGCCACGCCGGGTCGATGTCGCAGACGGCGATGCGGACCTCCGTGCCCGCCAGGGCCAGGGGCAGGGTGTGGACCACCGTCGAGGGGAAGCTCAGGATCGTGCTGCCGATCGGGCCCCGGCGGGCGATCAGCTCCAGGGGGAGGTCCGGGCGGACCACCTGCAGGCCCGTCTCCACCGCCAGGCGGTGCAGCTTCTCCGAGCTCTCGCGGCGGTGGGCGAAATAGCGTGTCGCTCCGTGTGCGCGGGACAGGGTGCGGACCGCCTCCACATAGCGGTCCAGGTCCACCACGCCCGTCTCGACGAGCGATGTGCCGACCAGGTCCGCGCCCTTGGAGACGCGCGGCGGGCCGAAGCGCTCCCGCGTCCACGCGAAGCTGTTCACCGTCACCCGCACCCCGTCGGGTGCCGAGTCGATCGGCATGGAGGAGAAGACCTCCACCGTGCGCTTGCCTCCGGGTGTCAGCCGGCGGCGGGCCGAGGCCGAGATCGGGGCGAAGGCGATGTCGCGCACGCCGGGGCGACCGCCGCGGCGGTGCCAGCGCACCAGGCGCTCCCCCGCGGCCAGTTGGGCCACGAACTCCATCGTGGCCGTGCCGTCGTCCACGACCACGAGGGAGCGGGCCCTGGTGATCGTCAGGAGCAGCTGTACGTAGCGCGAGAACGGGTCGCCGATCACGATCCGGTCCGCCGCCCGCAGCGGGCCCGTCAGGCCGCCGATCGTGTGGAAGGGAGCAGCCGCGCCGCCGCGCGCCTCCTCCCAGCGGACGCTCAGGCCCTCGTCACGGGCCAGCTGGGCCATGCGGCGCAACTGGCCCCGGGTCATCGGGTCGTTCGGGGAGAGGACGACGACGGTGAGTCCCCCGGCCGGGCCGGTCGCCCCCGCCGAATGCGCCCACTCAAGGACGTTGAGGAGCTGCACAGGGCTCTCTACGAACGCCAGAGTGGTGGGCGCCGCAGCGGTGGGGGCCGTCGGCCCGGGTCGGGGGCTCATCGTCGTATGACCGTGTCCTGTCCTGGTGGTGAGGGGTCCCGGTGAAAGGTCCCGGTAAGAGCGTCAGCGCGCTCAGACCGCTACCGGCTCGCGGTCGGCCGCGTCGGCCTCGGCGACGACGCCCGCGACGCGGCGCAGCTTCTTCATCGGGCCGAGCTCCGACTCGTAGACCTTCTTGACGCCGTCACCGAGGGAGGCCTCGATGGTGCGGATGTCGCGGACGAGGCGGGTCAGGCCCTGCGGCTCGACCGACGCGGCCTGGTCCGAGCCCCACATGGCGCGGTCGAGGGTGATGTGACGCTCGACGAACGTGGCGCCGAGCGCGACCGCGGCGAGCGTGGTCTGCAGGCCCGTCTCGTGGCCGGAGTAGCCGATCGGGACGTTCGGGTACTCCTGCTGGAGGGTGTTGATGACGCGGAGGTTGAGCTCCTCGGCCTGCGCCGGGTACGTCGACGTGGCGTGGCACATCAGGATGTTGTCCGAGCCGAGGACCTCGACCGCGTGGCGGATCTGCTTCGGGGTGGACATGCCGGTCGAGAGGATGACCGTGCGGCCCGTGGCGCGCAGGGCGCGCAGCAGCTCGTCGTCGGTGAGCGACGCGGAGGCGACCTTGTGGGCCGGGAGGTCGAACTTCTCCAGGAAGGCGACGGCCTCGGTGTCCCACGGGGAAGCGAACCAGTCGATGCCGCGCTTCTTGCAGTGCTCGGTGATGGCCTGGTACTCGGACTCGCCGAACTCCACGCGGTGGCGGTAGTCGATGTACGTCATCCGGCCCCAGGGGGTGTCGCGCTCGATGTCCCACTGGTCGCGCGGGGTGCAGATCTCCGGGGTGCGCTTTTGGAACTTGACCGCGTCGCAGCCGGCGTCGGCGGCCACGTCGATGAGCGCGAGGGCGTTGTCGAGCTCGCCGTTGTGGTTGATGCCGATCTCACCGGTGATGTAGACGGGCTGACCGGGTCCTGCGGTCTTCGAACCGAAGGTGCGCATACGGGAGTTGGAGCTCATGGCAGGAACTTTCCTTACTTGTTGAGGGAGGGGCCGAGGATCCATGCGGCGATCTCTCGGATCGCGCCGTCACCACCGGGGAGAGCGGTGACCGCGCGTGCGGCGCCGCGTACGACGTCGTGGGCGCTCGCGACCGCCACCGGCCAGCCGACGAGGCCGAAGCAGGGGAGGTCGTTGACGTCGTTTCCGACGTAGAGCACGCGCTCGGGAGCGATGCCCTGCTCCTCGCACCACTGCTTGAGTGCGAGGTCCTTGCGGTCGATGCCGTGCAGGACGGGAAGCTTCAGCTTCCGGGCCCGCGCGGCGACGACCGGGTTCTGTTCCGTGGACAGGATCAGCAGCGGAATCCCCGCGTCACGCAGGGCCGCGATGCCGAGGCCGTCCCCGCGGTGCACGGAGACGAACTCCCGTCCTTCGGAGTCGATCAGCACCCTGTCGTCCGTCTGGGTGCCGTCGAAGTCGAGTACGACCGCGTCGATGTCGTCACGGGTCGGAAGCGCGTCGGCCCGGCCGCCGTCGAACAGCGGGGCGAGCGCGCGGGCGCGGGCGAGGTCGTGCGGGTCGTCGACCTCAAGGACGCGCGCCGGGTCGGTCCGTACGAGCTCGGTGCGCCCGAAGAAGCGGTGCTTGTGCTCGCGGAAGCCGGACACGTCCATGGCGTAGACCGCGCCGGTCTCCAGGAGGTCCTGGGGGCGGTCCTGGCGGCGCGGGCGGAAGGACTTGTCGTGGTTGACGCCGTAACCGCCGTCGGTGGCGGTGGAGTTGGCGACCTTCGTGGTGCCGCCGACCTCGCCGGTGCGCCGCGCGTCCAGGGCCGCGGGCTCGTCGTCGGCGTCGCGCCACACGAAGCCGTGGAAGGGCGCCACGGTCAGGGCCGTGTCCGCGCCGCCGTCGATGATCGAGCCGACCACGCCGTCGACGTCCTCGCGGACGATGAAGGGGCTGGTGCACTGCACGAGCAGGACGACGTCCACGGTCGTGGAGTGCAGCGACTCGTGCGCGTCCATCGCGTGCAGGACGGCCGCCTCGCTGGTCGCGGTGTCCCCCGCGATCGCCGCGGGCCGCAGGACCACCTCGGCGCCGGCCGAGCGCGCGGCCTCGGCGATCACGTGGTCGTCCGTGGAGACGACGACGTCCGTGACGAGCCGCGCGGCCAGGCACTCGCGGATGGCGCGCGCCACCAGGGGCACACCGCCGACCGGGGCGAGGTTCTTGGCGGGCACGCCCTTGGAACCGCCGCGGGCCGGGATGACGGCGAGGACGCGGTGTGCGGGCACGCTTCCTGGGGCGGGGTGGGACATGGGGGCTCCTTGAGTGGGGTGGGGGATCACAGCTCGCCCATCCGCCGGATGACGGGGGCCACGCGCTGCACCCCGTGCCGGTAGGCGCCGCGCGCCGCGCTGCGGACGGCCTGGCGCACCGGGCCCGGCTCGCGGTCCGCCGCGGGGGCGCCGGGCAGCGGGGCGCCGTCCGGGCCGAGGTGGTGGCGGGCCAGGATGCCGGGGAGGTATCCGGGGGCGGTGACGAGGCTGTAGTACGGGGCGACGGGCGGCAGTTGGGGCTGCGCGAGGAGGCTCGCGACGCGCTCACGTGCCGCGTCGAAGGCCGTCTCGTACGTCCCGTCGGGCGCGACGCCCTGCCGTGCGACCCACTCCGGAGCGGCCTCGGGGCTGTACCCCGCGTCGATCTCGTCCCAGGACGCCAGGCATCCGGAGCCGATGAAGTGGTGGTTGCCGAGCGCCTCGCGCACCCCGAGGTCGGTGAGGACCGCGGTGGGGATGCGGCGGTGCAGGGATTCGAGCGCGGCGGTGGAGCTGACCGTGACGAGCAGGTCGGTGCGGTCCAGGACCTCGCCCATGTTTCCGTACACGAGGCGGCAGTTGGGCGGCAGGTCCTCGCCCTTGGCGAGCTTCTGGTAGGGCAGTTCCTCGATGTGCGTGGTGTGTTCGCCGGGCTTGCTGCGCAGCTTGATCAGGACCTCGCGGTCCGGGTGCAGGCGTGCGTGCTTGACCATGCGGCTCAGCAGGTACGTGCGGTGTGCGCGGCTGTCGGGCACGGAGGGCTGCGCGGCGAAGACGACCGTGTAGGGGTCGTGCTTCTGGTCGTGCTTCTGGTCCTTCTCGAGGTAGGCCGCGCCGCCGAGGAACGGCAGCGCGCTCTCCACGACGCCCGACGCGTCGGCGCCCACTCCCTCGTACACGGCGCGGAAACGCTCCGCGTCCTGACGGGAGTTGGCGAGGACGACGTCAGCGCCGTGCCGGAGCAGCAGGCCGTCGGCGAGCTTCTCGTAGACGACGCCGACATAGCCGGTGACGATCACGGGACGCCGCCTGGAGGCCACCGCTATGCGGGCCAGACCGTGCAGCACCGCCTGGACCGCGCCGCCCACGAGGGCGAGCACGATCACGTCGGGTGCTTCGCGCTCCACCTCGCGCAGGAACTCGACCGCGGTGACCTCACGGAGCGAGTCCGCGCGCACCCCGACCTCTTCGAGCTGGCGGACGGTGGGCGTGGCCCGGCCTCTCAGGAGGCGTCCGTCGAGGCGTGTGTCCGCTCCCTCACCCGCGAGGCGGCTGGCGGTGAGCGCACCCCATTTCCACCGGGTGTCGGAGTCGGCGAGCACGGTGATCCGTGTCGTCCCGCTGTTGCTTACTGGCACAGGAAGGACGCTAGGAAGGCATTGGGATTGGCGGCCCAACTCAGGTGCAACAAACGGTTAACAGCATGCCGACGAATGGCGAATCAGTGCGGGAAACCACCGATGGGCAGGCGGGTTAACCATTCCGCCATGCGTCGTTCACCTGACATCTCACCTTCGGCCAAGACGAATGCCGGGCCGACACCTAACGTCACCCACGTGGTTAAGCTCTCCGTCATCGTGCCGTTCTACAACGTGCAGCAATACGCGCCCGACACCTTGAAGAGTCTGCGAGCGAACGCACGCGAAGACTTCGAATTCATTCTCGTCGACGACTGTTCGAAGGACGAGACTCCAGAGATCCTGGAGCGTGCCGCGCGCGAACTGCCCGGCGCCGTCCATCTCAGACATGAGACGAACGGCGGTCTGGCGACCGCCCGCAACACAGGCCTTGACGCGGCGCGCGGCGAGTACCTCACCTTCCTGGACGGTGACGACTGGCTCGCCCCCGGTTATTACGCGCAACTCGTGGCATCCATCGAGCAGTTGGGCTGCGACTTCGTGCGTACCGACCATGTGCAGTGCACCGCTCGGGCCCGCACCGTCCACCGTGTCCCGCACGGCAGGCGCGGTGTCGTCATGCCGCCGCGGGACGTCATCCTGCCCGCCGACCGGTCGACGTCCGTCGACTACGCCTACGCCTGGGCGGGCATCTACCACCGGCGCCTCGCCGACCAGGGACTGCTCCACTTCACGGACGGCCTGCGCACCGCGGAGGACAGGCCGTGGATCTGGCGCCTTCACCGCGAGGCGGAATCCTTCGCGGCGGTGGGTCTGCTCGGTGTCTTCTACCGGCGCGGGGTCGCCTCGTCACTGACGCAGATCGGTGACGTACGGCAGCTCGATTTCATCCGCGCATTCGACCAGGTGGTCCGGGAAACGGCCGAGGACCGCGATGCGGACAAACTCCTGCCGAAGGCCGTCCGTACTTACTGCGCGATCATTTCCCACCATCTGGGATCCATCGAAAGGTTCGAGCCACAAGTGGCGCGGAAATTGAAGTCACTGAGTGCGGCGGCACTGAAGCGGATGCCGCAGGGCGTTCTCGACGACGCCCTCGACTCCATGGACATACAGCGGGCGACGCGCCTTCGCCGGCTGCGCCGGCGTCCGGTGTCGGCGGAGGTGGCCGCGTAATGGCGACGACACAGATCTTCCTCGTGTCCACGCTGTACGGCACCGCGACGCTGGCCGCGGCGATCGACGCCGACCGCTTCGGCCCCGCCGACCGGCGGCTGCTGCTCGTCAGCAACAACGCGGCGACGCCGGAGACGACGGTCGCCGTGGACGAGATGCCGGGCTTCGAGCGCCTCCGGGACCGCTTCGACGACGTACGTTCCTGGAACGAGGCCATCTCCCCTTTTCATCCGGGCGGCTGGGCTCCCCGGGCGGACGACATCCCGATGTGGGAGCGGTACATCCGGCTCCTGTGGGACCTCGGTGACGACGACATCGAGCTGGCCGTCGAGTCGATCCAGGTCAACCCGGCCCTGGCCATCACGCAGATCTTCACGGGCGCGCCCGTGGACGTCTACGCGGACGGCCTGATGAGCTACGGCCCCACCCGCAACAAGATCGACCCGCTGGTCGGCACCCGGGTGCGCCGTCTGCTGCACCTGGACCTGGTACCGGGCCTGACCCCGCTGCTCCTGACCGAGTTCGGCGTGGAGCCGGAGATCGTGCCGACCGAGGCGTTCGTGAAGGTGCTCGACCGCCTCGCCGAGGCCGACGCCGCGGACATCCCCGACATCGCCGAACCCGCCCTGCTCCTTGGCCAGTACCTCTCCGCGCTCGGCATCCTGACCGCCGAGGAAGAGGAGGAGCTGCACGTGCGCATGGTGCGCGGCGCGGCCGAACTCGGCCACACGCGCGTGGTGTTCAAGCCGCATCCGACGGCTCCGGCCCGCTGGTCGCGCATGCTGGAGAAGGAGGCGGAGGCGATCGGCGTGGAGCTGACCGTCCTCGAATCACCGGTCCTCGCCGAGGTCCTCTACCAGCGGATGCGTCCCGCACTTGTCATCGGCTGCTTCTCGACCGCGCTGCTCACCGCGTCCGCGCTGTACGGCCTGCCGGTCGCCCGCACCGGCACCGAGACGCTCCTGGAGCGGCTCGCGCCCTACCAGAACAGCAACCGCGTCCCGGTCACCATCGTGGACGCGCTGATCCCCGGCCTCGCCGACAAGGGCGCGGTCACCGGGCGGCAGCCGGGCATGCCGGTCGGCGACCTGGGCGAGCTGCTCGTCGCCGTCGGCTTCGCCATGCAGCCGCAGATCTATCCGCGCCTGCGCGGGGCCGCCGAGCGGTATCTCTCGACGCATCTCACCCCGCACACCTGGCGCTACTTCAAGCGGCGCCGCCTCACTGCCCTCGCCCTGCCCGGAGCGCTGCCCTCGCAGCTCTCGTTCATCCCGCGCAACGCGGCCGTACGCCGGGTCGCGCGCCGGGCCCGTTCGGTCCAGCGCACCATCAAGCGGACCGCACTCGGATGACCTCTCCCGGAACCACGCTCCCGAAGCACGCCCCGGGGGCGGAGAAGGCAGACGCCCTCGCGCGCACGATTCCGGCCCCCGTGGCCGCCAAGCGCGCACGGCCCCGCCTCAGGGCCCTGGACGGGCTGCGGCTCATCGCGGCCCTGATGGTCGCGGCCTACCACTACGGCGGCCGCGACGGCGAGATCAGCGAGGCATGGGGCGGCTCGCCGCAGCTTCAATTCCCCACGGCACACAGCTGGTTCGCCTACGGCTGCCTGGGCGTGCAGATCTTCTTCGTCATCAGCGGCTTCGTGATCTGCATGAGCGGCTGGGGCCGTCCGCTGCGCGCGTTCTTCGCCTCACGCGCCTCGCGGCTCCTGCCCTCCTACTGGGCGGCGATCATCCTGGTGACGGCGGTCTTCGCGCTGCCCGTCGTGACGTACCAGGCGGTCTCGCCCAGCGACGCCCTGGTGAATCTGACCATGCTCCAGCAGCCGCTGGGCGTGGACCGGGTGCTCGGGGTCTGCTGGACGCTCTGGGCCGAGCTGCGCTTCTACGCGCTGTTCGCGCTCTTCGTCGTCCTGCCGGGCGCCAACCGGGCCCGCGTGATCCTGTTCTGCGCGGTGTGGACCCTGGCCGCGGTCATCGCGGAGGGTGCGAACGAGCCGCTGCTCGACCTCGTCCTCATGCCCGAGTACGCCCCCTTCTTCATCGGCGGCATCGGCATCTACCTCGTCCACCGCGACCGCAGGGACCTCACGGCCTGGGGCATCGTGGGGGTGAGCTGGCTGATCGGCCAGCACTACGCGGTCTCGCGCCTGTGGCACGCGCCGAACCCGGACTTCTTCTCCTACCGCACGTCCTTCGGGATCATCGCGGTCGTGACGGCGGGCTTCGCCGCGGTGCTCCTGATCGCGCTCGGCGCGCTGCACCGGGTCGACTGGAAGTGGCTGACGGTGGCCGGCGCCCTGACGTACCCGTTCTACCTGGTGCACGAGCACCTGGGCTGGGTGACGGTGGCCGCGCTGCACCGGGGGCTCGGGCTTCCGTCGTACGCGACCTTCGGTCTGACGATCGCGGCCATGCTGCTGCTCGCCTGGCTCCTGAACCGTTTCGTGGAGGAGCGGCTGACGCCACTGATCCGGAACGGGCTCATGGTTCGGAAGTGACTCCGTCCGCGGCGGTGTCGGTGTCGGCGTCGGCGTCGGCGGCCACCGCCACCGCGCGGGCCACGTCCATGGCCTCGCCCATGACGACCTCGGCCTCCCCTATCGCGTCCACAAGCTCCTGGACCAACCGCTCCAGCGTCTCGCCCTCATCCATGGGCCAAGACTATGCGTGCCGGGTCTCCAGCATCGTCGCCCCGATCCCGGCGACCACCGCGGCAAGGCCCTTCTCGAACCCCGCGTCGTAGTCACGGAACATCTCGTCGCCGGCCGCCGAGGCGAGCGGATACGCGGCGAGGCGCTGTGCGCGGGCCTCCAGGTCGTAGCCCCCTTCCTCCGTCGCGGGGTCGGGCCCCATCGACTGCTCCTCGATCACGTAACCGATCGTGTAGCTGTACCCCGTGAGCCAGGCGCGGGCCGCGCCGCCCGGTGTGAAGCCCCCCGCCGTGAGCATGCGCAGGTGGGCCTCCATGGGGGCGGCGTACGACATGTCCGTGAAGCGCGTACCGCTGTAGACCTTCGCGCCGTCGCGGTACCTCAGGAGGTGCTGCCGCAGGCCGCGCATCGCGGCGGCGAAGGCGGTCGGCCAGTCGGCGTCCGGTACCGCCTGCGCCGCGAGCTCTTCGTTCATGCGCCGCAGCATCTCCGTCGCCATCTCGTCGAGCAGCGCCTGCTTGTCCTTGAAATGCCAGTACAAAGCGGGCGCCTTGACGTCCAGCTCCTTGGCGATGGCGCGCAGCGAGAGCCCGTCGAGGCCCGTCTCGTTCAGGAGCTTCAGGGCGGTGCGCGCCACGCGGGTGCGGTCCAGGGGTGTCGTAGCCACCTTGACAACTTAACACCGTTAAGCGCAGGCTCCCACCATGGCACTTAACAGCGTTAAGGAAGGAGCCGTCATGACTGTCATGACCGACGTACTCATCGTGGGAGCCGGTCCCACGGGCCTGACCCTCGCCTGCGACCTCGCACGACGCGGCGTACCCGCCCTGGTCGTCGAGCGGGCCGACGCCCTCTTCCCCGGCTCGCGCGGCAAGGGCATCCAGCCCCGCACCCAGGAGGTCTTCGACGACCTCGGGGTCATCGCGGCGGCCGAGGCCGCGGGCGGCACCTACCCGGTCGGCATGGTCTGGCAGGACGGCGAGCGGCAGGGCGAGCACCGGATGTTCGAGGAGACGGAGCCGACCCAGGACGCCCCGTACGACCGGCCGCTGATGCTCCCCCAGTGGCGCACGCAGGAGATCCTCCACGCCCGCCTGCGCGAACTCGGCGGCGGGGAGATCGAGTTCGGCGCCGCGCTGACCGGCCTCGCGCAGGACGACGAGGGCGTCACCGCCCGGCTCGCTGACGGCCGGACGGTCCGCGCCGCCTACGCCGTGGCGGCCGACGGCGGCCGTTCGACCGTGCGCGCGGAGCTCGGCATCGGCATGACGGGCGAGACCGTCGACCCGAACCCGATCCTGGTGGCCGACGTCCGCGTCCCCGCCCTGGACCGCGACCACTGGCACATGTTCCCGCCCGCCGCCGACGGCGGGGGCTTCCTGGCGATCTGCCCGCTGTCGGGCACCCCGGACTTCCAGCTGACGGCCCAGTTCACGGACGGGACCGCCCCCGACACCTCGCTCGAAGGCGTCCGCAAGGTCGTCGCCGCCCGTACGCACCTGGCCGCCGACGCGGTGACCGAGGTGCGCTGGGCCTCCGACTTCCGGCCGCGCGCGGCGATGGCGGACCGGTTCCGCGAGGGCCGCGTGTTCCTGGCCGGCGACGCGGCGCACGTGCACTCACCCGCGGGCGGCCAGGGCCTGAACACCAGCGTGCAGGACGCGTACAACCTGGGCTGGAAGCTGGGTGCGGTCCTGCGGGGCGGCGCACCCGAGGCCCTCCTCGACACGTACGAGGCCGAGCGGCTGCCCAACGCCGCGCAGATGCTGGGCCTTTCCACCCGCATCCACCGGGGCGAGGAGCGGCGCGGGGAGGCCACCCGCCAGCTGGGCCTCGGCTACCGCGACAGCTCCCTGTCGGTGGAGACCCGTACGGACCTCTCGGACGAGGCGCTGCGGGCGGGCGACCGCGCACCGGACGGGCCGTGCGGCACGCGACGCCTCTTCGACGCGTTCAGGGGCCCGCACTGCACGCTGCTCGTGGTCGGTACCGATACGGAACTTCCGCCGCTGGACGAGGAGTTGGTCCATGTTCATCGCGTCGACGCCTACGCGCCGTACGGCAGGGGTCTCTTCCTGATCCGCCCCGACGGGTACGTCGGCTGGGCGGGCGGGGACGCGACGGGCCTGAGCGACTACTTCAGGCTGATCCGCGGAAGTCACCGAGAAGACAGTTGACCTCAATCAAACTTGAGGTTCTACCTTCTGGGCATGGACACTTTCACGTACTCCCACAGCGACGAAGACCTCATCACCCAGCCCATCGGCTACTGGGCATCGGCGGCGGGCTCGGCCGTCGTCCACCACATCCGCACCATGCTCGCCGAGGCAGGACTCACCCAGCCCCAGTGGTGGATCCTGAACCAGGTCCGCTCCACTGACGGCCGCGAGCGCGCGGACGTCGTGGGGATCCTGCGCGGCTACCTCGACGTGGGCGACGGCAAGCTGCACCACGACATGGACGCCCTGCGCGACCGCGGCCTCCTGACCGAGGACGCCGACGGCCGCATCCGCATCACGGACGAGGGCCGCGCCCTGCGGGACAACACCGCCCTGCGCCAGCAGAAGACCCGCGCGGAGATCCACGAGGGCATCACGGACGAGGAGTACATCCGCACCCTCAAGGTCCTCCAGCGCATGATCCACAACGTGGGCGGCGATGCCTGGCACCACTGAGGACCATCCGCATCACTCACCCTTGCTCACCCACTGGCGAGCGACAGTTTCGCCGCGAACCCGAGGAACAGCGCACCCGCCGCCGAAGTGGCTCCCGCCGAGAGCCGCCTGCGGCGGCGGAAAGCGGCCGACAGCTTGGTGCCGCTGAATATCAGGGCCGTGAGGTAGAGGAAGCTCGCCACCTGGGCGAAGGCGCCCAGCACGAGGAAGGAGAGCGCGGGGTAGGCGTATCCGGGATCGACGAACTGCACGAAGAAGGCGATGAAGAAGAGGATCGCCTTCGGGTTGAGCAGGCTGATCACCAAGGCCCTGCGGAACGGCCGCTCCACGGCGCCCCCGGACTCCCCGCCCTCCTGCTCCACGACCGGCTCGCGCCGCGCGCGCCACATGCCCACGGCCGCCCGCAGCATCCCGAACGCGAGCCAGGTCAGATAGCCGGCACCGGCGTACTTCACGATCCCGAAGAGCACGGCGTTGGCCTGGAGGAGCGAGGCGACACCGGCGGCCGACAGCGTCATCAGGACGGTGTCCCCGCACCAGACGCCGGCCGCGGCCGTATAGCCGGTGCGTACGCCACGGCGTGCGGCCACGGAGAGCACGTACAGCGAGTTCGGCCCCGGCAGCAGAATGATCAGGGCGAGGCCCGCGAGATAGGTCGGAAGATCGGTGACACCCAGCATGGGGCGGAGTGTCGCACGCGTGTACGGAATGAGGGCTCAGGTGTCCGCTGTGCGGACACCTGAGCCCTCATTCCTCATTCCTGATCCCTCATCCCCGATCCCTCAGAACGCGTCCGTGGGCACATAAGCCCCCCACACCTCCCGCAGCGCGTCGCACACCTCGCCCACCGTCGCCCGCGCCCGCAGCGCGTCCTTCATCGGGTAGAGGACGTTGGCCTCGCCCTTCGCCGCCTCCTGGAGCGAGGAGAGCGCCGCGTCCACCGCCGCCCGGTCGCGCTCCGCCCGCAGCTTCGCGAGGCGGGCCGCCTGCTGGGCCTCGATGGCGGGGTCGACGCGGAGGGGTTCGTAGGGCTCCTCCTCGTCCAGCTGGAAGCGGTTGACGCCGACCACGACGCGTTCACCGGAGTCGGTCTCCTGGGCGATGCGGTAGGCGCTGCGCTCGATCTCGTTCTTCTGGAAGCCGTTCTCGATGGCGGCCACGGCACCGCCCATGTCCTCGACGCGCTCCATGAGTCCGAGAGCCGCGGCCTCGATGTCGTCCGTCATCTTCTCGACGACGTACGACCCGGCGAACGGGTCGACCGTGGCGGTCACGTCCGTCTCGTACGCGAGGACCTGCTGCGTGCGCAGGGCCAGGCGCGCGCTCTTGTCGGTCGGCAGCGCGATCGCCTCGTCGAAGGAGTTCGTGTGCAGGGACTGGGTGCCGCCGAGCACCGCGCCCAGGCCCTGGACCGCGACCCGCACGAGGTTCACCTCGGGCTGCTGGGCGGTGAGCTGGACCCCGGCCGTCTGCGTGTGGAAGCGCAGCATCAGCGACTTGGGGTTCCGCGCGCCGAACTCGTCGCGCATCACGCGGGCCCAGATGCGGCGCGCGGCACGGAACTTGGCGACCTCCTCCAGGAGGGTCGTGCGCGCCACGAAGAAGAAGGACAGGCGGGGCGCGAAGTCGTCCACGTCCATGCCCGCCGCGACCGCCGTGCGGACGTACTCGATGCCGTCGGCGAGGGTGAAGGCGATCTCCTGCGCGGGCGTCGCGCCCGCCTCGGCCATGTGATAGCCGGAGATGGAGATGGTGTTCCACTTCGGGATCTCGGCCCGGCAGTACTTGAAGATGTCCGCGACCAGGCGCAGCGACGGCTTGGGCGGGAAGATGTACGTGCCGCGCGCGATGTACTCCTTCAGGATGTCGTTCTGGATCGTGCCCGTCAGGTCGCCTGCGTCGACGCCCTGTTCCTCGCCGACCAGTTGGTACATGAGGAGCAGCAGGGCGGCCGGGGCATTGATCGTCATCGACGTCGACACCTTGTCCAGCGGGATGCCGCCGAACAGGACCCGCATGTCGTCGATCGAGTCGATCGCGACGCCCACCTTGCCGACCTCGCCGGACGCGATCGGGGCGTCCGAGTCGTGGCCCATCTGTGTGGGCAGGTCGAAGGCGACGGAGAGGCCCGTCGTGCCGTTCGCGATCAGCTGCTTGTACCGCGCGTTGGACTCGACGGCCGTGCCGAAGCCCGCGTACTGGCGCATCGTCCAGGGGCGGCCGGTGTACATCGAGGGATACACGCCGCGCGTGAAGGGATAGGCGCCCGGTGCGCCCAGCTTCGTCGCGGGATCCCAGCCGTCGAGGGCCTCGGGGCCGTACACGGGCTCGACGGGCAGTCCGGACTCCGAATCACGCGCCATCGCTCTGTGCCTCCTGCGAGAGATCCTTCTCCGTTACTTCTCCGGTATAGCGGTCCTCCCCCAGCATGCGGCAACGTTCAGGGGTGGTCACTCGCGGGGAACACTCTCAGCGAGGCTGTGGAGCAGTGGAGCGATGGCGGGGGTCGTTGTGGGCAAAGGTGCGATAGCCGTGGGGGCCGTGGTCGCGGTCGCCCTGGTCGGCGGGTGCAAGGCGCAGGCCGTCGACTCGGACGGGAAGGCGCAGCCGGTCAAGATCTCCCCCACGAAGACGAAGTCGGACGGGAACGGCCCCGATGAGCCGTCCGGGACACCGGAGCGGGCGGCGAGCCCGAAGCCGCCCCCGAAGACGCTGCTCGCCCCGGGGCAGCGCGGCGACCAGGTGCGGGAGCTGCAGGCCCGGCTCCGGCAGATCCAATGGCTCTACGAGAACCCCTCGGCCACGTACGGCGACTCCACGACCGCCGCGGTCAGGGGATTCCAGGAGAAGCGCGGGCTGCCGAGCACGGGCACGACGGACACGGTGACCTGGCAGAAGCTGGTCGCCATGACGCGCAAGCCCACGAAGTACGAGCTGTACTCGGGAGGCGGCATCCCGGCGTCGAAGCCCGACAAGCGCTGCATGACCGGCCGCGTCCTGTGCATCAGCAAGGAGAGCCGCACGCTGACGTGGATGATCGACGGCAAGGCCGTCTCGACGATGGACGTGCGCTTCGGCTCGCAGTACACCCCCACCCGCGACGGCACGTTCACCGTCTACTGGAAGTCACGCCACCACGTCTCGACGCTGTACGACACCGCCATGCCCTACGCGATGTTCTTCAGCGGCGGCCAGGCCGTGCACTACTCGTCGGACTTCGCGGCGACGGGTTACAACGGCGCCTCGCACGGCTGCGTGAACGTCCGGGACGAGAAGAAGATCGCGAGTCTGTTCTCGCAGGTCAAGAACGGCGACAAGGTCGTCGTCTACAAGTGAGGCGGGAGAACCGGTAAAGGAACCGGAGAACGGCACGGGGCCGGATTAATCAGCGTGGGCGGGATCGGGGGAACGTCTCCCGCCCACGCTGGTGGCACTGAGCCAAAGGTACGGGGGGAACCCCTGGCTCGTGCGCGGGCCGATGACCAGTCGGCTCACTTCTTACTGCGTCGCTGCTCCAAAAAACGTCACACCTGCGGCGCGCGATGTTTCCGACCAGGTCAGAGGCCCACCGGGGCGCGAGCAGGACGCCGCTAGGACCCGTTGCCCGGCAGTACGGGCCGCGCGCTGTAGGAGGCGGTCACCGTGGGCGCCGGATGCGGCACCGAGGGGGCCACGATCGGCGGGACGGGGCTGCTGCCGCCGTTGCCCCAGTGGTCGTTGCCGCCGCCGGACGATCCGCCGCCGTTGTCCTGGTCGCCGTCACCGCCGTTGTCGCCGTCGTCGTCACCGCCGCCGTCGCCGCTGCCGCCGCCGTTGTTGTGCTCTCGGTCGTTGCCGGATCCGTCCAGGACACGGCCGCAGAACTCGGTCACCCGCCGGGGGCCCTTGGCGGCTTCCTCCAGGCGGCGCCTCTTCTCGCCCTGGAGCTCTCCGCTGCGGTAGTCGCGGCATGCGGAGACCACCTTGCGGTACCAGTCGCTCGCCTCGTCCTCGCGCTGCGGGTCGCCGGAGCCGGGCTGCGTGGTGCCGCCGGTGCCGCCCTTGGAGGTGCTCTCCGGGTCCTCGGCCTCCTGCGGCGGCGCGCTGCTGCCGGGTTGTTCGTGCGAGGGGCCTTCCGGGGTGGTGGTCACGTCGTCGGGCTCGACGTCCGGCGTGCCGCTCGCGTCGTCGGACGGGGACGAGAGCGGTTCGGGCGAGGCGACGGACGAGGCGGAGGCCGCGGGGCCCGGCTTGTCCCGGTCGCCGAACGGCGAGGGGAGCACGCCCGTGCCTGCGGCCACGGCGACTCCGCCGATCATGCAGCCGGCGAGCGCCGCGGCGAGTCCGTACCGCAGGGGGCGGGCCCAGCGTGCGGGGCGCGGAGACTCGGCCGAGCGTCCGATGTGGACCGTTTCGCCCGTTTCGCCCGCTCCCACGCGCGTAGAAGCTGTCCGTGCATGAGGGCCACGAGCCTCCCGGAACGCCGCGAGCGCGGCGGCTTCACCAGGGAGTTCGGAGGAAATGTCGGCGGGTACGACGGAGCCTGCGCGGTCGTCGGCGGCCAGTGCGGCCAGGGCCTTGGCCAGTTGCGCGGCCTGTTCCCGCGCGTGAGGGTCGGTGCTTCCGATGCCATCGGCGCCGTCAGTGCCGTCGGTGCCGTCGGTGCCGTCGATGGGCTCACCGCTCAGCAAACGCTCCGCCGCTTCGCGGTCCAGCCACCTGTAATCCTCGTCGGCCATCACATGTCCTTCTGCGCCCGGATACGCGAATGCGTCACACCGGCGGACGTCACCGCAGGCCCGCGGCGCTCCCTCTGGGGCGGTACCGCGTCCAGCGCACCCTCGCTCGGCGGGCCGTCGGCGCCGAGCAGTTCCGCGAGCCGCTTCAGGCCGCGGTGTGCGGCGGTGCGGACGGCTCCGGGGCGCTTGCCGAGGGTCAGGGCCGCGCTCTTGGCATCGAGGCCGACGACCACCCGGAGCACGACCGCTTCCGCCTGGTCCTGCGGGAGCTGGGCTATCAGGGCGAGGGCGTCTCCGGTCGCGAGGGACTCCATCGCCTCGTCGGCGGTGTCCGCTTCGCCCGGCTTCCCGGTCAGCTCGGTCTCGTCGCCGCCTATCGCCGGGCGGCGGCCCCGCATACGTATGTGATCGAGCGCGCGGTTGCGCGCTATGCGCGCGGCCCAGCCGCGGAACCGGTCCGCGTCGCCACTGAACCGGTCGAGGTCCCGGGCTATCTGCAGCCAGGCCTCGGACGCGACATCCTCCGCGTCCGGGTCTCCGACCAGCGTCCTTACGTAGCCGAGCAGCCGCGGGTGCACGGCGCGGTACACAGTCCGGAACGCGGCCTCGTCCCCGTCCTGCGCCGCAAGCACCGCGGCGGTCAGTTCCGCGTCGTCCCCCAGCACAACTTCTCCCTATGCGCCTACACCGGTTGCGGTCCTGCCCCCGCAGCCTGGCGCGAAGCAGCACGCTACGGGCTGAAGTGGGCTCACGTCCATGTTTGGTACAACGTGCAACTAGCGCGTGACAGTACGCGGTGTGACAGAAAACGCACCCACGGCGCTGAAGGGAGTACGGGCCGCGTGCGGTCCGTCCGCGTGACGGCCGGGGTCTCTCCTGTGGGGGGTGGCGACCCCGGCCGCTCACCTTGGCGGGGGCCTTGAGCGGCTCTCCCCCTGCGGCTTCGGGCGCCGTCCCTCCCTCTCCCTTTGTTCGTCCGCGGGTTGGTGGTGGCTGGTCGCGCAGTTCCCCGCGCCCCTTTCAGGGGCGGACCTCCGGGGCGCCCCGTCAGGGGCGCGAGGAACGGCGCGAGCAACCCAGACGAACCCGCAGCCGAAGACGACAAGGCAGCCCCGTCAGGGGCGCGGGGAACTGCGCGAGCAACCCAGACGGACCCGCGGCCGAAGACAACGAGGCAGCCCCGTCAGGGGCGCGGGGAACTGCGCGGGCGGCCACCGATAGCCCGCGGCCGGGGCACCGCTCAGGCGCGCCAGTCGTCGTCGGGGCGGGTCGGTGGGGGGAGCTCGGTCTCGTCGCGGGCCGAGCGGAACGCCGCGACAGCCCGGTGCTGGGCCTCCGCGTCGACCCGATCGGCGCGAATCGCCTCCGCCAGGAGCCTGGCGAGAGGCAGCGGCGACTCATCGGCCCCCACCCTCACGCGCCCCCTCATCCCGCACCGCCCAGCTGCTGGGCGAGACGCCGAAGCCCCCGATAGGCGGCGGTACGCACCGCCCCGGGGCGTTTGCCGAGGACCCGCGCCGCCGCCGGGGAGTCCAGGCCGACGACGACCCGCAGCAGCACCGCCTCCGCCTGGTCGCGCGGCAGCCCCGCGATCAGCGCGAGGGCCTGCTCCGTGGAGATCGATTCGAGCGCCTGCTCCGACGTGCTGTACGGGCCGGGAAGGTCCAGCACGTCCTGTTCGAGGGCGGACGGGCGCGGCCTGACCTTCTGGCGCCGCAGATGGTCGAGCGCCCGGTGGCGCGCGATGGTCGCCGTCCAGCCCCGGAAACCCGCGCCGTCGCCCCGGAACCGCCCCAGGTCACGGGCGATCTCCAGCCAGGCCTCGGCCGCGATGTCCTCGGCGGTCTCTCCGTCGTGCCCGACCAGACCCCGCAGATAGCCGACGAGCCCCGGCTGCACCAGGCGGTAGGCGACGGCGAAAGCCGCCTCGTCGCCCGCCTGCGCCCGCGCGACCGCGTCGCCCAGACCCTCGTCCCGCTCCCGTGCGCGACGGGGTTCCCCTCCTCGACCCACGCTTTCCCATCCGTACCGACGCGACACAGCTCACCGTGTCCGTGCCCCCACGCTGAGCTGCGCCAGGGCCCGCAGAAATGTCACAGGCCCGGATGGTCCTCAGACCTCGAACAGCGAACCGCCGCCGATGCCCATGCCGAGCGCTTCGGGGTCCAGGACCAGGGAGGGGTCGGGAACGCGTGCGGCGACCGGCTTGTCGTAGTCGGACATCCGCATCTCCATCCGCTCGTCGCCCCGCGTCTGCGTCATGCCGACGATGTACGGCTCGCCGTCCGCCGCCAGATAGGCCGTCATGTCGTGCCCGCCGTCCGTCGCGGCGAGCGGAGTGACCTTCTCGCCGTGCCACTGCCGGTCCGGCAGGGCACGCGCGCCGGTCATGTCGGAGTCGGGCCCCGAGCCCAGTTGGCCGAGCACCTTGTCGAGATCGCACATCTTCGCCGGCGACGCGGCCCCCGAACTCCCGCTCTTCTTGGGCACCTTCATGTACTTGCCGCGCGCGAGCGCCGTCCGCTCCTTGGCCGTGGCCGCGATCTCCGGACCGCGCGCCACCGCGGCATCGCGGATCGCGTCGAGCGATTCGTCCGAGTACCGGATGTAGACATCCCCGCCGCCGACCATGAGCAGTTCGCCCTTCTGCAGGGGCCCCGAGTCGAAGGTGCCCGTGCAGTTGCTCCGGCGGTCCATGTGCAGGGAGACCTCCTGGTGCCCCTTGGGTGAGGTCATCTCGACCCCGATGCGCACCGATTCGGCGTCCTTGAGCAGCCCCATCGCCTCCCCGGCGAGCCGCTCGCCCCGCACCTCGCCGGCGGGCTTCGGCGGCTCCGACGGCGTACGCGTGACCAGCCCCTCGTACACCTTCCCCCCGCCGCCACCGCCGCAGGACGCGAGCGCCCCCATCACCAGACAGCAGGCGACTCCCCGCACCCACATCCGGCGTCTCTTGCCCACCACAGAAACCACAGCCCCCACCCGCACTTCTCTCTCACTCACTGTCTCCCCGTTCACAGCTGTCAGGGGACCCAGCGCAATCTTCCGTCCACCTGTCACACCCCTGGAGTGCGGGATACGTCACGTCACATTTCACCCACCTCCGTACAACCGTTTGCCCCGTCGGGCAGTCGTACGCACTCGCTGTTGGTCAACCGGCAATTCCGCTAAGGGGTGGGGCATTTGAGCCCGCGCAAACCGCGCGAATCGGCGCGAACCACGCATGCGTACAGACCGCTGAGTCTCAAGCGCAGGGCGTGGCTGACGATCGGAGCCGTTGTACTGGGGGGCGCGGGGGCCGTCACGTACGCGATGGCGGAGTCCTCGACCGGGGAGCTGCCGGGCGAGGTCTCCCGCGACAAGCGCCCGGTCAGTGTGCACGACATCGCGCTCAGGGCCGACGGCGCCAAGGAGAGGGAGCTGCCGCGCACGTCGACGAAGCAGTTCTCGCTGCTCGGCGTCTCCTGGACCGGCGTGACGAAGGAACTCGAGGGCACGGCCCAGGTCCGCACCCGCTCCATCGAGAGTGCCAAGTGGACCGGATGGCAGAACCTGGACCTGGAGCTGCACCTGCCCGAGAAGGCCGAGGCGGGCATGCGCGCCGCCTCCGAGCCGCTGTGGGTCGGCCCGTCGGACGGCGTCGAGGTCCGCGTGGTGGCGGCGGACGGCACGTCAAGTGAGGCGCTTCCCAAGGGACTTGAGGTCAACCTCGTGGACCCGGGTGTGACCTCCAAGGAGGCGGACAACCCGGCGCTCGACGGATCGGCGATGGCGCCGGTGGCGTTCGCGGCGGACGAGACCCCCGATCCGACTACCCCGGAACCGAGTTCCCCGGAGCCGAACGACCCGGTGTCGCCCACGCCTTCGGAGGCCCCGTCCCAGGCCCCGTCCGAGGCCCCCACGTCATCACCGGCCCCCACCCCCTCGGGCTCCGCCTCCCCCGACCCGGAGCCCGAGCCCACGGTTCCGCCGGCTCCGCCGTCCACCGTCACCAAGCCGCCCATGATCGGCAGGGCGGCATGGGGCGCGGACGAGTCGCAGGTCAAGGACCCGCCGGAGTACATAGACAAGGTCAAGGCGGTCTTCGTCCACCACACGGTCGGCACGAACGACTACAGCTGCGCCCAGTCGGCGTCCCTGGTCCGCGGCATCATGACGTACCACGTGGAGACCGAGGGCTGGAACGACCTCGGCTACAACTTCCTCGTGGACAAGTGCGGCCAGGTCTTCGAGGGCCGCGGCGGCGGCACCGATCTGCCGGTGCGCGGCGCGCACACGTACGGCTTCAACGGCGAGTCCGCGGGCATCGCGGTGCTCGGCGACTTCGAGGGCGACCCGGCCACGAACAAGCCCGCGGGCAGGCCGACCCGCGCGGCCCTGGAGTCGGTGTCGCGCGTCGCGGCCTGGAAGCTGGGCCAGTACGAGGGCGACCCCACCGGCAAGGTCACGCTGACGGCGGCCGACGACACGGGCGTGTGGAAGAAGGGCGACACTCCGTCGCTCAACACGATCTCCGGCCACCGGGACGGCTTCGCGACGGCATGCCCCGGCAAGACCCTCTACGCCAAGCTCGGTGAGATCCGCCGCTACGCGGCAAGCCCGGCCCGCGACTCCGCGATTCCCACGGCCGACTTCAACCGGGACGGCATCACGGACCTGGTGGCGGGCACGCCCAAGGCGTCGGGCGGCGTGGGCAGCCTGACGGTCGTGCCGGGCGGCCTCGACGGCCCGGTGAGCGGCCTGAAGAAGACCCTCACCCAGTCCAGCCCCGGCGTCCCCGGCGCATCGGAGGCGGGCGACAACTGGGCGGCGGCCACGGCCTGGGGTGACATCAACGGTGACGGATACGCGGACCTGGCGATCGGCGCCCCCGGCGAGGACGACGCCACGAACAAGGACCGCGGCGCGGTCACGATGCTCTACGGCCCGGACTTCACCACCGGCACGGACATGCAGCTGGCGGACGACTTCCACTACCCGGGCGCCAAGTTCGGCTCCGCGGTGGCGGTCGGCGACTTCAACGCGGACGGCAAGGCGGACGTCTTCTCGGCGTCCACCGGCACCGGCGGCACATGGGCGGCACGCTTCAAGGCGGGCAACGAGGTGGGCGGCACCCTGACGTCGGGCGACACGGCCATCTCGTACGCGGATGCCGTGTCCGGCGACTTCAACCGTGACGGCTACGCGGACGTGGCGCTGAACTACCGCGACCAGGCGGGGATCGGCCGCGTGCAGTGGTTCAAGGGCACGAGGTCGGGCCTGAGCAGGGTCGGTTCGCTGACGGTGAAGGGCGGCAGGTCACTGGCGGTGGGCGACGTGAACGGCAACGGCTACGACGACCTGGTCATCGGCCAGCCGTACACGGCCGAGTCGGGCGCACACGCGGGCGGCCAGGTGACAGTGGTCCCGGGCACCTCGACAGGCTTCACGACCACCGGCATGAAGACGATCCACCAGGACACGTCAGGCGTCCCGGGCGCCGCCGAGTCGGGCGACGCGATGGGCTGGTCGGTCTCGGCGGGCGACTTCAACCTGGACGGCTACGCGGACGTCCTGACGGGCGCGCCGAACGAGGACATCACACGATCCGGGGCGGCGAAGAAGGACGCGGGCACGTCGCTGCTGATGAAGGGCACGTCGTCCGGCCTGACAGGCACGGGCACGCAGGCGTTCACCCAGGACACCGAGGGCATCACCGGCTCGACGGAGACGTCGGACCGCCTGGGCTCGTCGGTGCTCCTGGCAGACCTGTCGGGCTACGGCCGCGCGGATCTGGCGATCGGCGTGGACGGCGAGGACGAGGGCAACGGCACGATCCTCCAACTGGACAGCGGGGCATCGGGCGTCTCGACGACGACCGGGGTCTACTACGGGCGCACGCAGCTGGGTACTCCGGCGGGGGCGCACCTGGGTGAGACGCTGACGCCGTAGACGTATCCGCAGGAAACGCCCCATGCGCCGTGCTGTTCCCAGAAGTTGAGGGAGCAGCACGGCGCTCGGCGTTCCGGCAGACGGAACGACACGCGCACGGGCAAGCGAGGACTCACCACCACCCCTCACCACCACCCCCGGGACTCCTCACCGCAGGCAAGCGTGAACTCACGCCGCCCCGGCCCGATTCTCGCCGACCACTCACGCCTCTGCGCGTGCCAGACAAGCTCCGTCGGGACATCCATGACCCGGTTGTGGGCGAACACCAGGACCCGCCGATTGGTGACCACGAGAAATCCGCCGACCCCAACGAGCCGCCTCTACAAGGGGGTCCGGACCGACCCGACCGGAAAGGCCGTCACCAGCTCCTCACCGTCGTCAAGCAGGGCCCGCACCCGCCGAGGGTTCCGCCACGCCTGGCCGCCGCACATCACCGTGTACACCAGCCCCATCCCCAGACCGTCGAACCACGGGTGTGGCCCGGACCCAAGCGCGGCGTACATCAGGACAAGCGCCGAGGGCAGGGCGCCCAGGCAACACACGAACACCATCAACCGGACCCGCGTCCCCCGCCGGACCACGCTCCGAAGCCGTAAGTCGAACCCTTCCATTCCTCCCCCTTCAACTCCTCCCCCTTCAACTCAGCGGCCGGAGAGACGACCTGAAGACCGGCAAGCAGTCCGGCAGGGCGGAAGGGAGCGACGGCGGCCCGCTGGCCCCGCTCGGCGTCGCGGACGACGGCAAGGTCATCGCGTACCAAGAGGCCGACGTCGGGGCGAAGCAGGCGGCGGCTACACCCTGCTGCCGCGCTCCCGCCGCGAGACGACGGCCCGCAGGACGCGCCGTCCCTCGATCGACACCTCCAGCGCCTGCCGCAGCGCCCCGGCGCCCGCCCCCTGGTTCGCGAGCAGTTCCAGGATCCGCACCTGTCGCCGCAGCTCCGCGGCGACCAGCGGCGACATCCCGTCCGTACGGCCCTCACGCCTCGCGCTCAGGGACGACGGGCGGGCGCCTCCGTCCGGCGCGGTGTCCAGCAGACGGTGGATCTGCAGCGCGGCGACGGAGCAGGCGTCGGCCCACTCCCGCAGCTCGGCGGCGGACCGCGTGGAGGGGACGGCGCCGAGCATGCGGTAGGCGAGGGTGATGGCCTCGTCGGCGGACGAGTCCTCCAGGACGTCCGCGCCGCCCAGCTTCACCCGCACCTCCGCCAGCGCCATGTCCCAGGCGCCGCCCTCCGCGAGGCTCCCCCACAGCGGGCGCAGCACTTCGTCACCGCCGCCGAGAAGCGGCACACACCGGTCGAGGCAGGCGAGCCCGCTCGCCGCCAGACCCCTCTCGTCGGCCTCGGCAATCAGCTCGACCAGACTCGGGCCGCCCATGTCGTACGCCTCCCGTTGCGGACAATGCACGTCCCCTACTGCGTGCGGGCCCCCAGGAACGTCACTGCGGCACCACGCCGAGCCGGTCGAGGAAGCGGAAGAAGAGCTCCTCGGCCGACGGCTCCGCGGCGGCGTTCAGCACATCGAGCAGGGGCGCCGCCCCCACCGTCCTGCCCGACTCCGCCGCCCAGGTCACCGCGCGGGTGGCCGCGTCACGCGGCTCGAGGAAGTAGTCGTCAAGGCTCAGACCGTCGTCGCCGAGGTACCCGGCCATCGCCTCGCGGGCCAGACACGTCGTCCAGACGCCGCTCTCCGGGGCCGCCGCCTCGACGACCACGCAGTCGCTGTCCATGACGTAGCCGAAGAGCGCGGGCGAACCCGTCTCCTGGGCCAGGGTGTTCATGTTGCCGACGTCGCGCGTGCCGTCACCGCCCGGCACCTCCCACACCTGCCAGCCGTCGTCCCGCTGCACGAGGAGGCTGAGCTCGTCCCGCACTCCCGCCACCGCCGAGAGCTCCACGAGTGGCCGCTCGCTCCTGCCCACGACGTAATAACCCCAGTAGCCCATGCCTGCGTCTCTCCCCGTGTACTCGACTCACGCTGCTCGACTGCTCTTGGCGGCTGCGATCGGCTTTGGGCGAATACACCACAGACGTAAGCAAGTTCGCCACCAAAAAGCAGAAAACGGATCTCACGGACCTCTCAAGGGGCCGCTCAAGGACGGACCTCTCAAGGGCCGCTCAAGGAGGGCGGGCCCCTCAAGCAGATCGAGCAGGTCAAGCAGATCAAGCAGAGACATGCCCGACCGTCAGCGGGTCCGCCTTCGCCTTCGCGTCCTGCATCCGCGTCAGACGGCGCACGAAGAGGATCGCCATCACGGCGGCCGCGATGTCCAGGACGTCCGCGAGCATCAGCCTGGAGACCGCCGCGTCGACCTCCTCGGGCTCCTCAGCGGCCCAGTACCCCGAGGACGCCCACCGCCCGACGAGCAGGCTCGCCACCCACAGCGTCCACCAGCCGTTGATCAGCGGGTGCGTGGCGCGCGCCGAGGGGTCGCCGAGGGTCATCGTCCGGTCGAGGGCCACGGAGCGGTCGCCGCTCGCGTCCCAGATGTCCAGCGCGATCCGCCGCGGGAACCACAGGTTCACGACCGGCACGAACCAGCTGCCCACGGTCCAGCCGCGCGTCTTGCTGTGGATGTGCGGCTCGAACACCTCGGCGTTCACACGGACCCGGTGGAACCAGCAGAGGAAGACGACGCAGGTGGCCACGAGCGCGGCCGTCTGCAGATAGCCGGAGACGGAGTACAGCGTGTCGGCCCGTTCGGCCTCCCGCACCAGGTCCGTCCCGTAGCCCACCGCGTAGCGCGAGCCGAGCAGGTCGTCCATCACGTCCTGGACGACCGTGCCCGCCCACAATGAGTACAGGTCGGCGGCGATGACGGCGCCGAGCAGCGCGATGGTGGCCCAGGCGAGGCCGACCGGCGAACGCAGGTGGGCGGGATGCCCGTTGGCCGAGTACCCGGGGCGGGGCGCGGGCTGCGACTGCGCGGCCGCGATGACGCAGACGCCGCAGAGGCCGTCCGACGTCGTCGCCGTATTGAACTGACATTCCGTGCACAGCATGGCTGAGCAACCCCCCACGGGTTCGGACAGGACGACGGGTTCGGACAGGACGACGGATCCGTCCAGGACTTCAGGAATTCAGGACTCCAGTAATCCAGGACAGAAGAGGCCGCCGACGTCCCTCCCCAGGGCGCCGACGGCCTCCGGAACCTACCCCACCTGGTCGGCCAACTTCACGAATTCCCCCCAGGACAGCCCCGGTTTGCGCGCATCCCACAGCTTCTGGACCGTCGCCCGCAGCGGCATCCGGACCCCCTGCGCCACTTGTGCCTGCGTCTGCGAGTCGGCCAGGTCGCACCACACCGCGAAGGAGCCGCCGAGGATCTGGTCGTCGTACTCCGCGCTCACCGGCTTCGTCCCGCGGATCACCAGCGGGGTCCACTCCTCGTAGATCCGCTGCCCGGTGGGGTAACGGAAGGTGTTGGGCTGGCCGAGGACGTAGTAGAGGTACTCGTCGTTGTAGTTGATGACGTTGCGGCCCGCCTTCAGGTACTCGACCGGCTCCCTCGCCCCGATCTCCTTGCCCGTCCAGTACGCGACGTCGAGATCGTCGTCGGCCTGCACGACCCCGCCGCGGAAGAACCCGTCGTTCCAGGCCCTGAGCCCGCGCTCGTAGGGGCGCATGGTCTCGGCCCGGTCGTTGAGCCAGCCGGTCGCGAGGTCCTGCACGCGGGCGTCGGAGCCGTACTTCTCGCGGGCGGCGGAGGCCAGCTGCGGATAGCTGGCCTCCGGATTCTCGACCGTCAGGGCGCGGTACTCGTCGGCGCCGAGGTGCCAGTAGCGCCCCGGGAAGAGATCCGCGTACTCCTCCAGGAGGTCGTCCACGATCTCCGCGGCCTGCGGCTTGGAGATGTCGACCGCGCCGCGCGCGGCGACGCCACGGGTGTCGCGGAGCTGGAGCGAGGGGTGCGCGGCGATGACCGCGCCGAGGTGGCCCGGCGAGTCGATCTCGGGCACGACCGTGATGTGGCGGCCGGCCGCGAGCTTGAGGATGCGGCGGACCTGCGCCTTGCTGAGGTGGTCGCGCGAGACGATCTCGGGGTGCGAGTCCGACTCGATGCGGAAGGCCTGGTCGTCGGAGAAGTGCAGGCCGAGCTGGTTGTACTTGAGGTCGCCGAGCTCCCGGATCCGGTCCTCGATCCATGCCGCGTCGAAGTGCTTGCGCGCGATGTCGATCATGAAGCCGCGCTGGGGCTTGGCGGGCCGGTCGCGTACGACGCCTTCGGGCGCGGTCCCTTCGCCGCGCACCTCCTGCTTCAGGGTGCGGGTCCCGTAGAACACGCCCACTTCCTCGGGGGCGGTGATCTTCACCCGCTGCCCCTTCACGGTGAGGGTGTACGACTCGTCCCTGCCGTCCGAGGCGTCGGCCTTCTCCGGCGTGAGCGCGAGCTCCACGTCGCCCTTGCGGGGGTCGGCCTCACCGGCGTACTTGAGCTTCAGCTCCCCGGCGAGCAGCTTCCCCTCGTCCGCGAGGTCGCCGTCACCGACGACCACGCGCCCGCCGTCCTGCGGCTTCCATCCCGGCCCGCGCGCCGCGGTGTGCTCGCGTACGGCGGGGATGGTGGAGGGGGCCTTGGAGAGGGGGTACGACTTCGTGGGCGAGGGGGTCGGGGAGACGGCGGACTTGCTGTCGGACGGCGGATTCGCGGGCGCGCCACCGTCCCCGCCGTCGGGCCAGACGGCAACGGTCAGGACGACGGCTCCGGCGGCCACCGCGCCGGCGGCGATGGCGAGGGGGCGGGAGATCACTGGTCACGGCCCTTCGTCGGGCCATGCGCTGCGGGGCAAAGGGGTGGACGGGAGGGAGAGATCCGCCGCGAGGCGGCGGTCCAGGGAACCCCCCACCGGACGGCACGGGCGCCACGGACATCAGCAGTGAGAGCCAGCATCCGCACACGGTAGAACGGGGCCCGCGGCCCTACCGTCCACCACGCGAAGCGAAACTCTCCCATCCGGGTGAAATTCACGCATACGTCAGACAGTCCTCACCACGTCTCGCTAGCGTTACGACAAAACCCCACGCCTCCCTCATCGATGCCCCCTGCCCAGGAGTCCCCGCTGCCCCCGCACAGTTCACCAAGCCCCCCGGCGGAGCCGAACCGCACCCCGGAGCGCTTGAACACCGCAGAGCCCGGCGCAGCCGAAGCCGCACTCCTCACCTGCTGCGGCAGCCACCTCTGGGCCCGCAGGCTCGTCGCGCACCGGCCGTATCCAGACCTGGACGCCCTGCTCGCGGCGTCCGACGAAGCGGCGTACGACCTCCCGCTCGCGGACCTCGCCGAGGCCCTGGCCTGCGAACCTCTGCGTCCGGTCATCCCCCGGCAGGGCACGTACGGCGCCGCCGACACCGCCCTGCGGGCCGCGCACGCCGCGTACGAGAGCCGGTTCGGTCACGTCTTCGTGATCTGCCTGGACGACGTCCCGCCGACCCAGGCCCTCGACCATCTGCTCGCCGGAATCCGCGCCCGTCTCGCCAACGACCCGGAGGAGGAGCGGGTCCTGGCGGCCGAGGAATTGCGCAAGCTCGCACGCGGGCGACTCACCCGGCTCGTGCACGACCTGAATAGCCCGTACGTGCCTGTTTGATTGCCTGTTTGATCACACCTGGCTACCCCGCGCGAACGAACCGACAACTCGTCGATACGATGACGAGCGGCCGGTGGACCGTACCCGGCCGGGCCCGTCCGACCACCCAAGCCGGCTGGCCCCAATCCCCGCTCCCGGAGGGTTCTGCCGTGCCGGCTGGAACGCTGTACCGCGGCCGGGAAGGAATGTGGTCCTGGGTGGCTCACCGAGTCACCGGCGTCCTCATCTTCTTCTTCCTGTTCGTGCATGTGCTGGACACCGCTCTCGTCCGCGTCTCCCCGGAGGCGTACGACGATGTCGTCAGCACCTACAAGACGCCCCTCGTCGCACTCCTTGAGTACGGCCTGGTCGCCGCCATCCTCTTCCACGCCCTGAACGGCCTGCGTGTCATCGCCGTCGACTTCTGGTCCAAGGGCCCGCGCTTCCAGAAGCAGATGCTCTGGACCGTCGTGGGCATCTGGGTCGTCCTGATGGTGGGGGCGCTCTACCCGGTCCTCGGCCACGCCGTCCGCGAAGTCTTCGGGAGCTGACGCCAGACATGTCCGACACCACGCTCGACAAAGCCGGAGTGGGCCCCGTCGAAGGCGCCTCGCTCTACGACGTCGACAACCCGGCCCCCCTCATCGAGGCGCCGCGCAAGCGCACCTCCAAGACCCCGCGCTCGACCCGCGGCAACTTCGAGATGGCCGCATGGCTCTTCATGCGCCTGTCCGGCGTCGTCCTGGTCGTCCTGGTCCTCGGCCACCTGCTGATCCAGCTGGTGCTCGACGGCGGCGTGAGCAAGATCGGCTTCGCCTTCGTCGCCGGTCGCTGGGCCTCGCCGTTCTGGCAGGTCTGGGATCTGCTGATGCTGTGGCTCGCGATGCTGCACGGGGCCAACGGCCTGCGCACGGTCATCAACGACTACGCGGAGCGCGCCAACACGCGCCTGTGGCTCAAGGGCCTGCTGTACACCGCCACGGTGTTCACCATCCTTCTGGGCACGCTGGTGATCTTCACCTTCGACCCGAACATCCGCTAAAGCCGAGGCGAACCCAGTGAAGATTCACAAGTACGACACTGTCATCGTCGGCGCCGGCGGCGCGGGCATGCGCGCGGCCATCGAGGCGACGAAGCGCAGCCGGACCGCGGTCCTGACGAAGCTCTACCCGACCCGCTCCCACACGGGCGCGGCGCAGGGCGGCATGGCCGCCGCGCTCGCCAACGTGGAGGAGGACAACTGGGAGTGGCACACCTTCGACACGATCAAGGGCGGCGACTACCTGGTCGACCAGGACGCCGCCGAGATCCTGGCGAAGGAAGCCATCGACGCGGTCCTCGACCTGGAGAAGATGGGTCTGCCCTTCGGCCGTACGCCCAAGGGTGAGATCGACCAGCGCCGTTTCGGCGGTCACTCCCGCAACCACGGCGAGGCTCCTGTCCGCCGTGCCTGCTACTCGGGCGACCGCACCGGCCACATGATCCTCCAGACGCTTTACCAGAACTGCATCAAGGAGGGCGTGGAGTTCTTCAACGAGTTCTACGTCCTGGACCAGCTCCTCGTCGAGGTCGACGGCGTCAAGAAGAGCGCGGGCGTGGTCGCCTATGAGCTGGCCACCGGCGAGATCCACATCTTCCAGGCGAAGTCCGTGGTCTACGCGTCGGGCGGCACCGGCAAGTTCTTCAAGGTGACGTCGAACGCGCACACGCTGACGGGTGACGGCCAGGCGGCCTGCTACCGCCGCGGTCTGCCGCTGGAGGACATGGAGTTCTTCCAGTTCCACCCGACCGGCATCTGGCGCATGGGCATCCTTCTCACGGAGGGCGCCCGTGGTGAGGGCGGCATCCTCCGCAACAAGGACGGCGAGCGCTTCATGGAGAAGTACGCGCCGGTGATGAAGGACCTCGCGTCGCGAGACGTGGTGTCCAGGTCGATCTACACGGAGATCCGAGAGGGCCGCGGCTGCGGTCCCGAGGGCGACCACGTCTACCTCGACCTGACGCACCTCCCGCCGGAGCAGCTGGACGCGAAGCTTCCCGACATCACGGAGTTCGCTCGCACCTACCTCGGCATCGAGCCCTACACGGACCCGATCCCGATCCAGCCGACCGCGCACTACGCCATGGGCGGCATCCCGACGAACGTCGAGGGTGAGGTCCTCGCGGACAACACCACGGTCGTCCCGGGCCTGTACGCGGCGGGCGAGGTCGCCTGCGTCTCCGTGCACGGCGCCAACCGCCTGGGCACCAACTCGCTCCTGGACATCAACGTGTTCGGCCGTCGCGCGGGTATCGCCGCGGCCGAGTACTCGGCGAAGAACGACTTCGTCGAACTCCCGGAGAACGCCGAGGAGCTCGTCGTGGCCCAGGTCGAGCGCCTGCGCGACGCCACGGGCAACGAGCGGGTCGCCGAGCTCCGCAAGGAGCTGCAGGAGACCATGGACGCCAACGTCATGGTGTTCCGCACGGAGCAGACGATCAAGACGGCGGTGGAGAAGATCGCGGAGCTCCGCGAGCGCTACCTCAACGTCTCGATCCAGGACAAGGGCCGGCGCTTCAACACCGACCTCCTGGAGGCCGTCGAGCTGGGCAACCTGCTCGACCTGGCCGAGGTCATGGCGCAGTCGGCCCTGGCCCGCAAGGAGTCCCGCGGCGGTCACTACCGCGAGGACTTCCCGAACCGCGACGACGTCAACTTCATGCGCCACACCATGGCGTACCGCGAGGTCGGCGACGACGGCGCCGAGTCGATCCGCCTCGACTACAAGCCTGTCGTCCAGACCCGCTACCAGCCGATGGAGCGTAAGTACTGATGGCAACCCCGACCCTCGACAAGGAAGACGCCAAGCCCGAGGCCGGCTTCGCCGACTCCCCGTACATCACGGTCACCTTCCGTATCCGCCGCTTCAACCCGGAGATCTCGGCGGACGCGACCTGGGAAGACTTCCAGGTGGAGATCGACCCCAAGGAGCGTGTCCTCGACGCCCTCCACAAGATCAAGTGGGAGCTCGACGGGTCACTGACCTTCCGCCGCTCCTGCGCCCACGGCATCTGCGGCTCGGATGCCATGCGCATCAACGGCCGCAACCGCCTGGCCTGCAAGACCCTGATCAAGGACATCAACCCGTCCAAGCCGATCTCGGTCGAGCCGATCAAGGGTCTGACGGTCCTGAAGGACCTGGTCGTCGACATGGACCCGTTCTTCCAGGCGTACCGCGACGTCATGCCGTTCCTGGTGACCTCCGGCAACGAGCCGACGCGCGAGCGCCTGCAGTCGCCGGAGGACCGCGAGCGGTTCGACGACACGACGAAGTGCATCCTGTGCGCGGCGTGCACGTCGTCGTGCCCGGTCTTCTGGAACGACGGCCAGTACTTCGGCCCCGCGGCGATCGTGAACGCCCACCGCTTCATCTTCGACTCGCGTGACGAGGCGGGCGAGCAGCGCCTGGAGATCCTGAACGACAAGGACGGCGTGTGGCGTTGCCGCACGACGTTCAACTGCACGGACGCGTGCCCGCGTGGCATCGAGGTCACGAAGGCGATCCAGGAAGTGAAGCGGGCGCTGATCACGCGGCGCTTCTGATTCTTCTTGGTCGGCCGTACGTCTTTACGTCTCTACGTCTGTACGTCGGCTGCTGAGCTGCTGAGGGCCCCGTTCCCGGTCTTGTGCCGGGGCGGGGCCCTCTCGCTGTTCCCGGCGACAACCGGCCAGGCCCTCGCTCTCTCGCATCGGTGAACGCGTCGGGCCAGCTGGCCACCCTCCCCGCATAAAAGCCCAGGTCGTCGACCGAATCCGCCTGGTGTCTGCACTCGCCCCAGAGATAGCGTTGGTTCGCTTCAGTTACCCCCCACCTCACGGGAGTCCCGAGTGAACCGCCCCATCCGTCTCATGACGGCCACGCTCACCGCATCCGCGGCCCTTCTGTTGACCGCGTGCGGTTCGGGAGGCGGGGACGACGGGGGCCCGGACAAGATCGAGGGGGCGGGAGGCGGGGGAACGAAGGCTTCCGCGAGCCCTTCGGCGAAGCCGGGCGGTGCGAAGCGTCCTGAGGTGGAGCTGCCGGGTTCCTTCAAGGCCGACTTCGCCGGCTGGCAGAGCAGTGACCCGAAGAAGCAGGCGATCCTCGATGACGGCAAGGAGCGCCTGAAGGCGGAGTACTTGGCCATCATCGACTCGGACCCGCAGTCCAAGGCCGTGAGTTTCTACAACGCGCAGCAGGCGTTGACGTCGTCCAGGACGTACATCAAGGGGTACGTGGACAACAACCACAACCTGATCGGCAAGGCCAGGGTCTTCGATCCGCAGGTGAGCATCTCCGACACCGGTGGGGGCGTGCTCTTCTACTGCGTGGACGAGAGCAAGGGCTACACCGAGGACCGCAAGACCAAGGAGAAGACGGGCACTCCTGACGACGTGAACCCCGTCCTCCAGTACCGCACCACCCTGAAGAAGACGTCCGAGGGCGTCTGGAGCACCGTTTCGCTCGAGACGGTGCGCGGGGGTTGCGACAAGTGATGAGGCCCCTCAGGAGGTCGCTCCCTCTGCTGGCCACGATGGTGCTCGCCCTCGGGGCCTGGCCGACGGCGGCGCACGCGTTCGGTGAGGACAACGACCACCCGCCCGCCGGTCCGTCCGGCGGTGCCTCCGGCAACTCGCTCAACGCAGGGGCCACCGCCACGAGCGTGACGGTCGAGCAGGTCTCCGGCGGGAAGTCGGGAACGTCCGGCAAGGGCCTCGCTCCGGTGGACCCGAACTGGAAGCCCCCGGCCTGCTGGTACGAGCCCGTGGCGACGTCCGAGCAGGTGAAGGCCGCGACGGAGCAGCTCAAGAAGAACCCGAACGAGAACCTGGTCCCGGTCACACCCACGCTCAGCTGGGGCGAGCAGCTGATGGTGGACAACTACGAGAAGGGCACGCCGCAGAGCGACGGCACCAAGAGCTACAAGAACTTCAACCTCGGCAAGGACGGCAAGTTCTGGCGCGGCGTCGTCAACCCTGACATGGAGGACGACCCGGAGGCGTACAACTGCCAGGAGACCCTCTTCTGGCAGGATGCCGGGACCCTTCCGAAGATCGCCAACGCCCCCTCGCCCAAGGTCCTCGCCTCCTACGCGTACGACAAGGTCAAGGTCCCCGACACCGAGGTCGAGCTGAAGCCCGAAGCCAAGTCGACGGTGAATCTGCCCACCTGGGTCTGGCTGGACAAGGGCACCTTCGAGGACGTCAAGGTCCGCGCCGAGCTGCCGGGTACGGGGGTGTGGGCGGAGACCACGGCGAAGCCGGTCAGCCTCCACCTGGAGCCCGGCACGGCGGACGCGCGGACCTTCCCCGCGTCCGGCGAGTGCAAGGTCGACGAGGACGGCAGCATCGGCACCCCGTACACGAAGGGCTCCTCCAAGGAGGACCCGCCGTGCGGCATCGCGTACCTCCGCTCCACCGGCGGCAAGCCGTTCCAGCTGAAGGCGTCCATCACCTGGGAGATCACCTGGGAAGGCTCCGGCGGCACCGGCGGCGACCTCCCGAACGGCACGTTCGACGGGACGCAGGACATCAACGTCCAGGAGGTCCAGTCGATCAACCGCTGAGCGCGCATGCTTCGCTGCGCTCGACCGGAGAAATCACAGCCTCCGCCTCCACGGGAGTACCAGAGCGAACCGCCCCAGCCCGCTCGTGACGGGAGACAAGGACTCCTCGGACAAGATCGAGGGGGCGGGGGCGGCGGTTCGCAGGCCTCCGCAAGCCCGTCGGCGAAGCCCGCCGGTGCGAAGTGGCCGGAGATCAAGATTCCGGCCGAGTTCCGGGCGAACTTCGTGGGCCGGACGAAGGGTGATCTGCGCTACTTGCACCCGCCCGGGACGGTCTCGTAGAAGAACACGGCCGTGCCCTTGCCGCTGACGTCGGCCTTCGGGCCGTAGGCGGCTGGCGCCTTCCTGCCCCCCCCCACGCCCCCCACGCCCCGGCGAACAAGCCTGGTCCGGACGGCCGAAGAAACGCACACCCGCAGCGCGGCTCATGCGCGCCTGCGTACGGTTCCGGCCGACCGGCCTACTGTGACGGAATGTCAGACAACCAGTCGGTCGGCCTTTCCGTTGACCAGTCCGTTCGTCAATCCGGTGAGCAGTCGACCGAACTGCTCGGCTTCGACAACGTGCTCTTCCCCGTCGGCGACCTCGGCGAGGCCGTCGACTTCTACGAGCGTGCCGGGTTTCCCGTGGCGCACCGGATCGACGAGATCGGGCTCGCGATCCTGAAGGTGGGGAAAGAGACACCCGGGATTCTGTTGCGGGTGGAGGACGGGGTCGAGCACCGGCCTTCCGCGTGGTCCACGCCCCGGGTGTGGCTGGAGGTGCCCGACGCGCGGGGTGCCGCGCGGGCCCTTGAGGGCGCCGGGGTCAAGCTCCTGGCACCGCCCTTCTCCGTCGCCACCGGGTACACCGTGGAGTTCGCCGACCCGTGGGGGAACGTCACCGGGTTCACGGACTATCGCAAGCGGCCCGAGCTGGCCCGGAGTTAGCCGGTCCGGCGGGCGTCAGCCACAAGGCGTCAGCCCACAAGGCGCCAGCCCCCAGGGCGTGCACTACTGCCACTGCGCCCCGCCACCCTCCTCCGCCACCACCATGATGCGGCGCAGCATGTCCGAGAGCTGCGCCCGCTCCTCCTTGGGAAGCACCCCGAGGAGGCGGTACTCCTCGTGGCCCAGTACGTCCATCGCGCCCAGCCAGATCGACCGGCCCGACTTCGTCAGCTCCACGTCCACCCGGCGGCGGTCCGCCTTCGACGGGGTGCGGCGGATCAGGCCGCGCCGCTCCAGGCCGTCCAGACGGCCGGTCACGGAGGCTGGGGCCAGGTCCAGGTCGGCGGCCAGCTGCGACGGGGTCGCCCGGCCGCCGCGGCCCGCCAGCTTGTGGAGGGTGTCGAACTCCGGGCGTTCCAGGTCGAAGTCGACCAAGGACTGCTCGCGGACGCGGCGCAGATGGACGGTGAGCTTCTTCATGCGGGTGACCGCGCCCTCGATGTCCGGGTCGAGAGCGGGGAGCACCGGGAGCCAGCGCTCCACGTGACCGTCGGTCCAGTCGCGGTCCCGCTCATCCGTCTCAGCCCCCGGGGTCTCGGCGGCTCCCTCGTTCTCGCGCCTCTTCGCCATGCTCAGCAGCCTACTTCGGTATGCTTCGGTCTCTGATATTTCGTTGACGAATAATTCGGATCCGAAATACAGTCCCCTCCATGCTGTCGCACCCCCTGCTGCGCAACCGGTCCTTCCGGCTGTTCTTCCTCGGCCGCTCCCTCTCCCTCATCGGCGACGCCGTCATCCCCGCCGCCCTCGCCCTCGCCGTGCTCCGCGCCACCGGCTCCACCTCCGCGCTCGCACTCGTACTCGGCTGCGCGATGGGCACGAAGCTGCTGTTGCTGCCGCTCGGCGGCGTCGTGGGCGACCGGTTCAACCCCCGCACCGTGGCCCTCGCCACCGACCTGGTGCGGTGCGTGACCCAGCTGTTCGTCGGCGTTCAACTGCTCGGCGGTGATCCCCAGTTGTGGCAGATCGCCCTCGCCGAAGCCATCGGCGGCGCCGCTTCCGCCTTCGCCATGCCGACCCTCTCGCCGCTCATCACCGGCACGGTCGCGGCGAAGGACCGGCACGCGGCCAACGCCCTCATCGGCGTGGTCAGCAGCGGCTCCCGCGTCGGCGGCCCCGCGCTGGCCGGGCTGCTGATCCTGCTCGCGGGGCCCGGCTGGGCCTTCGTCCTCGACGCCGCGTCCTTCGCCGTCAGCGCGTGCCTCCTCACGGCCGTCCGCCTCCACCGCATCAAGGAGCCCGCCGCGCGCCGTTCGCTGGGCAGGGATCTCGTCGAGGGCTGGCACGAGGTGCGCAGCCGCGACTGGTACTGGACCAGCCTCGTCGCGCACTCCGCCTGGAACGGCGCCGCCGCCGTCCTCATGACACTCGGACCCGTCATCGCCGTCGAGGAGCTGGGCGGCGAGGGCACCTGGATCGCGATCCTCCAGGCGGGCGCCTTCGGCCTGCTGGCCGGCTCCCTCCTCGCCGGGCGCGCGAGACCGAAGCGCCCGGTCCTCGTGGCCAACCTCGGCCTCGCGACATACGCCCTGCCCCTCGCCCTGCTCGCGGCCGAGGCCCCGACACCGGCCGTGATCGCCGCGTACGGCCTCGCGCAGGCGGGACTCGGCTTCCTCAGCCCCGTCTGGCAGACGTCGGTCCAGGCGGCGATACCCTCCGGCGCGCTGGCCCGCGTCACCTCGTACGACTGGCTGTTGTCGTTGGCCGCGATGCCCCTGGCGTACGTTCTCGGGCCGCTCGCCGCGGACGCGTGGGGTACGGCGGCCCCGCTGTGGATCGCGGCAGCCGTGGTGGGGATCGCGTGCGCGGGGACGGCGGCCGTGCCGGGAGTGCGCGGCTTCAGGGCGAGCACCGGCGGCCCGGACGGCCCCAGCGGCCCAGGCGACCCGGACGGCCCTCACGACGCCCCCGGTGACACCGGCCTCTCGAAGAACGTCTCCAGCGACACCGTCGCCTGAGTCCCGCTCACCCCGTCGATCGCGTACAGCCTCCGCAGCACGTCCTGGAGTTGCTCCGTCGTCCCCGTACGGACCTTGACCAGGACGCTCGCCGCGCCCGCGATGACATGCGCCTCCTGGATCTCGGGGATCGCGGCGAAGTCCTCCGCCCTGTCCCCCATCCACGCCGTCGAGTCGACCATGACGAACGCCAGCACGCCCTGGCCGACGGCCGCAGGGTCCACGTCGACCGTCGTGCGGCGGATCACCCCGCGCTCGCGCAGTTTGCGTACCCGCTCGTGGGCCGCGCCCGCCGAGAGGCCCACCGCCTTGCCCAGGGTCGCGTAGGACTGAGCGGCGTCCTCCTGAAGCAGCGCCAGCAGTTCCCGGTCGATGCCGTCCATCGTCGTCGTCCCCGCCTTCCGTTCACCCATCCTTGACGTACACCATATCTCGTACTGCAATATCCTCCTGTTACCGAATACCATTCGCACACACGTCAGACAGGGGTCGTCATGTCTTCCCAGAAGGTGCCCACGTCGTACGAGGTTCTGGACGACCGCTTCCGCACAGGCCGGTGCGCCAACGGGGACGCCAAGCTGGAAGTCCTGCACGACGACTGCCGGTGGGCCGAAGGGCCGCTCTACCTGCCCGCCTGGCGGCAGCTCATCTGGAGCGACATACCCAACGACCGGCTGCTGCGCTGGGACGAGGCGACCGGCACCGTCGGCGTCTTCCGTACGCCCGCCGGGTACGTCAACGGCAACACCCTGGACCGGGAGGGGCGGTTGATCTGCTGCGAGCAGGGCAACCGGCGCGTCACCCGCACCGAGCACGACGGCCGCGTCACCGTCCTCGCCGACCGTTTCGAGGGCAAGCGGTTCAACAGCCCGAACGACGCCGTGGTCCGCTCCGACGGGTCGGTCTGGTTCTCCGACCCCGACTTCGGGATCACCAGCGACTACGAAGGACATCGCGCCGCCGCCGAGATCGATGGCTGCCACGTCTACCGGATCGACCCCGTGACCGGTGACGTGCGCATCGTCGCCGACGGCTTCGACGGGCCGAACGGCCTCGTCTTCTCGCCCGACGAACGGCAGTTGTACGTCTCCGACTCCCGCGCCACCCAGATCCGCGCCTTCGACGTCCGTGACGACGGAACCCTCTCGGACGGCGTCGTCTTCGCCGAGTCCAAGGACTCCGGCTTCGACAACATCCGCTTCGACGACGGAGGCCGGCTGTGGGCCGCCGCCTTTCACGACGGCGTCCACTGCTACGACCCCGACGGCACCCTCATCGGGCGGATCACCGTCCCCGAGGCCGTCGCCAACATCGCCTTCGGCGGGCCGAGGAACAACCGGCTCTTCATCGCGGCGACGACCTCGCTCTACTCGCTGGTGATGTCCGTGACGGGGCTGCCGAGGGTCCGGGCCCTCTGACCCGGCCCCCGGGCGGCTAGTTCACCGTGTCCATCTCACCCACCGCCAGCTCCACGTCGTACACCAGCGGTTCGCCCGCGACCTGGATGTGCCGCGCGCGGGCCGCGTAGCCGGGGGCCGTGACGGCCAGCAGGTAGGCGCCCGCCGACGGGGCCGCGACGATGTAGGAACCGTCGGCGAGTGAGGTGACGCGGTCCAGTTGGCGGCCCGCCTTGGACAGCAGGGTCAGGATCGCGCCCTCCACCGGGTCGCCCTCCGCGGTGCGGATGAAACCGTGCACCACGGAGGCGCCGCCCTCACCGTCGGGCTCGGGCACGCGCGCGTGCGGCACGGTTGCCGGCTCATCCAGCGCATCCGGCTCGTCCGGCGCCTCCCGCGGCTCCACCGCCAGGTGCGGCAGGCGCTTCTCCAGGCCCGCGGGGAGCCACCAGTTGGAGCGGCCCAGCAGGTGCATGGCGGCCGGGACGAGTGCCGTGCGCAGGATGAACGCGTCCAGGGCGACCGCCGCCGCGAGGCCGATGCCCGCCATCGCGCCCTCCATGTCGCCGCTCAGGACGAACGCGGAGAAGACGCAGATCATGATCAGGGCCGCGCAGTTGATGACCCTGCTCGTCTCGGCGAGGCCCACCCTCACCGCGCGGGCGTTGTCCTTCGTGTGCACCCATTCCTCGTGCATGCGGCTCACCAGGAACACCTGGTAGTCCATCGAGAGCCCGAAGAGCAGCGACAGCATGATGACGGGCAGGAAGGCGGTGATCGGCCCCTCCTTGCCGACGCCGAGGAGCTCCGTGCCCCAGCCCCACTGGAAGACGGCCACCAATACGCCGAAGGACGCCGCCGCCGCGATCAGGTTCATCAGGGCCGCCGTCAGCGGCACCACCAGCGAGCGGAAGGCGACAAGGAGCAGGAGGAAGCCGAGCGCGATGATCGCTCCTACGAAGTAGGGCAGTCGGTCGCCCGTCACCGCGGCGAAGTCCTTGAAGATGGCCGTGACGCCGCCCACGTGTGCCTCGACCCCGGCCTCCGGAATCACGTCATCCCGTAGACGGTCGATGAGCTGGTCCGTCTCCACCGACTGGGGGGAGGTGGTCGGGACCACGTTGATGACCGAGATGCCGTCCGCGGGCGGAGCCGCCGCCACCCTCGCCACGCCCTCCGTCTCACGGATGGTCGCCACCAGGTTCCCGGTGTCGGCCTCTTCGGCCACTACTTGGAGCGGGCCGTTGAATCCCGGACCGAATCCCTCGGCCAGCATGTCGTACGCCTGCCGGGTCGTCGTCGACTCCTGGTGGTTGCCCTGGTCGGTCGCGCCGAGCCGCAAGGAGAGCAGCGGCAGGGCCAGGAAGGCCATCACCACGAAGGCGAGCGCCGCGATCGAGCGCGGACGCTTCTGGACGTACGAGGACCAGCGCGCCGCGAGGCCGCTCGCCTCGGCCGGCTCCGGTCCATCGGCCGCCAGGCGCCGCCGCTGCCTGCGGCTGAGCACCCGGGGTCCGAGCAGCCCGAGGAGCGAGGGCAGCAGGGTGACGGCCGCCAGGACGCTCAGGACCACCGTCAGGGAGGCGGCGACGACCACGCCGTCCAGGAAGCGCATGTTCATCACCAGCATCCCGGCGAGCGCGATGCATACCGTGCCGCCCGCGAAGAGCACCGCGCGGCCCGAGGTGTTCAGGGCCTGCACCGCGGACTCCTCGGGCTCCATGCCGCGCAGGATGCCGCGCCGGTGCCGGGTGACGATGAAGAGCGCGTAGTCGATGCCGACGCCCAGGCCGATCAGCGAGCCGAGCAGCGGGGCCACTTCGGGGATGTCCGTGACATGGCTGAGCAGCATCGTCGAGAGCATCCCCATGCCCACTCCGAAGACGGCGATGACGATCGGCAGGGCCATCGCGAAGAGCGAACCGAAGGCCAGGAAGAGGACGACGGCCGCGGCCGCGATGCCGACCAGTTCGGAGGTGCCCGTGGGCGGCTCCTGGATGCGGGTGATCGCCTGGCCGCCCAGTTCGACCCGCAGGCCGGACCTCTCGGCGTTCTGGGCGGTGTCCACGACGTCCTGGACCAGGTCCTTGGGAACCTCGTTCGCCTGCTCGGTGAACGTCACCTGGGCGTAGGCGATGCGGCCGTTCTCGCTGGTCTGGGCGGCGCCCGCCTCCTTGGACGCGTACGGGCTGGCAACCTCGCCGACGCCCTTCATGCCGGCGATCTCCTTGAGCGCGGGCTCGATGCGCGCCCGTACGTCCTCGTCACGGGCCGAAGCGCCTTCGTCGACGCGCCAGACGACCGTGTCGGTGTCCCCGGAGCGCTCCGGGAAGGCCTTGGTCATCAGGTCGTACGCGCGCGTGGAGTCCGTGTCCGGCAGGGAGAACACATTCGAGTAGTTGGTGCCCGCCGAGGTCCCCGCCGCCCCCAGGCCGAACAGGGCTCCCACCCACAGCACAAGGACCACCAGACGGTGCCGATAGCACCATCGCGCCAATGCCGTCACGATCCACTCCTCCTCCGCGTCGCCAGGTCCCCCCGGGTCCGTGCTTTCAGGAGCCTCAGCATCGGCGGCACCGCGCCCGAACGGCGCCGCGCGGCCATGATTCTCAAGTAACTCCAAGGCACGGACCGGGTCTTCGTACAACGCCCGTGCCGATACTGAAGGCATGAGCCACGCCGAAGGCCAGCAGGGAACAGATGTCGGAGTGCCGACCGGTCCTGGCGCCGGGGCCACCGTCCTCGTCGTCGAGGACGAGCCGAGCATCGCCGACGTGCTCGCCATCGCCCTGCGCTACCACCGCTTCGACGTGATGGTGGCGGGCACCGTGCGCGACGCCCTGGCACTCGCCGAGCGCACCCGGCCCGACGCGGCGCTCCTCGACGTGATGCTGCCGGACGGCGACGGCCGCGCCCTGGCCAGGGAACTGCGCGCCAGGCGCCCCGAGATGGGCCTGCTCTTCCTGACCGCGCGGGACGCGCCCGCGGAGGTCGTGGGCGCGCTCGGCTTCGGCGACGACTACATCACCAAGCCGTTCAACATCGACGAGGTCGTCGCCCGCATCGGCGCGGTCCTGCGCCGCACCAGGGACGGCGACGTGCTCCCCCAGCGCCCGCCGCTGCGCTACGGAGACCTGGAGCTCGACGAGACGACGTACGTGGTGCGCAGGGCGGGCCGCACGGCACAGCTCACGCCCACCGAGTACGCCCTGCTGCGCTTCCTGGTCCGCAACGGCGGCCGAGTGGTGCCCAAGGAGCAACTCCTGCGCCACGTCTGGCAGTACGAGCACACGCCCGAGTCGACCGTCGTGGAGACCTACATCAGCTATCTGCGGCGCAAGCTGGACGCCCTGGGCCCGCCGGTGATCACGACCCGGCGGGGTGTCGGATACGGCCTCGCATGAGGCGTGCGCACCGCCGCGGCATGAGCTCGCTGCGCGCCAAGCTCACCTGGGTGAACGTGGCTCTGCTGGCCCTCGGCGTCATCGTGGCGACCGGCGTGAGCGTCATGGGCATGCGCCACTACCTGCTCGGCAGCGTGGACGCCGAGCTGACGCAGTCGCGCACCTCGCTGCTGAGCACCGGGCTCACCATGAAGGACATCGAGAGGCTCAGCGAGCTGGGCGTCGTGCTCGACAAGCTCTCGCCCGACGGCAAGGAGCACGCGACCTCCCTGCCGCGCGGGGACACGGTGTTCGTGGCGGTGGACGAGCGCGGCGAGCCCGTCGCCATCGGCGCGCTCACGCCGACCCCGCGCCAGCGCGCCCTGGCCGCCGCCGTCGGCGACCCCGAGGCGGTCGCCGACGAGTCCGAGCCGCAGGACATCACCCTGGACGGTGACGCCCATCGCATGGTGGGCGCGCGGCTCGCCGACGGCACGACGGTCCTGATGGCCGCGGCGACACAGAACGTGGAATCGGGCATCAAGAAGGCGCTCAAGCTCGACGCCGCCTTCGGAGTGGTCCTGTTGGGGCTGCTCGCCGTCCTGACGATGATCTCCGCGCACCACCGGCTGCGCCCTCTGGAGGACATGGTCGAGACGGCGTCCGCCATCGCCGAGGGCGATCTGACCCGGCGCGTGCCTTCCAGCCGTGCCCCGGCGACGGAGACCGAGCAGCTGCGGCTCGCCCTCAACTCCATGCTCCACCAGGTCGAGTCCGCCTTCGAGACCCGCGAGCGCAGCTCGGCGCAGCTGCGCCGCTTCGTCGCCGATGCCTCGCACGAGCTGCGTACGCCCTTGTCGGCGATCCGCGGCTATCTCCAGCTGTATGACAAGGGGATGCTCCGCGACCCGGCGGAGCGCACGCGCGCGTGGAGCCGCGTCATCGCCGAGACCGACCGGATGGGGCACCTGGTCGACGAGCTGCTCACCCTGGCCCGCCTGGACCAGCAGCCGGAACTGCGCTTCCGGAACGTCGACTTGAGCCGCCTGGTACGGGACGCCGCCGACGACCTGCGGGTGCAGGAGCCGGGGCGCCCGCTGACGGTCCGCGCCGACGGGGCGGTGCTGATCCGCGCGGACGAGTCGGGGCTGCGCCAGGTGCTCGGCAATCTGCTGGGCAACGTACGCGTCCACACGCCCGCCGACGCGCCGGTCACGCTGGGCGTGGAGCGGCGGGACGGGGTGGTGCGGCTGCGCGTGGCCGATCAGGGGCCCGGTCTGGCGGAGGAGGACGCGGCGCGCGTGTTCGACCGGTTCTTCCGGGCGGGCGGGGGCGCGGGCAGTGGGCTGGGCATGGCGATCGTGCAGGGGGTCGTCGTGGCGCACGGCGGCGAGGTGGGGGTGGAGACGGCACCGGGGGCGGGTCTCACGGTGACGGTTACGTTGCCGGCGAGGTGAGGCTACGGAGCGATCGGGCGGGTGGTCGGGAAAGGCTTGTTCGGTAAGGGGAGGATGCCGGGCAACCGGGCGGGTGGGTAGGAAGGCCCGTTCGGGGGAAGGGAGCCCGCCGGGAGGGACCGGACACCTCGCTGGAGGCCCAGGGGCCCGGCTGTGCCCGACCGCGCCCGACTACCCCCGGACGAGCGCCCACACCGTCTTCCCGTACCGCCCCCGCTGCCAGACGCCCCACGCCTCGGAGAGCGCGTCGAGCAGCCGCAGGCCGCGGCCGTTCTCCTCCCAGGGGCCGAGCTCCCGCAGTTCCGGGCCGGTCGGACTCTCGTCGGACACCTCTATGAAGCAGTCGCCGTCGGCGAGCACCGTGACCGCGACCTCGAACTCCCGCTCCAGGACGTGGCCGTGACAGACGGCGTTCGTCGCCAGCTCCGACACGAGGAGTACGGCGTCCTGCAGCGCCGCGCTCTCCTCCTTGTGCCCCCAGGCGGCCAGATGGTCGTGCACACGGAGCCGTGCGAGCGAGACGGATGCCGGGTGCGGTGGCAGCCGGAAAGCATGACGTCGCAACAACGTTCCCCCTATGGCACACCAAAGCATCAAGAACCGCACACACTTCCGACACTTAATGCTGCGCAGAGGTAGTGCTCGGTGTCACACCGTCACCTTCCGGCGCGGCAGTATCCAGCCAGGTTTGTACCGCATCGAACCAACTGGCGATTACGCCTGGCGGGAGGCCAGTTCGACGACCGTGATGTCGGACGGCGCCCCGACCCGCACCGGCGGTCCCCAGGCACCCGCGCCACGTGTCACGTACAGCTGGGTGTCGCCGTACCGCTCAAGGCCCGCGAGCGTCGGGTTGGCCAGGTCGGCGATGAAGTTGCCCGGCCACAGCTGTCCGCCGTGGGTGTGGCCGGAGAGCTGGAGGTCGACGCCGTGCTTGACGGCGTCGTGGATGACGACCGGCTGATGGGCCAGGAGCACGGACGCCCGCGAGCGGTCCCGGTCACCCAGCGCCTTGGCGAAGTCGGGGCCGCGCCCCTCGCTCTCGCCCGCCACGTCGTCCACGCCCGCGAGGTCGAAGCCGGGCAGCTCGGTGCGGGCGTTCTCCAGCGGCCGCAGGCCGAGTTCGCGTACGTGATCGACCCACTGCTCGGCTCCCGAGAAGTACTCGTGGTTACCGGTCACGAAGTACGTGCCGTGCCGCGCGCGGAGCTGGGCGAGCGGGGCGGCGGCCGGCCCCAGGTCCTCGACGCTGCCGTCGACCAGGTCGCCGACGACCGCGATGAGGTCGGGCTGCGTGCCGTTGATCGTGTCGACCACGCGCTGGGTGAAGCCGCGTCCGAGAATCGGCCCGAGGTGGATGTCGCTGACCACGGCGATCCGGAAACCGTGCGCCCCGCGCGGCAGCTTGGCCAGCGGCACGGTGACGCGCTTGACCCGGGGGCCGCGCAGGACGCCGTACGTTCCGTGGCCGACGGTTCCGACGGCGACGGCAGCCGCGGTCCCGCCGACGATCCGGGAGACGAAGAGGCGGCGCGAGGGGGTGGCCGGGTCCGCCCGCATCTGTGCGGGGGCGGGCGCCTCGGCGGCCGGGACCTCCGTAGAGGGGTCCTTCGTAGAGGGGTCCTTCGTAGGCAGCCCCTCCGAAGCGGGCTCCTCCGTAGGAGTGGGTTTCGTGCGACGCCTCAAGAAGAAGGGGCGTACGAGCTCCCCCACGAGAAGCGCGAGAACGAGATAGATCGACAGGGCCATCCACATGAAGCCGGGCCAGGCCAGCACCTGCTGGAGCCAGAACGGCGCCCCGGCCCGCTCGCTCGCGATCGCCGCGAACATCAGCAGCGGCCCGGCGACGAAGACCACGGCGCCCGCGCGCCGGGCGAACCCGGGCCCGGCCGTGGTGTCCCGCACCAGGCGCCGCCAGGCGTACCACTGCATCCCGGCGAGGGCCGCGAGCGCGGCGAGACCGGCCAGCACGAACAGGATGACCACGGAGCGCGCCCCTCAGGAGTGACCGATCAGCTATGACGTACGGCGCAGAGCACGCACTCCGCGCAACCCGATGGCTCCTACCACCGTCCCCAAGACAAAGGAGGCGACGGCGAGCGTCAGGTGGACCCAGAAGTACGCGGTCGGGTCGCCTGCGTCATCGAAGGCGAGCCCACTGCCGTCCTTCCACAGGTTCTTGACGAAAGTGATCCAGATGAACCAGCTCCACACACCGAAGGCGAGCAGGAACCAGGAGACCGGGCGGCTGAGCTTCATGCGTTCAGTATCGCGAGCCTCCCTTCCGCACCGCCGCCGGGGTGGGGGGCCCGACACTCAGGCCACCTCGGCGGCGACTTCCACAGCGGCGCCCTGTACGTTCTCGTCCGTGCCTGCCGTAAAAAAGACCGCCTTGTTGGTCACTTCCGCCGCATTGCTGACCATGTCGACCACGGCTCCCGCATGGGCCGACGGCAAGCCGGGGGGCGAGAACAAGCCCAAGCCGCCGTCGAAGATGTCGACCGTCGGCGGCGCCAAGCTCGGCGAGCCGGGCACCCAGGTGAGCCTGAAGGCGGGCGCGCCCGTGCTGCCCAAGGACCTTTCGGCGCGCTCCTGGATGGTCTCCGACGCCGAGACGGGCGAGGTGCTCGCCTCGCACAACTCGCACTGGCGGCTGCCCCCGGCGAGCACCCTGAAGATGCTCTTCGCGGACACGGTCCTGCCGAAGTTCCCCAAGACGCAGAAGCACAAGGTCGAGCTCTCCGACCTGGCCGGCATCGGCGCGGGCAGCAGCATGGTGGGCGTCAAGGAGAACGAGACGTACACGGTCCACGACCTGTGGCTCGGCGTCTTCCTGCGGTCGGGCAACGACGCGGTGCACGTCCTGTCGGCGATGAACGGCGGCGTCCCCGCGACCGTCAAGAACATGCAGTCGCACGCGGAGGAGCTGCAGGCCCTCGACACGCACGTGGTCAGCCCGGACGGCTATGACGAGAAGGGGCAGGTCTCCTCGGCGTACGACCTGACGCTGTTCGCCCGGTCCGGGCTGCAGAAGAAGGACTTCCGCGAGTACTGCTCGACGGCCACCGCCAAGTTCCCCGGCGAGACCAAGAAGGTCAAGAAGGGCAAGGACAAGGGCAAGAAGAAGCGCGAGTCCTTCGAGATCCAGAACACCAACCGGCTCCTTACGGGGGACGTCGGTCTCGACGCCTACAAGGGCATCGCGGGCGTCAAGAACGGCAGCACCACGAACGCGGGCAACACCTTCACCGGAGTCGCCGAGCGCAACGGCAAGGTGCTGCTCGTCACCGTCATGAACCCCGACTCCGGGGAGCAGCACGCGGTCTACAAGGAGACCGAGCGCCTCCTCGACTGGGGCTTCAAGGCCTCGGGCAAGGTCGATCCTGTGGGTGAACTCGTCGCTCCGAAGGGTGCCGGTACGGGCAGCGGCAAGGGTGCTCCCGGCGCGGGCAAGGGCGGCGATTCCGACTCCGCCAAGAACGTGGCGCACGCCTCCGACAAGGACTCGGGCAGCGGCGTCGGTGTCGCGCTCGGGGTCGTCGGCGGCGTCCTGGCGCTCATCGCCGCCGGGTGGTTCGTGATCAGCCGCCGGATGCCGCTGCCGGACCTGGTGCGGCGGAAGAGCCGCCGCTGACCTCACCGGGCCCCGCCTGCTCCTGTTTCTGCTGCTCCTGTTTTTGCCGCTCTTCTTGTTCCTGTTCCGTACATGTCTGCTTCCGCGTCGCCGTCCAGGCGGCGCAGAACAGCAGCAGCTTCGCGGTGAAGTTGATCCACAGGAGCAGTGCGACGGGCACCCCGAAGGCGCCGTACATGCTCTTCGCGGCGACGCCCTTCATGTAGCCGCCGAGCAGCAGCTTGAGGAGCTCGAACCCGGCCGCGCCGATCAGGCCCGCGGTGATCAGGTGGCGGCGGGGCGGCTGCACTCCGGGCAGCAGCGTCAGGACGTAGAGCAGCAGCAGGAAGTCCGCGAGGACGGCGATGGCGAACGCGATGGTCTGGAGCAGCACGCCGCCCCAGCCGTCCCTGGAGACCCCCAGGAGGTCGGCGCTCCAGCCGACGGCGGTCGACGCGAGGGTCGACGCGACGACGGACGCGAGCCCGGCGCCGCCGAGCCCGAGCAGCACCCCGGCGTCCTTGACCTTGCGCATGACGGGGTTCTCGTCGGTGTCCTCCAGCTCCCAGACGACCCGCAGGCACTCTCTCATCGAGCCGACCCAGCCGATGCCGGTGAAGAGCAGCAGGGCACCCGCGATGAGGCCGACGGTGCCCGCGTTGGCGACCAGGGCGTCCAGGTTCAGCTGATCGGAGATGCCGGGGACCTGCTTCGAGATGGTGTCCTCGAGCTTGTCCTGCTGGCTCTTGGAGAGCGTCGCGGCGGCGACGGCTGCGGCGACGGTGATCAGCGGGAAGAGCGCCAGGAAGCTGATGAAGGTCATCGCCGCCGCGAGGCGGCTCCAGCTCACACTGTCGAGCCGCTCGTACGCGCTCCACGCGTGCGTGCGCATCAGACGCTCCACCAGGGGCCCGATGCCGGGGAGCTTTTTCAGCCAGTCCATGATGCCTCCCTGCCCGCTGTACGGAAGACCAAGGTCCGAGTACCCCAGAAACGCAGAACAGTGGCGAGTGCCATACCGACTCCCGCGCCGGAGACGGTGTCCGCGCGCTGTGAGGTGAGGCCGAGGCCGTAATGGGACACCGCGATGCAGAGCAACTGCACCAGGGCTCCCGCGATGTTGACGGCGAAGAAGATCCCGTACTGACGGAGGCGCGAGACCTCGGCCCCCGCGCTGCGCCGGTAGGTGCCGAGCGCGTTGCCCGCGTACGCGACCGTGCAACCGGCCACGAAGGACAGCGCCTTGGCCGTCAGCGGGTCGAGGCCGACGGGGCCGCGCAGCCAGATGAAGAAGCCGAGGTCGACGGCGTACGCACAGATCCCGGCGGCGGCGAAGCCGAGCAGTTCGGGGCCCATGGCCCGCAGCCGCTCCCTGAGGGGGCTCACAAGTCGGCCACCGCGAGGCCGTACATCGCGATCCACACCAGGCCGATGACGGCGAGCGCCCGGTCGCGCAGGACGACGTCCTCGGGCTCGCCCGCGGTGCCGCGGTCGGCGAAGACGGCGTACCGCAGGACCGCGAGGACGAAGGCGGCCATCGACAGCTGCCGCCAGGGCAGCAGGCTGCCGTTGGCGGTGCCGCCGCTCTCCATGGCCCACAGGCAGTACGCGAGGACGGCGACCCCGGCGGCGAGCTGCCAGACGAAGCGGAGGTAGCCGGTGGTGTATTCGGTGAGCAACGCGCGCGTGGCGCCCAGTTTCTCGGAGCTCCCGGACATCTGGACGGCTTCGGAGTAGCGCTTGGCGGAGACCATGAAGAGCGCGCCGAAGCCCGTGGTGATCAGGAACCAGCGCGAGAGCGGAATGCCGAGTGCCACTCCCCCGATCATCGCCCGCATCAGGAAACCCGTGGTGACGACGGCGAGGTCGACGACGAGGATGTGCTTGAGGCTCACGCAGTAGGCCAGTTGCATCACTACGTAGGCGGCGAGCAGCGCTGCCGTCAGGGGCGTGCAGAGCGCGGCGGCGGCCACGGGCGCGAGCACGGCGAGCAGCCCGCCGACCACGTATGCGACCGCCACCGGCACCTGGCCCGCGGCGACCGGCCTGCGGCACTTGGTGGGGTGGGCGCGGTCGGCATCGGCGTCGCGCGCGTCGTTGATGAGGTAGACGGCGGACGCGGCGGCCGTGAACAGGGCGAACACCAGGCCGAGTTGGATCAGCGAGTGCCGCGAGAAGAGCTCGCCCGCGGCGGCTGGGGCCGCGACGACCAGGACGTTCTTCACCCACTGCCGGGGGCGCGCGGTCTTCAGGAGGCCGAGCGGCAGCGCGAGGGCGCTCGGGCCCGACGGTCCGGGCGGCTGGGGGCGTTCGAGCAGGGCGGTGCGGTCAGCCATGCCTGCGGCCCCCGTTCATCCAGGCGGAGCCTACGCGCGCGGTGAGGGCGCCGAGGGCCGCGCCTGCCGCCACGTCACTCGGGTAGTGGACGCCGACGACCATCCGCGAGACACACATGGCGGCGGCGAGCGGCGGGACGACGCGCGCTCCGACGGGGCTCAGCGCTCCGTACGCGACGGTGGCCGCGGCGGCCGAAGTGGCGTGCGAGCTGGGGAAGGAGTGCCGTCCCGCGGTCCTGACGAGGGGCTCCACGCCCGTGTCGCCGCCGGGGCGTGGGCGCCGCACGACCCGCTTGACGCCCATGCTGGCCAGGTGTGCCGCCGCGGTCAGCGCCGTGCCGCGCAGCCACGCGCCGCGCCGCTCGCGGTCGATCGCTGCGCCCGCGAGCCCCGCGACGAGCCAGAGGGCGCCGTGCTCGCCGGTCCAGGACAGGGCCCGTGCGGCGGCGGCCACGCGCGCGTCGGAGCCGCAGTCGCGCAGGGCCGACAGCAGCCGGTGGTCCATGTCGTGCATGTGGCCTCCTTCTCCGGGGACTTCAAGGACCTGACCTCTCGACTCTTCTAGGCAACCTCTCAATATTTACGGCAATATAGGACGACACTCCATCAATCACCCATTTCGGTGAGAACTTGGATGAATAGGAACAAACTGCCCTTGCTCGGACGATACGGTCACGCCTATGCCTGCCGACTCCGCATCCGCGATGAAGCCCGAGGCCGTGTCCGTCTCCGTGTCGGGCTGGGGGCGCACCGCACCGTCCACAGCCCGCCTGATCCGCCCCCGTTCGCCCGAGGAGGCCGTGGCCGCCCTCCAGGCCTGCGGGGAGCGTGGCGGCATCGCCAGGGGCCTTGGACGGGCCTATGGGGACGCGGCACAGAACGCGGGCGGCGCGGTCCTCGACATGACCGGCATGGACCGCGTGCACGCCATCGACGCGGACGCGGGCACCGTCCTGTGCGACGCCGGGGTCTCCCTGCACCACCTGATGGAGGTCCTGCTCCCGCTCGGCTGGTTCGTGCCGGTCACGCCCGGCACGCGCTACGTGACGGTCGGCGGCGCGATCGGCACGGACATCCACGGCAAGAACCACCACGGGTCCGGGTCGTTCGCGCGCCATGTGATGGCGGTGGAACTGCTCACCGCCGACGGCATGGTGCACGCGGTCGAGCGCGGCACTCCCCTGTTCGACGCGACGGGCGGCGGCATGGGCCTGACCGGCGTGATCCTCGCCGCGACCCTGCAACTGCAGCCGGTCGAGACGTCGTTGATGACGGTGGACACGGAGCGCGCCACCGACCTGGACGACCTGATGGCCCGCCTCACGGCCACGGACCACCGCTACCGCTACTCGGTCGCCTGGATCGACCTCCTGGCGCGCGGTGCCTCGATGGGGCGCTCGGTGCTCACGCGCGGCGACCACGCTCCCCTGGACGCCCTTCCGGCACGCGCGCGTAGAGCCCCGTTGACGTTCCGCCCCGGCCAGCTGCCGCCCGCCCCGCGCTTCCTGCCCGAAGGGCTGCTCGGCCCGAAGTCGGTGGGCCTCTTCAATGAGCTCTGGTACCGCAAGGCACCGCGCCTGCGGGTGGGCGAGCTGCAGAAGATGTCGACGTTCTTCCACCCCCTGGACGGCGTCCCGCACTGGAACCGCGTCTACGGGCGCGGCGGTTTCGTGCAGTACCAATTCGTCGTCGGGTACGGCCAGGAGGAGGCCCTGCGGCGCATCGTGCGGCGCATCTCGGAGCGCGGCTGCCCGTCCTTCCTCGCCGTACTGAAGCGCTTCGGAGAGGGCGATCCGGGCTGGCTCTCCTTCCCGATGCCCGGCTGGACCCTCGCCCTGGACATCCCGGCGAACCTGCCGGGCCTCGGCGCCTTCCTCGACGAGCTCGACGAGGAGGTCGCCGCGTCCGACGGCCGCGTCTACCTGGCCAAGGACTCCCGCCTGCGGCCCGAGATGCTCGCCGCGATGTATCCGCGGCTCGACGATTTCCGCGCGCTGCGGGCGCAGATCGACCCGCGCGGCGTGTTCCGCTCGGACCTCTCGCGCCGCCTCGCCCTCTAGCACCTCAGGAGTTGGTCCCATGAAGGACGCCTTCGGCACCCCTCAGTCCCTGCTCGTACTCGGCGGCACCTCCGAGATCGGCCTCGCCACGGCCCGCCGTCTGGTCGCGCGGCGCACCCGCATGGTGTGGCTCGCCGGGCGGCCTTCCCCGGGCCTGGAGAAGGCCGCCGCGGACCTGCGCGACATGGGTGCGGACGTCCGCACCGTCGCCTTCGACGCGCTCGACTCCGAGTCCCACGAGGCCACGCTCGGCAAGGTCTTCGCCGAGGGCGACATCGACATGGTCCTGTTGGCCTTCGGCATCCTCGGCGACCAGGCACGCGACGAGGACGAGCCGCTGTCGGCGGTGCGGGTCGCGCAGACGAACTACACCGGCGCGGTCTCCGCGGGCCTGGTGTGCGCCCGCTCCCTGCAGGCCCAGGGACACGGCTCCCTGGTGGTGCTCTCCTCGGTCGCGGGCGAGCGCGCCCGCCGCTCGAACTTCATCTACGGGTCGAGCAAGGCGGGCCTCGACGCCTTCGCCCAGGGCCTGGGCGACGCACTGCACGGCACGGGGGTGCACGTGATGGTCGTACGCCCCGGCTTCGTGCGCTCCAAGATGACGGCGGGCCTGGAGGAGGCCCCGATGGCGACCACTCCGGAGGCGGTCGCGCTGGCCATCGAGACGGGCCTTCGGCGCCGCTCGGAGACGGTGTGGGTACCCGGCGCGCTGCGGGTGGTCATGTCGGCGCTGCGTCACGTGCCGCGGACGGTGTTCCGGCGCCTGCCGGTGTGACGCCGCCCTTCGGGGCCCGAGGTCAGCGGGCGGGCAGCGTGCCGTGCGCGGCCGGGGCCGCGGCCTGCGGAGGCACGACCGGGCCGCCACCGCCGAAGCCGAACTCGCGCAGCTTGCGCCACACGCCGTCGGCGCCCTGCTCATAGAGCGCGAAGCCGGTGCAGGGCCACTCGGCCTCGTACTCCGAAAGCTCCGCGTAGGCCCGGTCCATGGCCTCTTCGGAGATGCCGTGCGCCACCGTGACGTGCGGGTGGTACGGGAACTGCAGCTCGCGCGCCATGGGCCCGGACGCGTCCCGCACCCGCTCCTGCAGCCAGCCGCAGGCCGCGCCGCCCGCCATCACCTGGACGAAGACCACGGGCGACAGCGGACGGAACGTACCCGTTCCGTAGAGCCGCATCGGGAAGGGGCGCCCGGCGGCCGCGACGGCCCCCAGGTGCGCCTCGACCGCGGGCAGCGCCGTGGAGTCCACCTCGGTCGGCGGCAGCAGCGTGACGTGCGTGGGGATGCCGTGCGCCGCGGGGTCCCCGAAGCCCGCGCGCCGCTCCTGGAGCAGGCTGCCGTGAGGCTCCGGGACCGCGATCGACACACCGATCGTTACGGTCCCCACGTCGTACTCCTGTCGGTCGGATGGCGGGCAGAGGGCGCTGTTGCACCTGGCGTGGTGCAGGGGGCTGTGTGGCTCAGTGCTTGGCGGGCAGCAGGCCCACCTTGTCGTACGCCTGGGCGAGGGTCTCCGCGGCGACGGCCCGCGCCTTCTCCGCACCCTTGGCCAGGATCGAGTCGAGCGTCTCCGGGTCGTCCAGGTAGGCCTGGGTGCGGTCCCGGAAGGGAGTCACGAAGTCGACCATGACCTCGGCGAGGTCAGTCTTCAGCGCACCGTAGCCCTTGCCGGAGTACTTCTGCTCCAGTTCCGGGATACCCGTGCCGGTGAGCGTCGAGTAGATGCTCAGGAGGTTGCTGACGCCGGGCTTGTCCGCGGTGTCGTAGCGCACGACCGTGTCGGTGTCGGTGACCGCGCTCTTGACCTTCTTGGCGGTGGCCTTGGGCTCGTCGAGGAGGTTGATCAGGCCCTTCGGCGTGGACGCCGACTTGCTCATCTTGATCGACGGGTCCTGAAGATCGAAGATCTTCGCCGTCTCCTTGAGGATGTACGCCGCCGGGACGGTGAACGTCTCGCCGAAGCGGCCGTTGAAGCGCTCCGCGAGGTCGCGGGTCAACTCGATGTGCTGGCGCTGGTCCTCGCCGACCGGGACCTGATTGGCTTGGTAGAGCAGGATGTCCGCGACCTGCAGGACGGGGTACGTGAAGAGGCCGACGGAGGCGCGGTCCGCACCCTGCTTGGCCGCCTTGTCCTTGAACTGCGTCATGCGCGACGCCTCGCCGAAGCCTGTGAGGCAGTTCATGACCCAGCCGAGCTGGGCGTGCTCGGGGACGTGGCTCTGGACGAAGAGCGTGCAGCGCTCGGGGTCGAGTCCCGCGGCGAGGAGCTGGGCGGCGGCGAGCCGGGTGTTGGCACGCAGCTCGGCCGGGTCCTGCGGGATCGTGATCGCGTGCAGGTCCACCACCATGTAGAAGGCGTCGTGGGACTCCTGCAGCGCCACCCACTGGCGGACCGCGCCGAGGTAGTTGCCGAGGTGGAACGAGCCCGCGGTGGGCTGGATTCCGGAGAGCACGCGAGGACGATCAGAGGCCATGAGGCTCATTCTCTCAGGTGTCTCTCATTGCTCGGAAACAGACGTGTGACGGGTGTGCCGCGATCTTGTGATGCGTGGCTGGGATCTGTCACTGCCGCCGACGCGTTCGCGCGCCCCGACCGCCGCCCCGATCGCCGCTTCGATCGCCGCTTCGATCGGGTCGCGCGAATGCGGAACCGATCTCGTCCGGCCGGTGTATCAAGAGTGTGAGGGCACAGGGGGAGGTCCTGGAGGGGGGCCGCGTCGTCGACGAGGGTGCGGTGATCGCGCGTGTGCGCGCCGGGGAGGCGGAGGCGTACGCGGAATTGGTGCGCGCTTTCACCGGGATCGCACTCAGGGCGGCCGCGGCACTCGGAGCGGGATCGGACGCGGAAGACGTGGTGCAGCAGGCCTTCTTCAAGGCGTACTGCTCCTTGGGACGGTTCAGGGACGACTCGGCGTTCAAGCCGTGGCTGCTGTCGATCGTCGCCAATGAGACGAGGAACACAGTGCGTTCAGCGGTGCGGCAGCGGTCGCTCGTCGGACGCGAGGCAGCGCTCGCGGAGGCGGAGCCCCTGATACCGGAATCGGCCGACCCCGCCGTGGCGGCGCTGGAGGGCGAGCGCCGGACGGCCCTGCTCGCCGCGCTCGACCGGCTGAGCGAGGAGCACCGCCTGGTCGTCACGTACCGCTATCTCCTGGAGATGGACGAGACGGAGACGGCCCAGGCCCTTGGCTGGCCGCGGGGCACGGTGAAGTCCCGGCTGAACCGCGCGCTGCGGAAGCTGGGGCGGCTGCTGCCGCAGGGTCCGGAAGGACGGGAAGGGCCGCAAGGAGGTGACGGGCATGAGTGAGCGGGGCGACGATCAGGACGAGGGCGGCACAAGGCGGGCCGGAAGCAGCGGCGCCCGTCGGCTTCCCGAGGAGCTGCGGGCACTCGGCCGGTCCCTGGACCCGCCGGGGGCCTCCGGCGCGTCGATGGCCGAGCGGGTCCTGGCGCAGATCATCGCGGAGTCGGTGCCGGTCCCGGTGGCCGAGCCGCCCGGTCGCCTCTCCCGGCTGCGGTCATGGCTGCGGGCGCGGTGGCGTGTCCTGACGGCCGCGCTGTGCGGGCTCCTGACGGCGGCGGTGCTCACACCGCCGGTGCGGGCCACGGTCTTCGAGTGGTTCGACTTCGGCGGGGTCGAGGTTCGGTACGACCCGTCGGTGACCCCGCCGGCCAAGGCCGGCGTGCCGGGGTGCGGCGGCGGGGTGAGTCTGTCCGAGGCCGAGCGGCGGGCCGGGTTCGTGCCCGCGGTGCCCGAGGCGCTCGGCGCGCCGGACGCCGTGGCGGTGACCCGGGAGCCGGGCGGGCGCGCCCTGGTCACCCTGTGCTGGCGCGACGACGGCCGGACGATACGGCTCGACGAGTTCGGGGCGCTCCTCGACCTCGGCTTCAGCAAGACGGTGACGGAGCGTCCCGACTGGGTCCAGGTCGGCCGGGAGACGGGACTGTGGTTCCCGCACCCGCATCGGCTCACATTCTGGATGGTGGAGGGCGACGGCGACCGGTGGACGCGCTCCGAGCGGACGGCGGGGCCGACGCTCCTGTGGACGCACGGGACGGAGCTCACCCTGCGGCTCGAAGGCGTGGCGTCGAAGGAGCGCGCGCTGGAGATCGGGACATCCGTTCCGGCGCGGTCGGGCGAATCGGGAACCTGAACGGCTCGGGCGGTGTACCAGAAGTGACGCGGTGCGGACGGGTCGTGCCGGAGAGCGGCTGGGGGATCGGACATGCGGATGCGGACGGCAAGGGGAAGGTGCGGGTCGGTGGCGGGGCTCGCGGCCGCGCTGGCGCTGGTGGTGATGGGAGCGCCGCAGGCAGTGGCGGGCGGACCGACGAGCGTCCTCGTGGTCTCGCCCGAGAGCGGACAGAGCACGGCGCGCTATGTGAGCGACGAGGAGTACGGCGAGCTGGAGCGCTGTCTGGGCACCATCGGCGACATCGGCAAGGGCAGGCGCGAGCAGCCGCCGGGCCTCGACATGGGAGACGGCAGCCGTCAGATCAACGTGACGTGGATGGTCCACGACGTGCAGCCGTGGCGGGTGGACCGCGCCTATCCGGTGGCGTCCGGCTCCCAGGGCAGCAAGGGCGGCAAGGACGGCAAGAGCGCCAAGGCCGTGTGGATCCACACGACGACGGACGTCGAGTCCATGAACGGCACCTGGCACAAGGCGAAGGATCCGGCTCGTCTGACGGCACTGTTCAAGAAGCTCGGGGTCATGGGCGCGTCGGCGGACGGGGGCAATCAGGCGATACCGCCGGGGGAGGATTCCGGCCCACCACCGGCGTCCGCCCCGGAAGCCGCCGGATCCGGGCAGGCGGCCACCGCACGGACCGACGGCACATCAGGGGACGGCGGCACGGACTGGTGGTGGGCGGCAGGGGGCGTCGCGGCGGGGGCCGCGGGAGCGCTGCTGCTGCGGGGGCCGCTCACCGGGCGGTGGTCCTTCCTCGCCTCGCGGCGCGGGCGGCGGCCTCATGAGGACGGCCCGCGCCAGGAGTTGAGGGACGTGTGAGGGCTGCGGCCGCCCCCGGCCGGTGAGTTGGCCGACCGGGGCGGCTGTTCGGCCCGGCGGGTCAGTGGGCCGGCAGGCCCGGGGCCGGATGGGCGGCCATCAGGTCGGCGACCTCGGACCGGATCTTCGTCAGGGCGTCCTCGTCACCGGCACGGGCCGCGGCGACGCCTCGGTCGATCCAGTCGGCGACGGTCGGCATGTGCTGCGTTCCGAGACCGCGGGAGGTGAGCGAGGGGGTGCCGATGCGGACGCCGGAAGGGTCGAAAGGCTTCCTCGGGTCGTACGGCACGGTGTTGTAGTTGACGACGATCCCGGCCCGGTCGAGGGCCTTGGCGGCGACCTTGCCGGGGACGTCCTTGGGGGTGAGGTCCATCAGGATCAGGTGGTTGTCAGTGCCGCCGGAGACCAGGTCGAAGCCGCGGGCGAGCAGCGCTTCGGCGAGGGCCTGGGCGTTGGCGACGACCGCGTGGGCGTAGTCGCGGAAGGAGGGCTGCGACGCCTCGTGCAGGGCGACGGCGATGGCGGCGGTGGTCTGGTTGTGCGGGCCGCCCTGCAGGCCGGGGAAGACGGCCTTGTCGATGGCCTTGGCGTGCTCCTCGCGGGACATCAGCATCGCGCCGCGCGGGCCGCGCAGGGTCTTGTGGGTGGTCGTGGAGATCACGTCGGCGTGCGGCACCGGTGAGGGGTGCGCGCCGCCCGCGATCAGGCCGGCGATGTGCGCGATGTCGGCGACGAGGGCGGCCCCCGCCTCGTGGGCGATCTCGGCGAAGGCGGCGAAGTCGATGGTGCGAGGGAGGGCGGTGCCACCGCAGAAGATCAGCTTGGGGCGTTCCTTGAGGGCGAGGTCGCGCACCTCGTCGAAGTCGATGCGGCCCGTGTCGTGGCGGACTCCGTACTGGACGCCGCGGAACCACTTGCCCGTGGCGGAGACGCCCCAGCCGTGGGTGAGGTGGCCGCCCATCGGGAGGGCCATGCCCATTACGGTGTCACCGGGTTCGGCGAAGGCGAGGTAGACGGCGAGGTTGGCCGGGGAGCCGGAGTAGGGCTGGACGTTGGCATGTTCGACGCCGAAGACGGACTTGGCGCGGGCGACAGCGAGGCGCTCGACGGGGTCGATGTTCTGCTGGCCCTCGTAGTAGCGGCGGCCCGGGTAGCCCTCGCTGTACTTGTTCTGCAGGACCGTGCCGGAGGCTTCGAGGACGGCGGTGGAGACGTAGTTCTCGCTGGGGATCAGGCGCAGGGTGTCGGCCTGGAGCTGCTCCTCGGCGCCGACGAGCGCGGACAGCTCGGGGTCCTGTGCGGCGAGCGCGGGGTGGCTGAGGGTGTTCGGGGCATCCGCGGAGACCGCGGAATGCGGGGAACTGGGCGAAGGGGAGTGAGTCATGGCGTCCTCCGGGGCGAGCGGTGTCTGTCCGGTCGTGGTCCCGGGGTGCCCAGGCGGTCGGCACCTCGAAGGTTCTGCCTCGCACGGCTTCCTCGGGGTCCGTTCCCCGTGCGCCAGTCGCCGTGCAGTGGAGACCAGCCTATCGGGCACGCCGGGTCGGCAGGTTTCCTCGTCCAGGATCCGAGCGACGATAGAACTTGGGCGCCACACTCGCCCCATGCCGCAGGACGAACGGAGACCCCGTGTCGACTACCGAAGAGTTCATCACGTCGGCCGAAGCGCACAGCGCGCACAACTACCACCCGCTGCCCATCGTGGTCGCGTCGGCCGAGGGTGCCTGGATGACGGACATCGAGGGGCGCCGCTACCTCGACATGCTCGCCGGGTATTCGGCGCTGAATTTCGGGCACGGCAACCGCCGCCTGATCGATGCGGCCAAGGCGCAGCTGGAGCGGGTGACGCTCACATCGCGGGCGTTCCACCACGACCGGTTCGCCGACTTCTGTACGCGGCTCGCGGAGCTGTGCGGCAAGGAGATGGTGCTGCCGATGAACACCGGCGCGGAGGCGGTGGAGACGGCCGTGAAGACGGCCAGGAAGTGGGGGTACCAGGTCAAGGGCGTGCCCGACGGGCGGGCGAAGATCGTCGTCGCGCGCGACAACTTCCACGGGCGGACCACGACCATCGTCAGCTTCTCGACGGACCCCGAGGCGCGGGCGGACTACGGCCCGTACACACCGGGCTTCGAGATCGTGCCGTACGGCGATCTGACGGCTCTGCGCGCCGCGGTCACGGAGAACACCGTGGCCGTGCTCCTCGAACCGATCCAGGGTGAGGCCGGGGTGCTGGTGCCGCCGGCCGGATATCTCGAGGGCGTGCGGGAGTTGACCAAGGAGCGGAACGTCCTCTTCATGGCGGACGAGATCCAGTCGGGGCTCGGCAGGACGGGCAGGACGTTCGCGTGCGAGCACGAGGGCGTGGTGCCGGATGTGTACATCCTGGGCAAGGCGCTCGGCGGGGGTGTCGTGCCGGTGTCCGCGGTGGTCGCGGACGCGGATGTCCTTGGGGTGTTCAAGCCCGGTGAGCACGGGTCGACGTTCGGCGGCAACCCGCTGGCGTGCGCGGTGGCGCTCGAGGTCGTCGCCATGCTGAGCTCGGGCGAGTTCCAGCAGCGGGCCACCGAGTTGGGCGAACATCTGCACGCCGAGCTGGGGCTGCTCGCGGGCACGGCCGCGGTGACGCAGGTGCGGGGCCGCGGGCTGTGGGCGGGCGTCGACATCGAGCCGTCGCACGGCACCGGCCGCGAGATCTCCGAGAAGCTGATGGACCGGGGTGTGCTGGTCAAGGACACCCACGGGTCGACGATCCGGATCGCGCCGCCGCTGGTGATCAGCAAGGAGGACCTGGACTGGGGGCTTGATCAACTGCGGTCCGTGCTGGCCTAGTTCCGTTTGCTGGGGGGGCGCGGTCAGCCGCCGGTGGCCGGGCGGCTCGGGAGCGGTTCGTCAGCCGGGTCCGGGGCGAGGGCGGGGACGGGGGCGTCGTGGCCGCGGGTGTACGCGGCCGCGTAGCCGTCCTCGCCGAGGGCTGTGCGGGAGCGTTGCGCGGCGCGGTCGACGTCGAAGCGTTCGGCCGACGGCAGGGGGCTGCCGGTCGCCTCGCGCAGGGCGGCGGCGGCACCGAGGAGTTCGGCGGCGCGGGTGTGGTCGTGCGCGAGGGAGCGGGCTCCGGCCAGGCCTTCGAGAGCCTGGGCGACCGCGCGCTCGTCGCCCGTGCCGCGGGCCACGGTGAGGCCCTCCCGGTGGAGTTCCTCCGCCCGCGCCGCGTCACCGCGCTGCTCGGCGACGTAGCCGAGCTGGGCCAGGATCAGGGCGGTGCCGGAGTGGACACCGAGGCGGCGGTTCCAGGCGAGCCAGGGCAGGAGGTACTTCTCGGCGGCGTCGAGCTCGCCGAGGCGTCGGGCACCGATGGCGAGGCCCGTCTCGGCGAACTGCTGCGCGGGCCCGTGCGAGTGCCGTGCGGCGAGGCGTGCGGCGCGTTCGTGGAAGTCGGTGGCCCCAGCGGCGTCACCGGTGAGCAGGGCGATGCGGCCGAGGCGGGCGAGGCGGAAGGACACGTCGGTCCACAGCTGGAGCTCCTCCGCGCCGCGCATGCCGTCGCGGTGGAGCCGGGCGGCACCCTCGTAGTCGGCGGCGATCTCGGCGAGCACGCCCAGCTGCTCCGAGGCCTGCAACTGGCCCCAGCGGTCGCCGAGTCCGGCGAACAGGGCTGCGCTGGCCTCGGCGTCGCGCCGCAGGGTCGCGAGGTCGCCGCGGTAGAGGGCCCGGGTGGCGCGGGTGCTGAGGGCAGCGGCCACGCCCCAGCGGTCGTCCGCCGCGCGGAACTCCTCCAGGAGCGCGTCGACCTGGGTCTCCTCGCTCGTCGTACGGTCGAATCCGCAGCGGGCGTAGGCGAGGAGCCAGCGGGAGCGGAGGTCGGCGCCTTCCAGGTCGGCGTCGGTGCCGATGTCGGTGTAGGGGGCGTCGTCGCCGGTGAGCAGCGCGAGGGCGGCGTGGGCCGTGCGGGCGGAGGCGCGGGGCGGGGCTGTGGCGGAGGCTGTCTCCCTGGACGGGGGCAGGTTCAGGGCGAGGGTCAGGGAGCGTTCGGCTTCGCCCAGGCGACCTCGCAGGAACCAGTACCAGGTCAGGGAGTTGGCCAGGCGCAGGGCGAGGGCGGCGTCGCCTTCGGCCTCGGCCCACTCCAGCGCGGCGCGCAGGTTGACGGCCTCGGAGTCGAGGCGGTGCAGCCACTGTTGCTGGCCGGGTCCGAGGAGTTGGGGGGCGGCGCGTTCGGCGAGGTCGGCGTAGTGGTGGGCGTGGCGGCGGCGTATGCCCTTCGTCTCCCCCGCCTCGTCGAGCCGTTCGAGGCTGTAGGCGGTGACGGATTCGAGCATGCGGTAGCGGAGGCCGTGGGTGCGGTCTGCTGCTGCGGGGGTCGTGGTGGTGAGGAGGGAGCGGTCGACGAGGCGGGTGACGAGGTCGAGTACGTCCGCTGCTTCAGCTGCGTCGTCGGGGGTGCTGGCGCCGGGGGTGCTGGCGCTGGGAGTGAAGCCGCCGGGGGTGACGCCGCCAGGAGCGAAGCCGCCAGGAGTGACGTCGCCGGGGGTGATGCCATACACCGCTTCGGCGGAGTCCAGGGTGAAACCGCCGCTGAAGACGGCGAGTTGGCGCAGTGCGCCCTGCTCCTCCACTGTCAGCAGCTCCCAGCTCCAGTCGATCATCGCGCGGAGGGTGCGCTGTCGGGCGGGGGCGTCCCTGCGTACCTGGTTGAGCAGCCGGAACCGGTCGTGCAACCGCTCGGCGAGGGCGTGCACGCCGAGGGCGCGTACGCGGGTGGCGGCCAGTTCTATGGCGAGCGGGATGCCGTCGAGGCGGCGGCATATGAGGGCGGCGTCGGGGGTGCTCTCCGCATCCAGTACGAAACCGGGGGCGGCGGCAGCGGCCCGCTCGGCGAACAACGCCAAGGCCTCGCCCTCCGAGAGCGGCGCGACTGCCTCCAGGGTCTCGCCGGCGAGGGCGAGGGGCTCCTGGCTGGTGGCGAGGACGCGCAGCTCGGGGGCGTGCCGGAGAAGCTCGGAGAGAAGGGCGGCCACCTGCTCCAGGACGTGCTCGCAGTTGTCGAGCACGAGGAGGAGGCGACGGGGGGCGAGAGCTCGGGCGAGCAGGCGCACCAAGGTGGGGGTGTGCCGGGGGTCGGGGGCGGGCCGGGGGTCGGGGGCGGGCCCGGTGCCGGGGGTCTGTCCGGTGCCGAGCGCCTGCCCGGTGCCGGGCGCCTGTCCGGTGCCGAGAACTTGCCCTGCGCCTAGGGCTTGCCCTGCGCTCAGGGCCTGCCCGGGGCCGGAGGCCTGCCTTGCGCCGGAGGCCTGCCCCGGGCCAGGGACTTGACCGGTACCGGGGGCCCGCCCGGTGCCGAGAACTTGCCCTGCGCCTAGGGCTTGCCCTGCGCTCAGGGCCTGCCCGGGGCCGGAGGCCTGCCTTGCGCCGGAAGCCTGCCCGGGGCCCGAGACTTGGCCGGTGCCGGGGACTGGACCGGCCTCGAAGGCCGAGTCGGCGTCGAAGGCCTGCCCCGCACGTGCGGACTGCCCGGCCCCAAAACCTTGCCCTGCGCCCAGCACCCGCCCGGTGCCCAAGGTTTCCTCGGTACCGAAGGCCTGCCCTGTGCCGGAGGCCGAACTCTGCTGTCGCTCGGCCGTTGCCCTGGCTTCGATGCCGTCCGCCTCCGACGTCGCCTCGCGCCTCCCCTCGCTCGCCTCCTCGCGGATGAGTGACGGGTCGTCCCGGATGCCGAGTGTTGCCGCCACCGTTTCGGCTACGTCGCCCTTCGTGCCGGCCAGTTCCACCAGCCAGACGCCCTCCTCGAAGTCGTCCGTGAGGCCCGTGGCCGCCTCCACTGCCAGGCGGGTCTTGCCGACGCCGCCCGGTCCCGTCAGCGTGACGAGGCGTGCTGCTCCGACCAGGTCTCGCACCCGGGAGACCGCGTCCTCCCGGCCCACGAGGGCGGTGACGGGGGCGGGCAGGTTCGTCCGGGGGTGGAGTACCTCCGGCTCGTGCTCACCATGCGCCCCCTCGGAGGGCTCGGAGGAGGGCCCAGACGAGGGCCGTCGGCCTTCCGCTCGCGACGGGGCCAGCTCCGGTGACTGGCGGAGCATTGCCTCGTGGAGTGCGGCGAGTTCCGCGCCGGGGTCGATGCCCAAGTCGTCGGCCAGGCGCTCGCGCAGGTCCCGGTAGGCATCCAGGGCCTCCGTCGGGCGCCCCGCCAGGTACAGCGCCCTCATGTACGCGCCCCGCAGCCTCTCCCTCAGCGGCTGCTCGGCCACCAGATCCGCCAACTCGTCCGCGAGCGCGGCGTGTTCACCCGGGGCGGCCAGGTCCAGGCGCAGTTCCGCCCGCACCTCCTGAGCTGTGAGCCGCTGTTCCTCCAGGCGGGCCACCGCCACTCGCACGAAATCCGCGTCGCGGAAATCCGCGTACGCCGGTCCGCGCCACAGCGTCAGCGCCTCGGAGAGGAGCGAGATCCTCGTACGCGCGTCGATGTTGTCGTGCGTCTCGTACGCGCGTGACGTCAGCGTCACGAACCTTGCCGCGTCCGTCAGTTCCTCCGGTGCGACACCCTCCGGAGCCCGCAGCAGATACCCGGCCGGGCCGTACGCCACGAGTTCCCGCGCGCCCGGTTCCGCCTTCTCCAAGGCCCTGCGCAGCTGGGAGATCTTGGTCTGGAGGCTGTTGGCGGGGTTGCCCGGCAGCCGCTCGCCCCACAGGCCGTCGATCAGGACGTCGGCGGGGACCGGCCGCCCCTGGTGGATCAGGAGATTCGCGAGCAGGGCACGGACCTTCGGCTCGGGAACCGGGACGACCGCCCCGTCCGCCGTGCGCACCGTCAACGGGCCCAGCACCTCGAATCGCATGCCGCCACGTTAATGCGGGTCGGGTCGGGTCGGGGCGGGTCGGGTCGGGGATGAGCGGGGTTCCCCAACGGCCGCGCACGGCGGCCGTGCGCGGCGCCGCAGCGGCCGTGCGTGAGCCGTCAGTGGTTCGTGCGCGGCCCCGGGCACGGTAGTCCACGTGACCAGGAAGGGCCGGACAGCAGCCCGGTCACGCAGACCGAAAACGAAAGAAGCACGAGCCACGAACCGGAAGGACCATCACCATGTCCAGCTCCTCCACCCACACCACAAACCCCACCCCCACCACCTCCCGCGAAATCCGCCTCGCCGCCCGCCCCACCGGCGAACCCACCTCCGCCGACTTCGAGTTGGTCACCACCGGCATCCCGGAGCCCGCCGAGGGACAGATCCTGGTCCGCAACACCTGGATGTCCGTGGACCCGTACATGAGGGGCCGCATGAACGACGTCCCCTCCTACATCCCGCCCTTCGCACTCGGCGCCGCCCTCGAAGGCAGCGCGGTCGGCGAGGTCGTCGCCTCCCGTGCCGAGCACGTGCCGGTGGGCGCGACCGTCTCGCACTTCCTCGGGTGGCGTGAGTACGCCGTCCTGGACGCCGCCACCGCCACGGTCATCGACACCACGCTCGCCCCGGCCCCCGCCTACCTCGGCCCTCTGGGCACCACGGGCCTGACCGCGTACGCCGCGCTCACCCGCACCGCCCCCGTCCGCGAGGGCGACGTCGTCTTCATCTCCGCGGCGGCGGGCGCGGTCGGCAGCGTCGCCGGGCAGTTGGCCCGCGAGCTGGGCGCCTCCCGCGTGATCGGCTCGGCGGGCGGACCGGCGAAGACCAAGAAGCTCCTCGACACGTTCGGCTACGACGCGGCCATCGACTACCGCCAGGGCGGCATACCCGAACAGCTCGCCCAGGCCGCCCCCGACGGCATCGACGTCTACCTGGACTCGGTCGGCGGCGATCACCTCGAAGCCGCCATCGGCGCCATCCGCACCGGCGGACGCATAGCCCTCGTAGGCGCCATCAGCGGCTACAACACCGCCGAACCCGCGCCGGGACCGAGCAACCTCTTCCGCGCCGCGACCCACGAGGCGACCCTGCGCGGCATGCTCGTCAGCAGCCACTTCGACCTGTTCCCGGAGTGGATCGGCAAGGCCGCCGGCCTGCTCGCCGACGGCACCCTGCGCACCGAACAGACCGTCGTCGAGGGCATCGAGCAGGCACCCGACGCCTTCCTCGGTGTACTGCGCGGCGCCAACACCGGCAAGATGCTCGTCCGCCTGGCACCGGACACGGCCACGGCCACAGCCGCAGCCACGGCACCGGCACCGGCACCCGTTCAGGAGGCCAGCTGATGTCGCACGTACTTCTCGTCACCGGCCATCCCCGCACCGACTCCCTGACCGGTCAGCTCACCCGTCACGCCCGGGACAGACTCCTGCGCGAAGGCCACACCGTCGACCTCCTCGACCTGCACGCCGAGGGCTTCGATCCCCGGATGAGCGAGGCGGACGAGCCGGACTGGGCGGACCGCGACAAGACGTACTCGGACGAGGTGCACGCCCATATGCGGCGTGTGGAGGCCGCCGACACGATCATCGTCGTCTTCCCTCTGTGGTGGTTCGGGCTTCCGGCCCTGGTCAAGGGGTGGATCGACCGGGTGTGGAACTACGGGTTCGCCTACGGCCGCTCCCGCCCCCGCCTCGCCGGCAAGCGGATGCTGTGGCTGAGCCTGGTCAGCTACGGGCGGGAGCAGTTCGCCGAGCTCGGCTGGGACGAGACGGTCACGCGCACGCTGCGGGTCGGCGTCTCGGAGTTCTGCGGGATCGGGTCCGGCGACGCCTCGGTGCACTTCGTGTACGACTCGCTGAACGCGGGCGATGCCGCGTTCAAGGAGACGGACGCGGCACTCGACGGACTGGGCCTCAGCCGACCGGGTCCGAGCAGCCCCGGCCTCAGCGCTTGAGGCCCACGCCCCCGAACATGGCCACGTCCTCGACCCCGGCCGCCGTCTCCGCACGCCAGCGGTTGCACGACACCACACCGGGGTCGAGGAGCTCCAAGCCCTCGAAGAACCGCGCGACTTGCTCGGGCCTGCGCTGCGTGAGCCTGGGCGTGCCGTTCTCGTTCCAGAACGCCACCGCATCGTCCACGTCGGGCATCGCCGGGCTGGTGATCGTGTGCGAGAGGACCAGGTGGCTGCCGGCCGGCAGCGCGTCGAGCAGGCGGCGCACGATGCCGTACGCCTCGGAGTCGTCCTCGATGAAGATGACGACTCCGAGCAGGATCAGCCCGACCGGCTGGTCGAAGTCGAGTGTCTTGGCGGCGTGTTCGAGGATCGCGTCGACGTTGCGCAGGTCCTCGTCGAGGTAGTCGGTCCTGCCCTCGGGCGCGCTGGTGAGCAGCGCGCGGGCGTGGGTGAGGACCAACGGGTCGTTGTCCACGTAGACGACACGGGACTCGGGGGCGATGCACTGCGCGACCTCGTGGGTGTTGTCGGCGGTCGGCAGTCCGGTGCCGATGTCGAGGAACTGCCGGATGCCGCACTCGGTCACCAGGTGGCTCACGGCGCGCCCGAGGAACTGCCGGTCGGCGAGCGCGTACGCGCCGATACCGGGGTGCAGCGTGCGGATCTGGTCCCCGGCCGCCTGGTCGACGGGGTAGTTGTCCTTGCCGCCGAGCCAGTAGTTCCAGATCCGGGCCGTGTGAGGCTGCGTGGTGTTGATCCTGTTGTCGGCCATGTCCGGTTCGCCTCCGAGTACGTCATCGCGATCAACCGGCAGCGTACCCAAGGGACTTCGCGAGCGAGCCCCTTGGGAAACCTGGCCTCAGAGGATCACGTGCGGCAGGAACCTCGCGTACTCGTCCGTGATCAGACCCGCCGACTCCCGGATGCCGAGCCCCGCCGCCTCGCCCTCGACGACCCACGCGCCGAGCACCACACGGTTGCCGTCGAAGTCGGGCAGTGGCGCCAACTCCTGGTAGCAGCAGGCCTCTTCACGCACGAGGTCGCTCGCGAGTGGTTCGACGCCCGGAGGGTGGACCGTGACTCCGGCGCCCTCGCGGCCGAGGAGCGGCTTGGTGACGTAGCCGCGCCCGGAAGCGAGCTCCCGAGGACCGTCCAGGTAGGCGGGGAGGAGGTTGGGGTGGCCGGGGTACAGCTCCCAGAGGACCGCGAGCAGCGCCTTGTTGGAGAGAAGCATCTTCCAGGCGGGCTCGATCCACAGGGTGGAACCGGTGCCGCCGCCGTTGTCGAGGGTCTCCAGGACGTGCGGGGCGAAGCGGTCGGTGGTCAGCCACTCCCAGGGGTAGAGCTTGAAGCAGCTGCGGATGAAGCCGAGCTTCTTGTCGACGAAGCGCCGCGAGAGCCGGTCCCAGCCGATGTCCTCCATGGAGATGGCCTCGGTGTCGAGCCCGGCCTGCTGCGCGGTCTCGCGCAGATACGCGACCGTCATCAGATCCTCGCCGAGCTCGTCCCCCGCCGAGTGCGCGAAGTACAGCGGGCCGCCGGGCGGAAGCAGCGCGGCCTGCTTCTTCCAGGCGTCGACGAGGCGTTCGTGGAGGGAGTTCCACTGGTCGGCGCCGGGGAAGCGCTCCTCCATCCAGAACCACTGGGGGCTGGCGGCCTCGACGAGCGAGGTGGGGGTGTCGGCGTTGTACTCCAGCAGCTTGGCCGGGCTGCCCGTGCCGTCGTAACGCAGGTCGAACCGCCCGTAGAGGGAGGGCAGTTCGGAGCGGCGGCGCCAGGCCTCGGTGACCGCTTCGGCCACTCGGGGGTCCGTGATGCCGAGGTCGGCGAGGCGGCCGTGCGTGACGATGTGCTCGGCTGCCGCGAGGCACATCGCGTGCAGTTCCTCGACGACCTCTTCGAGGGCCTCCACCTCGGGCAGCGAGAAGACGTAGCAGGCGGACTCGTCCCAGTAGGGGCGCAGCGAGTCGTCGGGGTAGCGGGTGAGGGGGTAGATGAGCCCCTGGTCCTCGACGGTCTGCTGCCAGCCGGGGCGGGGGGTGAGGGTGCGGCGTTCCATGTCCTCGGGTCTCGGTCTCGCGTCTCCGGGTGCGCTCGTGTCCCGCTCAGCCGCCGCCGCTTCCGCTGCCCGAGCAGCCGAAGCCGTCGCGGTCGACTGCCTCGCTGCGGCTGAAGGTGCCGTAGTCGGCGCGGCGGCCGTCGATGTCGGCGTCGTAGTACCAGTCGGCGTCCATGCGGCCGGACTTGCCGGTGCCGGTGCCTGTACCGGTGCCCGTGCCCGTGCCCGTTCCGTAGGAACTGCCGCCGGCCTGGCGGCCCTTGCCGTACGAGGAGGAGGACGTACCGCTCTTGCAGTTCTTGTCGGCGACGATTCTGTAGCCGGTGAGGGAGTCGTAGCTGTCGCGGTCCACGCACCGCTTGTCCGGCTCCGAGCCGCACGAGGTCAGGGCCGCCGCGAGGACGCCCATTCCGCCGAGTACGACCGTGCTGGACCGCAGCCTCCGACGCTGCGCCCCCTGTTCCGTCTTCTGCGCCTGCTCTGATGCTGCCATCAGGTCCACCGCCCCCGTTGTCGTACATGTGTCAAAACTTGATCGGCGATCAGCGTAGGTAAGGGCCCGCGCGCCATGCCAACCGGCTCAGCCGAATCCCTCTCCTCTACAGTCACTTCGTGTCTCTTGGGATGATTTGCGCACTCGGTTCAGCGGTCTGCTTCGGCACGGCCTCCGTCTTCCAGGCCATCGCCGCGCGCGCCACGGCGCCGGGGACGGGGTCCGGGGTCGACCCCGCGCTGCTGCTGCGCGCGGTGAAGCAGTGGCGGTACGTCGTGGGGCTCGGGCTTGACGGGCTCGGGTTCCTGCTGCAGATCGTGGCGTTGCGCTCCATTCCGATCTACGCCGTCGGCGCGGCGCTCGCCGCGAGCCTCGCCGTCACGGCGGTGGTGGCCTCGCGGATGCTGCGGGTGCGGCTGAGCGGGGTGGAATGGGCCGCCGTAGGGGTGGTGTGCGCGGGGCTCGCGATGCTGGGGCTCGCTTCGGGGGACGAGGGCGAGGGCGTCGGGTCGACGACTCTGCGGTACGTGATGCTGGGCGTGGCGGTGGGGGTGTTGCTGCTGGGGGCCGTGGCGGGGCGGTTGCCCGGCCGGGGGCGGGCGCTGGCCCTGGGGCTCGGGGCCGGGTTCGGGTTCGGGGTGGTGGAGGTGGCCGTGCGGCTGATCGACGATGTCTCGCCGGGGGCGCTGGTGACGAACCCCGCTTCCTACGCCCTGCTGGTGGGCGGGGGCGCGGCGTTTCTGCTGCTCACGTCCGCGTTGCAGCGGGGTTCGGTGACGACCGCCACCGCGGGGATGGTGATCGGGGAGACGATCGGGCCCGCGGTGGTGGGGGTGGTGTGGCTGGGGGACCGGACCCGGGGCGGGATGGAGTGGGTCGCGGTCCTCGGGTTCGCGGTCGCCGTGGTGGGGGCGCTGGCGCTGGCTCGGTTCGGTGAGGCGCCGGCTCCTGCGGAGGAGGCGGTGGATTCCAGCCCGTCCGGCGCTTGAGGGTGAACTCGGCGGAGCCGGTGAACGGCGGAGCCGGTGAACGACGGAGCCAGTGAACGGCGGAGCCGGTGATCGGCGCTGCGCGCAGCCGGCCGTGCCTCACGGCAGGGACCCGCCCCTCGAACGCCGGTGGGGCTGAATTCCCCGCACCTCACGGCAGGACCCTGCACAGCGCGTCCAGCGCCCCCGCCCACGCGTGATCCGGCGGCGTCCCGTACCCCACCACCAGCGCGTCCCGGCCCGGGACCCGCGCCGCCGGGTGGCGGAAGGCGGACAGGCCCTGGACCGCGAGCCGCTGCCAGCTCGCCGCCTGGACCACCGACCGTTCGGTGCCCGGCGGCAGTTCGAGCACCGCGTGCAGCCCCGCGGCGATCCCCGTGGCCCGTACCTCCGGCGCGCGTGCGGCCAGCGCGGCCACCAGTTGGTCGCGGCGGCGCCGGTAGCGCAGGCGCGCGCCCCGCACATGGCGGTCGTACGCGCCCGACGTGATGAACTCCGCGAGCGTCAGCTGGTCGAGCGCTCCGCAGGCCCATTCCGCGCCGCTCTTCGCCTCGACGACCTCGGCGGCGATCGGTGCGGGAAGGACCATCCAGCCGAGCCGCAGGCCGGGGGCGAGGGACTTGCTCGCCGTGCCGAGGTAGACCACGCGGTCGGGGTCGAGGCCCTGGAGCGCGCCCACCGGCTGGCGGTCGTAGCGGAACTCCCCGTCGTAGTCGTCCTCCAGGATCAGCCCGCCCTCGCGCCGCGCCCAGTCGACGGCGGCCGCACGCCGGTCGGGGTGCAGCGGATCCCCCATCGGGAACTGATGCGCGGGCGTCAGGAGCGCCGCCCTTGCCGACCCGGATCCCAACTCCGCCGTGGATGTGCCCAGTTCGTCGAAGGGCAGGGGCCTGGTCCGCAGCCCCGTCCGCTTCAGGAGATTCCAGTGCACGTCGAGGCCGTACGACTCGACCGTCATCTCCCGCAGGCCACGCGCCCGCAGCACACCGCCCAGCACGCTCAGCCCCTGCGCGAACCCGGCGCAGATGACGATGCGGTCCGGGTCCGCGTGCACGCCGCGCGCACGCGAGAGGTAGTCGGCGAGGGCGGTGCGCAGTTCGATCCGGCCGCGTGGGTCGCCGTAGCCGAGCGCGTCGTTCGGGGCGGCGGCCATGGCCCGGCGCGCGGCCTTGAGCCAGGCCGCGCGCGGGAAGGAGCCGAGGTCGGGGGTGCCCGGCATCAGGTCGTACGTCGGACCGCCGGCGGCCCTGCGGCGCGGTGCGGGCGCCGCGGGGCGCGGCACGGCGCGTTCGGCCACGCGGGTGCCCGAGCCCTGGCGGGCGGTGAGCCAGCCCTCGGCGACGAGATCCGCGTACGCGTCGGCGACGGTGTTGCGGGCGATGCCCAGGTCGACGGCGAGGGAGCGGGACGAGGGCAGGCGGGTGCCGGGGGCGAGCCTGCCGCCGCGCACCGCCTCGCGCAGGGCGTCCGTGAGTCCCTTGCGCACGCCGGAGTGCGTCGCCTCGCCGGCGGTCTCCAGGTGGAGGTCGACGCCCAAAGTGGCCCAGGAATCTTCCATGGGAATGGACCATACCTGTGGGCTACTCCGGCCGTACGGTCGATGGCATGACGACGAATGACAGCACTCCCGCCCCGGTACAGACCCAGCCCCACACGCAGACCCAGGCCCAGAACCAGACCCAGACCCAGGCCCAGAGCAAGGAGTACGTCCACGAGCACACGCCCCGCCTCGACTGGCACCAGCACGCCCCCGAGGTCTTCAAGGCGATGGTCCGGCTCGACGCGGCGGCCCGTAAGGGCGTCGACCCGGTGATCCTGGAGCTCGTCAAGATCCGCGCCTCGCAGCTCAACCACTGCGCGCTCTGCGTCGACATGCACAGCAAGGACGCCCTCGCCGCGGGCGAGAGCGTCGAGCGGATCATCCAGCTCAGCGCGTGGGAGGAGTCGCAGCACTTCTACACGGCGAAGGAGGTCGCCGCGATCGAGCTCGCCGAGGCGATCACCGTCCTGACGGACGGCTTCGTGCCGGACGCGGTGTACGAGAAGGCGGCGGCCCTCTTCGACGAGCAGGAGCTGACGCAGCTGATCGCCGCGATCACGGTGATCAACGCGTGGAACCGCTTCGGCGTCTCGACGCGTCAGGTGCCGGGCCACTACAAGGCCGGTGACCACAAGTGAGCGCTCGGACCACTCATCTCGACAAGGGGGTCGGGGCCGCGTTGTCCGCGCTGAGCGCGGCGGCGAAGAAGGGGCTCGGCGACCCCGTGCTCGCCGAGCTCGTGATGTTGCGGGCCTCGCAGATCAACGCGTGCGCGTTCTGCCTGGACATGCATGTGGACATCGCCGTGCGGAACGGCGAGACGGCGAAGCGGATCGCCCTGCTCAACGCGTGGGCGGAGGCGGGCGAGGTCTTCAGCGAGCGGGAGCGGGCCGCTCTCGCGCTGACGGACGCGGTCACCGTCCTGACGGACGGGTTCGTGCCGGACGAGGCGTACGACGCCGCGGCCAAGCACTTCGACGAGTCCGAACTCGCCCATCTCATCGGGGTGATCACCGTCATCAACAGCTGGAACCGGGTGATGGTCAGCCGCCGCACGGAGCCGGGCGGGTACGCGCCATGAGCCTCGTGGACGACTTCCGCGCGCTGCACCGTGGGCGCGCGCCGGGTGACCCGCTGGTCCTGCCGGGGCCCTGGGACGCGGCCAGCGCGCGCGTCTTCGTGGATGCCGGGTTCCCGGCCCTCGCGACGCCGAGCGCGGGGGTCGCGGCGTCGCTCGGGTACGCGGACGGTGCGGTGCCGCCGGACGAGATGTTCGCGGCGGTGGCCCGCATCGTGCGGTCGGTGTCCGGGGCCGTGCCGGTGAGCGCGGACATCGAGGACGGGTACGGCCTGCCGCCGAAGGAGCTGGTGGAGCGGCTCCTGGAGACGGGCGCGGTCGGCTGCAACCTGGAGGACTCGGGCTCGGGCTCTTCGGGCGGTGGCCTCAAGGATCCGCGCGAGCATGCGGAGTGGCTGGCGGAGGTACGTTCCGTCGCGGGCCAGGGGGTCTTCATCAACGCGCGGGTGGACACGTTCATCCGGGGCGTCGCGGATCCCGGGCAGGCGATCGAGCGGGCGCGGCTGTATGTGGAGGCGGGCGCGGACTGTGTCTACCCGATCGGTGCGCCGCCGGAGGTGCTTCCGGAGCTTCGGGCCGGCATCAAGGGCCCCATCAACGTGGGCGCCAAGCCGGCTTCCGGTTCCGCCCTGCGGGAGCTGGGCTCGCTCGGAGCCACGCGGATCACGTTCGGCCCGGGCCTGCAGGTCCGCGCGGCGGAGGCGCTGCGGGAGATTGCCGCCGGGCTGGGGTAGCTGCCGTCTTACCGCCGAGTGCGGGGCGGTGCGGCGCGGGGCGGTGCCGGGTGCGGGGCGGTCGTGACGCTGCTGGGCGGTGCCGGGCGCGGGGCGGTCGTGACGCTGCTGGGCGGTGCCGGGCACGGGGCGGTCGTGACGCCGCTGGGCGGTGCCGGGCGCCCGGCGGTCGTGACGCCGCTGGGCGCTGGGCGCGCGGCCGTCGTGGCGCCGCCCCGTGCCGGGCGCGCCGCCGTCGTGGCATCGCCCTGGACCGCCGCTTCGCGGCGGGAGTCTCCCGCCCACCCACCCATGACCCTGCGGGGTGATCGGGAGGGGCGGGCGGGAAGGACCCGCTGCGGGGAAATCAGGCGGGCGGGCGCGAAAGACCCCGCTGCAGGGAAATCGAGTGGGCGGGTGGGAAAGACCCGCTGCGGGGCGATCGGGTGGGTGGGCGGGAAAGACCCGCCGCGGGGTGATCGGGCGGGCGGGAAAGACCCGCCACGGGGTGATCGGGCGGGCGGGTGGGAAAGACCCGCTGCAGGGTGATCGGGCGGGCGGGTGGGAAAGACCCGCTGCAGGGTGATCGGGTGGGCGGGCGAGAAGGACCCACTGCGGGGTGATCGGGTGGGCGGGTGGGAAAGACCCGCCACGGGGTGATCGGGCGGGCGGGTGGGAAAGACCCGCCACGGGGAAATCGGGCGGGCGGGCGCGAAAGACCCCCGCAGGCCGACCCCCTGGAGGGCGGGGGCAGGCGCCGCCGAGTGGAGAGCGACCGCGCCCGCCCCGCCCGGGGGGAGGCTACTTCGGGAGCCAGCCCCGCCACTTCTGCTCATGGTCGGCGACCCAAGCCTCCGCCGCGTCCTCCGGCGACATCTTCTTGTCGGCGATCATCAGCGAGACCTCGTTCTGGTCCTCCTCCGACCACTTGAAGTTCTTCAGGAACTCCGCCGCGTCGCCGCCCTTCTTGGCGAAGTCGGCGTTGAAGTACTTCTGCAGAGGCGTGTGCGGGTAGGCACACTTGATCTTGGCGGGGTCGGCGTCGCAGCCCTCCTTGTACTCGGGCAGCTTCACCTCCGTCATCGGCACCTTCTCGAACAGCCACTGCGGCTTGTACCAGTACGTCAGGAACGGCTTCTTGTGCTTGGCGAACTGCTCGATCTGCGTGATCTGCGCCGCCTCGGAGCCCGCGAAGACGACCTCGTAGTCCAGGCCGAGGTTCTTCACCAGCGCCTTGTCGTTCGTGACGTACGACGGGGAGCCGTCCATGAGCTGGCCCTTGCTGCCGCTCTCGGAGGTGCGGAAGTCCTTCGCGTACTTGTTGAGGTTCTTCCAGTTGGTGACGTCCGGGTGCTTCTTCGCGAAGTACGTCGGGACGTACCACCCGATGTGACCCGTCACGCCGACGTCCCCACCGGGGACGATCGTCTTCTTGTCCTTGATGTAGCGCTGTTCCTGGTCCGGGTGGCCCCAGTCCTCCAGGATCGCGTCGACGCGGCCCTGGCTGAGCGCGTCCCAGGCGGGGACCTCGTCGATCTGGACCCTGTCGACCCGGTAGCCGAGCTCCTTCTTGAGCAGGTACTCGGCGACGGCCACGTCCGCCTGCGCGCCGACCCAGGACTGGACGGACAGCGTCACCGTCTTGGCGCCCGCGGCATTGGCGTACGGGGACGCCTGCTTGGTCATGTCCGATGCACAGCCGGAGAGCGCCAGGAGGGCGCAGCTCGCCGTGACAGCGCTCATCACACGCGTACGTACTCGCATGTCAGGCACCCTTCTTCGCGCGGCGTTCCGTCGGCTGCGTGACCCGGTCGAGCATCAGGCCGAGGCAGACGATCGCCACACCGGCCACCAGGCCCGTCGCGAGGTCGCCCTGTGCGAGGCCGAACACCGCTTCGTAGCCGAGCGCGCCACCGCCCACCAGGCCGCCGATGACGACGACGGCGAGGATGAGGACGACCGCCTGGTTCACGGCGAGCAGGAGAGCCGGGCGGGCCAGCGGGAGCTGGACCTGGCGCAACTGCTGCCAGCTGGTGGCGCCCAGGGAGCGGGACGACTCCATCGCGGCGCCGTTGACCTGGCGCAGGCCCTGCGTGGTGATGCGGATGACGGCGGGCAGCGCGTACACGACGGCCGCGGCGACCGCGGGGGCGCGGCCGATACCGAAGAGGGCCACGACCGGGATCAGGTACACGAACTGCGGCATCGTCTGGAAGACGTCGAGGACGGGCCTCAGCAGTTTCTCCAGCCGTGTGCTGCGCGCCGCCGCGATACCGATCGCGAAGCCGAGGACCACCGTGACGGCGACGGCGGCAAGGACCTGCGCGAGCGTGTCGAGGGACGGCTTCCACACGCCGAGCACGCCGGTCGCCGCCATCGCGAGGACGGCGGTGAGCGCGGTCTGCCAGGTGCCGATCAGCCAGGCGAGGGCGGCGATGATCAGCAGGATCGACCACCAGGGCATCCCCTGCAGGCCGTCGCGGACCGGGTCGAGGACCCAGGTGGTGAAGTGCGCCGCCCAGTCGGCGGTGCCGCCGACGACGGGCACGTCGGTGTAGATGTGGTCGACCATCCAGTCCTTGGCGGTGTTGACCGGCCCGACGATGTTGACGATCCAGCTCTCCGGCCACTCCAGGCGGTCGGCGAAGCGCGCGGCGAGCGCCGCCACGACGGCGACCGCTCCGGCCACGGCCCAGCCGCGCCATCCGCGCAGCGGTGAGCTGTCCTCGGTGTTGTCGCCGAGCCGCTCCCCCGCCGCGCCCGTCACCCGGTCGAGGACCACGGCGAGCAGCACGATCGGGATTCCGGCCGCGAGCGCCGCGCCGACGTCCACCGAGCCGAGGGCCTGGTAGACGCGGTCACCGAGACCGGCGCCGCCGATCATCGACGCGATGACGGCCATGCCGAGCGCCATCATGATCGTCTGGTTGAGGCCGAGCAGCAGCTCCTTGCGGGCCAGCGGGAGGCGCGCCGAGAGCAGGCGCTGGCGCGCGGTGGTGCCGAGCGACGTCACCGCCTCCATCACGCCGCCGTCGGCGCCGCGCAGGCCGAGCGCGGTGAGCCGGGCCATCGGCGGGGCCGCGTACACGACGGTCGCGATGACCGCGGCGGGCACTCCGATGCCGAAGACCAGGGCGACGGGCAGCAGGTACGAGAAGGCGGGGAGCACCTGCATGGTGTCGAGGACCGGCCGCAGGACGCGGTAGATCCGGTCGCTCAGACCTCCGGCGAGCCCGAGCAGCATGCCGAGCACGACGGAGACGAGTACGGCCACGACCATCAGGGCCAGCGTCTGCATCGTCGGCACCCACATGCCGAGCATCCCGCACAGGCCGAACGAGGCGGCGGCGAGGACCGCGAGCCGCACTCCGGCCACGCGCCACGCGATGAGCGCGGCGCCGACGGTCACTCCGGCCCAGCCGGCCGCGAGCAGCACGAGGTAGACGCCGCGGATGGAGAGCACGATGCCGTTGGAGATGTTGCCGAGGACATAGACGAACAGCGGGTGGCTGTCGCGGTTGTCGATGATCCAGTCGGTGGTCTTGCCGAGCGGCTCGGTCAGGTCGACGGTGAGCGCCTCGGGCCAGGCGCCCGACGCCCACTTGGCGTTGACGATCGGCACGAGGATCGCCGCGGCGACGGCGAGCAGCAGGATCTTGCCGACGGCACGGTGACGCAGGAGCGCGCCGATGCCCGTATCTCGTACGGGATTCGATGCGGTGGCGGTGGCCATCAGGCGACCACCTCGCCGGTGTCGGAGCGCCCCTTGTCGGGCTTCTGCGCCGGGGCCACGCCCGCGACGACGCCGAGCAGCGCCTCGTGGTCGACGACGCCCAGGCAGCGCGGTCCGTCCATCACGCGCACCGGGAAGCCGGACTTGGCGACGGCCTCGATGGCGTCGGCGACCTTGGCGTCGGGCGCGAGGGCGGGGCCGCGGTCCTGCTCGTCGGCGTCGGCGGGGCGCATGGCGGTGCGCACGCTCATCACGTCGGCGCGCGCCACGTCCCGTACGAAGTCGCGTACGTAGTCGTCGGCCGGGGAGCCGACGATCTCCTCGGGCGTGCCGAGCTGCACGATGCGGCCGTCGCGCATCAGCGCGATGCGGTCGCCCAGGCGCAGGGCCTCGCTGAGGTCGTGGGTGATGAAGACCATGGTGCGGCCCTCTTCGCGGTGCAGGCGGACGACTTCTTCCTGCATGTCGCGGCGGATCAGCGGGTCGAGCGCGCTGAACGGCTCGTCGAAGAGGAGGACTTCGGGGTCGACGGCGAGGGCGCGGGCCAGGCCGACGCGCTGCTGCTGGCCGCCGGAGAGCTGTCCGGGCTTGCGCTGCTCAAGTCCTTCGAGGCCGACCTTGGCGACGACTTCGAGGGCCTTGGCGCGGCGCTCGGCCTTGCCGACGCCCTGGATCTCCAGGCCGTACGCGACGTTGTCGAGGACCGTGCGGTGCGGGAGGAGGCCGAAGTGCTGGAAGACCATGGCGGCACGGTGCCTGCGCAGTTCGCGCAGCCGCGCCTTGTCCATGGCGAGGACGTCCTCGCCGTCGATCGCGATGGACCCGGAGGTCGGCTCGATGAGGCGGGTGAGGCAGCGTACGAGCGTGGACTTGCCGGAGCCCGACAGGCCCATGACGACGAAGACCTCGCCCTTCTTCACCTCGAAGGACACATCGCGCACGGCGGCGGTGCAGCCGGTCTGCTCACGCAGTTCGGCGGGGCTGAGGTCGTGGACCGAGGTGTCGCCCGGTATTCGGTCGGCCTTCGGGCCGAAGACCTTCCAGAGGTTCTCGACGGCGAAGACGGGTCCGTCGGCGGACTCCTGCTTCGACGGCGGCGTCGTGTCTTCCGTGTTCTTCACTGAGGCCTCGCTCATCGGCCGTCACCACCCAGCATCTCGGCACATTTCTCCCCGACCATGAGCACTCCGATCATCGGGTTCACGGCGGGCATCGTCGGGAAGACGGATGCGTCCGCGATACGGATTCCTTCGAGTCCCCGGATCTTCAACTCCGGGTCGACCACGGCGAGTTCGTCGGTGGTGGCACCCATGCGGCAGGTTCCCGCCGGGTGGTACACCGTGTGCGCGGCCTTGCGCACGAGCTCGCTGATCTCGGCGTCCTCGGTCACCTCGGGACCGGGGAACACCTCGCGCTTGAGCCACTTGGCGAACGGCTCGGACTGCGCGACCTTGCGGGCCAGCTTGATGCCGTCGACCAGGGTCTGACCGTCGTAGTCCTCTTCGTCCTCGAAGTACTTGAAGTCGAGGGCGGGCTTGACCTCCGGGTCGGCCGACGTCAGGTAGATACGGCCGCGCGCACGGGACTTGGTGATGTTCGGCGTCATCGAGACGCCGTGCTCCGGGCGTTCGTAGCCCAGGCGCTCCGGGTTGTCCGTGAACGGGATCTGGTAGAAGTGGAACATCAGGTCCGGGCCCTTGTGGCCCGGGTCCCGCTTCACGAACAGGCCCGCGTCGGAGTCCATCGCGGAGTTGCCGGGGATCGGCCCGTTGGTCTCCCAGACGATGACCGACTCGGGGTGGTCGATGAGGTTCTCGCCGACGCCCGGCAGGTCGTGCACGACCGGGATACCGAGGGCTTCGAGGTCCTTCTTCGGGCCGATGCCGGAGTGCATGAGCAGCCGGGGCGTGTCGACGGCACCGGCGCAGACGAGCACCTCGCTGCGGGCGGTCAGCAGCTTCTCCACACCTTCCTTGGTGCGGATGTGGACGCCGCGCGCGGTCTTGCCGTCGAGCTCCAGCTTGGTGGCCCAGGTCTCCAGGAAGAGGTGGAGGTTCGGGCGGTCACCGGCCTCCATGTGGGGGTGGAGGTAGGCGACGGACGCGGAGGAACGCTTGTTGTTCTCCGGGTGGTACGAGAGGTCGAAGAAGCCGACGCCCTCGTCGAAGGGCTTGTCGTTGAAGCCGATGACCTCGGGGATGCCGAGCGCGTCCTGCGCCGCGGCGACCCAGTCGGTGGCGATCTGGTTCTGGTCCTTCTTGGCGACGCGCACGATGTTGTTGCGCAGCTTGCCGAAGAAGGGGTCCATCGCCGCGGCGCCCCAGCCTGCGGCACCCGCCTCTTCCCACTCGTCCCAGTCGGACGGCAGCGGCTTGAACGAGATCAGGGTGTTGTGCGACGAGCAGCCGCCGAGGACCTTGGCGCGGCTGTGCAGGATGTGCGAGTTGCCGCGCGGCTGCTCGGTGGTGGTGTAGCCGTAGTCGAGGTCGCCGCCCAGGAGGCCGAGCCAGCGGCGCAGCGTGAGGACGTCGTCGCGGTCGATGTCGCTGGGGCCGCCCTCGATGACGGCGACGGTGACGTCCGGGTCCTCGGTGAGGCGGGATGCGATCACCGACCCTGCGGTGCCGCCGCCGACGATGACGTAGTCGTACTCGGTGGTCTCAGCCATGCGTGCTGCTCCTCTTCCTGCGAGGTGTGGTGCCAAGGTGCTTGCGCGTAATGAGCGGGGGGTGCTCGGACTTCGGACATACGTGCGCGGGGGCGGGACCTCCGCCCCCGCGCACGCCTCTACGTGTCGGGCCTCAGCCCGCGAACCAGCGGACCGGCTGCGGTGCGAGGTTCTGGTAGATGTGCTTGGACTCGCGGTACTCGGCGAGTCCGGCCGGTCCGAGCTCGCGCCCGACGCCGCTCTTGCCGAAGCCGCCCCACTCCGCCTGCGGCAGGTAGGGGTGGAAGTCGTTGATCCAGACCGTGCCGTGGCGCAGGCGCCTGGCCATGCGGCGGCCGAGGCCCGCGTCGTTGGTCCAGACGGCGCCCGCGAGACCGTACTCGGTGTCGTTGGCGAGCGCGACGGCCTCGTCCTCGGTGCGGAAGGTCTCGACGGTCAGGACCGGGCCGAAGACCTCTTCGCGTACGACGCGCATCTCGCGGTGGCACTGGTCCAGGACGGTCGGCTCGTAGAAGTAGCCGGTCGCGGGGCGTGCCTCGCTGGGCTCGGGGCGCTTGCCGCCGGTGCGCAGGACCGCGCCCTCCTCCAGGGCGGACGCGACGTACGACTCGGTCTTCTCGCGCTGCTGCTGCGAGACGAGCGGGCCGCACTCCACGCCGTCCTCGGTGCCGCGGCCGAGCCTGATGCGGCTTGCGCGGCGGGCGAGTTCGGCGACGAAGCGCTCGCGCACCGACTCCTCGATGATGAGGCGGCCACCGGCGGAGCAGACCTGCCCGCTGTGGATGAAGGCGGCGTTCAGCGCCTGGTCGACGGCGGTGTCGAAGCCCTCTTCGGTGGCACAGGCGTCGGCGAAGACGACGTTCGGGTTCTTGCCGCCGAGTTCGAGGGCGACCTTCTTGACGCCGAGCGCCGCGGCCTGGGCGACCTTGGTGCCGGAGACGAGGCCGCCGGTGAAGGAGACCAGGTCGACGTCGGGGTGGTCGGACAGGCGCGCGCCGACGGTGTGGCCGGGGCCGGTCACGATGTTGGCGACACCGGCCGGGAGGCCCGCCTCGACGAGCAGCTCGATCAGCGCGACCGTCGTCAGCGGAGTGACCTCACTCGGCTTGATGACGAAGGTGTTGCCCGCGGCGAGCGCGGGGGCGACCTTCCAGCTGGCCTGCAGGAGCGGGTAGTTCCACGGCGTGATCATCGTGCAGACGCCGACCGGCTCGTGCACGACGACGCTGTGGATGTCGTCCGAGCCCGCGTCGACGACGCGGCCCGCGCCCTCGCCGATCACCAGGTCGGCGAAGTACCGGAAGGCGTCGGCGACACAGTCGACGTCGACGCGGCCCTCCTCGACGGTCTTGCCCGCGTCGCGGCTCTCCAGGAGCCCGATCTTCTCCCGGTCGCGTACGAGGAGGTCTGCGACGCGGCGCAGCAGCGCGGCCCGTTCGGCGACGGGCGTGGCCGGCCACGGTCCGTGGTCGAAGGCCTCGCGTGCGGCGGCGATGGCCGCGTCGGTGTCCTCGGTGCCGCCCTCGGCGATCAGTGCGAACGGCTTGGCATCCGCCGGGTCGAGGATCTCGCGCGTGGCGCCGGAGAGGGCGTTACGCCACTCTCCGCCCACATGGATGGTCTGTTGTGCGGACACGTCCCGTTTGCCTTCCGTTCCTGTCATACGCCCCGCCTGTCACTCGCGGTAGCCGGGTCCACCTGCCCTGACGTGAAGAAACCATGCGCATTACATAACTGAAAGTGCGCTGTGTCACTGCGCGTGCAGGCACCTGGGACGAAACGTACGCTCGAAGAGGGGTTTATCCCTGGAGGTGGCGCTATGCGCGGAACATCCACGAGGCATGCCTGGGGTACCGCGGTCTGCACGGCGGCCTGTACGGCGGCCGCGCTCCTGGTCGCACCATCCGTCGCGCTCGCCGACACGGAGGATCTGAGCGCGCAGGAGATCTCCGACAAGGCGGAGAAGGAACTGCTCGACGCGAAGTCGGTGCACCTGAAGCTGGAGCAGAAGGGCACGGGCACCGACAGCGCCGAGCCGGTCTCCATGGACCTCACCCTGGACCAGGACGACAACTGCGTCGGCTCGCTGCGCATGGCCGACGACGGCGGCAGCCTGGAGCTGATCAAACAGGGCGAGAAGGTGTGGATGAAGCCCGACCTCGCCTTCTGGAAGGCCCAGCTCCCCGGCGGCCAGGGCGAGGCCGCCGCCGAGGTCGTCGGGGACCGCTATCTCTACGGCACGACCGACGACGCCCTGCTCAAGGACATGGCCGGGGTCTGCGACCTGAACGCGATCCAGGACGAGGTCAAGGACAAGTCGGACGACAACACGGCCCTGAAGAAGGGCGGGACGACCAAGGTCGACGGCACCCCCGCGATCTCCGTCTCCGGCAAGGACGACGGCAAAACCACCACGCTGTACGTCGCGACCGAAGGCACTCCGTACCTGCTCAGGGCCACGGAGAAGGGCGGAGGAACCGACTCGACGCTGACGCTGCGCGACTACGACAAGCCGGTCCCCTCGAAGACTCCGTCCGACGAGGACTCCGTGGACGTGTCCCAGCTGCAGGGCCAGGTGACGGACAAGCCGAACACCTACTGAAGGCCGGACACCTACCGGCTCTCGTCCTGCATCTCGTCGAGGTCCGCGGGGTCGTCCTGCACGGCGAGCCCCGCCACCCACAGCGGCATCAGCCAGTGCACGACGAACGCGGTGAAGAGCACCGGGAAGAGCAGCCCCTCGGCGCCCCACCCCTGGTAGGCGGCGATCCCCGCGCAGACGGCGGCCGCGAGGAGCAGCCACTGCATCACCTGGCGGGCGCGCGCCGCGACACGGACCCGCTCCGCGCGCTGCCGCTCGTCGAGGGCGCGTTCGCGCAGTTCGAGCAGGCCGCGCGTGGCGCCGTTGATGACACCGGTGGCGACGCACCACGGCAGCAGGAGGCCGAGCATCGTCCACATCGCCCAGCGCTGATCGCCGACGACCGTGAGGAGCCAGGCCGTGACGCTCGCCACCGTCAGCGTGATGTGGGCGCCGACCGCGAGCCGCCTGCGCGCGGCGGTGGCGTACATCGGCGCCCCCTCGCGCCGGTTCATGAGCGCGAACATCCGCCGGTCGTACCCGGTCATCGGCTGCGTCGACTTCTCCCGCACCTGCTGACCCGTCATGCCTGACTCCTCCCGTAGACCTCGTCCGTGAGCGGGCGGAACGGCTCCAGGGAGAACAACGCCTCCACCGGAAGCCCGAAGAACGCCGCCATCTTCAGCGCCAGGTCGAGGCTCGGGTTGTACTGCCCGCGCTCGATGTAGCCGATGGTCTGGTAGTGGACCCCCACCGCCTCGGCCAGGCTCTGGCGCGACACCTTCCGCTCCGCGCGCACCATCGCCAGCCTGTTGTGCACCTGCTCGCTCATGTATAAGAAGTACTACATCGGTGAGCAGGTACGCAACAGTGATCACCTAGGTGACGACAGCCGGTTCAGCCGGATCAGTCAGTTCAGCCGGTTCAGCCGGAACCCGGCGCGGGGCAGACCTCGTCCGGCGGGCAGAACCACGACAGGGCCGTCGACATGAACTCCTCCTCGTCGTCCCTGCCGTCCGCGTCGGAGCCGTAGACCGCGAGGGCGTACAGCTCGCCGTCCACCGCCTCGAAGCGATGGTCGATGACGTGCCACGTGCCGATGTCCGGTTCGCCCTTGAACTTGTCGGCCACGTAGTCGAGACGGGCCGCCGGGCGGCCCTCGTCGTCCGTGCGCTCCAGCGGGCCGAGCTGGTCGAAGCCGGCGGGCATCGGCATCTCGTCGAGCCAGGTCCGCAGCGATGCGTACGGCGACGGCTCCCCCACGCGGTACACCTGCAGCCGCCGATCGCCCTGAGGGCTGCGGTAGTTGACGACGTTGAAGCCCTCGGTCGGTTCGACCAGATCGCGGACCCAGCCCCGCGGCACCGCGAGCCGGAAGCCCTCCTGGTCGAACACCTCCTCGTACGGGGCCGGGGGCACGCCCGCGGGGGACGGCGCCGTGGTGTCCCCCTCAGTGTTCTTGTCCTTGTCCCCGCCCGGCGCGGGCTGCTGGAGCACCGTCAGATACCCCCTCGGCCCCGGCTCGTCCTTCCAGCCGAGGGCCCAGGTGCCGAAGGCGAGGCCGCACACCGCGAGGACCGCCACGGCGCCGCGCAGCGCCTTGCCCTGGCGCACGGCGTCCCGGTCGTGGAGCTCGGCGATCCGCCGTTCCTGCTCGTGCCCGACCCACTCCTGGCGGTCGGCGTCGAAGATCCGCACCGCTCGTCCCTCAGCCCGTGATCTGGGCGATCGCCTGGAGGACCGCCGTCACGGACGCGGCCGTCGCGGCGGCGGCGCCGTACTGCTCAAGACGGGTCCTGAGCCTGCCGAGCAGTCCGCTGTCGCCATGCCCCGCGCGGCCGATCTCCCGCTCCACCTCGCCCAGTTCGGCGTCGAGCGCCTCGTCGTCGGGTGTGCGCTCGGCGGCCTGACGCAGTTCGCCGCGCAGGGCACGGACCTGGGTGAGCAGATGCTGCTGCCTCGGATCGGACACCACCACCGTGTGGTTGGTGGACTCGGCCTTGCCGTGCGAGCCGAAGGCCTGCGAACCGCCGGTGATCGAACCGATCTGGACGTGCGCACCGCCGCCGTCGTCCCCGTCGCCACTCATGCCGTGCTCCTCTCGGTGGTGTGCGTGGCCTGGCCGTGGGATCCGGTGGCGATGGCGCCGCCGGACATCTCGGTGATGTAGACCCCGCTGTTGTTGATCTGCGTGATGTTCTGTTCGAGCCGGTCCGTGCGGAAGCCGCCGGCCCGCAGCGCGTCGCGGACGCCCTCGCCGATGCGGTCCTGGAGGGTGCGGGTGTAGCGGGCGACGTCCATCTCCTGGAAGAGCGAGAGGTCGTCGGTGCTCGCCAGTTGGCGCAGCGAGACCAGCGGGGCGTCCGGCGGCGCCTGCACGGGGCGGCCGATCTCCAGCCACGAACACACGGACCGCAGGGCGCGCGCGGCACGCGCGGCGGGGGTCGTGGAAGGCGTGGGAGCCGCCCCGCCGGGCGCTGCGGGCGCTTCGGGCTGGGCCAGCCAGAGCCGGAACGAGGGGATGAGCGAGGGCAGTGCGCGCAGGGCGGCGATGCCGATCGCCACGCCGACCGCGGGACCGTCGACGCAGGCGCGCAGGGCGTCACGGACCGGGCCCTCCGGTTCGCCGGCCACGATCGTGTCGACCTCGCGGAACTCGGGGACGATCGGCCCGAGCACGTGTGGCACCACTTCGAGGACCAGCATGCCGCCCTGCGTGTGCACCCTGACCAGGAGCGAGACGACGACCTGTTCGTTCCAGGCGCCGACCCGGATCCGCAGGAAGTGGCGCCGCGCCTCGCCGCCCTCGCCCGCCGCCCGTTCGAGATGCCGGGCGGCCTGCCCGGCGTCGTAGAGCCCCGCGGTCTCGTACCCCTGTCCGGTGTAGAGCTGCTCGTCGCGGCCCGCGCCCGCGGGGAGGTAGACGAACTCCTCGATCTCCAGGTCGCGCAGCCGGTCCACGCTGGTGGCAGCGGCGGACCTGCGCAGGTCCTTGAGGCGCGGCTCGATCATCTTGATGACCTCGCGCGCGGTGAGCGGTTCGTAGGCCCGCTGGGTCGGCAGCGCGCCGTTCGTCTGTTTCTCGGCGCGCTGCAGCTCGAGGACGACCGACCACGGCTTGCGGGGCTTTCCGGCGCCCACGAAGGGGCGGTTCGCGTCGTAGAGGGTGACCGGGGCGTTCTGCTCGCGGTGGATGCAGTCGGCGATGCGGGAGAACCGCCCCGGGATGCGCGGCTGTTCGGTCTCGGCGAAGGCCTGCCGGGCGAGCTGCGTGCGCAGGGTCCGCTTGCGCAGGAACTGATGGCGCCACACCACGGCCGCGACGAGCAGCGGGAAGATCACCGGATACGGGGTGTCCTTGATCACGGAGATCGCGGAGAAGGCGTACGCGGCGGCGCACCACCACACGAAGGCGGTCACCAGCCAGCCGATCCTGCGCCGCAGCCAGGCCAGCGGCGCGGGCAGCTCCATCCGCCGCAGGATCCCGCCGTCCATGCCGCGCCCGGAGACGACCCGCGCCAGCCACAGGAGCAGGACCACCACGGCGTACCCGATCGCCCAGCCGCCCGGCACGAAGGCGCCGAACGTGCCGTCGGGGCCCGCGTCCACGAGGTCGTCCGGGTCGAAGGCGAGCAGCGCGATGTCCTCGCCGGACATGCCCGTCTCACCGCCGCTGGAGTCCTCGAGGGTGTCCCAGAGCATCACCGCGTCGGTGACGAGGAAACCGAGCCACACCGCCGCCAGGAGCAGTGCGGTGATCAGTTCCTCGCGCCGGGCGCGCAGCGCGTGCGCCAGCACCGGAAGCACATCGGCACCGAGCGGCGGCGCCACGGGGCGCTCCGCGTGACCGACCAGCTCTGAGACGACCCTCCTGCGGAACACCGCGTCCAGATGGACGCCGGCGCACAGCAGTCTGGTGGCCTCGGTGTTACCTGCCATGGCCAACTCCGTTGGGGTGAAGCGGAATTGGAGGGTAACGGAGCGTGTGTGCAGGGGCCACAGAAAGGTGATTATGCCCCTCGAACAAGTGAAATCCCGCCACTCACACGGGTGAGGATCCGCGTGCGCGCAACAGCTCCCGCGCACCCGGGCCCGGACGCACCTCGCCCCCGGCAGCCGATCGGGTGGCCGCCGGGGGCGAGGTGGAGACGCGTGCGCACGGACCGAGCCGCGCGCCGGGACGTACTAGATGACGTACTAGGTGCCGTACTAGATGAGGCCGAGACCGCGGACCGCCTCGCGCTCCTCGGTGAGCTCCTGCACCGACGCGTCGATGCGCGTGCGCGAGAACTCGTTGATCTCCAGGCCCTGGACGATCTCGTACTTGCCGTCCTTGGTGGTGACGGGGAAGGAGGAGATGAGGCCCTCCGGAACGCCGTACGAACCGTCCGACGGGATGCCCATGGAGGTCCAGTCACCGGCGGCCGTGCCGTTCACCCACGTGTGGACGTGGTCGATGGCGGCGTTGGCGGCGGAGGCGGCCGAGGACGCGCCACGGGCCTCGATGATCGCGGCACCGCGCTTGGCGACGGTCGGGATGAAGTCGTCGGCGAGCCAGGACTGGTCGCTCACGACGTCCGCGGCGTTCTTGCCGGCGATCTCCGCGTGGAAGATGTCGGGGTACTGGGTGGCCGAGTGGTTGCCCCAGATGGTCAGACGCTTGATGTCGGAGACCGGGGCGCCGGTCTTCTTCGACAGCTGCGACAGCGCGCGGTTGTGGTCGAGGCGGGTCATCGCGGTGAAGCGCTCGGCCGGTACGTCCGGGGCCGCGGCCTGCGCGATGAGCGCGTTGGTGTTGGCCGGGTTGCCCACGACGAGGACCTTGATGTCGTCCGCGGCGTTGTCGTTGATGGCCTTGCCCTGCGGCTTGAAGATGCCGCCGTTGGCGGAGAGCAGGTCGCCGCGCTCCATGCCCTTGGTGCGGGGGCGGGCGCCGACGAGGAGGGCGACGTTGGCGCCGGAGAAGGCGACGTTCGGGTCGTCGCTGATCTCGATCGAGTTCAGCAGCGGGAAGGCGCAGTCGTCGAGCTCCATGGCGGTGCCCTCGGCGGCCTTCAGGGCCGGCGTGATCTCGAGCAGTCGCAGATTGACCGGCACGTCCGCGCCGAGCAGGTGGCCGGAGGCGATGCGGAAGAGCAGCGCGTAGCCGATCTGGCCGGCCGCGCCGGTGACGGTGACATTCACGGGAGTGCGGGTCATGGCGATCTCCGTAAGACAGCTGGCGGTGGGGGTCCCTGCCCCTTGTGCTGGATCCCCTGCCGACGCCCTCGTCGATCGCCTCTCGATGATCGATCTCTTGGCATCAAGAGAGATCCGCCGCCAGGCTATCGCGCCCCGCCGACCCCCGAACCACGGGAGGGTGTGGCCCACCCCACAAAGGCCCGTCCTGGCTGGTCGGCCGGGGTCCTGAGCCCCCGTTCGAAGCCCGCGCTCCGGGCCCGCGAAATTTCTGCGAAATCGACAGGCATGGCTCGTGCAAGTGCGGGCACACGGACCAGTACCCCCACGGGAGTGGTCACACCCCCAGGCGGCCGCCACGCTCCCCCCCTGTGGTGGCCGCCACCTCCCTCCCGGTGGCCACCCCCGGCGCGCGGACCGGCTGTGCTTACTTCGTGCAGCCGGTCTGTCCGGCCTTGAGCGTCGCGCACGCCTTCGCCGACGTACCGTCCTTGACGGCCACCATCGGGGTGTAGGCGTCGAAGTCCGCGTTCACGGTGCCGTTCTGCTCGGCGCCCCCCGCGCCCGAGATCGTCACCTTGTCGCCCGGCGCCGCCTGCGTGATCCGCGCCCACGCCGCCCCGCACGTCTTGCTGTAGCGGACCTCGATCAGCGCCTTGCCCACCGTCTGGCGCGCCGTCGTGCCGGCCAGCTCGCCGCCGCAGCCCATGGTCTCCGGGTCCTTGCCCGTACAGCTCTTGCCGCTGCACTCGACGCCCTCGGGCAGGTCCTTGTCGCTCGTGCTCGGGGATGCCGGGGGCTTGGCGCTCTCGTCGCCCTTGTCGTCCTTGCCGAAGTCCGTCAGGAACACGGCGGCAGCGATGACGACCAGCGCGCCGACGACGCCCGCGAGGAACATCGTCAGCTTCCTGCGCCGCCGCTGCCGGTCGGGCGAGTCCCCGCCGTGGCTCGGCTCGTGCGTACCGGGCGGGCCCAGGACGACTCCCTGGTCGCCCCCGCCCGAGCCCGCAGCCGCGTACGACGGCGACTGCGGCGGCACCGTGGGCGAGACGCCCGCGGGGCCCGCGACCCCGGTGACGCTCCCGCCAGGACGGCCTGCACGGTGCGAACGGCCGGGCTGGTCGGAACGGCCTGGCTGGTCGGAACGGCCGGGACGGTCGGCGGAATCGACGCCGGGGCCCGCACCGGCGCCCGCGCCCGCGCCCGCCGCGCCGTTGCGCGCCGTACCGCCGCCGCCCTTGCTCTTGGGCGGATTGGGCCCCAGCTCTCCGAGCGCGGCCCGCGCCTGGGAGATCCGGATCGCCTGCATGGTCATGTCGTGCCGCATCTCGGAGCGGCTCCACGCGCGCTCGGCGAGCTCCCACATGGTGATGAGGTGAACGGGGTTGGTGCCCGTCACCTCGGCAAGCGCGACGATCGCACCCTTCGGAGCGAGCAGTCGCCCGTTCAGATAGCGCTCCCACGACGTCTTGCTGTACCCGGTGCGGTCCGACACCGCGGCGATGCTCAGACCGCTCCGGTCGACCAGCCTGCGGAGCTGACTGGCGAACTCCCTGACCTGCGGATCGAGCTCATCCGGCAGTGCCTTCCAACGAGGCATTACTCCCCCTATTCCCCCCGTACGTGCCAACGTGCCCCCGCGCGTGGTGTCCCCCGCTCTGCCCATGGGGCAGCCCCCGCTGCTCCTGTCATGGGCTACCCAGAGGGATGCCAAAAGTCAGGATGTCAGTTCCCGGACGGGGGGCGCACGGGAGCATTCGGGCCACTGGCGTGCACCGTCGCACTCCATGCGGTCCAGCGTCCAGTGTCCCACCGCTGTCCCGGTCCACGATGCGGAACCCCTGGTAGCGATCCGGGACGTCCCAAAGCATCCCGATTGCACTGCTTGACCCTTTTGCGAAGCACCCCCGGGCGGAAGCATCGAAGACGTCAACGCACCACCTAGGGGGATTACATGCGCATCAGTAAGGGCAGGTCGAAGCGGCTGCTCGGCTCTGCGGTCGGCGTGACGGCGGGGGCGGCGATCGCGCTCGGCGGCACCGCGTCGCTCGCGCAGGCCGGTGGGCCACACGTCGTCGACGGCAAGGGTGCCGCGTACAACGACTGGGGCGACGAGGGAAATCTGTCCCGTCACCGCCACGCGAACAGCAACGCCACGCGCCTGTGGCAGTCCGTCCTGTACGCGGACGGGGCCAAGTGGAAGGACAGCAGCGGAAAGCGGCATACGTTCAAGAAGTGGGACATCGACGGCAGCTTCGGCCGCAAGACCGAGTCGGCCACCAAGTGGTGGCAGCAGCGCGAGGACGTGGAGGACGTCGACGGGATCGTCGGCAAGGAGACGTTCGGCGTCGCGGACGACTTCCTGAACGGCCCCGGTGGCGGCGGCCATGTCACCTACAGCGGCTACCAACACGACGTCGGCTTCAAGCGCCTCTCCGGCACGTACTACGTGAAGATCGACGGCAAGTGGAAGAAGGCCGCCTACAACTGGCGCGGCTGATCCCGGACTGATCCCGGACTTTGCCCGCACCCCCGGCAGGGCCACCACGACGTGGCGGCCCTACAGAATGAAGTACCGCAGCAGCCCTTCCAGCAGCACCATGAGGACGAGGAACGCGGTGACCCCGGCGGTGGAGCGCCACGTCCACGACGATCGGGCACGCGGGGGACGGGCACGCGACGGGCGCCTCGGCTTTCTCCGCCGGGCAGGGGGCGCGTCCTCGACCGCCTTGCTCAGTACGACACCTGGAGCGGACCGCGCATCACCCGCCCCGCCCCGCGGCCATACGCGGACGGCCATCTCCCAGCGCGCGCAGAACCGTTCGCCGTCCTCCCCCGCCACCCGGCACAGCGCCGCGACCGCCTGCCGGGGCGGTGGCTGTCTGCCGTTGAGGTAACGCTGCCAGGAGGACTTGCTGTAGGCCGTCTCCTTGCCGAGCGCGATCAGGCTCAGGCCGGTGCGGTCCTTGAGCAGCCGCAGCTGTTCCACGAAATGCCGCACTTCCGGCGGAAGCGCCTCCGGAAGCGGCTGCCAGGCAGCACTCATGCTTCACCCCCAGCATGTGCCCAGTTTGCCCCCATGACGGCGGGGCGACCCGAAGTGGTTCCTTCCGCACGGGGCGGCCATCTGTAGCGGGCCGAGAACACCGTTGCGGAATGGTCACCTCCGTGCCACAGAGGCAACCCATCCCTTGTACGGAGTTGGCGGGGGCATGACGCTGGATCCCGTTGGAACGGCCCCCCCATGACCGGCGGCGCTCGTCCTCCCACGGGGGAGAGGACGGGCGCCGTCTTCTTGTCCGCGGGGCTCCTGCCCGCCTTCTTGTCCGCGGGGCTCCTGCCCGCCGGGTCAGCGGCCGCCGCCGCCCGGCGTGACGAGGCCCGTCTCGTACGCCACCACCACGGCCTGCGCCCTGCTGTCCAGGTCGAGTTTGGACATCGTCCGGTTGAGGTGGGTCTTGACGGTGGCCTCGCTGATGTAGAGGCGGTCGGCGATGTCCGCGTTGGACAGGCCCGTGGCGATCAGCTTCAGGACCTCGACCTCGCGCAGGGTCAACGCCCGCAGATCCGGGGGTGGTTCGGCGGAGTCACCGGCCGCCCCGGCCCCGGCCTGCCGGGCGAAGGCCTCGACGAGGCGGCAGGTGACGCTGGGCGCGAAGAGCGCGTCGCCGCCGCCGACGGCGGCCACCGCGGCGAGCAGGCGCTCCGGGCCGGAGTCCTTGAGCAGGAATCCCGACGCCCCGGCCCGCAGCGCCCCGTACACGTACTCGTCGAGGTCGAACGTGGTCAGGACCAGGACGCGCGGCGGCGGTTCGGGGGCCTCGGCGAGGATCTTCTCGGTGGCCACGATGCCGCTCATGCCGGGCATCCGGATGTCCATCAGGATCACGTCGGGCCGGGTCGCCGCGGCGAGCTCGACGGCTTCGGCACCGTCGCCCGCCTCGCCCACGACCTCGATGCCGGGCGCGGCGCGCAGCAGCCCCACGAGACCGGCCCGGATGAGGAACTGGTCGTCGACCACGAGCACCCTGGTCATCTAAGTCGCGCCGTCCCCCTGCGATGCGGTCTGCGCGGAGGTCGGCAGAGTCAGGCGCACGGCGAACCCTCCCTCGCTCAGCGGACCGATGCTGATCGTCCCGCCGTAGAGCTTGGCCCGCTCCCTCATCCCAATCAACCCATGACCGCTCCCCGTGACCACTCTGTCCGGAATCACCCCCTCTCCGTCGTTGGTCACCGAGACCGTCACATGGTGCGTCGTGTACCGCAGTTCGACCACCGCTCCGGCCCCTCGCGCGTGCTTCAGCACATTGGTCAGGGCCTCCTGCACCACGCGGTACGCGCAGAGTTCGATCCCGGGTGCGAGCTGCCGCCGCGTCCCCTCGACGCGCAGCTCGACGGCGACTCCCCCGGCCCGCACCCGCTCGACCATCTCGCCCAGCCGCGCGAGGCCGGGCATCGGGGCGTCGGGCGCGCCGTCGCCGTCCTCCCGCGCCCGCAGCACCCGCAGCATGCGGCGCAGCTCCTCAAGCGCCTCGCCGCTGGTGCCGGAGATGGTGGAGAGCGCGGCGTGGGCGGTGGCCGGATCCGAGGCGAAGACGAACTTCGCGAGGCCCGCCTGCACGGATATCACCGACATGTGGTGGGCGACCACGTCGTGCAACTCCCGTGCGATGCGCCCGCGTTCCTCGGCCACCTCGCGCCTGGCCCGCTCGTCCTGCTCGCGCTTGAGCTGCCGGGCCAGTTCGGCGGAGCGGCGCGCGACGTACCCGAACCGCCAGATCACCAGGGGGAATCCGATGGCCTGCCCGACCACGGACGCCATCGCCGCGCCCTCGCTCACCACGCCCGCGTAGATCCAGACGGCGCTCATCAGCGCGGCGCAGGGGACGGAGACGCGGGCGGGCCGCAGGGACGCGACCGTGTAGACCATGAGCATGGGCGCGAAGGTGTTCACGACGGGCCAGTAGCCGACGGTGACGTACCCGATCCACACCAGGTGCACCAGGAGCAGGACCGCGAGCGGCGCCCTGGAGCGGAACACGACCGGCAGATTGACGAGCGCCACCAACGCGTAGCCCAGGGCGTCGAGTTCGGGCCACCTCTGCCGCGCCGACTCCTGCCCGAGGAGTACGGCGACCGTGGTCAGGGCGACCGCGATCGACGTGTCGGCGACGAGGGGGCGGATCCGCATCGCCGCAGCGTAGCCCCGGTGCGGGCGCAGGTACGTCAAACCACCGCGGTACAGCGGAAGTTGTAGGAACCGCGGGCGTACAGCGCAGGGCGTGCCCGAGCCTCAACCCGGCACGGGACGACTCCCCCGCCCCGCCGCCGTAACTTCTTGCCCGGGGCCGCCGGGGCCGTCGTGGGCCACCGGAATACGGCGGCGGCCCGTCCTCCGCGGGGGAGAGGACGGGCCGCCGGCCATGTCGTGCGACCGCCTGTTACGTGGTGATCGTCCGGTGCAGGGTGTCGCCCAGGAACGGGATCTCCAGCCACGGATCGGGCTGCGCCATCATCGCGAGGAGCACGATGGCCACGCCGAGCGCGCCGTACGTGACCATGTCCGTGAAGCGCGAACGCACCGCCAGCATGCCGACGCCGGGCAGCGCCCACCGCATGAAGGCGCCCGCGATCAGCGCGAGGCCGATCAGTATCGTCCCGACGCGGAACACGTCGAAGGCCGTGAGCAGCAGCCCGAGCCCCACCGTCGAGAGCACGCTGAGCAGCGGCCACTGCCGGGCGGGCGCGGGGGCGTCGCCGCCCGCGGCCCTGCCGCCGCCCTCGGGCCGCGCGGTGTCCCGGGTCAGGAGCGGAAAGCGCCGCGTGGTCTTCTTCGGTCCGCCGGGACCGGGGGCGCTGACGGCGCCCTTGGCCTCGGCGTCCTCCAGGGCCTGCGGGGCCTCCACGGTCTCCCGGGCCTCCGGAGCGTCGGCCGGCGATGCCCCTTGCTCAGGTTCTGCGCTCATGGGCTTCACCCTTCCCCGTTCAGCTCGCGACGGCGGACGCGGCGCGCTCGGCGGCCTCGACGACGTTGACGAGCAGCTGGGCGCGCGTCATCGGGCCTACGCCGCCGGGGTTCGGCGAGATCCACCCGGCGACCTCGCCGACGCCCGGGTGCACATCGCCGACGATCTTGCCGGACTCGTCGCGCGAGACGCCGACGTCCAGGATCGCGGCGCCCGGCTTCACGTCCTCGGGCTTGATCAGGTGCGGGACGCCCGCGGCGGCCACGATGATGTCGGCCTTCCTCAGGTGGTAGGCCAGGTCACGGGTGCCGGTGTGGCACTGCGTCACCGTGGCGTTCTCCGAGCGGCGGGTGAGCAGGAGCGGCATCGAGCGGCCGATCGTCACACCGCGGCCGACGACCACGACCTCGGCGCCGTTGATCTCCACGCCGTGCTTGCGGAGCAGCGTGATCACGCCGTTCGGCGTGCAGGGCAGCGGCGCGGGCTCGTTCAGGACGAGGCGGCCGAGGTTCATCGGGTGCAGGCCGTCGGCGTCCTTGTCCGGGTCCATCAGCTCCAGGACGCGGTTCTCGTCGATGCCCTTGGGCAGCGGGAGCTGCACGATGTAGCCGGTGCAGGCCGGGTCCTCGTTTAGCTCGCGGACGACGGCCTCGATCTCGTCCTGCGTCGCCGTGGCGGGCAGCTCGCGCTGGATGGAGGCGATGCCGACCTGCGCGCAGTCGCGGTGCTTCCCGGCGACGTACTTCTGGCTGCCCGGGTCGTCACCGACCAGAACAGTCCCCAGGCCGGGCGTGAAGCCCCTCTCCTTCAGGGCCGCCACGCGGACGGTCAGTTCGGACTTGATCGCGGCTGCGGTGGCCTTGCCATCGAGAATCTGGGCGGTCATGACTCCATCTTCCCGGATGAGACCCGCCCGGTACCAATCAGGGCGCCGTCGCGGCCCGGCTGTGTCCCAGCTGTGTCCCGAGACCTGACCAGCTCTGTTGCACTTGCACAACACATAGGGAATGCGGCTGGACAAATAAGCCTGGCCTAAAGAACGATATGCGGCACAGTGCCGCGGGCAGTGTCGGGGGGACGGACCGCATCTGTAGAACTTTCCTCCGTGATGTGCCGCGTCGTCCCCGCATTACCCGACGGAGGAAGACCGCCATGAGTTACGGCGACCCGAACAACCCTTACGGGCAGCCGCCCCAGCAGCCCCCGGCCGCTCCCGGTTACGGCTATCCCCAGGCCCCGCCCGGTGTCCCGCCGCAGCAGGGCTACGGATACCCGCAGCAGCCGGCCTACCCCGGCTACCCGGGCGGCGGCGGCAACATGATGCAGCAGTCGATGCCGGGTCTCCTGGTCACCGCGCGCGTCTTCCTGTTCCTGATCTCGGCGGTGCAGATCATCCTGGCGATCGTCTACCTCTACCTGGGTGCGATCGCGAGCGACGCCGGTGACAGCGGTGAAGACCTTGGCCTCAGCGGCATGAGCGACGCCGGTGACGCGGTCGCCGGCATCGCGATCATCGCCGCTCTCATAGCGGCCGCTCTCGGGGCCCTGTCCATCACGCTCGGCGTGAAGTTCAGCCGCGGCGGCCAGGGTGTCCGAATCACCACCGTCGTCTATGGCGCGCTGGGCGGGATCGTCGGTCTGATCGGCCTCTTCGTCGGCCTCGACTCCGGTCTCGCGACCGCCATCATCGGCCCGCTGATCTGGGTCACCTTCGCCGTCATCATCACGATCGCCCCGGTCGTGCCGAGCGGCACCGCGTGGTTCAACCGCCCCCGCTACTGAGGCCAGAAACCACCGCGCACCACACGCGATTCACACCCACGGGCCGTGCTCACCCTGTCGAGGGGGGCACGGCCCGTGGGTTCTCGCTCTACTCTGACCACGTCGGGCGTGAGGGGGACAGGCCTTGTACAGCATCATCGTCGTGCCGCCACGGACAGTGGAGCAACGGACAGGGGAACAGCCGCCGGCGAGCGCGGGTCAACTCCGCCTCGCCCCGGGCGAAAGACTCACCTTCGGCAGATCGGCCGAGGCCAACGACCTGCCCATCGACCACGAGGGCGTCTCACGCGCGGCAGGCGAGATCGCCGCGCACGGCGCGTTCTGGATACTGAGCAACCTCAGCGCCCACCAGACGTACGTGGTGGAGAACCCCGAGGGCGCGGGCGAGCACATCAAGGTCGGGCCCGGCCGCCTCGACGCACCGGTCCCCTTCGAGTTCTCCCGGATCGTGCTGCCCGCCGCGGGCGAGCTCCTGCACCTCGAGGTGTGGGCGCCGCGCCACGACTACCTGGGCGGCCGGGACCGCGCGGGGCTCGGCGGCGCGACGACCCGTCCCGCCTTCTCCGTCGACCGCACCAAGCGGTACTTCGCCGTGCTCGCCGCCCTGTGCGAACCGCGCCTGCGCGGCGCCCCGCACGCCCCGCTGCCCACCGTCGAACAGGTCGTGGACCGGCTCAGGCCCGGCTGGCCATCGGCGAACCGTGCCGCCGTGCAGTGGAACATCGACTACCTCGCGGTCAAGCTCCGCCTCAAGCCGGGCCCCGACACGGCCGATTCGGGGCCGCGCCTCAACGGCAAGAAGGAGTCGCTGGTCTCGCTCGCGCTGCGTTTCGATCTCGTACGCGAAGACGATCTCGTCGTCCTGATCCCGCCCCCCGGCGGCGTCGGCCGATGAGTGCGGGCAACGACCCGACGAGCGGCGCGAGCGGTCTCGTCTACGCCGTCTCGGTGCCCAAGGGCTATCGGATCGGCCCGTGGCAGGTGCGCGAGCCGCTGGCGACCGGCAGTTTCGGCAGCGTGTACGCGGCGCGGCGGACCGCGTCCGGCGACCCGGAGCTGCCGAGGCGGGCCGCGCTGAAGTTCCTGCCGACCGGCACGCACACCCCGCGCCAGCTGAACCACCTGCGCGAACTGGCCGAACGCGAGGTCGAGTTGCTGCGCAAGCTCCGCTCCCCGCGCCTGATCCGGATGTACGACGTCCTGACGGTGGACGACCCGGAGCACCCCGCGCTCGACGGCGCCACCGTCCTCGTCCTCGAAGAGGCCGCGGAATCCCTGGACGTACTGCTCGCCCGGTCGCACCGGCCGCAGTCCGGTCCCGCCCTGCTCGCCCAGATCGGCGACGGCCTGCGTCAGCTCCACCACGCGGGCTGGGTGCACGGCGACCTCAAACCGGCCAACGTCCTGCTGATGAAGGACGGTTCGTCCTGCCTGGCGGACTTCAACATGGCGGCGGAACTGGAGGGCACGCACGCGTACACACCCGCCTTCTCCACGCCCGACTACACCCCGCCGGAACTCCTCTGGTCCGAGATCGGCGAGCGCGGACAGCAGATCCGTCCGACCGCCGACATCTGGGCGTACGGCGTCCTGGCCCACCTCGTGCTCACCGGCACCTACCCGCTGCCCGGCGGCACTCCGTCGGCCCGCAGGGACGCCGCCATCCGCTACGCACGCGGCACGGACGAGCTGCGCCTCTCCCCCGAACTCCCGGCGGAATGGCACGCCTTGATCACCGACTGCCTCTCCCGCACCCACGCGGAACGCGCCGCCCACGACGCCCCGTCGGTCCTCCGCCGCGCCGAGGCGGCGGCGGGCGCCGACCGCGCGCCCCGGCTCCCCCGGCGGCCAGGACCCGGCACACGCCGCATCCGCCGCGCGGTCCTGGCCACCGTCGCCGCGGCGGTCACGTTCACCGCACTCGGCTTCGGCCTGAACGCCCTTCTCGACGAGGAAGACCCGGGCACGGCGGCAGGCGGACCCAAGTCCGGCTACGCCCGCTGCGTCGTGGGCTCCGTCTGCGCGTTCTCCGGGAAGGACGGCCAAGGTCAGATGTGCACCTGGGTCGGCGACGACAACAACTGGCTGACGGGCGACGGAAAGTGCGCGTGGACGGCGCGGGAGAGCCCGCAGTCGATCTACAACAACGGCCATGACACCGACATGGGAACGAAGTTCGTCGACGTCGTCTACTTCGCGAAGCCGCGGCTCAAGGGCGAACGCCTCGGCTGCGTCGAGGTGCAGACGAAGCGGAACCTCACCCGGCCGGTCAAGCCGCTCTCCCACCGCTGGATCGAGGGCTGCTGACCCTCTGACGTACGAGGTACCCCGCCCCTCGCACCCCTCCTAATGTCAGTGCCACCACCACGGGGGTGGCACGGAATTCCAGGGGGAAGATTCCATGCGCACAAAGACGCGCACAAAGGCGCACGCAACGACGCGCACTACGACGCGTTCAGCGATGGCGGTCATCGGCACGGCGGGAGTCTGTGCCGCGCTGCTCACCGCACCGGGGCTCGCCCAGGCGGCGCCGCACGACCAGCGGGACGACCAGGTCTCGGCCGCCGCGAAGCCGGCCTTTCAGATGCCCTTTCCGTGCGGGACCAAGTGGCAGCTGAACACCTGGGGCCACAGCCCGGCGATCGACATGGTCGTGAAGGGCAATACGGGCTCGGGCGGCAAGCCCGTCCTCGCGTCGGCGAAGGGCAAGGTGTCCGCCACGTACAAGGACCGCGGCTCCGGGAACACGATCCAGGTGAGCCACGGGGGAGGCTGGTTCACGGCGTACTACCACCTGAAGGACGCGCCCACGAAGTACGTCCAGAAGGGCGACAAGGTCAAGGCGTCCACGAAGATCGGCCGCATCGGCACCAGCGGGAACTCCAGCTGGGCCCATCTGCACTATGAGCAGCGGTACTTGGCGTCCGGGAACTTCACCGACGAGCGCCACCGCAAGGCGGTGCACTTCAACGGGGTCCGCTACACCGGATCCAACAAGGAATGGCCGAGTGTGACCAGTCGCAACTGCGCCGCCTGACCCGAGACACTCTCACCGCATCCCGCACCCCTCATACTCTGGGCCCACGCCGGAACCGGAGTATGGGGGGCGCAGCCATGAGCACCAGTGGCGGTGCGTACGCCGTCGACGTGCCGAAGGGCTATCGCGTCGGGCCCTGGGTCGTGGGTGCGCACCTGGCCAGTGGCGCCTTCGGGAGCGTCTATGCCGCCCGCCGGGCCACGCCCGCCGAGGGGCTGCCCCGGACCGTCGCGCTGAAGTTCCTGCCCACCGGCCTTCGCACCCCGCGCCAGCTGAACCACCTGCGCGAACTGACCGCACGTGAGGTCGAGTTGCTGCGCAAGCTGCGCTCCCCGCGGCTCATCCGGATGTACGACACGCTGACCGTGGACGACCCGGAGCACCCCGCGCTCGACGGCGCCACCGTCCTCGTCCTGGAGAAGGCGGAAGGCTCGCTCGCCGGGCTCCTGGCCGGTCCGCCGCCGGTGAACGGGGCAGCGCTGCTCGCCGAGGTCTGCGCGGGGCTGCATCAGCTGCACCGTGCGGGGTGGGTGCACGGCGACCTCAAACCGGCCAACGTCCTGCTGATGAAGGACGGTTCGGCCCGCCTCGCGGACTTCAACATGGCCGCCGAGCTGGAGGGCACCCACGCGTACACGCCCGCCTTCTCCACGTCCGACTACACCCCGCCCGAGCTGCTCTGGTCGGACATCGGCGAGCGCGGACAGCAGATCCGTCCGACCGCGGACGTCTGGGCCTTCGGCGTCCTGGCCCACCTCGTCCTCACCGGCACCTACCCCCTGCCCGGCGGCACTCCGTCGGCTCGCAGGGATGCCGTCGTGAGATACGCGCGCGGCCTCGACGAGCTGCGCCTCTCCCCCGAACTCCCGCTGGAATGGCGGGAGATCGTCGTCGACTGCCTGGCCCGTACGCACTCCGCGCGGGCCGTGCGGGACACGGAGGCGCTGCTCGGGCGGGTGGAGCGGGCGGCGGGGCTCGCGTCCGTGCGGCGGCTTCCGCGGTGGGCGCGGGTGCGCAGGCCGGGGCGGCCCGTCGTGGTCGGGGCCGGGGCGGTGGTGGCCGCCATGGCGCTCACGGCGGGGCTCGTGGAGGTGCTGCGGGACGACCCCGTCACGTACGGCTATCACCGCTGCCCGAGGCTCTCCGTCTGCTTCTTCAGCGAGAGGTACGGCAATGGGGAGATGTGCGCGTGGGAGAGCGACGACCGCGACTGGCTCGGGAAGGAGGGCCGCACGTGCCCCTGGACGCGCACCAAGAAGGTGCATTCGATCTTCAACAACGGCGACGCGGCCTCGCCGCTCCATGACGTCGCGTACTACGTGGGACGCGACTGGAAGTTCCGGTGGAAGGACCTCTACCGGGACGAACGCGATCCGGTGGGCTGCACGTCCGTCGGCCAGCAGGGCAACCTGACGGGCACGTACGTCGTGCTCTCCCACCGCTGGATCGAGGAGTGCGGAGCCGACCCTCAGAACTCCTAGGTACCGCCCCGCCGTTCACGCCGTCATGGTGTTCACGTGCCGCCAAGGGGGACGGCACGGCAGGGGGGAAGCACCACATGAAGCGCACGCTCAGGCTGGCGTGCACGGCCGCGGCGGCGGTGTCGATGATCGCCGCGGCCGGGTGCGCGGGGCCGTCCACGGGGGATGCGGCGCCACCGGGGACCCGGTCATCGGGGCCCGGCATCGACCTGCCGCTCGCGCTCTGCATGGCCGCGCACGGCCACGACCACACCGACCCGGGCTACGCGGCCCGACTGTCCCGCGAGGCCCGCGTCCGGCACGCCCACACACTGGCCGCCTGCGAAGCGACGGTGGCCGCGCCCTCGGGGGAAGGGCGCGGCCACCGTTCGGCACAGGACTCGGCCCGGCTCAGTGGAAGAAGTGCCGCGTACCCGTGAAGTACATCGTCACGCCCGCCTTCTTCGCGGCCTCGACGACCAGCTCGTCACGGACCGAACCGCCCGGCTGCACCACGGCCTTGACGCCCGCGGCGGTCAGGATCTCCAGGCCGTCGGGGAACGGGAAGAACGCGTCCGAAGCGGCGTACGCACCATGCGCGCGCTCCTCGCCCGCCCGCTCGACGGCGAGCTTCGCGGAGTCGACACGGTTGACCTGACCCATGCCGACGCCGACCGACGCGCCGTCCTTGGCGAGCAGGATCGCGTTGGACTTCACCGCGCGCGACGCCTTCCAGGCGAAGGCCAGCTCGGCGAGCTCGCCCGCGTTGAGGGCGTCGCCCGTGGCGAGCGTCCAGTTGGCGGGGTTGTCGCCGTCGGCCTGGAGGCGGTCGGTGACCTGGAGGAGCGCGCCGCCGTCGATCTGCTTGACCTCGACCGTGTTGGACGGGGCCTGGTGGGCGCGCAGGACGCGGATGTTCTTCTTCTTGGTGAGGGCTTCGAGGGCGCCGTCCTCGTACTCGGGCGCGACGATGACCTCGGTGAAGATGTCGGCGACCTGCTCGGCCATCTCCTTGGAGACCGGGCGGTTGACGGCGATCACGCCGCCGAACGCGGAGAGCGGGTCACAGGCGTGCGCCTTGCGGTGCGCCTCGGCGACGTTCGAACCGATCGCGATGCCGCAGGGGTTGGCGTGCTTGATGATCGCGACGCAGGGGTCGTCGTGGTCGTACGCGGCACGGCGCGCGGCGTCCGTGTCCGTGTAGTTGTTGTACGACATCTCCTTGCCGTGCAGCTGCTCGGCCTCGGCGAGGCCTCCGTTGCCGTCGACGTAGAGGGCCGCGCCCTGGTGCGGGTTCTCGCCGTAGCGCAGGACGTTCTTGCGGGCGTACGCGCTGCCGATGAACTCGGGGAAGGCGGTGCTGTCGGACGCGTAGTCGTCCGCGAACCAGGAGGCGACCGCGAGGTCGTACTCGGCGGTGTGGCGGAACGCTTCGGCGGCGAGGCGCTTGCGGGCGGTCAGGTCGAACCCGCCGTCACGGACGGCGGCGAGCACGTCGGCGTACCGGGAGGGGCTCGTGATGACCGACACCGAGGGGTGGTTCTTGGCGGCGGCGCGGACCATCGAGGGGCCGCCGATGTCGATCTGCTCGACGCACTCGTCGGGCGTCGCGCCCGAGGCGACGGTCGCCTTGAAGGGGTAGAGGTTCACGACGACCAGCTGGAACGGCTCGATGCCGAGGTCGGCGAGCTGCCGCTGGTGGTCATCGAGGCGCAGGTCGGCGAGGATCCCGGCGTGCACGCGCGGGTGCAGCGTCTTGACCCGGCCGTCCAGGCACTCGGGGAAGCCGGTGAGCTCCTCGACCTTGGTGACGGGCACCCCGGTGGCGGCGATCTTCGCGGCGGTCGAACCGGTCGAGACGAGCTCGACGCCGGCCTCGTGCAGCCCGCGCGCGAGCTCCTCGAGCCCGGTCTTGTCATAGACGCTGATGAGCGCGCGCTTGATCGGGCGCTGCGAACCGTGCGTACCTTCGGCGGTCACGGGATAAGTACCTTTCGTCCCTCAATGCGGTAGCCGTTGCGGGCCAGACGCCCCACGACATCGACGAGCAGCCTTCGCTCGACTTCCTTGATGCGCTCGTGCAGAGCGCTCTCGTCGTCCTCATCCCCGACCGGGACCACGCCCTGGGCGATGATCGGGCCGGTGTCGACGCCGTCGTCGACGAAGTGGACGGTGCATCCCGTGACCTTCGCGCCGTACGCGAGCGCGTCGCGCACACCGTGGGCCCCGGGGAAGCTGGGCAGCAGGGCGGGGTGCGTATTGACGAACCGACCGCCGAACCGTGCGAGGAATCGCTTCCCCACGATCTTCATGAACCCGGCCGACACGACCAGATCGGGCTCGTACGAGGCGGTCGCCTCGGCCAGCGCCGCGTCCCACTCGTCGCGCGTCGCGTGGTCCTTCACCCGGCAGACGAAGGTGGGAATCCCGGCGCTCTCGGCACGTTCGAGCCCCGCGATGCCGTCGCGGTCCGCGCCGACGGCGACGATCTCGGCGCCGTAGCCCGATGTCCCGTCCGTCGCGATCTTGTCGAGCAGAGCCTGCAGATTCGTGCCTGATCCGGAGACCAGCACGACGAGGCGCTTGGCCACAGGGCTCTTGGCCACAGCGGGGCCCTTTCTCGGGAGGTGCGTCGTCTTTGTAGGGTCGTACAAAGGCTTCGCACCCCGCGATACGGGGAACTCTACGAAGCGGCCGACCGTCAGCAACGATACCGGCACACGGTGCGGCCCCTCACGGGACGGGGGCGCGGCCGGAAGGTAGCGTCTGCACCAGGACGTCACAGCGACGTCACACCGTCCAGAAGCTCGCTCAACCAAGGGGAAGACGCACACCTGATGCCGGACCGTAGCCTCCGCCTCCCGCTGTCCTTCGCGTTCGGGTTGACGCACGGAGGGGAGCGCGGCTCGACGCTGCTGCGCGACGGCCGCCCGTCGTCCCCGCCGCAGGACTCCCAGGACTCCGGGGGCTCGGGCAGCTCCGACTCTTCCGGGGGCTCCGGGAAGAAGGACGACAACCCCTTCGCGCCGCCGCCGGAGGGGACCCCGGACCAGCCGTGGCGGCCCCGCCCCGGCAACGGCGGCGACGGCGGCGACGCCCAGGGCCAGTCCCCCTGGGGCAGCCAGTGGAGCGACCGGCAGCCCGGCCGCTCCCAGGGCGGCGGCTTCGGCGAGCGGCCCGGCCAGCAGGGCCCCGACGGCCCGTCCGGCTCCGGGTCCGGGCCCGGCAACGGCATGCGCTGGGACCCGACCGACCCGGCCCAGCGCCGCGCTCGGTACGCCCTGCTCTCCGGCATGTGGGCCTTCTTCTTCGCGCTCTTCGGCTGGCGGTACGTGGCCCTGCTCCTGGGCGCGCTCGCGCTGCACTGGGGCATCAGCTCGCTGCGGGCGAAGCCGAAGCAGCCGGACCCGACGGCGCCCGCCACGCAGCGGCCCGCGGCGGACCCCGCCAGCACGAAGCCGCAGACCACGGCGGCGATCAGCGGCTTGGTGACGGCTTCGCTCGCGCTGGCGATGGTGGCGGCGACGTTCGCCGCGCAGCTGGTGTACCGCGACTACTACACGTGCGTGAGCGACGCCCTCACGAGCCAGTCGAAGCAGGAGTGCAACGACCTCCTGCCGAAGCAGTTGCGCCCGCTCCTGGGCGAGCGGGACTGATTCCTGGCGGGGGGGGGAGGGTTGGCGGGGACCTGACCTCGCCTTTCCCCTCCGCTTGGCGAGCGGCACTCCCCCCGCCCCCTCAAGCCCCCGGCGGCCGCTCCTCCCCGTTCGCGTCCCGCAAGGCGGACCAGCGGGCCTCCCGGGCCGCGTCGTCATGCCAGTCCGCCCCGCCCCAGTCCTCCGCCCCGCCCACCGCAGGTGCCCGCGGCAGGAAGTCGTACGGCTCGAACGGCTCCGCGACCGGCGGGGCTGCTTCCGGAGGAGAAGGCGGGCTGTGGCGGCGGCGAGGGATCCGCGGAAGCCGCAGGCGAGGGGCGCGCAGCTGAAGCTGCGGGATGCGCGGCCTCGGCAGCCGGGGCCTCGGCAGCCGCAACCGCAACCGCAGCCACGTCCAGCGCGGCGCAACCGCCCGGCGGGTCCGGAGCCGCCAGGCCCGCACCAGCAGCGCCCCCGGCACCCCCACCACCCCGGTCCACCCCACCGCCGCAGCCCCCGCCTGCCACCACACGGGCCCGAAGTCGGCCAGGACGGCCACCCCCATCGGACCGCCCGCCAGCTCGGCGAGCCCCGCCAGCGCCGCCCCGCACAGCACCGCCGCCGCCCCCGCGACCAGCGCCGTACGCCCCCGTGACCACGCCTCGCCCCGCTCCCCGAAGGCAGGCGCCGCGGCCCCCGCCGCGAACCACGCCACCGCGATCCCCGCCCCCAGCGGCACCGCACCCGCCGCCCACGTCAACGGCGACCCAGGCCCTTCCGCCGGCACCGCCGCGAGCAGCGGAAACGCCGGCAGCATCGGCCCCGTACTCACGGCGAGCGGCCCCGCCACGCTCCTCGTGCCCAGCGCGAAGCCGGGGCCGAGGCCGTACGCCGCGCCCCACACCGCCGCGTTCGGCACCAGCGCCACGGCGAGCAGCAGCACCGCGAAGCGGCCCGACCACACGTCCGTGACCTGCGCGAACGATGCCCTCGCAAGGCCGCCGTGCAGCGCGAGGGAGATCCCGGCCAGCAGCGCTCCCCCGCCGACGAGCACCAGCGTCCCGGCCGCCGCGGCCCGCGTGACGGCGCGGACGTATCGGCGTACGAAGAAGGGACGTACCCCTGCGGGCAGCGCGCGAAGGCCCGCTCGCAGCACTCCAGGAAGCGGTCCCTGGGGCCGCCCCAGGGCCGTCCAGACCCCCACCGCCGCCGCACCCCCCACGAGCACCGGCACGTGCACGGCCGCGCTCGGCCACGACGGCCGCAGCTCGCCCCCGGCCGCGTACAGCGTCGCGGCGGCGCCGACCAGCAGATAGCCGCCGACCACCCCGCACCACGCGGTCCGCGGCGCCATCCCCCGCTCCTCGGGATCCGCCGCGTCCCGCGCCGCCCGGTGCGCGAGCCAGCCCGGGAGCACCATCAGGAGCATGGGCGTGACGCCGAGCGGGGCAGGCGTCCCGGAGAGCGTGTCCGTCCTGACCAGCTCCGCGCCGTGGGCGATCAGCCACACCGAGGCCGCGACATGCAGCGCCCCACTGGGCCCGCTGTCCGGATAGGGCGAGCTGATCCAGAGGATCATCACCAGGACGGCACACGAGCCGAGCCCGAGCCCTGCCGCGACAGCCCCTCCGAACAGGCACGTCGCCAGTCCGGGTGAGCGGTCGCGGGCCCGCTCGATCAGCGGTTTGAGGGGCGGCAACGGTGAGCTGCGGTCGGTGATTTGAGTCACGGCGCCATGCTCCCAACGACACGCGCTTTCTCCTCGTAACAGGCGAATACCGGATGTGTCGCACAAGATACGTTTATGTACTTTTTCGTACGACGGATCAGCCGCGCCCGGCTCCCCGCCGCACGAAGGCCCACGGCCCCCGGCGCGGAGAGTCCGACATGACCCAGAGCCCTGCCACCCCGTTGCCGTCCCCCAAGGAACGCCGACGTCTGCGCGAGGCGAAGTCCCTGAGCCAGGCCGATGTCGCCGCGCGGGTGGGCGTCGCCCGGGAGACGGTCCGCTCCTGGGAGTCGGGCCGCTCGACGCCACGCGGCCGCCGGCGCGAGTCCTACGCGAAGCTGCTCGCCGAGATCTCGAACGAACAGACCGTGAAGGAGAAGCGCTCCGTACGGCGCCCCAGCTGGGCAAAGGACCCGGAGTCGGCCGTGGACGCCAAGGACGCCAAGGACGACAAGTCCCCCGCGCGCATCCCGGTGGGCGCGGCGATGAACGGCCATGTCCGCCCGCTCGAGCCAAGGGTGCGGGACGCGGCGCCGGCGGCGGCTGCAGCTGCGGCGACGGCGACCGCCAACGTCCAGGCCGAGCCGGAGCCGGAGCTCGCGCCCGCCGAGTCAGCCGCCGGCCCGACCCCAGCCGAAGCCTTCGACGCGCTCTGCACGACGTGCGCCCCCGGCCTCGTACGCCAGACCTACCTCCTCACCGGCCGCCGCACCCTCGCCCAGGAATCCGTGGAGCGCGCCTTCCAGCTCGCCTGGCAGCGCTGGCCCGAGGTCGCCGTCGACCGCGACCCGGCGGGCTGGGTGCGCGCGGCGGCGTACGAGTACGCGATGTCCCCCTGGCACCGCCTGCGCCCCACCCACCGGCAGCCGGACGCCCCGCCCGCCACGGCGGCCGACCGGACCTTCCTCACCGTCCTGATGAGCCTGCCGCCCGCGCAGCGCCGCACCCTCCTGCTCTACGACGGCGTCGGGCTCGACCTGCCCGAGACCGCGGCCGAGACGGAGGCGAGCACGCCCGCGGCGGCCAACCGCCTCCTGCGCGCACGCGAGGCGATCGCCGAGCGGCTGCCCGAGCAGGCGGCGACCCCCGAAGCCCTGCACCAGCGCCTCGGCGAGCTCTGCGCCGCGGAGAAACTGCAACCCCCGAACGCGGGCCGGGTCCGCACCGGAAGCGAACACCGCGCCCGCTTCTGGACCCGCGCGGCGATCGCCTTCACGGCATTGATCGTCGGCGCCACGGCCCTGACGCTGCGCACGGCCCCCACCCACTACGAGCCGCCCCAGTCCCCGGGCAAGGCCATCAGCGGCGTACCGCCGAGGATGGGTCCGGGCCACCTGACGTACGAGGACCAGATCCTCCACAAGAAGCTCCGCCAGGACCTGTCGAGCGGCCCGGAAAGGCTGACACCGGATCTCCGTTAGGGGGCGCCCCGCCCCGTCAGGGGCGCGCCCATGACGGGTGCGAGGAACGGCGCGACCGGCCACAGTCGGCCCGCGGACGACCGGCCACAGTCGGCCCGCGGACGACCAGCCGCAGTCAGCCCGCGGACAGAGAAAAGTGGGCCCGCACCTCATGCGAGGTGCGGGCCCACTTTTCGGACGTTCAGGCAACCTCAGCCCGCGAGGATCGCTCGCGCGAGCTTGGCCGTCTCGGTCGGCGTCTTGCCGACCTTGACGCCCGCGGCCTCAAGGGCCTCCTTCTTGGCCTGCGCGGTGCCGGAGGAGCCGGAGACGATGGCGCCGGCGTGGCCCATGGTCTTGCCCTCGGGCGCCGTGAAGCCGGCGACGTAGCCGACGACCGGCTTCGTCACGTTGGCCTTGATGTAGTCGGCCGCACGCTCCTCGGCGTCGCCGCCGATCTCGCCGATCATCACGATCAGGTCGGTCTCGGGGTCGGCCTCGAACGCCTCGAGGGCGTCGATGTGCGTCGTGCCGATGACCGGGTCGCCACCGATGCCGACGGCCGAGGAGAAGCCGATGTCACGGAGCTCGTACATCATCTGGTACGTCAGCGTGCCGGACTTCGAGACCAGGCCGATGCGGCCCGGCTTCGTGATGTCGCCCGGGATGATGCCGGCGTTCGACTGACCCGGGGTGATGAGACCGGGGCAGTTCGGGCCGATGATGCGGGTCTTGTTGCCCTTCGACTTCGCGTACGCCCAGAAGGCGGCGGAGTCGTGGACGGCGATGCCCTCGGTGATGACGACGGCGAGGGGGATCTCGGCGTCGATCGCCTCGACGACGGCGGCCTTGGAGAAGGCCGGCGGCACGAAGAGGACGGAGACGTTGGCGCCCGTCTTCTCCATCGCCTCGGCGACGGTGCCGAAGACCGGTACCTCGGTGCCGTCGAAGTCGACGGACGTGCCGGCCTTGCGCGGGTTCACGCCGCCGACGATGTTCGTGCCGTCGCCCAGCATGAGCTTGGTGTGCTTCATGCCCGTGGCACCGGTCATGCCCTGGACGATGACCTTGCTGTCCTTGGTCAGGAAGATAGCCATGGTGTTCTGACCTGGTCCCTTACTTCGCAGCCGCGAGCTCGGCGGCCTTGTCGGCCGCGCCGTCCATGGTGTCCACGCGCTGCACGAGCGGGTGGTTGGCGTCCGACAGGATCTTGCGACCCAGTTCGGCGTTGTTGCCGTCGAGACGCACGACCAGCGGCTTGGTGACTTCCTCGCCCTTGGACTTGAGGAGCTCGAGCGCCTGGACGATGCCGTTGGCGACCTCGTCGCACGCGGTGATGCCACCGAAGACGTTGACGAAGACGGACTTGACGTCCGGGTCGCCGAGGATGATCTCCAGGCCGTTCGCCATGACCTCGGCCGAAGCGCCGCCACCGATGTCGAGGAAGTTGGCCGGCTTCACGTTGCTGTGGTTCTCACCGGCGTACGCGACGACGTCGAGGGTGCTCATGACGAGACCCGCGCCGTTGCCGATGATGCCGACCTCGCCGTCCAGCTTGACGTAGTTGAGGTTCTTGGCCTTGGCAGCAGCCTCGAGCGGGTTGGCTGCGTCCTTGTCCTCGAGCGCCTCGTGGTCGGCCTGGCGGAAGTCGGCGTTCTCGTCGAGCGAGACCTTGCCGTCAAGGGCCAGGATGCGGCCGTCCTTGGTCTTCACCAGCGGGTTGACCTCGACGAGGAGCGCGTCCTCGGCGACGAAGGTGTCCCACAGGGTCACCATCGCCTCGGCGACGCCCTCGGCCACCTCGGCCGGGAACTTCGCCTGGGCCACGATCTCGCGGGCCTTCTCGATGTTCACGCCTTCGACGGCGTTGACGGGGACCTTCGCGAGGGCCTCGGGAGTCTTCTCCGCGACCTCCTCGATGTCCATGCCGCCCTGCACCGAGGCCATGGCCAGGAAGGTGCGGTTGGTGCGGTCGAGGAGGTACGAGACGTAGTACTCCGCCTCGATCTCCGGGGACAGCTCGGCGATCATCACCTTGTGGACCGTGTGGCCCTTGATGTCCATTCCGAGGATGTCCGTCGCGCGAGCGACTGCCTCGTCGGGGTTGTCGGCCAGCTTCACGCCGCCGGCCTTGCCGCGGCCACCGACCTTCACCTGTGCCTTGACGACCGACTTGCCGCCCAGCTTCTCGGTGGCCTCGCGCGCCGCCTCAGGCGTGTCGATGACTTCACCGGCCAGCACCGGTACACCGTGCTTGGCGAAGAGGTCCCTCGCCTGGTACTCGAACAGGTCCACGCGCGTCCGTCCCTTTTCCGTGATCTCGCTGCGATCTCGCTGCTTTGTGGTCAGCTGTCTGCGTGGGCGTGCCGCGGAGGGCAACGTGACTGCGCTGTCACAAGGGAGGCGTAGGACGGAGTCCGGTACGCGGCATGTCCGTCTCGCAGGTTATCGCCGTGGGCCGTAGGTCCCTAAATCGCAGATCACATTTGGGCGGTGATGACTGTCACAGATCGCGGATCCGCACATGGGAAGGGCGGCCCCTGTGGTGACAGGGACCGCCCATTTGCTCCTGTTACGACTGATGCAGCTGCAGTTTCAGCTACGGCTCGTGCCGCCGCACGGCTGTGGCTGTAGGTGTCGGTGTCGGTGTAGAGCTGCAGGTGTAGAGGTGCAGGTGCTGGTGTAGGTGTGTCGCTCCGCTGTCAGACGGCGTACGTCGCGTTGTACGCCTGCTCGTACGTCGGCAGGTAGTCCGGGGTGACCGAGCCGGCCACGCCTTGGACGCCCGAGACGGCGTTGCCCGCGAGGGACTGCGCGTCGGGGGCGACGGTGCCGGTCAGGTCCTGCGCGAACGGCGAGACCTGGCCGACGACGCCACCGGCGAACGGGTGGACATCACCCGTGACGCCGTACGCGAGCTCGCCCGCGCTGCCGCCGACGCCCCGCACGACGGGCCGCACCTGGTCGGTGACGGTCTGCACGAGCGGCGAGACCGAGCCGACGACTCCGCCCGCGAACGGCTGCACGTCGTCGCCGACGACACCCTGCGCGAACGGCGGGACCTCGCCGACGACCCCGCCGGCGAACGGCGTCACGTCTCCGACCACGCCCTGCGCCAGGTAGGAGACGTCACCCACGGCCTGCCCGGCGACCGGCACGACGCCGTCGATTGCGGTGGCCGCGACGGGCGGCAGCACGGCCGTGGCCGTCTCGTCGACGATCGGGGCGGCGGTCGTCGTGGCGGTACGCGTCGTGTCCGTGGCCGTCTGCGTCGCGGTCGCCGGGGCCTTCGCCGCGGCGGCTTCGACCTCCGGGGCGAAGGCGGAGAGCGGGCCGAAGAGGTAGTCGACGGAGTCTTCGGGGGTGGTCACGTCGGGGGTGGTCACGTCGGGGGTGGTCACGTCGGGGGTGGTCACGTCCGGCTTGCTGACGTCCGGCTTGCTGACCGCGGGGGCCTTGACGTCCGTGGTGTCGACGGCGGGGGCGGTGGCCTTGTGAGCGGCGGCCTTCGCCTCGGTGACGGTGGACTTCGCGTCCGCGACGGTGGACTTCGCCTTGCCCTGGACGTCGGTGACGTCGCCGGTGATGTCACCGGTGACGTCAGCGACCGCGTCGGACGCGTTGTCCGGCAGGGCCACGGAGTGCTGCGGCAGCTCGTCCGCGCTGGCCACGGCGGAACCGAGCGCCCAGGCGCCCGTGACACCGGCGGCTATGACGATGGAACGACGGATGTTCTTGTTCATGCGTGCTTCAGATCCTTCGAACTCTGGCTGTGAATCCGACCCGGATACGTCCGGTCGGCGGGCAGACCTTTGCCACCCCCGCGCGGCAGGTCTTCGCGGGGAAAGGGCTGCCCTAGCCAGGGAATTCGGGAATGTCCCGGTGTCGTTCGCGGATCGGCGCGGGGACCTGACCGGCCCCGGCACCCTGCAGAAGCCGCACCGGCGCACGGCTTGCGCACGAGGCGGCACACGGATCGCCGTGCCGCGTGGAACTCCCGTCACCGACCGACTGACCGCCCAGGGTCCGTGCCGGATCACCGGGACCGGGCACGGACGGGAACGGCTCGTGCCCGCCGCCGTGCGCGTGGCCCGAGGTGTCACCGCCGAACAGGTCGGCGCCGCGCGCCTGCTGACCAGCCGGATACGCGGTGCCGGTACCGACACCGGAACCGGTGCCGTACGAAGAATCGCCCCGCGCCCCGGACGACTTCCGCGCCTCGTGCGCCCGAACTCCCGCCCCGCCCCGACCGTCGCCAGGCTTGGCGGCGCTCTCCGGAGACCGGGGCTCGGCACCGGCACCGGCGCCGTCGTCCGCGTCATCCCCATCGCCCGCGCCGGGACCAGGCAGCGGCAGCTCGGGCATGTTGGGCATGTCGGGCGCCGCGGGCAACACCCGCTGCGGCGAACCGCCGAGAACACCGGTGACCCCGTCGGCGACCGGCCGCACCACGCCCCGCGCCACAGGCTCGGCGGCATCGGCCACCGGCTCGACCGCGGCGTCGCGCACCGCCTGCCGCCCGTGACGGACAACCCCGCTCGCGGTCTCCCGCACGGGCTCGCCCACCTGCTCACGCACGGGCTCGCCCACCCGCTCACGCACGGAATCGGGCCCCCGTTCACGCACGGGCTCGGTCACCCGCGCACGTTCTGCGACCGACGGCGCTCCGTCCACCGCCGCAGCCCGCTCGCCACAGAGGAAACCCAGCGCGAGCAAACCGGCCAGCAGCACCACCACTTGCAGCGCACGCCGCCCGGCCACCGCACGCACCAGGCGCACAGCGGCATCAGGCAGAACGACTGCGGCGGGAGTCAAGACGAGGGGATTCCTCTGCTGAGCGGGGCGGAACGGGGAAGGGCGAGGCAGGGTGAGCCACGGAACGTGATGCTCCGGGAGTGAAGCCCGCCGATCCTCGCACGGCCCGCCCGCCCTCGCGCAAGTCCCCTGTTACCGATGCGTATTCAAGTGTTACTGATGCGTACTCATGTCCGGTATGGGCAGGGGGCGCTTCTCGATCGCCGCCGCCATCACCTCCGGGAAGAGGTCCGGGGTGCACGCGAAGGCCGGAGCCCCCAGCGCCGAGAGCGCAGCCGCGTGCTCCCGGTCGTATGCGGGCGTCCCCTCGTCGGAGAGCGCGAGCAGCGTCACGAACTGCACTCCGGACGCCTTCATCGCCGCGACCCGCTTCAGCATCTCGTTGCGTATGCCCCCTTCGTAGAGGTCACTGATGAGGACGACGATGGTGTCGGCGGGCCGGGTGATCTGCGACTGGCAGTACGCGAGCGCCCGATTGATGTCGGTTCCGCCCCCCAACTGCGTGCCGAACAGGACGTCCACCGGGTCGTCGAGCTGATCGGTGAGGTCGACGACGTTCGTGTCGAAGACGACGAGCCGCGTGTTGAGCGACCGCATCGAGCCGAGCACGGCACCGAACACCGAGGCATAGACGACGGACGCGGCCATCGAGCCCGACTGGTCGATGCAGAGGATGACCTCCTTCTTCACGGACTGCGACGCCCGCCCGTACCCGATGAGCCGCTCGGGCACGATCGTCTTGTACTCCGGCAGGTAGTTCTTGAGGTTGACCGCGATCGTGCGGTTCCAGTCGATGTCGTGGTGGCGCGGCCTGCTGACACGGGCGCTGCGGTCGAGCGCGCCGGTGAGGGTCGCGCGGGTGCGCGTGGCGAGCCGCTTCTCCAGGTCCTCGACGACCTTGCGGACGACGGCCCGCGCGGTCTCCTTGGTGGTCTCCGGCATGGCCTTGTTGAGGGAGAGAAGGGTCCCCACCAGATGCACGTCGGCCTCGACCGCCTCCAGCATCTCGGGCTCAAGGAGCAGCGCGGAGAGGCCGAGCCGCTCTATGGCGTCGCGCTGCATGACCTGGACGACGGACGAGGGGAAGTACGTCCGGATGTCCCCGAGCCAGCGCGCCACGGAAGGCGCGGACGCGCCGAGCCCCGCCGAACGGTCCCGCCCCCGGTCCTTCTTCCCCGCGTCCCCTCCCCCGTACAACGCACCGAGCGCACCGTCCATCGCCGCATCCCGCCCGGCGAGCTCGCACCCGGTCCCCTCGGCCGCGCCCCCGCCCAGCACAAGCCGCCACCTCCGCAACCGCTCCCCCGCGGGGTCCAGCACTTCCTGCGTCATCAGCCCACCTCCACAAGCTCGACACCACCACGGACACTGGCCCCTGCCCTTGCCCCGGGGTCGGGTCCGGACCCGGGCCCAGACCCGACCCCGGCCTCGCCCCCGGCCCCGGACCCGGCCCCCAGCAACAGACTCAGCACCGGCAGCACCGCATCCGCGCGCTCACCGTCAAGTTCCGCCCCGAAGCCGGGTATCCCGCCGGTGACGGCCAAGCCACCGCCGCCCGCCCCCGGACCACGCCGCACCAGCTCCCCCAGAGTCCGCCGCACCCCCGGTTCGTACGCCGAGAAAGTGCGCCGCAGCAGGGGCAGCACGTCCGTGAAGGCTCGGTCCGGGACCCCGCTCAGCCAGTCGTCGACAAGGCCGAGGAGCCGCTCGTCGTGCACGAGCAGCATGCCGCCCCCTGACCCACCGCCCACGAACCCCTCGATCCAGGCCGCGGCTTCGGCGGGTTCGGTCCCCCGGGACAGCGCGAGCCCCATGAACCGAGCGGCCTCGTCCTCGGCCAACTCCCCGCCGTCCAGCAGGATCCGCACGCACCGCCCGCGCACCACCCCGGCCACGCTGTCCCGCTCCCCCAACACCCTCAACACGGAGTGCCACCGCCCCCGTATACCGGCAGCACCCACCGTGGACACACTCGGACGAGGCGTCCCCTCGCCCGCAGGGCCGGAGCGCAACTCGCCCAACTCACCCAGCAGGCCCACCGCCTGGTGCACCGCGTCCACATGCCCCCGCATCTCGAGCGCCGCGTCCTGGTCGAGCCCCGCACACGCCGGTGGCAGCCCGACGAACACCCGCTCCGCGAGCCCCAGAGCCACTTCGCCGAGCGCAGCCGTGTCCGTGCCCCGCACGTCCCCGTACCGAAGCGACCGCACCAACGCGGGCAGCGCCTGCGCCAGATGCCCGACGTCCGCATCCAGTGCCGCCCGGTCCGCCAGGACCCGCATCACCACCGGCAACGCGTCCGGCAGCTCGGCCAGCAGACACCGCTCGGCCAGCGCGGTGACGTCAGCCAGGGCGCCGGCCCCGACGGCATCGGACTCCGCGCGAGCGGTCGCCGCCGCGAGCACGGTCGTCCCCCATACCCCCGCCTCCGCCACCCGCACCGAAAGCTCCGGCTCCCACCGCAGCCGCCAGGTCTCCCGGAACGTACCCGTGCTCCCCCGCGACGCGGCGGGCTCGCCCCAGCCGATCCCCAGCAGCCGGAGGCGGTGCAACAGCCTGCTGCGCGCCGCGTCCGTCTCCTTGCGCAGGTCGAGCTCCAACTCCCGCTCCAACGCCTCCGGTTTGAGCCGGAGCTTCCGCTGGAGCCGCGTGAGATCGCGCTGCAACGGCACGGCCGGGGCCGAGTCGGGGACCTCCCCGAGGACGTCCCCGACGACGAGCTTGTCGTGCACGAGGGAGAGCGGCACGTCCGAGCCCTCGCACATCACCGCACGGACCGCGTCCGTCGTCTCGGTGAGACCGGGCAGCGGGCGCCCCCGCATCGCGGCGAGCGTGTCCGCGAGCCGTACCGCCTCGATGACATGCGCGGACGACACGAGCCTGTCCTCGTCCCGGAGCAGTCGCGCAACCTTCGTCAGCCAGCGCTCCACGGGCCGGTCGGGCGCGCTGAACAGATGCCCGTACCAACCGGGCGACGCGATTCCCGCGCCGTATCCACTGGCCCGGGAGAGGCGGCGGTGCGTCCAGGGCACCCAGGTCATGTCGACCTTCACCTTGGGCAGCCCCTTGAGCAGCGCCCGGTCGGCCGACACGGTCACCTTCTGCCGCAGCGCGGGCACATGCCAGGCCCCGCACACGACCGCGACGTCGTCCGGGCCGAACTCCCGCTGTGCCGCGCGGACTTGGTTCCGCATATACGCCTCGCGCACCAGGTCACGGTCGTGCCCACCGGTTCCGTACTCCTCGCGCAGCGCCCCCATGGCCTCGCCCAGCGCGTCGAACGGCGCGAAGGCGTCCGCCCCGGCCCCCCGGTGCTCGACGACGTCCTCCCACCACCGCTCGGGATCGTCGTACCCTGCGGTCTCCGCGAGCACCGCGAGCGGATCGATCCGCACCGCGTCCACGTGCGCGTCCGCGGACACGTCCACGCCCCCAGGAGCTGCGGCGCCCTCCGCCTCCTCCGTCCCCTCCGCCCTCTCCGCGCGTGCCAGTGAATGCGCCGCCGGAAGATCCATGAACCGGACCGGAACCCCGGCCCCCGCGGCCCACTTGATCGCGACCCACTCCGGCGAGAACTCGGCCAGCGGCCAGAACGCCGACCGGCCGGGCTCGTCCACCACGTGCGCGAGCAGCGCGACCGGCGGCCGCATCCCCTCTTCCGCCGCGAGCGCCACCAGCCCGTCGGCCTCCGGCGGCCCCTCGATCAGCACCACGCGCGGGGCGCCCTCCTCAAGCGCCGCCCGCACCGCACGCGCCGACCCCGGCCCGTGATGCCGCACCCCGAGCAGCAACGGCCCCTCGCCCGCTCGCGCCTCGCCCCCGCGCACCTCGTCGCTCATGTCCGCCCCCTCTCCGTCTCACGCGTCTCACGCCGTGTCACGCGAACCAGCCACCGTCACACCCACACCCACAGCCCCAGTCGTATTCACAGCCGTATTCGCACCTACAGCCGCACTCAGATCCGGGCCCTTGCCGCCACTCGCATCCGTCACACACTCACCTCACGGCAGGCGCGGTAGAAGTCCTTCCAGCCGTCACGCTCGCGGACCACCGCCTCCAAGTACTCCTGCCAGATCACCCGGTCCGCCGCCGGGTCACGGACGACCGCGCCGAGGATGCCCGCGGCGACATCGCCCGGCCGCAGCACGCCGTCCCCGAAGTGCGTTGCCAGAGCCAGGCCGTTGGTCACGACGGAGATCGCCTCGGCCGTCGAGAGCGTGCCGCTCGGCGACTTCACCTTCGTACGCCCGTCGGCCGTGACCCCGTCCCGCAGCTCGCGGAAGACGGTGACGACGCGGCGTATCTCGTCGATCCCCTCGGGCCCGGTCGGCAGGTCGAGCGAGCGCCCGATCTGGTCGACGCGTCGCGAGACGATGTCGACCTCTGCGTCGGCACTCTCCGGCAGCGGCAGGATCACCGTGTTGAAGCGGCGGCGCAGCGCGCTCGACAGGTCGTTGACCCCGCGGTCGCGGTTGTTGGCCGTCGCGATCAGGTTGAAGCCGCGGACGGCCTGCACCTCCTGGCCCAACTCCGGTATGGGAAGGGTCTTTTCCGACAGGATCGTGATCAGCGTGTCCTGCACGTCGGCGGGGATGCGGGTCAGCTCCTCGACCCGCGCCGTCATGCCGTCGGACATGGCCCGCATGACCGGGCTGGGCACGAGCGCGTCGCGGCTGGGGCCGTGCGCGAGCAGCTGCGCGTAGTTCCAGCCGTACCTGATCGCCTCCTCCGGCGTCCCTGCCGTGCCCTGCACGAGCAGCGTCGAGTCTCCGCTGACGGCGGCCGCCAGATGCTCGGACACCCAGGTCTTCGCGGTGCCGGGCACGCCGAGCAGCAGCAGGGCGCGGTCCGTGGCGAGGGTGGTGACGGCGACCTCGACGATGCGGCGCGGCCCCACGTACTTCGGCGAGATCACCGTCCCGTCCGGCAGCGTGCCGCCGAGCAGATACGTCGCGACCGCCCACGGCGAGAGCCGCCAGCGCGTGGGCCGTGGCCGGTCGTCCTGCGCGGCGAGCGCGGCCAGTTCGGCGGCGAAAGCGTGCTCGGCGTGCGGCCGCAGCGCCTCCCCCGCGGGCGCGGCTGCAGGCGCGTCTGCGGGCGCGGAGACAGCGGATGCAGACACGGGCTGGTTCTCGATCGTCGAGCTTGTCGAGGTCGTCGGGTCGACGGACACGGTCATGGAGCGATCCCCCTCCAACTCGTCCGGACACCTCTGGCCCGGATGTGATTCCAACCGTGCACCACGCCACTGACAATCGACCCGAGGACGCTTCTGACCTGCACGGACATCGAGTGCAAGGTCGATTGTCAGTGGCGGGATCTACCTTCGATGACATGACTCAGCAGGGGGTGCGCTGGACGGCGGATCAGGTCCTTGCCTTGGCACCTGACGCCCCGTCACGCAAGGCGGGAAGCAAACTCGGCGTCGCCGGCCCATGGTCGGAGGCGGGCAGTTCGGGCGAGGGGACGGTGTGGGGACTGTGCAAGGGAAGTGGCAGCAAGCCGTATCAGACGGTTGTCGACATCGCGGACATCACCGGCGCGGCGGGACCGGCGTACAAATGCAGCTGTCCGAGCCGCAAGTTCCCGTGCAAGCACGCGCTCGGGCTGCTGTTGCTCTGGGCGGCGGATGGCGAGGCGCCATCCTGCTCGGTGCCGGACGCGCAGCCGCCGGCCTGGGCGGCGGAGTGGCTCGCGGGACGCCGCGAGAGAGCGGAGTCGAAGCGGGCTTCGGACGCGGCACCGGACTCAGCGCCCGCTGACCCCGAGGCCGCGCGCCGCAGGGCAGAGCGGCGGGCCGAGCGGGTCACGGCAGGAGTGACGGAGCTGGAGCGGCGCCTCTCGGATCTGCTGCGCGGCGGCATAGCCTCCGCCGAGCAGATGGGGTACGGGCTGTGGGAGGAGACGGCGGCCCGCATGGTCGACGCGCAGGCGCCCGGACTTGCCGCGCGTGTAAGAGAGTTGGGGGCGATTCCCTCCTCCGGTCCCGGCTGGCCGGTGCGGATGCTGGAGGAGTGCGCGCTCCTCCACCTCCTCGACCAGGGCTGGCTGCACCGCGGGCAGTTGCCGGAGGCCCTGACGGCCACGGTCCGCTCCCGCATAGGCCTGCCCGCGCAGGCGGAGGGTCCGCCGGTGCGGGACCACTGGCTGGTGCTCGCGCAGTACGACACGGCGGACAGCAAGCTCACCACCCGCCGGATATGGATGTACGGCGCGGAGTCCGGCCGGACGGCCCTGCTCCTGTCGTACGGAGCCGCGGGCCGCGCGCCCGCGCTCGCGCTGCCGGTCGGCCTCGCGCTGGACGCCGAGCTGACCGCGTATCCGGGCGCCGGACAGCTGCGGTCCGACCTGGGCGAACAGTTCAGCGCCCCCGCGCCGACGGCCGCCCGTCCGCCGGGCGTACGGACGGAACAGGCCGCGCACAGCTACGGCGAGGTGCTGCGGGACGACCCCTGGCTGGACTCCTGGCCGGTGACGCTGAGCGAAGTGATACCGACCCCATGCCCCGGCCCCTCATCCGAAGGCTGGCAACTGGCGGACGCGAAAGGCGACACGGCCCTGCCCATCACGCCTTCCGCGGCGTCCCGTGCGGGGCTGTGGCGGCTGGTGGCACTCTCCGGAGGCGCTCCGGTGACGGTCTTCGGCGAATGTGGTCACGAGGGCTTCACCCCTCTGACGGCCTGGCCGCGCGGAGCGGGAGAGGCGGTCGCCCTGTGCTGACCGCCACGCCTCACCACCGTCGCACCGATGCGTACCCCTGAAGCGCTGCCGCGTTTCGCAGCACCTCAGCACCGCGACACCGCGACACCTCAGCACCGCAGCACCGCAACGGCAAATCCAGCAGATCCAGCAGATCCGGTAGATCCAGCAGTTCCGGTAGATCCAGCAGTTCCGGCAGATCCAAGACGGCAGCTCCAGACGAAACACCGAGTGATCCGTCCGAGAGAGGAGTCCACATGACCGGCACCACCGCACTCACCGAAGCGACCGTCATCCCCTGGGAAGACCTGGTCACCGCCGCGCTCCTCGGCACCGACCGCCGCACGCCCCCCGTAAGCACCCAGGACAAGGACGCGCCGACCGCTCTGCTGGACGCGGCAGCCGTGCAGACCGTCCGGCGCAGAGCCGGGCTTCGTCCCGCACCCGCCGCGACACCCCCTGAGCCTGCGGCGGACGACCCCAGGCCCCTGGTGCCGCCCGCGGCGCGGCGCAGGCTCGCCACGCTGCTCACCGACCACCCCGGCACGGCCAGTGGTGGACGCCGGGGCGCGGTGCCCGACCTGATGGAACTGCTGCCCCAATGGCTGGCGTTGGCCAACGACCGTGGCTTCGCGGCGCCGCCCGAGCTGCTTCCGGCCCTCCTGAACGCGGCCCGTGGGCGCACGGATCTCCGGCCGCAGGCGCTCACCTTCGCGGGCCCGCGGGCCCTGTGGCTCGCGCGGCTCAACCCGGACTGGAAGTTCGCGCTCCGCTCCACTCCGGGCGGCGGGGTGTCGCTGCCGGCCCCTGAGGAGACGGCGCTGGTCCAACAGCTCTGGGAGGAAGGTCTGTTCGCCGAGCGCGTCGCCCTGCTCGGCGCGGTGCGGGCGCATGACCCCGCCGCCGCGCGGGAGCTGCTCGCCACCACCTGGGGCACGGAGCGAGCGGAGGACCGCCTGATGTTCCTCGACTCCCTGCGCACCCAACTGCGCGACGCCGACGAGCCGTTCCTGGAACAGGCCCTCACCGACCGCAGCCGCAACGTCCGCGCGACGGCGGCCGAGCTCCTGTCCGCGCTGCCCTCATCCGCGCTCGCCGCGCGGATGGCGGCCCGCGCCGCCTCGTGCGTGGCCATCGACCATGCGCAGGGCACGAAGAGCACGCCGACGCTCACGGTCGAGGCGCCGCACGAGTGCGACGCGGGCATGGAGCGTGACGGCGTCGTTCCGAAGCCTCCCACCGGGCGGGGTGAACGCAGCTGGTGGCTGAGCCAGTTGGTGGAGGCGGCACCGCTCGGCACCTGGCCGGAGCGGCTCGGCGGCCGGACCCCCGCCGAGATCGTGGCGCTGCCCGTGGCCGACGACTGGCAGAGCGAGCTGCACGCCGCGTGGTGCCGCGCGGCCGTGCGGCAGCGTGACGCTGTCTGGTCCCGGGCGCTGCTCGGGGCTCCCTCGTCCCCCGATGCGGCGGGCCCCGGAGCGGCGTCGCTCGCCGAGCGCGCGAAGCTCCTGGCCGCGCTGCCGGCCGGGGAGCGGGCCGACTGGGTCGCGGGATTCATCGGGACGCACGGCCTCTCGGAGGCGTTCCAGCTGCTCGGCGTGTGCACACTGCCCTGGTCGGAACCGCTGGGCCGGGCGGTGGTGGACGCACTGAACATCGCTCGTGACGCCGGGAGTTACCCCTGGAGCTTCAGCGGGGTGATGGGCCTGGCGGAGCGCTGCCTCGACCCTGCGGAGGCGGTCCGCCTCGACGTACTGACCGCGGTACCGGACGAGCCGGAGGACGCATCCCCCGGCGCGGGCGGCTACTGGTCGGAGGCCTTCCAGCGCCTGGTCAGTACGTTGCGTCTACGCGCGGCGATGCGGGCGGAGCTGGGCGCGGAGCCGGGAGGACCGGGCGCGGCGCCGGAAGAAGCGGGGGTGCCGTCATGTCGGGAAACGTAGGCAAATCCGCTACTGAGCCGGGGCGGCCGATGTCTCCCACCGAAGCCCCGGAGCCGGGACGGCCTACGTCCCTCACTCTCAGCAAAGGCCCAGAGCCGGGGCGACCGACGCCCCTCACTCTCACCAAGGCCCCAGGGCCGGGGCGACCGACCACCCTCACCGAAGCCCCAGAGCCAGCGCGACCGACACCCCTCACCAAAGCCCCAGCCACGGCTTCACAACAGCCGAACAGCTCCCCCCTGAACCAGAGGCCGCCGGACGCCTTCGCCCCGGGGCGAAAGCAGTCGGCCGCTCCCGGCGCAGCCCGAGGCCACCGAGGCGCCCTCACCCCGGAGCAGGAAAGGCCGGACGACGCCCCCGCCGCAGAGCGGTTGCCGTCAGGCGCCCGCAGGCTGGCGGACGTTCGCCCGGACCCAGTCCACGATCGAAGCCGTAGTCGCCCCAGGAGTGAAGATCTCCGCGACACCCTTCTCCTTGAGCGGCGCGATGTCCGCCTCGGGGATGATGCCGCCGCCGAAGACCTTGATGTCCTCCGCATCGCGCTCCTTCAGGAGCTCGATCACGCGCGCGAAGAGCGTGTTGTGGGCGCCGGAGAGGATGGACAGGCCGATCGCGTCGGCGTCCTCCTGGATCGCGGTGTCCACCACCTGCTCGGGCGTCTGATGCAGGCCGGTGTAGATGACCTCCATACCCGCGTCACGCAGTGCCCTCGCGATCACCTTGGCTCCGCGATCATGACCGTCGAGACCCGGCTTCGCCACCACCACGCGGATCGGACCGGCTGCCACACCCATCACTGCCTCCATGTACCGATATCCATCTGTCCAAGCACTGGCACCCCGTGCCGCACCGGCCGGGGAAGTGAACGAACGTTATCTCCAGCATCTCGCACCCGGCAGTTTCACGGTGGAGAGCGAGGGGGAAATCACACGATGGGACACGTTCGCTGCGCGCCACTCCCGTATCCAGCGGCATACGGACCGTTGCCGGGACGGCGCAAGGGGAGCCGCAACGAGGTCGCCGTGCCACCGCGCCGTCAGCTGCGCGCCGTGGTGATGCGGCGCGTCGGCGATCGCGCCGGTATTCGGCGCGCCACATGCGCCGACCACGTACCGTCGTACGACCTCTGTCACGCCTCCCCACTACGGGCACACGGGGGACAGAGCCGTCCTCCCGCGTGCCGACCGGGAGGTCGACCATGACCGTCACCAGGGTCTTGCCCTTTCGCCCGCCCTGCCTCCAGTTGCCCGCCAGACTCGCGGGACTCTCCCTGGCCCTGCTGAAGGCGACCGCACTCGAGGTGGCGATCCTCGCCGGCCACCTCCTCCTGTACCCCTCGGGCATCGTCCAGGAACGCAGGGTCGCCGCCGAGCTGCCGCCGCCCGACGCCCCCCGACTCCCCGCGGAGCGCCGCCCCCCGGTCGTCCTCCTGCACGGCTTCATCGACAACCGCTCGGTCTTCGTCCTGCTGCGCCGCTCCCTGGCCCAGCACGCCGGCCAGCACGTGGAGTCCCTGAACTACTCCCCCCTCACCTGCGACATCCGCACCGCCGCCGAGCTGCTCGGCCGCCATATAGAGGAGATCTGTGAGCGCACGGGCCACCATCAGGTAGACATCGTCGGACACAGCCTCGGCGGCCTGATCGCCCGCTATTACGCACAGCGCCTCGGCGGCGACGAACGCGTCCGCACGCTGGTCACCCTCGGTACCCCACACGAGGGAACGCGGGTCGTGCCGCTGGCCGACGCGCACCCGATCGTGCGCCAGATGCGCCCCGGATCGGACGTGATCGAGGAGCTGCGCGAGCCCGCGCCGGGCTGCCGGACCCGTTTCGTGAGCTTCTGGAGCGACCTGGACCAGCTGATGGCCCCCCTCGAGACGGCCTGCGTCAACCATCCCGACCTGATCGCCCAGAACGTACGTGTCTCCGGTATCGGTCATCTCGCCCTGCCCGTGCACCCCGCGGTCGCCGCCGGAATCCGCCAGGCCCTCGATCTGCCTGCTTCGGGGACCCCCGCGACGGGTGCCGGTGCCGAGAAGGGACTGACCGTGGCCTGAGGAGCAGCTCCCGCGCGCCTCGACGCGGGAAATTTGTCGAACGGAACTCGAACGCAGGGCCAAAGCTGTGCCCGCAGTCCGCCGAAAGGCGGCCGAATGCCCGTTTCCTGAGAGCGTGAAACCTGCCGAAGATTGTCGCGCCCGCATACCGCCGGGTACAGTCGCCGCACTGCTCTGCCCCTGCTGCCGAGGCGAAAGAGAAGTTGGTGAACGACCGTCACCCGTCGGGGAGCTCGACACCCCCGGCCTCGGCACCCGCCGACTATGCGCCCTACGCGGCGTATGACCCGCAGAGCACCCAGCATGGCGCCTACGCCGGGTACGACGGCTACTCCACGGGGAGCTTCGACACCTCAGGCGGCTATGCGACGGCCGGTCCCGACACCGGAAGCTTCGCGTCCGACCCGCTCTTCGGCGACATGCCCGGCGGTCAGTACGACACCGGCCAGTGGTCCACCACGGGGACGCAGCAGACGCTGAACTACGACCCTTACGCCGCCCAGCACCAGGCCGCGTACGACACCAGTGGTTACGAGACCGGCAGCTACGACACCAGCATGTGGTCGACCGGCGGCTATCAGCACCTCTCCGCCGACATCCCCGCGCAGCCGGGCCCCGACGCCACCGGCCAGTGGGACACCACCGCCTGGAACCAGCCGCAGCACGAGCAGCAGCACCAGCCGCAGCAGACCGGCCAGTGGGAGACCCAGGCCTTCGACACCGGCGCGTACGACGCGACCGCGTGGAACTCCGGCGGCCAGGACATGACCTACGGGGCCACGGAGACGCTCGATGCGTACGGCGCCCCCGAGCCGCAAGAAGCCCACGGAGCACACGGGGCACACGGGGCACACGGAACGTACGAGGCCCAGGACACGCCCGGGGCGCCCGACACGTACGAGGCACCCGAACCGTACGAGCATTCGCCTTACGACACCGGGTCCTACGCCTCCGGATCCCACGCCCCCGAGGCCTACGCACAACCGGCCCCCGCCGAGCACGAGTTCACCCCCGACGAGGCTCCCGCCGATTCACTCGGTCCGGTCGAGCCGAGCCGCCACGGCTCCGTCGGCGACGACGAACCGCCGGTCATGGACCGCTCGCACGGCTCCCGCTCACGGACCCGCCGCCGCTCCCCCGCCAAGCGCTCCGCACTCTTCACCGTCGCCGTGCCCTCCGCCTGCGTGATGGGCGTCGCGGGTATCGCCGCCGCCTCCGTGGGCGACTTCGGCGGCGGGGACGAGAAGGAGGCACAGGCGGCATCGGCCCCGGACCCCACGTCGGTCCAGCCTTCAGCCGCCAACAACAAGCTCGACACGCAGCTGGCGAACCTGTCCGCGGACGCCGGTGACTTCGCCGACCGCGCGAGCCGCACCCAGGAGCGCATCGACCTCAAGGCGGAGAAGGTCGCCGCCGAGAAGAAGGCCGCCGAGGAAGCCGCGCGCAAGGAGCGTCTGCGCCCCAAGTTCGCGCTGCCGGTCAAGCAGCACGGCCTGAGCGCGTACTACGGCCAGGCCGGCATCAACTGGATGTCCGCGCACTCCGGAATCGACTTCCCGGTGTCGTACGGCACCGAGGTGCTCGCCGCCACCGACGGCACCGTCTCCACCAAGTGGAACAGCGCCTACGGCAACATGGCGATCGTGACCGCCAAGGACGGCACGGAGACGTGGTACTGCCACCTCTCCACGCACAAGGTCTCCAGCGGCCCCGTCAAGGCGGGCGACCCCATCGCCTTCTCCGGTAACTCCGGCAACTCCACGGGACCGCACCTGCACTTCGAGGTGCGCCCCGGCGGCGGCTCGGCGATCGACCCGCTGCCGTGGCTGCGCAGCCACGGCCTCGACCCGACGTAGTTCAAGGCACCGCCCGCGGCGACCCGGCGTAGTCCAAGGCACCGCCCGCGGCGACCTGGCGTAACTCAGGCCGCCGCTCCCGGCGTTACAGCTTCTCCACCGGCGCGTACCGCAGCAGCAGCCGCTTCGGCTTGGGCTCTCCGAAGTCCACCGTCGCCTCCGCGTTCGCGCCCGTGCCCTTCACCCCGACCACGGTCCCGAGGCCGAACTGGTCGTGCGTGACCCTGTCCCCGATCGCGAGCGCGACCACCGGCTTCTCCGTGGCACGGCGCGTGGCGAAGCCCTGCGCTCCCCCGGTGCGCGAGCGCGACGACGACAAGGAGGAGGCGATTCCGGCCGCGGGCCCGGAGGATGCCGGTGCGCCGACCGAACCCTTCCGCTTCCAGTCCAGGTGGGCCTCCGGGATCTCCTCCAGGAAGCGCGACGGCGGGTTGTACGAAGGCTGTCCCCAGGCGCTGCGCATCGAGGACCGCGTCAGATAGAGCCGCTCACGCGCGCGCGTGATGCCCACGTACGCGAGGCGGCGCTCCTCCTCCAGCTCCTTGACCTGGCCGAGTGAGCGCATGTGCGGGAAGACGCCGTCCTCCATGCCGGTCAGGAAGACGACCGGGAACTCGAGGCCCTTGGCGGTGTGCAGGGTCATCAGCGTGATGACTCCGGAGCCGTCGTCCTCCTCGTCGGGGATCTGGTCCGAGTCGGCGACGAGCGCGACCCGCTCCAGGAACTTGGAGAGCGTGCCCGACACGCCTGTGCCCGCGCCCGCGTCGTCCCCGCCTCCTTCCGCGTCCCCTTCGCCTTGTCCTTCTCCTTGTCCTTCGCCGCCTTCACCGGATTGCGCGGCTTCGCTGGATTGGGCGGCTTCGCCGTTGTCGTGCTCGAACTCCAGGGCCACGGCGGCGAGTTCCTGGAGGTTCTCGATGCGGGTCTCGTCCTGCGGGTCGGTCGAGGCCTGCAACTCGGCGAGATACCCGGTCCGTTCGAGCACGGCCTCCAGGACGACGGCGGGGCCCGCGCCGGACTCGACGATGGTCCGCAGCTCCTCCATCAGCACGTTGAACCGCTTGACGGCGTTCGCCGAGCGCGCGGCCATTCCGTACGCCTCGTCGACACGCTTCAGGGCCTGCGGGAAGGAGATCTTCTCGCGCTGCGAGAGCGCGTCGATCATCGCCTCCGCGCGGTCGCCGATGCCCCTCTTGGGTACGTTGAGAATGCGCCGCAGGGGGACGGAGTCCTCGGGGTTGGCGAGCACGCGCAGATACGCGAGGACGTCCCGGACCTCCTTGCGCTCGTAGAAGCGGACGCCGCCGACGACCTTGTACGGCAGGCCGACGCGGATGAAGATCTCTTCGAAGACACGGGACTGCGCGTTCGTCCGGTAGAAGATCGCGACGTCGCCCGCCTTCGCGTCGCCCGCGTCGGTGAGCCGGTCGATCTCGTCGGCGACGAACTGCGCCTCGTCGTGCTCGGTGTCGGCCACATAGCCGGTGATGCCCGCGCCCGCGCCCGCGTTGGTCCACAGGTTCTTGGGGCGGCGGCTTTCGTTGCGCTCGATGACGGCGTTGGCGGCGGTCAGGATCGTCTGCGTGGAGCGGTAGTTCTGCTCCAGGAGGATCGTCGTCGCGTTCGGGTAGTCCTCCTCGAACTGGAGGATGTTGCGGATCGTGGCGCCGCGGAAGGCGTAGATCGACTGGTCCGCGTCACCCACGACGCACAGCTCGGCGGGGTCGTCACCCTCGCCCCCGGAGGGGCCCACCAGCTCGCGCACCAGGGCGTACTGGGCGTGGTTCGTGTCCTGGTACTCGTCGACCATCACGTGCCGGAAGCGGCGGCGGTAGTGCTCGGCGACGTCCGGGAACGCGCGGAACATGTTGACCGTCGTCATGATCAGGTCGTCGAAGTCGAGGGCGTTCGCCTCGCGCAGGCGCGACTGGTACATCGCGTACGCCTGGGCGAGGGTCCGCTCGAAGCCGTCGGCGGCCTGACCGGCGAAGGTCTCCTCGTCGATCAGCTCGTTCTTCAGGTTCGAGATCTTGGCACTGAAGGACTTCGGCGGGAACTTCTTCGGGTCGATGTCCAGGTCGCGGCAGACCAGTGCCATCAGGCGCTTGGAGTCGGCGGCGTCGTAGATCGAGAAGGATGAGGTGAAGCCGATCGTCTTCGACTCGCGGCGCAGTATCCGCACGCACGCGCTGTGGAAGGTCGACACCCACATCGCGTTGGCCCGCGGCCCGACGAGCTGCTCGACGCGCTCCTTCATCTCGCCCGCGGCCTTGTTCGTGAACGTGATCGCCAGGATCTGCCCCGGGTGCACGTGCCGCTCGGCCAGGAGATACGCGATGCGGTGCGTGAGGACCCGGGTCTTGCCCGAGCCCGCGCCCGCGACGATGAGCAGCGGGGTGTCCGCGTGCACGACGGCCGCGCGCTGGTTCTCGTTCAGTCCGTCGAGCAGGGCCGCCGGGTCGAGCACGGGGCGCGGGGCACCTCCGCGATAGTGCGCGTCCCGGGGCGCGGGCGCGTCGAACTTCCCGTCGAACAGATCATCCGGAATGGATTCCGGGGCACTGTCCTCGGGCGGCGGCGGGTGCTCTTCCTCCGAAGCCCGCGAGGGCTTGAGGTCCGCCAGGAAGCTGTCATCAAAGAGGCTGCTCATCGCCTCCCGAGTCTAGGCGGCCCCACTGACAACCCGCCCCGGGTTCCGGCCACGTCACTGCACCTACGCCCCGAGCGCGGACGGTCACGCTCCGCCATGGCACGGCGTGCCCGCGTCAAGAGCTTCGTAAAGTAACGAAAATGTATCGGGCATATCGAACATCAACCTTCACACGGACCACACGAGTTGGCTAGCGTGCTCCGCAGGCCGCTCGTACTCCCACCGGCGAACCCCGCCGGGAACGGGTGGCCTCCGCCGAGTTCGATCTCCTCGGAGCCGGGGACCCACGATGAACTTGGGGTGAATCGGTCCCGTACGAAGTACGGGACTGTAGGGCAACCTTCCGGAACCATCCGCCCGAACCCGACAGCTAACCCGGTAGGCGGTCTACGGAAGGAGTCGCCTCCCTTGGCGTCGCACCGCAAGCCGCGGACCCGCATTGCCGGCCTACGCGCCACTCCCGCCCTCGGCATCACGACGGCGGCCCTCACCTCCGTGGCCCTCCTGTCACAGAGCGCGCAAGCCGCACCGTCCGCGCCGCAGAAGCCCAGCCTCGAAGAGGTCCAGAAAAAGGTCGACGACCTCTACCACCAGGCGGGCGTGGCCACGCAGAAGTACAACTCGGCCAAGGAGCGCACCGACAAGCAGCGCAAGAAGGTCGACACCCTTCTCGACGACGTGGCCAAGCGCGCCGACAAGCTGAACGAGGCCCGCCAGGAGCTGGGCGCGTTCGCCGCCGCCCAGTACCGCACCGGCGCCGTCTCCGAGACCGCCACAATGATGCTCGCCGACGACCCGCAGGGGTACTTCGACCAGAATCACCTGTCGGACCGGCTGACCGCGCGCCAGAAGAAGGCGGTCGACGACTACCAGACCGAGCAGGCCTCGGCGACGAAGCAGCGCGCCAAGGCCACCAAGAGCCTGGAGACGCTGAGCGACTCGCGGGACGACCTCAGGACGAGCAAGCAGACCGTCCAGAAGAAGCTGGGCCAGGCGCGCACGATGCTCTCGGAGCTGACCGCCGAGGAGAAGGCGCGGCTCGCGGCGATCGAGAAGAAGAAGGAAGAAGAGGCCAAGCGCAAGGCCGCCGAGCTGGCCCGCAAGCAGGAGGCCGAGGCGGAGGCCAAGCGCAAGGCGGCGGAAGAGGCCGCGGCGAAGGAGCGCGAGGAGAACAAGGAGACCCCGGACTCCGGCACCGGCACCGGCTCCGGCACGGGTTCCGGCTCCGGCTCCGGCTCCGGCGACACGGACAGCGGTTACGCGACGAAGGCCGCGAAGGTCATCAACTTCGCGGAGGCGCAGATCGGCAAGCCGTACGTGTGGGGCGCCACCGGCCCCGACTCCTACGACTGCTCCGGGCTCACCCAGGACGCGTGGAAGGCCGCGGGGATCTCCCTGCCGCGTACTACGTGGGACCAGGTGAAGGTCGGCACGACCGTGAAGACCGCCGACGCAAAGCCGGGTGACCTGGTCTTCTTCTACGACGACATCAGCCACGTAGGGATCTACATCGGCGACGGCAAGATGATCCACGCCCCGAAGCCGGGCGCGAACGTCCGCGTCGAGTCGATCTACTACATGCCGATCCACAGCGTGGTGCGGCCCGCGTAACCGTCATTCGAGACGCCGCAAGACGCCACACACGAGAAAACGGCCCTCCACGCGCGCGTGGAGGGCCGTTTTCCGTGCTTCTGCGGGTCGGCTCAGGTCCACAGCACCGCGATGAAGATGTTCGCGACGGTCAGCAGCCCGACGGCGCCGAACATCCCCTTGTCCACCTTCTCCTCATCCCGTTTCACATAGACGAGCGCGAGGATCACGATCAGCACGGCCATCTTGATGCCGATCTTGACGTTGTTGACCGGGTTGTCGTCCGCCTGGTTGAGGCCCACCAGGATGACGCCCGTGACGAGCATCGTCAGCGCGCCGTGCAGCATCGCCGGGTTGAAGCGGGCCGTGCCCTGGCCCATCTGCTTCATCTGAGTGAGGAAGCCGCCCAGGAGGGAGGCGATGCCGATGATGTGCAGGCCGACGAAGAGATGGGTGAGAACGTCCATGGTTCCGGAGCCTAGCCGGGGCCTTATCACCACTCCGTAGCCAGGTGGGCCACAAGCGCCGCATCGGTCACACGCATACGCGAAGGACGTGCGGTCTGACGAATGACGCAGTCACATACGGTCACCTTCCATAACACTTCCGTCAGTTGCACGCATTCCGTCACCAACCCGTGACGCCCAGGTTTAGCGTCCTTCGTCAGGTGCCCGGCTCCCCACCGCCGCCCGGACCAGGGGCGGCAGTCGGACACCACCGCCGAGAATCCGGCGGCGGTCCGCTCCCCCTGTGCGGGCCGCCGCCGGAACCTTAAGGAGCCCCCTTCGTGGCAGCGCACCGCAAGCCCAAACAGCGCTCGCTCAGTGGCCATACGGCCCGCACCGCCGCCACCATCGCCCTCGCCGGGGCCGCAACAGCCACCGCCTTCGACGGAACGGGACACGCCGACCCGCGGCTCAGCCCGGCCGAGGTGAAGTCCAAGGTCGACGCGCTCTACCGCGAGGCGGAGATCGCCACCGAGAAGTACAACGGCGCCAAGGAGAAGGCCGAGAGCGCCGAGAAGTCGCTGGGCGAGCTGCGCGACGAGGCGGCCCGCAAGACGCAGAAGCTCAACTCGGCGCGCGAGGGCCTCGGTTCGATCGCCGCGGCGCAGTACCGCAGCGGCGGCATCGACCCGGCCGTCCAGCTCGCGCTCTCCTCCGACCCCGACCAGTACCTCGAGCGCGCCGCGCTCGCCGACCGGGCGGACAGCCGCCAGGCCGCGGCCGTCACCGGCGTGCGGAAGCAGCTGCAGGGGATCGACCAGCTGCACACCGAGGCCGACGACACCCTCGCGCACCTCAAGTCGCGCCAGGCGGAGCTGAAGAAGCACAAGAAGACGGTCAACGGAAAGCTGGACACGGCCAAGCGGCTCCTGTCGCAGCTCACCGGCGACCAGCGCGCGAAGCTCACGGGCGAGGACAGGGCGTCCCGCACGGAGGCCCGCGACGGCGCCTCGGGCGGTACAGCCAAGGCTCCCAACTCCCGTGCCGCAGCGGCCGTCGCGTACGCGCACAAGGCGCTCGGCAGCCCGTACGTGTGGGGAGCCACCGGCCCCGACGCGTTCGACTGCTCCGGGCTCACCCAGGCCGCCTACCGGTCGGCGGGGGTCGACCTGCCGCGCACGACGTACGCGCAGATCGCCGCGGGCGAGCGGATCCCGCGCTCCCAACTCCAGCCCGGCGACCTGGTCTTCTTCTACCAGGGCATCAGCCACGTCGGCCTCTACGTGGGCAACGGCCAGATGATCCACGCCCCGAACCCGAGCGCACCAGTACGCCTCGCGCCGATCAGCCAGATGCCCTTCGCGGGGGCGGCGCGGGTGGCGTGATGGGTCACGCGGGTGCGGTGGAGGACCGCACTGGTGCAGTGGAGGACCGCACTGGTGCGGTGAAGGGCCGCGCGGGCGGGTTGAAGAGCCGCGCGGGCCCGCAGGTACTGTCAGGGGCATGCCCCGCCGTACGCTGCCGCCGCCCCCGCCGCCTGCCTATCTGCGCACCTGGCCGGACCGGAACGCGCTCCTGCACGACCGCGGCATGGCGCTCGATGAACTGCGCAGGCGGAGCCTGGGGCTGCACCGGATCCTGCTGCTCTGGCTGTTCGGGCTCGGCTGCGTCATCGGCTGGGCGCTTCTGACGGTGCCGCTCGAGATGATCGAGGACCACGATCCGACGGCCATCGTCATGGGCCCGCTCTGCGCGGTCCTCGGCCTCGGGGCCATCGCCCCCTGCGTGTTCGGCGTGGTCGTCGGCATTCGCAACGACCGCAAGGCCCGCGAACTCACCGACAGCTGGCTTGCGCTGGACAGCCACCCGGCATCGGACTCCGCCCTCCGCTCCCCCGGCCTCAGCCTCTGCTGGCTCCTCTCGTCCCTCCTCGTGTGCGCGCTCGGCCTGTGGGCGTCCTTCGCGGCCGCCGCCTACGCCGAGCCGGGACGGGACTCGTACGGCGACGTCGTACTCGGCATGGGCACGGGCCTCATCCTGTGGCTGACGGGCCTCATCGGCGCCACCAAGGCAGTGGGCCACTACCGCTGGGCGATACGGAAGTTGGGCCCGGTGACGAACAACGCGCACCGCTGAGCCAGGGCCCGGCCGCCGGCGCACCACTGAGCCGGGACCGGCCCGACCGTCAGACCAGCCGACGCGCCGTCGCCCACCGCGTCAGCTCGTGCCGGTTGGACAGCTGGAGCTTCCTCAGCACCGCCGACACATGCGACTCGACCGTCTTCACGGAGATGAAGAGTTGCTTGGCGATCTCCTTGTACGCATACCCCCGCGCGATGAGCCGCAGCACCTCGCGCTCGCGCTGCGTGAGGCGGTCCAGGTCCTCGTCCACCGGGGGCGCGTCGGTCGACGCGAAGGCGTCGAGGACGAACCCGGCGAGGCGAGGCGAGAACACCGCGTCGCCGTCCTGCACGCGGAAGATGGAGTCGACCAGGTCGGTACCGGTGATGGTCTTGGTGACATAGCCGCGGGCACCGCCACGGATGACTCCGATGACGTCCTCGGCGGCGTCCGAGACGGACAGCGCGAGGAACCGCACGGGGCGCTCGGCATCGGACATCAACGGCGCGCAGCGGCGCAGCACTTCGACCCCGCCGCCGCCCGGGAGGTGCACGTCGAGGAGCACGACCTCGGGGCGCGTCGTGGTGATGACCGTGACCGCCTGGTCGACGTCCGCGGCCTCGCCGACGACCTCGACACCAGTGATCGTGGTCCTGCCGATCTCCGCCTGGACGCCTGTACGGAACATCCGGTGGTCGTCGACGAGGACGACGCGCGCGCGGCGGCTCTCCTGGTCACCGCCGACGGCAGCACCGGCTGAATCTGCCGCGTCGGCCGCGTCGGCGGGCTGAGCCGATCCGGTCGCCCCGGCCTCGACCGCCGTGTCCGGTTCGGCCGCGGACGGCTCGGCCGCCCCCTCTGATCCACCCCTGGGCCCCACGGGCTCACTCGCGTCGCTCATGTCGTCGCCGTCCTCTCCATCTCCAGCTCGACTTCCGTGCCGCCCCCCGGCACCGCGCGCAGCCGCGCCGTGCCGCCGTTGCGCTGCATACGGCCGATGATCGATTCTCGTACGCCCATGCGGTCGTCCGGCACGGAATCCAGATCGAAGCCGGGGCCACGGTCGCGGACGGAGACGAACACCGTCTCCCCCTCGACTTCGGCGAAGACCTGCACCGCACCGCCCTCGCCACCGTACTTGGCGGCGTTCACCATTGCTTCCCGCGCGGCCTGCATCTGCGCGGTCAGCCGGTCGTCGAGCGGGCAGTCGCCGACTATGACGACCTCGATGGGCACTCCGTGCTTGTCCTCCACCTCCGCGGCATTGCGCCGGACCGCTTCGGCGAGGGTGTCGGGCTCGTCCGCCTCGTCCTTGCCCGTGCCCTCCGGTTTGTAGAGCCATTGGCGCAGGTCTCGCTCCTGGGCGCGGGCCAGGCGGCGCACCTCTGAGGCGTTCTCGGCGTTGCGCTGGATCAGGGTCAGGGTGTGCAGGACCGAGTCGTGCACATGGGCGGCGACCTCCGCCCGCTCCTGCGCGCGGATCCTCATCAGCCGCTCCTCGGAGAGGTCCTGCATCATGCGCACGAGATAGGGGCCGGCGAGCAGCGCGACGCCGACGAGGACGGCGAGCGCGGCCTGCAGCACGGAGCTGAGGTGCGAGGTGGAGCCCTGCAGCACGACGATGCCGCTGACACCGGCGCCGACGAGCAGCACTCCGGCCCCCGCGCGGGCGATGGTCAGGGTGCGCCTGCGGCGGCCGACGGCCATCCAGCGGGCCCGGCGGGCGTTGTCGGCCTGCCGCCAGACGAGCGCGACACCGGCGGCGACGAGCAGCGTCGGGAAGATATAGGCCTTGGTCGAGCTGCCCAGATCCACATTGCCGACGAAGACCATGGCGACGACGACCATCGCGAGCAGCGCGACGAGCTGGCCCTTGTCCGGCTTGCGGGCCACGAGTCTGCGGCGTCCGTCAGGTGCCGTCTCGGTGGTCACGGCGGAAGGCGGCCGCTGGGCGTCGACCCCGCCGACGCCCAGCGGCACGAAGAACCAGAACGCCGCGTACAGCAGCGCGCCCAACCCGTCCGCCATGGACAGGCCGACGAAGATCAGCCGCACCCAGACGACGGGCAGACCGAGGTGACCGGCGAGGCCGCGCGCGACCCCGCCGAGCCAACGGCCGTCACCGCTGCGGTAGAGCTTTCGCAGCGGCCGCTCGTCTTCGATGGATACTGCTGCGGCTTCCGGCATGTCTCCGATATTCACACGCGTACGCGGGCGCGGGCATCAGGGTTGACCCCCGAGACGTCCCTGATCTCCGCCCCGGACGCAGGGGTGCGGAGGCCGGGGCAGGGGCGTGTCAGGGGCGATCTCAGGGTTCGGCCAGGGTTGTCCCGACTGCCGCGGTGGCCTCCGGCCCGTCACCATGGACACATGACAGACGAGCAGCCCGCCGGGACGGGCCCGCAGGCCGCGCCGCGCGATCCTCTCACCGCCACGGCGCAGAAGCCGGGCGGGCCGATGGTCGTGCGGGCCTTCCGCCGCGACCGCCGGCACAAGAAGCTGGGCGGCGTGTGCGCGGGTCTCGGGCAGCACTGCGACATGGATCCGGTGATCTTCCGGATCGGGCTCGCGCTCCTCTCCGTCACCAGCGGGCTCGGTCTTGTCTTTTACGGCTTCGTGTGGCTTTTCGTCCCCTTCGAGGACGAGGAGGAGAACGAGGCGCGCAGGCTCCTCTCCGGCCGTGTGGACGGCCAGGCCCTGACGGCCGTGCTCTTCGCGCTCGTCGGCTGCGGCGTCTTCCTCTCCTTGCTGAACAACGGCGGGGCGCTCACCTTCGCGGCCGTCCTCGCCCTGCTCCTCGCGGGCGCGGGGTACTGGTCGCAGCAGCGCGGCACGACCGACCCCGATCCGGTGGCGGCCCAGGCCGTGGCGGACGCCCCGCCCGAGGCGAAGGCGCCTCCGGTGGCCGGTGCGCCTTCGTGGTGGCGGGATCCGATCGTCAAGGACGGCACGCACGACGGGATCTCGGGCTATTTCTGGGGGCCCGAGGGAGTGGCCGTCCAGTATCAGCCGGACCCCCCGCACGGGCGGATACGTCCGCGGGAGCCCGCGGTGGCGCCCCGGCCCAAGCAGCGCGGTCCGCGCTGGATCGGCGGCTTCGTCTTTCTGGGAGCGCTGCTCGCGGGCGGTCTGGGCACCGGCCTCACGTGGGAGGAGCAGCCGCTCGGCACCAGCCTGCAGACCGGCCTCGCCCTCGCCCTGGCCGTGTTCGGCATCGGTATCGCTCTCAGCGCCTTCCTCGGGCGCACCGGCGTGGGCTCGATCGTGCTCGCGGTGATCACGGCGGGGCTGCTCGCGGGCTCGGCCGCACTGCCCAAAGACATCAGCACCACCTGGGCGGAGACGGAGTGGAAACCGGCCGCGGCGGAACAGGTCGAGCCTCGGTATGAACTGGGGACTGGCCTCGGCACGCTCGACCTGACCCGGGCCGGTCCAGGCAAGGGCGAGACGCTGAGCACCAGTGCCGAGGTGGGGGCCGGGCAGATGAAGGTGATCGTGCCGAAGAACAGCACGGTGGAGCTGGACGTGGAAGTGGGCATCGGCGACATCCAGTTGCCGGAGGACCGCAAGGGGGACGTGGACATCGCTCCGGGCAAGGAGAAGACGGTGACGCTGAACCCGCCTGCGGGAAGCAAGGACGGCGGCACGCTGGAGCTGCACGTCGAGGTGGGCATCGGACAGGTGGAGGTGACCCGTGCTACGTCATGAGTTCCATCCCGGCAAGCTGGTCCTCGGTCTGTTCCTGCTGATGGCGGCCATCGCCTACGCGGGTGACGCGGGCGGTATCTGGGACACACCGTGGTTCGTGGCGTTCCCGCTCATGCTGGCGGGTCTGCTGCTCGGCGGCGCGGCGGCAGCCGTGTCCTACGGGATACGCGGCCGGCCCACCGCCCGCACGGCGGACCGCACCTCGGGCCGGACGACGGACAGCACAGCGGACCGGATAGCCGACCGCCCGGTCGACGGCTCCAGGGACGCCTAGCCGACCCAGCCCGGCCCAGCCCGGTCCAGCCTGGCCCTGCCCTGCCTGCCCAGCCCGGCCCGCGGCTCAGCCGAGCCCCGACCCGTACTTGCGTCGGGCCGCGAGCATCGCGTCGAGCGAGAAGATGGAGGCGCCCGCGAGGATCAGCGGGAGCCAGGCCATCAGATAGGCCAGGTCGTTGCCGTAGTAGTAGGGCTCGGTGGACCAGCTCACGGTCAGCCAGAGGCTGAGCGAGATCAGCGCACCGCCGAGCGCGGCGATCCGGGCGAAGAGGCCCACGAGGGTGCCGATGCCGACGGCCAGTTCACCGATGGCGATGGCGTAGCCGAAGCCGACCGGGCTCTTGAGGGAGAGGTCGACGAGGGCCGGGATGGCGGAGATGTCGCGGACGCCTTCCATCATCTCGCCGATGGAGCCAGCGCCACTGGCCGACATGAAGGCGCTGTCGGTGAGCTTGTCCAGGCCCGCGTAGATGAAGGTGACACCGAGGAAGACCCGGAGCGGGAGCAGGGCGTATCGGGAAGCGCTCTCCCGCCAGCCGCTGCTTCTGACGTAGCTGGTGTGGCTGTCGGTACGCATGCCGTGAGCCATCGCTCTCGCCGCCTCTCCCGTTGACCCGCTTCGCCCATGGACCCGTCATCTGACGATACGTACGAACAGGGGGGCCTGCTCAGTGGCTTGCATCGAATTCGCGAGGACCGGCCCGGCGCAGAGCCGAGGTGCTCAGTCCGTGACGTCGATCGTGCAGCGGTTCGTCTCCACGCCCGCGGCCGTGATCACCTGGACGTCGACCCGCCCCGGCTCCACGTCCACCGGGACGGGGACGGTCAGGGCCGCGTCGGCCGGGTTGGTGAAACCGCCCGGCACGGGGACGAGCGGCACATGGACGTGCACGGTTCCGATGCGAACGACCATACGGGCGAGGCGATCGGCGGTCTGCGCGCCCGGGGGCACGAATCCGGCGCCGCGGATCTCGATGTCGTCGCCCGTGCGGATGGGGGCGTCGAGGTCGCCCGCCTCGCGGGCACGCACCACGGAGAGGATCACGGGCCGGCCGCCCTCGGCGTACTTGCCCGCGAGGTATGTGGCCGCCGACACCAGGACGAGGAGGGCAAGCCCCCACGGCAGGTCGGGCAGCTGCTCGGGACGGCGCGCGAGGCGCACGGCGGCGAAGATCATGGCGACGGCGCTGACCAGGACGTACTGCGCGTCCGCGAAGCTGCCGCGGCCCGCGTCGTCGGTGAGCAGGTCGGCGGCCCGGGGGCGGTCGGCGGGCACCTTCTGCAGCCGCTGGCCAAGGACGCGCAGGCCCACCACGCGGCGGACGAGCACGGCGACCCCGCAGACCACGGCGAGGACGGTCACGGCGCCCGCGGCACGGGCGAGGTCGAGCCCGGCGATCAGCTCGTCCCGCTCGCGGTGCCCGGACGCCCCGGCGAGCTCGCCCACCAGGACGAGCACGGCGAAGACGACGAGCAGGACCCAACAGGCGGCCACCGCGCGGGAGGTGGAGAGGCGGTTGTCCTCGCCGATCAACGGCGCGAGGATCCCGCCGCGCGCCCGGTGCACATATCCGGCGCCGGTCAGCAGACCGCCGACGACCACGGCCGCGAGTACTCCGGCGGTGCGGGCGAGGGTCCACCCGGTGCCGATCGCGGTGAGCGCCTGGACCAGGAGCAGGACGCCCACAGCCACCCAGACGACACCCGCGGTGCGCCGCCACAGCAGGCCGAGCCAGGCCTGGCCCTCGGCCCGGCCTCGTTCGGCGACGTCGCGCGCGGACTGGGTCAGCTCGTCCGACACCCACTGCCGCGAAGCGCCCGTCGAGTGGGCGACCGCCGGGGGCAGCCCCTGCCCCACCGCCAGCTCGTCGCGCTTGGCGAGGAATGCGGCCACGGCACGCCGATGCCCCTCGCGCGCACCGTGCGGGCAGTCGCCGCATGTGCAGCCGCCCCCGTGTGCGCCCTGCCGCGCCTCCTGCACCGCCACCGCGTACGCCGCCTTCCCCGCCCTCGTTCGAGCACCGAAACGTGAACTTCCTTGCGATGAAAGGGGATTGTGCCGTACTGGAAGGCGATCGGGTTCCCCGGGTCAGGTCAGCGAGGGTGAACGCGCCGCGCCCGTGTTGACGTCCGAGGTCAACGGCTCAGGCGAGCAGGTCCGGTTCGCTGCGGCTGATGTCCTGCCACAGGGACTGGTAGTTGATCCACGCGACGAGGTCGCTGCCGAGCTGCTCGCGCGTCGCCACCGCCTGCTTGTGGCCGATGAGGATCGGCCTGCCCGCGGCCCGCGCGCTCAGCTGGACCTGGCAGGAGCGCTCCATCGTGAGGAACCACCAGGCGGCGGCGTCGACGGAGTCGCCGACGGTGAGCAGCCCGTGGTTGCGCAGGATGACGGCCTTGTGATCGCCGAGCGCGGCGGCGATCCGCCGGCCCTCGTCCGAGTCCACGACGACGCCCGTGTAGCCGTCGTACAGCGCGTGGCTCTCGTAGAAGGCGCAGGACTCCTGCGTGATCGGGTCCAGGAGTTCGCCGAGTGTGGACAGGGCGCGGCCGTGCAGCGAGTGGCAGTGCGCGACGGCGACGACGTCTGGCCGCGCCAGGTGCGCCTGCGCGTGGACGGTGAAGGCGGCCTGATTGACGTGGTGGCGCCCCTCGACGACCTGCCCCTCCGCGTTGGCGAGGACCAGATCGCCCACGGTGATGTGCTTGAAGGGCATCCCGAAGGGGTTCACCCAGAAACAGTCCTCGTGCTCCGGGTCCCGCGCCGTGATGTGCCCGGACACCCCGTCCTCGTATCCGAGCCGTCCGAAGATCCGCAGCGCCCCGGCGAGCCGTTCCTTGCGGTAACGCCGTTCCTCCGCCAACGAGTCGTGCACCGGCGGCATCGCGAACTGCAACCGCTCGACGGGTATCGGTGTGGGCGCCTGCATGTGTCCTCCATCCCTGGCTGTACGGAGCGGAAGTTACCGCCGGTCAGCGCAGGAAGACAGGGGTGCCCTGTGAAGAGAGTGCGCAATCGGGGCGCGATGCCGGACAGAGGTCGGCCCGTCATGCCGGACAGGGGTCGGCGCGTCATGCCGGACAGGGGTCGGCGCGTCATGCCGGACAGTAGATGTCGGGTATCGGCGGGACACTCGCCGTATGACGACGAACTGGGCAGCCTTCAGCGCAGCAGAACCCGCCTTCGCGCGGACCGCCGAGGAGCGGTTCGGCCTGTTCACGCACCACACCCTCGCCACACTCCGCAAGGACGGATCACCACGCACGACCGGGCTCGAAGTCCGCTTCCTGTACGGGGAGTTGTGGCTCGGCATGATGCCGAACTCGATGAAAGCGCTCGACCTGCTCCGCGATCCGCGCTTCTCGCTCCAGGCGAACCCGGGGCCGGGCACGGAGATGGCCGGCGGCGACATCCGGATCTCCGGGCGGGCGGTCAAGGCCGAGGACCCCGAGCTCATCGCGCGGTACACGGGAGACGTGAACCCGCCGGACCCGGACGCGTTCCACCTCTTCCGCACGGAGCTGACGGAGGTGGTCCGCACGTACATCGAGGACGAGAAGTATCTGGCGGTGCAGCTGTGGAAGCCGGGGGCGCCGGCGCGGACGACCAGGCGGACCTGACGTACGCGAACGGCGCCGCCCACCTCGGTGGACGGCGCCGTATCAGCGCTGCGGGACGGCTCCCGCCGGGAGGACTACTCCCACTCGATGGTGCCCGGCGGCTTGCTCGTCACGTCGAGGACGACGCGGTTCACGTCGGCGACCTCGTTCGTGATGCGCGTGGAGATCTTCGCGAGGACGTCGTACGGCATGCGCGTCCAGTCGGCCGTCATGGCGTCCTCGGACGAGACGGGCCGCAGCACGATCGGGTGGCCGTACGTCCGGCCGTCGCCCTGCACGCCTACACTGCGCACGTCGGCGAGCAGCACCACGGGGCACTGCCAGATCTCACGGTCGAGACCGGCCGCGGTCAGCTCCTCGCGAGCGATCGCGTCGGCCTCGCGGAGCAGGTCCAGACGCTCCTTGGTGACATCGCCGACGATGCGGATGCCGAGGCCGGGGCCCGGGAAGGGCTGGCGCTGGACGATCTCGTCCGGCAGGCCGAGCTCCTGCCCGACCATCCGCACCTCGTCCTTGAAGAGCTGGCGCAGCGGCTCGATCAGCTGGAACTCGAGGTCCTCGGGGAGGCCGCCCACGTTGTGGTGGGACTTGATGTTGGCGGTGCCGGAGCCGCCGCCGGACTCGACGACGTCGGGGTAGAGCGTGCCCTGGACGAGGAACTCGACGGGCTGGTCACCGGGCGCCTCAGCGACGATCTCCGCCTGGGCCTGCTCGAAGACGCGGATGAACTCGCGGCCGATGATCTTCCGCTTCTGCTCGGGGTCGGAGACCCCGGCAAGCGCGGTCAGGAAGCGCTCCTGTGCGTCGACGACCTTGAGCTGCACGCCCGTGGCCGCGACGAAGTCCTTCTCGACCTGCTCGGTCTCGCCCTTGCGCATCAGACCGTGGTCGACATACACGCAGGTCAGCTGCGAACCGATGGCCTTCTGCACGAGGGCGGCGGCCACGGCGGAGTCGACGCCGCCGGAGAGGCCGCAGATCGCGCGCTTGGTGCCGACCTGCTCGCGGATCGCGGTGAGCTGCTCCTCGACGATGTTGCCGGTGGTCCAGTCGGGCTTCAGGCCCGCGCCCCGGTAGAGGAAGTGCTCGAGCACCTGCTGGCCGTGCGTGGAGTGCATGACCTCGGGGTGGTACTGCACGCCGTACAGCTTCTTCTCGTCGTCCTCGAAGGCCGCGACCGGCACGACGTCCGTGGACGCGGTGACGGTGAAGCCCTCGGGCGCCGCGCTGCACGCGTCGCCGTGCGACATCCACACGGACTGCTCGTCCGGGGTGCCCTCGAAGAGGGTCGAGCCGGACTTGGAGATGTGCAGGCCGGTGCGGCCGTACTCCCGCGCGCCCGTGTTGTCGACGGTGCCGCCGAGGGTGGTCGCCATCAGCTGGAAGCCGTAGCACATGCCGAAGACGGGGACACCCGCCTCGAACAGGGCGCGGTCGACGCTGGGCGCCTCGTCCGCGTACACCGACGAGGGGCCGCCGGAGAGGATGATCGCGGCGGGGTTCTTCGCGAGCATCTCGGAGACCGGCATGGTGCTCGGCACGATCTCGCTGTAGACCCGGGCCTCGCGGACGCGGCGGGCGATGAGCTGGGCGTACTGCGCTCCGAAGTCGACGACCAGAACGGTGTCGGGGGCGGCGGCAGCGGGGGACGCTGATGGCACGGCGGCGGCCTTCCGGCATTGAGCGTGAGCTGGGGCTCGTGCGTGAGCAGGGATCTGTTTTGTCGATTCTAACGGGCTCGCGGGCACCCCCTTCGTCGCATCCGACGGAGCCGGTGCCCGCGAGCCCGCGGCGATGCGGGGCGATGCGGGGCGTCTCAGCATCCGAGCCGCGGCGGAACCCGTGTTGACCAGGCACGCGCGCCTGGGGGCATACTGTCCTCGTGACCAAGCACCTCAGCTTCCTCTTTACCTATGGCAACCGGCCCGCCGGCTGCCATGGTCGAGCTGCTTGATCCACTGACAAGCGACTTCCCAGGCGCCCCGGGCCGACAAGGCCCGGGGCGTTCTGTCATTTCCGGGCCTTGTCGCTCCGGGGCACTCCATCCGAGATCCGCATCCGATGAGGAGCCCCAGATGACCATCACCACGACCGACAAGACCGGCGCCCGCACCCCCGAGGCCGCCGATGTGATCGAGGGCGCGCGTGACCGCATCGACGCACTCGACGACCGCATCATCGGTCTCGTACAGGAACGGATGGCCGTGTCGGCCGTCATCCAGGAGGCCCGGATCGGTTCGGGCGGCCGTCGCGTCAACCTCTCGCGCGAGATGGAGGTCCTCGGCCACTACAGGGACGCGCTCGGCAAGCCCGGTACGTCGCTCGCGATGACCCTCCTGGAGCTGTGCAGGGGCCGGGTCTGAACACCCCGGACCGCCCCCGGACCTGAGTTCGGGTCCGCTCTCACCCGTACGGCGCGTGACCGGGCCCGGAGCGGCTTCGTTGGTCCCGATGTCCGTGCCAGCCAGGGGCGGGCACGGAAAAACCACGCGTGGCTCCGCTGGAGCGATGAGGCGCACACCTCGTGTGCGCCGTGGGACCTCGCTCCAGAGACGTGACCGGACGGCAGGGGACAGCAGCCCGGTCACCCAGGGAACGGTCGGCTTCGGGGACGCCCGGAGCCGACCGGCCTTCCCCGTCCCCCGAACCGTCCCCGACCGTCCCCTCGAACAGTCCCCGACCGTCCCCTGTTCCCTCGAAAAGGCCCGGCTGTCCCCGTTCGTCCGGATCATGTCGAACCGGTTGCGCGCGCCACGGCGCATCGAGCACGATGCCTAGCAGGACTGGCCGCACGTCCGGCAGTCCACAACTTCATTGCCATTGGTCGAGACCACTAGAGCGCCCCCCGTGCGCCCCTCGCGCGCCGGGTCGGCCACCGGCGCCCCTCAGGCCCGCGGCGCACTCCCCCCGGCGCCGCTCCGCGGCACCGACGCTGCCCTGACGTCGGTGCTGACAGCCAAGGGCCCCGCGGATCCGTCCCGCGGGGCCCTTCGCTCCTCACTCCACCGCCTTCGCCCCTCCGGGCGCCGCTACCTCTTCCCGACCTCGGCCAGCTTCGCGAGCTGCGCGTCGACGATCGCCTCGGCCACCTCCGGGTCGGCCGTCACGCCGTCACGGAACTTCTCGGGCAGCCCGGCGGCCTCGCCCTCCTCGTCGGCCTTGGCCGACTCCGGGTCGAAGACGTTCGAGGCACGGAAAGCGATCAGCGTCGAGCCGCTGCGCACGACGGTGACGCGGTCCCGGTCGAGGAACTCACCGGCCCGGCTCGCGAGCTTGTACGAGACCGCCTCGTCGCCGCCGACCGGCGCGGGCTGCGGACGGACGCCGATGTAGCGGTGGCCGCCGTCGCCGAACGTGGCGCACTTCTTCGACTTCGTCGCCGTGCGCAGCGTGTCCATGGTGTTCTCGGCATCGGTCTGGCCGTACGCCAGCAGCACGACCTCCGTCGTGGTGGTTTCCGCGACATCGGTGCTGGTCAGCGTGCGACTGACGTGCGCCTTCGACTTCGGCGGGGCGGCGGCCGTGAGCATCTCGGACAGCGGGCGGCAGTCGGCCGGGTTCACACGTCCCGCCGACGGCGTGCCCTTGCCCTTGTCCTCGGCCTTGCCCTTGCCCTCTGCGGACTCCTTCGCGACCTCGTACTTCTTCACGTCGCCCGAGGTGAGAGCCGCCTTCTCCAGCTTCGCGGTGGCGGAGGTCGTGTCCGCCTGCCCGGACTTCTCGCCCTTGCCGTCGCCGCCACTGCCGCCATCACTGCTACCGCCACCACTGCACGCCGCCGTCAGGCCCAGCACCGCCACGGTCGAAACAGCCACCACGCCACGCGACACAGCCGACTTCACGTTCCCGCTCCCCCATTTTCGTCTCACACAGTGCGGGGTCACCCGTCCATGCAGGGTCACCCGCTCATGCGGAGTCACCCGCACCCCTTCTACGACGGAAGATCGTTACGGGCGGTTCCCACTGCCGGCAAGTCCCACCGCTCCCAGCTCCCGCTACTGCCAGATCCAGAACCGGAACGGGCTCAGGACCACGATCGCCAGCGCCATGCAGCCCACCACGATCACCACGCTCCACACCCGGCGGCTGCGCTCCGAACGCCCGCTGCGCCGCGGCCCGGTCGGCGCGGACCGCCACTCGTCCGGCCGCCACGCCCCGGCGGCGCCCTCCCCCTTCGCCGCCTTGCGCTTCCTGCGCCTGCGGCCCAACGCCCGTGACTCCGCGGCCTGTTGGCGCGCCGCCTCCTCGTCAAGACGTCGCAGCCGCTCGGCCACCATGCGCGCCCGCGCGGACGGCTCCTTCGGCGCCGACGAACGGATGTCGCGCAGACTGTCGCGCTCGAACCGCTCCCACACGTCGTCCGGTATCGCATCCGGCATCTCGCCGGGCTCCCCGTCCCGCATGCCGCCCGGTCTCTCGTCCGGCTCCGCCACGCCGCCCCCTCCCGCTGCCCCTTGCTCCCGGCGGATCACCGTAGAGCGGGGGAATTTCTACGGCACCCGGTGACGGCCGCACAAGCTCTGTGATCCAAGCCACATAAGAATTCTGTGAGTTCCAGGACAACCATTCACAGCAGACGCAGGTCATGCATGCGTAACAACGGCCACACCCGCGCCCCCACCGCGGAGGCCTCCACCTCCGTAGCGCTCACCAGGTGCTACGCCGGACTACCTGAGGTCTTCATGAAGCTTCGCCGTGTCATGGCCGCCGCGGCCGCGACCGCTGCCATAGCCCCGATCGCGCTGCTGTCGGCCCCTGCCGCCTTCGCGACCCCGGACACCACTCCGACTCCGACCGCGTCGGCCACCGACACGCCCACGCCGACCGAGACGGCCGAGCCCACCGAGACGGCGACCGAGACGGCCAAGCCCACGGAGACGGCCAAGCCGACCGAGACGGCGACGCCCACGGAGACGGCCAAGCCCACCGAGACGGGCAAGCCGACCGAGGAGCCCACCGAGACGGAAGAGCCGACCGACGAGCCGACCGCGGAGCCCACGGACTGCGCGGTCGACGATGACGGCGTGGACGACGACTCGAAGCTGGAGCTCGGCCTCTCGGGTCTGCCCGGCAAGATCGTCGCGGGCAGCGGCTGGCACCAGTTCAAGCTGACCGCCTCGAACCCGAGCGACGAGGACCTCGGCGAGGTCCAGTGGCTCGCCGCCGTGGACAACTTCACGGAGAGCGAGGACGAGAAGGACTGGCTCGCCAACTACGCGCAGATCCAGTACTTCAACCCCGACACCAAGGCCTGGGAGTCCATCGCGGACGAGGTCTCGGGCGGCCTGTACTTCGGCACCACCGAGCTGGGTGCCAAGGAGAAGGTCGACATCAAGCTGCGCGTCAACGTCAGCGCCAAGGCCCCGGCCGGTGACGGCTACGCGCTCGGCCTCGGCGGCTACCTCGACTCCGAGCAGAACTGCGTGCACAACGCGTTCGCGTTCTACGAGTTCACCGTCCTGAAGGCCGGCAGCGACAACGAGAACCCGGGCAAGGCCGAGGAGAACAAGGGCGGCAAGAAGCCCACCGGTGGCACGGCCCCCCAGGGCGGCGCCAAGGAGATCCCGACCACCGGCAACCTCGCCGAGACCGGCTCCAGCTCCATGCTGCCGACCATCGGCCTCGTCGGCGGTGTCGCCGTCATCGCCGGTGCGGGTGCGGTCTTCGTCGTCCGCCGCAAGAAGGCCGACGCCACCGCGTAAGCACGTGCGTCGGTACGCCGGAAACGGCACGCCGCTCAGCGGCACCTGAAGCACGCGAAAGGACCTGCGCTCGGAGGGGGGCGCAGGTCCTTTCGCGTACGCGGCCGCGGTGGCCGCCCTGACTACTTCTTGGCCGGCACCGCGGGCATCCCCAGGAAGGGAAGCCTCAGCGCGCCGAACGCGCCGGCCGGTACCGCAGGGGACTTCGGCTCGACGGCGGCGAGGCGTACGTACTGTGCGCCCTGCTCGGGACGTGTGTCCTCGGCGCCCTTGTTGGGCCAGAACGACATCGCGCGCTCGGCCTGCGCGGTGATCGTCAGGGAGGGGTTCACGCCCAGGTTCGCGGAGACCGCGGCGCCGTCGACGACCGAGATGCCGGGGTGGCCGTAGAGGCGGTGGTAGGGGTCGATGACCCCGGTGTCGGCGCTGTCGCCGATCGGGCAGCCGCCCAGGAAGTGCGCGGTCAGCGGGGTGCCCATCAGCTCGCCGACGTTCGAACCCGCGAAGCCGTTGATCTCCTTGGCGAGCAGCGTCGCCGCCTCGGTCGCCTCGGGGATCTGCGTCGGGTTGGGCGCGCCATGGCCCTGCCGTGCGGTCAGCAGGCCCTTGCCGATGCCCTTCTCCTTGCGGTACGTGGTCAGGGAGTTGTCGAGCGTCTGCATGACCAGGCCGATGATGGTCCGCTCCGACCAGCGCCGGTTGGAGAGCGAACGGACCATCAGCCAGGGGTGCTTGGCGACGTTCCCGAGCCATCCCGTGACGCGCGCCTTGCCGCCCTTGATGCTGTACGGCACCTGCAGGATCGTCATGCCGCCCATCGCGTTGGACTTCTTGCCGTAGCGGACGGGCTCGATGTGCGTGGAGTCGTTCGGGTGGATCGACGAGGTGATCGCGACGCCTTTGGTGAAGTCCGCCTTCTCGATGCCGTGCTGCTTGCGGTAGCGGCGGTCGGTGGTCTGCGAGCCGACCAGGGCCTCGGAGTTCGTGCGGGTCAGTGCGCCGAGCCGCCCCGATATGCGCGGGAGCAGGCCGGTGTCCTTCATGCGGTGCAGGAGCGTCTGCGTGCCGTAGGTGCCCGCGGCGACGACGACCTCGCGCGCCGTGAACGTACGCCCCTTGCCCTTGCGCTTGGCGTCGGTGGGCAGGGTGGCGACGGCGTACCCGCCCCGCGAGTCCTCGGTGACGGTGACGACGGACGTCATCGGGTGGATGACGGCGCCCGCCTTCTCCGCCAGGTAGAGGTAGTTCTCGTTGAGGGTGTTCTTCGCGCCGTGCCGGCAGCCCGTCATGCACTCGCCGCACTCGGTGCAGGCCTTGCGCGAGGGGCCCGCGCCTCCGAAGTAGGGGTCGGGAACTTCCGCGCCGGGCCGAGCCGTTGAAGTACCCGAGGCGTCCTGCTCGTCGCCGAAGAAGACGCCGACCGGCGCCATGTGGAAGCTGTCGCCCACTCCCATGGCCTGGGCGGTCGCCTTCAGGTGGACGTCGGACGGTGTGGTGGTCGGGTTGAGCCGCACCCCGAGCATGCGCTTGGCCTGCTCGTAGTAGGGGGCGAGCTCGTTCTGCCAGTCCGTGATGTCCTTCCACTGCGGGTCGTTGAAGAACGGCGCGGGGGGTACGTAGAGCGTGTTCGCGTAGTTCAGCGAACCTCCGCCGACGCCCGCCCCCGCGAGCACCATCACGTTGCCCAGCAGGTGGATGCGCTGGATGCCGTAGAGGCCGAGGGCCGGCGCCCAGAGGTAGTTCTTGAGGTCCCAGGAGTTCTTCGGGAGCGACTCACGGGTGAAGCGGCGCCCCGCTTCGAGCACGCCGACGCGGTAGCCCTTCTCCGTCAGGCGCAGGGCGGAGACGGAGCCGCCGAAGCCGGACCCGACGACGATGACGTCGTAGTCGTACGACGCTTCGCCGGGCCCGCCGCGTCCACCCGCCTCACTGTCCGGCTGTTTCTGGACAGAGCTCTCCTGTGACATCGACTCTCCTCGTTGAGAACTAACCCTTAGAGAACGGCTCTTGAGGACCCACTCCGGGCCCCTGGCCTAGCGCAGGCGCAGGGACTTCATGACCTTCAGGCTCAGGCTCATGAACGCCGCGTACTTCTCGTCGTCCATGCCGAAGGACGGCGCGAGCGGCATGAGGCGCTGGTGCGCGACGGTCTGCGCCTCGGTGTACTTCAGGATGCCCTCGGAGCCGTGCCTGCGGCCGAGGCCCGAGTCCTTCATGCCACCCATCGGCGACTGCACGCTGCCGTAGGCGGGCGCGAAGCCCTCGTTCACGTTCACCGTGCCGGTGCGCAGGCGGGCCGCGATCTTGCGGCCGCGGCTGCCGTCCTTCGTCCAGACCGAGGAATTCAGGCCGTACGACGTGGAGTTGGCGAGCTCGACCGCTTCGTTCTCGTCGGTGAAGCGGTAGATGGAGACGACGGGCCCGAAGGTCTCCTCGCCGCACACCGCCATCGGGGACTCGACGCCGTCCAGGATCGTCGGCTCGAAGAAGAACGGGCCGATGTCGGGACGTGCGACGCCGCCCGCGATCAGCGTGGCGCCCTTGGCGACCGCCTCGTCGACGTGCCGCTTGGTGGTCTCCAGCTGCCGCTCGCCGACCAGCGAGCCCATCTCCGCTCCGTACGCGAGGGACGTGCCGAGCCGCATCGCCTTCGTCCGCGCCGCGAAGCGCTCCACGAACTCGTCCGCGATCGACTCATGGACGTACAACCGCTCGATGGAGATGCACAGCTGCCCCGCGGACGAGAAGCAGGCGCGCACGGCACCCGCCGCGGCCTTGTCGATGTCGGCGTCGTGCAGCACCAGCATGGCGTTCTTGCCGCCGAGTTCGAGCGAGACGCCGACGAGCCGGCCCGCGGCGCCCTGCGCGACCTCGCGGCCGGTGCGGGTCGAGCCGGTGAAGGAGACGTAGTCGGCGTGCTTGACGATCTCGGGGCCGACGACGGGCCCCTCGCCCAGGACGACCTGGAAGACCTCGGCGGGCAGCCCGGCCTCGATGATCAGGTCCCGCGCCCACAGGGCGGTCAGGCAGGTCTCCGTGTCGGGCTTCATCACCAGCGCGTTGCCCGCGACGAGCGCGGGAAGGGCGTCGCCGATGGACAGCTCGAAGGGGTAGTTCCAGGGCGCGATCTGGCCGACCACACCGCGCGGCTGACGGTTCTCGGTGACCTTCGTGAGGGTCGGTACGACGCCGGTGTGCCGCTTGGGGTTCAGATACGCGGGGGCCTTGCGGCCGTAGTGCCGGGCGGCGACGGCGACGGCCTGCAGCTCCTCGTGCGCGTGCAGGCGTGCCTTGCCGGTCTCCAGCTGGATGAGGTCGAGGACCTCCGCCTGGCGCTGGAGCACCAGGTCGTGGAAGCGGAGCAGGATCGCGGCGCGGCGGCGGACCGGGGTGCGCTCCCAGGCGACCTGGGCCACGCGGGCACGCTCGAAGGCGGTGGCCACGTCCTCGGGGGTGGACTCGGGCAGGTCGGCCAGCTTCTCACCGGTGAACGGCTGGTGGTTGGCCGTCCGGCCCGTGCCGATCACATCCCGGGTGAGCTGCGCGATCAGCTCGGGAGTCACCACGTCGGCGGCGGTGCGCGCGCCTTCGGGGGCGGTGGCTATCGGGTTCGTTCCGAGGGGCGCTGCGGTGGCCTGCGAGTCCGTCATGGAGGTGAGCGTAGGCCCAGGTCAAGGTTTTGGGTACCCGTCGGTAATCAGCTTTCACCGGGTGCACACACCGCGCCAGCGATCGCTGGCGGTAAAGCACCTGATCAGGGGCTTAGCCGGAGTTGATCAACAACGGGTCACCAATTCGGACCGCACTCGCGGAACGGGCCCGCGTCAGAGGTTCTTGATCTCCAGCTCGGCGATCGCGGTCTTGGCGACCTCACGGCCGCGCTCGGTGAAGTCGCCCTTGCTCGGGTAGTCGATCCACATCTTGTACATGTCGCCGGACTTGGTCTTGTAGTAGAAGACCTTGGCCTCGCGCGGCTTCAGTTGATCCGAGTCCGAGTCGTCGACGTAGGTGACCGTGTTCTCGGCGGACTCCCGGTCGTTGTACGAGGTCTTCACCGTTCTGCTCCGGGGAGCGGGATCCTCGGCCATGTTCGTGTCGTCGCCGTTCTCGATCCCGTCACTGTCGCTGTACGCCTGCGCGGCCGCGGACCCCGCCATCTCACCGGCGCTGTCCTCGGACTTCTTCTCCAGGTTCAGGTTGATCGAGATGGCGGTGCTCGGGTCGGTGTACCTGACCCAGTGCTCCGTCGCGACAGAGCCGTCCGGCTCGGACTTCACATAGTCCGGCGGTGCCGAAAGCGTCACGCCCAGCGCCTTCTCCTCGTGCTGCTTCCAGCTGTCCGCCTCGGCCGCCTCGAACGGGTTCATGACCACGAGGACGCCTGCGACCACGGCTGCGACGACCACCGCGCCGATGCTGATCAGGGACTTCCGGCCGAGGGTGACGCCCTTGCCGCCCGAGGCACCGCCCCCGCCGACCTGGACGACCCGCGTCGGCGCCACCTCCGGCGGCTTCGCCGCTTCCTCCAGGAGGGCGCGGACCTGTGCCGCGCGCGGGCGCTGGGCCGGGTCCTTGGCCAGGAGTCCGTTGATCGACTGCGCCAGCGGGCCCGAGGCCGAAGCGGGGGCCGCGGGTGTCGCGTTCAGGACGGACTGCAGCGTCGCGGGGGTGTTGTTGCGGCGGAACGGCGAGACGCCCTCCGTCGCGGCGTAGAGGACCACGCCGAGCGACCAGAGGTCGGATGCCGGTCCCGGGCGCTGGCCGAGGACCCGCTCCGGGGCGATGAACTCGGGCGAACCGACGAAGCCGCCCGTGTCCGTCAGGTTCGTCTCGCCCTCGATCTGGGCGATGCCGAAGTCCGTGAGGATGACGCGGTCGTGCTGCCCCAGCATCACGTTGTCCGGCTTCACGTCACGGTGCAGGATGCCCGCCTGATGGGCGGCGTCCAGAGCGCCGAGCACCTCCAGGCCGACGCGGGCCGCCTCGCGGGCGCTCAGGGTGCCCTCCTGGAGCGCGGCGCCGAGCGAGCGGCCCTGGACCAGCTCCATGACGATCCACGGCTGGCCGTCCTCGACCGCCACGTCGTGGACGTTGACCACGGCCGGGTGGTCGAGGCGGGCCGCGGCGCGCGCCTCGCGGCGCATCCGCTCGAAGACGTTGGTGCGCTCGCGCTCGGGCAGGTGGTCGGGGATGCGGGGTTCCTTGACCGCGACGTCGCGGTCCACCGTCTCGTCCTTCGCGCGCCAGACCGTGCCCATGCCGCCGTGGCCGAGCTTGGAGAGGAGGCGGTAGCGGCCCGCGATCAGGCGGCCCGCGCCCGGGTCCGGCTCGGACGGCTGGTTCGGCACCACCTGGGTGGGCTGGGCGTAGGGCGACGGGGGCGGCGTCGGCGCGGCCGGCTGCTGAGGGTGCGACACCTGCGTGTGTGACTGCTGCTGGTGCGGCGGCTGCTGGTGCTGGTGCTCCTGCTGGGCGTACGGGTTCCCGTCCTGACCCTGCTGCCCACCTTGCCCCGGTACGGACGACTGCGGAGGCTGCAGTCCGAAACTGGTCGGTTCGTACGGGCCGTAGTTGGCTCCCCCGTCATTACTCATGCCCACATCAGTACCTTGCCGAAGGCCCCCGCTTCCACTCGGGTCACCGACTTGTGACAGGGGTGATGCGCCGGGCCGAGCCGCAACGACGCACGGCGTGACGTCAGCGGCATACGGCGTGACGTCAGCGGCGTACGAACGAGTCCACCGCCGTGTCGAAGTACCGCCTGCCCTGCTCGGCCTTGCCGACCGGCGCCGAGACCCACACGTCGTACATCCGGCCGCCCTCCTCCCAGCACAGGTCGTACGTGTGCCGGGCACCCTCCGCCTCCGTGAAGCCGTCCCAGCTGAACTGCCAGAGGGCCGCGGGCCGTCCGTTGTGCGAGGTCTCGCTGACCTCGCCGTCCCGGTAACCGGGGTTGTTCTCCGGCCCCTTGGCGGCGGAGCGGCGCTGCACGGCGAGCGGGCCGCCCGGCTCCGGGGCCGACTCCTTGATGCCGATGCGGTAGGTGCCGCCGGGGGATTTGTAGAAGGTGCGGGGCCCGTCCAGCTCGCGCGTGAAGCCGTCCGGCACGGCGAGCGTGAAGCCCCTGGGGTCCTCCGCCACGCGGTAGCCCTCGGGGGCCTCGGGCGTGGAGGGCTTCGGTGTGCGGGAGCCGCGCGTGACCGTCACCGTCGGGGTCGGCGAGGGCGACGGGCTCGGCGTCCCCGTCTGCGCGGTCTGCGAACTCTGCGAGGCCGGCGTCGACGGCGTACCGCCCTTCCCGTCGTCGTCCCTGCCCAGCAGGACGGCGGCGGACACCCCGGCCCCGGCCACCGCGGCCACGAGCGCCGCGGCGATCAGCATGACCCTGCGCCTGCCCCGGGAAGGCCCCGGCGGGTGCGCGGGCGGACGCGTGGGCAGGTCACGGTAGGTGGGCGTGTAGCCGCCGAGCCGCCCGCCCGGCAGCGCCGACGGCTGACCGCCGGCCCGGCCCGCCGGTGTCGACGGCATCCGCCCCGTCTCGACGTACGTCCGCAGCAGCCGCACCGCCTCCGCCGCCCCGAGCCGCCGGTCCGGGTCGCGTTCGAGGAGGCCGAGGATGACGGGCAGCAGCGGTGCGGCGGCCGGCGGCGGGCGGATCTCGTCGAAGACGACGGCGTGCAGCACGCCGCCGATCGAGTCGCGCCGGAAGGGCGACTCGCCGGTCAGCGCGGCGACGAGGAGCGCGCCGAGCGACCAGAGGTCGGACTCGGGCCCCGTCCGCTCGCCCGACATGCGCTCGGGCGCGGTGTATTCGGGCGAGCCCACGAACGACCCGATCTCCGTGAGCGTCGTCGCCCCGCTGACCTGCGCGATCCCGAAGTCGGTGAGGACGACGCGCCCGGTCGCCTCCTCCATGAGGACGTTCGCGGGCTTGATGTCGCGGTGCAGGACCCCGGCGGCGTGCGCGACGCTCAGCGCGCCGAGCAGATCGATGCCCATCCGGGCCACGGCCCGCGCGTTCATCGGGCCCGAACGCGCGATCCGCCCGGCGAGCGAACCGCCCTCGATCAACTCCATGACGATGTACGGGTGGTCGCTCTGCACGACGACGTCGTGGACGACGATGATGTGCGGGTGCCGGAGCTGCGCCGCCGCCCGCGCCTCGCGCAAGGTGCGTTCGCGCTGCTGCATCGCGTCGGATTCGGAGAGCGTGTCGTCGAGCGCCAGTTCCTTGACGGCGACCCGGCGGCCGAGGAACTGATCAGTGGCCTGCCAGACGACGCCCATGCCACCCCTGCCGAGCCGCACATCCAGACGGTAACGGCCAGCTATGACCCGGGCGTTGTCCCCCACGCTCCCCATGCGGCCATCATGCCCCACACGTGTGCGAACGGACCCTCCGGACCTGGGCGGCGGACTGGTTCAGGCCGCTCGTCCCGGCCGCCCCGGCGGCGGGCCAGGGCCTCAGCCCTCCACCCAGCCCCGGAGTATCGCGTCGAACTGCTGGCGCGCCTTGTCCCAGTCGGCGGCGGGGGACGACATGTAAATCACGTACTCGACGCCGCCACGGCTGAGATAGGACTGTGAGATGGCGCGGCGCGGGCCCGCGGTCGTGTCGTTCGCCCCCGCCGTCCAGCTGAACTCCCAGAGTGCGCCCGTCCGATCGCGGTAGGTGTTCGAATCAAGCTGCAGCCTCTTGTAGTCGGGCAGCTTGACCTTCAGATTCCTCTCCAGGTCCAGCTGGTGCGTGTAGGGGCTCTCCCACGTCGTGTTGCGGTCGACGCTGATGCGTACGAAGTGCCGTCCGTGGTCCGGGGTGTAGTCGATCTGATTTCCGTCGGCTTCCCGCTCCCAGCCCTTGGGCAGCCTGAGCTTGAAGCCCTCGGCATCCTCCACCAACGGCCAGTCCTTGGGTATGCCGCCGACCGCCTTGCCCGGCGCTCCGTCACTGGACTGCTCCGTACGGCCGTCGTCGCCGTCCGCGTAGTACAGGTAGCCCGCGGTTCCGCCGCCGAGCAGCACGGCCGCGGCGACCACCGCGATGATCGCGGCCCGCTTGTGGCGCTTCGGAGGGTGACTCGGGTATTGGTGCGACTGGTGCGACTGGTGTGCCTCGTGTGACTGGTGGGTGCCGTGGACGACGGTGCCGGAGTCGTAGGGCGCGGAATTGAGGCCGGTGCCGTTTCCTGTCGCGCCGTTTCCTGTGCGGCCGTTTCCTGTCCCGCTGTTCCCGTGGACGACAGTGCCGGGCTCCACCGAGTGGTGGCCGTACTGCGGTGTGTGCTGGTGCCGGGTCTGCGCTTGGGGCTGGGGCTGCGGCTGTTGTTGCTGTTGCTGTTGCTGCTGGGACGTGGAGTGGATCTGCGTCGGCACGTACGCCTGCGCCCCGCTCGGCTGTCGCCCTTCCGCTGCCTCGGCGAGCATCAGCTCGGCCTCTTCCGCGGTCGGCCGGGTGTCCGGGTCCTTTCGGAGGAGCGCGCTGATGACAGGGGCGAGCACCCCCGCGTACTCGGGCGGCGCGGGCTCCTCCGTGACCACGGCCTGCATGGTGCCCAGCGGGGACGTGCGCCGGAACGGGGAGTTCCCCTCGACCGCCGTGTACAGCGTGGCGCCGAGGGCCCACAGGTCCGACGCAGGGCCCGGGTTGGCGCCGCTGACGCGCTCGGGCGCCAGATAGTCGACGGAGCCGACGACCTCGCCCGTCCGCGTGATCGTCGAGTCCCCCTCGATCGCGGCGATCCCGAAGTCGGTGAGCAGAATGCGCCGGTCGTTCGACAGGAGTACGTTGCCGGGCTTGACGTCACGGTGCAGGACCCCGGCCGCGTGCGCCGCGCGCAGGGCCTTCAGCGTCCACAGGCCGATGCGGGCGGCCTCGGCGGGCTCGATGCGGCCCTGCTCCTTGACGGCGTCCGCGAGCGAACGGCCCTCGACCAGCTCCATCACGATCCAGGGCCGGTCGTCGTACTCGAGGACGTCGTGGACGGTGACGACCGCGGGGTGGTTGATCCGGGCCGCGGCCCGCGCCTCCGCGTGCGTACGCGCGAAAAGGACCGCGCGGTCGGCCTCCTGCACGAACTGCGCGGCCGTCAGCTCCTTGACGGCGACGACCCGGTGCAGCACCTCGTCCCGCGCGCGCCACACCCGTCCCATGCCACCGCGCCCGATGGACTCTCCGAGCCGGTAGCGGCCCGCGAGGAGCAGGCCCTGCATCTGATTCACGATCCCCCGCAATGGTTCTGACATGGCCCAGGTTAGGGAGCCGGTGGCGTGCGGGGAACCTCCGGGGGTGCTCGGAGACCTCACTGTGACGCGTGACGCAACGACACCGAGCCGCTCCCGCGGCCGAGAAGCTCCGCGAAACGTCGATCAGGAACAGTCAAATACCGTGCCCGATGCATCACATGATGACTGATGAGGGAGGGAAACCGGTCAACGGTTCAATCAGTGACCTGATAGGTCGACGAGGCCTGCTCGTAGAACCGGTCCACTTCGTCCCGCTCGGCCTCAGGTCCCCGGATCTGCACGACGTGGTACTTCCCGCCGACGATCATCGCGAGATTGCGTACGAAGATCTCGCCGCCGCCCGAGGCCTGCCAGGTGAACTGCCCCTCACCCATGACCCGTCCACCCACATCGATCCTGCGCATCCCGGAGGACTCCGCCCAGGTCGAGTCGCGGAACGGCTGCAGCTCGCGCTCGTGCTCGCGCTGGTACTTCATGGGGTCGCTGCCGTACTCGTCCGTGCCGTCCCGCCCCGGCACGACGATCAGCTCGAAGTCGCCCTGCGTGTAAAGGACCTGACCCCGCCCGTTCTTGGGCTGCCGGTCCCAGCCGCTCGCGACGGCGACCCGGAAGCCCTCGGCGTCCTTGCGGAGCGTGAAGCCCTTCGGCAGCGCGGGTCCGCTGGTCTGCGGCTGCTGCGAGTCGGGGCTCCTCTCCGGCTTGTCGCTGGGCTTGTCACTGGGTTTGTCGCTCGGCTTGTCGCTGGGCTTGTCGGACTTGCCGTCCTCGCTGGGCCGGGCGCTTGAGCTGCTGCCGGGGTCCCCGGCGGATCCGGCACGCTCGCTGCCCCTGTCCTCCCCCGACTTGGGCATGAAGGCCACGGCGTACGCGATCGCCGCGACGAGCCCGACCAGGATGAGGAGGAGCAGGAGGCGCCCCAGGGAGCGCGGCCGTCCCGTACCGCTGCGCTTGGGCGCGCGCGCGCGTGGAGGTGCGGGTGCGCGCGGGGGCGCGGGTGCCGAGGCGAACGCGGACGAGGGCGCGTTGGCCATCGGCCTGGCTTCCCGCCCTCGCTTGGGCTGCTTCGCCAGCTTCGACTGCTTCGACTGCTTGTGCTTGTGACGCCCGTTCTGCCGGGAGTTCGGCATGGGGGCGGGGTCGGCGGGCGCGGCGGCGCGCCGCTTCTTGCGACGTACGAGAACACCGCGACGGCGGACGACAGGCAGCCGCCTGGCGTCGAACGGCGGCGCGGGCACGACGTTCGCGCCTGCTTCCGGCTCGGGCGCCGAGCGGACCAGCGACCGCAGCCAGCCGTTCAGCTCCTCGAAGTCGAGCCGCTCCGTGGGGTCCTGGCGCAGCAGCGACTCGACGACGGGCCGGAGCGGACCGCACTCCTCCGCGAAGGCCGGCGGCTCGGCGCACACCAGCTGGACGAGCTCGAAGGTGCTCTCCTCCGGGTAGGGCGCGTGGCCCTGCACGGCCCGGAACAGCAACGCGCCGAGCGCCCAGAGGTCGGTGGCGGGTCCGATGGGCGGGGCGAGCTGCCAGTTCTCGTGCACGGGCCCGGCCTGCTCGGGCGCCCACCGCTCGGTCACGGCGCCGACCACGGTCATACGTGCGTGCCGGGCCCGCTCGGCGGCAAGAGCGGTGGCGGGCCCGCGCCGGGCCCCGCTCCGCTCGGCGACGAGGGCGTCCCAGTAGCTGTGGCCGGACGAGGGAGGGGACGAGGAAGAGGAAGGCGAAGGGGATGGGCCTGGGGCTGGGGCTGGGGATGGAGCTGGGCCTGGGGCTGGGGCTGGGGCTGGGGCTGGAGCGGGTGTAGCGGGTGTAGCGGCAGCCGCGGGGGGAGGAGTGGTGCGGCCGGGGGCAACGCCCTTGCCCGCACCTGAACTCGACTCCCCCGCGCCTCCGCCCCTCGGCACGGCCCCGTGCCACTGCTTCGTACCGCCGACGCCATACGGATCCATGATCCGCCCGGCAACCTCGGCCTCACCACTGTTCCCGCCCTCCGCGCCGTACCCACGCGGCCCATCATCGTCGTACGTCTCGTACGTCTCGTAGGTCTCGTACGTCTCGTACGCCCCGTGCCCCTCACGCGCCCCGAACGACCCGCCGTCCCGGGGCCCCGGCAACTCCGCACCCGTCGATGCCCGGCCCCGCCGCCCCTCTTCCTCGCTCACCCGCGCCGCGGCCCGTGCCCCGGCGCGATACGCGGCTATGGCGTTGGACCGTGTCGCCCGCACAGCGCCCCCGGGCTCAGCGGCCGGGGCGGCCTCGATCGCGGCATGCCCACGCGAACGATCGCTCTCATCGACCTCGTAGGCCCCGTCAGGCGTGTAAGCCGCGCCGGGCGCATAGGGCTCGCCAGGCGCATCGGCCCCGCCAGGCTCACCCGCATCCTCACCCGCGTCGGGCCCCGAGCCGTCGTCCCCACCCCCATCCCCACCCTCAAAACCCGCGAGGTACTCCTCGGGCCGAGGGTCGTACCCGCACAGCGCCTCTTCCGCCGCGCCCGCCGCCAGGCCCGTGAGGACCACCCGGCCGTCGTCGCAGACCAGGACCGTGCGGGCGGTGATGTTCCGGTGGACCCAGCCGTGCGCGTGCAGCACCCGCAGCGCCGTCACCACGTCCGACGCGATCTCCGCCGCCCGATACGGGCTCAGCGGCCGGTCCGCGAGCAGCGCGGCCAGCGGCCTCGCCGCCACCAACTCGCTGACTATCCACAGCGAACCGCCCTCGGCGAACACGTCGAAGACCTGGTCGAGCCGCGGATGGTCGGGAATCTGCGCGGCGGCCTGCGCCGCCTCTATCGCGCGCCGCACCGCCGGGTCCGACGGCCTGCGCGTCGTGCGCGCCGACGGCCGTCGCACCGCCCCCGCGCTCACGAACCCGGCCGGAAGCTCACCCTCCGGGAGGTCCCGCTCATCGAGCTCAAGCACTTCCGCGTCGACGACCTCAGGCAACGGCACCTGCCTGACCAGGACTTCCTGCCCGCTGTACGTGTCGAAGGCGCGGGTCTCCGCGAGTTCGTACTCATCCGCAGGAGGCAGCGGCAGGCGATAGCGGTCGGCGAGTACCCGCCCCGCGTATTCGTCCACGACGCCTCCCCCGTCCGCCCGGTGGTCAATTCCGTTCGTCTAACGCCTTGTTGCGGCTGCGTACGGTCCGCAGTCACTCACGATACGTGCCGGAGGCAAACCACATTGAGGGGATGCGAGATCTCGCCGAGACCCTTGGCTATTTCTGCTGGCTGCTTCCTTCGGCTACTTCCTCCGGCTGCTTCTTCAGCTACTTCTTCGGCTACTTCTTCGGCTCGAACGACTTCGTGAAGGTCCGCCACGCGTCCTTGCGCTCGTCGCTGCCCCACTTGCCGTCCTTGGCCGTGTACATCATTCCGTAGCCCAGGTGGTCGTTGACAACGAAGCCGCGGTCTATCGAGCGGTACTTCGTGCCGCCGTCGACGTACGTGAACTCCCAGTCGGCCGTGTTCCAGCCGCGGAAGTCGACCTTCTCTATCCGGATGCGCTTGTACTGCGACCGGACCATGTACGACTCCTGGCTCTTCCAGTCGCTCACGGGGTCGGACTTCGGGGTGGGGGTCCAGCCGATCAGCAGCTTCTGCCCGTTCGGCCCGGTGAAACGCGCGCCCGCGGCAGCCGTGGACTGATACTTCCAGCCCTTGGGCAGGCCCACCGAGAATCCCTGGGAGTGCTTGTACGTCGACTCGGCACCGTCGCCCGGCTCCTTGCCGGGGTCGTTGCCGCTGCCCTCGTCGCTGCCGTCCGGATCCTTGCTCTCGTCCGCGCCGGGGCTCGCCCCCGAACCCGTGCCCTTGTCCGCGTCGCCCTTGTCCTTCTCGGCACCGTCGTCCTTCCCGGCGCCCTGGTCCTTCTCCTTGTCCTTCTCACCGCTGCCCGCGGTGGCCCCGCTGGACGCGGCCTTGTCCCCGCCGTTCTTGCTGTCCTGCCCGCCGTTCTCGTCCCCGCCGTTCAGCGCGAAGGCCAGCACGGTCCCGAGCACCGCGAGCACGAGGGCCACCGAGATGATCACGAGCGTGCGCCGCGGCACCACGTCGGTGAGCGAGGCCTTGGGAGGCGTCGCACGCGGCGGAGTCGCGGGAGGCGGCGGAGTGGAAGGAGAGGCAGCAGCAGGAGCAGCAGCGGCCGTCCCAGCCGCACCGGTACGCGACGGCTTCCCCGCCACCGCACCAGATGCGGCCCCAGACCCAGACCCAGCCCCAGAACCGGACTTGGAGTTGGAACTGGAACTGGAACTGGAACTGGAATTGGATTCAGAGGGCGAAGCAGGACCGGAAGCAGCCGTCCCGGCGCCCGCACCCGTGCCCGCACCCGCGCCCGCACCCCGCGCGGTAGCCGCAGCCGCGGCCTTCCGCACCGACCGGAGCGCACCCTTCAGCCGCTCGGCGGCCTCCTCGCCCTTGCGGCCACCGGAGTCCACGGAGGATCCAGCGGTCTCGGAGCTCCCGGCGGCCTCAGACGTGGCCGCAGCGCCACCCGCAGCGCCACCCGCACCAGCGGCACCAGCGGCGCCGCCACCGGCCGCACCAGCCCCGGCCGCACGGCCGACGCCTCCCTTGCCCCTGCCCTTGCTCTTGTCCTTCCCGAACCGCTTCCCCAAGGCCGGCGGCACCGGAGGCAACGGCACGACCTTCGTCGCGTCGACCGGCTCCGGCTCGTCCTTGACCTCGGGCGCGTGAATCACGTCGAGCAGGAGCGCACGCGCCCCCGCGTCGTCCAGCCGCTGCTCGGGGTCCTTGGCGAGCAGGCCGTAGATGACCTTCTCCAACGGACCCGCGTTCGTCGGCTGTTCGACGTCCTCGGTCATCACCGCGGTGAGGGTCGCGATCGCCGACCCCTTGTCGTACGGAGGAACGCCTTCCACCGCCGCGTACAGCAGCCCGCCGAGCGACCACAGGTCGGCCGCCGGACCAGGCTTGTGCCCTCGTGCACGCTCCGGCGAGATGTACGAGGGAGCGCCGACGAGCATGCCGGTGGACGTGATCGACGGGTCGCCCTCGACCTGCGCGATGCCGAAGTCCGTGAGGACGACCCGGCCGTCCTCGGCGATCAGCACGTTCGACGGCTTCACGTCGCGGTGCAGAATTCCCTCGCGGTGCGCCGAGCGCAGCACGTCGAGCACCGCGAGCCCGACCTCGGCCGCGCGCCTCGGCGTGAGCAGCCCGTCCTCGCGAATGGCCTCGGCGAGCGACTTGCCCTCGACCAGCTCCATCACGATCCACGGCCGGTCGTCCTCGTCGACCACGTCGTACACGGTCACCGCGCTGGTGTTGCGGATCCGCGCGATCGCCTTGGCCTCACGCAACGTACGCGTGATGAGCCGACGCTTCTCGTCCTCGTCGATGCTCGAGGGAAAGCGCAGCTCCTTCACCGCGACGGTCCGGCCGAGTGTCTCGTCCTTGGCGCGCCAGACGGTTCCCATTCCGCCGCGGCCGAGCACTTCTCCCAGCCGGTAACGCCCGGAGAGGAGACGTTCGCTCTTGTCCTGACGGGACTGACCCGCCTGCTCCGCGTCCGACATGCGTCCCCTCTGCTGCTACCGCTGCTACCCGCGCAACCCGCCCTGACAGAGCCTCCATTGTCCCTTACTCAGGGACCGGTCTACGCCCAGGGTCCAACGTCCCTCATGATGGGCTCCGCACAGGGAGGGACCGCCATGCCCATTCCGCGGACACTGCTGGCCGTACCCCTTGCGGTGACCCTCATCGGCCTGACTTCCGCCAGTGCGCCGCTGGCCGCCAAACCGGCCACGGACGCCACTCTTCCGCTGCTCGTCACCCGAGGCAAGGCCCCCGCCGCGGCTCTGTTGGCCCGCGAAGCCCCATGGTCAACAACCGAGCCGGGCGCCCCGGACCCACCACCGGGACAGCGGGCGGCCCAGCGGCCCCACTGGCACTTCGCGCAGGCCAACCAGCCCACGGCTGACGACACCACCACGGGCCCGGACAGAAACCAAGCACCCGCGACCGAAATAGGAAGCGCAGGAAGCGGCGCCGACACCGGCCACGACACCGGCGACGCCACCCGCATCCGCCGCACCGACCACTTCCGCGCCGGAAGCATCACCAAGACGTTCATCGCGACGGTCGTACTCCAACTCGCCGCCGAACACCGTCTGTCCCTGTCCGACTCCGTGGAACTCCACCTGCCCGGTCTCATCCGCGGCAAAAGTCTCACCGGCCGCGCTCTCACTCTGCGCGCCCTGCTCACCCACACCAGCGGCCTCGCGGACTACACCACCGACACCAAAGGCCTCGCCCCCCTCACTCCGGCGGAGGCGGTCCGCACCGCCCTCGCCCGCCCCGCGACCACGCCGGGCCGCTGGTCGTACTCCAACACCAACTACGTCGTCCTCGGCATGGTGATCAAACAGGTCACCGGCCGCTCCTACGCCGCCGAGACCGAACGCCGCGTCATCACCCCCCTTGGCCTGTCCGGCACTTCCTTCCCCGGCACCCGCACCACGCTCCCCGCCCCGCACGGTCGCGCGTACACGAGCGAGGGCCAGGACGTCACCGCCCTCAACCCGGGCGTCGCGGGCGCCGCGGGCGAGCTGGTCTCCACACTCGCCGACCTGAACCGCTTCTACGCCGCCCTCCTCACCGGCCGGCTGCTCCCCGCGCCCCAGCTGCGGCAGATGCTCAACACCCGCACCGCGGAGGGCCGGTACGGCATGGGCCTCTACCCGCAGAAGCTGCCCTGCGGCACCACGGTCTGGGGCCACAGCGGCCGCATCGCCGGAAGTTACGTCCGCACGGCCGCCACCCGCGACGGCGACCGTGTCCTGACTTTCCGGGTCAACACGGACGGGATAGCCGACCCGGACCTCGAATCGACCCTCCTGGCGGCCGAGTTCTGCGCATCCGACCCGGCCGACAGGTGAGGGCGAGCCGGGCACGAGCCGGGGGCGAGCCGGGCACGAGCCGGGGGCGAACGGCTAGAGCGGCACGATGTCCGGCGCGCCCAGCCTCGCCGCGTCCGCCGTCAGGTCGTCCGGCTGCCGCTGCGACTCCCGCTCGGCCTCCACCCGCTTCTCGTAATGCTGCACCTCCCGCTCCACCTGGTCCTTGTCCCAGCCAAGGACCGGCGCCATCAGCTCCGCGCACACCCGCGCACTGCGGGTGCCCCGGTCGAACGTCTCGATCGAGATGCGCGTGCGCCGGGTCAGCACGTCGTCCAGATGCCGTGCCCCCTCGTGCGACGCGGCATAGACGATCTCGGCGCGCAGATAGTCGTCCGCGGCCTGCAGCGGCTCGCCCAGCGTGGGGTCGGCCGTGACGAGGGCGAGGACTTCCTCCGCCAGCGAGCCGTACCGGTTCAACAGGTGCTCCACGCGCACCACATGGAGCCCGGTGCGTGCGGCGATCCTGGCGCGCGCGTTCCACAGCGCCTTGTACCCCTCGGCGCCGACCAGCGGAATGTCCTCGGTGACACAGTCCGCAACCCGCTGGTCGAGGGCGTGCACCGCCTCGTCCACGGCGTCCTTCGCCATCACTCGATACGTCGTGTACTTGCCGCCCGCGATGACCACGAGGCCCGGCGCGGGATGCGCCACCGTGTGCTCGCGCGACAGCTTGCTCGTGGCGTCCGACTCCCCGGCGAGCAGCGGCCTGAGCCCCGCGTACACCCCTTGCACGTCGTCCCGTGAAAGGGGCACCGCGAGGACCGAGTTCACATGCTCGAGCAGATAGTCGATGTCGGCGCTGGACGCCGCGGGATGCGCCTTGTCCAGGTCCCAGTCGGTGTCGGTCGTCCCCACGATCCAGTGCCGTCCCCACGGGATGACGAAGAGGACGCTCTTCTCGGTGCGCAGGATCAGGCCGGTCGTCGAGTTGATCCGGTCCTTGGGCACGACCAGATGGATGCCCTTGGACGCCCTGACGTGGAACTGTCCCCGCTCGCCGACCATCGCCTGGGTGTCGTCCGTCCACACACCGGTGGCGTTGACCACCTGCTTGGCCCGGACCTCGTACTCCCCGCCGCCCTCGACGTCCTGCACCCGGGCGCCGACGACGCGTTCGCCCTCGCGCAGGAAGCCCGTCACACGCGCGCGGTTGGCGACCTTCGCGCCGTACGCCGCCGCTGTGCGCACCAGTGTCGCCACATAGCGGGCGTCGTCCATCTGCGCGTCGTAGTACTGCATGGCCCCCGTCAGCGCGTCCTTCTTCAGGCACGGGGCGACGCGCAGGGCGTGACGTCGGGTCAGATGGCGGTGCATGGGCAGGCCTCGGCCGTGGCCCCGCGACATCGACATGGCGTCGTACAACGCGACGCCCGATCCGGCATAGATCCGCTCCCAGCCCTTGTGCTGCAAGGGATACAGGAACGGCACCGGCTTCACGAGATGCGGGGCGAGCCGCTCGAGGAGCAGGCCGCGCTCCTTCAGCGCCTCGCGCACCAGCGCGAAGTCGAGCATCTCCAGATAGCGCAGGCCGCCGTGGATCAACTTGCTCGACCGGCTCGATGTGCCCGACGCCCAGTCCCGTGCCTCGACGAGGCCGGTGGAGAGGCCGCGGGTCACGGCGTCGAGTGCGGTGCCCGCACCGACCACTCCCGCGCCCACGACCAGGACATCCAGCTCCCGCTCGGCCATTTCCGCAAGTGACTCGGCACGCTCCGCCGGTCCCAAGGTCGCTGTCCTCACCGCTGCCTCCCGTTAGCTGTCGGGTGTGGTCGCGCTCACATCATGCCCAGATTCTGGTCAGGTCCGCTGAGTTCGGTCGCCGCCTGTGGACAACACGCGGCCAACACTCCGAGGCCTGGCGCAGCGCAATGCCGCATAACGGTCATATTTACTCCTAGTCTGACATTGCGCTGGTCCACCTTGTCCACAGGGCTTGCGCGCTCGTCCCGCTCCGGCTATTGGGAGGACGGCCCACCGCCATGCCCGCAGATCTCGCCGTCATCGGTCTCGGCCACCTCGGCCTGCCCCTCGCCCAGGCCGCCGTCTCCGGCGGCATCGCCACCATCGGCTACGACCCCGCCCGCGCCGTCGACCTGGCCGGCGGCCGCCTGCCCTGCGACGGCGCCGAGGGAACCCTCACCGCCGCCGATGTCCGCCGGATGCTCTCCAGGGGCTTTCGGCCCACCACCGACCCGGTCGAGCTCGGCCGGGTCCGCACCGCGGTCATCTGCGCTCCCACCCCTCCGGCGGCCGACCGCACCCTCGACCTGAGCCAGGTGGCCGAAGCCGCCCGCGCCCTGGCCGCGCGCCTGCGCCCGCACACCACGGTCATCCTCGAGTCCCCCGCCTACCCGGGGACCACGGAGGAATTCCTCCGCCCCATCCTCGAAGAGGGCTCAGGCCTGCGCGCGGGCCGCGACTTCCACCTCGCGCACTCGCCGGGCCGCCTCGACCCGGGCAACCGCACGCACGGCTACGCGGGCACCCCCAAGGTCATCGGCGGCCTCACCCCGGCCTGCACCGAATCGGCCGCCGCCTTCTACGGCCGCCTCACCGACAAGGTCGTACGCGCGCGTGGCCCCCGCGAGGCCGAGACCGTGCACCTCCTGGAGACCAACTACCGGCACGTGAACATGGCCCTGGTCAATGAGATGGCCGTGCTCTGCCACGACCTGAGCATCGACCTGTGGGACGTCATCCGCTGCGCCGAGACCAAGCCCTTCGGTTTCCAGGCCTTCCGCCCGGGACCCGGCGTAGGCGGCCACGGTGTCCCCCTGGACATCCCGGGCCCCGGCCGCGGCGCCCGCCCCCTGCGCATGGTGGAACTGGCCCAGCAGGTCAACGACCGCATGCCCCGGTACGTGATCCAGCGCTCGGCGACCCTGCTCAACGAACACGGCAAGTCCGCCCGCGGCGCCCGCGTCCTGCTCCTCGGCGTCACCTACAAGCCCGACCTCGCCGACCAGCAGGGCTCCCCCGCCCAGGAGGTCGCGACCCGCCTGATGGAGATGGGCGCCGCCGTCAGCTACCACGACCCCTATGTGCCCAGCTGGAGCGTCCTCGGCCACCCCGTGCCCCGCGCGGACTCCCTCTACGAGGCGGCGGCCGACGCCGACCTCACGATCCTGCTCCAGCACCACCGCACGTACGACCTGCAGGGTCTCGCCGTGAAGGCCCAGCTGCTCCTCGACACCCGGGGCGCGACCCCGGCGGGCGCGGCCCACCGCCTGTAGCCGGGCACGCGCGCGTGCGGCTCACCGCATGCGTGTGGGGCCCGGACGCATCGGCGTCCGGGCCCCACATCGGTCACACGTTCTGCTCGGCGCAGCGTCAGCGCTTGTGCTGCGCGTCCGCGACCGTCACCTCGACGCGCTGGAACTCCTTGAGCTCGCTGTAGCCCGTCGTCGCCATCGCACGGCGCAGCGCCCCGAAGAAGTTCATCGAGCCGTCCGGGATGTGCGAGGGACCGGAGAGGATCTCCTCGGTCGTGCCGACCACACCGAGGTCGACGCGCTTGCCGCGCGGCACGTCCTCGTGGACGGCCTCCATGCCCCAGTGGTGGCCCTTGCCCGGCGCGTCCGTGGCGCGCGCCAGCGGGGAGCCGATCATCACCGAGTCGGCGCCGCAGGCGATGGCCTTGGGCAGGTCGCCGGACCAGCCCACGCCGCCGTCCGCGATGACGTGCACGTACCGGCCGCCGGACTCGTCCATGTAGTCACGGCGGGCGGCCGCGACGTCCGCGACGGCCGTGGCCATCGGCACCTGGATGCCCAGGACGTTGCGCGTGGTGTGCGCGGCGCCACCGCCGAAGCCGACGAGGACACCGGCCGCACCCGTGCGCATCAGGTGCAGGGCCGCGGTGTACGTGGCGCAACCGCCGACGATCACCGGCACGTCGAGCTCGTAGATGAACTGCTTGAGGTTGAGCGGCTCGGCGGCACCGGAGACGTGCTCGGCGGAGACCGTGGTCCCGCGGATCACGAAGATGTCGACGCCGGCGTCCACGACGGCCTTGGAGAACTCGGCGGTGCGCTGCGGGGAGAGCGCGGCGGCGGTGACCACGCCCGAGTCGCGCACCTCCTTGATGCGCTGCCCGATCAGGTCGGCCTGGATCGGGGCCGCGTAGATCTCCTGGAGGCGCCGGGTCGCGTTGTCGGTGTCCAGCTCCGCGATCTCGTCGAGCAGCGGCTGCGGGTCCTCGTACCGCGTCCACAGGCCCTCGAGGTTCAGCACGCCGAGTCCACCCAGCTCGCCGATGCGGATCGCGGTCTGCGGCGAGACGACCGAGTCCATCGGCGCCGCCAGGAAGGGCAGCTCGAAGCGGTAGGCGTCGATCTGCCAGGCGATCGAGACCTCCTTCGGGTCGCGGGTACGACGGCTCGGCACGACGGCGATGTCGTCGAAGGCGTACGCGCGGCGGCCGCGCTTGCCGCGCCCGATCTCGATCTCAGTCACGTGGGTGGCCCTTCAGCTTTCTTCGGTACTTCGCACTTCTTCGGCACTTCGGCACTCGGTCTGCCGCTCCAGTATCCCCGACGCGCGCAAAGGGGGCGGCCCCGGGAATCCGGACCCGCCCCCACGCGCGCGTGGAACGCTGTCAGCACATCTTTGCCGGTGAGGCCGTCAGCGCTTGTTCGTGTAGTTCGGCGCCTCGACCGTCATCTGGATGTCGTGCGGGTGGCTCTCCTTGAGGCCCGCCGACGTGATCCGCACGAAACGGCCGTTCTTCTGGAGCTCCGGCACCGTCTGGCCGCCTACGTAGAACATCGACTGGCGCAGACCGCCGACCAGCTGGTGCACGACGGAGGAGAGCGGGCCGCGGTAGGGCACCTGGCCCTCGATGCCCTCGGGGACCAGCTTCTCGTCGGAGGCGACGCCCTCCTGGAAGTAGCGGTCCTTGGAGAAGGACTTGCGGTCGCCGCGGGTCTGCATCGCGCCCAGCGAGCCCATGCCGCGGTACGACTTGAACTGCTTGCCGTTGATGAACATCAGCTCGCCCGGGGACTCCTCGCAGCCTGCGAGCAGCGAGCCCAGCATGACCGTGTCCGCGCCGGCGACGAGCGCCTTGGCGATGTCGCCCGAGTACTGCAGGCCACCGTCGCCGATGACCGGGACACCGGCCTCCTTGGCGGCGAGCGACGCTTCGTAGATGGCCGTCACCTGCGGGACGCCGATACCGGCGACGACACGCGTCGTACAGATCGAGCCCGGTCCGACGCCGACCTTGATGCCGTCGACACCGGCGTCGATGAGGGACTTGGCGCCGTCACGGGTGGCGATGTTGCCGCCGATGACGTCCACGCCCGAGGCGTTGGACTTGATCTTGGCGACCATGTCGCCGACCAGGCGGGAGTGGCCGTGCGCGGTGTCGACGACGATGAAGTCGACGCCCGCCTCGATGAGGGCCTGGGCGCGCTCGAAGGCGTCACCCGCGACACCGACGGCGGCGCCCACCAGGAGGCGGCCTTCGCTGTCCTTGGCGGCACCGGGGTACTTCTCGGCCTTGACGAAGTCCTTGACCGTGATGAGGCCCTTGAGGACACCGCTGTCGTCGACGAGCGGAAGCTTTTCGATCTTGTGGCGGCGCAGCAGCTCCATGGCGTCCACGCCGGAGATGCCGACCTTGCCGGTGACGAGCGGCATCGGGGTCATGACCTCGCGCACCTGGCGCGTGCGGTCCGACTCGAAGGCCATGTCGCGGTTGGTGACGATGCCGAGCAGCTTGCCCGCGGGGTCGGTCACCGGGACGCCGCTGATGCGGAACTTGGCGCAGATCGCGTCGGCCTCGCCGAGCGTCGCGTCCGGGTGCACCGTGATCGGGTCGGTGACCATGCCGGACTCGGAGCGCTTCACGAGGTCGACCTGGTTGGCCTGGTCCGCGATGGAGAGATTGCGGTGCAGCACGCCGACGCCACCCTGCCGCGCCATGGCGATCGCCATGCGGGACTCGGTGACCTTGTCCATCGCCGCGGACAGCAGCGGGACGTTCACGCGCACGTTCTTCGAGATGAGCGAGGAAGTGTCGATCTGGTCCGGCGCCATGTCCGACGCGCCGGGCAGCAGCAGCACGTCGTCGTAGGTCAGCCCGAGCGTCGCGAATTTCTCGGGCACTCCGTCGACGTTTGCAGTCATGACACCTTCCCCAAATGGCCTTGATCGGTGCGGATGTCCATGCTAACGGGAACGGAGGGTGTCTCATTCCACGAGCAAGATCATCGACCAGGTTTGTACGTTCATACGTCATGAACGGACGCCGAAGGCGATCGTCGGGCAACCGGTGATCGTTACTGCTCGGCCAGTGCCCGCAACCGGCTCAGCGCGCGATGCTGCGCGACACGCACGGCCCCCGGGGACATCCCCAGCATCTGCCCGGTCTCCTCGGCCGTGAGCCCGACGGCGATCCTCAGGAGCAGCAGCTCGCGCTGGTTCTCCGGAAGGTTGGCCATGAGCTTCTTGGCCCACTCGGCGTCGCTGCTGAGCAGCGCGCGCTCCTCGGGACCGAGGGAGTCGTCGGGGCGCTCCGGCATCTCGTCCGACGGCACCGCCGTGGATCCGGGATGGCGCATCGCCGCGCGCTGCAGGTCGGCGACCTTGTGCGCGGCGATCGCGAAGACGAACGCCTCGAAGGGACGTCCCGTGTCCTTGTAGCGCGGCAGCGCGAGGAGGACCGCGACGCACACTTCCTGCGCCAGATCCTCCACGAAGTGCCGCGCGTCACCCGGCAGTCGGGACAGCCGTGTGCGGCAGTACCGCAGCGCCAGCGGGTGCACATGAGCCAGCAGATCGTGCGTGGCCTGCTCATCACCCTCGACCGCGCGAAGGACGAGGGCACCGATCACCGTCGTCTTGTCATCGCGCATCGGTCCATGGTGCCTTGGCGCTGATTGATCCGTGGCACCACGTCCGTAGTTGTGCACCGAAGCGTTATGAGCAGGTGCGCCGGAACTCATCTCGTGCGCCCTCCCCTCCCGCTCGACCGACCTGTCCCCGAGGAACTCCACACCTCAAGGATGCGGCATCGGCGGCGAAGCAACGGCAACCGCTCCCGCGAGAGGGAGCGACGGGCGTCCGTCGCCCCGCCCACCACACGGCGGGCGGGGAGCGCCGTGCCCGCACGGCGGCACACCTATCGGACCAGGCCCCAGCGGAAACCGAGCGCCACGGCGTGCGCGCGGTCCGAGGCGCCGAGCTTCTTGAACAACCGCCGGGCGTGGGTCTTGACCGTGTCCTCGGAGAGAAAAAGCTCACGTCCGATCTCGGCGTTGGACCTGCCGTGGCTCATGCCCTCGAGCACCTGGATCTCACGCGCGGTGAGGGTGGGCGCCGCGCCCATCTCGGCCGAGCGCAGTCTGCGCGGAGCCAGTCGCCACGTCGGGTCGGCGAGCGCCTGGGTGACGGTCGCGCGCAGTTCGGCGCGCGAGGCGTCCTTGTGCAGATAGCCGCGGGCACCGGCGGCGACCGCGAGCGCGACACCGTCCAGATCCTCGGCGACGGTGAGCATGATGATGCGCGCACCGGGGTCGGCGGACAACAGCCGCCGAACTGTCTCCACGCCGCCCAGACCGGGCATGCGTACGTCCATCAGAATCAGGTCCGAGCGGTCGGCGCCCCAGCGGCGGAGGACTTCCTCGCCGTTGGCCGCTGTCGTCACGCGCTCGACGCCGGGCACGGTCGCGACCGCGCGGCGGAGCGCCTCTCGGGCAAGCGGGGAGTCGTCGCAGACGAGGACGGATGTCATGACTGTCCTCCGCGGCTCTCACAGCTGCTGCGCGTCACCTTGAGCCTCCAGGCTGGTACATATTCGTCACCTGTGCGGTTGACGCTCTCGGACATCTGCCCGAGCGCTTGTTCTTTCAACCGCCTCGCACTCTCAACGACGGTCACCCGAAAGAGTTACGGGGCGGTCGGCCTCGTTCGGCACTCTACGTGAGGGCGCGGACACAGAGCAGGCAGCGCGAGAGACCCTCAACCTTTCATCACAACCCATGCCCCATTTAGCCCTCTTCCTTCCCTTTTGCTGGTGTCTGTGGCTAGATTTTCCAATGAGTCATATTTTCATCTCCTTAGACAGTAGATGTACGGTCATGGGCACCGTATCCGCGCAGAACGGCTACCAGGAGACAAGCAATGGCAGATTTCTCCCGCCTTCCAGGACCGAACGCAGATCTCTGGGACTGGCAGCTCCTCGCGGCCTGCCGCGGGGTCGACAGCTCGCTCTTCTTCCACCCCGAGGGCGAGCGGGGCGCGGCACGCAGTGCGCGTGAGAACTCCGCCAAGGAGGTCTGCATGAGGTGCCCGGTACGCGCGGAGTGCGCCGCTCACGCCCTCGCGGTACGGGAGCCGTACGGCGTCTGGGGCGGGCTCACCGAGGACGAGCGCGAGGAGCTCATGGGCCGCGCCCGCAACCGCCTCGTCACGACATCCACGCCGTCTGCATCGGCGTCCGCCACGGCCTCGACGGCGCACGGCGGCATGGTCACGCGTACCTGAAGGAACGTTTCTTCGCGGCGCGCGCTCAGCGCTCCGCGGCCCGCGCGAGGTGGTCAAGGGTGGCCGCCACAGCGGGCACCTGCGCCAGATCCGGCAGGGTGAGCGCGACGATCTCGCGCTGGACGGCAGGCTCCACCGTCACTGTGCGTGCACCTTTGGGGCGTACGGACTCGATGGCGAGCTCGGGCAGCACCGCGACCCCCAGGCCTGCGCCGACCAGGCCGATCACCGCCGGATAGTCATCGGTCGCGAAATCGATGCGGGGCACGAACCCCGCCCCCTCGCAGACCTCGACCAGCTGCCTGCGACAGCGCGGACAGCCCGCGATCCACGGCTCGTCGGCCAGTTCCCCGATGGCGACCGACTCCGCCATGGCGAGCCGGTGCCCCTCGGGCACGAGGCCGACGAGCCGGTCGGCGAGCAGCGGGCGCACGACCAGGTCGTCCCATTCCTCGGCGGCGGAAGCACCGTCGTACCGGAAGGCGAGCGCCACGTCGCAGTCGCCCTCGCGCAGCATCTCGACCGAGCGCGGCGGCTCGGCGTCCACCAGCGAGACCCGGGTGCCGGGGTGCGCCGCGCGCAGGGCGGCAAGCGCGCTCGGCACCAGCGTCGAGCTGCCGCTGGGGAAGGAGACGAGGCGGACCCGGCCCGCCCGCAGGCCCGCGATGGCGGCGACCTCCTCCTCGGCGGCGGTCAGTCCCGCCAGGATCCCCGCGGCGTGCCGGACCAGGGCCTCGCCCGCCTGAGTCAGGCGCATCTCACGGCCTGTGCGGATCAGGAGCGGCGTACCCGCGGAGGTTTCGAGTGCCTTCATCTGCTGGCTGACGGCGGGCTGGGTGCAGCCGAGCTCACGCGCGGCGGCCGAGAAGGAGCCGGTGGCGGCGACGGCACGCAGGACGCGGAGATGACGGGCCTCGATCATGAATCAAGCATAAGTGACGCTTGGATTAAATGCCCAATAATGCGTCGACGCTTTGAGTGAGCTCGCCTACCCTTCCCGCCATGAAGCTTCTCTCCGTGAATCTGGGCCGGCACAAGGCCGTCGAGTACACCGACGCGCCCTCGGGCAGTACCGGCATCGACAAACACCCCGCCGAAGGGGCCGTACGGGTGGCGGCTCCCGGCCCCAAGGGTGCCGCCGGGAGCGGGGTCGCCGGGGACGAGGTCTGCGACCTGCGGCACCACGGCGGGAACGACCAGGCGGTGTACGCCTACGCGCGCGAGGACCTGGACGAGTGGGAGCGCCTGCTCGGCCACCCGCTGGCGGGCGGCTCCTTCGGCGAGAACCTCACGACCTCCGGGCTCGACGTGAACGGCGCGGAGATCGGCGAGCGCTGGCGCGTCGGCCCCGATCTGCTCATCGAGGTGACGTCGGCCCGCATTCCCTGTCAGACGTTCCAGGGCCATCTCGGCGAGACGAAGTGGGTCAAGCGCTTCACGCAGCAAGGTGCTCCCGGCGCCTATCTGCGGGTGATCGAACCGGGCGAGATCCGGGGCGGCGACACGATCGATGTCGTGCACCGGCCGGGGCACGACATCACCGTCGCCCTCCAGTTCAGGGCCGTCACGACGGAGAGGGAGTTGCTGCCGCGCCTGCTCGCCGCCGGGGACGCGCTGCACCCCGAGGCGATCGAAACGGCTCGGAAGTATGTGGAGAAGTACGGCTCGCAGACCTCGTAACTGACTTTCTGCACCGGCGACTTGACGAGGCAGCAGGTCAAGGGGCCCGTCCGGGCGACACAGCGGTCTGCGGATCTCACTAGCCTTGGTCCATGACTACGGCTCTGATTACGGGATCGACCGCCGGTATCGGCGCGGCCTTCGCCCGGCGGCTCGCCGGTGACGGCCACAACCTGGTCCTGGTGGCACGGAACACCGAGCGACTGCGGGAACAGGCGACCGAACTGCACGACCGGCACGGCATCGAGGCGGAGGTCCTCACCGCGGACCTCGCGACGGACGACGGGATCACCACCGTCGAGAAGCGGCTCGCGGACCGCAGGAACCCGGTCGACCTGCTGGTGAACAACGCCGGGTTCGGCAACAAGGGCAAGTATCTGGAGGTGTCGATCGAGGACGAGTTGACGATGCTGAAGGTGCACTGCGAGGCAGTGCTCCGGCTGACGTCGGCGGCGACGGAATCGATGCGGGAGCGGGGCCGCGGGGGCGTCGTGAACGTCGCCTCGGTGGCGGCGTTCGTGCCGCGCGGGACGTACGGGGCGTCGAAGGCGTGGGTCGTGCAGTTCACGCAGGGCGCGGCGAAGGACCTGGCCGGCTCCGGGGTGCGGTTGATGGCCCTGTGCCCCGGGTTCGTACGGACCGAGTTCCACGAGCGCGCCGGGATGGGGACGTCCAACATCCCCAAGTGGATGTGGCTCGACGCGGACAAGCTGGTCGCGGCGGCGCTTTCCGACTTGGCGCGGGGCAAGACCCTGTCCATCCCGGACCCCCGCTACAAGGCGCTGATGGGCGTGGTGAAGGTGACGCCGAGGGCGTTGCTGGGCGGGGTGACATCGAGGACGGGCAGGAAATACGGCCCGCAGTAGAGCGTCGACAGGGGCGCGGGGAACTGCGCGAGGACGGACCACGACCCGCGTCCGGCAACGGCGCGCAACCCGGCGGACGAGAACCCGAAAAGGACCGAGGCCCGGCTTCCCTCACCAGGGAAGCCGGGCCTCGGTCACCGTTCAAGCCGAGCGCAGCGGGTCAGTGCGAGTGACCGTGGCCGTGGCCCCCGGCGTCGGCCTCTTCCTCGGCCGGCTTCTCGACGACCAGGGTCTCGGTCGTGAGGAGCAGCGACGCGATGGACGCGGCGTTCTCCAGGGCGGAGCGGGTGACCTTGACCGGGTCGATGACGCCGGCCTTGACCAGGTCGCCGTACTCGCCGGTCGCGGCGTTGAAGCCGAAGCCCTTGTCGAGCTCGGCGACCTTCGAGGTGATGACGTAGCCCTCGAGGCCGGCGTTCTCGGCGATCCAGCGCAGCGGCTCGACGGCGGCGCGGCGGACGACGGCGACACCGGTGGCCTCGTCGCCCTCCTTGCCGAGGTTGCCCTCGAGCACCTTGACGGCGTGCACCAGAGCGGAGCCACCACCGGAGACGATGCCCTCCTCGACCGCGGCGCGGGTCGCGGAGATGGCGTCCTCCAGACGGTGCTTCTTCTCCTTGAGCTCGACCTCGGTCGCGGCGCCGACCTTGATCACGCAGACGCCACCGGCGAGCTTCGCCAGGCGCTCCTGCAGCTTCTCGCGGTCCCAGTCCGAGTCCGTGGACTCGATCTCGGCCTTGATCTGGTTGACGCGGCCCGCGACCTCGGAGGCGTCGCCGCCGCCGTCGACGACGGTCGTGTCGTCCTTGGTGACGGTCACGCGACGGGCGGTGCCGAGCACGTCCAGGCCGACCTGGTCGAGCTTGAGGCCGACCTCTTCGGCGATGACGGTGCCGCCGGTGAGGGTGGCGAGGTCACCGAGCATGGCCTTGCGGCGGTCACCGAAGCCCGGGGCCTTCACCGCGACGGCGTTGAAGGTGCCGCGGATCTTGTTCACGACCAGGGTCGACAGGGCCTCGCCCTCGACGTCCTCGGCGATGATCAGGAGCGGCTTCGAGGCGTTGGTCTGGATGACCTTCTCGAGCAGCGGCAGGAGGTCCTGGATCGAGGAGATCTTGCCCTGGTGGATCAGGATGTACGGGTCGTCGAGGACGGCCTCCATACGCTCCTGGTCGGACACCATGTACGGGGACAGGTAGCCCTTGTCGAAGGCCATGCCCTCGGTGAAGTCGAGCTCCAGGCCGAAGGTGTTGGACTCCTCGACGGTGATGACACCGTCCTTGCCGACCTTGTCCATCGCCTCGGCGATGAGCTCGCCGACCTGCGGGTCCTGGGCGGACAGACCGGCGACGGCCGCGATGTCGGCCTTGTCGTCGATCGGGCGCGCGGTCGAGAGGAGCTCGTCGGACACGGCCTTGACGGCGGCGTCGATGCCCTTCTTCAGGGCGGCCGGGGAGGCGCCGGCGGCTACGTTGCGCAGGCCTTCCTTGACCAGGGCCTGGGCCAGGACCGTCGCGGTGGTGGTGCCGTCACCCGCGATGTCGTTGGTCTTGGTCGCCACCTCCTTGACGAGCTGCGCGCCGAGGTTCTCGTACGGGTCCTCGACCTCGACCTCACGGGCGATGGTGACACCGTCGTTGGTGATGGTGGGCGCGCCGAACTTCTTGTCGATGACGACGTTGCGGCCGCGGGGGCCGATCGTCACCTTGACCGTGTCGGCAAGCTTGTTGACGCCGCGCTCGAGGGCGCGACGGGCGTCCTCGTCGAACTTCAGGATCTTCGCCATGGGAGCGGTTCAGCCCTCTCGGATACTCGGTTTCAACGAACTGCGCCCCTCGCCGCCCGGCAATCAGCGGGGTGACCAGGGGCGCAGCTCAAATCAATACTGGTGAAGCAGGTGAATTACTTCTCGACGATCGCGAGCACGTCGCGAGCCGAGAGGACGAGGTACTCGTCGCCGTTGTACTTCACCTCGGTGCCGCCGTACTTGCTGTACAGCACGACATCGCCGACCTTCACGTCGAGCGGCAGGCGCTCGCCGTTCTCGAAGCGGCCCGGGCCCACAGCGAGGACAGCACCCTCCTGGGGCTTCTCCTTCGCGGTGTCCGGAATGACCAGGCCAGAGGCCGTGGTCTGCTCGGCGTCGAGCGGCTGGACCACAATGCGGTCCTCGAGCGGCTTGATGGCAACCTTGGAGCTGGCGGTCGTCACGATCCGGTCTCCCCCTTCGGAGATCTACGGGGTTAACAGTCTGGGGTGGCGACCAGGTGGATCCGTCGTCGCGGGTGCCGGACCTGCCCGTCGCTGTTGGCACTCTCCAGTGGTGAGTGCCAAGGCCGAGACTAGGACGACGATTAGCACTCGGTCAAGCGGACTGCTAATTCACTGACGCGGGTCTTATCGGGACGGAGCGCCTTCCGGGGGTGTGGAGATGGCGTCACGCCCCTCGCGGCAACGTTTCCCGGGAGTCGGCGGTTCCGTCTCCGCTGCCGTGTGCCGCCCTGATTTCAGTGGCCCGGCAGGTGGGGCACAGGTGGGCGAGGCCACCGGTTTCCTCGGCGGGACCTTCTCCGCCGCCTTCCTGCCCAGCCGCTCGATCGGGTCCACCGACTGCGCGCACCCCGTGAGCAGCGCGGGCGCGAGCACGCCCGCCGCGAGGGCCGCGGCGAAGTAGCGGTGTGCCCGCGCCCGCCCCGTCACAGGTAGTCCTCCAGCCTGGCCACCGCGTACCCCTTGTCGGTGACCGTCTTCATGACCTTGCGGACCATGTCGGGCATCGTGCCCTTCCAGTCCTCGCGCCCGCGGAAGTGCGTGAGGATGATGTCGCCGGGGTGCAGGTCCCGGTCCCACTCGCGCCAGTCCATGCGGTTGGGGAAGGCCTCGGACGCCCACAGCGGGACCGCCTTGATGCCGCAGGTCTTGGCGGCGCGCAGCGAATCCGCGTTGTAGTTGCCGTACGGCGGGCGGAAGAGCTCGGGCCGCTTGCCGTAGCGCTTCTGGATGACGTCTTGCATGCCGCAGATCTCGCGGCGCTGGCCCTCGTACGAAAGCCCCGGCAGGTAGCGGTGGTTGAGCGTGTGGTTGTTCAGCGCGACCCCGCGGGACTGCATCTTCTTGAAGTAGCCGTAGTCCTCCTTGACCAGGTAGTCGCTGAGGAACGCGGTGTACGGGATCTTCAGGTCGCTCATCATCTTGAGCAGCGCCGGATCCTTCTCGGCGCCGTCGTCGATGGTCAGGAAGACGATCTTCTTCTTGGTCGGGATGGTCGTGAAGACGGGCGGCAGGCTCGCCTGCCCCTTGACCTCGAACCCCTTGCGCGTGGTGATCTTCGGCTTGACGGCCGGGGCGGTCGGCGCGGTCAGCGGGGTCTTCGCCAGGCCCCAGCGCTTCGCGGCGGCGGCGCGGGCGACCTGGGCGACGCGGAGTTTCTGGGCGTAGGAGTCCAGGGCGCGGGCGGGCGGCGCGTCCAGGCGCTGCTGGCCGGGGGCGGGATTGGCCCCGCCGTCGGCGCCCGACGCACAGCCGGAGGCGATCGCGGCGACGGTGAGCACGGCCGCCCCGGCCCGCACCCGGCCCCTCACCCGGCCCAGCGCCGGGACCGGCCCCCGCGCCTTCCATCTCGCCCTGAATTTGTCGTTTTGTCGTACTAGTTGCATGGCGCCGGATTTTTGCAGCTCAAGGCCCCGTCGAGGGGCCGACACCGCCGCCGGGCGCGCACCATCCACCGACTGGCCCACAATGGGCCGGGTGAACGACCTCGACCGCGACTCGACTGCCCTGACCTCCTTCTCCGCGCTGCTCAGCGCCGAGGGCCGGTCCCTGCTCGATCTCGACGAGGTGCGCGATGCCGATCCGGCCCGGGAGCTGGCCGTCGCCACCCGGCTGCGCCGCGAGCACCCGGCGGAGCTGGTCACGGCGGTGCTCGCGCAGGCGCGGCTGCGGCGGCGGGCGGTGGCGAAGTTCGGCGCGCAGGACGCGGGGCGGATGTTCTTCACGCCGAACGGCGTCGAACAGGCGACGCGCACGAGCGTGGCCGTGCACCGCGCCGAGCGCTTCAAGGCCATGGGCGTACGCAGCGTGGCCGATCTCTGCTGCGGCATCGGCGGCGACGCGATCGCCCTCGCGCGGGCCGGGATCGCCGTCCTCGCCGTGGACCGTGACCCGCTGACCTGCGCGGTGGCGCGCGCGAACGCGGAGGCGCTGGGGCTCGACGGCCTCATCGAGGTGCGCGAGGCCGATGTCACCGAGGTCGACACGGCCGCGTACGACGCCGTCTTCGTGGACCCGGCGCGGCGCGGCGGGCGGGGCCGCATCTTCGACCCCGAGGCCTACTCCCCGCCCCTCTCCTGGGCCGTCGAGGCCGCCCGCAAGGCCCCGCACGCGGCGCTGAAGATCGCTCCCGGCATCCCGCACGAGGCGGTTCCCGCCGAGGCGGCGGCGGAGTGGATCTCGGACGGCGGGGACGTGAAAGAGGCCGTGCTGTGGTTCGGCACCGACACCCCGTCCTCGCACCGCGCGACGCTGCTGCCCTCGGGCGCATCGCTGTGGTCCTCGCTCGACGCGATGCTGCCGGACCCTCAGGTGCGGGCGGTGGGGCGCTATCTGTACGAGCCGGACGGCGCCGTCATCCGTGCGCATCTGGTGGCGGAGGTGGCCGCGCGGGTGGAGGGCGGCCTGATCGACGAGACCATCGCGTACGTCACCTCCGACGCCCTGCACACGACGCCGTACGCGGTGGCGTACGAGATCACCGATCAACTGCCCTTCGGCGTGAAGAAGTTGAAGGCGGTGCTGCGGGAGCGGGAGGTCGGGATCCTGACGGTGAAGAAGCGGGGGTCCGCGGTGGAGCCGGAGGAACTGCGCCGGAAGGTGAAGCCGCAGGGCAAGAACTCCGCGACGGTGTTTCTGACGCGGGTGGCGGGGGCGCCGGCGATGTTGATCGGGCAGCCGGTCGCAGGGGCCTGAAGCCCGGGGTCCCGGGCCCCGTCGATCACCGGCTCAGCCGAGTCCGTCCTCGAACTCCCCCGAGCCCTCCTCGAACTCCCCGAGCTCTCAAGGAGCAGGCGGGGACCCCCACGACGGGCCGGTCCTTTCGGCCCGCCCCAGCAGCAACTCCCGCTCCCGCTCATTGCGCGTGAGCCCCGCAGCCCGCTCGAACTCCGCCCGCGCCTCCGCGCCGCGCCCGAGGCGGGCCAGCAGGTCACCCCGCACGCTGGGCAGCAAGTGGTAGTCCTTCAGGGCGGGTTCGTCCGCGAGCGCGTCCACCAGACGCAGCGCCTCAGCCGGGCCCGATGCCATCGACACGGCCACCGCGCGGTTCAGTTCGATCACCGGTGACGGGGTGCGGGCGGCCAGCAGGCCGTACAAGGCGGCGATCTGGGGCCAGTCCGTTTCCTCGTACGACGCGGCGTTCGCGTGGCAGGCGGCGATCGCGGCCTGAAGCTCGTAGGGGCCGGGGCCGCCCGTCGACGCGGCCCGCGCGTGGGCGAGTGCCGCGAAGCCCCGCCGGATCAGCGGCTGGTTCCAGTGGCGGCGGTTCTGGTCCGCGAGGAGCACCGGCTCGCCCTCCGGGCCCGTCCGCGCCGCCGCGCGGGACGTCTGGAGCTCCAACAGCGCCGCCAGGCCGTGCACTTCGGCCTCCCGGGGCATCAGTCCCGCCAGCACCCGGGCGAGGCGCAGCGCGTCCTCGCACAAGGAGGGGCGCAGCCAGTCGTCGCCCGCCGTGGCCGCGTACCCCTCGTTGAAGATGAGGTAGATGACTTCGAGCACCGACCCGAGCCTGGCCTCGCGCTCGGCTCCGTACGGCACTTCGAAGGCCACTGCCTTGACGGCGAGCGTGCGCTTCGCGCGCACGACGCGCTGGGCCACCGTCGCCTCGGGGACCAGCATCGCGCGGGCGATCTCCGCCGTCGTGAGGCCGCCGAGCAGCCGCAGGGTGAGTGCGATGCGGGCCTCGGCGGAGAGCACCGGGTGGCAGGCGGTGAAGACGAGGCGCAGGAGGTCGTCGTCGATGTCGTCGGGGTCGGCCGGTTCGTCGGCGTGGGGCGGGGCCGTCTCCAGGTCGCGGCCCATCTCCTGAAGCTTGCGCGCGTAGCGCTCCCTGCGGCGTACGAGGTCGATGGCACGGCGCTTGGCGGTGGTCGTCAGCCAGGCGCCCGGATTGTCGGGGACGCCGGTCCGCGGCCACTGTTCCAGGGCGGCTACCAGCGCGTCCTGCGCCAGCTCCTCCGCGATGCCCACGTCGCGCACGATCCGCGCGACACCGGCGATGAGGCGCGGGGACTCGATCCGGAACACGGTCTCGATGGCGTTGCGGGGAGCGTCCGGGCGAGGGTGCTCCGAGGAGTGGGCCGTCACGGCCACCCATCAGAGCACCCTCCGCGGGGCACCGCAAAGACCCGGCGCCCACGGCCCGCGGCCCGGACTCAGCCCTCGATGATCTCCCGGACCTCCGCCGTCACCGTCCACTGCTCGTCGTGGACCTTCAGGAACCGGCTCGCCCACTCGACCGCCTCGGCCCTGTCCTTGCACTGGGTGATCGAGTAGCCGCCGACGACCTCCTTGGCCTCGGTGAACGGCCCGTCGGTGACGGAAAGCCGGCCGCCCTCCCAGTGGACACGGGTGCCCTCGGCGTTCGGGGTGAGGCCGGCGGTCTCGAGCATCACCCCGGCCTTGGTGATCTCCTCCAGGAGCGCGCCCATGCGCTCGCCCATCTCGGGGCTCGGGCCGCCCTCGGGGGAGTTCTTCTCGTCGACGCGGATCATCGTCAGGTAGCGCGGCATGGTGGTCTCCCATCGGGTGGTGGCGGGGCTTCTCCTCGCCTCTCACCCATGCGTCGAACGGGAGACGCCCGGATCGACATCGTCGCCCAGATTCTTCGAAGAATCTTCTCGGGCAGGCGTTTGCGCAGGTCGCAGCCGTGCGGGAGCGCGATGCAGCACCGCCGTGGCCAACGCCGCCGCCACGAGCAGCGCCGCGGCGACACCGAACGCCGTCGCGTACCCGTCCGCGAGCGCGCCGGGCCCACGGCCTGACCCCGTGACGCCCGACGCCACCGTCACCAGGACCGCGAGCCCCAGCGAGCCGCCCAACTGCCGGGAGCTGTTGAGCAGCCCCGACGCCATGCCGGTCTCCTCGGCGGCGACACCGGACGTCGCCGCCGTGCCGAGCGGCACGAAGCACATGCCGATGCCGACGCTCGCCACCAGCGAGGGCCCCACGATGGATCCCAGGAAGGTGCCGCCGGGGCCGACCGTGAGGGCGAACCACACGAACCCCGCCGCTCCGAGCAGCCCTCCGGTCACCAACAGCGTCCGTTCCCCGAAACGCCCGACCTTCCGCGCCGAGATCACCGACCCGGCGACGACGCCCACACAGAACGGCAGGAACGCCGCTCCCGCCCGCGTCGACCCGTACGACATGACCTCCTGCAGATAGAGCGAGGTGAAGTAGAAGGCGGCGAACTGCCCCGACGACATCAGCAGCGCGAACGCGTTCGCGGAGGCCACGGGGCGGTTCTTGAGCAGGCCGAGCCGGAGCAGCGGCTCACGCTGCCGGGACTCGACGACGGCGAACGCGACGAGCAGCAGGGCCGCCGCGCCGAGGGTGCCCAGGGTCGTGCCGGATCCCCATGCGTACGTCTCCGTGCGGACGAGGCCGAGGACGAGCAGAGCCATGCCCGCCGTGACGAGCAGCGCGCCCAGTACGTCGAGGCGCGGCGCGGGCCCGGTGCGCCGGTCGGCGGGCACGCCACGGCGCGAGAGCAGGAGCGCGCCGAGCACCACGGGGACGTTGATCAGCATCACGGAGCGCCAGCCCGCCCATTCGGTGAGCACACCGCCCGCCATCACTCCGACCGCACCGCCGAGCGCACCCGCCGCGCCCCAGAGCCCGAGCGCCCGTGAACGCGCGGCCCCTGCCGCGTGGTTGACGGTGATCAGCGCGAGCGCGACGGGTGCGAGCGCCGCCGCGCCCGCACCCTGCACGGCCCGCGCCGCGACGAGCTGCCCCGGCGTCTGCGCGAGCCCGCCGACCAGGCTCGCGATGCCGAAGACCGCGAACCCGGCGATCAGGGTGCGCCGCCGCCCGACCAGGTCGGCGAGGCGCCCACCCAGCATGAGGAGGCCGCCGAAGGCGAGCGCGTAGGCGTTGACGACCCAGAGCAGCGAATCGGCCCCGAAGCCGAGGTCGTCGCCGATGTCGGGCAGCGCGATGTTCACGACGGACATGTCCAGGGAGACCAGGAACTGCACGGTGAGCAGCACTGGCAGCAACCAATGGGACTGCGGGGGCTTGGAGTCAGCAGGATTCACCATGCCCACGCACATTACTATACGCGTATAGAAAATAAAACGGCGTGCGTCATCCACACCCCCGGGGCGCGACAATGAGCCACGTGGCAGCAGAATCGGAAAGAACAGACGCGGCACCACCGGCGGCCGCGGAGAAACCCGTCGAGCAGAAGAAGAAGCGCGGCCGCCCCAGCCGCATCGACCTCGACACGATCGTCGGCATCGCGCGCCGCATCCTCCAGGAGGAGGGCGTGGCCGCCCTGAGCATGCGCAGGGTCGCCAAGGAGGTCGGCACGACCCCGATGGCGCTCTACCACCACGTGCGCGACAAGGACGAGCTCCTGATGCTCACCCTGTCCGGCACGGCCGATTCGGTCCCGCGCCCGGAGCTCCCCGACGACCCGCGCGACCGGCTGCTCGCTGTCTCCCTGCACATGCACGGCACCCTGGCGCGGATGCCCTGGGTGGTCGAGGTGCTGAGCCTGGGCGACCTCACCGACAAGGGCGCCCTGTGGATGGTCGAGGAGATCATCGACTCCTGCATGACCTGCGGCCTGACCCCGGCCGAGGCCGTCGCCGCCTACCGCACCATCTGGCACTGCGTCTACGGCGACCTGGTCTTCCGCCAGGCGATGGCCCGCCGCGCCGAGGAGCCGGACCGCGGGCGCCACTTCCCCGGCATGCTCACGGCCGCGGACGCCGAGGAACTCCCCCACATGACCGCGCTCGCCGACCGCTGGCTGGAACTGACGGCGGACTACGACGTGTCCAAACAGCTGGGAGCGGTCATCGACGGGCTCCTGGGGCAGGCGCGACGGCCCTGACCGGCTGGTCCCTCCGGGTCAGCCGAGGCCTGCCGACTCGAAGCGCCACCTGTGCACCGCCCGCGTCACCAGCTCCGGCGCGGGCTCCGGCAGTTCGGGCAGGTCGGCTTCGTACGCCGCGTCCCACCACGTCAGGACGAGGACCCGGTCCTGCGGTGCGCGGAAGCTCTCGCGGCGGACCGGCTCGACCGCCAGGGGCTGTGCCCGCGCCCACGCGAGCAGTTCCTCGCCCCGGCCGTCGGCGGCGCGGGCCTCCCACATCAGCGCGACGGTCACGAGTACAGGTTCTCCTTGCTGACCTCGTGCACGTGGTCGTGGTCGTGGCTGTGCGCGTGGGCCGGGACGTGCGGTTCCGTCACCGGCAGCGAGGAGTCCGCCGACAGGTCCCAGCCGGAGGCCGAACGGCCACGCGCCACCATCTCCGCGCCCAGTGCGGCCACCATCGCGCCGTTGTCCGTGCACAGCTTCGGCCGCGGCACCCGCAGCCGGATCCCGGCCGCCTCGCACCGCTCCTGCGCGAGGGCACGCAGCCGCGTGTTGGCCGCCACGCCGCCGCCGATCATCAGGTGGTCCACGCCCTCGTCCTTGCACGCCCGCACGGCCTTGCGGGTCAGCACGTCGACGACCGCCTCCTGGAAGGACGCCGACACATCACGCACGGGCACCTCCTCGCCCGCGGCCCGCTTGGCCTCGATCCAGCGCGCGACGGAGGTCTTCAGGCCGGAGAAGGAGAAGTCGTACGCGGCGTCGCGCGGTCCCGTGAGGCCGCGGGGGAAGGCGATCGCGTTCGGGTCGCCCTCCTTCGCGTACCGGTCGATGACGGGGCCGCCGGGGAAGCCGAGGTTGAGCACCCGCGCGATCTTGTCGAAGGCCTCGCCCGCCGCGTCGTCGATGGTCGCGCCCAGGGGGCGTACGTCCGACGTGATGTCGGTGGAGAGCAGCAGCGAGGAGTGACCGCCGGAGACCAGCAGCGCCATCGTCGGCTCGGGCAGCGTGCCGTGTTCCAGCTGGTCGACGCAGATGTGCGAGGCCAGGTGGTTCACGCCGTACAGCGGCTTGCCGAGCGCGTACGCGTACGCCTTGGCCGCCGAGACGCCCACGAGCAGCGCGCCCGCGAGGCCGGGACCGGCCGTCACCGCGATGCCGTCGAGGTCGGAAGCGGCGACCCCCGCCTCCTTCAGCGCGCGGTCGATGGTCGGCACCATCGCCTCCAGGTGCGCGCGCGAGGCGACCTCGGGCACCACGCCGCCGAAGCGCGCGTGCTCGTCGACGCTGGAGGCGATGGCATCGGCGAGCAGGGTGGTGCCGCGGACGATGCCGACGCCGGTCTCGTCGCAGGAGGTCTCGATGCCGAGGACGAGGGGTTGATCGCGCGAGTCAGCCATGGGTGTCGGTTCCTTGTACGGAAGTTGAGGGATCGGTCAGACGCATGACCAGGGCGTCCACATTGCCCGGCTGGTAGTAGCCGCGCCGGAAGCCGATGGGTTCGAAGCCGAAGCGCTCGTACAGCTTCTGCGCCCGTGTGTTGTCGACCCGCACCTCGAGCATGACCTCGCCGCACTCGAAGGCGGTGGCCGCGCAGAGCAGATCGGTCAGGAGCCGGGAGCCGAGCCCCGTGCCCCAGTGGCTCGGGGCCACCGCGATGGTCTGCACGTCGGCCTGGTCGCCGGCCGACGCGAGTCCCGCGTACCCGACGAGCCGGTCCCCGTCCATGGCGACCACATAGCGGCGGGTGGCCAGCGGCCCGCGGGCGTGGGCGAGCTCGGACCAGAACATGCCGCGCGACCAGGCGTCGTCCGGGAAGAGCTCCTTCTCCAGGACGAAGACGGGCTCGATGTCCCACCAGCGCATCTCGCGCAGGACAGCAGTCGTCACGGATGTCACTTGGGGGTGACCACCTTGTAGTTCTTGGGGACCTGCGCGTCGGGCCTGCGCAGGTACAGCGGCCGCGGGGCCAGCAGCTCCTCGCCCGCGGCGAGCTTCTCCGCGGCGAGCGAGGCGAGCGAGGCCGCCGAGACGTGCTCGGGGGCGCGGGCGTCCGGGAAGGTCTCGGGGTAGAGCACCGCGCCCGCGCCGACGGCGGGCACGCCCGCCACCGCGTCCGCGATGTCGGCGGGGCGGTCCACGGCGGCGTCGGTGAGACGGGTGCGCGGGTCCGCGTACCGCGCCCAGTAGACCTCCTTGCGCCGCGCGTCCGTGGCGACGACGAAGGGGCCGCTCTCGATGCCGGACTCGTACGCGAGCCCGTCGAGGGTGCACACCCCGTGCACCGGCACGCCGAGCGCGAGGCCGAAGGTGTCGGCGGTCATCAGGCCGACACGCAGGCCGGTGTAAGGGCCGGGGCCCACGCCGACGACGATGCCGGTCACGGCGTCGAGTCTGAGCCCGGCGTCGGCGAGCACGCGGTCGACGGCGGGGAGCAGCAGCTCACCGTGGCGGCGGGCGTCCACCTGGCTGGAGGCTGCGACGACGGAGGCGCCGTCGTGCAGCGCGACGGTGACGGCGGGGGTGGCGGTATCCAGAGCGAGCAAGAGCACGCGAATAGCCTACGGCTCCGGCGCCCGGCGCACGGCCGACCGAGGATGCCGCACACCTGCTGCTAACGTCACCCCGTAGCCGTACGGAGTACGAAGAGGGTGGCGCAGGTGTCTAGGAGCAGCTCGGGATTCGTGGCCGGGCTCACCGCCGCTGCGCTCGCCGCGGTCGGCTTCCTCGCTTACCAGGCCTCGGCCAGCGCGCCGGACTCCCTGGGCAAGAAACCCGACACGTCCCCCTCCGCCTCGGCGTCGCGGTCCCCCAAGGACAAGGCCAACCCGACGGCGCTTCCGGCGCAGTCCGGCAGCGGCGAGCGGGTCGTCTACTCGGTGGGCGACGACCGCGTGTGGCTGGTCGCGGGCTCCGGCAAGGCGCAGCACACGTTCAAGGTCACGCCGAGCACGGTGGACCCGGTCCCCGGCACGTACGCCGTCACCTCGCGCTCGGGCACCGTCACCGGAACGGACGGCGTGGCGATCGAGCATGTCGTGCGCTTCGCGAACGTGGACGGCATCGCGATCGGCTTCAGCGCGGCCGTCGACGGCTCGACGCCGAAGCCCGACCCGTCGAAGAAGACCGGCGGCATCCGCGAGTCGCGCAAGGACGGCAACGCGATGTGGGAGTTCGCGACGATCAGCAAGAAGGTCGTCGTCGTTCCGTAGGGACCTCGCCCGTGGGCGCCGGGTCGCGCGGCGGTGTCGAGACCGCGGTGGCGGCGGCGCAGGACGCCAGCAGATCGCGCATGGAAATCCCCGATGGCCCCGACAGCCCGTGCGGCCGGGGCTGTACGTCACGTTCTGAAGCCGACATGGATGCCTCCTGGGCTCCGGGGGCAGACGTGGTTAGGTAGACCTAACCAGTACCGGTATCCATGTGACCACGCCCGGAGCACGGCGCGCAACATCTTCCCGACGCCTTGTCGGAATGTTCGGGCGAAAAGACGAGGATCAGGCCGAAAGCAGCGTGAGATCGGCCTGGGCCCACCGTGTCCCGACCCCGGTCAGCGTCACTTCGCGCACCTCGTCCGTCGTGTCGCCGACGGCCCGGTCGATGACGACGCGCAGCCGGTCGTCCGAGAGCTCCTCGACCTTGCCGTCGCCCCACTCCACGACGATCACCGATTCGGGCAGCGAGACGTCGAGGTCGAGGTCCTCCATCTCGTCGAGCCCGCCGCCCAGGCGGTACGCGTCCACATGCACCAGGGGCGGGCCCTCGGACAGGGACGGATGGACGCGGGCGATGACGAAGGTCGGGGACGTGACGGCGCCCCGGACACCGAGGCCCTCACCCAGGCCACGGGTCAGCGTCGTCTTGCCGGCGCCGAGCTCGCCGGTGAGCATCACGAGGTCACCGGGGCGGAGCAGTTTGGCGAGGCGGCGACCCAGGTCGCCCATCTGCTCGGGCGATGTGACGGTGATGCCGAGGGAGTTCACGGGGGCCGGGTTGTGCGGTGCTTCCATGCCCCCCAACGTTAGCCGCTGGACGTCCGTGCGTCGGCCGCCGCGGGGACGGCCCCCGCTCGGGCCAGGAGGTCCGCGAGGCGGTCCGTGACCACCTCGGGGTGCTCCAGCATGACCAGGTGCCCGGCGTCCGGGACGAGGACGAGCTCGGCGTCCGGGAGCAGATCGGCGATGACCTCGCTGTGCTCGCTCGGCGTCACCAGGTCCTTGTCACCTGCGAGGACGAGCACCGGAAGCTCGGAGAAGTGCTTCAGCGCCTCCGTCTTGTCGTGCTCGGCGAAGGCCGGATAGAACTCCGCGACCACGTCGATGGGCGTCGACTCGATCATCCGCTCGGCGAACCGCGAGATCGCCGGGTCCACGTCCCTCGACGAGAACGAATAGCGCTTGATGATGCCGGCGAAGAGGTCCGCGGTGGCCCGCCGCCCCTTCTCCACGAGATCGGCCTGCGAGCCGAGCGCCTTCAGGACACCCGGGAGCACCCGCCGCACGGCATTCATACCGGCGACAGGGAGACCGAAGTTGACGCTGCCGAGCCGCCCGGACGACGTACCCACCAGGGCGACGCCGACGACGCGCTCGCGGATCAGCTCCGGGAAGTGGTCGGCGAGGGCCATCGTCGTCATGCCGCCCATGGAGTGCCCGACCAGGACCAGCGGCCCCTCGGGCGCCGCCGCGTCGATGACGGCCTTCAGGTCCCGCCCCAACTGGTCGATGGAGACCGGCGTCCCGTCCGCGAGCTGCGCGGCTCCCCGCCCCGAACGGCCGTGGCTGCGCTGGTCCCAGTACACACAGCGCACGACGCCGCGCAGGGCCGCCCGCTGGAAGTGCCAGGAGTCCTGGCTCAGGCAGTAGCCATGGCTGAATACGACGGTGACGGGAGCGGGGGCCTTGCGCCCGAAGAGCCTGCGGCGGCGCGGTGCCTGCGCGCTGTCCGACTCGACCTCGTCGACCTCGTACGAGAGCTCGGTGCCGTCGTCGGCGTACGCCTGACCCGGCATGCCGCGCAGCGAGCCGTACGGCCCGGAGGCGTCGAGTGCGAGCCGCGCCTTCTTGCGCATGCCGCGCCCGACGGTCAGCCGCTCGATGGCGACACCGGCCGCGGCACCCGCCGCGACGACGCCTATCGCGGCACCGGCGAATCCGGCCCTGCGCCAGTTCCCGGCCGCCGCGGCGACTTCCGTCACCGCTTCCGCGGCCGCCCCCGTGCTGGTCTCGCTCACGTGCCGCTCCTACTCACTCGTCGGGTCGCTCATTGGCATAGACGCGCGGAACACGCGATCCGATGCGGGTGACGATTTCGTACGCGATGGTGCCCGCCGCCTGCGCCCAGTCCTCGGCGGTCGGCTCGCCCCGGTCACCGGGACCGAACAGGACCGCTTCGGAGCCCACATCCGGCTCGTCACCGCCGAGGTCGACCACGAACTGGTCCATGGCGATGCGCCCCGCGACCGTGCGCCACTTGCCGCCGACGAGCACGGGTCCCGTGCCGGACGCGTGGCGCGGGATCCCGTCCCCGTACCCGACCGGGACGAGGCCCAGAGTCGTGTCGCCGGGTGTGACGTAGTGATGTCCGTAACTGACGCCGTGACCCCCCGGGACGTGCTTCACGAGGGCGAGCGAGGCGCTGAGCGTCATGACGGGCCGCAGGCCGAACTCCTCAGGGGTACCGATCTCGGGGCTCGGCGAGATCCCGTACATCGCGATCCCCGGTCGTACGAGATCGAAGTGGGTCTCCGGAAGCGTGAGCGTGCCCGGCGAGTTGGCGATGTGCCGCACCTCGGGCCTGATCCCGCGCTCCTCGGCGGCCGCGATCATCTCGCGGAAGAGGGCGAGTTGAGCGGCGATGGACGGATGTCCGGGCTCGTCGGCGCACGCGAAGTGCGACCAGATCCCCGTGACGCGCACCAGGCCCTCGGCCTCGGCCTGCCGCGCCTGCGAGACGAGCTCGGGCCAGTCGGCGGGCATACAGCCGTTGCGCCCGAGCCCGGTGTCGGCCTTCAGCTGGATACGCGCGGTGCGCCCCACGGCCCGCGCGGCGGCGGACACTTCGCGCAGCGCCCAGAGCCCGCTCACCGACATGTCGAGGTCGGCCTCGACGCCCTCGCGCCAGGGCCCGCCCGGAGTCCACAGCCAGCACATGAGGCGCCCCTGGATCCCGGCGGCCCGCAGCGCGAGCGCCTCCTCGGGGGTCGCGGCGCCCACCCAGGTGGCGCCCGCCTCGACGGCGGCGCGGGCGCAGGGGACCATCCCATGGCCGTACGCGTCCGCCTTCACGACGGCCATGAAGGCGGCGCCTAGGGCGTGGGCACGCAAGGTCCGCACGTTGGCCCGGAGGGCGGCCAGGTCGATCTCGGCGCGGGCACGCAAGGGTGCGGTCTCAGTCATAACGCCGACCAGTGTCTCAGAGCCCGCTGACACCCTGGCAGCCGCGCGCCTCAGGTCCCGGGCCTGCTTCCCCACGCGTAGACCCGGTCTCCCTTGCGCAGGGTCTTCCACAGGGCGCGCGCGTCATCGAGCCGCAGGTTCACGCAGCCCCGTGAGCCAGGGGGGCTGTAGATGTTGCCGTAGATGGCGTGGAAGGCCTGTCCGCCGTTGAAGAACTGGCTGTAGGGCATGGGGGTCTCGTAGATCGACGACCAGTGGTTCTTGTGCTTCCAGTAGATCTTGTGCCAGCCGACACGGGTCGCGTACCCGGCCCGCCCGCTCCGGATCGGCACGGGCCCGAGCAGCACCTTCTTCCCCTTCTGCACCCACATCAGCTGCCGGCGCAGATCGACGCAGGCGAGGCGGTAGGTGCGCGTGGGGCATTTCCTCTCGGCGTTCGGCTTCTTGCGCGCGGAGATGAGCCGCATCCGCGCCCAGGTGACGGGCCCCGCGAAGCCGATGGCGGGCCGGATCCCTTCCTTCCGCTGAAAGGCACGGATGGCCCGGCAGTCCTTGGGCGACTGCTTGCCGTCCACCGGCAGCTTCAGCCACCGCTCGGCATCCCGCTGATGGGGCCCGGTACTCGCGCTGCACCGGGCACCGGCCGACTTCCTGACGACCTCACCCGGCGGCACGTACTCGATGAGCTGCTCGCCGACCGCGTCGTCCGGCTCGATGGCGTCCTCGGCGGCGCTGGGGGTGTAGACGTGCGGCGCCAGATCCTGGTCCGGGGTGTCCAGCTGCCACGGGTGCCGCGGCGGAAGCGGGATGCCGGGGACGAGGCGGGCGGCGGGGGAGGCGGGGCTCGGCGGGGTGGGGTCGGCGAAGGCGGGGCCTGCCGGGAGGGCGGCGGCCAGCGTGAGCAGTGCGGCCAGGCCGCGCTGAGCTGTCTTACTGATCATGCGATGAGCGAACCCCGCGGTGAGGTCTACCGGCCCGCGCCGCGCGGTGGGTTCCCCCCGCACCGCCGCCCATTTCCCCCAATTGCCCCGCCCCGAACACCCCTTCCCCACCCACCCGCCCGTTCACCCCGCAGCCACCCCTGGGCGAACAAGCCTTTCCCGCCCACCACCCGATTGCCCCGCAGCGGCGCCTGCCTGGAGAGCACGACCGATCGGCCGCAGCCGGGAAACGCTCGGGAGGGGACGTGCCGGTATGTCCGCCCGGAGCACGGCTCCCAACACTCCAGCAGCGAAGCAACCCCACGCCCACCGGACGATAGCGAGGACGGACATACCGGCACGGCCCCGCACCCACATACGGACCAGCACCGCAGCCCGCCAAAGCCGGACGCTAGTCCCCCCGCACATCCCGCCACGCCACAGGAATAGCCTCCGCCACATCCTGCGCCCCCACCGGCGCCCCATCCGCCGCATGCCGCCCGGCCAGCCCATGCAGATACGCGCCCACCGCAGCCGCATCCCCCGCCCCGAGCCCCGCCGCGAGCAACGCCCCCGCCAGCCCCGAAAGGACGTCCCCGCTGCCCGCGGTGGCCAGCCACGGCGTCCCCGTCGGGTTCACCCGCACCGCACCACCCCCCGGACCCGCGACCAGCGTCGTCGACCCCTTCAACAGCACCGTCGCCCCATACCGCCCCGCCAACTCCCGCACAGCGGCAAGACGCCCCCGCTCGACCTCCTCCCGCGCGACCCCCAGCAGCGCGGCAGCCTCCCCCGCATGCGGCGTGAGCAACGTAGGCGCACTCCGCCCCCGCACCGCAGCCGCATCGGCGAGCCGCAGCCCGTCCGCGTCGATCAGGACGGGCACATCGGCACCGATGACATCCGCGAGCCCCTCGGCATCGTCCCCGAGCCCCGGACCGGCCACCCAGGCCTGCACCCGCCCCGCCTTGGACGGCGGCCCCGCGGAGACGAGAGCCTCCGGGAAGCGGGCGATCACCGCATCCGCCGCATGCCCCACGTACCGCACGGCCCCCGCACCACCCCGCAGCGCACCGCCGACAGCGAGGACAGCGGCCCCGGGATACCGAGCGGACCCCGCGACGATCCCCACGACACCCCGCCGGTACTTGTCACTCTCCCCTGTCGGCAACGGCAGAAGCGAGGCCACATCGGCGTACTGAAAAGCCTCAACCTCCCCCACACCCACACCCGAACCCGCGCCCTCCCCCACACCTGAACCCACACCCACACCCACACCCGAAGCCGCACCAGCCCCCGAAGCCACACCCGCACCCAGCTCAAGCCCAATATCAACCAGCCGCACCACCCCCGCGTACTCCCGCCCCGGATCAATCAACAACCCCGGCTTGTACACCCCGAACGTCACCGTCACATCGGCCCGCACCGCCTCGCCGACGACGACACCACTGTCCGCATCGACACCGCTCGGCAGGTCCACGGATACGACCGGCACCCCCAACGCCCGCACAGAACCCACCAGTTGAGCAGCAGACTCCCGCAGCCCGCCCTTCCCCCCGATGCCCACGATCCCGTCAACGACAAGATCGGCCCCCCGCACCACATCCTCGGAACCAGTGACCCGCCCCCCAGCACCACGGAAGGCGGCAAGCCCACCCCCATGCACCCGTTCGGGCGAAAGCAGCACCGCCGACACCCCGGCCCCCCGCCGGGCAAGCCGCGCCCCGGCGTACAGCGCGTCACCCCCGTTGTCCCCGCTCCCCACGAGCAGCACGACCCGGGAGCCGTACACCTTGCCGAGCACCTCGGCGCAGACCACCGCGAGCCCCGCAGCGGCCCGCTGCATCAGGGCACCTTCCGGCACCCGAGCCATCAGCTCCCGCTCAGCGGCCCTGACCGTCTCCACCGTGTACGCAGTACGCATACCCCGAGTGTCACCCGGCGCCGCACCCCACGCCTACCCTTCGGCAATCACCACGGCCGAAGCCACCCCCGCGTCATGGCTGAGCGACACATGCCACGACCGCACCCCCAACTCGGCGGCCCGAGCAGCCACCGTCCCCTTCACCCGCAGCCGCGGCTGCCCGCTCTCCTCGACGAACACCTCCGCGTCCGTCCACCGCAGCCCCGCAGGCGCCCCCAGCGCCTTGGCCAGCGCCTCCTTGGCCGCGAACCGCGCCGCCAGCGAGGCGATCCCCCGCCGCTCCCCGCTCGGCAGCAGCAACTCCCGCTCCACGAAGAGCCGCCCCGCCATCCCCGCCGTACGCTGCAGCGCCGCCTCGAACCGCTCGATCTCGGCCACGTCGATTCCGACCCCAATAATCACGAGCAGCAGCCTACGAGCCCGCGCACCCCCAACCGCCCAAGCCCCGCAGGGTGCGTCACCCCACAAACCCGCACCCGAACCTGAACCCGAACCCACACCCCCACCGCCCAAGCCCAAGCCCAAGCCCAGGCCCACACCCGACCCGCCCAAGCCCCGCAGGGTGACGCACCCCACCCCCCGCCCCGTTCAAACAGCCGTAACAATGGACTGTGATCTCATCGGTCTCCGTACCCCCGACGACCGCGCGGAGCGCCCACCGGCACAGGCCGGAGGCGACTCCCTACGTCGACCTCACCCGCACCGAGTGGAGCGCCCTGCGTGACAAGACGCCGCTTCCCCTCACCGCCGCCGAGCTGGAGGAGCTGCGCGGCCTGGGCGATGTCATCGACCTGGACGAGGTGCGGGACATCTATCTCCCGCTCTCCCGCCTCCTCAACCTCTACGTAGGCGCCACCGACGGCCTGCGCGGCGCGCTCAACACCTTCCTCGGCGAGAAGGGCTCCCAGTCGGGCACGCCCTTCGTCATAGGAGTCGCCGGCTCGGTGGCGGTCGGCAAGTCGACCGTCGCCCGTCTCCTCCAGGCCCTCCTCTCCCGCTGGCCCGAGCACCCCCGCGTCGAGCGGGTGACCACGGACGGCTTCCTCCTGCCCACCAAGGAGCTGGAGGCCCGCGGCCTGATGTCCAGGAAGGGCTTCCCGGAGTCGTACGACAGGAGGGCCCTGACCCGCTTCGTGGCGGACATCAAGGCGGGCAAGGACGAGGTGACGGCGCCCGTCTACTCCCACCTGATCTACGACATCGTGCAGGACCAGCGCCTCACGGTCCGCCGCCCCGACATCCTCATCGTCGAGGGCATCAACGTCCTCCAGCCGGCCCTCCCCGGCAAGGACGGCCGCACCCGCGTGGGCCTCGCCGACTACTTCGACTTCAGCGTGTACGTGGACGCGCGCGCCGAGGACATCGAGCGCTGGTACCTGAACCGCTTCAAGAAGCTGCGCGCCACGGCGTTCCAGGACCCGTCCTCGTACTTCCGCAAGTACACCCAGGTCTCGGAGGAAGAGGCTCTGGACTACGCCCGCACGACCTGGCGCACCATCAACAAGCCCAACCTCCTGGAGAACGTGGCCCCGACGCGCGGCCGGGCCGCCCTGGTCATCCGCAAGGGCCCCGACCACAAGGTGCAGCGCCTGAGCCTGCGCAAGCTCTGACCCCACGCGTCCCGGACAGGCGGCTACCCTGCGCGCATGCTGCATCTACGCCTGATCACCCCGGCGGACCGCACCGATGACGTGGTGCGTCTGATCGAGGAGACGACCGGCACCACCCACCTCGCCGTGCTGCCGGGCGCGGCCCGCAATCCCTCGGGCGACGTCATCATGTGCGACGTGGCCCGCGAGGCGGGCGACGAACTGATCGGGGGGCTGCGCGGACTCGGCATCGACGAGTCGGGCTCGATCGCGGTCGAGAACATCGACCTGTCCCTGTCCCAGCGCGCCGACAAGGCGGAGAAGGACGCCCCGGGCGAAGGCGCGGACGCGGTCCTGTGGGAGCAGCTCTCCGACGCGACCCACGAGGAGTCGACGCTCTCGGTCACGTACGTCGCGTTCATCACGCTCGCCACGATGATCGCGGCCTGCGGCGTGGTCCTCGACAACGCGATCCTGATCGTCGGCGCGATGGCGGTGGGCCCCGAGTTCGGCCCCCTGGCGGGCTTCTGCACCGCCCTGGTCCAGCGCGCCCCGCGGCTCGCCCTGCGCTCGCTCATCGCGATCCTGGTGGGCTTCGCAGTCGCGATAGTGGTGACGGTCGGGTTCAGCTACTTCATGGACGCGGTGAACCTGTTCAGCGACGACGCCCTGAAGTCGGAGCGCCCGAACACGAACTTCATCTACCGCCCCGACTGGTTCTCGTTCGTGGTGGCGGTCCTCGCGGGCGCGGCGGGCATGCTCTCCCTCACCTCGGCGAAGTCGGGCGCCCTGGTCGGCGTCGCCATCTCGGTGACGACGGTCCCCGCGGCGGCCAACGCGGCCGTGGCCTTCAGCTACGACGAGTACAAGCAGGCGTGGGGCTCCACCGAGCAGCTCCTGCTCAACCTGCTGGGCATCGTCCTCGCCGGTACGCTCACGCTCCTGGCCCAGAAGTTCCTCTGGGCCAGGCAGCGCGAGCGCACCGCCAAGTCACAAACGTCCTAGCCGGGCAACTGCCCTAGCCCAGCAACTGCCCGGCCGGGCAACCGTCCTGGCCGGGCAACTGCCCTACCCCAGCGCGGACTTCACCACGTCGGCGAGGCGCTCGGCCACCGACTGGGCCTGGTCGATGTCGGCGGCCTCGACCATCACGCGCACCAACGGCTCCGTGCCGGACGACCGCAGCAACACCCGTCCCGTGGCGCCCAGTTCACGCTCGGCCTCGGCGACGGCGGCCGTCAGCTCGGCGGAGGTGGTGACCCGGGACTTGTCGACGTCGGGCACATTGATCAGGACCTGCGGAAGCCGCTCCATGACCCCGGCGAGATCGGCGAGGCTGCGCCCGGTCTCGGCGACGCGCGCCGCGAGCAGAAGCCCCGTCAGCGTGCCGTCACCCGTGGTCGCGTGGTCGAGGATGATCACGTGCCCGGACTGCTCGCCGCCGAGTGCGAAGCCGTTCTGCTTCATCGACTCCAGCACATAGCGGTCGCCGACACCGGTCTGCACCAGGGAGAGACCCTCGCGCTCCATGGCGAGCTTGAAGCCCAGGTTCGACATGACCGTCGCGACGACGGTGTCCGAGCGCAGCGTGCCGTGCTCGCGCATGGCCAGCGCCAGGACGGCGAGGATCTGGTCGCCGTCGATCTCGGCACCCGTGTGGTCCACGGCGAGGCAGCGGTCCGCGTCGCCGTCGTGCGCGACACCGAAGTCGGCGCCGTGCTCGACGACGGCAGCCTTCAGGAGGCCCAGGTGCGTGGAGCCGCAGCCGTCGTTGATGTTCAGGCCGTCGGGCTTGGCGCCGATCGTGATGATCTCGGCACCGGCGCGCGCGAACGCCTCCGGCGAGACACGGGCGGCGGCGCCGTGCGCCTCGTCGAGGACGATCTTCAGTCCGTCGAGGCGGTTGGGGAGCACACCGAGGAGATGCGCGACGTACTGGTCGAGGCCCTGGTCGTACGTCTGCACCCGGCCGACGCCCGCGCCCGTGGGGCGCTGCCAGGGAGCGCCGGTGCGGTGCTCCTCGTACACGGACTCGATGCGGTCCTCGAGCTCGTCGGGCAGCTTGTGGCCGCCGCGCGCGAAGAACTTGATGCCGTTGTCCGGCATGGCGTTGTGGCTCGCGGAGAGCATCACGCCGAGGTCGGCGCCCAGCGCACCGGTGAGATGCGCCACCGCGGGGGTGGGCAGCACACCGACGAGCTGGACGTCCACGCCCGCGCTCGCGAGACCGGCGACCACCGCGGCCTCCAGGAACTCCCCTGAAGCGCGGGGGTCCCGTCCGACCACCGCGACCGGCCGATGGCCCTCGAACGTGCCCGCTTCGCCGAGCACATGAGCCGCCGCCACGGAGAGCCCGAGCGCGAGCTCGGCCGTCAGATCCGCGTTGGCGACACCGCGCACGCCGTCCGTGCCGAAGAGTCGTCCCACTGCTGTCCTCCTCCGGACTTCTACCCCGGGATCACCGGGGTCCCGCCCTGGGATCACCAGGATCTCCAGGGTTCCCGATAAACGAACGCCCCGGCAGCACACAACGTGCCGCCGGGGCGAACGAAAAGTACAAGCAGGCAGATTAGCGCTTGCTGTACTGCGGAGCCTTGCGGGCCTTCTTGAGACCGGCCTTCTTGCGCTCGACCGCACGGTCGTCACGCTTGAGGTAACCGGCCTTCTTGAGGGCGGCGCGGTTGTTGTCGACGTCGGCCTCGTTCAGCGCACGGGCGACACCGAGACGGAGCGCACCGGCCTGACCGGAGACGCCGCCACCCGAGATGCGGGCGATGACGTCGTAGCGGTTGTCGAGCTCGAGCACCTTGAAGGGCTCGTTGACTTCCTGCTGGTGGACCTTGTTCGGGAAGTAGTCCTCGAGCGTGCGCCCGTTGACCTTCCACTTGCCGGTGCCCGGGACGATCCGGACGCGGGCGATGGCGTTCTTGCGACGGCCCAGGCCGGCGGCCGGCTGCGGGTCGCCGAAGCGCGCGGCGTTCGACTCCGAGGTGTACTCGCCCTCGACGGGCGCCTCGGACTCGGTGGTGTACTGCTCGACGTCAACAACCTCGGTCTCTTCGACCGGCTGCTCAACGGTGGTCTCGGCCACGATTCTCCTCAGATCTTTCTTTACGTCTTAGGGGCTGTGGCCGGAACTACTGCGCGACCTGGGTGATCTCGAACGGCACCGGCTGCTGCGCAGCGTGCGGGTGCTGGTCGCCCGAGTAGATCTTCAGCTTCGAGAGCATCTGACGACCCAGGGTGTTCTTGGGGATCATGCCCTTGATGGCCTTCTCGACGGCCTTCTCGGGGTTCTTCGCAAGAAGCTCGTCGTAGCGGACGGAACGCAGACCACCCGGGTAGCCGGAGTGGCGGTACGCCATCTTCTGGGTCTTCTTGTTGCCGGACAGGTGAACCTTGTCGGCGTTGATGATGATGACGAAGTCGCCCATGTCCATGTGGGGGGCGTAGATCGCCTTGTGCTTGCCACGCAGGAGGTTGGCGGCAGTGGTCGCCAGACGGCCCAGGACGATGTCCTGAGCGTCAATGACGTGCCACTGGCGGGTCACATCGCCGGGCTTGGGGCTGTACGTACGCACTTCGTAGCCTTCGCTTCTTCAGTGGATGGGGTCCAGACACACGGCACCCAGGAAGCGATCATGCAGCTGGGGCTCACAGTGCCGGGGACGCTGCCCGTATGCGAGCCACTGGTAACTGCTCCAGGGAACCTACGTATGGGCCCTTCGCGTGAGAACGACGACACCAATACGCATAACAATCCTCGAGACTACCCGCGCCGCCCCGTACGGGTCAAAACGCGGCCCCGGAGACGGGCACCGGCGACTCCCCCACCACGGGCGGGTCCTCACTTTCCAGGGTAGCCCGGCCCGTCCGGACGCAGCTCCGGGCGACCGTGACCGCCAGCACACAGAGCGTCACGCAGTCCCGGAAGGCCCGCCTGGTACCCGGCTCCAGCCAGGGCCAGCTGAACCCCGGGACCTGCGGCACGAGCGCCACCCAGAACCACGGCCCCCGGGCCACCGCCCCCGGCACGAGCGCCCCCGCGAGCAGCAGCGGCACGACCACCAGCAGGTAGTGGTCGTACGACGGCCTGGACACCAGGAAGGCCGCCAGCATCAGCATCACGGCCGTCTCGACCACCCGCAGCTCCCCCGGCCCCCCACCGCTCCTCCACCGCCGCCAGGCGCACCACACCCCCGCCCCCGCGGCCGCGAGGGCGAGCAGCGAGGCCGCCCCCTGCGGCACCCCGAGCCGCGGCAGGATCGCGGCGGGCGACGCCTCATAGAGCCGTACGAAGCTGTCGTCGCCCCGCAGCAGGAACGGCAGCGTCCGCGTGAAGAACCCGGCGGGGTCCGGCATCGCGAGCGCCGCCACGGCGGACACCACCGCCGGCACGAGCACCGCGGCCCCGAGCCCCTTCCACCGCCGCGCGAAGACGAAGAGCAGCACCACCGGCGCGAGCAGCGGCTTCACGGCGACGGCCGCCCCGATCACCAGACCCGCGGCCACCCACCTCCCCCGGCACACGAACAGCAGCGCGAGCGGCAGCGCCGCCGCCGACGCCACCGTCCAGTTGCCGAGGACGACGAGGTGACCGAACGGCGCGAACCCGACCGCGAGCACCAGCAGACCGAGCACCGCGAAGCGGCTGCGCCACGGCACCCCATGGATCCGCAGCGCGCACCCCCACCCGACGACGAGCGAGGCCGTGACCCCCGCCGGGACGAGGAACCGCACGACGGACTGCGGAAGCAACGCCTGCGGCACCGCGGCGAGCACGGCGCCCGGCAGATAGAGGAAGTGCCGGTCGGCATAGGGCGAACGCCCCTCGATCCAGGCCTCGGCGGCCCGCACCACGATGGCGTTGTCCATCCCGCCGTCCGCGCTCTTCAGGCCCACCCGGACGACCGCGGCGAGCAGCACGACTCCCAGCGCCGCCCAGCCGTGCCAGGTCACCGGCCGCAACAACCACCCGCTAACAGCTACTTTGCCCGTGTTCATATGGATCAGGCTAGGTCGGCCCCCGCCCCGGACCCCGGCTCAACATCCCCAACTCCCCGTCTAAGATGCGGCCCATGAGCTTTGGGCAAGGGGGACCTCAGTGGGGTCCAGGGGATTCACAGACCCCTGACTGGGCGGCGCTCGCCGAGGCGTCCGAATCGCGCACCCGGCGCCGCAAATGGCTGATGATCGGTGGCGGCGCGCTCGCCACCGTCGTGGTCGCGGCCGCGGTCGCCGTCGCGGTCGTCTCCGCGAACAGCGACAATTCCCCCGCCGCGAACAAACCGGCCAGCGAGCTGCCCTCGACCGCGGACATCCCCGGCGCGAGTCAGAACCCCGGCCCGTCCTTCGAGGAGACGACGCCGCCGCCCCCGCCGGACCCCAAGGAGTTCATCTCCAGCGCCAAGAAGGACAAGGCGCCGCTCAGCGCCGACACCCTCTTCCCCGGCAAGTCGCTGACCTCGGGCGACCGTGTCTACAAGAAGGGCGACACGGACGGCACGAAGAAGTGCGCCAGCGTCACGCAGGCCAAGCTGGGCGCGATCCTCACCAAGAACGACTGCACGCAGCTCTTCCGCGCCAGCTACGTGAAGGACAACATCGCCGTCACGGTCGGCGTCGCCGTCTTCGACACGGAGGCTCAGGCCGCCAAGGTCAACGACCAGGCGAGGGAAGGCCTGGTCCTCTCGCTGTCCGGCAAGGGCGTGCCCGACTTCTGCCGTACGGCGGTCTGCCGGGGCACGTACAACGCCTACGGCCGCTACGCCTACTTCACGACCTCCGGCTTCACCAGCGACAAGGACGTCACGGAGAAGGAGCGCAAGGTCTACACCGTCGGCGACGATCTGGCCCGCTTCGCCTTCGGCCAGATCAACCGGCGGGGCGAGGCCCAGGCCTCCGCCGCGGCCAACGCCCCCGAGTAGTCCGGCAGTCGGGGCTCAGCAGCACCCGGCGCCGGGCAACGTCCGCTTGTTGCGCGCTTCCTTGGCGCGCGCGGCGAGCAACTCGTCCGCGGGGTAACCGACTTCCTCAAGGGTCAGCCCGTGCGGCCGTACGACGTGCACGGCGGAGTCCCGCACCCCGGCGGCGAGCACCTTGGCCGGCCACTCCACGGGGCGATGCCCGTCCCCCACGAACAACATGGCGCCGACCAGCGACCGCACCATGTTGTGGCAGAAGGCATCGGCCCGCACGGTCGCCTCAAGGATCCCGTCCGGCCGCCGCTCCCAGCGCAGTTCCTGGAGCGTGCGAATGGTGGTGGCACCCTCACGCTTCTTGCAGTAGGCGGCGAAGTCATGCTCGCCGACGAGCTTCTGTGCGGCGGCGTTCATGGCGTCGAGGTCCAACTCCCAGTCGTGCCACAGCACATGACTGCGCAACAGCGGGTCGACGCCGCCCGGATTGTCGGTCACGCGATAGGCGTAACGCCGCCACACGGCCGCGAACCGCGCGTTGAATCCGGCAGGGGCCTCGGCCACCTTCCAGATCCGCACGTCGTGCGGCAGCCGCCCGGCGAGCCGCCGCAGCAGCTTGTCGCTGTGCTCGGCCCACACCTCATCGGGCAGATCGACATGAGCGACCTGCCCCCGCGCGTGCACCCCGCTGTCGGTCCGCCCGGCGACGGTCAGCTCGTACGTCTCCCGCGAGCGCGTCACGGTCCGCAGCGCGTCCTCGATCTCGCCCTGGACGGTCCGCTGCCCCTGCCGCTGCTTGGCCCAGCCGGAGAAGTCCTTGCCGTCGTAGGAAAGATCCAGCCGCACCCGCACGAACCCGGGCTCTACTTCATCGCTCACACCAACCATCCTCTCAGCACCAGGGACACGCGAAAGCGGGCCCGCCCCGAAGGGCGGACCCGCTCACAGCAAGGCAGAGCCTCAGGCGTCCTTCGACTCCTCGGCAGCGTCCTCAGCCGGCTTCGCGTCCTCGACGGGCGCGTCGTCCTTCTTGAGGGCGTCTTCCTTGACGGCACGCTTGGTGGCCGCCTCGGCCTCACCGGTGGCAGCCTGCGCCACGGTCAGGGCCTCGACCAGCTCGATGATCGCCATGGGCGCGTTGTCGCCACGACGGTTACCGATCTTGGTGATACGGGTGTAACCACCCGGGCGGTTCTCGTAGCGCGGGCCGATCTCCGTGAAGAGCGTGTGCACGATGCTCTTGTCGGTGATGACGGACAGCACCTGGCGGCGGTTGTGAAGGTCACCCTTCTTCGCCTTGGTGACCAGACGCTCCGCGTAGGGACGCAGACGACGGGCCTTCGCCTCAGTGGTGGTGATGCGGCCGTACTCGAAGAGCTGCTTGGCGAGGTTCGCCAGAAGAAGCTTCTCGTGCGCGGCGCTGCCGCCCATACGGGCACCCTTGGTGGGCTTCGGCATGGTGTTTCTCCTTGTTGTCTGCCCCGGCCGTATCAGGTACCGGGGTCAGTGGCACCGCGTCCCGTAAGGGACGCGGGGAACTGCGCGACCTGCCAGAGCCGGCCCGCAGAAAATCAGTACTGCTCGGTCTCCACGAAGCCCGCGTCCGCGTCGTCGTCGGCGCCGAAGGCGTCGGCCGCGGCGGTCGGGTCGAAGCCGGGAGGCGAGTCCTTCAGCGCGAGACCCATGCCGTTCAGCTTCATCTTGACCTCGTCGATCGACTTCGCACCGAAGTTGCGGATGTCGAGCAGGTCCGCCTCGGAGCGGGCCACGAGCTCACCCACGGAGTGGATGCCCTCGCGCTTGAGGCAGTTGTACGACCGGACGGTGAGCTCGAGCTCCTCGATCGGCAGGGCGAGATCGGCGGCGAGGGCCGCGTCCGTCGGCGAGGGGCCCATGTCGATGCCCTCGGCGTCGATGTTGAGCTCGCGCGCCAGACCGAACAGCTCGACCAGGGTCTTGCCCGCGGACGCCATGGCGTCACGCGGCCGCATGGCCTGCTTGGTCTCGACGTCGACGATCAGCTTGTCGAAGTCGGTGCGCTGCTCGACACGCGTGGCCTCGACCTTGTACGTGACCTTCAGGACCGGCGAGTAGATCGAGTCGACCGGGATACGGCCGATCTCCTGGCCCACCTGCTTGTTCTGGACGGCCGAGACGTAGCCGCGACCGCGCTCGACGGTCAGCTCCATCTCCAGCTTGCCCTTGCCATTCAGCGTGGCCAGGACCAGGTCGGGGTTGTGCACCTCGACACCGGCCGGCGGGGCGATGTCAGCGGCGGTGACGAGACCGGGACCCTGCTTGCGCAGGTACATCACGACGGGCTCATCGTGCTCGCTGGAGACCACCAGCTGCTTGATGTTCAGGATGAGGTCGGTGACGTCTTCCTTGACGCCCGGCACGGTGGTGAACTCGTGCAGGACACCGTCGATGCGGATGGACGTGACAGCCGCACCCGGGATCGAGGAGAGAAGGGTCCGCCGCAGGGAGTTGCCGAGGGTGTAACCGAAGCCCGGCTCCAGCGGCTCGATCACGAACCGGGAGCGGAATTCGTCGACGACCTCTTCGGTCAACGAGGGACGCTGAGCGATCAGCATGAAGTGTTTCCTTCAGTCATGGACACCCACTATTTGATGTCCTTGATTGCTACAAGGGTACGGGCGGTACGGCTCCAAGGAGCCGCACCGCCCGAAAATCCCTGAGTCAAGCGACGTGCGTCAGACGCGACGGCGCTTGGGGGGACGGCAGCCGTTGTGCGGCGTCGGCGTGACGTCCTGGATCGAACCGACCTCGAGGCCGGTGGCCTGGAGGGAGCGGATCGCGGTCTCACGGCCGGAGCCGGGACCCTTGACGAAGACGTCAACCTTGCGCATGCCGTGCTCCTGGGCGCGACGCGCGGCCGACTCGGCGGCCATCTGCGCGGCGAACGGAGTCGACTTGCGCGAGCCCTTGAAGCCGACGTGGCCGGCGGAGGCCCAGCTGATCACGTTGCCCGTGGGGTCCGTGATCGAGACGATGGTGTTGTTGAACGTGCTCTTGATGTGGGCGTGCCCGTGAGCGACGTTCTTCTTTTCCTTGCGGCGCACCTTCTTGGCAGCGCCCTGACGACCCTTGGGGGGCATCTATTAACTCCTACGCGAGGTGGTCGGTCCTGCAGCGACAGCTGTCGATCGACCGCTGAGGACTACTTCTTGCCCGGCTTCTTCTTACCGGCGATGGCGCGACGCGGGCCCTTACGGGTGCGGGCGTTGGTGCTGGTGCGCTGACCGCGGACGGGCAGGCCACGACGGTGACGAAGACCCTGGTAGCAACCGATCTCGACCTTGCGGCGGATGTCGGCCTGGATCTCGCGACGGAGGTCACCCTCGGTCTGGATGTTCGCGTCCACGTACTCGCGGATCTTGATCAGGTCCTCTTCGGACAGATCACGAACACGGGTGTTGCGGTCCACACCGGTGGCGTCCAGCGTCTGCTGGGACAGCGTGCGGCCAATGCCGAACACGTACGTGAGGGCGACCTCAACACGCTTTTCGCGCGGGAGGTCAACACCTTCAAGGCGTGCCATTCAAGGCTCCTGTTGATTTTCGGAGGTCTTCAGCAGGACCGGTCCCAGGTGCCGTACGAGGTACATCCTGGGTCCCCGGCCTCCGACCGGGGGTGTCGCCCTCCATCACTGAAGAGGGACGCGTCCTGCATATGTGCTTACGTGCGTCGCGCGAAAATCTGCGAACTGCAGTCGTGCGTCAGCCCTGGCGCTGCTTGTGGCGCGGGTTGTCGCAGATAACCATGACCCGGCCATGACGGCGGATCACCCTGCACTTGTCGCAGATCTTCTTGACGCTCGGCTTGACCTTCATTGGTGAGGTTCTCCGGGTCAGTGCCGCACCCCACGTGAATGAGGTACGGGCAAGATCTACTTGTACCGGTAGACGATCCGGCCACGGGTCAGGTCGTAAGGAGACAACTCCACCACGACCCGGTCGTCAGGGAGGATGCGGATGTAGTGCATACGCATCTTGCCGCTGATGTGTGCCAGGACCTGGTGGCCGTTCTGGAGCTCAACCTTGAACATGGCGTTCGGAAGAGACTCAACGACAGTGCCCTCGATCTCGATGGCACCTTGCTTCTTGGCCACGCTCTGCCCTTCGAATCGACTACCTTGATCGACTTCGTTCACCGCATGCAGACACACGGATGCACGAGAGCCGACGCGTCAGTCTACGTCAGGCCACCCGGAAAGACGAATCGAGGAAGAATGCCCCATCGGGAAGATCCTTAAGCAGACCGGCCCTGCTCAGCCCAGCGGGTCCGGCGCCGTCGTGACCCCGTACTCCGCCAGCTTCGCCTTGCCGCAGTCAGGCGCCGTAAGCACGATCGGCCCCTCCTCCGTCAGCGCGACGGAGTGCTCCCAGTGCGAGGACCAGGTGCCGTCCGTCGTGATGACCGTCCAGTCGTCCTCCAGGACCTCCGTACGGGGCGTGCCGAGGGAGACCATGGGCTCGATGGCCAGGCAGAAGCCGGGCACCAGCTTGGGGCCCTTGCCGCGGCGGCGCTCGACGTAGTTCAGGAGGTGGGGGTCCATGTGCATCTCGGTGCCGATGCCGTGGCCGCCGTAGTCCTCGACGATGCCGTACTTGCCGCCGCCGGGCTTCGGCTGGCGGCGGATGTACGTCTCGATGGCGCGGGAGATGTCCACCAGCCGGTTGCCCTGCTTCATGGCGGCCAGGCCGGCCCACATCGACTCCTCGGTCACCCGGGAGAGCTCGATCAGCTCCGGAGCGTGACCGGTGCCCACGAACGCGGTGTAGGCGGCGTCGCCGTGCCAGCCGTCGATGATGGCGCCCGCGTCGATGGAGATGATGTCGCCGTCCTTCAGGACGGTCTTGTCGTCCGGGATGCCGTGCACGACGACCTCGTTGACCGAGGTGCAGATCGTCGCCGGAAAGCCGCCGTACCCCAGGAAGTTGGACTTCGCGCCGTGCTCGGCGATCACCTTGCGGGCGACGTCGTCCAGGTCCTTCGTGGTGGCACCCGGCACCGCCGCCTCGCGCGTCGCGGCGTGGACGGCGGCGACGACAAGGCCCGCCTCACGCATCTTCGCGATCTGCTCGGGGGTCTTGATCTGCACCATGGGGCTTCCGCTCTCCGTCATCCGTCCGACAACCGGTTACGTACGTAACCGCTACGTACACAACACTACGGCCGCGGTCCCCCGAGGGGCACCGCGGCCGATACAGCGTACTGACTACTTGTCGCCCTTGAGGGCGTCCATCGCGCGCTTGGTGACCTCGTCCACCTTGCCGAGCGCGGAGATCGTGACCACCAGGCCCTGGGCCTTGTAGTGGTCGATGATCGGCTCGGTCTCGCGGTGGTACACGTCGAGACGCTTGCGCACGGTCTCTTCCTGGTCGTCACCGCGCTGGTAGAGCTCGCCACCGCAGACGTCGCAGACGCCCTCGGTCTTCGGCTTGCTGTACGTCACGTGGAAGACGTGGCTGGAATCGTTCCGGCAGATGCGGCGGCCCGCGATGCGCTTGACCACCTCGTCCTCGGGGACCTCGAGGTCGAGCACCGCGTCGAGCTTCTGGCCGTCCGTCTTGAGCGACTCGTCCAGGGCCTCGGCCTGCGACACGTTCCGCGGGAAGCCGTCGAGCAGGAAGCCGTTCTCGGCGTCCGGCTGCGTCATGCGGTCGTGCGCCATGCCGATGGTGACCTCATCGGGGACGAGATTGCCGTCGTCCATGTAGGCCTTCGCGCGCTTGCCCAGCTCCGTGCCCTGGCTGATGTTGGCGCGGAAGAGGTCGCCCGTGGAGATGTGCGGGATCTTCAGGTTCTTGGCGAGGAACGCGGCCTGCGTTCCCTTGCCCGCACCGGGCGGCCCGACGAGGACGATTCGCATCAGCGGAGGAACCCTTCGTAATTGCGCTGCTGGAGCTGGCTCTCGATCTGCTTCACGGTCTCCAGACCCACACCCACGATGATCAGGATGCTTGTCCCGCCGAACGGGAAGTTCTGGTTTGCGCCGAAGCCCACCAACGCCATCGTCGGCACGAGAGCGATCAGACCCAGATACAGCGAGCCCGGCCACGTGATCCGGTTGAGTACGTAGCTCAAGTACTCAGCGGTCGGACGGCCAGCCCGGATGCCCGGGATGAAGCCACCATACTTCTTCATGTTGTCCGCGACTTCCTCGGGGTTGAACGAGATAGCCACGTAGAAGAAGGCGAAGAACACGATCAACAAGAAGTACGTCGCGATGTAAATCGGGTGGTCGCCCTTGGTCAGGTTCGCCTCGATCCACTGCTTCCACCCCGAGTTGCCACCCGCGAACTGGGCGACGAGAGCGGGGATGTAGAGCAGCGAAGAGGCGAAGATCACAGGGATGATGCCCGCCTGATTGACCTTCAGCGGAATGTACGTCGAAGTACCGCCGTAGGAACGGCGACCGATCATTCGCTTCGCGTACTGAACGGGAATGCGGCGCTGAGCCTGCTCCACGAAGACGACCAGACCGACCATGACGAGACCGACCGCGATCACCGTGCCGAACTCGATCCAGCCACCGGCCAGCGAGCCCTGCTTCTTGATGGCCCACAGGGCGCTCGGGAAGGTCGCGGCGATCGAGATGAACATGAGGATCGACATGCCGTTGCCGATGCCGCGGTCGGTGATGAGCTCACCGAGCCACATCACGCAGGCCGTGCCCGCGGTCATCGTGATGACCATGGTGACGGTCACGAAGATCGACTGGTCCGGCACGATCTCGGTGGCGACGGGGCAGCCGGAGAACAGCGAGCCCGTACGAGCGGTGGCCACGAGGCCGGTCCCCTGGAGGATCGCGAGCGCGACGGTGAGATAACGCGTGTACTGCGTGATCTTCGCCGTGCCGGCCTGACCCTCCTTCTTGAGGGCCTCGAGCCGCGGGATCACCACGGTCAGCAGCTGCAAGATGATGCTCGCCGTGATGTACGGCATGATGCCGAGGGCGAAGATCGTGATCTGCAGGAGCGCCCCGCCACTCATCATGTTCACCAGGCCGAACAACCCCTGGTTGGAGTTGGCCTGGTCCATGCAGGTCTGGACGTTCTTATAGCTGACACCGGGAATCGGGACATGCGTACCGATCCGGTAGATCACGATGATGCCGAGCGTGAAGAGCAGCTTCTTGCGCAGGTCGGGCGTCTTGAACGCCCGGGCGAACGCGGTGAGCACGGTGCCTCCTGCGACCCCCGCGCGCGTGCGCAAGAGGTAGTGGTCTGAGGATCGACGAATACGTATCAGTCAGAAAAACCGCACGGGCAGACCGCACGGAGCTTAGACAGTGCACGCCACCTTACCGGCGACCGTGCCCCCCTTGGAACGACCAACCGGGGATGCCCCATATGTGGGGCATCCCCGGCTGGGAATCGCTCAAGTCATCGAGTGGCCTGAATAGTTCAGACGAGCTCGGTGACGGTACCGCCGGCGGCGGTGATCTTCTCCTTGGCGGAGCCGGAGACGGCGTCAACCGTCACCTGCAGCGCCACGGTGACCTCACCCTGGCCGAGGACCTTGACGAGGCTGTTCTTGCGAACGGCACCCTTGGCGACGAGACCCTCGACGGTGACCTCGCCACCCTCGGGGAACAGCGCGCTCAGCTTGTCGAGGTTCACGACCTGGAACTCGGTCTTGAACGGATTCTTGAAGCCCTTGAGCTTCGGGAGGCGCATGTGGAGGGGCATCTGCCCGCCCTCGAAGCGCTCCGGAACCTGGTAACGGGCCTTGGTGCCCTTGGTACCACGGCCTGCGGTCTTACCCTTGGACGCCTCACCACGACCCACACGGGTCTTGGCGGTCTTGGCGCCCGGGGCGGGCCGGAGGTTGTGGACCTTCAGCGGGTTCTGCTCCGCCATGTCAGTCGACCTCCTCAACCGTCACGAGGTGGCGGACGGTGTTAGCCATTCCGCGGAACTCGGGGCGGTCTTCCTTGACGACCACGTCGTTCAGGCGCTTGAGCCCGAGCGAACGCAGCGTGTCGCGGTGGTTCTGCTTGCTGCCGATGTACGACTTCGTCTGCGTGATCTTGAGGCGAGCCATTACGCACCCGCCCCGGCACGTGCACGAAGCAGGGCCGCGGGAGCGACGTCCTCGAGGGGCAGACCACGGCGAGCCGCGATCTCCTCGGGACGCTGCAGGCCCTTGAGGGCCGCCACGGTCGCGTGCACGATGTTGATCGCGTTCGAAGAACCGAGCGACTTCGACAGGATGTCGTGAACGCCGGCGCACTCGAGCACAGCACGCACCGGGCCACCGGCGATAACACCGGTACCGGGGGAAGCAGGCTTGAGCAGGACGACGCCCGCGGCCTTCTCGCCCGTGATCGGGTGCGGGATGGTGCCCTGGATACGCGGAACCTTGAAGAAGTTCTTCTTGGCCTCTTCAACGCCCTTGGCGATGGCCGCGGGAACTTCCTTGGCCTTGCCGTATCCGACACCTACGGTGCCGTCACCGTCGCCCACCACGACCAGCGCGGTGAAGCTGAAGCGGCGACCACCCTTGACTACCTTGGCGACACGGTTGATCGCGACAACGCGCTCAACGTATGCGGTCTTCTCGGCGGCGGCGCCACCGTCGCGACCCTTCCGGTCCCGCCGCTCGCCGCCACCGGCACCGCTTCCGCGGCGCTGGGGTCCAGCCATTGGAATTACCTCTCTCTGTTACGTCCGCTAGCTCCGGAACCGGGGCTTAGAACTTCAGCCCGGCTTCGCGGGCGGCGTCCGCCAGAGCGGCAATGCGCCCGGCGTACTTGTTGCCACCGCGGTCGAACACGACGGCCTCGACACCCGCAGCCTTGGCACGCTCGGCAACGAGCGCGCCGACCTGCTTGGCCTGCGCAGACTTGTCGGCCTCGCCACCGCGGATCGTCGCGTCCAGGGTCGACGCCGACGCAAGGGTGTGACCCTTGAGGTCGTCGATGACCTGAGCAACGATGTTGCGGTTCGAGCGAGTCACGACGAGGCGCGGACGCTCCGCCGTACCCGACACGTTCTTGCGGATGCGGATGTGGCGGCGGGCCTTGGCGGCACGCTTGTAAGCGTCACCCTTGGCGATCTTCACACCGTATGCCATGGCTTACTTACCTGCCTTTCCGACCTTGCGCCGGATGACTTCGCCCTCGTACTTGACACCCTTGGCCTTGTACGGGTCGGGCTTGCGCAGCTTGCGGATGTTGGCCGCAACCTCGCCGACCTTCTGCTTGTCGATGCCCTCGACCGAAAGCTTGGTCGCGGACTCCACCTTGAAGGTGATGCCCTCGGGGGCCTCGACCAGGATCGGGTGGCTGTAACCCAGCGAGAACTCCAGGTTGGAGCCCTTCGCGAGCACGCGGTAACCGACACCGCTGATCTCGAGCTTCTTCACGTAACCCGTGGTCACGCCGGTGATCATGTTCGCCACCAGCGTGCGGGACAGGCCGTGCAGGGCCTTGTTCTGACGCTCGTCGTTGGGGCGGGTGACGCTCAGGACGCCGTCCTCACCCTTAGCGATGTCGATCGGCGCGACGACGGTGTGGGAAAGGGAGCCCTTGGGACCCTTAACCGAGACCGTCCGGCCGTCGATGGTGACGTCCACGCCGGCGGGAACCGTGATGGGGAGCTTGCCAATACGCGACATTAGCTATTCCTCCGTTCCCGACTACCAGACGTAGGCGAGGACTTCCCCACCTACGCCCTTCTTGCCTGCCTGCTGGCCGGTGAGGAGACCGTGGGACGTGGAGATGATCGCCACGCCCAGGCCGCCGAGCACCTTCGGCAGATTGGTGGACTTCGCGTAAACCCGGAGACCGGGCTTGGAGATCCGCTTGATGCCCGCAATGGAGCGCTCACGGTTCGGGCCGAACTTCAGCTCGAGAACGAGGTTCTTGCCAACCTCGGCGTCCTCGACCTTCCAGCCCGTGATGAAGCCCTCCTGCTGGAGGATCTCCGCGATGTGAGACTTGATCTTGCTGTGCGGCATCGCCACGGAGTCGTGGTACGCCGAGTTCGCGTTACGCAGACGAGTCAGCATGTCCGCGATCGGATCAGTCATGGTCATGAATTGGCCTTCGGCCTCTCTCGCCGTGGTTTCCTATCTGCGCCATCCCTCTCCCCACTCAGAGGCGGGACGGGTGCGGCGCGGGGACCTACGGCGTAGTAAGTCGGTCAGGGCGGCAGGCGCCCAACCCTCCTAGCCTAAGCCATGGAGAGGTGGGCCACCTACCGACCAGATACTTACCGAGAGCCTCCAGTAATTCCCAAGTCCCTAAGGACAGGCGGGAATTACCAGGAGCTCTTGGTCACGCCCGGCAGCTCGCCACGGTGAGCCATCTCACGAAGGCAGACGCGGCACAGGCCGAACTTGCGGTACACGGAGTGCGGACGGCCACAACGCTGGCAGCGGGTGTAGCCGCGCACACCGAACTTGGGCTTACGAGCAGCCTTGGCAATAAGTGCCTTCTTCGCCATCTCGCTTACGCCTCCTTGAACGGGAAGCCGAGGTGACGAAGGAGCGCACGGCCCTCAGCGTCGTTGGTCGCCGTGGTGACCACGGTGATGTCCATACCCCGGACGCGGTCGATCTTGTCCTGGTCGATCTCGTGGAACATGACCTGCTCCGTGAGACCGAAGGTGTAGTTGCCACGGCCGTCGAACTGCTTGGGGGACAGACCACGGAAGTCGCGGATGCGCGGAAGCGCGAGCGACAGGGTGCGGTCCAGGAACTCCCACATGCGGTCGCCACGAAGCGTGACGTGGCAGCCGATCGGCTGACCCTCGCGCAGCTTGAACTGCGCGATGGACTTCCGGGCCTTGGTGATGGCCGGCTTCTGACCCGTGATGGTGGTCAGGTCACGGACGGCACCGTCCATGAGCTTCGAGTCACGGGCGGCGTCGCCGACACCCATGTTGACCACGATCTTGACGAGACCCGGGGTCTGCATGACGTTCTCGTACGAGAACTCTTCCTGCAGCTTGCCCGCGATCTCCTCGCGGTACTTCGTCTTCAGACGCGGAGTGGTGGTGGTCGTCATCAGATGTCCTCACCCGTCCGCTTGGCAACGCGGATCTTGTTGCCGTCTTCGTCGAAGCGGAAACCGACACGCGTGACGACCTTGTTGCCGTCCTTCTCCACGACGAGCTGAACGTTGCTCACGTGGACAGGGGCTTCGGTGGTCACGATGCCGCCGGCCTGCGAACCGCTGGCGGTCGGGCCGGCCTTCGTGTGCTTCTTGACCCGGTTGACACCCTCGACCAGGACGCGCTCGTCGCGCGGGTAAGCGGCAATGACCTTGCCCTGCTTGCCCTTGTCCTTACCGGTGATGACCTGAACCAGGTCGCCCTTCTTGATCTTCATGCTTACAGCACCTCCGGCGCGAGCGAGATGATCTTCATGAACTTCTTCTCGCGCAGCTCACGACCGACCGGGCCGAAGATACGGGTGCCGCGAGGGTCGCCGTCGTTCTTCAGAATGACGGCGGCGTTCTCGTCGAAGCGGATGTACGAGCCGTCGGGACGGCGGCGCTCCTTGACGGTGCGAACGATGACGGCCTTGACGACGTCACCCTTCTTCACGTTGCCACCGGGGATCGCGTCCTTGACGGTGGCGACGATGACGTCACCGATGCCCGCGTAGCGGCGACCCGAGCCACCGAGAACACGAATGGTGAGAATTTCCTTCGCACCCGTGTTGTCGGCGATCCGAAGTCGCGACTCCTGCTGGATCACGTCTATCTCCTGTTTGTCTGCCGGTTCCCGGCGGGGACTGCGCTAGACAGTCCCCACCGAGCCTGGCGGAACTGATCCGAGGGAAACCCCTCGGAAATTACTTGGCCTTCTCGAGGATCTCGACGATGCGCCAGCGCTTGGTCGCCGACAGCGGACGCGTCTCCATCAGGAGGACGCGGTCGCCGACGCCGGCAGCGTTCTGCTCGTCGTGCGCCTTGAGCTTGTTCGTACGGCGGATGACCTTGCCGTACAGCGCGTGCTTCACGCGGTCCTCGACAGCGACGACGACGGTCTTGTCCATCTTGTCGCTGACGACCAGACCCTCACGGGTCTTGCGGAATCCGCGGTCAGTCTTGGTCTCAGTCACGTTGCTCTCGCTCATCAGGCGCTCTCCACCGTCTCGATGCCCAGCTCGCGCTCACGCATCAGGGTGTAGATCCGCGCGATGTCCTTACGGACGGCCTTGAGCCGCCCGTGGTTCTCGAGCTGACCGGTCGCCGCCTGGAAGCGGAGGTTGAACAGCTCTTCCTTGGCTTCGCGGAGCTTCGCGAGAAGCTCCTCGTCACCCAGTTCGCGCAGCTCGGACGCCTTGGTACCGGCCGACATCACGACTCACCTGCCTCGCGCCGAACAATCCGGCACTTCATCGGAAGCTTGTGAGCAGCGCGGGTAAGCGCCTCACGCGCAGTCTTCTCATTCGGGTAGGACAGCTCGAACATCACCCGTCCGGGCTTGACGTTCGCGACCCACCACTCGGGGGAACCCTTACCGGAACCCATGCGGGTCTCGGCGGGCTTCTTCGTCAGCGGGCGGTCCGGGTAGATGTTGATCCAGACCTTGCCGCCACGCTTGATGTGGCGGGTCATCGCGATACGAGCCGCCTCGATCTGGCGGTTGGTCACGTACGCCGGAGTGAGGGCCTGAATCCCGTACTCGCCGAACGCAACCTGCGTACCACCCTTGGACATACCGCTGCGCTTCGGGTGGTGCTGCTTGCGGTGCTTGACCCTACGAGGGATCAGCATGTCGGTCAGGCCTCCGTTCCGGTGCTCTCAGCCGGAGCGGCAGCTGCGGCGGGAGCGTCGGCCTTGGGGGCCTCGGCAGCCGGCGCGGACTGCTGCTGCGGCTTGCGGCCGCGGCCGCCACGCTCGCCACCACGGCCACCACGGGCCGGGCGGTCGTTGCCGCCACCACGGGCCGGGCGGTTACCCGCACGGGCCGCAGCGTTCTCGGCGCGGACCTCGGCGATGTTCTTGACGTCGCCCTTGTAGATCCAGACCTTCACGCCGATACGGCCGAAGGTCGTCTTGGCCTCGAAGAAGCCGTAGTCGACGTTCGCACGGAGGGTGTGCAGGGGCACGCGGCCCTCGCGGTAGAACTCCGAGCGGGACATCTCGGCGCCGCCGAGACGGCCACCACACTGGATCTTGATGCCCTTGGCGCCGGCCTTCATCGTCGACTGCATGCTCTTACGCATGGCGCGACGGAAGGAGACGCGGGAGGACAGCTGCTCTGCAACGGCCTGCGCGACCAGCTGAGCGTCGACCTCGGGGTTCTTGACCTCGAGGATGTTCAGCTGAACCTGCTTGCCCGTGAGCTTCTCGAGGTCACCGCGGATGCGGTCGGCCTCGGCGCCACGGCGGCCGATGACGATGCCGGGACGCGCGGTGTGGATGTCCACCCGCACGCGGTCACGGGTGCGCTCGATCTCAACCTTCGAGATGCCGGCGCGCTCCATGCCGGACGTCATCATCCGACGGATGGCGACGTCTTCCTTGACGTAGTCCTTGTACAGCTTGTCGGCGTACCAACGCGACTTGAAGTCGGTGGTAATGCCGAGCCGGAACCCGTGCGGGTTTACCTTCTGGCCCATTACCGGGTTCCTTCCTTGCTGCTGACGACCACGGTGATGTGGCTGGTCCGCTTACGGATCCGGTAGGCACGGCCCTGTGCACGCGGACGGAACCGCTTCAGGGTCGGGCCCTCATCCACGTACGCCTCGCTGATAACCAGCGAAGAGGCGTCACTGTGGTCGTAGTTGTGCGCGGCATTGGCAATGGCGCTGTCAAGCACCTTGCCTACCGGCACGCTCGCGGCCTGCGGGGCGAAACGCAGGACCGCCTGAGCCTCCGTGGCATCCATGCCACGGATGAGGTCCACCACTCGGCGGGCCTTCATGGGCGTGACGCGGATGTACCGCGCCTGGGCCCTGGCTTCCATGGTTGTCCCTTCGGTGTAAGTCATAGTCGTTCCACCCCGCGCTAGCGGCGCTTCGACTTCCGGTCGTCCTTGACGTGGCCGCGGAAGGTGCGAGTCGGCGAGAACTCGCCGAGCTTGTGGCCGACCATCGCCTCGGTGACGAACACCGGGATGTGGGTCTTGCCGTTGTGCACCGCGATCGTGTGGCCCAGCATGGCCGGGACGATCATCGAGCGACGGGACCAGGTCTTGATGACGTTCTTGGAACCTGCTTCGTTCTGGACATCCACCTTCTTGATGAGGTGTCCGTCGACGAAGGGTCCCTTCTTGAGACTGCGCGGCATCTAAACCCGCTCCTAGCGCTTCTTGTTCGTCTTGCGGCGGCGGACGATGTACTTGTTGCTCGCCTTCTTCGGCGAACGAGTACGACCCTCCTTCTGACCCCACGGCGAGACCGGGTGGCGACCACCGGAAGTCTTGCCTTCACCACCACCGTGCGGGTGGTCGACCGGGTTCATCGCCACACCGCGAACGGTCGGGCGAACGCCAAGCCAGCGCTTACGGCCGGCCTTGCCCCAGTTGATGTTCGACTGCTCGGCGTTGCCGACCTCGCCAATGGTGGCGCGGCAGCGGACGTCGACCAGACGGATCTCACCGGACGGCATACGAAGGTGGGCCATGGAGCCCTCCTTCGCCAGCAGCTGCACGGAGGCACCCGCGGAGCGGGCGAACTTCGCGCCGCCGCCGGGCCGCAGCTCGATGGCGTGGATGGTCGTACCGACCGGGATGTTGCGGAGGGCCAGGTTGTTGCCCGGCTTGATGTCCGCGCCCGGTCCGTTCTCGACCCGGTCACCCTGCGACAGGTTGCGGGGGGCCAGGATGTAGCGCTTCTCGCCGTCCGCGTAGTGCAGGAGCGCGATGCGCGCGGTGCGGTTCGGGTCGTACTCGATGTGCGCGACCTTCGCCGGCACGCCGTCCTTGTCGTGACGACGGAAGTCGATCACTCGGTAGGCGCGCTTGTGTCCGCCACCCTGGTGGCGAACGGTCACACGACCGGCGTTGTTACGGCCGCCCTTGCTGTGCAGCGGGCGGACCAGCGACTTCTCCGGCGTGGACCGCGTTACCTCGACGAAGTCGGCGACGCTGGAGCCACGACGGCCCGGCGTAGTCGGCTTGTACTTGCGGATTCCCATTTCTCAGTCCTCGTCCGATATTCGGACCAGGGCGCTCCGTTAGGAGGCCTGGCCGAAGATGTCGATACGGTCGCCCTCAGCAAGGGTCACGATCGCGCGCTTGGTGTCAGCGCGCTTACCGAACCCCGTGCGGGTGCGCTTGCGCTTGCCCTGGCGGTTGATCGTGTTGACCCCAGTGACCTTGACCGAGAAGACCGCCTCGACGGCCTGCTTGATCTGGGTCTTGTTGGCGCCGGGCGCAACGACGAAGGTGTACTTGCCCTCGTCGAGGAGCGCGTAGCTCTTCTCAGAGACGACCGGCTTGACGAGGACGTCACGGGGGTCCGTGAAGCTCTTGCTCAGCGGCGTCTCAACGGTGTTCTTGCCCTCGGTGGCGTGGCGCTTCGCCTTGGCGAGGCGCGCGGCCTTGGCGGCCTTGGCCGCCTTGGGGGCGATGCTCGGGTGACGCGTAGCCATCAGGCTTCGCTCCCTTCGGTCTCATCGGCCTTGGGGCCAGACACGAAGGACTCGAAGGCGGCCTTGGTGAAGACCACGTCGTCCGAGACGAGCACGTCATACGTGTTCAGCTGGCCCGGCTCCAGGATGTGCACCTGGGGCAGGTTGCGGGCGGAGAGCAGCGAAGTCTCGTCCGCACGGTCGATGACCAGGAGCACGTTCTTGCGCTCGCTGACCTTGCCGAGCAGCGTCTTCGCGGCCTTCGTGGAGATGTCGCCCTCGACCACGTTGGTGACAACGTGGATACGAGCGTTGCGGGCCCGGTCGGTGAGGGCGTGGCGCAGGGCCGCGGCCTTCATCTTCTTCGGGGTCCGCTGCGAGTAGTCACGCGGCTGCGGGCCGTGGACGACGCCACCGCCGGCGAACTGCGGCGCACGGGTCGAACCCTGGCGGGCGCGGCCGGTGCCCTTCTGGCGGTAAGGCTTCTTGCCACCACCGCGGACTTCACCGCGGCGCTTGGTCTTGTGCGTGCCCTGACGGGCAGCTGCCAGCTGAGCGACGACGACCTGGTGGAGAAGCGGGATGCTGATCTTCTCTACGTCGAAGATCTCCGCGGGGAGCTCGACCGTCCCGGCCTTGTCGCCTGCCGGCGAAAGGATGTCAATGGTGCTCATCGGTTCCTCAAACCCCCTTGGCCGCGGTACGGACCAGGACGAGGCCACCGTTCGGACCGGGAACTGCGCCCTTGATCAGGAGCAGGCCCTTCTCCGCGTCAACGGCGTGAACGGTCAGGTTCTGGGTGGTGACCCGCTCGTTGCCCATACGGCCCGCCATGCGGAGGCCCTTGAACACACGGCCCGGGGTGGCACAGCCACCGATGGAACCGGGAGAGCGGTGCTTGCGCTGGGTACCGTGACCCGCGCCGAGTCCCTTGAAGTTGTGACGCTTCATGACACCGGCGAAGCCCTTGCCCTTGCTCTTGCCCGTGACGTCAACCTTGACGCCGGACTCGAACACCTCGGCAGTCACCTCCTGGCCCAGCGTGTACTCGCTGGCGTCAGGGGTGCGGATCTCCACCAGGTGGCGGCGGGGGGTCACGTCGGCCTTGGCGAAGTGACCCTTGAGGGGCTTGTTCACCTTGCGAGGGTCGATCTCGCCGAAGGCGATCTGGACCGACTCGTAGCCGTCGGAGTCATTCGTACGGACCTGGGTAACGACGCAGGGCCCGGCCTTGACGACGGTGACCGGGACGACACGGTTGTTCTCGTCCCAGACCTGGGTCATGCCGAGCTTCTCGCCCAGGACGCCCTTGATCTGCTTAGTCATCTGTCCGCGCCTCTCAGAGCTTGATCTCGATGTCGACGCCGGCCGGAAGGTCCAGGCGCATCAACGAGTCAACGGTCTTGGGCGTCGGGTCGAGGATGTCGATCAGGCGCTTGTGCGTGCGCATCTCGAAGTGCTCGCGCGAGTCCTTGTACTTGTGCGGCGACTTGATGACGCAGTACACGTTCTTCTCAGTGGGCAGCGGCACCGGGCCTGCGACCGACGCACCAGTGCGAGTCACCGTCTCGACGATCTTCTTCGCCGAAGAGTCGATGACCTCGTGGTCGTAGGCCTTGAGCCGGATGCGGATCTTCTGTCCCGCCATGGCTACTTGGTAGTCCTTTGTCTCGAACGCTCTGGCTCCCGGAAGGCCCTTTTTTCTACTTCCTCCGACCCACGCGGTCGGGCGTGTCGCAGTCCCGCTCACGGAGATTTCCCGAAGGATTTCCCTGCTAGGGGCTGCGGCCCAGATGACCGCGGGTCCGGGGGAAGAAACCCACCGGGCGCCTGGTTAAGCCTCCGCACCGCACTTCCCAGAAGATTCCCGTACGTCCGCTCCAGCGCTGCCTGCGGGCTTTTTACGACCGTTCGACAGATGGGGCGACGAGTACTGTGGGACTCGCTTCCGGTCCTCCCGGCGGGAGGCGCGCAGCATCGGCACTCAACCGAGCAACCTGAACAGTGTGCCACACGTGGGACGACGAAGGCCAATCGGGCCGAGCTGTCAAGCTGCCACGGCCGACATCGCGTACGCAAAGAGCCCCGCCCACCCGGAGGTGGACGGGGCTTTTCGCTGCGCTCAGTTCAGAGCGACCGGGTCTCCCCGATCAACAAGCAAGCGGAGCTTACTTGTTGATCTTGGTGACCTGGCCGGCGCCGACGGTCCGGCCACCCTCACGGATGGCGAACTTCAGGCCCTCTTCCATCGCGACGGGCTGGATGAGCTCAACGGTCATCTCAGTGTTGTCGCCCGGCATGACCATCTCGGTGCCCTCGGGGAGGGTCACGACGCCGGTCACGTCCGTGGTGCGGAAGTAGAACTGCGGGCGGTAGTTGTTGAAGAAGGGGGTGTGACGGCCACCCTCGTCCTTCGACAGGATGTAGGCCTGGGCCTCGAACTCGGTGTGCGGCGTGACCGAACCGGGCTTGATGATGACCTGGCCGCGCTCGACGTCCTCGCGCTTGATGCCACGGAGGAGCAGACCGACGTTCTCACCGGCCTGGCCCTCGTCGAGCAGCTTGCGGAACATCTCGATGCCGGTGACCGTGGTGGTGGTCTTCTCGGTCTTGATGCCGATGATGTCGACGGTCTCGTTGACCTTGAGGATGCCACGCTCGATACGACCGGTGACGACGGTGCCACGACCGGTGATCGTGAAGACGTCCTCGATCGGCATCAGGAACGGCTTGTCGACGTCACGCTCGGGCTCCGGGATGGACTCGTCGACAGCCTTCATCAGGTTGAGGACGGACTCACCCCACTCCTTGTCGCCCTCGAGCGCCTTGAGCGCCGAGACCTTGACGACCGGAAGGTCGTCGCCCGGGAACTCGTACTCGGAGAGGAGCTCACGGACCTCGAGCTCGACGAGCTCCAGGATCTCCTCGTCGTCCACCATGTCGGCCTTGTTCAGGGCGACGACGATGTACGGAACGCCGACCTGGCGGGCCAGGAGCACGTGCTCCTTGGTCTGCGGCATCGGGCCGTCGGTGGCGGCGACCACGAGGATGGCGCCGTCCATCTGCGCGGCACCCGTGATCATGTTCTTGATGTAGTCCGCGTGACCCGGGCAGTCGACGTGCGCGTAGTGACGCGTCTCCGTCTGGTACTCGACGTGCGCGATCGAGATCGTGATACCGCGCTGGCGCTCCTCGGGAGCCTTGTCGATCTGGTCGAAGGCCGAGGCCTCGTTCAGCTCGGGGTACGCGTCGTGCAGCACCTTGGTAATGGCGGCCGTGAGGGTCGTCTTACCGTGGTCAATGTGACCGATGGTGCCGATGTTGACGTGCGGCTTAGTCCGCTCGAACTTTGCCTTCGCCACTGAATCCTCCTGCGGAGTGGTTCTGTACGCCTTGCTTCATCGGCGCCAGGTGATCTTTGCTGGGATACCCGGGGCCCGGGGCACCCGTCCCGAAGAGGGTCGGAATGCCCCGGAGGCTCCGGAGTCAAGCCTAAAGCGTCAACTAGGTTGAGTTACTCGCCCTTGGCCTTCGCGATGATCTCCTCGGCGACGTTCCGCGGAACCTCGGCGTAGGAGTCGAACTGCATCGAGTAGCTTGCGCGACCCGAGGTCTTGCTGCGGAGGTCTCCGACGTAGCCGAACATCTCCGAGAGGGGCACGAGGCCCTTCACGACACGGGCGCCACTGCGCTCCTCCATGGCCTGGATCTGGCCACGGCGGGAGTTGATGTCACCGATGACGTCGCCCATGTAGTCCTCGGGCGTGGTGACCTCAACGGCCATCATCGGCTCGAGCAGCACGGGCTTGGCCTGACGCGCGGCCTCCTTGAACGCCTGCGAACCGGCGATCTTGAAGGCGAGCTCGGAGGAGTCGACCTCGTGGTAGGCGCCGTCGAGAAGCGTGATGCGAACACCAGTCATCTCGTAGCCCGCGAGGATGCCGAACTGCATGGCCTCCTGCGCACCGGCGTCCACCGACGGGATGTACTCCCGCGGGATACGGCCACCGGTGACCTTGTTCACGAACTCGTACGACGCCTCGCCGCCCTCGATGGGCTCGATCGCGATCTGCACCTTGGCGAACTGACCGGTACCACCGGTCTGCTTCTTGTGGGTGTAGTCCACGCGCTCGACGGCCCGACGGATCGTCTCGCGGTACGCGACCTGGGGCTTGCCGACGTTCGCCTCGACGCGGAATTCGCGCTTCATGCGGTCGACGAGCACCTCGAGGTGAAGCTCGCCCATACCACCGATGATGGTCTGGCCGGTCTCCTCGTCCGAGTGCACCTGGAAGGAGGGGTCCTCCTCCGAGAGACGCTGGATGGCTACACCCAGCTTCTCCTGGTCGCCCTTGGACTTGGGCTCGATGGCGACCTGAATGACCGGCGCCGGGAAGTCCATGGACTCCAGGATGACCGGCTTCTTGTCGTCACACAGCGTCTCACCGGTGGTGGTCTGCTTCAGGCCCATGACGGCGACGATGTCACCGGCGCCCACCGACGCGATCTCCTCACGCTTGTTCGCGTGCATGCGGTAGATCTTGCCGATGCGCTCCTTCTTGCCCTTGACGGAGTTCAGCACCGCAGTGCCGGCCTCCAGGCGACCGGAGTAGATCCGGACGAAGGTGAGCTTGCCGAGGTGCGGGTCGCTCGCAATCTTGAACGCGAGAGCCGAAAGCGGCTCCTCGTCCGAAGGCTTGCGCTTGACGATCGTCTCGGGGTCCTTGACGTCGTGGCCCTCGATGGCCTCGACGTCCAGGGGGGAAGGCAGGTAACGCACGACCGCGTCGAGCAGGGGCTGGACGCCCTTGTTCTTGAACGCGGTGCCGCAGAACACGGGGGTGACGGTGGTGTCGCCGCCCTTGCCGGAGGCGATGGTGACGCGGCGGATCGCCTCGTACAGCTGCTCCTCGGTGGGCTCCTGGCCCTCGAGGTACAGCTCCATCATCTGCTCGTCGTTCTCGGCGACAGCCTCGAGCAGCTTGCCGCGCCACTCGTCGGCGGCCTCGACGTGCGTCGCCGGGATGTCGACGATGTCGTAGGCCTCGCCCATCTTGGTCTCTGCGGACCAGACGAAGGCCTTCATCGTGACGAGGTCGACGACGCCCTTGAAGTCAGCCTCTGCGCCGATGGGCAGCTGCATGACGATCGGGGTCGCACCGAGGCGGTCGATGATCATGTCGACGCAGCGGTGGAACTCGGCACCCGTGCGGTCGAGCTTGTTGACGAAGCAGATGCGCGGGACGCCGTAGCGGTCAGCCTGACGCCACACGGTCTCGGACTGCGGCTCGACACCGGCGACGCCGTCGAACACCGTCACGGCACCGTCGAGCACACGGAGCGAACGCTCTACCTCGACGGTGAAGTCGACGTGGCCCGGGGTGTCGATGATGTTGATCGTGTGGTCGACGTCGTTCAGCGGCCAGTGACAGGTGGTGGCAGCAGAGGTGATCGTGATGCCACGCTCCTGCTCCTGCTCCATCCAGTCCATGGTGGCGGCACCGTCGTGGACCTCACCGATCTTGTACGAGACACCGGTGTAGAACAGGATCCGCTCGGTGGTCGTCGTCTTGCCCGCGTCGATGTGAGCCATGATGCCGATGTTGCGCACCTTGGCCAGGTCAAGTGAAGTGGTAGCCATATCGGCTCAGTCTTCTCTCGGTCTCGATGTGGGTAGCGACTACCAGCGGTAGTGCGCGAAGGCCTTGTTGGACTCGGCCATCTTGTGGGTGTCCTCACGCTTCTTCACAGCGGCACCAAGGCCGTTGGAGGCGTCGAGGAGCTCGTTGAGGAGACGCTCGGTCATCGTCTTCTCGCGACGGGCGCGGGAGTAACCCACCAGCCAGCGCAGGGCCAGCGTGTTGGCGCGACCGGGCTTGACCTCGATCGGAACCTGGTAGGTCGCACCGCCGACGCGGCGGGACTTGACCTCGAGGGTCGGCTTGATGTTCTCGAGCGCGCGCTTGAGCGTGATGACCGGGTCGTTGCCGGTCTTCTCGCGCAGGCCCTCCATGGCGCCGTACACGATGCGCTCGGCGGTGGAGCGCTTGCCGTTCAGCAGCACCTTGTTGATGAGGGAGGTCACCAGAGGAGAACCATAGACCGGGTCGATGATGACCGGGCGCTTCGGGGCGGGGCCCTTACGAGGCATTTCTACTTCTCCTTCTTGGCGCCGTAGCGGCTGCGGGCCTGCTTGCGGTTCTTGACACCCTGGGTGTCAAGGGAGCCGCGGATGATCTTGTAACGAACACCCGGCAGGTCCTTCACACGGCCACCACGCACGAGCACGATGGAGTGCTCCTGCAGGTTGTGTCCCTCACCCGGAATGTAGGCCGTAACCTCGATCCCGGAGGTCAGACGCACACGCGCGACCTTACGGAGGGCCGAGTTCGGCTTCTTCGGGGTGGTCGTGAACACACGCGTGCAGACGCCGCGGCGCTGGGGCGAACCCTCGAGTGCGGGCGTCTTGTTCTTCTCGACCTTGTCCTGCCGGCCCTTCCGGACCAGCTGCTGGATCGTAGGCACTACTTCTCCGGTTTCTGTGTGCCGAATAGTAAAGCTAACCTGAAACATCGCCGACCCACGCGGTCGGGTGTGTCGAATGCTGCAGACTCCCGCCGCAAGGCGAGGAGGGGCGCAGATTACGGTGGCCGTTCACGGACTCACGATGCGGTTGAGGACACGCGCGCGAGCCCAGGCACACCCCAGGCACAAGGTCTGAGCGTACCTACCTCATCGGGTTCGGTCAAAACAAATGCGGTGGGGGGCGACACGCCGGGCTTTTCGGCTCCTCTCCCGCCCTCTCCCGGGCCGATCCTGTCCATTCCATGTTCATGGGGCACTCGGTTTGAGTACCTTGATCGGTCCGCTGCACGATCGGGGGACCCATGACGGCGGCCCACTTACCCGGGGACGGCGGTCTGGACGACCGCGTCCCCTTCCTCGCCCGCCTGGAGAACGAGGAGAGGTCCGCTCTCCTCGCCCTCGGCCACGAGCTGAGCTTCGCGCCCCGCATCCAGCTCCTGCACCAGAACGAACCCTCGTCGCACGTCCTGCTCATCGTGCACGGCTGGACCAAGGTGACCGCGGCGGCGGCCAACGGATACGAGGCACTCCTCGCCCTGCGCGGCCCCGGCGACATCATCGGCGAATCCGCGGCGCTGACCGGGCGCCCTCGCTCGGCCACGGTGACCGCCCTCGAAGCCGTGCGCGCGGTGGCCGTCGAGCACGACCGGTTCACGGATTTCCTCGGCCGCTCCCCCGCCGCTTCGTTCGCCCTGCTCGGTCTGACCTCCGACCGCACCCGGGCCGCCGACCGGCGCCGCCTGGAGTTCGCCTCCATGAGCGTGCGGGAGCGGTTCGCCGCGCTGCTGCTCGATCTGGCCCGCACCCACGGGCGGCGTACGGACGAGGGCATCGAGCTCGCCGTGCCCCTGAGCAAGCAGGAGCTCGCCGGGTCCGTCGGGGCGTCCCGGGAGATGGTGCAGCGGCTCCTGAAGGAGTTACGGGACCGCGATGCCGTGGCCACCGGGCGGCGCGCCCTCGTGATCATGCGGCCCGATCTGCTGCGCCGCATCGCGCGCACCGAGCGGTCCGCCCGCGATGACCCGCAGTGACCCGTGCATCCCCGAGAGCGACTCTGTGCACACGGTCACACTCCGAGTGCGTCATCCGCCCTCACCACGGGGATCGCATCGTCGGCACGCTTCAGATCGGCGCAACTCCCCCGGGCGAAAGGCGACCATGACCGACTCCGTGAGCCGCACCATCCTGCTGCTCGACATCGAGAAGTACAGCGACAGGGACGACGTCGAGCAGGCGTATCTGCGGCGCATGTTGTACGACATCACCGACCGGGCACTGGAAAGCGCGGGCGTCGACGAGACCCTGCGCCTGCGCGCCGACCGCGGCGACTCCGTGATGGAGCTGATCGATGCCAACGCCTCGGTGCAGGCCCTGCTCCGTGCCCTGCTCGGCGAAGTGCCGGCGCAGCTGCGGGGAGTGAACAGGATGGCTTCCAGTTCCGCCCAGATCCGGCTGCGCGCGGTGGTGGCCACCGGATACGTGGTGGTCGACGACCTCCAGGGGTGGGTCGGCTCCGACCTCAACCACGCCTGTCGGCTGCTCGACGGCGACGTTCTGCGCGCGGCCCTGCGGGAACGTACGAACGACTTCGCCCTCTGCGTCTCCGAGGGCGTGCACGCGGGGGTGGTGCGGCACGACTGGCCCGGCGTACCGGCCGCGGACTTCCACCCCGTGACCATGGCGAGCAAGAACGGGCCGCTGCGGGCCTGGCTGCACGGCCCGGTGCCCGCCGGGGCCGAGGAGCACGGCGCCGCGCGGGGCCCGGCCGATGACCACAGTGAGAGGGGGGCCGGGGAAGCCCCGGCGCCGGACGTCAGCTCGGGGGAACGTCCGGCGCCGGGGCAGGGCGCGGCACCCGCGGCGGGCGGCGTCGCCTTCCACTTCAACGGCGGCGCGCCCAGCTTCGGCGGCAGCCTGGTCGGCGGTGACCAGCACGGTGTGTCCGGCGGGACCGTGCACGGTGACGTCCACCTCGGCGGCTCCGGCACCCCGGCGTCCGAGCGGGGCGCGGAGTCGTGAACGTACCCCCGCGCGCGGTGCCACCACAGGCCCGCCCCGTGCACCCGGCAAAGGGCCCGGCAGGCCCGGCACAGGACCCTGCCCCGAACCCCCCGGGCAGACCGGAGGCGCCGGGCTCCCGTCCGGCCGAGACCACCGAACCGGAAGAACAGGCGCAAGAAGCACGCGCGGCGCAGCGCGAACTGTTCGCCCATGCACCGGAGTTCATCCTCGGCTCGGCCTCCTCCTTCGGAGGTTCGCTGGTCGGCGGGGCACAGCACGGGGTGTCCGGTGGACATGTCGGCCGCGATGTCGTCATGGGCGCCAAGACCGAGATCCACCACCACGGCTCCGTCGACTCACCCGCGTACGTATCCGGAGAGATTCCGCGCGAGCGGCTCGACGCCCTGGCCGAGGTGTTCGTCGAAGGTCCCGTCTTCGCGCTCGCCCTGCGGCGCCTGCGCGAGGAACGCGTTCTGGTGCTCCGCGGCGCGCACGCCACCGGCCGCAGCGCCGCGGCTCTGATGCTTCTGCACCACCTCGGTGTCCCGGCCGTGCGCGCCCTGCAACCCGAAACCAGCCCCACCGCACTCGCCGGCCAGCTCGCCCATGGCGGCGGCCACGTGCTGTGCGACATGCCGCTGAGCCGGAACAAGCCCCTGCGAGAGACCCACCTCTACGCGGCGCGCGACCAGCTCAAGAAGACCGGCGGGCACCTGGTGATCACCGTCGAGAACTCCCCGCATCTGCTGGGCGTCGACCCGGTCGGCTGGGAGGCTCCCGACGCCGCCGACGTGCTCCGCGCACATCTGTCCGCCCACCTCCCCCCTACGGCCGGCGCCGAGCGTCTGCTCGCACTCGACCCCGTACGGGAGTTCCTCGAGCACGGCCACCGCAGACCCGCCGAGGCCGCCGACCTCGCCATCGGCCTCGCTGCGTACGACGGGACGGAACAGGCGCTCGACCGGCTGTGCGGCTTCAGCCTCGCCTCCGTGGAGAAGCAGTGCCGCGACTGGCTGAGCGATCCCGCACTCGGTCTGCGCGACAAGGCGTTCCTCATCTCGCTCGCCCTCTTCGACCAGGCTCCCTACGTGCTGGCCGCCGAGTTCGCCGACGCGCTCTTCGTCCACTTCCAACGGCTCCAGCACCCGGAACAACCACCGGAGATCCCGGTGTTCGGTCCCGCCCCGACGGACCGTCTCGACCTCGCGCGGGCCGTCGGGGAGCTGCGCAGCGAGGCGACGGACTGGGGGCCCGTCCCTCAGTACGTGGCGTACTTCAGCGAGGGACGCATGCCGGGCACGCTGCTCACCGAGGTGTGGACAGGCCATCCCTCGACCCGCCCGGCCCTGGTCGCCTGGCTCAAGCAGATGGCCCGCGACGGACGTCCCCTGGTGCGCACCCGCGCGGCCGCCGCGACCGCGCTGCTCGCCGCCGCCGACCTGCCGTCGACCGTGGCACTCCTGATCGACGGATGGTCGGTCTCCCCCTCCTTCGGGCCGCGCGTGACCGCGGCCAACACGCTCACCCTGGCGCAGCTCTCGGGAGCTCCGGTCATCCCGCAGCTGCTTGCGCAGTGGTGCACCGATCGGCATTGGGCCCGGCGCTGGACGGCGATCCGCGCCTTCGCGCTGCTGGCCCCGCTCCGCCCGGACCTGGCGGGGCCCGCCCTGGACGCGCTGTCCTCCCGGGCGCGAGCGGAGAGCAGCAGCGATGCCGAGCGCCACAACCTGATCGAGTCGACGGCGCTGCTTCTGTCCGCCGGAAGCCGCGGGGAGATGCTCGCCGAGCTGGTGCGACTGCTGCACCTGGACACCCCCGCAGTCCGGGCACTGGCACTCGCCGCTTTCGTGCGTGCCTGCGACAACCGGGAGGAGGGGAGTCTCCTGGAGTGGTACGCGGAGTCCGGCGTGCACAGCCCGGAGTGGGCCCGGGACCTCGTGACCCTCTGGCACACCGCACTGGGCGAGCGCGCCCACACGCGCGAGGCCCTCGACGCGCTGCGGACCTGGGTGTACGTCGCCGGTCAGCGGGCCGAAGCCGAGCAGGCCCTCGCCCTGCTCCTGCCGTCCCTGGTGAAGACGGCAGCCGACCGGGACCGCCTGGTCCACCTGCTGCACACGCTGCGGGCCGAGGACGGCGGCCCCCGGCCCGCCATCGCCGACCGGCTCCTGACCTCCGTGCGCCCGGCAGGCGCCACGCCCGCCGCCCTGTGATCCCTGACCTCTGCCCTGACCACCGAGGAGTTGAGCCCCATGGCGGAGTTCCGCCGTCAGCCGGAATGGCAGCAACAGGCCGACCGGCACAGTCAGTTGATCGACCCGGTGCTCACCGTCCGGCCGATCTCACGCTTCGACTACACCGCTCGCAGACCCGTCACCGCGATCGACCACGCCCTGGTCTTCGCCACCTCGGCCGGCGTGTACGACGTCTACGTCCCGCCGCACCGACCCACCCGGGCGGATGCGGCGACGCGCCGCTACATCTCCGTGTACGAGGTCGACATGGGCAGCCATCCCGTCCAGCTGGACCTGCAGCTGCCCAGCGATGACGACGCGTTCTCGTTCGGGGTGACCGCCGATCTGACCTGGCGGGTCGCCGATCCCATCGCGTACGTACGCAGCGGCGAACGTGACGTGCCCACGCGGCTCACCCGAGAACTGCATCAGTACGCCCGACCGGTCAGCCGCCGTTTCTCCATCGAGGACAGCCCGGCGGCCGAGAGCGCGGTGCAGCAGGCGGTGGAATCGGGCGTCTTCGCGGCGGGAATCGGGGTCGCCGTCACCTGCATGCTGCGGCTGCGCCTCGACGACGAAGCGGTCGCGCACCGGCGGCGGCAGCGCAGCCTGCGCTACGAGCACGAGATGCTCGCCCCCGAGCACCAGTACCACCTGCAGCAGGCCCGGCAGCAGCACGAGCTGGAGGTGCTGCGCCAGCAGCAGGCCCAGGAACTGACCGCACGGAAGATCGAGTTCTACCGCTACCACCTGCAGCACGGCGGGGTCGGGGCGTGGGCGCTGCATCTCGCCCAGCACCCCGAGGACACCCAGCTCGTGATGAGCAGCATCCGCAAGGACCAGCTCTCCCTCATCCAGAGCCAGCTGGAGCTGATCAGCGGTGACGGTCTGGAGGACTATCAGAAGGCCGAGTCGGCGAAGTACGCCCTGAACGCGGTCAACGAACTCCTCCACCAGCAGGGCCTCGGTCCCGTCGCGGCCCCGTCCGACGCGGACGCCGGGCAACGGACCGCACTGCCCGCGCAGGCAGCACCACAGCAGCCGTACGACGGCTCGGTGCCCGGAGCACGTTCCGGGGCCTACACGGACCAAGCGTCCACGGACCAGGCGTCGCCCGATGCGCGGCCACAGCCGCCCTATGCCGCTTGGGGACCGCCGGAGCCGGGACCGACCGTGGGGGCGTACACGTCACCGCCCGCCGAGGAAGCGGCCCGCGCGACCGACGCCGCCGCACCCGCCGACCCACGCAGGCCGCCGCACGACACCACGCCCGCATGAGCGCCCCGGGCGTCACCGACCCGCCCCCCGCCGCTCCGCCCGAGCCCCGCGGCGCGCACACCGCCGAACGTCTCCTCGCCGACCTGCGGTCCGAGATCGCACGGGCGGACAGCAAGGCGTCAGTCCTTGTGGCCGCCCTGGGCATGACAGCCGGCGTGTTCAGCGGGCTCCTCGCAGGGCGGAACTGGCAGCCGGGTGAGCTGACCGCGGCCGGGGCGACGATCTGGTGGGCGGGTGTGCTGGCTTTTGTGTCCGCCCTGTTCGCACTGCTGCTCGCGGTGCTGCCGCGGCTGCGCGGTACGACGTGGACGGCCGGACGTCCCCTGTCGTACTTCGGAGACATCCAACAGGCCGTGCGCGAGGGCAGGTTGCTCCAGGCGCTCACCGAGACCGAGCACGCCCCCCTGTCCGGGCTCACCGCCGCGCTCGCCGAGACCAGCCGCATCGCCGTACGCAAGCACCAGTGGATCCGAGTGGGCCTGATCGCCTTCGGTGTCGGCACCGTGCTGCTGCCCGCCGCCCTCCTCATCAGCTGACGACCACACGAAGCGAAGGAGCCTGTCCATGGCCCCGCCCCACCCGAGCGACCCCGCCCCGCCGGAGCGACCATCCGGCCCGGAGCCCCTCGCACACCCCGAGCCCATACACACCGCACCCACGTATCCCGAGGCGACCTACCCGGGACCTTCCTACCCGGAGCCTGCCTACCCCGAGCCCACGTACCCGGCCCCCGTCTACCCAGATGCCGCAGGCCCCGGGCCCACTCCCCCCGCTCCGGCGTACCCCGAGCCCACGTACCCGGCCCCCGCATATCCGGGCTCAGACGCAGCCACAGCCACACCGGCAGCCCCTGCCCCGGCCCCACAGAGCCCCGCACCCCACCCCGCCGCCCCGCCGGCTCCGGCCCACCCCCCGCAGACGCGCCAGGCCCCCGACGACCTCGACTATCGGCACCAAGGTGCCCGACTGCATGTGGCCGCCCATCAACGCGGCACGGATGCCACGGCCGTGGGTCGCCTCCTCGTTCAGGTGCCCGGGTTCGTCGTGAGCTTCGTCATCGTCAGTGGCCTCTGCGCCGCCCTGTTCGGCACCGTTGGCTGGTTCGTCGTCCTCGCCTGGCTGGCGTCCGGAGCGCTGGTCTTCCACCGGCCGACCGAACTGGCCTTCGCCCGGCACGTCCTCGGCCTGCGCCGGCCCCTGGCCGATGAGCGGATGCGGCTCGAACCGGTCTGGCGGGAGGTCACCGCTCGCGCGGGCATCGAACCGCACACGTACGAGCTGATGGTCGAGAACAGTGGCGAGCTCAACGCGCTCGCCGCCGCCGGCCACGTCGTCGGCGTCACGACGTACTCCCTGAAGCAGTTGCCCAGCAGCAAGCTGGCCGCCGTACTCGCCCACGAGCTGGGCCATCACACCGGCGGACACGCCTGGGCCGGCCTGCTCGGCCAGTGGTACTCGATGCCGGGGCGCGTGGTCTGGGCCCTGGCCCGTCGCATCACCCTGGTCGCGTTCTACGTGGCGCGACACGTCTCACCGGCAGCCACCGGTATTGCCCTCCTGGTCGTCGGCGTCTTTCTGCTGGCCGTGACGGCGACCCTGTGGTTCGTCATGATCCCCCTGCTCATCACCCCGTACCTGCTCGCCCACTTCGGCCGCCACGGCGAACTCCGCGCCGACCAGCAGGCTGCGGCTCTGGGCTTCGCTCCGATGCTGGCGGAGGTTCTGCATCAGGCGCAGGCCCAGGACGAGGCCGATCGCGCACGAGCGGTCACGGCCGGGTACCGGGTCAAGGCGCGGGGCACGATGTCCCGCCTGCTCTCAAGCCACCCCGAGACCCACACCCGGCTGCGGGCTCTCGAGCCCTACCTGCGGACGCACCTCTGAGGCCCGCCCGGGAAACGCCGAAGGGCGCCCACCCCGTACGAAACGGAATGAGCGCCCTTCAGTTCAACTCAAGCGACTGACTGGCAACGCCTACTGGTTGTAAGGCCCGTAGTCGTAGTCCTCCAGCGGAACAGCCTGGCCGGAGCCCGTGCCGAAGGGCGAGTAGTCGATGTCGTCGTAACCGACGGCCGAGTACATCGCAGCCTTGGCTTCCTCGGTCGGCTCCACCCGGATGTTGCGGTAGCGGGACAGGCCCGTACCGGCCGGGATGAGCTTACCGATGATGACGTTCTCCTTGAGGCCGATCAGGGAGTCGGACTTGGCGTTGATCGCCGCGTCCGTCAGGACCCTGGTCGTCTCCTGGAAGGAAGCCGCGGACAGCCACGACTCCGTCGCCAGCGAGGCCTTGGTGATACCCATCAGCTGCGGACGGCCGGAGGCCGGGTGGCCGCCTTCCGTGACCACACGACGGTTCTCGGTCTCGAACTTCGAGCGCTCGACGAGCTCGCCCGGCAGCAGCTCCGCGTCGCCGGACTCGATGATCGTCACGCGGCGCAGCATCTGCCGGATGATGATCTCGATGTGCTTGTCGTGGATCGACACGCCCTGGCTGTTGTAGACCTTCTGGACTTCGCCGACCAGGTGGACCTGGACCGCGCGCTGACCGAGGATCCGCAGCACGTCGTGCGGGTTGGTGGCACCGAAGGTGAGCTTCTGGCCCACCTCGACGTGGTCACCCTCACGCACGAGGACCTTGGCACGCTTCGAGATCGGGAAGGGAGTCTCGTCGCTGCCGTCGTCCGGCGTGACGACGATCTTCTTGGTCTTCTCGGTCTCCTCGATACGGATGCGGCCTGCCGCCTCCGAGATCGGGGCGACACCCTTGGGCGTACGAGCCTCGAAGAGCTCGACGACACGGGGCAGACCCTGGGTGATGTCGTCACCGGCCACACCACCGGTGTGGAACGTACGCATCGTCAGCTGCGTGCCGGGCTCACCGATGGACTGGGCGGCGATGATGCCGACCGCCTCACCGATGTCGACCAGCTTGCCGGTGGCGAGCGAACGGCCGTAGCAGAAGGCACAGGTGCCGACTGCGGACTCACAGGTCAGGACCGAACGGGTCTTGACCTCCTCGACGCCGTTGGCGACCAGGGCGTCGATCAGGACATCGCCCAGGTCGACGTTGGCCGGCGCGATGACCTTGCCGTCGATGACGACGTCCTCGGCCAGCATGCGGGCGTACACCGAGGTCTCGACGTTCTCCGTCTTGCGGAGCACACCGTCCTCGCCCTTGACCGCGATCTTGAGCTTCAGACCGCGCTCGGTGCCACAGTCCTCCTCGCGAATGATGACGTCCTGAGAGACGTCGACCAGACGACGGGTGAGGTAACCGGAGTCGGCGGTACGGAGAGCCGTGTCCGCAAGACCCTTACGAGCACCGTGCGTCGAGATGAAGTACTCGAGGACCGAAAGGCCCTCACGGAACGATGCCTTGATCGGGCGCGGGATCGTCTCGTTCTTCGCGTTCGACACCAGACCACGCATACCGGCGATCTGACGCATCTGCATCATGTTTCCTCGGGCACCCGAGTCAACCATCATGAAGATGGGGTTCGTCTTGGGGAAGTTCGCGTTCATCGCCTCGGCAACCTCGTTGGTCGCCTTGGTCCAGATCGCGATGAGCTCCTGCGTGCGCTCGTCCTTGGTGATCAGACCGCGCTCGTACTGCTTCTGGACCTTCTCGTCCTGCGCCTCGTAGCCCGCGACGATCGCCTTCTTGGCCTCGGGGACCACGACGTCGGAGATGGCCACGGTGACGCCGGAGCGGGTCGCCCAGAAGAAGCCCGATGCCTTCAGGTTGTCGAGCGTCGCCGCCACGATGACCTTGGGGTAGCGCTCGGCCAGGTCGTTGACGATCTCGGAGAGCTGCTTCTTGCCCACCGAGTAGTCGACGAACGGGTAGTCCTCGGGCAGCAGCTCGTTGAAGAGCGCGCGGCCCAGGGTCGTACGCAGCCGGAAGCTGTCGCCCTGCTGGTACTCGGGCTCGCCCTCTTCGACGGCCGGCGGGGTCCAGCCGCGCGGCGGGATGGTGCCCACCGGGAAGCGGATGTCGACCTTCGCCTGGAGCGAGAGCTCCTTGGCGTCGAACGCCATGATCGCCTCGGCCGTGGAGCCGAAGGACCGGCCCTCGCCGATGACCTTGCGCTCTTCCTCGTCCGTCGTGAGGAAGAAGAGGCCAAGGACCATGTCCTGGGTCGGCATGGTGACGGGACGGCCGTCTGCCGGCTTCAGGATGTTGTTCGAGGACAGCATCAGGATGCGGGCCTCGGCCTGCGCCTCTGCCGAAAGCGGCAGGTGCACGGCCATCTGGTCACCGTCGAAGTCCGCGTTGAACGCGGTGCAGACGAGCGGGTGGATCTGAATGGCCTTGCCCTCGACCAGCTGCGGCTCGAAGGCCTGGATACCGAGGCGGTGCAGCGTCGGCGCACGGTTCAGGAGAACCGGGTGCTCGGCGATGACCTCTTCCAGGACGTCGTACACGACCGTGCGGCCGCGCTCGACCATGCGCTTGGCGCTCTTGATGTTCTGCGCGTGGTTGAGGTCAACCAGGCGCTTCATCACGAACGGCTTGAAGAGCTCCAGCGCCATGGCCTTGGGCAGACCACACTGGTGCAGCTTCAGCTGCGGGCCGACGACGATCACGGAACGCGCGGAGTAGTCCACACGCTTACCGAGAAGGTTCTGACGGAATCGACCCTGCTTGCCCTTGAGCATGTCGGAGAGCGACTTCAGCGGACGGTTGCCGGGGCCCGTGACCGGGCGACCACGACGGCCGTTGTCGAAGAGCGCGTCGACGGCCTCCTGGAGCATGCGCTTCTCGTTGTTCACGATGATCTCGGGAGCACCGAGGTCGAGAAGCCGCTTCAGGCGGTTGTTGCGGTTGATCACGCGGCGGTACAGGTCGTTCAGGTCGGAGGTCGCGAAGCGGCCACCGTCCAGCTGCACCATCGGACGCAGGTCCGGCGGGATGACCGGCACGCAGTCGAGCACCATGCCCTTGGGGCTGTTGCTGGTCTGCAGGAACGCGGAGACGACCTTGAGGCGCTTGAGCGCACGGGTCTTCTTCTGGCCCTTGCCGGTACGGATGATCTCGCGAAGCCGCTCGGCTTCCTCATCCAGGTCGAACGACTCAAGGCGCTTCTGCAGTGCAGCGGCACCCATCGAACCGTCGAAGTACGTGCCGAAGCGGTCACGCAGCTCGCGGTAGAGCAGCTCGTCACCCTCCAGGTCCTGGACCTTGAGGTTCTTGAAGCGGTTCCAGACCTCGTCGAGACGGTCGATCTCGCGCTGCGCACGGTCACGCAGCTGCTTCATCTCGCGCTCGGCACCTTCGCGCACCTTGCGGCGTACGTCGGCCTTGGCGCCCTCGGCCTCGAGCTCGGCCAGGTCGGTCTCGAGCTTCTTGGCGCGGGCCTCCAGGTCGGAGTCGCGACGGTTCTCGACCTGCTGACGCTCCACGGAGACGTGCGCCTCCAGGGAGGGCAGGTCACGCGTACGGCGCTCCTCGTCCACGAACGTGATCATGTACGCCGCGAAGTAGATGACCTTTTCGAGGTCCTTCGGGGCGAGATCAAGCAGGTAGCCGAGGCGCGACGGAACGCCCTTGAAGTACCAGATGTGCGTGACAGGGGCGGCCAGCTCAATGTGGCCCATCCGCTCACGACGCACCTTGGCGCGAGTGACCTCGACGCCGCAGCGCTCGCAGATGATGCCCTTGAAGCGGACACGCTTGTACTTACCGCAGTAGCACTCCCAGTCCCGGGTCGGACCGAAGATCTTCTCGCAGAAGAGTCCGTCCTTTTCGGGCTTGAGCGTGCGGTAGTTGATGGTCTCCGGCTTCTTGACCTCGCCGTGGGACCACTGTCGGATGTCGTCCGCGGTGGCAAGGCCGATCCGCAGCTCGTCGAAGAAGTTGACGTCGAGCACTTTGTCGTCAATCCCTCTTTCGGGGTCGAGTCTCAATCATGGTCTGAACGGGTCCGGGGAGAGCCGGCCGGACACGAGGTCCGGCCGGCCAACCCGTCAGACCTCTTCGACGCTGCTCGGCTCGCGCCGGGACAGGTCGATGCCGAGCTCCTCCGCCGCGCGGAAGACGTCCTCGTCGGTGTCGCGCATCTCGATGGACATGCCGTCCGAGGACAGCACCTCCACGTTGAGGCAGAGCGACTGCATTTCCTTGATGAGCACCTTGAAGGACTCGGGAATGCCGGGCTCCGGGATGTTCTCGCCCTTGACGATGGCCTCGTAGACCTTCACGCGGCCGGTCACGTCGTCGGACTTGATCGTCAGCAGCTCCTGGAGGGCGTAAGCGGCGCCATAAGCCTCAAGCGCCCACACCTCCATCTCACCGAAGCGCTGACCACCGAACTGAGCCTTACCACCCAGCGGCTGCTGGGTGATCATGGAGTACGGACCGGTCGAACGAGCGTGGAGCTTGTCGTCGACCAGGTGGTGCAGCTTGAGGATGTACATGTACCCGATCGAGATCGGGTCCGGGAACGGCTCGCCCGAGCGTCCGTCGAACAGCCGCGCCTTGCCGGACGGCAGGACCATGCGGTCGCCGTCGCGGTTCGGGACGGTGTGCTCGAGGAGGCCGGTCAGCTCGTCCTCGCGGGCGCCGTCGAAGACCGGAGTCGCGACGTTCGTCCGCGGGGCGACCTGGTCGGCGCCGATGCGCTGCAGGCTCTGCGCCCACTCCTCGCTGAGACCGGAGACGTCCCAGCCCTGGCTGGCGAGCCAGCCGAGGTGGATCTCCAGGACCTGACCCGGGTTCATTCGGGACGGGACACCCAGCGGGTTGAGGATGATGTCGACCGGCGTGCCGTCCTCGAGGAAGGGCATGTCCTCGATCGGAAGGATCTTGGAGATGACGCCCTTGTTGCCGTGACGACCGGCGAGCTTGTCGCCGTCCGTGATCTTGCGCTTCTGCGCCACGTAGACACGAACCAGCTGGTTCACGCCCGGCGGCAGCTCGTCGCCCTCTTCACGGTCGAAGACGCGGACGCCGATGACCTTGCCGATCTCACCGTGCGGCACCTTCAGCGAGGTATCGCGCACCTCGCGCGCCTTCTCACCGAAGATCGCGCGCAGCAGGCGCTCTTCCGGCGTCAGCTCGGTCTCACCCTTGGGCGTGACCTTGCCGACGAGGATGTCGCCGGCGACGACCTCGGCACCGATACGGATGATGCCGCGCTCGTCGAGGTCGGCGAGGACCTCTTCGGAGACGTTCGGGATGTCCCGGGTGATCTCCTCCGGGCCCAGCTTGGTGTCACGGGCGTCGACCTCGTGCTCCTCGATGTGGATCGAGGAGAGGACGTCGTCCTGCACGAGGCGCTGCGACAGGATGATCGCGTCCTCGTAGTTGTGACCTTCCCAGGGCATGAACGCCACGAGCAGGTTCTTGCCGAGGGCCATCTCGCCCTCTTCGGTCGCGGGACCGTCGGCCAGGACCTGGCCCTCGATCACGCGGGCGCCCTCGTCGACGACAACCTTCTGGTTGACCGAGGTGCCCTGGTTCGACCGGGAGAACTTGGCGATGCGGTACGTGGTGTACGTGCCGTCGTCGTTCGTGACCGTGACGTAGTCCGCGGAGACCTCCTGGACCACACCCGCCTTCTCGGCCTTGATCACGTCACCGGCGTCGACCGCACAGCGGTACTCCATGCCGGTGCCGACGAGGGGAGCCTCGGCGGTGATCAGCGGCACGGCCTGACGCATCATGTTCGCGCCCATGAGGGCACGGTTGGCGTCGTCGTGCTCGAGGAACGGGATCATCGCGGTCGCGACCGACACCATCTGGCGCGGCGAGACGTCCATGTAGTCGACGTCGTCGCCGGGGATGTAGTCGATCTCGCCGCCACGACGGCGGACCAGGACGCGCGACTCGGTGAAGCGCATGTCCTCGCCGAGCACGGCGTTGGCCTGGGCGATCACGAAGCGGTCTTCTTCGTCGGCCGTGAGGTAGTCGACGTCGTCGGTGACGACGCCCTCGACGACCTTGCGGTACGGCGTCTCGACGAAGCCGAACGCGTTGACGCGGCCGTACGAGGCGAGCGAACCGATCAGACCGATGTTCGGGCCTTCAGGGGTCTCAATCGGGCACATGCGGCCGTAGTGAGACGGGTGCACGTCACGGACCTCGAAGCCGGCCCGCTCACGGGAGAGACCACCCGGGCCAAGCGCCGACAGACGGCGCTTGTGGGTGAGACCCGACAGCGGGTTGTTCTGGTCCATGAACTGCGACAGCTGCGAGGTGCCGAAGAATTCCTTGATCGACGCCACGACCGGGCGAATGTTGATCAGGGTCTGCGGCGTGATCGCCTCGACGTCCTGAGTCGTCATGCGCTCACGCACGACGCGCTCCATACGAGCCAGACCCGTGCGGACCTGGTTCTGGATGAGCTCGCCGACGTTGCGCAGACGACGGTTGCCGAAGTGGTCGATGTCGTCGGTCTCGACGACGATCGACGTACCGCTGTCGCCAACGGTCTCGGTCTCACCGGCGTGCAGCTTCACCAGGTACTTGATCGAGGCGATGATGTCCTCGACCGTGAGGATGCCCGCGTCGAGCGGAGCGTCCGCACCCAGCTTCTTGTTGACCTTGTAGCGGCCGACCTTCGCGAGGTCGTAGCGCTTGGGGTTGAAGTAGAGGTTCTCAAGCAGCGTCTGAGCAGCCTCGCGCGTCGGCGGCTCGCCCGGACGGAGCTTGCGGTAGATGTCGAGCAGCGCGTCGTCCTGGCCCTGGGTGTGGTCCTTCTCCAGGGTGGCGCGCATGGACTCGTACTCGCCGAACTCCTCGAGGATCTGCTCGGTCGTCCAACCGAGAGCCTTGAGCAGAACGGTGACCGACTGCTTGCGCTTGCGGTCGATGCGCACACCGACCATGTCGCGCTTGTCGATCTCCATCTCCAGCCAGGCACCCCGGGACGGGATGATCTTGGCGGAGAAGATGTCCTTGTCGGACGTCTTGTCGATCGAGGAATCGAAGTAGACACCCGGCGAACGGACCAGCTGCGACACGACGACACGCTCGGTGCCGTTGATGACGAAGGTGCCCTTGTTCGTCATGAGCGGGAAATCGCCCATGAAGACCGTCTGGGACTTGATCTCGCCGGTCTCGTTGTTGGTGAACTCAGCGGTGACGAAGAGCGGGGCGGCGAACGTGAAGTCGCGCTCCTTGCACTCGTCGATGGAGTTCTTCGGAGGCTCAAAACGGTGGTCGCGGAACGTCAAGGACATCGACCCGGAGAAGTCCTCGATCGGAGAGATCTCCTCGAAGATCTCCTCCAGACCGGACTTGGTGGGGACGTCCTGTCCACTGTCGAGAGCCGCCTCGACACGAGCCTTCCACGCTTCATTGCCGAGCAGCCAGTCAAAGCTCTCGGTCTGCAGCGCAAGAAGGTTCGGAACCTCGAGGGGCTCCCTGATCTTTGCAAAGGAGATGCGCAGCGGGGCGGTGCTGGCGCCGTTGTTCGTATTCGCGGTCGAGGCAGTGCGCGAGGCGGCCAAGAGGGGGTCCTTCCGAGGGCTCGGACTCACTACGCGCGTACCGGTCCCAGGCTGGACACAGAGACAGAAATCCCCGGTCAGGGAAGTTTCGTTCCACAGTGCTCAAGCATGGGCATGCCCCTGGTGACGGGCAGGAGGCAGCTAACAGGCAGCGCAAAGGGTCAGTGTAGCCACTAGGCCCACTGATGTCCAGTGCGGGTTTTTGAAGACCCTCGTTGTTCTCAACCCCTGCTGCAAGCCACGCCCTCGATGCACATCGATACTGCCCTCTTCGCCGTCGATCCATGCCTCGGATGCGGATCGATGTGACGACGCGTCCTGAGAATTGCGCGCTGCGTGCGGTTCGTCAAGGCCCCCCTGCCCCGACTTGGCTCTCAGAGGTCACCGTCACGGCTGCTCCGAGGCACAACGAAGATCACCATACTCGTCGCGGCGGGCTGCGCAAGGCAGCCGTCGGGGTGCGTTGGAGAACGCCGAAGGGCGACCACCCAGATGGGTGATCGCCCTTGGCAGGCGTCGCCTGAGCGACGCTCAAAAGGAGTCAGACGACTCGCGAGGTTACTTGACCTCGACCGAGGCGCCGGCAGCCTTGAGGGACTCGGCAGCCTTCTCGGCGGCCTCCTTGGCGACCTTCTCGAGGACCGGCTTCGGGGTGCCGTCGACGAGGTCCTTGGCCTCCTTGAGACCCAGCGAGGTCAGCTCACGCACGACCTTGATGACCTGGATCTTCTTCTCGCCGGCGCCGGTGAGGATGACGTCGAACTCGTCCTGCTCCTCGACGGCCTCGGCGACGGCGCCCGGGCCGGCCGGGGCAGCGGCGACGGCCGCGGCGGCGGTGACGTCGAACTTCTCCTCGAAGGCCTTCACGAACTCGGAGAGCTCGATGAGGGTGAGCTCCTCGAACTGAGCAAGCAGGTCTTCCTGGCTGAGCTTCGCCATGATGGGCGATCCTTCCACTATTTCGGCTGGTGCCGGGTGTACATGAAGGCGGGCGTACGTTGGGCCCGCTGCGACCGTCGCCCTATCGGACGGCGATCAATGCGCGAGCCGAATTACTCGGCACCGCCCTGCTCGGCCTTCTTGGCACGAAGCGCCTCCGCGGTGCGGACGAACTTCGACGGCAGAGCCTGGAAGAGCTGCGCAGTCTGCGTCTGCTTGCCCTTCAGCGCGCCGGCCAGCTTGGCGAGCAGAACCTCGCGGGACTCGAGGTCCGCGAGCTTCTTGATCTCATCGGCGGACAGCGCCTTACCGTCAAGGACACCGCCCTTGATGATGAGGTTGGGGTTGTCCTTGGCGAAGTCACGAAGACCCTTCGCCGACACCACCGGGTCACCGGTGACGAAGGCAACAGCGGTCGGACCCGAGAACAGGTCGTCCAGCTGGTTGATCCCGGCCTCATTGGCCGCGATCTTGGTCAGCGTGTTCTTCACCACGGCGTACTCGGAGTTCTCACCGAGGGAGCGGCGCAGCTGCTTGAGCTGGGCCACGGTGAGACCCCGGTACTCGGTCAGCACGGCGGCGTTCGAGCTGCGGAACTTGTCCGTGAGCTCGGCTACCGCGGCAGCCTTGTCGGGCGTCGGCATAGAGCGTCGGCCTCCTTCCGGGTGATGAGGACCGCTCAAAAGGGGCTGACAAAACAAAACGCCCCGGCGCAGGCGCCGGGGCATGAGCTCGACCTGACGGAATCCGTCCGGGAGCACTCACTTCCACAGTCACCTACGCGGGTCGTCCGCAGTTTCAGCGGATCCTTCGGCCACCGCATCCTCTTGCGAGCACACGGCAACGACCAGCGGTCTTTGGCTTCTGTGGAAGAGTACGCGAACGGGTTCGCGTCAAGCAAATCGGCTCAGAAACCGCTGTCCGAGCCGGTACCGCCGCCGCTCTTCTCGAGCTCCTTGAACATGTCCATCAGGTCGAAGGTCTTGCCGGCGGGCGGCGGGGTCACCTTGGCGGCGGCGCCGTACTCGGAGAACTTCTGGGACGTCTTCATCGTGCCCTCGGGGGACTTGATGTCGATGTCCATGCGGACGGGGTAGTCGTCCTCGTTGACCCAGACCTCGGTGTCGTACCCCTTGATCCCCGACTTCTCGATGCCCTTGAGCAGTTCCTCGCGCTCGCTCTTGCCGAGCATCTCGTCGAGGCCCTTGTTCGACTCCATCATTTCCTTGACGGAGAGCCGGCCCTTGTAACGCTGGGTCTCAGCGCCGTCGACCTCGGCCGAGCCGACGTGCTTGAGGTTCGGCGAGTCCAGGAGCATCGCGAGCTGCTGCGCCGGGTCCTGGTTCATGCTGTCCAGGCCGCCGGTGAGCTGCTTGGCGGCCTTCTCGTCGCCGACCTGCTCCGCGATGGTGTTCAGGTCCATCTTGACCCACTGCTTGCCGTCCATGTCCTTGGCGGCGACAGCCCCCATGTCCATGTACATGACGTTGTCGAGCCAGAGCATCCGGATCTTCTCCGGGGCCTCGGGATCGCCCTCCGTGAGCGCCGAACCCGTCATCGTCATATCCATGACGGTCGGGTCCCAGCCCATGACGCCGGACATCTTCATGTCGCCGGAGCCGCCGCCCATCGACTTCGGCGCCGTCATCGTCATCTCGACCTTGGCCGACTTGGCCTTCGCGGTCTTCTCGTACGCGGCCGTGATGACCTCGGTCACCTGCGACCGGGACTGGGTCTCCCCCGAGCCCGCCCCCTTGGCCTTCTTGCCGCCGTCCGAGCCTCCACAAGCAACCGCACCCGTACACAGCAGCGCGGTGGCGAGCACGGCGCCCGCAGCTCTCTTCACAGTCATGACCCCACCCCTAGGAACACATGATCGACACAATTCGGTCTGGCGAGAATACCCGACGTCCGAGGTCAGGCCTGCGGCTGCTGGTTCATGAGGTCCTTGAAGCTCATGGTGTCCCCTGCCGGGGGCTTCTCGGCGGAGACCGGGGTGCCGTAGTCGCTGTAGTAGACCGTCTGGGAGAAGGAGCCGGTCTTCATGTCGGCCTTCTCGGTCTTCTTGACCAGCAGGTCGTTGCCGTCGACCCAGATGTCGATCTTCTCGGTGCTCATGCCGGCCTGCTTGAACTGCTTCTCCAGCTCGGCCATCTGATCGGCGTCGAGGTCCGTGTTCTTGCCGGTGAGGTCCGCGACGTCGACGGTCCCCGAGTAGTGGGTCGCCTTCGTGCCGCGGACGCTCTCCTCGCCCACCCGCTTCACGTCGCCGGACGCGAGGAGCATCTTCACCGAGGAGTTGGGCGTGGTGTTCTGCATCTGGTCCTTGAAGGCCTCGCCCGCGGCGCCGCCCATCTCGGCCAGCGTGGCGTAGTCGTACTCGATCCAGTGCTTGCCGCCGGACTGGGACGCGAACTTGTCGCCCATGTTCGCGTAGTACGCGTCAGGCAGATAGCGGTAGTCGATCGTGGTCTGGCCGAGCTGTTCCATCTGCTCGGCCGCGGTACCGCCGGTGAGGGTCGCCGTCACCTCGCCGGTCACGCCGTCCTTCCAGCCCATGACGCCCTTCATGTCCATCGACATCTGGGCGCCCATGACCGTCTTGCCCTCGACCTTGGCCGAGTCGGCGTTGTCGGTCTTGTTCTCGATGGTGCGCAAGGCGGCTATCGGGCTGAGGGCCGCAGAGCCCTTGTCCTTGCTCTTCGTGCCACCGTCGCCGTCACCGCCGGAGGAGCCACAGGCCGCGACCCCGGACAGCGCGGCGGCCACCGCGATCGAAAGGCCCGCGCGTCGCATGGTCGTGCTGTTCATGACATCCCACCCCTTGCACTCGTGTGAATCCTGCACGCTAGCGCAGTCCCCCGACAGCTCTGACGGACATGCACGAATACGAGGACGGGCCCCGCACCTCGAAAGGTTGCGGGGCCCGTCGTCACAAACGCGTACGCGACGCGACTGCCGTCAGATTCAGACGGCGGCCGGGTCCTCCTCGACGAGGAGGTTGCGGGTGCGGTTGCTGTCCAGCGGAATGCCGGGGCCCATCGTGGTGGCCAGCGCGGCCTTCTTGATATAGCGACCCTTGGCGGCCGACGGCTTCAGACGAAGGATCTCGTCCAGCGCGGCGGCGTAGTTCTCCACCAGCTTGGTGTCGTCGAAGGACACCTTGCCGATGATGAAGTGCAGGTTCGAGTGCTTGTCGACGCGGAACTCGATCTTGCCGCCCTTGATGTCGTTGACAGCCTTCACGACATCGGGGGTCACGGTGCCGGTCTTCGGGTTCGGCATCAGACCACGCGGACCGAGCACGCGGCCGAGGCGGCCGACCTTGCCCATGAGGTCCGGGGTGGCGACGACGGCGTCGAAGTCCAGGCGGCCCTTCGCGACCTCGTCGATGAGCTCGTCGGCGCCGACGATGTCGGCCCCAGCGGCTTCCGCGGCCGCAGCACGGTCACCGGTCGCGAAGACCAGGACCCGGGCGGTCTTGCCGGTGCCGTGCGGGAGGTTCACGGTGCCACGGACCATCTGGTCGGCCTTGCGCGGGTCGACACCCAGGCGGAAGGCGACCTCGACGGTGCCGTCGAACTTGGTCGAGGAGGTCTCCTTGGCGAGACGGACGGCCTCGAGCGGGGCGTAGAGCTTGTCCCGGTCGATCTTGGCGTCCGCAGCGCGGAGAGTCTTGCTGCGCTTCACTTCTGCTCCTGTTGGTTTCAGGTGTGGAGTCGTGGTGCGGACCAGCGCTTGGTCCTACCACTGAGAAAGGTCAGACGGGGAAAGCTCTTAGCCCTCGACCGTGATGCCCATGGAACGGGCGGTGCCGGCGATGATCTTCGACGCGGCGTCCAGGTCGTTGGCGTTGAGGTCTTCCATCTTGGTGGTGGCGATCTCGCGGACCTGCGCCTCGGTGATCTTGGCGACCTTGGTCTTGTGCGGCTCGCCGGAGCCCTTCTCGACACCCGCGGCCTTGAGGATCATCTTGGCGGCCGGCGGAGTCTTGGTCACGAAGGTGAAGGAGCGGTCTTCGTAGACCGTGATCTCCACCGGGATGACCCAGCCACGCTGCGACTCGGTCGCGGCGTTGTAGGCCTTGCAGAACTCCATGATGTTGACGCCGTGCTGGCCCAGCGCGGGGCCGACCGGCGGGGCCGGGTTGGCTGCGCCGGCCTGGATCTGGAGCTTGATAAGCCCCGTGACCTTCTTCTTCTTGGGAGGCATTGCTCTCTCCGGGTCCTAGTGAGAGTTTCCAGCCACCATCCAGTCATCCGGATGGAGGCATACCGCACCACGATAACGGGTATAGTCGCGCGGCCAAAAACCGAGCAGGTCAGACAGGCTTTGAGAGCCCGTCTGACCTGGTCGGAGGCGTATGTTCCAGAGGAAGCCGCGGAGGCTAGTTCTTCTGGATCTGGTCGAAGCTGAGCTCGACCGGGGTCTCGCGGCCGAAGATCTCGACGAGACCCTTGACCTTCTTCGAGTCTGCGTTGATCTCGTTGATCGTCGCCTGCAGCGTCGCGAACGGACCGTCGGTGACGGTGACCGAGTCGCCCACCTCGAAGTCCAGGACCTGGACCTCGACCTTGCGGGACGGAGCCGGCTTGCCCTCGGCCTCGGCGGCCTCGCGGGCTGCCTTCTCCTCGGCCTCAGGGGCGAGCATCTTGACGATCTCGTCCAGGGTCAGCGGGTACGGGTCGTAGGCGTTGCCCACGAAGCCGGTGACGCCGGGGGTGTTGCGGACGACGCCCCAGGACTCGTTCGTCAGGTCCATGCGCACCAGGACGTATCCGGGGAGCTTGTTCTGACGGACGGTCTTGCGCTCGCCGTTCTTGATCTGCGCGACCTCTTCCTGCGGCACCTCGGCCTGGAAGATGAAGTCCTCGACGTTCAGCGAGACGGCACGCTGCTCGAGGTTGGTCTTCACGCGGTTCTCGTAACCGGCGTACGTGTGGATGACGTACCACTCGCCGGGGAGGGTGCGGAGCTCTTCGCGCAGGGCCACGATCGGGTCGACCGGCTCGGCCTCCTCCTCGTCCTCTGCGGACTCGGCGGCCTCGTCGTCCTCTTCAGACTCGGCGTCCTCTTCGGACTCGTCCTCGGCGACGGCCTCGCCGTCCTCGTCGGACTCACCGGCTGCTTCGTCGCCGGCCTCGGCGTCGTCGGCGGCCTCGGCGTCGGTCTCGACGTGCAGCGCGGACTCTTCGGCGGGTGCGCCCGCGGCGGCGTCAGCAGCCTCGGCCTGGTCCGGGTCCTCGGCGTCCGACGCCTCGACGATGTCGAGCTGGTCCTCCACGGACTCCGCCGACTCGATGGCGTCGTTCAGGTTCGGGTCAGACACGGTGGCTGCTTCTTCCTGGATACAGAGGGGTGGAACGCGCGAAACGGGCGCCGGGTACGGCGCCCTTCGCTCTCGGCTCAGCCATCGGCTCAGCCGAAGACGTACTTGACGGCCTGGTTGAACCCATAGTCAATCACGGTCACAAGGCCGATCATGATGACGACGAAGACAATCACCACGGTGGTGTACGTCGTGAGCTGACTGCGAGTCGGCCAGACGACCTTGCGGAGTTCCGCGACGATCTGGCGGTAGAAGAGCGCGAGACGGCCGAAGGGGCCCTTCTTGCCGCGCTTGCCGCCCTTACGGGCCTTCTTCTTGGACTCCGGCGCCTCGTCCTGGGCATCAGGCATGTCGATGGAGCCCACGGCGTCCGTCACTCGTCCTCACCTGATTCCGGGTCGTGGCCGTGCCGCGCCCGGTATGAGCCGCACGGCGGTGCAATGCAGTACGTACATGCGCACACATCCGAGAGGAGTGTGTAGCAGGGCCGGAGGGACTTGAACCCCCAACCGCTGGTTTTGGAGACCAGTGCTCTACCAATTGAGCTACGACCCTTTGATTTCCCCCAACCTACCGCATCCGCCCGAGTGCACAGAGTGCGGTGAGAGGGCGCGGCCGGTGAGGGCCAACGAGCAGTGAGTGTACGTGCTTCACGGCCCTCCGTCGAACAGAATCGGTTCCGGTCGTCCCCGGAAAACACCGAAACCCGTGTGCCGGGGGCGTTTGGGGTCTGGAACGATGGGGTGATGAGCGCCTCCACTTCTCCCACCGAGCGCCGGGTATCCGCCCGCATCGGCGCGATCTCCGAGTCCGCGACCCTCGCCGTCGACGCCAAGGCGAAGGCCCTCAAGGCCGCCGGGCGGCCGGTGATCGGTTTCGGCGCGGGTGAGCCCGACTTCCCGACGCCCGACTACATCGTCGAAGCCGCCGTCGAGGCCTGCAAGAACCCGAAGTACCACCGCTACACCCCGGCCGGCGGGCTCCCCGAGCTCAAGGCCGCGATCGCCGCGAAGACGCTGCGCGACTCGGGCTACGAGGTCGACGCCTCGCAGGTCCTGGTGACCAACGGCGGCAAGCAGGCGATCTACCAGGCGTTCGCCGCGATCCTCGACCCGGGCGACGAGGTCATCGTCCCGGCTCCTTACTGGACGACGTACCCGGAGTCGATCCGTCTCGCGGGCGGCGTGCCGGTCGAGGTCGTCGCCGACGAGACCACGGGCTACCGCGTCTCGGTGGAGCAGCTGGAGGCCGCTCGCACGGAGCGCACGAAGGTCGTCCTCTTCGTGTCGCCGTCCAACCCGACGGGTGCCGTCTACAGCGAGGCCGATGCCGAGGCGATCGGCCGCTGGGCCGTCGAGCACGGCCTGTGGGTCCTGACGGACGAGATCTACGAACACCTCGTCTACGGAGACGCGAAGTTCACCTCGCTCCCCGCGATCCTGCCCGAGCTGCGCGACAAGTGCATCGTGGTCAACGGAGTGGCCAAGACGTACGCGATGACCGGCTGGCGCGTGGGGTGGATCGTGGGCCCCAAGGACGTGGTGAAGGCCGCGACGAACCTCCAGTCGCACGCCACGTCGAACGTCTCCAACGTCGCGCAGGTCGCGGCCATCGCGGCCGTCTCCGGCGACCTGGCCGCCGTCGACAAGATGCGCGAGGCCTTCGACCGGCGCCGCAAGACCATCGTGCGGATGCTGAACGACATCGACGGCGTGCTCTGCCCCGAGCCGGAGGGCGCCTTCTACGCCTACCCGTCGGTGAAGGGCCTCATCGGCAAGGAGATCCGCGGCAAGCGCCCGCAGGACTCCGTGGAGCTCGCCGCGCTGATCCTGGAGGAGGCCGAGGTCGCGGTCGTTCCTGGCGAGGCCTTCGGGACACCGGGTTACCTGCGCCTTTCGTACGCCCTGGGTGACGAGGACCTCGTCGAGGGCGTCTCGCGGATCCAGAAGCTCCTGGCCGAGGCCCGCGACTGACGTATCGAGCGAGTTTTCGCGCTCCACGCGCGCGTGCGGGCCGTCTCCCTTCTCCGGGGAGGCGGCCCGTTTCTTCGTTCGGGGATGTGCACGAAGGGGAAAGTGGCTACCGGGAGGCCATGTGCGTGCGGCAAGATCCTTGAATGGAGCGTGTACGTGACGTAAGAGAGCTGCCGAAGGCCCATCTGCATCTGCACTTCACCGGGTCGATGCGGCCCACGACCCTGCTGGAGCTGGCCGACAAGTACGGGGTGCGGCTGCCCCCGGCGCTGACCGGCGGTGAGCCTCCGCAGCTGCGGGCGACCGATGAGCGCGGGTGGTTCCGCTTCCAGCGGCTCTACGACATGGCGCGGTCCTGCCTGCGGGAGCCCGAGGACATCCAGCGCCTGGTGCGGGAGGCCGCCGAGGAGGATCTGCGGGACGGGTCGGGGTGGCTGGAGATCCAGGTCGACCCGACGTCGTACGCACCCCGGCTCGGTGGGCTCATCCCGGCCCTGGAAATCATCCTGGACGCCGTCGAGAGCGCCTCGCGGGACACCGGCCTCGGAATGCGCGTGCTCGTCGCCGCGAACCGCATGAAGCACCCCCTGGACGCCCGCACGCTGGCCCGGCTCGCCGTGCGGTACGCCGACCGCGGCATCGTCGGCTTCGGGCTCTCGAACGACGAACGCCGGGGCTTCGCACGGGACTTCGACCGGGCCTTCGCGATCGCGCGGGACGGCGGCCTGCTCGCGGCCCCGCACGGCGGCGAGCTCAGCGGGCCCGCCTCGGTGCGCGACTGCCTCGACGACCTGCACGCGGGGCGGATCGGGCACGGGGTGCGGGCGGCCGAGGACCCGCGGCTCCTGAAGCGGCTCGCCGACCGGGGTGTGACCTGCGAGGTGTGCCCGGCGTCCAACGTGGCGCTGGGGGTCTACGAGAAGCCCGAGGACGTGCCGCTGCGGACCTTGTACGACGCCGGGGTGCCGATGGCGCTCGGGGCCGACGACCCGCTGCTCTTCGGGTCACGGCTCGCCGCGCAGTACGAGATCGCGCGCAAGCACCACGCCTTCGACGACGGTGACCTGGCCGAGCTCGCCCGGCAGTCGGTGCGCGGCTCGGCCGCCCCGGTCGACGTACAGGAGAAGCTCCTGTCGGGGATCGAGGAGTGGCTCAGCGGCTGATGCCCGCGAGGAGGGTGCGGGCGAGGGCGACGGCGAACTCGTCGACGGGCTGCGGGGGCTGCTTGCCGACCGTGGCGTCGTAGGCGAAGGCGCGCTGCGCGCAGGCGCCCAGGAGGAGCGAGGCGGCCGCGAAGGTGTCGGCTCCGGGGGCGATGCGGCCTGCGTCGCGTTCGATGCGGAGGTAGGCGTCGAGGGCCTCGATGGGCATGTGCGGGCCCGTGCCCATCTCCTGCATGGACTCCTCGTGGCGGCGCTTGAGCTTGGTCTCGGCGTACAGGGACGCGGCGATCGGGAAGCTCTGGGCGTAGAAGTGGCTGGCCAGGCGGGCGATCTCGGCGAGATTCTCCTCCACGGAGCGCTCCCCCGGGTCCTCGGCGAGGCGGCGCAGGAGCGGGCCGAGGCGCGGCAGCCGCTCCTGGAGGACGGCCACGAACAGCTCCTCCTTGCTCGCGAAGTGCTTGTAGAGCGCGGCTTCGGAGCAGCCCGCCGCCTTGGCGATCTCCTTGGTGGTGGCACGGGCGAGGCCGATGGTGCGCATGAGGTCGTGGGCCGCGTCGAGGATGCGGGCCCGGGTGGGTTTCTGCTGCATGTGCCGTCCAACCAACCTTGACGCAGGGGTGAGTGGATACTCACTCTAGGGGTGAGTGAATACTTACCCACCTGGGGAGGGTGCGCAATGAAGCTCACGGTGTTCGGTGCGACCGGCGGTGTCGGCGGGGAGATCGTCCGGCAGGCGCTCACGGCGGGCCACGCGGTCACGGCCGTCGTGCGCGACCCCGCGCGGCTGAGTACGAGGGGACAGGCCCTGGAGGTGGTCCGGGCCGATCTGACCGACCCGGAGTCCCTGCGGGCCGCGGTGGCCGGGCGTGACGCGGTCCTGTCGGGGCTCGGTGCGCGCAAGAAGGCGGACGCGGGGATCACGACCGCGCTCACGCGCTCGGTGGTGCACGCGATGGAGGCCGAGGGGGTACGCAGGCTCGTGGTGGTGAGCGCGGCGCCGGTCGGCCCTCCGGCCGAGCGTCAGCCGGCGGTCGACCGGATCACGGTGGCCTTGGTCAGCAGGATCCTGAAGCCCGTGTACGACGACCTGCGGGCCATGGAGGCCGGCCTTGCGAGCAGCGCGACGGACTGGACGTCCGTGCGCCCGCCGAGGCTGCAGGACAAGCCGGTGACGGGCGTCTACCGCAAGGTCGTCGGGGGCACCCCGGCCAGCGGCCGGTTCATCGGGAGGGCCGATGTGGCGCACGCGATGCTGTCGGTGATCGACGACCTGTCGACGGTGAAGCAGGGCGTGGGCGTCGCCTACTAGCGGCCCGAAGGGCGTCGCCTGCTGGCGGCCCGAAAGCGTCAGAGGCTGACGCCCACCGTCACCGGCTCGTTGACCAGCGTGACCCCGAAGGCGTCCCGCACCCCGGCGACGACCTCACGGGCGAGGGCCAGCAGGTCCTCCGTGGTCGCGCCGCCGCGGTTGGTGAGCGCGAGGGTGTGCTTGGTGGAGATGCGGGCCCGGCCCTCTCCGTAGCCCTTGGTGAAGCCCGCCTTGTCGATGAGCCAGGCGGCGGAGGTCTTCACGCGGCCGTCGTCCGTCGGGAAGGCGGGGGGCGCCACGTCCGGGCCGAGACGGTCCGCCACGCGCGCGTGGAAGGCGGCGAACTCGTCCTCCGTGAGGATCGGGTTGGTGAAGAAGGACCCGGCCGACCAGCTGTCGTGGTCCTCGGGGTCGAGCACCATGCCCTTGCCCGCCCGCAGCTTCAGGACGGTCTCGCGGGCGACGGCCGCCGGGACCCGGTCGCCCGCGTTCACGCCGAGGGCGCGGGCCGTCTCCGGGTACTTGAGGGGGGCGCTCATCCCCTGGGCGTCCTCGAGCTCGAAGCGGACGCGCAGCACCACGAAGCGGTCGGGGTCGGCCTTGAAACGGCTGTGGCGGTACGAGAAGTCGCACTCGGCGTTCGTGACGGAGACCGTCTCGTGCGTCTTCCTGTCGTACGCGATCACTTCGGTGATGGTCGACGAGACCTCCTGGCCGTACGCCCCCACGTTCTGGATCGGCGTCGCACCCGCGGAGCCGGGGATCCCGGCGAGGCACTCGATGCCCGCGAGACCGGCGTCCACGACGCGGGCCACCGCGTCGGTCCACACCTCACCGGCGGCCAACTCCAGCTTCGTCCCGTCGAGTTCGAAGCCCTTCGTGGCGATGCGCAGTGCGGTGCCGTCGAAGCCCTTGTCTCCGATGACGAGGTTCGAGCCGCCGCCGATGAGCAGCAGCGGGGTCCCGGATTCGTCGGCTTCGCGGACGGCGGTGATCACCTCGGCGTCGGTCGTCGCGGTGATCAGACGGGCCGCGGGACCGCCGAGCCGGAAGGTGGTCAGCGGGGCGAGGGGGGCATCGTGGAGTTCCTGCACGTGCTCAAGGGTACGGTCCGTGGCCCCGCCGCTCGGGCGGGGCCACGGACCGTGGGGGCGAGAGGGGCGGAACCGGTTCAGACGCCGGCGCGGGTGCGCGCCTCGGTCTCGGCCGCTGCCGGTACGGCACCGGCCTGCTGCTCGGTCACGGTCCGCCCCGGGAGCAGCGCGGCCGCCACCGCGCCCACACCGACCAGCGCGGCGCCGACCCAGAGCGCGGGCGCGAGGCCGTCCACGAAGTGCTGGGCGGGGCCGTAGCCGCCCTGGGCGGAGAAGACCGAGGCGAGGATCGCGATGCCGAGGGCGCCGCCGACCTCCCGCAGGGCGTTGTTGGCGCCGGACGCGATGCCCTGCTCGGACGGGCGGACGCTGGACATCGCCAGGTTCGCGGCGGGGGCGAAGTACAGGGCCATGCCGATCCCGCTGATGATCAGGGCGGGCAGCTGGGCGGCGTACGACACTCCGGGTTCCACGATGACCGCGAACCAGGCGAGGCCGACGGCCTGGAGCGCGAGGCCCGCGGTGACGACGGGGCGGCCGCCGAACCGGTCGGCGAGATAGGCCGCGACGGGAGAGACGATCATCGGCATGCCGGTCCAGGGGAGCATCCGCAGGCCCGCCTCGGTGGGCGAGTAGCCGAGGACGGTCTGCAGGAACTGGCTGAGCAGGAAGATCGCGCCGAACATCCCGACGAACATCATCATGGTCGCGGTGTTGATCGCGGTGAACGCACGGCTGCGGAAGAGCCGCATCGGCAGCATCGGGTTCTCGCTGCGGATGCCGTGGCGCACGAAGAGCGCCAGGAGCACGCCGCCGCCGATCAGACCGATGAGGACGGTCGCACTGGTCCAGCCGTCGATGTTGCCGCGGATCAGCGCGTACACGATGCCGAAGAGCCCGCCGCTGGCCAGCACGGTGCCGGTGACGTCGAGCGGTGCGCCCGTGCCGTACGACTCCGAGAGGCGCAGCCGGGCGAGCGGCAGCACGGCGAGGCCGAGCGGGACGTTCAGCCAGAAGATCCACTGCCAGGACACGTGTTCGGTGAGGCTGCCGCCGATGAGCGGGCCGCTGGCCACCGCGAGACCGTTGACCGCGCCCCATATCCCGTACACCATCCCGCGCTTGGCCACCGGAACGGCCGCCGTCAGCAGGGTCAGCGTCAGCGGCATCATGATCGCGGCGCCGACGCCCTGGACCGCGCGGGCGGCGACGAGCGCCTCGATGCCGGGCGCGAGGGCCGCGGCGGCGGAGGCTCCGGTGAAGATCGCGAGGCCGACGACGAAGAGCTTGCGGCGCCCGAAGCGGTCGCCCAGGGCCGCGCCGAACATCAGCAGCACGGCGAACGTGAGGGTGTAGGCGCTCACCGTCCATTCGAGGTCGTGCAGCGCTCCCCCGAAGTCCTCGCGGATCGCGGGCAGGGCGGTGGTGACGACGAGATTGTCGAGGGCCGCCATGAATCCGGCGACGCTGGTGATGGCGAGGGTCCAGGCCGCTTCCCCGCGCCGTGCTGTCTGCTGTGACATTGCTTTCCCCTGTGGTTAGTTATTGATGACTAACTTTCGTGGGCGCAAAAAGACGCACCCCTCTGACCCGCACGGCTCACTTCGTGGGCTGCGACTTCTCGGGCTGCGACTTCTCGGGCTGCGGCGAATCGCAGAGACCGGCCCACACCCGGTGTTCGGGCTTGAACCCCATCGACACCAGGACGTTGATCAGCATCCCGTCGGCGAGGAACTGCGTCGCTTCGCCGACGTCCGACCCCAGCGCGAGGCGGACCGTGTCGTACATCTCCATCCAGCCGGCTCGCAGCGCCTCGCCGAACTCCCGGTCACCGGACGCCTCCGCGGAGGCCACGGCGACGTACATCTGCATCTGCATGAGCAGCATGTCGGGGTCGTCGGCGATGAGAGCCTGATAGGCCTCGCCCATGGCTTGCAGGGCCTCATCCCCCGCAAGGCCCTCGGACGACTTCCTGAAGACCTCGGTGACCTCCCGGCAGCAGCGCGTGGACGCGGCGAGGAAGATCGCCTGCTTCCCCGGGAAGAGGCGGAAGAGATACGGCTGCGAGACGCCCACCCGCTTGGCGATCACCTCGGTGGACGTGCCGTTGTAGCCACCGCGGGCGAACTCGATCATCGCCGCGCGGATGACGCTCTCGCGTCGCTCCTCTGCGCTCATCCTGACCATGCAACAAAATTAGTGGCCAATCACTACCAACGTCAAGAGACCCGCGACGAAGGGGTGGCGAGCGCGAAGGCGAAGAGGTGGCGAGCACGTGGGCGCAGGGGTAGCGAGCGCGCAGGCGAAGAGGTGGCGAGCGCGCACAAGAAGAGGCACGAGTAAGGGGCACCCGCCCATGGCGGATGCCCCTTACTCACTTCCTGCGCGCGAAGGTCAGGCGAGCTGGACCACGGCGCGGGACATGCCAAGGACCTTCTGGTCCCCGCTCATCGCCACCAGGTCCACCCGGACCCGGTTGTCGTCGAGCTTCACGGCGACCTTGGCACTGACCTCGATCAGCGCCCCCTTGTCGTCGTTCGGGACCACGACAGGCTTGGTGAAGCGCACGCCGTACTCGACGACGGCGGCCGGGTCGCCGACCCAGTCCGTCACCACGCGGATCGCCTCGGCCATGGTGAACATGCCGTGCGCGATGACGTCGGGAAGGCCGACCTCCACCGCGAACTTCTCGTTCCAGTGGATCGGGTTGAAGTCACCGGAGGCGCCCGCGTACCGCACCAGCGTGGCGCGCGTCACAGGAAAACTCTGGGGCGTCAGCTCGGTGCCGACCTCGACGCTGTCGTACGAAATCTTGGCGGTCATCGACTCACGCTCCCTCTGCCGCGGGCTCCGCCGCACGCGCGACGAGCTTGGTCCAGGCGGTGACGACGTGCTCGCCCGCCTCGTCGTGGACCTCACCGCGGATGTCCAGGATGTCGTTGCCCGCCAGCGACTTGATGGCCTCGATGGTCGAGGTGACCGTGAGCCGGTCCCCCGCACGCACCGGGCGGGTGTACGCGAACTTCTGGTCGCCGTGCACGACGCGGCTGTAGTCGAGCCCCAGCTGCGGGTCCTCGATGACCAGGCCCGCGGCCTTGAACGAGATGGCGAACACAAAAGTCGGCGGGGCGATCACATCGGGGTGCCCGAACGCCTTGGCGGCCTCCGCGTCGGTGTACGCGGGGTTGGCGTCGCCCACCGCCTCGGCGAACTCACGGATCTTCTCCCGGCCGACCTCATAGGGATCGGTGGGCGGGTAGGACCGCCCCACGAAGGACTGGTCGAGCGCCATGGACTCGGTACCTCCTGCAGGTATGGGTAAACGACGCGAGGCCGCCCCCAGAAATCGGGGACGGCCTCGTGTACGAGCCTGTATCTAGCGCGTTTCGCGGTGCGCAGTGTGCGCGTTGCAGCGCGGGCAGTGCTTCTTCATCTCAAGACGGTCCGGGTCGTTACGCCGGTTCTTCTTGGTGATGTAGTTCCGCTCCTTGCACTCCACGCAGGCCAGCGTGATCTTCGGGCGGACGTCTGTGGCAGCCACGTGAGTGCTCCTTGACGGACGGATGGACGGATGAACGCAAAAAAAGAGTAGCCGATCGAAGGTCCGACCCCACAATCGGCTACCAATTGAGTAGCGGTGACCGGACTTGAACCGGTGACACAGCGATTATGAGCCGCTTGCTCTACCGACTGAGCTACACCGCTGCGATGCCGGATCCCCTCGCCCGAGGGCGAGGATCACTCGACATCAGAGCCCCAATACGGAATCGAACCGTAGACCTTCTCCTTACCATGGAGACGCTCTACCGACTGAGCTATTGGGGCGAGCGATGAAGACATTACACGGTTGGTCGCCGATCGCCCAAATCCGTTTCGCCGGGGCTGTCCAGGGGCATCTCGGCAGGCGTCCCGGGCGCCTCACCACGTCACTTCGGTGCCACGCGCCACACCGGTTCGGCCCCTCCCGCCACACCGGTTCGACCCCTCCCGCCACTCCCGTTCAGAGCCCCGCACCACACCTCTCCGAAGGCCCGCACCACGCCGGTACGACTATTTCGCTCCTCCTCGAAGAGGGCCGGTCGTCGCCCTAGGCTCGACCCACGCTGCGTGATCTTGGACGCCTTGGTTCCGGACACTTCGGTGCCGGACGACGCCACGCCCCGCAGCCGCCCCCGAACCTCAGGAGCGCGATGCCCGACAGCCAGCCGCAGCCCCACTCCTCCGGCTCCTCAGGCTCTTCCGGCTCCTCAGGTGATGACGCCGACGCCTCCGCGCTGCTCCTGAGCGGCGCCCGGCTGACCGACGGCAGGACCGTGGACGTGCGGCTCGGCTCCGGGCGCATCGAAGCGGTCGGCACGGCGGGCAGCCTGACGGCCAACGCCTCGCGCGTGGACCTCAGCGGCTATCTCCTGCTGCCGGCCGCCGCCGAACCGCACGCACACAGCGACACGGCGCTCTCCGCCGACGCCGAGGGCCCCGTCTCGTACGAACTCGCCGATGTCCAGCGCCGGACCACAGAGTCCGCCCTGCTCCAGCTCGGGCACGGCGCGACGGCGCTGCGCTCGCACGTGCGGATCGGTGACGTCCCGGGGCTCACGTCGATGGAGGCGGTGCTCCAGGCGCGGCGTTCGCTGCGCGGCCTGGTCGACCTGACGACGGTGGCGGTGCCGCGCCTGCTGACCGGGGCCGCCGGCGCCGACGGGCTCGCGATGCTGCGGGACGCGGTGAAGATGGGCGCCTCCGTGGTGGGCGGCTGCCCCGACCTGGACCCCGATCCGACCGGGTACGTGGAGGCGGTGCTCGAAGTCGCCGCCGAGCACGGCTGCCCCGTCGACCTGCACACGGACGGCAGCGATCCGGCGCGGCTCGGGCGGCTCGCCGCGATGGCGGGCGGGCTGCGGCCGGGGGTGACGATCGGGCCGTGCGGCGGGCTCGGGCGGCTGCCGTCGGACGTGGCCGCGCGGACCGCGGAACAGCTGGCGGCGGCCGGAGTGACGGTGGTGTGCCTGCCGCAGGGCGGGTGCGGAAGCGTGGACCGGCGGGGCGCCGTGGCGCCGGTCCGGCTGCTGCGGGCGGCCGGGGTGCGGGTGGCCGCGGGCAGCGGGGCCATGCGGGACGTGTCGAACCCCGTGGGGCGCGGGGATCCGCTGGAGGCCGCCTATCTGCTGGCCTCGCGGTGCGGGCTGCGCCCCGAGGACGCGTACGGCGCGGTGAGCTCGGCGGCGCGGGCCGCGATGGGGCTTCCCCAGGTGCGGGTGGAGGCGGGCTTCCCCGCCGAACTGCTCGCGGTGCGCGGCGACCATCTCGCGGGGGCGCTCTCGCTCGCGTACAGCCGCATTGTGGTGCACCGGGGGCGCGTGGTGGCACGGACGAGCGCGGTGCGGGAGTACTGCGATTCGGCTGCCGCCGTGGCGCTCGACCTGCCACGGCAGGGTCGCTCGCAGAAGGGCGGCCCTGGGCGGTCGAAGGGCGCGGAACCGTCGTGAGGGCGGGCTCGAAGAAGGGCTTGAGGGCGGGCGGCGGCTCCTGACGCGCCCCCGCGTGCGCGGGGCGATCTTGCGGGGGCTGCCGTACGGTCGGAGGCATGCGCATTGTCATCGCTGGAGGTCATGGTCAGATCGCGCTGCGGCTCGAGCGGTTGCTCGCCGCGCGGGGTGACGAGGTCGTCGGGCTCGTCCGCAGAAGCGGGCAGGAAGCCGATCTGCGGGACGCGGGTGCCGAAGCCGCGCTGTGCGACCTGGAGTCGGCGTCCGTCGACGAGGTCGCCGGGCTTCTGGAGGGCGCGGACGCGGCCGTCTTCGCCGCGGGCGCGGGGCCCGGCAGCGGGGCCGACCGCAAGAACACCGTGGACCGCGACGCCGCCGTGCTCTTCGCGGACGCCGCGGAGCGCGCCGGAGTGCGGCGCTATGTGGTCGTGTCGTCGATGGGCGCGGATCCCGCGCACCAGGGCGACGAGATCTTCGACGCCTATCTGCGGGCCAAGGGCGAGGCCGACGCGTCCGTACGCGGCCGCAAGGCCCTGGACTGGACGATCCTGCGCCCCGGCATGCTGACGGACGACGCGGGCACCGGACTCGTGCGCCTGGAGGCCTCGACCGGACGCGGGCCGATCCCGCGTGACGACGTGGCCGCGGTGCTCGCGGAACTCGTCGACTCGTCGGCGACGGCCGGCCTGACGCTGGAGCTGGTCAGCGGCTCCACACCGGTGTCCGTGGCGGTCAAGTCCGTTGCGGGGAACTGAAGTCCGTACGGCGAAGTCGGCCTCCTGAGGGATGTCCCGCGCGCGGGGCGGTGCTTGGCTGTAAGCACCGCCTACGTGAGGAACACCATGCCCGCCGCCGATGTGCCCGCCGCGCACGAAGCTCTGCTGCGGCAGATGTACGCCGTCTTCAGTACCGAAGAGCGCGACGCGTTCATCCCCCGCTCCCTGGCACCCGACGTGGACTGGCCGAACCTCCTGGACAACACGCGCGCCCGCGGGATCCCGGCTGTCCGCGCCTACTGGGCACGGCAGTTCGCGGTGATGCACCCCCTGGTGCATCTGGAGCGGCTGCGGCTCGACGACGACGGACGGCGGGTCGTGGCGACCGTGCGGCCAGGGCTGCGGGACGGGACGGGCGACCACTGGGCACCGACGACGGTCGAGCACGTCTACACGTTCCGCGACGACGGCCTGGTGAGCCGGATGGACGTACGGCAGCCGTAGCCCGCCCCACGGATGCCCCATCGCTGCCCCACAGATGCCCTATCGCAGCCCCATCGCTGCCCCAGAACGCCCTGGAGGGCCCCGAGAGCGCCTCAGAACAGCGGGAGCTGGCCGGGGAAGTCCGGGACCGTGTAGCCGTCCAGAGCGGGCTGTGCGGCGCCCAGCAGGGCCTGCCTGCGCGAGCCCGGACAGGAGACGAGGTCGCCGCTGCCGCGCTGGCCCGGCGGATCGTGACGGGCGAACCGGCCACCGACGACGGCGATTTCCCGGCGGCACTCGGGACAGTTCCTGCGGCGCGATGAGGACGGCATGGACGACATGGCCTCAGCGTACGAAAAGACCCCCTCCGACTCGCGTTTCCGCAAGACCGGAGAGGGTCTCCTTCGTGTGGCGGCGCCAGGATTCGAACCTGGGAAGGCTGAGCCGGCAGATTTACAGTCTGCTCCCTTTGGCCGCTCGGGCACACCGCCTGGGTCGCTGCCTGGAATCGTTCGCTTTGCGCGGCGCTCCGTGGCAACGACGTAAACGATACCTGATGCACAGGGGTGCTTCGCCACCCGATTGATCAGTACCCGGCGCGGGGGCGGTGGCTAGGCTTTGCGGATGCGGCCAGGGACCGAAGGCCGTGCACCAGCTGAGTACGCAGACCCCGATACAAGGAGCCACAGGACATGGCCGACTCCAGTTTCGACATCGTCTCGAAGGTCGAGCGGCAGGAGGTCGACAACGCCCTCAACCAGGCCGCCAAGGAGATCTCGCAGCGCTACGACTTCAAGGGCACGGGTGCATCGATCGCCTGGTCCGGCGAGAAGATCCTGATGGAGGCGAACGGCGAGGAGCGGGTCAAGGCGATCCTCGACATCTTCCAGTCCAAGCTGATCAAGCGCGGCATCTCGCTCAAGTCGCTGGACGCGGGCGAGCCGCAGCTTTCCGGCAAGGAGTACAAGATCTTCGCCACGATCGAAGAGGGCATCTCGCAGGAGAACGCGAAGAAGGTCGCCAAGATCATCCGCGATGAGGGCCCCAAGGGCGTCAAGGCGCAGGTCCAGGGCGACGAGCTGCGGGTCAGCTCGAAGAGCCGCGACGACCTGCAGGCCGTGCAGGCGCTGATCAAGGGGCAGGACTTCGATTTCGACGTGCAGTTCGCGAACTACCGGTAGTCGCCAGTAAGTACTGGTGACTTCTCGTCGCACGAAGCCGAAGGGCGGGCACCCGGATCCGGGTGCCCGCCCTTGCTGCTGGCCGCAGATCGGGGGATTGCCGCCGCGAGGCGCGCGTGTGGCCTCAGCGGCGCGAGTGGCCGAAGAAGATGCGGTAGACGACGAGCAGGGCGAGTGAGCCGCCGATCGCCGCCACCCAGGTCGGGCCGTCGTAGAAGTCGTTGGCTATCGGGCGGTCGAGATAGCGCGCGGAGTACCAGCCGCCGATGAAGGCGCCTGCGATGCCGATGACGGTCGTGCCGATGAAGCCGCCCGGGTCGCGGCCCGGCAGCAGGACCTTGGCCACGGCACCGGCGAGCAGCCCCAGAACGATCCAGCTGATGATGCCCATGCGGTGTACCTGCCCCTCGTTGTGCTGTCCCCCTTGAAGACGTCACAGGGGCGGGGCGCGGTTGCGGTGATCGGCTCGGTGCGGTGTATGACACACGCTTACCGGGCCGCACCGCGGCCCGGCCGGCGCGCTAGCGCTGCGCGAACGGCTGGTCCGTGCGCACGATTTCGCGGCCGAGCGGCATCAACGACACCGGGATCAGCTTGAAGTTGGCGACGCCCAGCGGGATGCCGATGATCGTGACGCACAGGAGGAAGCCGGTGACGATGTGGCCGAGCGCAAGCCACCAGCCCGCCAGGACCAGCCACAGGACGTTGCCGACGCAGGACGGCGCGCCCGCGTCGCGGCGCTCAACTGTCGTGTAGCCGAAGGGCCACAGGGCATAGCGGCCGATCCGGAAGCTGGCGAGGCCGAACGGGATGCCGATGATCGTGATGCACAGGATCAGCCCCGCGACGAGATAGCCAAGGAACATCCAGAAGCCGCACAGGACGAGCCAAATGACGTTGAGGATTGTCTTCACTGGTGGCGACCTGCCATCTGCTCGAGCCGGGCGATGCGCTCCGCCATCGGCGGGTGCGTGGAGAACATCTTGGACATGCCCTGCCCCGGACGGAAAGGGTTCGCAATCATCATGTGACTTGCCGTCTCGAGGCGAGGCTCGGGCGGCAGCGGAAGCTGCTTGGTGCCCGCGTCGAGCTTACGCAGGGCGCTCGCGAGGGCCAGTGGGTCCCCCGTCAGCTGCGCGCCGGACGCGTCGGCCTCGTACTCCCTGGAGCGGCTGATCGCGAGTTGGATGACGGAGGCGGCCAGCGGTCCCAGGAGCATGATCAGGAGCATGCCGAAGATGCCGGGGCCTTCGTTGTCGTTCGACCTGCCGATCGGGATCAGCCAGGCGAAGTTGACCAGGAACATGATCACCGAGGCGAGTGCGCCGGCGACCGACGAGATCAGGATGTCGCGGTTGTAGACGTGGCTGAGCTCGTGGCCGATGACGCCGCGCAGCTCGCGCTCGTCCAGGAGGCGCAGGATGCCGTCGGTGCAGCACACCGCCGCGTTGCGCGGATTGCGGCCCGTCGCGAACGCGTTCGGTGCCTCGGTGGGTGAGATGTAGAGGCGGGGCATGGGCTGGCGGGCCTGGGTCGAGAGCTCGCGGACCATGCGGTACAGCTCGGGTGCCTCGAATTCGCTCACCGGGCGCGCGCGCATGGCGCGCAGGGCGAGCTTGTCGCTGTTCCAGTACGCGTACGCGTTGGTGCCGAGCGCCACGAAGAGCGCGACGATCAGGCCTGTACGTCCGAAGAAACTGCCGATGACGAGGATGAGAGCGGACAGTCCCCCGAGGAGTACGGCGGTCTTCAGCCCGTTGTGCCGGCGGTGCACGGTACGCCCTCCTGTGGTGCGTGGGGGAACCCTCTGTCTACTGGTGCTTCCACTCTTCAGTGGACCCTCCCGTACTGGTCAACGCCAGGCGGGGAGCACTAGTTCCCTTGTGCGCACAGGAGCGATGTGGGCCGCTCGGGTGATGCCCGAGCGGCCCTGTGGAGAAGGGGAACCCGTCAGAAGAGGCCGGTGTCGGAGAACCTCAGGACGAGCTGCGGCGCTCCGGAGAGCGCGATGCCGAGGACCGCGGTCAGGGCGATGGCCGCCGTCAGGGGCGCGGGGACGCGGTGCTTGACCGGCTCGCCCTCGGGGGCGCGGAACAGCAGCGCGGTCCACTGGAGGTAGTAGAAGAGGGCGATCACCACGTTCACGGCCATCACCACGGTGAGCCAGCCCAGGCCCGCGTCGACGGCCGCCGAGAAGACGGTGACCTTCGCGAACAGGCCGATGATGCCCGGCGGCAGGCCCGCCAGGCAGAGCAGGAAGAAGCCGAGCACCAGGGCCGCGAGGGGGCTCCTCGCGTACAGGCCGCGGTAGTCGCTGACGCGGTTCAGGCGCTGGGTGCGGCCGACGAGCGCGGCGACGGCGAAGGCTCCGAGGTTCACGGCCGCGTACATCAGGGCGTACGCGACGGTGGAGCCGATGGCCTTTTCGGCCTCGGCGGGGTTGTCGGCGTATCCGGCGGCGGCGATCGGCACCAGGAGGTATCCCGCCTGACCGACCGAGGACCAGGCGAGCAGCCGGACCGCGCTGTACGCGCGCGTGGACTGCTGGCGCAGCGCCGCCACATTGCCCGCGGTCATGGTGAGGGCGGCGAGCACGGCCAGTGCGGGGCCCCACACGTCCGCGTACGAGGGGAAGGCGACGACGGTGACAAGGATCAGGCCGGTGAAGCCGACCGCCTTGCCGACCACGGAGAGGTAGGCCGCCACCGGCAACGGGGCGCCTACGTAGGTGTCGGGCACCCAGAAGTGGAAGGGCACGGCGGCCACCTTGAAGGCGAAGCCGACGAGGGTGAGGGCGACGCCGGTCTGGGCGAGCGTGTCCAGCTGTCCGTCGACGTGCCGGAGCTCTTCGGCGATCTCCGTGAGGTGCAGCGTGCCGGTCGCGGCGTACACGAAGCTGACGCCCATCAGCGTCACGGCGGTCGCGGTGACGGAGGAGAGGAAGAACTTCAGGGCCGCTTCGGAGGAGCGCTTGTCGCCGTGCCGCAGGCCCACGAGCGCGAAGGCGGGCAGCGAGGCGACTTCGAGGGCGACGATCAGGGTCGCCAGGTCACGCGATGCGGGCAGCAGCGCGGCACCCGCGGCGGAGGAGAGCAGCAGGAACCAGAACTCCCCTTCGGGGAGTTCCTTCTCCGTGCCGTTCGCGTCCTTGAGCGCGCTCATCGAGAGCAGCGCGGCCAGCAGGGCGCCGCCGAGGACGAGCAGTTGGATGACGAGCGTGAAGCGGTCGGCGGTGTAGCTGCAGGCGTCCGCGCCACCGGTCAGGCAGAACGTCGAGCGGTCGTCGTTCAGGATCGGCAGCAGGGAGAGCGCGGCGACGGCGAGGCCCGCCACGGAGATCCAGCCGAGCAGCGCCTTCTTCTTGTCGCCCACGAAGAGGTCGGCGACGAGCACGAGGAGACCGACGACGGCCGCGATGGTGGGCGGAGCGATCGCGAGCCAGTCGACGGACTGGACGACGCCGGCGGCGCCTTCGGCGGCCACGGTCACGACTTGCCTCCTGAGAGGAGCTGCTGCACGGCCGGGTCGGTGAGGCCGAGCAGAGCGGCGGGCCAGAGTCCGGCGAGGACGGTGAGGACGACGAGCGGGGTCCAGGCGGCGAACTCATAGCCCTGGACGTCGGCGAGCGCCGGGGAATCGGTCGTGGCGGCCCCCTGGGGCATCGGGCCCATGCAGACGCGGCGTACGACGATGAGCATGTACGCGGCGGTGAGCAGGGTGCCGAAGGCGGCGATCGCCATGAAGGTGAGGAAGGCGGGGCGGCTGAGGTCGTCGGCGGGCTTGAACGCGCCGAACAGGGCGAGCATTTCGCCCCAGAACCCGGCAAGGCCCGGCAGACCGAGCGAGGCGACGGCGCCGAAGGCGAGGAGGCCGCCAAGGCGCGGGGCCTTGCCGTAGAGCGCGGCGCCCGATTCCTGCGCGAGGGTGTCGAGGTCGCTGGTGCCGGTGCGGTCCTTGAGCGCGCCGACGAGGAAGAACAGCAGGCCGGTGATGAGGCCGTGCGCGATGTTGGCGAACAGCGCGCCGTTCACGCCGGTCGGGCTCATCGTCGAGATGCCGAGCAGGACGAAGCCCATGTGGCCCACGGACGAGTACGCGATGAGGCGCTTGAGGTCGCCCTTCGCGCCCTGCTTGGCGAGGGCGAGGCAGGCGAGCGAGCCGTAGATGATCCCGACGACCGCGAAGGCCGCGAGGTACGGCGCGAACTCCCGCATCCCGTCCGGCGCGACCGGCAGCAGGATCCGGACGAAGCCGTACGTGCCCATCTTCAGCATCACACCGGCCAGCAGGACCGAGCCGACGGTGGGCGCGGCGGTGTGCGCGTCCGGCAGCCAGCTGTGCAGCGGCCACATCGGCGTCTTGACCGCGAGCCCGATCCCGATCGCCAGAACGGCGATGACCTGCACGGATGTGGTCAGGCCCCGGCCGTTGTCAGTGGCGAGTGCCACCATGTCGAATGTGCCGGACTTGAGGCCGATGAGGAGGAGACCGAGCAGCATCACGACGGAGCCGAGCAGCGTGTAGAGGATGAACTTCCAAGCCGCTTGCGTGCGTTGGGCGCCGCCCCAGCGGGCGATGAGGAAGTACATCGGGATGAGGACCATCTCGAACGCCAGGAAGAACAGCAGCAGATCGAGGACGGCGAAGGTCGCGAGGGTGCCGGACTCGAGCACGAGGATCAGTGCCACAAATGCCTTGGGAGACGGGCCCGTCGCCCGCGGCGTCAGCCGCTCATGTTGCAGCTTGAAGTAGGAGTACAGCGCGCAGAGGAAGGTCAGCAGCGCGGTCAGGACCAGGAGGGGGAGCGAGATGCCGTCGATGCCGAGGTGGATGCGCACGTCGAGTGCGGGGATCCAGCTGATATCGGTCGTGGCTTGCATCTTTGACGGGTGGTCATGGTCGAAGCCGAGCGCGAGGGTGATCGCCGCGATGAGGATCACGCCGGTCACGACCACGCCGTGGCGCAGCACCGCCTGGTCGGGCGACTTCCCCTTCAGTCCGGGCGGGGCCGGGAGCAGGGCGGCCACGGCACCGATGAGCGGGCCGACCACGATCAACGCCAGAAGAAGCTGCATCACGGATTCACTGATATCGATCACGGCTGCTCACGCTCCGACGGTGGCGACGAGGACGGCGGCGACAGCCAGGACGACGGTGCCTGCGAGCAGCGCGCTCAGGTAGGTCTGCACATTGCCGGTCTGCGCGCGGCGGACGGCCGCGCCGAGCCAGCGGGGTGCGGTGCCCGCGCCGCGTACGTACGTGTCGACGACCTCGCGGTCGAGGAACCGGACGAGGCGCGCGGCGGCCTGGACGGGGCGCACGAACAGCGCGGCGTAGAGGGCGTCGAGGTGGAAGCCGACTGCGGCGTGCCGGTGCAGCGGGCCGAGCAGGAGGCGGCCGGGGTCGGCCGGGTCGTGGGCGGCGGCCACGTCCCCGTAGGCGGGTTCGTGCGAGGCGATGGCCTCTGCCTCGACCAGGCCCCCGTCGGCTCCCGAGTCGACGGCGACCGCGCCCATCGGGTGGCGGACGGCGAGCGCGGTGGTGTGCCGCCACGCTCCGTACGTGACGAGCCCGCCGACGAGGGCGAGTCCCGTGCCGAGGACGGAGGTGGTGAGGGTCGGGGTGAGCGAGTGGCCGTCGAACCAGTCCGGCAGGACGCCGACGGTGAGGCCGAAGGCGAGTGAGGGCACGGCGAGCACCCAGAGCACGGCGGTCATCGTGACGGGCTGGCGGCCGTGGTCGGGGGCCGCGGGGCCCTGGCCGTTGAAGGCGAGGAGCCACAGGCGCGTCGCGTAGGCCGCGGTGAGGAGGGCGGTGACGAGACCGGCGACGAGGACGATCCAGCCCGCCGCGGTGGGGGCGGTCTCGGAGTGTCCGGTGGCCGCGTGCTCGGCGGCGCCCAGGACGGCTTCCTTGGAGAAGAAGCCGCTGAAGGGCGGGATCGCGGCGAGCGCGAGGAGCGCCACGGTCATCGTCCAGAAGGCGTCGGGGACCCGGTCGCGCAGGCCCTTCATGCGGGACATCGCGGCGAGGGAGTTGGTGCCGGCGGCGTGGATGATCACGCCCGCGCCGAGGAAGAGGAGCGCCTTGAAGGCGCCGTGCGAGAGGAGGTGGAAGACGGCGGCACCGCGGTCGCCGACGGCGAGGGCGCCGGTGAGATAGCCGAGCTGGCCGATCGTCGAGTAGGCGAGGACGCGTTTGATGTCGTCCTGGGCGAGCGCGGCCAGGGCCGATCCCGCCATCGTGACGGCGGCCATGACGGCGAGGACGACCAGGGCTGCCGACGAGGCGGCGAAGACCGGGAGGAGCCGGGCCACGAAGTAGACACCGGCGGCGACCATCGTCGCGGCGTGGATGAGCGCGGAGACGGGGGTCGGGCCCGCCATCGCGTCGGGCAGCCAGGTGTGCAGCGGGAACTGCGCGGACTTGCCCGCCACACCGGCCAGGAGCAGCAGGGCGATCAGCGTCGGGTGGTCGAGGCCGCCGTCGGCGACCTTCGCGAGGATCGTCGTGATGCGGAACGACCCGGCGTCGACGGCGAGCGCGAACAGGCCGATCAGGAAGGGGACGTCGCCGAGCTTGGTGACCAGGAAGGCCTTGAGGGAGGCGGCGCGGGCTTCGGGCGTCTCCCAGTAGTGGCCGACGAGGAAGTACGAGCAGATGCCCATGATCTCCCAGCCGACCAGGAGCACCATCAGGTCGCCGGAGTAGACGACGAGCAGCATCGCGGAGGTGAAGAGGGAGACGAGAGCGGCGTACGAGGGGTAGCGCGGGTCGTCGCGCAGGTAGCCCGTCGAGTAGATCTGCACGCAGGAGGCGACGACGCCGACCAGGACGGCGACCAGGGCGGCGAAGCCGTCGATGTGCAGGGCGAGTTCGATGGGGACCGAGCCGGTCGGGGTGAGCTCGGTGGCGGAGTCGATGTCGGCGCCGCCGCCGTGGCGGGCCGCGACCAGGACGGCGATGACCAGCGCCACCAGGGTGGGCAGCACCGCGAGGGGGCGTACGAGACCGGGGACGGTGCGGCCGAGCAGCAGGCCTGCGACCGCGCCGAGGAACGGCAGGAGGGGGACGAGTACGGCGAGGGTGGTCGTGGTCACGCGGTGGCCTCAGCCTTCTGCGTCTTCTGTGTCTTCTGCGTCTTCTGTGCTGAGGCGGGGTCTTCGTCGCCGGGCTCGTCGGCTGTGGCGCCCTCGGTGTCGTCGTCGGGGTCGTCGGGGCCCTCGGCGGTGTCGCGGAGTTCGTCGACGGCGGAGGAGCCGCGGTTGCGGTAGACCGCCAGGACGATCGCGAGGCCGATGCCGATCTCCGCCGCGGCGATGGCGATGGTGAAGAGGGTCAGGGCCTGGCCGGAGTGGAGGGCGTCGCGGAGCCAGACGTCGAAGGCGACCAGGTTGAGGTTGACGGCGTTGAGCATCAGCTCGACGGACATCAGGACCAGGATCGCGTTGCGGCGTGCGAGGACTCCGTACAGGCCTACGCAGAAGAGGAGGACGGCCAGGACGGCGGGATAGGCGAGGTGCATCAGCGCTGCTCCTTGTCGCTGGGGGCACCGGTCGTGGGGCTGTCGCCGGGGGCGCCGTTCAGGCGGGTCATGCGGGCGTTCCTGCGGGAGAGGACGATCGCGCCGACCAGAGCGGCGAGGAGCAGGACCGAGAGGGCCTCGAAGGGCAGCACCCAGTGCTGGAAGAGGAACTTTCCGGTCACGGCGGTGGAGCCCTGGGCCTCGTCGGCGGCGCGGTCGAGGTCGATCCAGGTCGTCCGGAAGGCGTCGACGACGACCCAGACCAGGGCGGCCGCCGCGAGGACGGCCACCGCGAGCGCGACCGGGCGGTTGCCCGAATCGGCGTCCGGGGAGCGGCCGATGGGGGCCCGCGTCAGCATCAGACCGAAGAGGAGGAGGACGACGACGGAGCCGACGTAGATGAGGACCTGTACCCAGGCGATGAACTCGGCGGTGAGCAGGAGGTACTCGACGGCCAGGCCGCCGAGCGTCGCCACCAGCCACAGGGCGGCGTGCACCAGCTGCTTGGTGGTGACGGTGACGATCGCCGAGCCGAGGGTGACGAGGCCGACCAGGAGGAAGGCGATCTCCACTCCCGTCGGGGAGAGGAAGCCCTGGGGGGCGTTGGCCGCCAGAGGGGCCAGAGGGGCGGTCGCTGTTGCTGCGAGGGCGAGGGTCACGCGTCTCCCTCCGGTCCGGTCGGCGTGTCCGATGTGGACGCCGCTTCCTGAGCCGCGGCCAGCTTCTCCGCCGTCTTGCGGGCGGTGACGATCTCCTTGGGGTCCTCGGCCGCGGGGTCCAGGGCCGGCGGGGCCGGGACCGTCCACATCCAGTCGCGGAGCTTGTCGCGCTCGTGGGTGAGTTCGTGGATGTCGGTCTCGGCGTACTCGAACTCCGGGGACCAGAACAGTGCGTCGAAGGGGCAGACCTCGATGCAGATGCCGCAGTACATGCAGAGGGAGAAGTCGATGGCGAAGCGGTCGAGGACGTTGCGGCTGCGCTCGCGGCCGCCCTCGACGGCCGGCGGGACCGTCTCCTTGTGGGAGTCGATGTAGATGCACCAGTCCGGGCACTCACGGGCGCAGAGCATGCAGACCGTGCAGTTCTCCTCGAAGAGCCCGATGACGCCCCGGGTGCGGGGCGGGAGTTCGGGCTGGTGCTCCGGGTACTGCTCGGTGACGGTCTTCTTCGTCATCGTGCGGAGGGTGACGGCGAGGCCCTTGGCCAGGCCGCTGCCAGGGATCGGAGGCATTTAGTTGATCGCCACCTTCACGATTCCGGTGAGCGCGATCTGCGCGAGGGCGAGCGGGACGAGGAGGGTCCAGGAGAGCTTCTGGAGCTGGTCCTCGCGGAGACGGGGGTAGCTGACGCGCAACCAGATCACGAGGAAGGCGAGCACGCCCGTCTTGAGGAGGGTCCAGACCCAGCCGAGGCCGTCGGCGCCCCAGGGGCCGTGCCAGCCGCCGAGGAAGAGGACGGTGGTGAGGCCGCAGAGGACGACGATTCCGGCGTACTCGGCGAGGAGGAAGAGGGCGAAGCGCAGGCCCGTGTACTCGGTGTACGCACCGAAGATGATCTCCGAGTCGGCGACCGGCATGTCGAAGGGCGGGCGCTGGAGTTCGGCGAGGCCCGCGACGAAGAAGACGAGGGCGCCGACGATCTGCCAGGGCAGCCACCACCACTCGAAGGCGTTGAGGATGCCGGGCAGCGACACCGTCCCCGCCGCCATCGCGACCGAGGCCGCGGCGAGCAGCATCGGGAGTTCGTACGCGAGGAGCTGGGCGGCGGTGCGCAGGCCGCCGAGGAGGGAGAACTTGTTGGCGCTCGCCCAGCCCGCCATGAGCGAGCCGAGTGCGCCGACGCCCATGACCGCGAGCACGAAGAAGATGCCGGCGTCGACGAGTTGGCCGACGGCGCCTTCGCTCGGGCCGATGGGGATGGCCACCAGGACGAGGAGGTAGGGCAGCAGGGCGACGGCGGGGGCGAGCTGGAAGATGCGGCGGTCGGCGTCTGCCGGTACGACGTCTTCCTTCTGCGCGAACTTGACTCCGTCGGCGACGAGCTGGGCCCAGCCGTGGAAACCGCCCGCGTACATGGGGCCGAGGCGGCCCTGCATGTGGGCCATCACCTTGTGCTCGGTCTGGCCGATGACCAGGGGCAGGACGAGGAAGACGGCGAAGACGATGAGGAGACGCAGGGCGACGTCGAGCACGTCGGTCACTCCGTGCCTCCTGGCCGGTCGTTGTCTTCGGGGTGGTCGTTGGCTGCGGGGCCGTTGTCTTCAGGGCCGTCGGGGCCGTTGCCTTCGGCGGTGTCGGCGGGCTTCTTGGTGTCCTCGAACGCCGGGCGGGCCTGGTGCCACGGGGCGTCGGAACTGGCCGCGGGCTTCTCGGGCTTCGCCTGAGGTGCCGAAGCGGCCTCTGGCTCAGGCTTCGGTTCGGGCTTCGGTTCGGGCTTCGACTCAGGCTCCGGTTCGGGCTTCGGCGGTGTCTCCGCCGCCGTTCGCTGGGATGCCGAGCCCTGGCTCACGCTGCGCGCCCGGCGCGGAGTCGGCGCCTCGGGCTGCGCACCCTCGGCCTGACCTTCGGCGGCCTGACCCGCGGCGGCCGGACCCGCTGCCGCCTGGCTCGCCGAGCCCTCGCCCGCCGTGCGTGCCCTGCGGACCGGGCGGTCGCCTGCCGCGCGGGCGGCGCCGCGGGCCGGGCGGGCCGGGGCCGCGGGGAGTTGGCCCTTCAGGGGGCCCCATTCGTTCGGGTCGGGTACGCCGGGAGGCAGCATCTGGCGGCGCTTGGGACCGCCGTGCTCCGACTCCCCCGGCTCCTTCGCACCGGGCCACGCCTTCGCGACCCGCGCCGCCAGGACGAAGTCCTTGCGCAGGGGATGGCCTTCGAAGGTGTCCGGCAGAAGCAGCGGCACCAGGTGCGGGTGGCCTTCGAAAGCGACGCCGAACATCTCGTGCGTCTCGCGCTCGTGCCACGCCGCGCCCGCGTAGACGTCGACCGCGGTCGGCAGGACCGGGGCCTCGTGCGGGACGGTCGTACGGATGAGGAGGCGGCGTACCGGAGAGAGGGCGACGACGTGCGCCGAGACGAGAAAGCCCGTGCCCGGTTCGTCGACGGCGCTCAGCCAGTCGAAATAGGTGCAGGTCAGGGTCGTACGCGCGGTTTCGAGCGCCGCGATCCACGAGCTCGGCGGGACGTCGACCGTCAGGAGGTCGTACGACTCGTCCGCCGTGGCCTCCGCGCCGAAGAGCTCCTCGACGGGGCTCGGCAGCCAGCCGGTCATGCCTTCCCCTCCTCTGTCGCGGATGCCACGGACCCGGGCGTCGCCGTCGGCGGCTTCACGAGTCCGCTCTGCAGAGCCGCCGCCGAAGGCCGATTGCCGTTGCCGCCGCCGTTGCCGGCGCCCTTGCCGTACCGCTCCGCAAGCGACTCCCGAGCGATCTTCTCCTGGAGCTTGAGGATGCCCTGGAGCAGCGCTTCGGGACGGGGCGGGCAGCCGGGCACGTACACATCGACCGGAATGATCTGGTCGACGCCCTTGGTCACCGCGTACGAATCCCAGTACGGACCGCCGCAGTTGGAGCAGGCGCCGAAGGAGATGACGTACTTGGGCTCGGGCATCTGCTCGTACAGGCGCTTCACGGCCGGGGCCATCTTGTCCGTGACCGTGCCCGACACCACCATCAGGTCGGCCTGGCGCGGGCCCGGCGCGAACGGGATCACGCCGAGCCGGATGAAGTCGTGCCGGGCCATGGAGGCGGCGATGAACTCGATGGCGCAACAGGCGAGGCCGAAGTTGAAGACCCACAGCGAGTACCGGCGGCCCCAGTTGAGGACCACCTTCATCGGCTCGGGGGCCAGGCGCGAGAGCACGCCCAGCTTCTGCGGCTCGGGCGTGGGCAGCAGGGTCGGCTCGGGCAGGAGCACGGGCTCCGGGGTCACGTCCATGTGAGGACGCCCTTCTTGTATGCGTACAGCAGGCCCACGGTCAGGAAGCCGAGGAAGATGAACATCTCCACCAGCGTCGTCGCACCGTAGCCGGGCGCGGCGAATACCGTCGCCCAGGGGAAGAGGAAGATCGAGTCGACGGCGAAGATGACATAGAGGAACGCGTAGACGTAGTAGCGGACCTGGGTGTGGGCCCAGCCGTCGCCGACCGGGTCGACGCCGCACTCGTACGTCAGGAGCTTCTCGGGTGTCGGCACGACGGGCCGCAGCAGCCGCCCCGCGCCGAAGGCGACAGCGACGAACAGCACGCCGACGACGGCGAGCAGTCCGACGACGGAGTACGACTGGTAGTAGCTCGCCGCGACGTTCGTCACGTGCACGTCAGCCCCTCACTCCCTGACCGCCTCTGACACTCATCACTGTTCGACGATCTGTACGCACGGGAGTCTAGGGCCTGCTAAAGACGAGGTAAGCAGAGCGTCACGCATCGGCAAGGACTGATCGGCCGTGATGCGGCACCGCGAGTGCATCGGCGGCCCACCGTGCGGTGGACCGGGGGCGCTCCACGGGTGCACCGCGGGCGCACCGCGGGCGCACCGCGGGCGCACCGCACGGTGGGGTTATCCCCCGGGAGTCCGGGCGGTCCTCCTCATGGCATCGCGGCGACAAGCCGTGCACTCTGGCGCGTATGACCGCAAGCACCATGTCCTCGTCCCCGTCCCCGTCCTCGTCCACGTCCACGCCACCGCCCGCGCGCTTCGCGGCGTACGACCGGCAGACCTGGAAGGAGATCGCGCATCTCCTCGCCAACCTGCCGCTGGGCGTGGCCGGTTTCGTCTACGTGGTCGTGACGCTCGCGGCGGGCGGCGGTCTCGCCGTGACGGTCGTCGGCCTGCCGCTGCTCGCGGTCGCACTCCTCGGTGCGCGGCTGATCGGCAGGTCGGAGCGGGCACGGGCGCGGAAGCTGCTCGGGCTGCGGATCGACGAGCCGAGTCCGATGCCCAAGCAGCGGGGGCACGGCTTCTTCAACTGGCTGTGGACGAGCCTGAAGGACCCGGTCGGCTGGCGCACGATGCTGTACTCGTTCATGCGGCTGCCCTGGGGCGTGGTGACGTTCACCGTCAGCATGGTCGGGCTCTTCGTGCTGTGGCCGGTGCTCCCTTACATCGTGCGCGGACTGACCAACGCCGATCGCGCGATGGTGCGCGGACTTCTCTCGCCCTCCGACGAACTGGAGCGGCGCATCGTCGAGTTGGAGTCGGACCGCGGAGTCGTCGTCGACACGGCCGCGGCCGACCTGCGCCGCATCGAGCGCGACCTGCACGACGGCGCGCAGGCCCGCCTGGTGGCGCTCGCCATGGGGCTCGGTCTGGCCAAGGAGAAGCTCCTGGAGGGGCAGGCCGACGACACGGTGGCGGCGATGGTCGACGAGGCGCACGGCGAGGTGAAGCTGGCTCTCCAGGAGCTGCGCGACCTCGCCCGCGGTATCCACCCCGCGGTCCTGACCGACCGCGGCCTGGACGCGGCGCTGTCCTCGCTCGCCGCCCGGTGCACGGTCCCGGTGAAGGTGACGGCCGATCTGCCGTCGCGCCCGGCCGCGGCGATCGAGGGCAGCGCGTACTTCACGGTCTCCGAGCTCCTGCAGAACGTCAGCAAGCACAGCGGGGCGCGTGCGGCGTCCGTGGACGTGTGGCGCGCCGATCAGCGCCTCCTCATCCAGGTGTGGGACGACGGCCGGGGCGGCGCGAGTCTGGACGGGGGCACGGGCATGGCCGGGCTCGCGGACCGGCTCGGCGCGGTCGACGGCCTGTTCGTGATCGACTCCCCTGAGGGCGGGCCCACGACGATCACGGCGGAACTGCCGTGGCGGGACCGGGGCGACGCTGCCCGGGGGTGACGCCCGGGATGCCCGGGATGATGTCCGGGATGCCCGGGACTATGTCCGGGGTAGGGAAAACCCCCCGTCCAAGACACCTACGCACCACATGGTCCGGATCAGCCTCGGCCAGCACTCTGGAGATACCGCGGGAACCGCAGACCGTGGACCGCGAACCGCAGAGCGCGAACCGCGAACCGCGAACCGCAGACCGAGCAGAAACGGACGACACCGATGGCCACGGAGTACGGACAGGAGTACGGACGCATGGACCGTTCGGAGTTCCGGGGATCCGACCTCGACGAGCGGCGGCCCCGCGTCCCCGCCGGGCTGCGCGCGCCGATCGAGGCCCGCGCCTGGAAGGAATTCGGCTATGTGCTCCTGAGCCTGCCGATCAGCATCGTCACGTTCACGTTCGCGGTCACGATGCTGTCGCTCGGCGTCGGCCTGCTGATCACGTTCATCGGCATCCCGGTGCTCGCCGCCGGGCTCGCCGCCTGCCGCGGCTTCGGCTCCCTTGAGCGGGTGCGGGCACGGGCGCTGCTCGACGTGGAGGTGGCGAACCCGGAGCCGCTGCGGCCCAAGGGCGGCGGCGCGATGGGGTGGATGGGCGCCGTGCTCAAGAGCGGCGTCTCCTGGCGGCACGTCCTCTACTCCGTCCTCCACATGCCGTGGGCGGTCTTCTCCTTCACCGTGTCGGTGGCCTTCTGGACGTACGGCTGGGCGATGCTCACGTACCCGCTGTGGCAGTGGCTCTTCCCGCTGTACGGCGGCCAGGACGGCATCCAGCTCTACAGCGACGACGGCCACCGCATCTACCTGGACAACCCCTTCGAGATCGGCGTCACCGCCCTCACCGGCCTGCTGATCACGCTGGCCACGCCCTGGATCATCCGGGCCCTGACCACCGTCGACCGCGTCATGGTCGTCGGTCTGCTCGGCCCGTCGAGCCTGGCGACGCGCGTCGTCGAGCTGGAGTCGGACCGTGGAGTCGTCGTCGACACGGCCGCGGCCGACCTGCGCCGCATCGAGCGCGACCTGCACGACGGCGCGCAGGCCCGCCTGGTGGCGCTCGCCATGGACCTGGGCCTCGCCAAGGAGAAGCTGACGGAGGACCCGGAGGCCGCGGCCCGCATGGTGGGCGAGGCGCACGGCGAGGTGAAGGTCGCCCTCCAGGAGCTGCGCGACCTGGCCCGCGGCATCCACCCGGCGGTCCTGACCGACCGCGGCCTGGACGCGGCGCTCTCCTCGCTCGCCGCCCGGTGCACGGTCCCGGTCCAGGTCGAGGTGGACCTGCCCGCGCGGCCCGCCGCCGCCATCGAGGGCATCGCGTACTTCACGGTCTCCGAGCTCCTGCAGAACATCAGCAAGCACGCGCGGGCGACCCGTGGCTCGGTCGACGTCTGGCAGGTCGAGGACCGGCTGATGCTCCAGGTCTCCGACGACGGGGCGGGGGGCGCGGACGTGACCAGCGGCTCCGGTCTCGCGGGGCTCGCCGAGCGGCTCGACGCGGTCGACGGGATCCTGGTCGTGAATTCGCCTGCGGGCGGGCCCACGACGGTGACGGCGGAGCTGCCCTGGCGGGCGTAGCGGCGAATCTCCTGCCGGGCCGAGCGGCGGGCATCCTGCCCGGCCCGGCGTGAGCCTCCTGCTGTCCACCCATCCGATCACCCCGCGGCACGGGGTGATCGGATGGGTTCTGCCGTGCCATCGAACGCCGTAACGCCCCTTCACGCGCGTTCTCACGCGCGATACTGAGGTGCCGGGGGACAACCAGAATCGAATATGCCGGGGGGCCGTGAACGTGGAGGACAAAGTGCGGGTCGTCATCGCCGAGGATTCAGTGCTGCTGAGGGAGGGCCTGACCCGGTTGCTGACCGACCGTGGGCACGACGTCGTCGCGGGGGTGGGTGACGCGGACGCGCTGATCAAGACGGTCAACGAACTCTCCTCGGAGGGCGCGCTGCCCGACGTGGTCGTCGCCGACGTGCGGATGCCGCCGACCCACACCGACGAGGGGGTGCGGGCCGCGGTGCACCTGCGCCACCTGTTCCCCGGGCTCGGGGTACTCGTCCTCTCGCAGTACGTCGAGGAGCAGTACGCCACCGAACTCCTCGCCGGATCCAGCCGCGGCGTCGGCTATCTCCTCAAGGACCGTGTCGCCGAGGTGCGCGAGTTCGTGGACGCGGTGGTGCGTGTCGCGCAGGGCGGCACCGCGCTCGACCCGGAGGTCGTGGCGCAGCTGCTCGGCCGCAGCCGCAAGCAGGACGTCCTCGCGGGGCTTACACCGCGCGAACGCGAGGTACTCGGTCTGATGGCCGAGGGGCGGACGAACTCCGCGGTCGCCCGGCAGTTGGTGGTGAGTGACGGCGCCGTCGAGAAGCACGTCAGCAACATCTTCCTGAAGCTGGGGCTCTCCCAGAGCGACGGGGACCACCGGCGCGTACTGGCGGTACTCACCTACCTCAACTCCTAGCAATCTGACACCCTGTCAGATATTCGTTACGACGAGAGCAAGCGCAAGCGCACGAGCAAGAAGCGCGAGCGAGCGCACGCGAACGAGCACGAGAACGAGCACGGAGAACGAGTACGGAGCACAGTCCTAGAACCAAAGGATGAGCGGGGGGCGTCTTCCATGTCGGGCCGGGGGGCGAGGCACACCATGGCAAAACGGGGCATATGCGCGTCTCAAAAGTGCGTCCGCCATGCGATCTACCCCGGGAAGGCGACCCTTACAGACGTAGGGTGGGCCTTGGGAAGGCCGGTCGCCCAGCCCTTCCCGCTCAGCCGCCCGAGGGAGGTCCAGTTCAGTGACCAGCCAGGTCAGTAGCCCAGCCGAGCAGGCCGATGGGGCAGTCGTCGGAGAGCAGCGCAAGCCTGCTGGTGAGAAGGATGTACGCCGTCTGGATCGGGTGATCATCCGTTTTGCGGGTGACTCGGGTGACGGTATGCAGCTCACCGGTGACCGGTTCACTTCGGAGACGGCGTCGTTCGGGAACGATCTGTCGACGTTGCCGAATTTCCCTGCTGAGATCCGTGCTCCTGCGGGGACTTTGCCGGGGGTGTCGTCCTTTCAGTTGCATTTCGCCGACCATGACATCCTCACGCCGGGCGATGCGCCGAATGTGCTGGTGGCGATGAATCCGGCGGCGTTGAAGGCGAACATTGCCGATGTGCCGCGTGGGGCGGAGATCATCGTCAATACGGATGAGTTCTCCAAGCGGGCGATGGCGAAGGTCGGCTATGAGGTGTCGCCGCTGGAGGATGGTTCGCTGGATGGTTACAGCGTGCATCCGGTGCCGTTGACGACGTTGACGGTGGAGGCGCTGAAGGAGTTCGATCTCTCGCGCAAGGACGCGGGGCGCAGCAAGAACATGTTTGCTTTGGGGTTGTTGTCGTGGATGTATCACCGGCCGACGGAGGGGACGGAGAAGTTCCTGCGGGCGAAGTTCGCGAAGAGGCCGGAGATCGCCGAGGCGAACATCGCGGCGTTCCATGCGGGCTGGAATTTCGGGGAGACGACGGAGGATTTCGCGGTCTCCTATGAGGTCGCGCCCGCTTCTGAGGCGTTCCCGTCGGGTACGTATCGCAATATTTCGGGGAACCTGGCGCTGTCGTACGGGTTGATCGCGGCGGGCCGGCAGGCGGATCTGCCGCTGTACTTGGGTTCGTATCCCATCACTCCGGCTTCCGACATCCTGCATGAGTTGTCGAAGCACAAGAATTTCGGGGTGCGGACGTTTCAGGCCGAGGATGAGATCGCGGGTATCGGTGCGGCGCTGGGTGCGGCGTTCGGTGGTTCGCTGGCGGTGACGACGACGTCGGGGCCGGGGGTGGCGCTGAAGTCGGAGACGATCGGGCTGGCGGTCAGCCTCGAACTGCCGTTGCTGGTGGTGGACATCCAGCGGGGCGGGCCGAGTACGGGGTTGCCGACGAAGACCGAGCAGGCGGATCTGTTGCAGGCGATGTTCGGGCGCAATGGTGAGGCGCCGGTGCCGATCGTGGCGCCGAAGACGCCGGCCGACTGTTTCGACGCGGCGATCGAGGCGGCCCGCATCGCGGTCAGCTACCGCACCCCGGTGTTCCTGCTCTCCGACGGTTATCTGGCCAATGGTTCGGAGCCCTGGCGTATCCCGGATACGGATGAACTGCCGGATCTGCGGGTGCAGTTCGCCTCGGGTACCAATCACACCGAGGACGACGGCAGTGAGGTGTTCTGGCCTTACAAGCGTGA